>CAOKVX010000001.1 GCA_948472945.1 uncultured Clostridia bacterium
ACTTGAAATGAAACATGGTCTAACAAAAATTCGTCAAACTGTTTGCATAAATCCCGTACTAAAATGTTGTTTTTTTCCATGTCCTCGCCTCCTGTTTATTCTTCGTAAAACAACTTTAGAATATTTGTCATTTGTTCATAACTGATTCCATGTGCTCTGCCGATTTCCGCAACCTTTTGTAACAATTCCTCTGCTACACGCAACTGTTCTTCTTGGATAAACTCCTTGTTTTGGGCTGCAACAAAACTCCCTTTTCCAGATACAGTTTCTATGAATCCGTCACGGGTCAAATCTTCATAAGCCCTTTGGACAGTAATAACGCTGATATGCAAGTCTTTTGCTAATACCCGCATGGACGGTAACGCTTCACCAGCAGATAAAGTTCCGTTCATAATCAGATTTTTGACCTGCATACATATTTGCTCATAAATAGGCTTATCACTGCTGTTGCTTATGATTATTTCCATTTATTCACTCCTCTCTAAGCGTATTGTCTGTAATGTGTGTACTTATTCGATAAGCACAGTATATGCGCTTTTGATGTCATTGTCAATACCCTTTTTATGAAAAGGTGGAGAGTGAGTGAGATTCCGCAGTAGTCGGCATTGTGGTAATGTGTATAACTGGCTGTCTTATAGAGTTATCCATGACGGAATAGCCTGTTATGCACATTTCCATAATGCTTGTCTTATGGTCTTTGGTTTCTTCGGTTCGGAATAGTGTGGTGCTGGCGGTCTATCTCTTGTTTTCGATTGCTTGCTTCTTTACCGTACATGAGCATTAATTTAGGAATTGAAGCAGACATATCCAAGAAGGCCAGCATTGTTGGATGAATTGAAGAAAGTGGAGAAGAAATTGTAATTCAAATAAAAGACTGAAAATGTTGTCAAAATATAGCTGTAAGTTAATGATACTATTTTTATAACGGAGCTAATTTTTTTATATTGATTTTTATACTTGGTTGTGTAATATAAATATATTCATAATAGCAAAACATTAAACAAAAAATAGCAATTAATAGTCTGTTAATGACATGAAATAGTGCGCTATTGACATTTTTCTATACGTTACATATAATATAGATAGTTATCTAATGGAGGTGAAAACTTAATGATTGATGAAAAGAAAACAGCTGTCATTTTCAAAGCATTTTGCGATGAAAATCGCATTCGGATATTGAAAATGCTTGCTACAGGTGAGAAATGTGCCTGTAAGCTGTTAGAAGAAATCAATGTGGCACAGCCTACGTTATCACATCATATGAAGATACTTTGTGAATCTGGTGTAGTCGTTGGGCGAAAAGAAGGCAAATGGACACATTATTCTATTTCTCCTGAAGGAGCAGGGATCGCTGTTCAATGTGTACAGGAGCTGACGCGTATTTCCGGTTCAATTGAAAATAAGTCGTGTTGTGAAAAGTAGTCGTATTCTTTTCAGCACGACTTATAAAATCATTAATATATAGATATATTGCTATTTGACTATATCAGAGGGGTGTGTAAATGGAAATTTTAAAGTCAGTGTGGGATTTTTTTCAAAATGAAATTCTTGGTATAATGTGGTTTGACCGCTTTATCGGTTGTTTGCTTCAATTATTCGGCTTAGACCTTGATAGCAGGATTGTCGGAAGTGTCAGGTTTTTTATTTATGATACAGTCAAAATAATGGTGCTGTTAGGTGTTCTGATTTCGATTATATCGTATATCCAGAGTTTTTTTCCACCTGAGAGAACCAAAAAGATACTTGGACGTTTTCATGGGATATGGGCAAATATTATTTCCGCCATGCTCGGAACTGTGACGCCGTTTTGTTCCTGTTCGTCTATTCCTCTGTTTATTGGATTTACGAGTTCCGGACTGCCACTTGGTGTAACTTTCTCATTCCTTATTTCTTCGCCAATGGTTGACCTTGGAAGTCTTGTTTTGCTAATGAGCATTTTTGGATGGAAAGTTGCTGTTCTCTATGTTCTCCTTGGCTTAGTGATTGCTGTTGCAGGCGGCGCTTTCATTGAAAAACTACACGTTGAAAATCAAGTGGAGGAATTTATACGCAGCGGTCATGCCATAGATGTTTTTCAGGAAGAATTGCACTTTACAGACCGAATGAAGTATGCCTGGGAACAGGTTGTTTCAACAGCAAAAAAGGTTGCTCCGTATGTTTTGGTCGGTGTAGGTATTGGCGCTGTCATTCATAATTGGATTCCTGAGGATTTCATCGTAACAGCGCTTGGGGATAATAATCCGTTTGGCGTTGTAGTTGCTACTCTTGCAGGTGTGCCGATGTATGCAGATATTTTTGGCACAATTCCGATTGCTGAAGTACTGCTTGCAAAAGGCGCATTGCTCGGCGTTGTCCTTTCTTTTATGATGGGAGTAACCACTCTTTCCATTCCTTCAATTATTATGCTCCGTAAAGCTGTTAAACCGAAACTACTGGGCATTTTTATTGGAATATGTATGATTGGTATTGTCGTTTTGGGTTATTTCTTCAATGCAATACAATATTTAATTATTTAATTTTAGGAGGTTGCTATGGCACTATTTAATTTTGGTAAGAAAAGAAACGAAGAAAAGAAAATACCTGACTGCGCCTGCAGTTGCGGTTGTCCGACAATTGAGGCAGAACAAGTTATAAATGGATGTTGCTCCGAGGCAAAGGACGGAATTTGCTGTATTAAGGTGTTAGGTTCGGGCTGTAAATCATGTCACGAACAGTACGAGAACACTAAACAGGCAGTAAAGGATTTGGGGCTTTCAGCAGAGGTCGAATACATTACTGATATGCAGAAAGTAATGGAATATGGTGTTATGAGCATGCCTGCCATAGTTGTCAATGAAAAGGTTGTCGCTATGGGTAAGGTGCTAAAACCTAATGATGTAATTACGTTACTTCATAAAGCGGGTTTTTAGCTATGGATAAGAAAAAAGTAGCCTTTATTTGTGTTCATAATTCATGCCGCAGTCAGATTGCAGAAGCACTCGGCAGACATTTTGTGGGAGATAAATTTGATTAAACTATTGATAAAATCCCTGCGCCCGATATTGCAATTTCAATGGGGTGTGATGTGAGATGTAATTACATTGGGAGAGTCTTTGACGAAGATTGGGGGCTTTCTGACCCAACTGGAAAGAGTGATGAATGCTTTGTGCAGGTTATTGATGAAATTGCACGAAGAATTATCTCCCTGATTTAAACGATTCCAAATAGTATGCATCAGGTCAGGATTGGCTTAATTTTCAAAATGATATTCTTTCCGGTATAATCTATAAAGCTCAATTTCTGTTATATAGTTATATAAAAGAAGAATAAAGTTGATAAATATTTATTTAAAAGCTATAATATTATGTAACATTATGGCAACAGAAAATAGGCGGGCCATAATGATTGATGTGATAAGCTACAGGCATGCACACACACAAAACTTAGGTAAAAACAGTTAAAATTAAAAATATACATTGAGTTCGAGTAATGAAATGTACTTAACAAATTGAGCGATGGAGGATATTAAAAGATGATAGATTATAGTATTCAAAATAAAAGGGCTTGGGAATTTAATGCTTATGAGTTTTGGGTTAAGCAATCAGGTACGCCGGCAGACAGAGCAAAAAAGGACTTAGAAAATCCTTTAGGAATGCTGAAAAAATATTCTAATTATTTTGATACATATAGTGGTCTAAAAATAGCAAACATATGTGGTTCCTGCGGAAAAAAGGCCGTTCCATTGGCTGTTTTAGGAGCGGAAGTTACTGTCTTTGATATTTCGGAAGATAATAAGAAATATGCGCTTGAGGTTGCGTCTGCCGCAGAAGTTGAATTGAATTTTGAAGTGTGTGATATATTGGAAATTGATATGGATAAGTACGGAAATTATTTTGATATAGTTTTTATGGAAGGGGGAGTATTGCATTACTTTCATGATATTGATGAATTTATGCGCATAATGTATTCATTATTGAAAGACAATGGAAAAATGATATGCAGCGATTTTCATCCGTTTACAAAAATATCAGACATATTGAATTTTGAACAACCGACCATGAGTTATTTTTCAAAGGAAATTTTTGAAGGAGATATGGCGCATGCCCGTTTTTATGAAGAAAATATTCGTGAAAAGATGCCTAAGTGCAGTTATAGAAAGTATACAATAAGCGAGATTATCAATTCTGTCATAAATAGTGGTTTTACATTAAGAAAGTTTGATGAACATCCTGCGTGGACAAATGAAAATATACCGGGAGAGTTTACTATTACAGCGAGTAAACAATAACTGCTAATAAACAACCGGCGTCATTTAAGTTGTGCGCATTTTTATGGATAAAAGCATAATTATGTGGTAATATTTAAAGGAAAGATAAACACAACGAAAGATACGAATTTTAACAATTATGTTGGGGCTGAGAGGTCCGATAACGTGTAAATTTGTTGTGGTATGAGAAAAGGAGGAGCAAAATGTTAATACTATGTTATCCAAAATGTTCAACTTGTAAGAAAGCTAAGAAATGGCTGGATGAACATAATTTACAATATACAGAGCGCCATATTGCGGAGGACAATCCTTCCTATGATGAATTAAAGGAATGGTATGAGAAAAGTGGACTTATATTGAAGAAGTTTTTTAATACCAGCGGTGTGCTTTATAAAGAAAAGGAGTTAAAAAATAAGCTTCCATTAATGAGTGAAGATGAACAGTTGAAACTACTTGCCACTAACGGGATGCTTGTGAAACGTCCTATCTTGATAAACAAGAATAAAATTTTAGTAGGTTTTAAGGAAAGCGAGTGGGAAGAGCTGCTACAGTAATAAAATAAAAAAGCTTTGCCATTGCGTAAATCAAAATGTATTGAAAATTGTAAAACGCATAATATTGAGCAGTACCTTTCGCGAATACTGGAAACCCTGATGGGAAATATGTATACAAGAATCTATTTGAAATAAATACGGCTGAAATTACAACTTCATGATTAGGTAAAATAAAATCTTATTTTATATCATATTGGATTGGGGGGGGCTTATAGATGGAAATAAGAAATAAAAATATTGACGAGGGAAAAGTTTTTGGCTGGGGAAGAACTTCAAAAGATTACGCGGTATAGTTGTCATATGATAAGCAGGATAGGGATAATACATATGAAAGCGGGATTTACAGAGGCGAACAGGATAATATGCTTTACTAAATTTCTTTGAATGTGTATGCCTATAATATGCGTAATGATGTACGGTGCGGTAAAATGTTTGGCATATTGCATGAGGAATACAATACCGTTTAAGCGGCAAAAATACCATTCACTACATCCATTGATGGATGATAAAAATTCAAAAATATGTCGGGAGATATATTTACAAATTAAAATTTTAAGTAGAGGGAGTTAATAAAATGAAAAGCAAAGATAACAGATTTGAGGTTGTATTAAAAGAAGGGTCGTCGTTAAAAGATTCAGGTCTTAGACAAGTATTAGTTGATCAGGAAACCGGTGTTAATTATCTTGTATTAAAAACCGGATATGGTCTTGGCATAACGCCATTATTAGATAAAGATGGTAAACCAGTCATTACAGATATATCTGACATATAAAATTGTCTCCATTATTGTGCAAAGTGATGATGGAATCGACAAAAAATTACAAAAAATGTAAATAATGTATTGACTCTTGTTCCGGCATAGTATAAAATTTTTATTGTTGTATACAACATAAAAATTAAGGCATAAATAGGGGTATTGTTATGTCTGGCGCGGAAAGGAGTACAGCATGATACAGAAAAGGAGGCTGAGAAAATACCGGGAATATCTTGAGTCACAATCTCTTAGTCCTCTGACGGTAGAAATGTACTACAGGGAGGCCTTTTGTCTTGAGACGTATCTGAAAGGCGGGAAACCAAAGAAAAAACAGGTACAGCAGTTTATTTCGGAAATGAGGGAAAGCCATAAGGTATCGACGGTGAACGGATATACTGTCGCGATAAACCGCTATTTAAAATGGATGAACATGAACGAATACTGTGTCAGGACAAAACGTGTGCAGTGTAACTGGAATCTTGAAAATGTAATATCTATTGAGGAGTACAATCGACTAATCGAGTATACGTGAGAAAACAAGAAAGATAAATACAATTTGATTATACGAATTTTGGGAAAGACCGGAATACGTATAGGCGAGCTTCGTTACATAACTGTTGAGTCGCTCGGACAGCAGAGCATGATGATATACGGAAAGGGAAAGTACCGCTCAATTTATCTGGCTGACGACCTGATTTCTGACATAGGTGAATACTGCAGAAAAAATAATGTTCAGTCGGGATGCATTTTTCTCGGAAATAAAAATACGCCGATAAGCCGCAGCGCAGTGTGGCAGATGCTGCAGAAAATTGCGGACGACGTAGGGATTCCGCGTAGGAAAGTGCATCCGCACAGTTTCCGTCATTTGTTTGCGAAGACTTATATGGAGCGTCACGGTAATATATCTGAACTTGCGGATATACTGGGACATTCCGGATTGGAGATAACGAGAATATACCTGACGACTACAACGGAGGAAAAACTTAGGAGAATCAACGAGCTTCCGCTGTGAATTTATTTGTTAACTTAACTCAACGGCGCCAATTTGAAACGGGTTCAAATTGGCGCCGTTGAGTTAAGTTATTTCCCATATAAAACTATATTCGCTAAGTTAATTGCTTTATTATATTGTCTTTAAGAAGGAAGTAAATTATTGCAAAACTTGACAAAATACTATATTATGTTTCGTTTGTCAACACAAAATTAATAAAATATATGAAAAAGTATTACCTCTTTTTTTATTCCCTCATTTAAACATACGGGTTTGGTATGTCTAATAATGCCGAATTTTAGCGGGTTTATGGGTTTTTTATAAAACGGTGGGACTTACCATAATATAGTATTATCGAAAGCGTAACAGGGGTGCGTACCCACAAAGACCGATGTCCGCTCATGGCGGGGAATGGAGGATTTCATGGCAAAGTCAGAAAGTTTCGACACTTTGTTGCAGGCAATTCAGAGTTCATTTATTAAAGTAAACCAGCTTTCAAGACAGCAGCATGTTGAATTGCTAGAAAATTATTTTGACGTCGACAATAAACCTATATGTATTAAAATGCAATATCCTGCGCGTGGGGAAGACGGAAAGATGACGTTTACCGAGGTTGAGATTCCAAAGCTTTGTATAGTGCCGATTTCATCTTTAAAATTACAGGAAGTATCAGTGGATTTTAAGGTCAAGCTTACTGGAAAGGTTAGCTTAAAAGCTCTGTGTAATGACAGGGAGGGGGAAACGGCTGCAAGGAGGGGAAATAAGAAAAGTCTAATGGATGAAGGATATGTCGGCTACATACCACATGTGTCCAAGCGTGAAAACGTCGGTTTTGCGGATATTCATCTCAAGTTCAAATCAGATGAGCCGCCGGAAGGGATTTTAAGAATCCGTGACTCGATGATTCGCGTTATGCCGTAATTGTGCTGTTTGAGTATATAGGAGTATTGATACCGGCGATACGTTTCATCAGTGGATTCCGGGGGAGAAAGGAGAAATAGTTATGGGTGATTTAGTTAAAATGGGAGACCAGTTCAGCGGTCTTGACATGTCAACGCTTATAGGAGGTCCGCTGAAAGCGGCCTGCGACGCGCAGAGTATGCTTGCCGCAACCACGACGAGATTTATTGAGAATGTCGGTATGGAAGCTCCCGATTCGGATGGAAAACGTAAAGTACGTACGACAAGCTTTACATTTAAGAGAGCTGCCGTCAACGAGGAAACCGGAGAGCAGACGGAAGAAGAGGTAGAGATGAATGTGCCTATTCTTTCTATTATAAACGTGCCGAGCCTGCAGGTGGATGACGTCGACATTAAATTTGACATGGAAGTAAAATCCGCTGTATCTTGCGAGTCCAAGTCGGCTAAGGAGGGAAGTATTGACGCGGAGGCCGGATTGGCTATTGGACCGTTCCATATGGACGTTAAGATTAAGGGTTCGATATCAAGCCAGGAGAGCAACACCAGAAGCAGTGACAATTCCGCAAAATACCATGTCAAGGTGCACGCTTCGCAGGCTAAAGAGCCGGAAGGACTGGCGAGAATGATAGACGTGCTGGCTACGGCGTGTACACCGGTAGCGGTTAAGAAAGATGCAGGGTAAGAAAAATATGTAATTCCGCGCACAGGATAGAATGGAGGTAAGGGTGAAATAAAAAGAAGAAAGGAAAATATGCAAACAAACGTCTTTCACCCTGTGTGTATGCGCCTCATATGAAAATGCTTGAATTTTCGCTTGAGGCTTGGTGCAAAATATGAATTTAATGACGGTTGACGAGCTTATTAAATTGTTCGTTGAAGACGGTATAACAAGTACCGGGCAGGAAGAGGTAAACGTAATGCTTAAACTCGACGCATGTAATATTGAAAGTGTCTTTAACAGACAGTATATTTTGCTCGGTGAGCTTGCGTCCCTTGTAATGCAATATATGTCTATGCCGGGTAATAATATTAAAAAATGGCCTAAGCTCCTGTTTGACAACTTACACGGTTACGTAATCAGCAAGATGAGTGACAATCAGGTAAAAGTACCTGAGAAAATTCATTTTGTATGGATTGGAGGTGCCATAACGCCTACAGTGATGAATTACGTAAATGTGTGGGCTATGATTAACCCTTCGTATGAAATTAACATATGGTACGACTCAAATCTGCTCTGCCTGAAAAAATTGTCAGATATATTTGGGCAGATGTCCGAGGAAAGGTATTCTAAGGAGGACCGCAATAAATGGGCGGATGCCATGTTCAGGTTCAGACAGCAGTTTACGGCATTTGTACTGGAAAGGTATCCTGACTTTGAAGATATGACCCGGGCTATCAATGAATTTCTTGTAAGCATAGGAAAAAATATTGTACTAAAGGACGATATGATATGGTCCGGGCCTGCAATGCCGGGCAATATAATAATACGTGATATGCATGTGGAGGCAATTTTAGAGCATGAACTGTACACGGTGTATATGAAAGAGGCAATTCAGACACAGAACTTTGCCGCCCTTTCTGATATTTCCAGATTACTTATTTTGAAAAAACATGGAGGCGTATATACAGACGTGGACATGCTGCCTCAGATTAATCCGGAGCTTATAAGCAAATTTAATGCTTATGATATTGATATTCAGAGGCCGCTTATTCAGGCTGTGATGAATGTCACTGGCTATATTCATGATTACAGGACAACTGAACTTGAAAATTGTGACGGCGGAGACAGTATGTTACAGGCTGTAAGGGAGCTTGGTGAAAAACCCGTCATGCTGGGGCTTGGCGATGTTAAGTGCCATCCTATGGCATACAGGGTATTTTGCCACAACAGGGGGCTTATCAATCAGATGGTGGCGGCACATCCTGAAAGTATGATGATAAACATGCTGCTAAGGCAGATAGGACAAAATTACAGTACAATGGAAAGCAATTTTGACCCGCCGCCGTTAGCAGGCCGCTCGCTGCAGGATGTGACTAACGAAAGGGCGCAGATATGGTGCAGAATGCAAAAGGGAAGGGTTACTGATTTGCTTGAGAGATGCGTAGGGTATTATAAGACCGGGCTAATCAGGGAATACAGCAGCACGCTTGCCATTACCGGGCCTACTATTTACAGCAGCGTAATATTTGATGTTACAAAATTTGAATCCGGACCTTGCAGCCAGACAAAAAACAAGGTAGATTCGAGCTCGGAGGAATATAGGTGTTTTGAAATTCCATTCAGCAAGCTCACTGTGTATACCGAGGAAGAACTGCGCTCTAGCTGGGCGGTAAGGTAAAACGGAAAAGGGGTAGTTTTGCGATAAATGTGCAAAACGGAAAGGATAGAAAAATGAGCGCGGCATTTTCACTGGCGGACGTAAAATATATAAAAAGGGTAATTCTCGGAAATGATAATCCGGAGACGGCTCCGGATGAAGATAAATATGAGAGGCAGATCGAATTTTTAAACAGGTGTCTAAGCGAGGCGCCGAAAGGCAGAATAGTGGGGCAGGAAAAAAATTTTTACCTGCTGAATATGGGTGAACATCAGGTTGTAATGCAGTACATTGTTTACCATGTCGGATTTGAGAGAAAGCCATGTTGGATGAAATGAGGATTTATGATATCATATAACAGATATAAACCAAAGGGACAGTACACTAGTATTTAATGAAAGGTAAATAAATATGGAGCAAATGAGCCTGTTTGATAATAGGGAGAAGACATCGCCGCTCGCCGCAAGGCTGAGACCGGAAACTTTGCAGGATTATGTGGGACAGAAACATCTGATAGGCGAGGGCAGGATTCTTAGACGTTTGATAGAGGAGGATAAGATATCGTCCATGATATTCTGGGGTCCTCCCGGAGTAGGGAAGACCACGCTTGCGAGAATTATCGCGGAGCACACGAAAGCAAGATTTGTCGAGTTCAGTGCGGTTACAAGCGGAATAAAGGAGATTAAAGAAGTTATGGCCGAGGCTGAAGGAAACCGTAAAATGGGAGTGCGTACGCTGCTGTTTGCGGATGAAATTCACCGTTTTAATAAAGCGCAGCAGGATGCGTTCCTTCCATATGTTGAGAAAGGCAGTATTATTCTCATAGGCGCCACGACTGAGAATCCTTCGTTTGAGATTAACTCGGCGCTTTTGTCGCGCTGCAAGGTTTTTATATTAAAGGCGTTGGGAGAACAGGACTTATACGAGCTGTTAAAGCATGCGCTGAAAAGCCCGAAAGGACTTGGAAGCACGCAGATTAAAATTGATGATTCGCAGATATCGGCTATAGCGCGTTTTGCAAACGGAGACGCGAGGACGGCGCTGAATACCCTTGAGATGTCGGTATTCAACGGAAAGATGAATGAGGAGGCCGTACTTTGTGTGGACGATGAGATTCTGTCACAGTGCATGAACAGGCGTTCCCTGTTATATGATAAAAATGGGGAGGAGCATTATAACCTCATTTCAGCGCTTCACAAATCTATGAGAAACAGCGACCCTGACGCCGCGGTATATTGGATGAACCGTATGCTTGACGGAGGGGAGGAACCGCTGTATATTGCGAGACGTCTTATCAGGTTTGCCAGTGAAGATGTCGGCATGGCGGACTCCGGTGCGCTGCCGCTGGCGGTTGCGGCATATCAGGCATGTCATTTTCTCGGTATGCCTGAATGTGATGTACATTTGGCGCACGCCGTAGTTTATCTGTCAATGGCGCCAAAATCTAACTCCATCTATGTTGCATGCGGTGAGAGCAGGGATGATATCAAGGAACTTCCGGCTGCGCCTGTTCCGTTGCATATATGCAACGCCCCAACCGAATTGATGAAGAACATGGAATATGGTAAGGGTTATATTTATGCGCACGATACGGACGAGAAGCTTACAAAGATGAAATGTCTGCCGGAGCCGTTGCAGGACAGACGCTACTACAGACCGGGCGAACAGGGGAGTGAAAAACAGGTTAAGGAGCGCCTGCAACAGATACTTGACTGGAAACGCATGTAAATATCCAAAGTTACAATGAAAGGCCGATAAAATCAAAAACCAAGAATCAGAATAATGATGATAAGATTTGGCTTAAATTTTTTTCAAAGCGGTTTTTACAGTATAAATACAATTACGCCTGCCCATACTAAAAACATATATCTGGAAGGAGAATTTAGTATGAAAGGTTATGCTATGCTTAGCATCGGAAAGGCTGGGTGGATTGAGAAAGATAAGCCAAAATGCGGGCCGCTTGATGCAATATGTAAACCGCTTGCAATTGCGGTATGTACATCTGATGTCCATACCCTTTGGGAGGGCGCTATCGGAGAGAGGAATGATATGATTCTCGGACATGAGTGCTGCGCCGAGGTTGTTGAGACGGGAGAGCTTGTGAAAGATTTTAAGGCCGGTGATAAGGTGCTTGTACCGGCGATAACACCTGACTGGAACTCTGTTGAGGCACAGAGAGGATATTCGATGCACTCCGGCGGAATGCTGGCGGGCTGGAAATTTTCCAATTATAAAGACGGAGTGTTCGCAGAGTATTTTCACGTAAATGATGCCGACGGAAATCTTGCTCATATGCCTGAGGGAATGAGCATTACGGATGCGTGTATGCTGTCTGACATGGTGCCTACGGGATTTCACGGCGCAGAGCTTGCAGATGTACAGTACGGCGATGAGGTTCTCGTCATTGGAATCGGTCCTGTAGGGCTTATGTGCGTTGCGGGGGCTAGTCTTAAAGGTGCGTCAAAGATATATGCGGTCGGAACAAGGCAGGTTTGTATAGACGCAGCAAAAAAATACGGGGCCGACGAATTCATAAGCTACAAAAACGGTCCTATCTGCGAGCAGGTCCTTAAAATGACGGACGGAAAGGGTGTAGATAAGGTTATTATCGCAGGCGGAACTGTTGCAACATTTGCCGATGCCGTTAAATGTGTTAAACCCGGCGGTATTATAGGTAATGTTAACTATCTCGGAGAAGGGGAAAGTATATCAATACCGAGGGCCGAGTGGGGAGTCGGCATGGGCCACAAGCAGATTAACGGAGGTCTTATGCCGGGTGGAAGACTCAGAATGGAAAAACTCGGGGCGATGGTTTCAAATAAAAAACTTGATGTCTCGCCGCTTATATCACATGTATTTCACGGATGGGATTCGGTGGAGGAAGCTCTGGTCCTTATGAAAGACAAACCTTCAGACCTGATAAAGCCTGTTATAGTAATAGAGGATTGATTAGGGGAATTAATAACGGACAATATTTTGATGGAAAAATGCCTCATTTAACAGTTAAAATGAAAAATTATGTTGTAATATAAAGAAAATTGTAATATGATAATAAACAAGTAATGATAATTGCAATATAATACATGTCATAATAAGCAAGCAATAAATGGATAATAGTTATAAATAAAAATGAAAGCCTGTGTTTACCCGGGCTTTCATTTTTTGGGCTTTTCTGCGTAATAATTTTTGTCGTTCCTTTACATTGACAAAAACAAACTACTGTATTAAACTGATTATACAAATGTATAACAGGGAAGGAGATTGTCTGATGAGAAAATATTTTGTAAAAACTACTGCAATTGCAATGACAGCAGCGCTTGCTTTCGGCGCAGTCAGTATGCAGAATGCAGACGCAGCGAAAGCGCCTAAGCTTGACAAGAAAAATGTCAGCGTTAAGGTTGGACAAAAGAAAACAATTAAAGTAAAGAATGGAAAGAAAGCCGCAAAGGTAACATGGAAGTCAAATAAACCAGCGGTTGTGAAAGTAATGAAAAAGGTAACTGCCGGAAATAAAGCGGTTACAATCAAAGCAGTTAAAGAAGGAAGCGCTAAGATTACGGCAGTGTACAAGTTAAAAGGGGTTTCTAAGAAAATGACATGCAAGGTAAAAGTAACCGGCAACACGCTTTCGGTATCGCCTGCACCTACAGCAGTTACGCCTGCACCGGTAGTTACGCCGACGCCTGCTCCTGCACCTACGGCAGCGCCGACACCGGTTCCTACGGCAACGCCTACGCCTACAGCAAAGATTATAACAGCGAACGATGCCATTGTTGAGAAAAATATCCCGTCAGACTTTAAGGATAAGAAAGACGGTGTTGAGTACGGCGAATTTATAGTAAACGCAAAATATTATTCGGATATAACCGATTCTGAGAGAACAGTGAACATAGCACTTCCGGCAGGGTATGACGAATCAAAAAAATATCCTGTAGTATATATGATGCACGGAATAGGGTGCACCAAGGAGATGTTTGGAACAAATATTGACGGCAGCTCGATTGCAAAAATATATGCAAACCTAAGGGCAGAGGGCAAGTGTGAGGAAATGATACTCGTTTTCCCTGGTATACGTGTGTCCGATGAGCCGGAGAACGATATGCACTCAACTGAAAATTATAAGCATTATGATGATTTCAGGGAGGACCTTATAAACAACCTCATGCCTTATATGGAGGAAAATTATGCTGTTGCAACCGGCAGGGAGAACACTGCGGTATGCGGATGGTCAATGGGAGGAAGAGAAGCTCTCTATATCGGACTTTCAAGACCTGATTTGTTTGGTTTTACGGCAGGATACTGTCCGGCATTCGGACTTCTTCCTTACTCTAATCCTGCAGTTGGAAAGAGCGAACCGGGACTTTTGGCCGTTGAGGGGGCAGAGGAGGACACAATAACACTTCCTGAGGAATATGTTAATAACACATACGTACAGATTTCGGCTGGAATATATGATGACGTTGTAAATGACGAGCCTAAAAGATATCACAATGCTCTTGAGACAGGCGGAGTTCCGCATATTTATAATGAATATCCGTCAGGACACTCGGACGGCGTATACGACCCTGGATTCTATATTTTGATTATGAATGCATTCAAAACGGTTGAATAAACATCAGAGCAATTATTGATAACTATATTGTATTTTAAGCATCTGTGGTCTGCAGGACTTTAAAGTACCTGTACGCCGCAGATGTTTTTTATTTATAAGAAAAAAACTAAAATTAGACACTTCTCGAGCTGCTTTATTCTTTATCAGGTTTTTATTCTTTTTATACTATATAAAGTGGAAAAGTTGTGATTTATGTACTATTATAGTTATAGAGCAATAAAAATATTGTAACGTATATGGAGGAGGAATTTGTTATGATTAACCCGTTGATGAATATGGACTATCCGGACCCTGACGTGATAAGGGTGGAAGATACATATTATATGGTGAGCACGACAATGCATTTTATGCCGGGAGGAGTTTTGTTAAAGTCATATGACCTTATGAATTGGGAGATTGTGTCATATATTTATGACACGCTCGACGATACCCCGGCCCAGATGCTTGACGGTGAGAAAAATATATACGGACAGGGGATGTGGGCGCCGTCGCTGCGTTATCACAAAGGTATGTTTTATGTTCTTTTTGCGGCAAACGACACGCACAAAACCTATCTTTACAGGGCGGCTGATGTGTGCGGACCGTGGGAGAAAAGTTATATAGAGGGATTCTATCACGATTCGTCACTGTTTTTTGATGACGATGACAGAGTATATATAATATACGGAAATAAGAGCATACGCATTACGGAGCTAGACAGCGGTCTTAACGGACCTAAAGCCGGCGGTCTTGACAGAATAATTGTTGAAGATACCGGGCATCCGGGCCTTGGATTTGAGGGAACGCACTTTTATAAAATTAACGGCAGATATTACTCGTTTTTCATACACAGCCTGAGAGACAGATGGTTTAGGACTGAAGCGTGCTACACGTCTGATTCGCTTGAGGGCGAATTTACTGGAGGAGACGTGCTGCAGGATGATATGGGACACCGCGGGGCGGGAGTAGCCCAGGGAGGCATAGTCGATACTCCCGACGGTGAGTGGTATGCCGTGTTGTTTCAGGACAGAGGGGCTGTCGGAAGAATTCCGGTACTTGTCCCAGTGAGATGGGAGAATGATTATCCGATATTCGGAGTTGACGGGAGAGTTCCGCGTGAGATTAATGTTAAGAGCACAAGGCCGGACTATAAATACAGCCCTCTGTACGAATCGGATAAATTTGATTACATCAGCGGCAAAGATGGAAGATATGAGATTAAAAAAGTGTGGCAGTGGAACCACGCTCCTAAAAGGGAGCTTTACTCCTTTGAGGAAAGGAAAGGCGCGTTTAGAGTATACTCAGGTAAAATATGTAGTAATCTTACTCAGGCATATAATATTCTTACACAGAGGACTTATGATTCATACAGTGAGGTTTCAGTAATTGTGGACGCAGAAGGCATAAATGAGGGAGACTACGCGGGAATATGTGCGTTTCAGGGATTATACGCTGCGATAGCGGTGACAAAGGATAGTCAGGGATATGAGCTCGTTATGCTTGGGAAAGATATTGAAGATTGTGCGGGGGGTATTAATCCGCGCAATGTGGAGGAAAGAGTATATGACAGGCATAGAATCGACAGTCCGGCTGTTCGTCTAAAATGCAGTTTTGATTGCCGGTGCGGGAAAGACGAGGCGAGATTTTTCTACGAAAGTAGTGAGGGATGGAAAGAACTTGGAAACGGAAAGAAAATGCAGTTCACGCTTGACCATTTTACGGGGTGCAGATATGGACTGTTTTACTACTCTACGATTGTAGAGAAAGGACATGCTGATTTCATGGATTTTGTCTACGAGGTATCAGAGTCATCCGGGTCTTTGGAGTGATACAAAAATATGAGTTTATGTTGTGTTTATGTTGTTTTTAAGCCATTAATGTAGTATAATAATGTTAGCATTTTGTGGCAGGGGGAAGCAGATTATGAATGTGATAAAACAATCAAAGAAAAAGGGGACTGTAAAAAAAGTGAAGCAAAGCAAAAGAGAAAAAAGGGGTGTTAAAGGGAATATTAAATTTGGCATTAAGAAGAAAATTCTTATGATAATGATTATTCCAATGTTTATTATCGTATTGGCTGCCGCGCTGGCGCTCAACTCGGTTGGCAGAAATGTTTCTGAGAAGATGGCCGAGCAGGAGCTCGACATGGCGGCGTTAATGTTTTCCCAGAATCTTGAAAATATTACATTTGGTGATTATTTGATACAAGACGGAGAATTGTTTAAGGGAACTCTTAAAGTAAAATTTATTGAGAAAGATTTGGAGAGTCTATATACTGAGACGGGTGTAAACTTTGCATTTTTAACTAAAGACGGCGTTGCTGCGCGCTCGTCAGGTATAGAGGGCGTTGAGATGGCGGAGCGGATTGAAGAAAAGATGTTTGCTGAAGAACCGCAGCCTTGTTTTGATTACTCATACATCATAAACGGGACGGAATATTTTGCGTACTTTATACCGCTCGCAGATGAGGACGGAGTGATTGTAGCGGTAATGATGTCGGCTATTCCGACAAAGGATGTCAAGGAAGAGTACATTGGGATAATACTGACAAATGTTATAATAATCACCCTGCTTATAGTATTGTTCTGTGTCATAATGGCAATTGTACTGAGCGCCATTGTAAAGGGAATTGTTGCAATAGTGGGAAGCCTTGACAAGATGGAATCGGGCGAACTCAACATAAAGGTTGGCGATAAGCTGCTTGGCAGAAAGGACGAGGTAGGAAAAATTGCGAAAGCGGTTTACTCGGTTGTAAACAGTTTTTCCGAGACAATCGTTGGAATACATAAATCCATGAAAGAGCTTGATGAATTCAGCGAGGGGTTTGTCAACAATTTTAATACTATTAGCGAGTCGATAGAAAGCATTAATATTGCGGTAAATGAAATAGCAGAGGGATCTACTCAGCAGGCGGCCGACACACAGGGAGTCGGCGAGGGTATAGCTAACATGGGAAATGCAGTTGACAGAACTACTGAAAGCATCAATGAGCTCAGCAAGAGTGCGGAGATTATGAAACAGAGCAATGAGACCGTTGCGAGCACCCTGAAAGAACTTATTGAGATAAGCGAGAGGGCCGAGGCCTCGGTTGATGAAGTCCAGAAACAGACCGATTTAACCAATGCTTCAGCACAGGATATAAATACTGCTATCGACCTTATTTCAGGTCTTGCCAACAAAACAAATCTTCTCTCGATGAATGCGAGCATCGAGGCCGCAAGGGCAGGGGAGATGGGCAGAGGCTTTGCAGTTGTCGCTGAGGAGATAAGGGGACTGGCAGACCAGTCGAAAGAGTCGGCAGATACAATAAGAAAAATTGTACAGACCCTCATTGACAACTCAAACCAGAGCGTACATATTATGGACGAAGTGGTAGGTGAGATTAAGCTCCAGGGAGAAAAACTTGAGGCAACCGGAGATGTGTTTGAAAGTCTTGACGCCGAGGTCCGCAAGGTTGTACGTGCAATTTCTGATATCAGCGTGGAAATTAACAATATTACGCAGGTCAAGGAAAGCGTCATTGCAAATGTTGACGGTCTTGCGTCCGTATCGGAAAACAATGCCGCGGGCACGGAGGAAACAGTTGCCACTATGGAACAGCTTGACAGAATTGTCAGCGACTGCCGTGATACGACAAAGGAACTGCAGAGAATATCAAATGAACTTATCAGCAATGCAAACAAGTTCAGGCTGTAATTATATGAAGAAATAGTTTAATATTTTGATTTTACAGGCTGTGTGAATTAAAGTTCATATTGTAGGATTAATTTAGATTGAAAATGGGTTATGTATGTGTTAATATGGGAGTAATTGAGTTGTTTCGGAGGATTTATAATGAAATATTTTGGGACAGACGGCTTCAGGGGAGAAGCAAATGTCACTCTTAACGCTGCACATGCATACAAAATAGGAAGATATTTAGGAAACAGTTTCGGAGGAAGAAAGGAAAAGGGCGCCGGAATTGTAATAGGAAAAGATACAAGACGTTCGGGGGACATGTTTGAGCATGCTCTCGCAGCAGGACTTGCCTCAAGCGGAGCAGATGTATATCTGCTCGATGTGGTTCCGACGCCTTGTGTCTCCTATGTTGTGAAGAATGATTGCTTTGCCTGTGGTATTATGATTTCTGCCAGCCACAACCCGTATACAGATAACGGAATTAAAATAATTGATGGTGACGGACGTAAGATAAGTGCGGATGTTGAGGCGGAGATTGAAAAATATATTGACAGCAATGAAGACTATATTCCGCTTGCCAAGCAAGACGACATAGGAAAAATATCTGGTTACGCTGAGGGCAGGAACAGGTATATCAATCACCTGACGTCGCTTGCAAAATGCCCATTCAGTAATTATAAGGTTGCGCTGGATTGTTCTAACGGCTCTGCATCCGCTGTGGCAAAGAGTGTTTTTGAAACACTCGGAGCTGTCACAAGTGTGATTAATGCAGAGCCTAATGGTGTTAATATAAATAATAACTGCGGCTCTACGCATATAGAGGTATTACAGAAGCATGTAAACGAATGCGGTGCGGACGTTGGTTTTGCGTTTGACGGGGATGCGGATAGATGTATAGCGGTCGACAATAACGGCAATGTTGTTGATGGAGATTCCATAATGTATATCTGCGGATGCCACATGGATTCGTGCGGGGAGCTTGATAAGAGCACTGTAGTCACGACAGTGATGTCAAATATCGGATTGTACAAAGCCTTTGACAAAAAGGGAATCAAATATGAAAAGACAGCTGTTGGAGACAAATATGTATGTGAGAATATGACTGACAACGGTTATTCTCTTGGCGGCGAGCAGTCGGGCCATATTATATTCGGAAGACATGCTTCTACCGGCGACGGAATTTTAACGGCAATTAAGGTTATGGAAGTGATAGCCGGAAAGAAAAAAGAATTATCGGAGCTGTTAAAGGATTTAAAAATATTTCCGCAGAAGCTCGTGAACATAAGAGTTAAGGATAAGCAGGCTGCGCTTGAAGATAAGGATGTATTAGCTGTTTCGGAGGAAATTGAAGCTTCGCTTGGCGATAACGGAAGGCTGCTTTTGAGAAAGAGCGGGACAGAGCCGCTTATAAGGGTCATGGCAGAGGCCGAGACATTGGAACAGTGTGAAAAATACACGGACATGGTAGCCGGTGTCTTAAAGAAAAACGGACATACATTATAACTGCACAACAGTCGTAATTGGAGGATAATAAAAATGAAAGGTGCATTTGAGACCGGAGTATACCGCAATGTGTTTGCGGAGATGGGTTATACGGAAGAAGAGATAGAAAATAAGATAAAAGAATCGTTTAACACCGTATTTTATGGCGGTGATGATGAGAAGTTTTTTTACAAAACCGGGGATGACATGGGATATCTGATGGACACGGGCAATAATGACGCCAGAACCGAGGGCATGTCTTATGGAATGATGATGTGCGTCCAGATTGGCTGGAAAGAAGAGTTTGACTGCCTGTGGAAATGGGCGAAAACTTATATGTATAATTATGACGGATATCACAAAGGTTATTTCGGGTGGTCGTGCAGAACCTCAGGTGAAAAAAACAGTAACGGACCGGCGCCTGACGGGGAAGAATTTTTTGCGATGGCGCTGTTCTTCGCATCCAACAGATGGGGTGACGGAGAGGGAATATTCAATTACTCGAAAGAGGCCAGACAGATTTTACACGACTGTCTCCATAAGGGAGAGGAAAATCCGGGTGTAGAGATGTGGAACCTCGACAACAAACTTATAAAGTTTGTTCCAAACTGTGGTTGGACAGACCCTTCATACCATCTGCCGCATTTTTATGAGCTGTTTGCATTGTGGGCTGACGAGGAGGACAGGGAATTTTGGGCTGAGGCGGCAAAGGCGAGCCGTGAGTACTTAAAGAAAGCCTGTCATCCCGTGACAGGGCTTGCGGCCGAGTATGCAAATTATGATGGAACCCCGTATGTTGGCGGGGAGAAGTTTATACAGCAGTTCGGCAGCAGACATGACTGGTTTTTCAGTGATTCTTACAGGGTTGCCGCGAACATTGGTATCGACTATGAGTGGTTTGCGGCTGATGAATGGAATGTAGAGTGTGCGGATAATATACAGAAATTTTTCTGTGTGACAGTGGGCAATAAGGATTTTATGACGTATGAAATCGACGGAACGGTGATAAACCAGCCGGCGCTTCACCCTGTTGCAATTATTGCAACTAATGCGATGGCATCGCTTGCAGCGCGCGGCAGCCATGCGAAAGAGTGCGTCGAGCTGTTTTGGAATACCCCGCTTAGAACAGGTGACAGGCGGTATTATGATAACTGTCTGTATCTGTTTGCACTGCTTGCGCTGAGCGGAAGATACAGGATATGGAAATAGGGAACTGAAAAATGTAAAACATGTATTATGATACATTAATATATTTTAGGAGGAAATAAAAAATGAGTTTAAAGGTTGAGAAACTTGAAAAAGGAATGGCTAAGCTTACAATAGAGGTTTCGGCAGAGAGATTCGAGGAGGCATTGAAAGCGGCATACAAGAAAAATGTAGGAAAGATTAACATGCCTGGATTTCGTAAGGGAAAAGCTCCTATGAAGATGATTGAGAAAATGTACGGCACGGAAATATTTTATGAGGATGCCGCAAACATTATTATTCCTGACGCATATGACGAGGAAGTAACAGCTTCTGATGTTGAGCCGGTTGCAAGGCCGAATGTCGATGTTGAGCAGATTGAAAGAGGAAAATCATTTATATTTACCGCTACGGTTGCAATAAAGCCGGAGGTTACTCTCGGAGAATATAAGGGGATAGAAGTTGAGGTTGAGAAACCTGAGGTTACTGAAGACGAGGTAATGGATAAGATAAAAGCCGAGCAGGAAAAGAACGCGAGTATGGAGACTGTCGAGGACAGGGCGTCTGCTATGGGAGATACTGTTACGATAGATTTCGAGGGATTCGTTGACGGGGAAGCCTTTGACGGCGGAAAAGGGGAAGACTATGGTCTTGTACTCGGAAGCAATACCTTTATCGACACATTTGAGGACCAGCTTGTCGGTAAAAATGTAGGCGACAGCGTCGATGTCAATGTAACATTCCCAGACCAGTATCAGGCTGAGGAGCTTGCGGGAAAACCTGCATTATTTAAGGTCAATGTTAAAAAGATTGAGAAAAAAGTCCTGCCTGAGATTGACGACGAGCTTGCACAGGATGTATCAGAATTTGATACGCTTGATGAATATAAGGCTGACATTAGGGCAAAGCTTTTAGAGGGCAAGGAGAAAGAGGCGAAAGCTAAGAAAGAGGATTCGGTAATTGAAAAAATTATTGAGGGAGCCTCAATGGAAATAGCAGACGATATGATTGAAGCGCAGGCTGAGAGAATGGTCAACGAGTATGCACAGAATCTGCAGATGCAGGGAATTTCTTTTGAGCAGTATATGAAATTTACAGGCGCGACGCCTGAGAAGCTTATGGAGGATATGAAGCCTAACGCGCTCAAGAGAATACAGTCAAGACTTGTTCTTGAGGCGGTTGCAAAGGCGGAGAATCTTGAGGCGTCCGATGAAGATGTAGACGCAAAGTTTGAAGAGATTGCTAAAATGTACAATATTGAACCGGAAAAGATTAAGGAAAATGCGGGAGACGACGGAATCAAGCAGATGAAAGAAGATATAAAGGTTGAAAAGGCTGCTGATTTTGTAACAAGTAATGCGGTTGAAAAATAATAATAAATAGGGGTGATTATATGAGTTTAGTACCTTATGTCATAGAGCAGACCAGCAGAGGAGAGAGGTCTTACGACATATATTCAAGGCTGCTTAAGGAAAGAATAGTATTCTTAGGCGAGGAAGTAAACGATACTACAGCCAGTCTGGTAATAGCACAGATGCTGTTTCTTGAATCGGAGGACCCTGACAAAGACATTAACCTGTATATCAACAGTCCGGGAGGATCAGTAACGGCAGGAATGGCGATATATGATACGATGAATTATATAAAATGCGACGTATCAACCATGTGTATGGGACTCGCTGCAAGTATGGGAGCATTTCTTCTTGCAGGCGGAACAAAAGGAAAGAGGCTTGCGCTCCCTAACTCGGAGATAATGATACATCAGCCGTCTGGCGGTGCAAAAGGTCAGGCTACTGAAATCAGGATTGTTGCCGAAAATATTCTAAAAATAAAAGAGCGCCTCAATCGTATACTTTCCGAAAATACAGGGAAACCTATTGAGCAGGTCGAAATTGACACTGAAAGAGATAATTATATGACCGCTGAGGAAGCAAAAGCATATGGTATTATTGACAATATCATAACAAAGAGAGCGTAAAGTTAAATACCATTCAGTAGGCTATAGGGTAACTACTTGGCTTCTTTTAATAAGTTTGCCGCAAAGAGCGGGGTATATTCCCGCTTGAATCGCGCTCCGCTGCAGCCGGCGTTAATAGAGCATCTCTGGGATGTTCAGCCGCCAAGTGCAGGCAGGCTTTCGTTTGGACCGCTGCGGACGCGGGAATATTGAGAATATTATAGATGAGGTAAAGTAATGGCAGGAAAAGATGACAACGAAAAGAATCTCAGGTGTTCGTTTTGCAATAAGCCTCAGGATAAGGTTAGAAAGCTGATTGCCGGAGATGGGGTATTTATATGTGACGAGTGTGTGGAGGTGTGCGCCGAGATTGTAGAGGAAGAACTCTACGCACAGGATTATGCTGAAACACCTGTTTTGAAAGACGAGATAAATCTTCTCACTCCAAGAGAGATAAAAGGTTTTCTTGACGAATATGTAATCGGACAGGAGGATGCAAAAAAGGCGCTGTCTGTGGCTGTATATAACCATTATAAGAGGGTCATCGCCGGAAAGACGCTGGATGTGGAGCTTCAAAAGAGCAACATAATTATGGTTGGACCGACGGGTTCCGGAAAGACATATCTTGCGCAGACTCTGGCTAAGCTTCTCAACGTACCTTTTGCTATTGCGGATGCGACGGCTCTTACTGAGGCGGGATATGTCGGTGAGGATGTAGAGAATATCCTTCTCAAAATAATTCAGGCTGCGGATTACAATATAGAAAAAGCAGAGTACGGAATTATATATATTGACGAGGTTGATAAAATAACGAGAAAATCTGAAAACACATCAATAACAAGGGATGTGTCAGGCGAAGGAGTACAGCAGGCCCTTCTAAAGATACTTGAGGGAACTGTAGCAAATGTTCCTCCTCAGGGAGGAAGGAAACACCCGCATCAGGAATTTATCCAGATTGACACAACGAACATCCTTTTCATATGCGGCGGTGCGTTTGACGGTCTTGAGAAGATAATTGAATCGAGAATAGGAAAGAAATCAATAGGATTTAACGCTGAACTGGGTAACAGTTACCACAAGGAAAAGAATGTAGGAGAGCTCTTCAAACAGGTTCTTCCGCAGGATTTTGTAAAGTTCGGAGTAATACCGGAGTTCGTAGGACGTGTTCCGGTAGCGGTTGGACTTGACAGGCTTGACGAGGAGGCTTTGAAGCGTATTCTAATAGAGCCAAAGAACTCGATTGTAAAGCAGTATAAGAAATTGTTCGAGCTTGACGGCGTGAATCTTGAGTTTGATGAAAAGGCTATAGAAGTCATAGCGAAAAACTCTTACGAACGAAAAACAGGCGCCAGAGGTCTGAGGGCTATTATGGAAAATGCCATGATGGATGTAATGTATGAGCTTCCGTCTGAAAAATCCGTAGTCAGCTGTAAGATAACGGAGGATGTAATAAACGGTAAGGGTGAGCCGGTACTTGAGTTTAAGAAGGAAAAAAAGATTGGTTGAGCTGATAAATATTTAGTGCACATTAATAATTCCTTGCGTACCTATGCGCAGGGAATTATAACTTTTGAATACTTATCATATATTAATAAAGGCTGCCAAAAAAGTAACCGATAAAAAACTATAGAAAATATGCAGGTGAAGAAAATGAACGAAGAATATGGATTTCTTCCTCTGGTAGTAGTCGATGATATGTCGATACTTCCTGATGTGTTAATTCATTTTGAAATAACTACTAACTGTAACATAAATGCAGTGAAAAAGGCTATGGCTGCAGACAGTCTTGTCGTGATGGCGGCAAAGACTGATGGGATGGACCCGGAGTATGGAGTGGTAGCCGTTGTGAGACAGCTTATGAAAGCATCCGGAAAAATCGTGCGTGTGCTGTTTGACACTAATGAGAGAGTGTATATTGACGAGGTGATATATGAGGAAAAGTCATATATGGCGCATGCCGGACATTTTGAGGAGGAATCTGACATTGCTGACCTTGAGGAGAAAGCTATGATAAGCGCCCTCGTTGATTTATATAAGACGTTATCCAATGAGAACGGCGGTGGCAATACCGAGCTTGAAAAGAGGATAAAGTTAACAGACAACTTGCGTCAGATGATAGACCTTATTGCAATGCATATACCTATATCGAATGAATCAAGGCAGTCGATACTTGGAGAAAGAAATATCAGGAGCAGATATGAGTTTCTTTTAAATTGTATTTCTGATGAGATTAACATGCAGAAATACAAAAAGGAATATATGTTAAAACTTAAGCATTCAGTTGAGGACAATCAGAAAGAATATTATCTCAGAGAGCAGTTGAACATTATACACAGGGAGCTCGGCGACGAGGATATCGAGAGCGAGGCCGACATTTTTCTTTCAAAGTGTGACAGTCTAAACGCGTCCGAGGATGTAAAGAACAAGCTGCGCGAGGAGATTAAGCGGTTTAAAAAGTTATCTTCCGTATCATCGGAGGGCGCGGTTCTCAGAGGTTATATCGAGACATTGCTCGATCTGCCGTGGAATAATAAAAGCGAGGATAATAATAGCCTGGTAAACGTAAGGGAAGTGCTCGAAAAAAATCATTACGGACTTGAAAAGGTTAAAGAGCGGATAATGGAGACGCTTGCCGTAAGAGAGCTTACGGATAACTCAAAGGCTCCGATTATCTGTCTTATAGGACCGCCGGGTACCGGCAAAACATCCATTGTGAAATCAGTAGCGGAAGCGTTGGAGAAAAAATATATCAGAATATGCCTTGGAGGAGTGCGTGATGAGGCAGAGATAAGAGGACACAGAAAGACATATGTAGGAGCGATGCCCGGAAGAATAATAACGGCGCTTAAAAGGGCGTGCGTGAGTAATCCGGTTATACTTTTGGATGAGATTGACAAGGTAAGTAGCGATTTTAAGGGCGATACACATTCTGCGCTGCTTGAGGTGCTGGACCCAGAGCAGAATAAATATTTTACGGACCATTACGTTGAGGTTCCCGTTGATTTGTCGGATGTGCTGTTCATTTGTACGGCTAATTCGTCCCAGACAATACCTCAGCCGCTTCTCGACAGGATGGAAGTTATAGAGATTGCCGGGTATACCGCAAATGAGAAATTTCATATAGCGAAAGAGCACCTTTTAGGCAAGCAGAGAAAACAGAATGGGCTAAAAAAGAGCAATTTTAAGCTGGATGACGGAGCCGCAAAAAAAATTATAAATGAGTATACAAGGGAAGCCGGTGTTCGTGAGCTTGAGAGGGTAATAGGAAAGATTTGCAGAAAGACTGCCATGCAGATAGTTACCGGAGAGAAGAAGAGGGTATCGGTCACTGAGAGAAACCTTTCAAAATATCTCGGCAAGGAAAAATATACGCCTGACAGCGTAAACGACGAGGACGAAATAGGTATAGTGCGCGGGCTTGCATGGACCAAGGTTGGTGGAGACACTTTGGAGATTGAGGTAAATATCGTGGGCGGAAAAGGAAAGCTCGCTCTCACAGGACAGATGGGTGATGTTATGAAGGAATCTGCAAAAACAGCCATGAGTTTTGTGAGGTCCGAGTGTGAAAAATATGACGTCGACTCAAAGTATTTCGAGGAGCACGATATACATGTCCACATACCTGAAGGCGCAGTTCCAAAAGACGGTCCGTCAGCCGGAATAACAATGGCGA
Source organism: uncultured Clostridia bacterium (assembly GCA_948472945.1). Classification (GTDB taxonomy): domain Bacteria; phylum Bacillota; class Clostridia; order Lachnospirales; family Lachnospiraceae; genus V9D3004. The sequence goes on from CAOKVX010000001.1 coordinate 26,351, forward strand.
CGGCGATAATGTCGGCGGTAATCAAAAAGAAAGTCCGGGCCGACATTGCCATGACGGGAGAGATAACCCTTAGGGGCCGCATACTGCCAATCGGAGGTCTCAAGGAAAAACTGCTCGCAGCAAAAACCGCAGGAATAAAAAAAGTTCTCGTGCCTGAGAAAAACAAAAAAGATGTAGATGAGATTGAGGAAGAGATAACTGAAGGACTTATAATTGAATACGTAGAGAGGATGGAACAGGTGCTTTTAAACGCATTTGTGGAAGAGAGAGGATAGATGAAAATAAAAAGCGCCAAGCTCGAAACTGTGTGTGGTATCACAAGTAAATTACCGGAAAACGATAAGGTTGAGTTTGCATTTATCGGACGCTCAAACGTCGGAAAATCATCTCTGATAAACTGTATGCTGAACAGGAAATCGCTTGCAAGGACGTCGTCGCAGCCCGGCAAGACGCAGACTATCAATTATTATAATATAAATAATGATTTTTACTTTGTTGATCTCCCCGGATACGGGTATGCCAAAATTTCAAAAGAAATTCAGGGAAAATGGAAGAAAATGATATTGAATTATTTTGAAAATTCTCGTATGCTGAGGGTAGTATTTCAGCTCATAGACATAAGGCACGAACCGTCGGAAAAAGACGTGCAGATGTACAAAACACTTGTTGGATGCGGATTCTACCCTATTATAATTGCGACAAAATCGGATAAGATTAAAAAGGCACAGATTAATAAGCATATTGATGCGATTACCGGAAAGCTGTCCGCTGTTGACGGAACGCCTGTCATACCGTTTTCCTCGTCAAGCCGCGAGGGAAGGGATGAGCTTTGGGAATATATTTGTGAATATGCGGAGTACTTTAGTGAGGATGAGGATATTGACGAACAGTAAGAAAAATAAGTTTATAAGGACAAGGGATTTTACATATGTATTATTAAAGTATGTATTGTCGGCCGTAATGTTATGTTTCATTGTATCCGCCGTATGCGAAAGGGCCGAGGCTTCATCTGCGGCGGGTAACAAGGCGTATAAAAATCTGCCGTCAGATATTTCCGGAAGAAATAATGCCGGTATTAAAAACGGTATAAATGACGGAGATGAGAATGAGCCGGCTGTTGAGGAAGAGGATGTAAGTCTTGAAGACATATACAAGGAAAAGGGTTTTCTCACTGAGAAAGATATTGAGAGCGCATTTTTTGAGTTTGATAAGAAAGAATACGCTGTGATATACGGAGATACAATTTATGCTGGCTTAAAGTGCAATATCCCCGAGGGGGTATCAAGGATAGAGTACGGAGACATATCCGGCGCCGCAGGGCTTTCCGGGTACAGTTACAAGGATAAAACCGTAGGGATAGAAGGTTTCTTTGCCGGTACAGTGACTGTGTCCATGAAATTGTATGTGACATTTTCAGATGAAGACGGATTGTATGCCGGAGAAAAGATGTTTGAGGCAAAGAGCGTTGTGAAAGTTTTGCCTACGTTTACCGTTAAATTGATGCTGGGTGAATCATATAATCTTGATTATACCGACTACGATGAGTATTCGGGCATGACTTATGTATCAGAGAGAGTTATCGGCTCCGGGTGCGTCGAGTTTTCTGAAAATAATATGACAGCGGTTGCAGTTGGACAGAGTGCTATATACATAGAGGGTGAAGACGGAAAGAAAATACGCATAGGTTTTGTCTATACGGAGGCTGATAATATATGTTTTGCGGAAAGCGCTGTTAACAGGGCTGTCGGAAGTGTTCCGTACAAGCTTCAGCTGAATAATGTGGATGGCAGGACTGTGACGTGGTCGTCGTCGCAGCCGCTTGTAGCGTCTGTAGGGGATGACGGTACGGTAACGCCGATTTCCGTTGGCAGCACGGTAATCACGGCGACTGTCAAACTGTCGGACACGAAAAACACCGCATATACGTGTATGTTAAATGTAACGAATCCGGTATTAAACGTGTCTTCGTTCAATCTTGCTAAGGGATGCAGTATGGAGATAGGCATTAACGGAACTACATCGGGCGGAAGCTGGAGCTCGTCGAATGGTATAGTTGCAGGCGTTCAAGCGGGCGGCATATATTACTCAAACACAAGCATGTATTATAATTATGGGGCAACCGCCTCCGTACAGGCATATAAAAAAGGTACTGCTGTAATATCGGTCGAGGTGGACGGAGTTGTCAGGACGGTTTTTGTAACAGTCACTGAACCTAAGATAAAGAAAGATTTTTATATTGTTACAAAAGGTACAAAACATGTAATAAAGCTCTCCGGAACCGCGGCTGGAAGTACGGTAACCTTTACGAGCGTAAACAAAAAGGCGGCCTCCGTTTCATCAAAGGGAATTGTCAGAGTAAAAAAGACTGGATATTGTCCGGTAATAGTAGACGTGGACGGAGCAAGGTTTGTAGTATCATTTAATTCGGGCAACAAAAAGGCCGTCAAGGCCGTGAACAACGCCCTTAAAGCCGAGGGCGCAATATATTCGCAGGCCCGAAGGATGCAGAAAGGTTATTACGACTGCTCGTCGCTCGTTTGGAGGAGCTATAAGGGAACAGGAATGTATTTTGGGGACAGGCATTACGCACCGGTGGCCGCTAACGAGGCAGCCTACTGTGTAAGGACAAAGAAAAATGTTCCGGCCAAATATATAAATAAACCGGATAAACTGAATGTCGGCGATTTAATATTTTATGGCGGTTCTAAGAAGAATGGCAGATACAAAAATATATACCATGTTGCAATATATATGGGACAATCGGGTGAATCTTTCGGGGGCAAGATATACACATACGGAAGAATTGTTCACGCGAACGGCTCAAGGGTGTCACAGGGTTTTTTGTATAACCAGCAGAACTGCGTGGTAGTCGGCCGCCCATACAAGTAGCTCAACGGCGTCTAAAAAATAGTTATACCCCGTCAGTCCTGCTGCGGGGTATTTGAATTTAGAAGAATTTTAATTAAATATGAATATATATCATTGTTGTGGTCCGCCCAGTTGCCGCAGACGGTCCGGGCTGTCTCCTCGTCAGATACGGTAAGACCTACAGAGGCGAGCACTTGGTCGCGCTCCGTTATTTTACACGATACAAAATATTCGTTCATGCGCACTCTGGTGTAATCTGAGACGACTGACAGGGCCTCTACTATATCTCTGAAATGCTCCTTTAAATATTCCTTTATCTCATTTTTGATATCCTTTGAAATCTCATAGTGAAAACATTCCAGCGTCTTTCTGCCGTCGTCGGTTATGTTGTAGTATGTCGTTTTGTGTGTTGAGGTCGATATTATGAGAGACTCGTCCTCAAGCTCGCTGAAAGCTTTCTGTATATTAAAATAATCGGTATAGCCCGCTCCGAGTATATAATCAGATATTATAGCGTTTGATAATGAAAATTCCACCGAGTCAAGAAAATAAAGTATCATAAGTTTGAACAGTGTCTGTGGTGTAGAAATCATAAATTACATTATCCTTTCTTCAATTATGCCTTTATATTTTATTTGCATGATTTATATAACGGTTACTCAACGCCTTAAATTGTGCGCTTGTAGAGCCTGCCCTGCCATGTGTTTTTTTCTTTGAGCTTTCTGTTTATAGTGTTGAGCACACTGCGTTTTTTAAGGCTCCACAGCGGGGCGATAAGCAGATTCGACGGCCCGTCTCCCGTAAGGCGGTGTATAACCATGTCCTCTGGGAGATGCTCAAGACATTCAATGACGAGGTCAGTGTATTCATCCTCGGAAAATATGTGGAATGTTCCGTAGTAATCCGCCAAATCCGTATTTTTAAGTACGTGCAGAAGCTGAAGCTTTATGCCCGAAACCGGGCTATGTGCAATATATTCTATTGTCTCAATAATCTCGTCATTCGTCTCGTGCGGGAGACCGAGGATGACATGAACTATTATATCTATTGATTTATCAGAAAGTTGTGATACGGTTTGTTCAAATACGTCGAGAGTGTAGCCGCGTCTTATAAACCGGGCAGTATCCTCGTGAATTGTCTGGAGTCCTAGCTCTACCCATACCGGCTTAATCTGCTGCAGTTCGCAGAGAAGCTCTGTGGTCTCTTTCGATATGCAGTCCGGTCTTGTAGCAATAGAAATGCCGGCTATTTTATCATGTGATATGGCTTCAAAAAATATTTCCCTTAGATAATCCACAGGCGCATACGTGTTTGTAAACGACTGAAAGTAGGCTATATACATGCCGCCGCATTTTTTGTTCGGGCTCATGTCGAGAATAGCCTTGTCAATCTGTTCCGTGATGCTGCCGCATTGCCCGGCAGAAAAATCTCCGGAGCCCATAGCGCTGCAGAATATGCATCCGCGGGTACCCTTTGTGCCATCCCTTGTAGGACATGTCATGCCGGCATCGAGAGATATTTTTTGTACTTTGGAGCCATATATTTTCTTAAGGTGGTAGTCAAGGGAATGATATCTTTTTTCGCCCCAGAACATGTTAACAGGTTTCCTTTCTGACACAATATATTTATGGCTATGATATTACTATTTATTATAAATAAAATCAAGTTGCATTTCAGAAATATATAGTGTATACTTTTATAAAATGTAAATGTTTACGTATTCCAATGTAATAGTCGGAGTTTCAGTTAGTTTCGATAATATTTATTCCTTATGGTGAATTTGTGCGACACATTTTAAGTAAAGTTAAGAATTATAATTTTATTCCCGCGAGCAGCGGTCCTAAGTGTCCGGCGGACGCTTGTTCAGGACGGACCGAGAACTTATATAATACTATCCCGTTGGGGACGTACTTGCTAAAAAGAAGCCGGGTGACGCCGCATAGCTGCCGTTGGGTTTTTTACTATCAAATCCGGGACAAATTACAACAAAATATATTGAATCTTAAATAGGAGAAATTATATGGATTATTCAAAACATTCTCTTGCCGAGCTTAAGGTTATAGCCAAAGAAAAGGGTTTAAAGAGAATATCAACTATGAAAAAGCAGGAGCTTATCAACGCCCTTATAGAATATGACATGTCTTCGCAGTCTCAGAAAAAGCCTGAGACAGTTCCGAATGAAAAGCCGGAGGCTTCAAAGACGAATGAAAATTATTCAGAGAAAAAGGAGACAGTGGTAAAGAGCGGTGAACAGGGCAATAATGTGCTATTGGAGAAGAATGTAACGCCTTCGGTAAGGCAGAATTCCCGAATGAGGGGTGTGGACAGGACGGTGTCGGAGAGAAATCTCAGAGCACATGATACAAACCAGAAACAGTCTAAGGAAACCCCGGTAAGCTCCAGGTCAATCGAAGTGAAACCTGCCCAGACAAGAACGGTGAGACAGAGTCCGGCAAGGGAGCATGCCAACGTGAGGGATACGTCAGGTGATTACAGGACGAGAAACAATAACCAGAGGCAGCAGAATAATTCCGGGAATTCACAGGGGGGGCGTTCGGAGAGACAGGAGCGTTCCGACAGAGCGGAGCACGGAGCGAACGGAAACGGTGAAGAGATTGAGCACCTTGACAGCGGGGAGGTAAAGAGCGGTATACTTGAAGTTATGGCTGACGGATACGGCTTTATCAGATGTGACAACTTTCTTCCCGGAGAACAGGATGTGTATGTTTCCCCGGCATTTATAAGAAGATTCGGACTCAGAACAGGAGACGTTATAGTAGGCAATACAAAAGTCAGGTCGGCCAGCGAAAAGTTTTCGGCCCTGCTATATATGAAGTCTATTAACGGTTATCCGGTTAATGTTCTTTCAAGGAGAAAGAAATTCGAGGACCTAACGCCAATTTTCCCAAACAGCAGAATACACCTTGAGACAGCGGGGGCCGGAACTGCAATGCGTATGGTGGATTTGATATCGCCAATTGGAAAAGGGCAGAGAGGAATGATTGTCTCACAGCCTAAGACAGGTAAGACTACGCTGCTAAAGCAGGTTGCAAAAGCCGTCACATGCAATCATCCTGAAATGCATCTCATTATACTGCTCATAGACGAGAGGCCTGAGGAGGTCACCGACATAAAAGAGTCGATAGAGGGTGATAATGTGGAGGTAATCTACTCCACATTCGACGAGCTGCCTGACAATCATAAGAGGGTTTCAGAGATGGTAATTGAGAGGGCGAAAAGGCTTGTGGAACACGGCAGGGATGTAATGATACTTCTTGACAGCATTACAAGGCTCGCCAGGGCGTATAACCTTACGGTGCAGCCAAGCGGAAGAACACTCTCAGGCGGACTTGACCCTGCGGCCCTGCATATGCCTAAGAGATTTTTTGGAGCTGCAAGAAATATGAGGGAGGGAGGCAGTCTAACCATTCTGGCAACAGCGCTTGTAGATACCGGAAGCCGTATGGACGATGTTGTCTTCGAGGAATTTAAGGGAACTGGTAATATGGAGCTTGTACTCGACAGAAGCTTATCTGAAAAGAGAATTTTTCCTGCTATAGACCTACCGAAATCAAGCACTAGGCGGGACGACCTGCTATTGTCACAACCGGAGATGGAGGCCAGCCTGCTTATGAGAAGGGCTCTCAACAGTTCTAAATCTGACGAGGCCGTTGAACAGATTATAAAAATGTTTATGAGGACAAAAAATAACGCTGAATTTATAGAGATGATAAAAAAGGTTAAAATAATATAATTCTATAATTTAAACATATAATTTAAACTTTACAAAATACTCTTGCATTATAAAATAAACCATGCTATAATGTAAAAGCTGTTTTGCCTAAGAGATTTAGCGGAACATATTTAACGGAAGTGAGTGCTTACAGGTGCACTTGATTTATATTCAGAGAGGTGAAAAAGATGAAGCAAGATATACAGCCGACATACTATCAGGCAAAGGTTGTCTGCAACTGTGGAAATGAGTTTGTGACAGGTTCTACAAAAGAGGGTATTCATGTAGAAGTATGCTCAAAATGCCATCCATTCTACACAGGACAGCAGAGAGCCGTATCTGCAAGGGGAGCTATTGATAAGTTCAACCGCAGGTATGGATTATCACAGAACTAGTTAATTTGAAAATAGGTCGGGATAACTATATCCTGACCTATTTTTTTTCTTACAAATAATGGTGCGCAGGAAACAGAAGAGAGAGGGGGATGCATGTGAAGTCGTCAGGTATAGGCGGAATGGCTGTAATTGAGGGCGTTATGATGAAAAACAAATCAGAGTACGCCGTAGCTATACGAAAGCCGGATAATACAATAGAAGTAAAAAAAGATGTTTATGTTGGGCTCGGTGAACGCGTAGGAATTTTTAAATTACCTATATTGAGGGGAATTGCGTCATTCATTGATTCGCTTTCGCTTGGAATGAACACACTGTCATACTCTGCTGAATTTTATGAGGAGGATGCTCAGGATATAAAGGGCGGAAGTAAGAAGAACAGTGGCAACAAAGAAAGTGATAAGAAGAACAATGACAAGAAGAACAGCGGCGGCAAAGATAATAAAAATAAAGGCAGCGGTCGCAAAGACAATATTGTCATGGGTATTACAATGACAATTGCAATTATAATTGCAGTAGCAATATTTGTTCTTCTGCCATTTTATATAATGGAAATGTTAAAGGGTCAGATTAAATCGCATATTGCAAGAAGTATCGTTGAGGGTGTGATAAGGCTGGTTCTGTTTATAATGTACGTAAAAGCTATAACTGTGATGCAGGATATAAAACGGGTGTATATGTACCACGGCGCAGAGCACAAGGCGATTAACTGTGTTGAGAGGGGGTTTGATCTGACGGTTGAGAATGCCCGTAAACAGACTAAGGAGCACAAGAGGTGCGGAACGAGTTTTCTGCTGTATGTTGTCCTGCTGAGTATAATCTTTTTTGCTTTTATAAATGTGGAGCAGGTCTGGCTAAGGATGCTGCTAAGGATTCTTCTTGTTCCCGTAGTGGCGGGCGTTGCGTACGAGTTTATCAGATTAGCCGGAAAGACGGACAACATAATAGTAAATATATTAAGCAAACCGGGTATTTGGCTTCAGGGTCTTACAACTACTGAGCCTGACGACGGAATGCTTGAGACTGCTATAGCAGCGGTTGACGCCGTCTTCGACTGGCGGGGTTTCCAGGCGGGAAACATTCATGGGAATCATATCCATGTCGATGACTCTGACGAGGAGATTCTATCGGTAAGTGAAGATGAAAAACATGATAGTTTATCTAATAGGAGTTCAGCGTTTGAGGACGTATTGTTTGACGAGGATGACGAGGATGACGAGATTCTAAAGGCGCTCGACAAGTTTTTTATTATGGGCGACGAAGATGAAAAGGATTCCGACGAAAAATAGAAAGTTCTTAGGAAGTTCTGTGTAAATAGAATTCCGGTGATTTTATTATGATATTAAGGGATATGTTAAAACAGGGTGCAGATACTTTACGGAAAGCCGGCGTCAGTGAGTCCGGCCTTGACGCGTGGTATCTGCTGTCCTATTGTATGGGAATAACGAAATCACATTATTATATGATTCAGGATAAGGTTCCCGATAATAATATTATACAGAGATATAGCGAATTAATCCTTGAGAGAAGCAGTAGAAAACCGCTTCAATATATAACAGGTACACAAGAATTTATGGGTCTTGTATTTGATGTGGACGAGAATGTACTCATACCGAGACAAGATACGGAAGTTCTTGTCGAACATGCGCTGGCATTTTGTGAAAGAAAAAGGGTTCTTGACATGTGTACCGGCTCTGGATGTATTGCCGTCAGCATTTCTGTTTTGGGCAGCCCGGAGAGCGTTGACGCGTCGGATATATCAGAGGCCGCGCTGGAAACGGCAAAATATAATTCAGAAAAAAATAATGCCGCTGTTTCATTTATTGTCAGTGATATATGGGATGGGATTACCAGGGAATATGATATTATAGTTTCCAATCCGCCTTATATCACATCCGACGAGATGGTGGAGTTGATGCCCGAGGTCAGAGAGTATGAACCTGAGACTGCTTTGTTCGGAGGCGTTGACGGGCTTTCCATGTATAAGAGAATAGCAGACGGGGCAGGAGAACATCTTGTAAGCGGCGGGTATATATTTTTTGAGATTGGATGTAATCAGGCTGCGGCAGTGTCAGATATACTGGAGCGGAATGGTTTTATAGATATAAGAACAGAGAAAGATTTGTCGGGCCTTGACAGAGTTGTGTGGGCCCGAAAGAAATAATGGAGGAAGACGAGAATATGTTTGAGAATTTGGAAGAGGTGCTTTTACACTATGACGAGGTTATAAATGAGCTGAGCGAGCCGGATGTTTTGAACAATCAGGAAAAGTACCGCTCGCTTATGAAAGAGCAGACCGACCTTGAACCTGTCGTTGAAAAATACAAGGAATATAAGGAAGTTAAAGCCGGTATAGAGGACAGCCTCCTCATATTGGAGGAGGAAAAAGACGAGGATATGAGGGAGCTCGCCAAGGAGGAGCTCTCCGACTGCAGAAACAGGATAGAGCAGATAGAGCATGATTTGAGGATTCTCATGCTTCCGAAAGACCCTAACGATGACAAAAATGTCATCGTCGAGATACGAGGCGGGGCAGGCGGGGACGAGGCCGCTTTATTTGCCGCAAATCTTTTCAGGATGTACAGCAGGTATGCGGAGCGCAACAACTGGAAAATAGACATGATTAATTCAAATGAAAACGGAATTGGCGGTTTCAAGGAAGTTGTATTTATGATTGACGGTGACGGAGCCTATTCTAAGCTAAAATATGAGAGCGGCGTACACAGAGTTCAGAGAATACCGGTGACTGAGAGCGGCGGGCGCATCCACACGTCGACCGCTACCGTTGCAATTATGCCCGAAGCCGAGGAGGTCGACGTAAACATTGATATGAACGACTGCAAATTTGACGTGTTCAGGGCGTCCGGAAACGGCGGACAGTGTGTCAATACAACGGATTCGGCGGTAAGGCTTACCCATATTCCGACGGGCATTGTAATATCGTGTCAGGACGAGAAATCGCAGCTCAAAAATAAAGATAAAGCCCTCAAGGTACTAAGGTCGCGCCTGTATGAACTTGAGTGCGCAAAGGTGCACGACGCCGAGGCTGAGGCGAGAAGAAGTCAGGTCGGAACGGGTGACAGGTCAGAGAAGATTCGGACGTACAATTTCCCACAGAGCAGAGTCACGGACCATAGAATTAAGCTTACCTCGCACAGGCTTGACGAGATTATGGACGGTGAACTTAATGAGGTTATACAGTCGCTGACGGCAGCCGATCAGGCGGCTAAACTGAGCAAGCTTAATGAAGATAGGTAAAGGTATTAACTAAAGTAATCCAACAAACAGGCGCTATGCTCCCAGATGGGGGCATAGCGCCTGTTTGTTGTCAGCAGCCTGTAAAACGGGCTCTGGGGTTCCTTGTAAACTGACCTCAATATTCGAACTATAATTTGAGGCATATAATGCTCCACATCAAAATTTTGTTGAAGTTATTGTCTGGATGATGTATAATAATGGAATGAAGATTGTTATATACCTGTTATTTGATATTTTATGACTTTTTGTCAGAAAATTTGTAAAATATTAAGGATTTGTATCAGGTAATATGCTTTAATATATTAATGGGTTTCGCGTTTAATATAGCAAATTAATATTTAATAATCGATAACCTTGTATAATAAAAACAATATATAATCTGCACAACGGAATAATATTTTAAATCTTATATACTAGTTCCCGGTTTTATCAGATAGCTCAAATATCCAAGATATATTATTATATTTATTTCTAATCCACAAGAAAGGGGCGGCATGCAAAACAAAACTTAAGATTCTATATTGTTTTATATTATAAAATACATAAAAGTAATTTATTGCAAAAGCAAATAATTAGAGAGAAAGGATTGTATATGAAGCAAATAATAAAAAATAAATATAGAGAAAAATATAATTATTTATTTTCAAAATTTACTTTATTCATATGTTTCTTATTATTTACCATATCGCTGTTTACACAAAATAGTATATCCAAAGCGCAGATAAGTGAGGATAAGCTTGGTGCAATATATGAAATGTCCCTGAATACTATATGTGGAATGAATATTGATAAGTTACAAGTAAGTATAGGTAACATTTATAATGTAATTGACATGGATGGAAATCTTGAAGGATATTCTCTTGGATATTTCGTGTGAGATATACCTTATGGATATGCCATTTATTCTATTAAAGATAATTGCATTCAAGAGTTCTCCTTTGTAGAAGGGTTAGAAAACATATATTTGGAATTATGTGAAAATGCCGGAGATGCGCCTGGGGTGGAATCGGATGAATTGGTTGAGGGAGTTATATGTGAGGATATTGTAAATTATTCTGTTATGGATTCCGATGGCACTATGATATCTACGGATGGATTGGTAAAGGAATGTGATACTGATTCTGTGGAGGATATAATTAACAGTCCATATTGCTTGGAGGGTGACAATTTAGTCCCGCAGGATGCATTTAATATGTACGATTTTTGGGATGGCATTGATTATGATGAAATATTAAAAAAGAACGACCAGTACTTTAATATTGTAAAAGATTGTGGCAGGGCTATGATTGTTGATGATTATGTTGAAAAGCATTGTGTTGGATATTGCTGCGGAGTATCGTCTGCTACCGGATGCTTAAATTGGATGGGAATTTTAAAAAACGGAAGCATCACAGATACATACAATGAGATGTGGGATAAGTGCGAAACTCAAATTGTTAGTTCGGAAATTAAAGATGGAAGAACTTTCTATTACGGAGGAGCTTTTGCAAATGTCGGATTGAATAAATTCTTTGCATCAAAAGGGTTAGCGACCAGAGTAGAACATAAGCAGAGACCGTCTTTTGATGATTATATTAGTAGTATAAATTGTGGAGATGATAAGGAGGGAACGCCTGCTATAATAAATATAGGTTCGAACATTGATGCAGGTCAGTATCATTCGCTTATTGCCCTGTCGTATTATATTACAAAATATAGTTCGGATACTAATTATGATGAGTATCTTGGCGTTTTTAAAAATTGGGATTACGAAAAGGGTGATTCCACAAGTTCGGATCCATCTAATATTACGGGGATTCACAGTGATACCTCATATAAATCAGTAAGGTATATTAATTACAGGACTATAAAAAATGATAGCAGGATACATTATGACGGAGAATTTTTTCAAAATGTTTCCAGTAGAAATATTAAAGATGTAAAAAGTTATGACTGCGACTCATATGGTTTTAATATAGAATGTTCAGTGCCATATGGAACAAGGTATGTGTACTTTCCAACATGGACATCTAATAATGGACAGGATGATATTGTTTGGCATGCTGGTACAATAAAGAACGGAACTGTCGCAAGCGCATATATTAAAACAAAGGACCATAGTTATGAAAGTGGCACATATATAACGCATATATATGCATATGATTCTAATATGAAGCTTTTAACATCTTATCAGGAATCAATTATCAATGAGATTTACAGAATTATTACGAATATCATATTCAAAGACGTTACATCAGATGCGTTTACTGTATCGTGTATTCCGCCTGCGGGTACTGCCTATGTGAAGATGCCAACATGGACAATCAATAATGGTCAGGATGATTTAATATGGTATGATGCTTCGATGTTCTCTACAAGAGCCATAAGAAGAATATATTATTCCGATCATAACAATGAAAAAGGAAAATATATGACGCATATATATGCTTATGATGCTAATGGAAACCTAATTGATTGGAAAGCTTCGAATGGATTTGTAGTCAAATAAGCGAAAGGAAGGTCAAATTATGAAATCAACAAAAGCAGCGGTTTTGTCAGCGATGGCTTTATTAGCGTGTGGAATATTGTTTAATTTTACTTATAACAGCGCCCGGAAAAAGACGGAGACAAATGAGGTTGTGCTGAAAGCAGGCGAAAGGTATAGGCTGCCTGTAAAAAAGATTGGAAGATATAAAATTACAGTAAGTAAGAAGAAGATAGTTTCGGTAAACAAAAAAGGCGTTATACGTGCTTTGAAAAACGGAAAATGTGTTGTCAGGGTTTCGTCCAAATATAAGAAATATAAATATAAAATAGTAGTTAATAGTAAAAAAGATGAACGTACGCATGACGTCCCTGCTCCATCAGGTACCGAAATGCCATATGTTACAGACGCTACGGATGTCACTCATTCTCCGAGCGTCACCTATGCGCCGCCTGGAGGCGCGGGTATAATTTCGGTACTTCGCGGTATAGTGGTAGAGTGTATTGATACGGAGGATGGCATGCTTAATTATAAGCTTAAGATAATTGATAAATCTGGTTCTTATTACGGTGAATCAATTAATTATGCATATATATTAATGCCATCTTCAAAAAAGTGTGAGATTAACAGTGAAGTATACGTAGTTAAGAGTATGATAGATAAAAATGATGTGTTCAACGGCGATACGGTGACTATTAGCGGCGGGTATATTATGAGTTGATAAATGATCGTATTATATAAAAAATAGGGCGGAATGCAGGAATGTATTGACATTGCAAATTCTTAGAGTATGTGATATAGTACAAAAAGTGCGTGTACAATGCTAAGAAAATAGTTTTGGGAGGCAAAAAAGACATATATATGCGTGCGCTGAAAAAACGAAAATGTGTTGAATAAAAGCAGTGGAGTGTATTAATATGATAGCGGTTATTGTTGCACATGACAAAGGCAGGGTAATTGGTAAGAACGGAATGATTCCGTGGAATATAGAGGGTGAGAAAAGCCGTTTCAGGGAGCTGACTACCGGAAACGTCGTAATAATGGGCAGAAGGACGTATGACGAGATAGGTAAGCCTCTTCCGAACCGTGAGACTATTGTAGTATCGAATACATGCAATTATGACGGGCCTGCGTGCAGGACGGCTAAGTCACTTACTGAGGCGCTTGAAATGGCCGGAGATAAAGATATCTATATTGCCGGAGGACAAAGGTTATATGAGGAGGCTATTCCGCTGGCAGACAGACTGTATATTACCGAGATAGATGCAGAATTTGAGGGAGATACATATTTCCCTGAGTATGATAAGGAAATGTACGAGAGAGTCGTATGCAGGCATGTCGACGGAGCTATTCCATTTACGTATGTGACATTATATAGGAAAATAGGGACTATTTAGAAACTACCAAAACTATTAGAAACCATGATACAACTAGAAACCACGGAACTACTAGAAACCATGAGACTATTTTCGACAGATACTATAGAAACACTGAATTAGAAATATTGAAACTATTATAAATCCCGGAGCCGTATAAGGCGTCCGGGTTTGTATTTTTTATATCTATTCCGACAGCTTTCCGAGAAACTCGATCATTCTCTCGTTTGAGGAATTAAATACCTCGTCGGGAGTTCCCTCCTCGGCTATAACGCCTTTATCCATAAATATAATATAATCGGCTACATTTTTTGCAAAATTCATTTCGTGCGTGACAATAACCATTGTCATGTGCTCGGCTGCAAGGTCTTTTATTACTTTTAATATCTCGCCGATAAGTTCAGGGTCAAGTGCAGAGGTGGGCTCGTCAAAAAATAGAATCCTAGGTTTAAGCGCAAGTGCGCGTGCGATTGATACGCGCTGGCATTGGCCGCCTGAAAGCTGCTGAGGATAAAAATCAGCCTTGTCCTCCAATCCCATCTTTTTAAGCAGTTCCATAGCCTCTTTTTTTGCCTGTTCTTTAGGCAGCTTTTGGATTCTTATAGGAGCATCCATTATATTTTGCAGTACTGAGCGGTGAGGAAATAAATTGAAATTCTGGAAAACAAGTCCAAAGTATTTTCTGATTTCCTGTCTTTCACGTTTCCCGGCAGTACGGGTATTAGGAAACCCCTCGTATAATATTTCTCCTCCGTCAGGCTGTTCAAGCATCGTAGCGCACCTGAGCAGAGTAGATTTGCCGGAACCGGAAGGTCCTATGATGGCAAGGACTTCCCCCTCGTTTACCTCAAGCGATATGTCTTTTAATACCTCCAGGTCCCCAAAACTTTTTTCCAAATGATTTATTTTAAGCAAGTTCATATCAAGACCTCCTATCGGTAATAACTAAGTCTTTTTTCAAGCTTTGCAAAAGCTCCTGCGACTATCAGGTTGAATATGTAATATATTATACCTGCAAGAATAAATGCCGTAACGGTCCGGTCTCCCGCAGCAATCTGCTTTGCTATAGTGAACATTTCAGCTACTGAAAGAGTGAACGCCAGAGAAGTGTCTTTTATTAAAGTAATGGTTTCATTTGTAACAGGCGGTATAATTCTCTTAATTACCTGCGGAAGTATAATGTAAAAGAATGTTTTCACGCGGTTATAGCCCAGCATCTCTGCCGCCTCATATTGGCCGATTGGTATACCATCGATTCCCGAGCGGTAAATTTCAGCGAAATAAGCTGCGTAGTTCAGAACGAAGCCGATAAATATGGCAATAATCTTATAGGAGGATGTATTTGGGACTCTAAATATGTAGTAGGGTCCGAAATAAACTACAAATAATTGAAGCATGAGAGGAGTACCGCGCATGACAGAGATATAGATTTTCGCAAGTATGCGGAGCACAGCGAAACGCGACATCCTCACAAAACATAAAAGCAGTCCGAGAATTAATGAGCCTACCAAGGTTACAACAAATATCTCAAGGGATACGAGGGCACCTTTAAGAAGCATATTCAGCATAGTTTGTATTTCCATTAATACAGCCTCCATGATAAACAGTTTTATGTGATAAATTCCCGCGGGCAACGGTCCTTAGCGTCATGCCATAACTCTGTTGCGGGATATTTGACTATTTTCCAAGACAGATGACATCCTGCTGCTCCCATTTTGTCGCGATCTCAACAAATGTACCGTCCTCAAGCATGGCGTTGAGTGTCTCCTGAACCTTATCCCGAAGTTCGTTATTTCCCTTTTTAAAACCGATACCATACTGTTCAGTTGATAATTCCTCTTCCATTATTGAGAATGTATCTTCCTTGTCTTTCACATAATACTGAGCCACTACCTTGTCAAGTGCAACGGCGTCGGCAGCTCCGCTTTCAAGCGTCATGAGCGCTGAGTTATAATCAGCAACCTGCGTAAGATCGCCGAAAGTATCAGTTACATTTATCAAATCCTCGCTTTCAAGAGCGGTGAGGGCGGCCGAGTCAGCCTGTACAAGGACGGTTTTTTCAGCAAGATCATCAAGAGTCTCTATGCCGGAGTCCTTTTTAGTTATAATAACCTGAGAATTATCTACATATGGTTCGGACCATGTATAGTCGTCTTCCCTGCCGTTGATTGTGAAACCGTTCCATATACAGTCAATCGAGCCTGAATTGAGCTCCATATCTTTTGCGTTCCAGTCAATAGGATTCTTAACCAGCTCCCATCCGTTTCTCTTGCATACCTCATCCGCAAGGTCTAGGTCGAAGCCGACATATTCGCCGTTCTCATCCATATATCCGTATGGGGGATATTCGGCGTCAAATCCGACGGTAAGCTTAGTACGCGATTCCTCAGCGGTATTTTCCTTTTTTCCGCAGCCCGAAAGAGTACCGAGAACGCACACGGCAGCTAGGCCGAGGGCTGCTATTTTTTTAATGTTTTTCATATTAATTCCCTCCAGTATAAAAATGTAAACAATCATTAGTATATCATATTATAATGCAGCATGCCAATAAAATAATTTTAAAGCTGCGATTAAGCAATAATTTTTAAAGCTGCAGTCAATAAGATAATAATGCAAAAGACTTCCATCAAATAACAAGATATATAATAAGATATATCATCATTATAATATGAAGAAGAAATATGCCGCATAACAGACAAGCATGACAATGCCGCACAACCGTGTAATTTTTCTGCGTTTAGCGCAGCATACCATCAAAAGAACGCAGGAGAGGACTGCTATAACCGTATCAAAATAAAATCTTTCCGAAAATGGTATATTTGTAATAACGGAGGATATCCCTATGACAAATAATATATTAAATATATTACTGCCAACAATATTTCCAATCGCAATATCCGCATTTCCCTTTTTAGCCGCCGATACTGATGTAAATAACTCGGGAAGCGAGGTGCCAAGCGCGACAATCGTAAGTCCTATAAAGCGCTCGCTCATGTTAAAAAAGTCAGCAATTTTACAAGCTGCGCTGACTGCTATATTGCTGCCTGTTATTATAAGCGCAAGGCCTATAATCAGTTGTAAAACCATAATTAATATGGGTACTATTTTTCCGGAGGCAATTATATTTTCGCTGTTGTCATTATTTAAACCAATATCTTTTATTTCGATATTAGTTTGGGTATCGGATGGGGAATTATTTTTTTTCACTGTAATTGCAAGCAGATGCGTGAGATATGCGGTAAATATAAGCAGCAGTATTATACCGTCGAAAAGACCTATATACCCGTTTTTTCCCTGAAATAGCAGCAATAATGTAATGACAGACATAAAAGGTATTTCAAATAGTGACGTTGAACGTGAAACTGTAAAAGGTGCGACGATGGCCGAAATTCCAAGTATAATTAAAATATTTATTATATTGCTTCCGACAATATTACCAATTGTAATATCAGCGCTTTTTTTAAGCGCGGCGGTAATGCTGACGGCCGCTTCAGGCGCGCTTGTTCCCATTGCTACAACTGTAAGTCCTATAATTAACCGGGGTATTCCAAGCTTTTCCGACAAAGCCGACGCTCCGTCGACAAACCGGTCGGCACCCTTTATCAACATTGCAAATCCCAAAAACAGCAGTACAGTAGAAAATAAAACTTCCATAATGTAATTCCTCCCAGTAAAATATTTGTATATATAAAATTAAAAGGTAAAAAAAGAGCGAGACTTTGCTGTATGTTACAACAAAGTCTCGCTTCTTAGTTACAAAACCGGATTTTCTTAAAGAAAATCGTATTGACGATAAAGTAAACATGGATTACTCCATGTAAGCTACTCCCTTTTATGTTAATACAATTTATATCACATAGATAATTTACTGTCAATAATTTTATCTCATAGGATAATGTATTTACGGATTAGGAATGCGCCTTTGCCACAATTGACAATGGCAACATTATTGGCTTCTGTACTTTTATGAAAACTGATTACTATCCTGATAATAAATATTTTCCGTTGAGCTATGATAGAGGCCGCTGTAAAGTATGCAGAAAAATGTAAGTTTTCCCGTGTATATATTCCGTCGGATATGGTTGGTTTGTATGAAAAGTATGGATTTGAGAAAATAGATGAGTTAAAAAATTACGGAGGAGATATAGACAATATTTATATGAAAAAAATTAAATAATTACAAGATGGGAACAATATTAAATTATTTGAAAATAAAAATTAGTTGTGATAAAATAGGAAAAATATTTCATGTTTCTTTTCCTGACTTTACATATTGATTATACACAGAAAAGAAATAATGAGGGGAAGTATGCGTTTTAAATTTTTTAAAAGTAACTAATACCGCATAAAATGAGGGAGGAATTACACATATGGAACAATACAAAAAAGAATTCATTGAGTTTATGGTAGATTGTCAGGTTTTGAAGTTTGGTGATTTTGTAACCAAGAGCGGAAGAAAGACGCCGTTCTTCATAAACACAGGTTTTTACCGTACAGGGGAACAGCTTCGAAAGCTTGGACAGTATTATGCAAAAGCGATTAAAGAAAATTTCGGGCTTGACTTTAATATATTGTTTGGTCCGGCATATAAGGGAATACCGCTCAGTGTAACGACGGCTGTTGCACTCAGTGAAAAGTATAACGTAAATGTAGGCTACTGTTCCAACAGAAAAGAAGAAAAGGACCACGGAGATACCGGAATACTGCTTGGAAGCCCGCTTTCTGCTGACAGCAGTGTAGTTATTATTGAAGATGTTACAACGTCAGGAAAGTCGATACGTGAGACAATGCCTGTTTTAAAGGCGCAGGGTGTTGAGAATATCATAGGTCTCTGCGTATCTGTCAACCGTATGGAAAAAGGATTAGGCGACATAGGCGCGCTTGAGGAAATAGGTGAGACATACGGAATAAAAACTACTGCAATTGTCACAATGGCGGAAGTTATAGAGCACCTATACAACAAACCTTACAAAGGTGAAATAATAATTGACGATAAGATAAAAGGTCTTATTGACGAATATTATGAAAAATATGGTATTTAGGTAGTTCAACGGCGCCGTTGAACTACCTCATAAAACATGTTTTAAATACATCTTATGTAAATAATGCACAATAATTGTAAAATATATTGTGCATTATGCATAAAAATATTTTGTATAAAATTTATAATATAATGCAATTTATATAATTTGCCTTGTAAGACTTTGTTAATGTGTACAAAAAATAATTATTTGCCGTTATACTATTTACAAATGTATAACGGTGCTTTATTATTGTATTCAGAAAATGAAATTTGCAAATTGATTTTCAGTTGTTTTG
Organism: uncultured Clostridia bacterium; assembly: GCA_948472945.1. Lineage (GTDB taxonomy): Bacteria > Bacillota > Clostridia > Lachnospirales > Lachnospiraceae > V9D3004. The sequence goes on from CAOKVX010000001.1 coordinate 45,761, forward strand.
TTGTTCTAACAGTATTATTCGGTGTTATCTTAACTAATTTCATAGTTTATCTATCTTGCACCCGGCGGATTAAGGTAATTCAAATTTACATTCATGCATTGCGCAATATTGAAATGTATGAAACAAATGAGCTGTGTGCAGAGGTTTTTAGTAATCTATGATTCAGTTTTTTACCATTATTTTAATTGAAAGTAGTATGAGGTGATTACAATTGAAAATTATATTTTGGAGTAATGTAAGAGGGCAGTGTGGAACTACGTTACATACTGCCTGTATGGCGGTAATACAGTCTACATTTTCAAAGCAAAAGGTCGTTATGATGGAGAACCACGACCATCTTGTAAATATAGAAACCTGTTTTTCGAGCGACAGCTTAAATATGGTTCGTGAGAAAGAAGGTTATAACAGTATAGGGCTTGAAAACCTTATGGAGCAGTTTGATAATGCTATTCCCGGAACAGAGGAAAAACTAATCAAAAGATGTGCGGTAAATTACGCCCACGACAGATTGTTTTACCTTCCGCACGGGTGCGTCAGGAATATGGACATACTTGATTACAGATTTTCTAAAAATATGAATAGATTATTTGGCTCTCTCGAAAAATATTTTGATACGATATATGTGGACGCTTTTTCGGCCGAGGGCATGGGTGTGCAGCCAATGCTTGAGAGCGCGGATATAATAGTCGTGAACCTTAATCAAAACAGTAACGTGTTAAGGCATTTCTTCAGAAATTTTTCGGCTTTCAAGGAAAAGGCAGTATACCTTTTGGGAAACTATTATAATGCAAGCCAGAACAGCTTAGTGGAAATTAGAAAAAAATATAAAATACCAAGGGAGAGAATCTATGCCATACCATATTGCAGAGAGGCGGCTGAGGCAGAGTCGCAGGGAAATATAGCTGATTTTATTGCGAAAAACTACCTCAGTCCCTCAATTCACAATAGGGAATTCATTAATGCGCTGCACGACGCATATAATGGCATGATGTATTTTTATTCATCCTCGCCAGGTTCGTCTTCAAGCCGCGGTTTAAGTTTGATATAAATTTTTATAATGCTGCGCTTGTCGACTTCTAGCACACGGTATATGGCGTTTTCATCTTCGGCTGTCTCATTTTTTTCAGGAAAGTCTGACAAAAGATTTATAACATGCCCTCCGATGGAATCGTAATCATTTGAGTCTATTTCAAGTCCCATCTCGTCACTGATTTCGTTTAGATTTGTGGAACCGTCGACGATGTATTCGTCTTCGCTTACTTTTGTAATAGAATCTTCCTCGCCTATATCGTATTCATCACGTATTTCACCGACGATTTCCTCGATAAGGTCTTCAAGTGTTATAATACCGGCAAATCCGCCGTATTCATCAAGAACTATTGCCATAGCTATGTATTCCTTGCGCATATCGACAAAAAGTTCTGATGTTTTGCGGTATTCGTAAGTGATATAAGGTTTACGAACAAAGTCGCGGATGTGAAATGACTCGGGAGAGCCGTGAAAGAAGAACAAGTCTTTAAGGTTGATTGTACCGATTATGTTATCAATATTGTCGCTGTATACCGGAAGACGGGAAAATTTATTTTCACTGAAGCATTTGAGAAGCTCGTCGTATGACAGTTCCTCAGGCACTATCTGAACTTCGACGCGGGGCACCATTACGTCCTTTACGAGGGAATCCCCGAACTCGACTATGTTTGTAATCATTTCATGTTCTTCAGATTCGATTACGCCTTCCTCATGACTCACGTCGAATATAGTCATAAGCTCATCCTCGGTAATCTGTGTTCCCTTGACAGATAAATCAATTTTAAAGATTCTCAATATACCCGCTGATATAGTGGTAACTATAAATACAAATGGTGTGAGCAGTTGGGTGACAAAATATATAAAATTGCTATAACCGAGCGCAAGTTTTTCGGCGTGAACAGTTGCAAGGGATTTTGGCGTGATTTCTCCGAAAATGAGAACCAGGATAGTAAGTATTCCTGTTGCTATTCCTGCGGCAAGGCTTGAGCTTTGCTCCATGCCAAGGTATTCCTTACATATTTTGTATGCAAATGATGTAGATATGGAAGATGCTGAGAGATTAACTACATTATTACATATAAGAATTGCACTCAGCATCTTTGTAGGGTCTTCTACAAGTTTGCTAACCGTACATGCTTTTTTGTTGCCTTCCTCGGCAAGGCTTCGTATTTTCATTTTGCCGACAGTTGTCAACGCTGTCTCTGCGGAAGAAAATACAGCTGATAAAAAAAGTAAAATAAATAAAATTAAAAGAGTCGCGACATCGCTGGGATCCAAAGTTTAATCATCTCCTAAATATAAAATTACGAATATTGTAACGTAAGTGTAGTATTGTGTCAAGAAAGAGCCTGTCTTTTCCTTGCCATATCGTCACTGTCGAGGTATTCGTCGTATGTTGAAACCTTATCGATTATTCCGTTCGGGGTAATCTCGATAATTCGGTTTGCAATAGTCTGTATGAATTGGTGGTCCTGTGATGTAAAAAGTATTACGCCGGGGAATTTTATAAGTCCGTTGTTAAGCGCGGTAATACTTTCCATATCAAGGTGGTTGGTAGGTTCATCCAATATAAGTATATTTGAGCCGAGCATCATCATCTTGGAAAGCATAACACGGACGCGTTCCCCTCCTGATAATACATTGACTTTTTTGATACCATCATCGCCGGCGAAAAGCATCCTTCCCAGGAAACCACGCACATATGTGGCGTCCTTCTCAGGAGAGAACGGCATAAGCCAGTCCACAATGCTCTCTTCTTTGGTGAAATATTCTGTGTTATCCTTAGGAAAATATGAATTTGAGGTTGTTACGCCCCATTTGTATGTTCCTTCATCAGGCTCCATTTCGCCGGCGAGGATTTTATATAACGTAGTTATTGCAAGCGTCTGACTTCCGACAAATGCAATTTTGTCATCGTGGCCTACGGTAAATGATATATTGTCAAGTACCTTAACGCCGTCGATGGTTTTACTCAAGTTCTCGACAGTTAGAACTTCATTTCCAATTTCGCGGTTTGGTTTGAAATCAATATAAGGGTATTTTCTGCTTGACGGTTTTATAGTGTCAAGCTCAATTTTTTCAAGCGCCCTTTTTCTGGACGTTGCCTGCTTCGACTTTGACGCGTTAGCGCTGAACCTTTGTATAAATTCCTGAAGTTCCTTTATCTTTTCTTCCTTTTTCTTATTAGCTTCTTTCATCTGCTTAATCATAAGCTGGCTCGACTCGTACCAGAAATCATAGTTGCCGGCATACAGCTCTATTTTAGCATAGTCTATATCGGCCGTATGTGTGCAGACTTTGTTTAGAAAATATCTGTCGTGGGAAACGACAATTACCGTGTTGTCAAAATTAATCAAAAATTCCTCAAGCCATCTTATCGCGTCAAGGTCTAGATGGTTTGTAGGCTCGTCGAGAAGAAGAATATCAGGGTTGCCAAAGAGCGCCTGAGCTAAGAGAACTTTTACCTTTTCAGGGCCTTCCAGCTCGCCCATCATTTTGTAATGATACTCGCTGTCGATTCCAAGTCCGTTGAGAAGAGTTGCCGCGTCAGACTCAGCCTCCCATCCGTTCATGTTGGCAAACTCGCCCTCAAGCTCGCTTGCCTTGATACCGTCCTCGTCTGTAAAATCCTCTTTTGCGTAAATGGCCTCTTTTTCTTTCATTATCTCATAGAGACGTTTATTACCCATAATAACGGTATCAAGAACAGGAAACTCGTCATATTTGAAATGGTCCTGTTCAAGTACTGAAATACGCTGTCCCGGAGTAATAATTATCTCTCCCTTATTAGGCTCAAGAACTCCTGAGAGAATCTTTAGAAAAGTAGACTTGCCGGCTCCGTTTGCTCCGATAAGTCCATAACAGTTTCCCTCTGTAAATTTTATATTGACATCCTCAAAAAGTGATTTTTTTCCAAATCTAAGTGTTACATTACTAGCCTGAATCATATTATATATCCTTTCTTAATAAAAAATAAACATACAGATTTAATTTTACATAAATTTTAAAAAAATGCAAGCGTTTTTGTTATTTTATCCACATTTTATCCACATGATTTATCGTGTGTTAGCACTCTGTCTTGGTGAGTGATAAAAAGTTCTTGACATTGTAAAATGTTGGCGTTATCATATGAATTAATTTAAATATTGATTAAAAGAAGGAGAGATTATTATGACAGAAGTACAGGGTAATTTATCAATTGATTCGGAAAATATATTTCCCATTATTAAAAAATGGCTTTACTCAGACCACGATATATTTATAAGGGAGATGGTATCAAACGGATGCGACGCAATCACCAAGGTTAAGAAGCTTGAAGTTATGGGTGAGATTAGTCTTCCTGACGGATATAAGCCGCAGATTAAGGTAGTTGTAAGCCCTGAAGATAAAACAATTCAGTTTATGGATAACGGAATTGGTATGACGGCGGACGAGGTGAAAGAGTACATTAACCAAATCGCATTTTCCGGAGCTGCCGAGTTTATTGAGAAATACAAGGACAAGACAAATGACGAGCAGATTATCGGTCATTTCGGACTTGGATTTTACTCGTCATTCATGGTTGCCGACAGGGTAACTATTGAGACACTCTCATTTACACAGGAGGCTGAAGCAGTTTACTGGGAATCCGACGGGGGAATGGAATTCTCAATGAGGGAAGGCGAAAGGGAGACTGCCGGAACTACTATTACGCTTTATCTGAATGAGGACAGCACTGAGTTTGCCAATGAGTACAGGGTAAGGGAAGTTCTTGAGAAATATTGTTCATTTATGCCTGTTGAGATATTCCTTGAGAAAAAAAATGCCGAGCAGGAATATGAGACAATAGACGCCGAGGATGTCAGGGAAGACGACGTTGTAGTGGAGAGAATCATCGAGGAGGCCAAGACAAAGGAGCGCGAGAACGAAAAGGGAGAAAAGGAGACGGTCGAGGTAACTCCGCAGAAAGAAAAGGCCAAGATTAATAAGAGACCGGTTTCAATCAGCGATATACATCCGCTTTGGACAAAGCATCCTAATGAAGTTACTGACGATGAATATAAGGAATTTTACCGCAAAGTATTCAAAGATTACAGGGAGCCGCTGTTCTGGATTCATCTAAATATGGATTACCCGTTCAATATTAAGGGAATATTGTATTTTCCTAAAATAAATACGGAATACGACAATCTCGAGGGAGTAATAAAATTATATAACAATCAGGTGTTTATAGCGGACAATATTAAGGAAGTTATTCCTGAGTTTCTTATGCTATTAAAAGGAGTTATAGACTGTCCTGACCTGCCTCTGAACGTATCGAGGAGCGCGCTCCAGAACGACGGATTTGTAAAGAAGATATCCGACTATATCACAAAGAAAGTTGCAGACAAACTTTCGGGCATGTACAAGGTTGACAGGGAAAATTATGAGAAGTTCTGGGACGATATAAGCCCGTTCATCAAGTTTGGATGTCTTAAGGATGAAAAATTCAGGGACAAGATTAAGGATTATATAATATTCAAAAATCTTGATGATAAATATTTAACGCTTCCTGAATATATAGAGGCTGCGTACGGAAAAAATGACGCTTCGGCAGTTGACGGTTCAGACGATGAAGCGCCGGTTGATGATACGGCCAAAGACAATACAAATGGAGAAGATGTTTCCGGAGAAGACGCCGGTGATGCTGCCGACAGTATTGAAGATGAGGAAAAAGATGAAAAGAATACGGTATTTTATGTGACTGACCTACAACAGCAGAGCCAGTATGTAAATATGTTCCGCGAACAGGGACTTGACGCATTCATACTTACCCATTCTATCGACCAGCCGTTTATTCAACAGCTTGAACAGAATGACGACAAGATTAAGTTCCAGAGGATTGACGCCGGTGTGACTGATACGTTTGAGGAGAAAGAAGAGGGCGAAGAATGGGAAAATACTACCAAGACGCTGACGGATGTGTTTAGAAAAGCTCTTGGAAATGACAAGCTCGACGTACAGGTAAAGAAGCTCAAGAATGAGAATGTCGCTTCAATGATTACCCTGTCCGAGGAGACAAGACGTATGCAGGATATGATGAAAATGTATTCTGCAGGCGGTATGGGCATGGGAATGGATATGTTTGGAGGCGGAGAGACGCTTGTGCTTAACGCGAAAAACAGTCTCGTCAAATACATTCTTGAAAATGGTGACGGCAGCAATACAGATATGTTCTGTAAACAGCTCTATGACCTTGCAATGATAAGCCATAGGCCTCTATCAGCGGAGGCGATGACAGAGTTTGTCGCAAGAAGCAATGAGATAATGATGCTTCTTACAAAATAGGCTTACTAATCGCCGCAATACGGATGTTGCTTTATCTGGCTCAACAACGCCAATTAGTACCCTCCGAGGACGGCTTATGGCGTATTTTGGTGACGTTGAGCTAGACAATATTAATTATATAAAAAGATATAAAAATGACTAGGGTTCGGTTCGGGCCCTAGTCACTTTTAATGAAAAAACAGGACTCACACATCTTTTTAGGTCAGCTGAGGAAGTCCCAGATAATTGAGAAGTCCGACATATATTCCGTATGCAAACTGATACTGGTCGTTTATAAGTTTGACGGAGTCCGCAAAGTTCGTAATATATGCCAGCTCTACAAGAACTGAAGGCATAGTTGTATATTTCAGCACGTATAGCGAAGGGTTGGCGAATACGCCGTTGTTTTTAGTGTTCACACGTCTGACAATCTCATTTACTATGTTCTCACCGAGGTAGTACGCAGGGGTGTTTGTCTGATATACATAGGCTTCCGTTCCGTTTGCGGTAATATTAGTACTTGCATTGCAGTGTATGCTGATAAAGTAGTCTGCACCCCATGTATTAGCTTCCTCGACCCTTATGCGCAGGCTTGAACTGTTATTGTAGCCGACGTTTGCCGTTATGCTGTCCCTAGATGTACGCGCCTCAAATCTGTAGTCTGACGAAAGTATATCAGACAGGTATGCGCCAACCATGTATGTTATATCCTGTTCGTATAATCCAAAACCTTCCGCACCCGCATTGACTGATGCGCCGTGTCCCTGGTCTACATATATTTTTATAGCCATAAATCCATACCATATGTTTTTTGTATATTATATGCGCAGTGTTCAATATATGAACACATTTTTGTTATATTATTTAAATATGTTTGGTAATAAAAATTATGGTAAGGGGATTTTGATATGATTGGATTGGTTTTGATAATGATAGGATTAATTTTTAGTACGATAGATATACCGGTTTACACAATTGCTTCATATCCGAAATATACAATTCTTCACAGTGAAGAAGGCTTAGGCGAGGTTATTCAGGAGTATGTTGCGGGCAATATGATAGGAAATGAACTGAGGATTGATTTGTTTTCCGATTTATTTGCCTATCTCCTTATTTTTATTGGCGTATGCTTCCTTTTAAAATATAATGTAAAATTTATTAAAGTATTTATCCCTCTTTTTGCAACTGCGTTTCTGTACGTATTTATGAAAGTTCTGCCTTTCTGGTATGGCGGAAAACGGTTGATTGTATACGGGCTTGCTGTCTCGGCTGTCCTTGTAGTGGCAGAGATTCTTATGGAATATTTTCTTGTCTACACAATTGCGCAGACAACCGCCGATTTGCCGAATCAAAGGGATACCGTTCTTATGAAATTTGGATGGATTGGCTCTGTTCTTTGCAGGGGATTTCTTTATTTTATTGTCCTTGTCGGACTGGACAGGTGGATTATAAATATATATATAGTTGCGCAAATCGGTTTTATGGCCTTTTGTCTGCACAGGATGTTCCTGTGCAGGAAGTATTTAAAAAAGCAGGGTGATATGTAAGTATTAAAAAACTATTGTTAGGTTGTTATTTTTATATTTGTCTGATATAATAATTTAAAAATTCGAAAAACAGGCGCTGTATGTGCGGTTAAGGCAATGATTATTGACAGCACGGCAGTGTCTTTTGGTTTTATGGTTATATTTTTAGTTATGAATATGAAAGTATATATAACGGAAAGGATATTATGGGAATAATTGCGTTAATTATTATTGCGCCGTTAAGCTGTATTATGTTATACCGTATTTTTTACTGCGGCGGACTACAGTTTGGTGCCCAGAACAGAATATTGAGACTTATCAACTGGGAGACAGAGGAATATGCGGGATGTCATAAAGTCGGGATTAGGAAAATAATATTTGTGGGATTGTGTGCAGTTATGTTAAGACTTTTTGTATACTTTATCTCTTTCATGCTCCTGAAACTTACATATATGAGCGACCAGTCGCTTATAGAGTGGTGGAACAAATGGGACGCCGAAGCTTATATAGGCATAACAAGCGGGGGATATGCGCGCAATACTATTGACGGAGTTGCAAATATGGGCGACGGTGTGATGAATACGCTAGTATTTTTGCCATTGTATCCCATATTGGCAGCAATTGTAAGTATTTGTGCCGGGGATGTACAGCTTGCTCTTCTTGTCACATCGTCACTGTGTTTTGTTGTAGGATGCATTGTTTTATATATGGCTGTGGCATACCGATATGGAGAGGGTATTGCGTCTAAGGCAGTAATACTTCTGGCATCTAATCCGTTTGCGTTTTATCAGGGTGCAATGCTTCCGGAGAGCACATTTATTCTTGTGTGCGCGCTTTGTATGTATTTTATTTTTAAGAAAAAATGGATGATTGCCGGAATTATGGGGGCGTTATGCGCACTGGCAAGACTGCAGGGAGTTCTTATCATTTCATTAATTGGTTTGGAATGGCTTGAGGATAAAAAAATATTTTTGCTGCTTAAAAATAAAGACTGGAAAGCGTTTAGAAAATCACTCTTAAACATTCCCGCAATTTTTATGCCTGTTATCGGAGTAGTTTTATATCTTGTGACAAATTATGTTTACACCGGCGATGCATTTTATTTTATGAAGCTTCAAAAAAATGTATGGGCACATTCATTTACTAATATTGTTAAAGCGGTTGATGGAATATGGGGATATTTTTTGGCGGAGGAAAAGGGCAGTACGCTGAGATTTTCAGTATGGGGTCCTGAACTTATATTGATTTTTGGAATACTGCTGCTTCTGTATTTTGTTATTAAGAAGCACAGTATCGGAATGACTATATATCTTCTGTTATATCTTATAATAAGCTTTTCATCAGATTATGTAATAAGCGGTACAAGATATATGAGCGTGGCGATTGTTTTGTTTGTAGCGCTGGCCGAGATAAGCGAAAGAAAACCTGCTGTATTCTGGATGCTTGTGTGCGGCGGCAGTATGCTTCAGGTAATATACATGGGCTGCTATGTGAGCGGGTGGCATCTTGTAACATAAAGACAAGTTAGGTTATCAGAGTTATGTGTGGTCGCTTATGAATTTTTCGGCGCTCATCTTGACGTCCATCATATAACTGTAGTAATCCTCAAGCAGCGGCTCTATGCCGGCAATGTCTTCGTTTTTTCCCATCATTTCAAGCGTTAGCGATTGTCTGGCAAGTTCATTTGCCGACACTATTGCCGCAACGCCTTTAAGGCCGTGGACTTCGATTACAAATGTTTTTATATCGTTAGGGAACGAAAAATTTATAATATCTTTTTTCTTAGGTATCGTATCACAGAAATTTCTGAGTGTTTTCAGGTATATCGGCATAGAGCCTATTCTGGCAAGACCTTCCTTGAAATCAATGTATTCGTCATCCCCGGAATCCAATTCCATAGAAGTGATGGAATCTCCGTGCCTGTAATCGAAACATTCCGTATTTTCATCAGGCGTAAGCCATTTATATAACAGGTCGTGAAGCTTGTAAATGTCAAGCGGCTTTGCAATGAAATCTGAAAATCCCATTTTTATAAACATTTCATCCGCATCGGAGGAGGCCCCGGCAGTGCAGGCGATGACCGGTATGTCATCGTATTTCCCGCCGTCTAGCTGTTTTATGGCGTTCATTGTCTCCTCGCCGTCCATTACCGGCATCATATGGTCCATAAGTATCATGTCGTACGCATTATTTTTGACTGAATTAATGGCGGCTTCGCCTGACGAAACCGTATCTATCTTCATTTTGTAAGGCTCCAGTATTCCTGTTGCAACCTGCAGGTTCATTACATTATCGTCAACAATTAGAATATGTTTTTCAGGCATAGTAAATATTTTCAGCGGCTGGCCCATAGTATTTCTGCCGTCGTGAAGTTTTCTGCCGGTTAGATATGAGAATATCTCAATCGCAAAAAGTGGAATATATATTGTCTCTCCCTGAATACCTGTGTTAAACGTCGATTTGACGAGTGAAATAAGCATGACATTGTCATTAAAATCCATCTCGTCACGCAGCATTGCGATTGTGTCCGGGTCGGCAAGAACAAAATCATATGAATTTTGCGACAGCTTTTCGGAAAAATCATAGTTATCGTCTGCAATATAAAAATCGGCATAAGAGTCCTCAAGGCAGAGTGAATAGTGCGTAGATAAAATTTGGGATTTTTCAAGTATAAGTATTTTTTTCTTCGCGCCGCTATCGCTGTATTCCGGCAGCAGGCGCTCTGACGAGGCGATTTTCTGCTTAATATTTACTGTGAAAACCGTGCCTTTCTGATATATGGAGTCAACGGTAATATCACCGTCCATAAGCTTCGCAAACTGTTTTGCTATCGGCATGCCTAGTCCTGTGCCCTCTATATGTTTATTGTTTTCGGTATCAAGGCGCGCATAGTTTTCGAATACAAAGCCTATTTCTTCTTTTTTGATTCCGATTCCTGTATCTTCTACAGATATTATGAGCCTGATTTCGTCATCCTTGAGATATTCACAGTCGACAGTAGTAGCAATGTGACCCTTTCTGGTATATTTTACGGCATTAGATATGACATTGTTTAGTATCTGCCTCACACGCAGGGAATCCCCGATTAGCTGCTTTGGAACATATGATGCTATGCATACGGTAAAATCTATCGGTTTATCGTCAAGCCTTATTGTTGCGGAAGTTGTCGTGTCGTATATTATATCCTCAAGAAAATAACTCTCGTTTATAAGCTCATACTTATTAGAGTTTAGTTTTGAAAAATCCAGAAGGTCGTTAATCATGGAAAGAAGATTTTTTCCTGAATCGGAGATATAAGCAATTTGTCTAAGCTGCCCCTCGTTAAGCTCAGAGTGTGATAAAATTTCGCTGACGCCAATAATTGTGTTTAGTGGAGTTCGGAGTTCATGACTTACATTTGCAAACATAAGAGACTGGCTCTCACGTATTTTTTTGCGGTTGATATCCTTAAATACAGGCAGCAGATATACAACTATTACAAGAACAAGCAGGAATACATACAGTGCAATATTTATATTTGTACGCATTCTGTATGATGAGGTGTCAATTGAAAGCGGGTCGGAACTCATGCTGATATACGCCGTCCATCCCGTGTTAGTGAGTGTGTTGGATGTTATAAACTGTATATGCTTTTCGCCCATTTGGCGGTAGACTGTTTTGTCGGCATCTGCAGAGCCGTTAATCCAGTTCATGAATGATGAATCCTGCATTAGTGACTGGAGAGGCTTTATATTGTTTGCGGACAGAAATTTGGAATCTGAAGCTGCAATAATTGAATTGTTTTTATCGGTAATCATTATCTGTGTGTCTTTAATATTTACATTTAGTGAATTTATAATTATGCCGGCGTCAATGAACTCGCATATTATGCCGATTGGAAAATCACTTGTCGCGGAGCAGATTGGGCGCGCAATAACAATATAGCGTTTTTCATCGCCGTCTACAGTCTCGTCATATGTGGTTGTAATACCGTATCCCTTTATTGCGGTCTTAAAAAAATCGGTGCCGCTTACGTTAACCGATTCGTGAGAGTTGATAAGTTCCATATTGCCGCTGTTGTCGGCAATTCTATAGACAACCGTAGTATCGCGCATAGCCATCTGTCTTAGGTAACGGTCCTGCTCCCGCGAACTTTCCATATAGTTAAGCGCATTAGATATAGATACTAGGTTGTTCTCGTATTTTTGAAGCGAGCTTTTGAGACTGTCTGATATAACGCGGCCAAGCACATTCACCGTATCAACGGTAAGTTGGTTGCCGTGGTCCCTAAGCTCCAGGCTGTTATTGTGTAAAGATACCGTAAATGAAGCCGTCAGCAAAAATACTATGACAATAAGAATAACAAGTCTATATTTTTTCATTGTGTACATCCTTTTAGGTATTTGTATCGTATTTTAAATTCCGGTTGTTTAAAATAGTATAACATTAGAAGTTGACAGATGCAAATATAAGCGGTATTTAATTATATATTATATAGTATATATTTTATATAGTAGTGAGGTTAATAGCAGCGCAGTTTGTCTATCGTAAAAAAAAATAGTGTTAACTTATCAGCAGCCATATATTGAAAAAATCAGTTGCAGAATATATACTATATGCATATTATATTTAAAAGGGTGAATTAAATGGGAAGTCGTAAAGTGGCAGCGGTATTTTTGGCATTAGTTATAGGATTTACCTCAGGGATGGTTTTAAATGTAAAGACAAGCCATGCGAAGACGGTGTACAGGGATGGGTTTTCTTATGGTAAGATTACAAAGAGCATAAAAAAGAGAATTAACGGAGTATCTTACAAGAAAAATAAATATATAACATATGGGGACTTGAGATATGTGAAAGTAAAGTATTATAATTACAGGGGTAAAGAAAAAGAAGGGGAGCTTATCGTCAACAAACTGATTGCGAAAGATATTGTAGAGATATTTTATGAGCTGTACGAGATAAAATATCCAATCAGGCGTATAAGGCTTGTTGACGAGTATGACGCCGACGACAATAAGTCTATGGCGGCAGATAACACGTCCTCGTTTAATTACAGGATTATAGCCGGTTCTAAAAACAGTCTTTCCATGCACGCGCTTGGGCTTGCGCTGGACATTAATCCAAAGATTAATCCTTGTGTTGGCGGAGCACATGGCATAGTGCCTCCTAACGGAAAGCCGTACGCACAGAGAGACGCTTCAAAATGCAGTGGTAAGTATGCGGATAAAATGATACATAAAAATGACGAGGCATATAAAATATTTAAAAAACATGGTTTTTTCTGGGGAGGAGAATGGGATAATATGAAAGATTATCAGCATTTTTATAAAGTTGCCGGGAAATATAAAAAAATTGGCAGGTATGAATGGTAGAATTAATATATACGGCCGGGGGAGATTGAGCAGATGAAGAAAACAGTTATTTCTATAGTTGTAGTGAGTATTTTAATGATTTTGGGCTTTGCAGTATTTTTATATATGATGAATAGGAACAGTGAAAAGCTGCGGGACGAGCAGACGCGTGCCGGTGAGGAGGAAAGCGGAATAGCGTCGCTTCAGGAGGAGCATTTTGCGCTGAATCTGCCGGCAGCCACAGAGGTGGCCGAGCTAATAGTTGCAGGCGGACAGGCTAATGTGCTTTTGTTTGGCAACGCGGGCGCTACAGATATATATAACGTGAATCATACTGCACAGATAAAAGCCCAGCTTCAGAGGATGCAGAGCAAAAAAGAGTATACGTTTAAGGAGCCTCTGCTTTCATACAATCCTTACGGAACAAATACGTGCGGACTGTATATTTATTTTGAGACAGAGGGAAAAAGCTATCTCAAATATACCGTGTCGGTGCCTGATGAAAATATTCCTGATTTTACACGGACAATGAAAGAAAATGCGGTTAACGGGAAAAATGCATATGAATATCTTCTCACCGGGCTTATTCCGGGAATGGAGAATTATGTCAGGCTGCGTCTTATGTCGGACGACGGAGCGGAGGTTGAGACTGTTGTATACAAAATAAATATGCCGGCTTCGCCTTTCGGCAACCCATCGTCGGTGGCATGCAGCTATTCAGGGGAACCGAAGTCTGTCAGCAATGGACTGTATTATATGTACGGGTGCGGAAGCGCCAGTATTCCTGCGTATGATAATGCCGGATATCTCAGGGAGGAGATTCCGCTTATTGAGAACAATGCGATAGGCCTTGTAATTGGAGAGGCGGGTATGTATGTCGCGCCGTCCGGCGGATGTGTGGCTAAGCTTTCGGTCACGGGAGAGGTGATATCGGTTGTCAACACGACAGGCTACACGATAACTTCCGATATCGACTATAACGGAATGGGTCAGGTGATGTGCGTTGCGGGCAGACAGGACAGGAAGACGACGGGCGATGTAATAATATCGGCTGATATGGAAACAGGACAGGTAAATGAAGTCGCCGATTTTAGAAAACTTTTGCGCCGTTTTTATAAGCTGTACGCTAAAGCTGACAAAAAATCCGACTGGCTTGGAATCAACAGTATGGTATTCTTTGACAAACAGGATATAATAGTGAGCGCCGGAGGCATATCGTCAATTATTAAAATAGACAATGTTACGAGCAAAAATCCTGTTGTCAACTATGTTATCGGCGACATGGGTACTTGGGAGAGCGCAGGTATGGCCGATAAACTTCTGGCAAAGAGCGATGAGACGGAGGATGAAAATACCGACGGTCAGGAAGAAAACGCTGAGGGGGAAGGAGCGGCAGACTCCGGTGAGATAGTTAATATACTTGATCAGTTTGCAGCGGGCGATGAACCGTTCGGCAATCCGAGAAACCAGATAGGAGCTATTCCTTATGTTAATGCTGAAATTGAAAATGCCGTTGACGAGGCGGGTAATTTTGTTCCGGTGACAAGTTATTACCTGAGTACGGTGAGCGGCAACGACGGCGTGTCGTCCGAATACTGGAGATACAAGATAGACGAGGAGGGCAGAACCTGCGCGCTCACAAGGCAGCAGAACGTGCAGCCTGTTTCGTCCGGAGGTTCGCTGTGCCAGTCGGGAGTAAACTATGTCGTAGGAGACAGCGCTTTAGGCGTGTATGAAACCGATGTAAATGGAAATAACTATATACATCTGGGTGTAAATGCCGTAAGATGTGATAAATATTCAATGAAAGATTACCGTTTCCGTTAATTAATAACAATGCATTTTCAAGATACCGTTTTCATAAAAAAACACTTGTTAATGATGGATATAATTGGTATACTATATATACTTGTAAACTTTAGTTTTAAGAAAGGATGATTAATAGTCATTATGTTATCAGAATTAAAAGAAAAAGTATATGAAGCTAATATGGAGCTTTGGAGAAAGGGTATGGTTATATATACCTGGGGTAACGTAAGTGGTATTGACAGTGACAAAGGACTTGTAGTTATTAAGCCAAGCGGCGTTGACTACGATACAATGAAGCCTGAAGATATGGTTGTTGTGGACCTCAACGGAAATGTTGTTGAGGGAAAGATGCGTCCGTCGTCAGACACTCCTACACATGTTGTGCTTTATAAGCAATATCCGCAGATGGGTGGAATCGTACATACACATTCTACGCACGCCGTTGCATTTGCTCAGGCAGGAAAGCCTATTACTGCGCTTGGAACGACACATGCGGATTATTTCTTTGGAGATATTCCGTGTACCAGAAGCCTCACTGAGGAAGAAGTAAGCGAATCATACGAGGAGAATACGGGAAAGGTTATTATTGAGACGTTTGACGGTATCGACCCTATGGCGGTTCCGGGAGTAGTGTGCAAGAATCACGGACCGTTCGCGTGGGGAAAGACTCCTGACGAGGCGGTATATAATTCCGTAGTAATGGAGAAAGTTGCCGAGATGGCATACATTACGTATGGAATCAATCCTAATGTCGACAGGGCTCCGCAGTATATAATGGACAAGCATTATTATAGAAAACATGGACCAAATGCATATTATGGCCAAGGTGGGGAACATTAATCCTGCTATATGCTATATATGTAAAAAAATATGAAAGGTGATTTGAAATGGATAATTTACAATTAAAAAAGACGGCTAATGAAGTCCGTAAAGGCATTGTAACAGCAGTATATAATGCAAAGTCAGGCCATCCGGGCGGCTCACTTTCAGCAGCAGATATATATACATATCTGTATTTCGAGGAGCTCAACGTAGACCCAAAAGAGCCTGACAAGGCTGACAGGGACAGATTTGTATTATCAAAGGGACACACGGCGCCGGGTTATTACTCTGCGCTTGCAAACAGGGGATTTTTCCCGGTTGACGACCTCAAGACGCTTCGTCATACAGGTTCATATCTTCAGGGACATCCTAATATGAATGATGTTCCGGGTGTAGACATGTCAAGCGGCTCGCTCGGACAGGGAATTTCTGCGGCGGTGGGAATGGCTCTCTCCGCAAAGCTTTCAGGTGATGACTACCGTGTATATACGCTTCTTGGAGACGGTGAAATTCAGGAAGGACAGGTTTGGGAGGCGTCAATGTTTGCCGGACATAGAAAGCTCGATAATCTTGTGGTAATCGTTGACAACAACGGACTGCAGATTGACGGTAAAATTGAGGACGTATGTTCACCTTATCCGATTGACAAGAAGTTTGAAGCATTCAATTTCCACGTAATAAATATTTACGGACATGACTTTGACCAGATAAGGGCAGCCTTTAAGGAGGCCAAAGAAACTAAAGGTATGCCTACGGCAATTATCGCAAAGACCGTAAAGGGCAGAGGCGTGTCATTTATGGAAAACAATGCAGGATGGCATGGAAAAGCTCCTAATGATGATGAGTTTGGTACTGCTATGGCAGATTTAGAGAAAGCAGGTGAAAAATAATGGCAGAGGTTAAAATGATTGCAACAAGACAGAGCTATGGCAATGCGCTTGCAGAGTACGGTGCTGAATATGATAACCTTGTAGTTCTTGACGCGGACCTTGCGGGAGCTACACAGACCGGTATTTTCAAGAAAGCATTCCCTGAAAGACATATAGACTGTGGAATTGCCGAGTGTAATATGGCTGGTATCGCTGCAGGACTTGCTACTACCGGAAAGATTCCTTTTATGAGTACATTTGCTATGTTCGCTGCGGGACGTGCATTTGAGCAGGTGCGTAACTCAATCGGATATCCGCACCTTAACGTAAAGATAGGCGCTACACATGCGGGAATATCCGTAGGTGAGGACGGCGCGTCGCACCAGTGCTGTGAGGACGTAGCCCTTATGAGGACAATTCCGGGAATGACGGTTATAGTTCCTTCGGACGACGTGGAAGCTAAGGCGGCAGTTAAGGCTGCTATTGAGATGGAGGGACCTTGTTATTTAAGGTTTGGAAGGCTTGCAGTGCCTGTAATTAACGACAATGAAGATTACAAATTTGAGATAGGTAAAGGTATTGTGCTCCGCGAAGGAAAAGACGTAACCCTTATAGCTTCAGGACTTGAGGTTGCCGAGACGCTTGCTGCTGCTGAGAAACTTGCTGCTGATGGAATTGACGCAAAGGTCATAAACATCCATACAATTAAACCGCTCGACAACGAACTTGTTATCGCTTCTGCGAAAGAGACCAGAAAGGTTGTAACAATTGAGGAACATTCCGTAATCGGAGGACTTGGAAGCGCAGTCTGCGACGTCCTTTCAGAGAACTGTCCTGTAAAGGTTCTCAAGATTGGCGTTGAAGATACATTCGGCGAGTCGGGTCCGGCCAAGGAGCTTATCAAGAAATATGAGCTTGATTCGGAAGGCATATATAAGAAAGTAAAAGCTTTCATGGCTTAATATAACTATATAATATGATATTTATTCCTGTCGGCAATTATTGTATGATTATCCGGACGCTGACAGGGCAAAAAATTATGGGGCGGTTTTTCCGCCCCATTTTATTTAATGCTTAGCCATATCAAGATGCTGAATTGTTCCGGCCATACCGTTTTCATATAGAAAAATACCGGTCTTCCTTATTCTTGCATTGACCCTGTTATCTGTTTCTGAGTTCAAGGAAAAGTCCGTATCGGAATTTCCAAGGTATATCGCACCGATGCCTGCTGCTGATATAGGTATAAGAATATCCCTGCCGGACGAATCTTTAGACCATATTTTGAGCGCTCCGAATATGGCATCCGCCTCGTCAATCCAACCGTTGCCGTCAAGGTCGTATGCCGCAAGGTCGGCGAATCCGTCGCCGCTTGAGGTACCGAAAAGCTCCGAGCCGTCGTTTATAATGCCGTCGTTGTTTTTGTCAAGCGCCAGAAAACCGCTGCCTGACGCAAGACCTGATATTTTGTCTTTTATTCCGTCTGCGTCAATGTCAAAATAAAATACTTGGTCTGTCACATCGGCATTGAGGCTGTCCAGATTTATTACTAGCGGGTCGCACAGGGATGTTTTTTTGGCAGCTCCCCAGTTTATACTTCCCGCATAGTATTCTTCAAACTGTCGGCTCATTTTAACGGATATTCCAAAGTCAATCTCACGTCCGTCCGCAGTTTTTACCTTGCCGGAAGTCTCAAATGATGTGGTCTCTGATTCGGAATGGTAATATTCCTCTGAAAAACTTCCTCCTTCGGCCTGCTGCGCTGTTCTGCCAAATGCATTTGATATGAAGTTGTCTTTGTCAAAACTGTCCATGCCAAACATAAGCTCTAATATGTAGTTGAACGTCATATCAAATATCATATGATGCACGCTCTTTTCAGTTGAAATTGAAATCTTGTTTATTTTCTTGGTACGGTTGAAATGTTCAATCGGATTGTCCGAAGATGTGTCAGTTTTTGTTTCCTTAATATCGCCTGACATTAGACTGCGTTTCTCAGAACCTGTCTCCTCGGAAGAATGATTGGTATAATCCAATGTCCTGTTGCGAGTTCCGCCGCTGTCCCAGCTGCTTTCAGAAGTAGAGTAGGAAGTTGTTTGCTCGTACTTTCTATATGAGGACATAGAGACGTCACTTGACTGTATAAACATTTGCTCCTCCTTATTCAATTAAAAAAGGATGGCAGACATATACAAAGACTTCCCTTTCTCTGTAATGTAATACCATCCTTGGTCTTGTGTTCACATGCATGTATTATCTATATCGGTCTTAGTTTGGAAAATCTTAACTAAATAGGGAGCGGATTATGCAAAATGCGCGTATTATCTTGGATTAAAATTGGAGCCTTTAATCCGGGGGAATAAAAATCCTGATAATAGGAATAATGAAACTAAGGATAAACTAAGAAAATAGGTGAGTTATTTTGAGATTATCAGGAAAAGAGAAGCTTTCCTTTGCACTTGGGGCAGTCGGAAAAGATATGGTATATATGCTGACTGCGTCATATATATTGTATTATTATGAGGATTTGCTTGGGGTAAAGGCCTTTGTCATGGGAGTAATCCTAATGGCGGCAAGGGTTTTTGATGCGTTCAATGACCCGGTGATGGGAGTTCTTGTCGCGAAGACGCGTACAAGATGGGGTAAATTCAGGCCGTGGCTGTTTTGGGGGACCATACTTAACTCTGTGTTCCTGTTTTTGTTGTTTGCGGCTCCGCCGGCGCTTGACGGAGCGGGTCTCGTGGCTTATGTGTCTTTTATATATATAATATGGGGAGTAACCTACACGATGATGGACATTCCATTTTGGTCTATGATTCCCGCATTTACTAGGGGAGGAAAGGAACGCGAGAGTATGTCCACGTTAGGACGCTCAAGTGCGGGAGTCGGTTCGGCGCTGATTACAATAATAACTATGAAATGTGTATATATGCTCGGAAACGGTGATGAAGCCGAGGGATTTAAATGGTTTTCGCTTATCATATCGCTTTTGTTTATACTGTTTATTTTATTTACATGTGCAAGTATAAGGGAAAAGTCGACTGTAAACATTGAAAGCCCGTCAGTTAAGGAAATGTTTAAGTCTCTTATACGCAATGACCAGGCGATGGCTATTGTCATTACGATAGTTCTAATAAATTGTTCAATATATATTACCACAAATCTTTTAATCTATTTTTTCAAATATGATTTTGGCGGGGACGACTGGTACAATACGTTTGGATTGTATAACAGCTTTGGCGGCGGCATGCAGATTGCTGCCATGATACTTCTTTTTCCGCTGCTGCGCAGGTTCTTTAGTACTACAAAAATATTTTATTTAAGTCTAATGAGCGAAATTTTTGGATATATGATATTTTACGGCATGACGTATTTTAATATGTTATCTCTGGGGGCGCTGCTGATTCCATCATTTTTTATATTTGCCTCAAATGGAATACTGCTTGTGCTGACAACGGTTTTTCTCGCAAATACTGTTGAATACGGCGAGCTTAAAAACAACAGAAGGGATGAGAGCGTTATATTTTCGATGCAGACGTTTGTAGTAAAGCTTGCGTCCGGCGCTGCCGCGCTCATAGTATCAATATGCCTAAGCATATTTCATTTAAGCGGCGAGGTTGAGGGAGCGTTGACGGAGGCTCCGTCTGATTCCATAGCGGGGCTTCGCATTACCATGACGCTTGTACCTATAATAGGTCTTATCGCCGCATTAATATATTTTAAAAAGCGCTATATACTTACGGATGAAAAAGTTGAGGAGATTACCTCAGAAATCAGGCGGAGAAATGAAAAGGAGCAGGACGGAAAGATATGATATATGTAAAGGACAATCTGTTTGCACTGCACACGGAAACCGTGTCATACGTTTTCAGGGCGACGGACTCGCTGCATCTGGAGCATCTGCATTTTGGCAGGAAAATTACGGTTGATGACAGAAGCATTCCTGCTTTGATGGAAAAGCAGGAATTTTTAACGGGCGGCCTCAATTCATATGATGAGGAACACAGGAGTCTCTCTCTTGAGAACTATATGCTTGAGATGTCGTCGTACGGAAAAGGTGACATACGCGAGCCGTTTGTTGAGATTATATACGAGGACGGCAGCAGTACGTCGGATTTTTTGTATGACGGTTATAAGGTGATGCACGAAAAGCCTGAGTATGAGACCCTTCCGGGCTCATATTCGGATTACGGCAGGTCGGAGCAGCTTGTCATATATTTGAGGGAAAGGTACAGCGGAATTGTTATTGAACTTCATTATTATGTATATGAGCGGTGTGACGTTATATGCAGGAGCGCGAAACTGCGGAATGAAAGTATTCAGACTGTCAACCTTAAGAGGCTTATGAGCGCGCAGGTTGATTTCGATGACTCGGATTTTATTTTCACACATTTCAACGGCGCATGGATTAGGGAAATGAACCGGGTTGACAATGCGGTTACGGCCGGCAGAATTGTCAATTCCTCGTATACCGGGACTTCGTCGAGCCGGGCCAATCCTTTTGTAATGCTATCGCGCAGGGGAACATCCCAGAATTTTGGTGAGTGTTATGGTTTTAATCTGATATACAGTGGAAATCATTATGAAGCTGTCGATGTCGGGAGCTTTTCAAAGCTTAGGTTTGTTAATGGCATTAATCCGCAGGGGTTTTCCTATGTTGTAGGTCCCGAGGAATATTTTGAGGCCCCGGAGTCGGTGATGAGCTTTTCAAAAGAAGGGTTTAACGGTCTCAGCCGCAATATGCATGAATTTGTGCGCGAGCATATTATACGAGGTACATGGAAATATAAGGAACGGCCTGTGCTTCTAAACAGTTGGGAGGCGGCCTATTTTGATATAAACGAGGAGAAGCTTTTTAGCCTTGCAGAAGCTGGCGCAGAAGTTGGAATTGAGCTTTTTGTCATGGACGACGGCTGGTTTGGTGAGAGAAATGATGATACGAGTTCCCTAGGCGACTGGGAGGTCAATGAGAAAAAACTTCCGGGGGGAATTAAAGGAATTGCGGATAAGATTAAACAGCTCGGACTAAAATTCGGAATATGGGTTGAGCCTGAGATGGTGAATGTTAAAAGCCGTTTGTATGAGAGCCATCCTGAATGGGTAATTGAGATTCCTGACAGGAACCATTCTGAGGGAAGAAACCAGAGAATTCTCGATATGGGAAATAAGGATGTTCAAAATTATGTTATAGAAACAATGGACAGATTATTTTCTTCGGCGGATATAAGCTATGTTAAATGGGATATGAACCGTACATTTACTGATTATTATTCAAAAAATCTTCCTCCGGAAAGACAGGGCGAGATGGCTCACCGCTACGTTGTTGGGCTGTATCGTTGTATAAAAACGCTGACCGGGCGTTTTCCGGATATTTTGTTCGAGGGATGCGCGTCTGGCGGTAACAGGTTTGACCTTGGAATACTGTGTTATTTTCCTCAGATATGGGCGAGCGACAATACTGACGCAATGTGCCGTGCCGAGATACAGGAAGGGTACAGCTATGGATATCCAATGTTAGCCTTGGGGGCGCATGTTTCCTCATGCCCTAACCATCAGACGCTAAGAAGCACGCCGCTTGAAACTAGGTTCAATATCGCGGCCTTTGCATTGTGCGGTTATGAGTGCAATCTGTGTGAAATGTCTGAGAATGAGTTAGATGCCATAAGGGAACAGATTGAACTTTATAAGGAGTGGCGCTCTGTGCTTCAATTTGGAGATTTTTACAGACATGATGGGACTGGTGCGGGGAATGTGTCTTGGACGTGCGTTGGAAAGGATAAAAAATACGCCGCCGGTTTGTTGTTTCAGGGGCTTGCGCAGCCAAATATGCCTGATAAAAGGTTTGTGGCGTGCGGGCTAAGGCCCGACGCAAAGTATCATTTCTATAACAGGAAATTTAAGGTTATGGAGGAGTTCGTTAGTATGCGGGTTGATACGGAAAATGAGGATTACCATGTGTACGGCGATGTCCTTATGAACTGCGGCGTACGTTTAAGCCAGGGGTTCGCTGCGTCAGGTTACAATGAGCGTGTTAGGGTGTTTCCGGATTTTGCGTCGAGAATCTATTTTATGGAGGAGGAATGATGGGATTTTTGGATTCCCTGTACTGTGAAGGGCGCATTCCGGTATATTTTTTGAACTGCCTGCAAAAATGTTCCGTGCTGTTATAACCTGAATTAATAGCTATTTCGTTAATTGGCTGACCGCTGTGTGCCAAAGAGTGTTTTGAATATCGGATAAGGCTTTCTATTAAGTCCTGCATGCATGTTGTATTAAAAGCCTCCTTATATAATGAATAGGTATAGGCAGGGCTTATGTGAAGTGATTTCGATATCATCTCCAGCGTCCATTGCTTTTCCGGGTGGTTAAATATATTATAGCGGATTTTCAGAAGTTCTTTATAGTAAGGTATATTATCTCTGATTACCGCCGATTCACTGATTTTCATAAATAATATTTTCATAAGGCTATTTATAATTTCATGTTTGTTCGGACCCTTTAAGATATTCTCAAAAGCAATCATATCAAAAAGTTTAGATATGCCGTCAGGGTCGCATAAATAGATTGGCTGTGCGACAGGCAGCATATATTCCGTATAAAAGGGATCGTCGCATGTGAAATGGATAAAGTAGTCTTTATATGGTTCATCGCTGTATGGGCAATAATAATACGGCGTTCCCTTTGGAAAGAAAAACGCCGTATTAGGCGGATATTTTTGCAGAGGGATATTGTCTGTTTTTACACAGATTGACGTTTTTGATACAAGTAAAAAATCATTAGAAATCCCATTGGGCAGGTTGCATTCAGAAAAATCATTGACATTGTTGTCCAAAACAACGTATTTTACTTGAAACATGAAATAGGTTCCTTTCTGTAAAAGTATAAGATATATCAGTTTATACTAAATATATAACATTAAATTTTATACGTCAACTAAAGGGTCTGTATACATATGGCAATCGCGTGGTAATTTCTTAAAATTTACGCTGAAGGATTTAATTTCTATCAGTAATTTTTATATGATGTATCAGTAAATTGCAAAGAATATATCAGTGCATATAATTGTTGGATTTGTTAAACTAAATACGGGAAAACAGGTTAAGGAATTTCATATAAAGAAGCAAGGGGGATGTATATGCGAATTAATATTAACAGTTTTTTTGCGTTTTTATTGGTCTGCTGCATTATTTTGCCGCTTATATCTTATAAGACGGCTAAAGCAGCGGGGAAGAACTACGTTAGTGTATTGCAGGATGTAAAGGAGTGTGAGAGACAGACCATGAATTTTAACAGGGAGTGGAAGTTCGTCCGTAAGGACATAGAAGGGGCAGAGAGTGAATCGTTTAATGATTCGAGCTGGTATAATGTGGGACTTCCGCATGATTTCAGTATTCCGTACTGGCAGGATGAAAAGCATTATACAGGATACGGGTGGTATAGGAAAACATTTAATGTTGAACAGCAGTGGATGGGAAAACGGCTTAGCCTAGATTTTGCAGGGGTATTTCATACGGCTGAAATTTATTTAAACGGTAATTATGTGGGAGAGCACAGAGGAGGTTATACCGGATTTGAATTTGATATCACAGATTATGTCAGACAGGGTGAGAACACTATTGCAATTCGTGTGAACAATATATGGCAGGAAGATTTGGCGCCGAGAACCGGAGAGCATATGTTTACCGGCGGAATCTACAGGGACGTCAATCTTGTAATAACAAACCCGGTACATATAACATGGTATGGAACATTTGTGCAGACTCCGGATATTTCGGGATCAGGTTCCTTTGTGAGAATGCAGGCCGAGGTTAAGAATGATAGCGGTGTGTCTCGGAATGTCCGTGTGGAGCATAGTGTATATGATGCGGATAACGGTCTTGTAAAAAGCTTTAAATCGGAAAACCGGGCGATTGCCGCAGGGGAAATTTATAATTTTGACAATACAAGCGATTATATATCTAATCCGCAGCTGTGGAGTCCGGACAATCCATATATGTATAAAGTTATAACAGACGTATATGTGGACGGTGTATCGGTAGACCGTTATGAAACGCCGTTAGGATTCAGATGGGTAGAATGGACGGCGGATAAAGGATTCTTTCTTAATGGAGAGCATTTCTGGATTAACGGTACCAATGCACATCAGGATCATGCGGGATGGGCAAACGCGGTGACTACGGCGGCGCTAAAGCGTGACGTAGCTATGATAAAAGAAGCCGGACTGAATTTTATCCGAGGTTCACATTACCCGCATTCTCCGGCATACTCGGAAGCTTGCGATGAACAGGGAATCCTTTTTTGGAGCGAGGCGCCGTTCTGGTGTACTTCCGCATGGGGCGAGGGCAGCAGTGACGGAAATTCGGGCGATTACCTTGCCGACGGTTATCCGACAACCGGTAACCGTGAGACGGAAGCCAGATTTGAGCAGAGCTGCCTTGACAGTGTGAGAGATATGATAAGGATAAACCGCAACCACCCGTCTATAATTATATGGAGCATGGGGAATGAAGCTTTCTTTGGGGATAACCACACTAAGAAAAAAGCGCTTATTAGCAGGATGGCCGCATATGCAAAAGAACTTGACCCTACAAGAAAGGTTGCTATGGGGGGTACGCAGTTAGGAGGTTATGACAAACTACAAAATGTTGACGTGGCTGGATATAACGGTGACGGCGCAAGCAAATCTGAATACCAGAATCCGGGTGTAGCCAATATGGTTGCGGAATATTCATCGCATACGGGAAACAGGCCTGATAAATTCATGGCGCATTACGGAAGTGTGGCAACTGACGGTAACGGTAATCCGTTAGAGCCTGAGTGGCGCAGCGGACATGCATTGTGGTGTGCATTCCATCACGGTTCAATACTGTCGAGAAGTTACGGAGACATGGGATTTATAGATTATTACAGGCTGCCTTTGCAGATATGGTATTATTACAGATATAAAAATACCGGAGTAGAAAGAGAGTGTTCATCAGACGGAACGGCGGCGAAACTTGAACTTACGGCATCAGACGAGGTTATTACAAACGACGGTACAAAAGATACCCATATAATTGTTACAGTTGAAGATGAAGACGGCAACTGGGTAAATGAAGAACCGGAGGTTGTGTTTGAGATTACTGACGGACCGGGAATATTTCCTACGGGAAAGACAATGAGCTTCAAACCAGGTGACAGTATGAGGGATGGTAAGGGTGCGATAGAATTTCGTTCTTACTATGCCGGGACAACTACTATTGAGGCGTATTCTCCGGGCAATCCGGACATTTCCCCTGCGTCAATAACAATCACCACTACCGGTTCCGGCAGTCAGGCAGAGCCTGATATAAGTACAATGTACGGCGCTTTTATGAGTAATGGAGGAATAGTCCCGAATACTGTTGAGGAGCCAAAGGCGTATCAGTATGTCAATTATAAGGGATGTCCGATGAATGCGAGCAGCGGCGACAATGTATGTATAAATATATTGGACGGGGATAAACAGACTGAGTGGAAAGCACAGACTCCGGGTTCGGGACAGTGGATTTATATTGAGCTTGAACACGGCGGGCTCAATTTGTTTAAGGCACAGCTAAGCTTTAAAGGTAAAAAATACCCGTATAAGATTCAGTATAAGAAAATGAATATCGACGACCCCGAGTGGATTACACTTAAAGAATATGACCGAAATACAATTAATGATACTCCATTTGAGGAAAGTTTCGGAGGAGTATATATGAGATATATCCGTATAGAATTTACGGATGTTCCGGCAGATGAATATGCTAACCTCGCGGAACTTAGGCTTTACGGTATACGTAATGAGACTGAAGGATATAATACGGGCGAGGTATATCTTTCGGATGTACAGTGGGGAGACAACGCGCCTGCCGGGGTTTACATGGATTCGTCCGCGGATTTAAGCAAAATAAATCTGAGAGGAACAAGATATAATAAAGGGCTGGGAGTAAAGACAAATTCGGAGGCAATATTTGATTTGGAGAAATATGCCTCAAAGTATTGCAGATTTAAATGCAGCGCAGGAATCGACGAACAGTCTGACTTTCAGGGTGAAGTAAAAATATGCATATATGAAGACGAAGAACTTGTATATGAAAAAATGCTGACAGGCAAAGAATCGGTGGCAGATATTGATATCAGTGTAAATAAAGTAAAAAAATTAAAACTTACGGCGTCTTCAGTCACGCAGGATATTTTTGTAGACTGGGCTGATGCAAAGCTTACAGGCGTCATAAGGAATGTAAGCCTTGATAACTCAAATGTTATTTCAGCAGAAAGCTTTATAAATATGGATACGCTTGTTCCAAACAAAAAACTTTGTATCGTTACGGCTTTAAAAAACAAACTTCAGTCCAGACGCGAGCTGTCGGGCGCTGTAAATATATTTGCAAAAGACGGCGGTCTCATTGATTCTAAAATGATGTCAGCCGATTTGCCGGGAAATACAAAAACAGATATGGAACTCAATATAAATGTCCCGGCTGATATTGCAGACGGAAGTTATGCGGTATTTACGGTGTGGGATAGAAATACCTTAGTACCGGTAACCGAAACAATAGCAATTGCCAAAATAGGGGAACAGACGCTCTATAAAAAATCCGTTTTTGAAATATTAAGTAAAGCTTTAGTGACAGAAGAGAATAATCAGGTTATTGACATATAC
Organism: uncultured Clostridia bacterium; assembly: GCA_948472945.1. Classification (GTDB taxonomy): domain Bacteria; phylum Bacillota; class Clostridia; order Lachnospirales; family Lachnospiraceae; genus V9D3004. The sequence continues at coordinate 73,098 of CAOKVX010000001.1, forward strand.
GGAAAGGATGAAAGGCTGATAAAAACAGGAAACTGGAAATACTGGGACTCTCCTGACGCAGCCTCCTCATATGAAATATATGTGGATTCTGATACGGAAAACTCTAGCCTTTCACTTGAATTTATCGGAAACCGCATAGTAGTATCAGCGAAGAAAGATGGCAGCAAAGCTGGCGCTGACATATATATAGACGGAGAGTTTGTACAGAAAGTTGATACATATGCCAAAGATGATGTATATACGGAAGTGTTTGATTCCGGTATTCTTATACATGGGGAACATAATATTGAAATCAAGCCTACAGGAACATTTGGAATAGATTATTTAAGATACTATACAGGGAAGCCGGAAGATTACGGCGGACTTAATGAAGCGGTAGAAAGATATAAAGAGTATAAAAGTTCTGATTATGTATATGGATGGGAAAATTTTAGTGAAGCACTGGATTACGCAAAAGAGATTTTAGGCGGATTGGCAAGCCAGAAAATGATTGATAACGCGCTTGAGGAACTGAACGAAGCGGCAGCAGCTCTGGTTAAAGGCAGTATAAGGGAAGAATCACAGTTAAAAAATGCGATTAAATCAGCAATGAACATAATATATCCGGGCGATGCCGAAAAGTATACTTTACAATCAAGGGAGGGATTTACAGATAAGCTTCTTGTCGGAGGCTCCGTGCTTAATGACAAGGGACTCGGTCAAAGCGAAGTTGACCGGGCTGCTGACAATATAAATGAGGCAGTAAGAAATCTTAAACTTGTACAGCATGGCTCTGACGGCAATATTAACATTCAGCCGCCCGTTGTAAAAAATCAGACAAAACCTGTTCCTAAAAAGGGTTCGATACATAAGGCCGGCAAATTAAAATATAAAATACTTGTGTCCTCAAAAACTAAGGGGAAAGTTTCTGTATACAAACCCAAATCCAAGTACCTGAAAAAAGCGGTCATTCCTGCAAAGGTTAAGATAAACGGATATAATTTCAAGGTTACGCAGATTGCAGGAAAAGCATTTTATAAAAATAAAAAACTTGCTAGGGTTATTATAGGAAAGAATATAAAAGAAATCGGCAAGAAAGCTTTCTTTGGCGACAGTAAACTAAAAAATGCAGAAATAAAATCAAAATCAATTAAAAAGATTGGAACAAAGGCGTTTACAAATACACATAAGAAGCTAAAAATAAAAATACCGAAATCAAAAAAGAAAGCATACGGAAAACTGCTGAAAAAAATCAAATTTTATTGACAACTTAAACATTATAAGAGTTATAATATGAATAGCGAGACACAAAGAAAGGATATGGCTGACATGAAAAGAATTATAAAAATTACATCTGTTGCGGCTGCATTATCGGCAGTAACATTAACGACAGCTTTCTCAGTGATGTCAATAAAAGCGGATGATTCCGGCAAATCATCCGTCACACAGCTTATGGACTGCTTTTTGCCTATGCCAATCATAGAGCCTTTGACGACAGATTGCTGGGGTTTTGTTGTAGGTGCGAGGGATCAGGGCAACGGACTTGAAGACAGGGATAATACAAATTATTGTTACTGGGACGGAAAAATATTAAAAGATAAAGATACGGGAACTTTTTATATGTTTGCCAGCCGCTGGGATGAGGCCAACGGACATAATGGATGGTATGGCTCCGATGCGGTATACGCTACGAGTGATAACCTGTATGGTCCATATAAGGAACACGGGCTTTTGTGGCCGAACGACCAGAGCGGCAAAGGGCATAATGTATGGCCGCTTGAGCTTCACGAGGGAGACCCGCATGGTAAATATGCAATTATCGTAAGCGAGACAAGGGACGGGGACGTTTTTGTGTCTGATAGTTTGGACGGTCCGTGGGAAAATATAGGTAAGCTTCGTGTGAATGAAGGTTACTGGCAGTCTAACACATGTGTTGTGGCAAGGCCCGACGGAAAATATGAAATTATTAACAGAACCGGAGATATTGCAATCTCTGATGATTTGATGGGAACATATGAAATACAGACAAGAAATATATGGAAACAGGTCCGGGGGATGCCGACAGAATGTATTGAAGACGCCGTTGTCTGGTACAGCGACGGATTATATCACTGTACGGTTAATAAGTGGGACGCCAGAAACGCCTATTATCTGACTTCCGAAAACGGTGTCGATGGATGGGAGCTCAATCCGGGCTCCGCATATCAGCCGGACCAGAATTTTTTAAGGTACACTGACGGTACAGTGAATTACTGGAACAAAATCGAGCGTCCAAATGTCTATATTGAGGATGGCGAGGTAAAGGCAGTAACTCTTTCCGTAATTGATGTGCCTAAGGATGAAGAAAAAGGACATGACAATCACGGAAGTAAAGTTATTGTCGTGCCGTTTGACGGAAAAAAATTACATGAATTTGCAAAAGAACAGCGTGATACCGTAAAAGCACCAATACAGGGCGATAAACCGATTGCGGATACTTGTGCCATGTTTTGGAATAATGAACATTCTTTAAACTCAGGCGCCAAAGGCTATATTCAGCTGCAAAGAAAAATAGGCGGCCAATATGGACTATTTGGAGAAAGCCTTACCGTGGAGAATGACAAATGGGCCGAGAGTAAAATTGGATATTTGAAATTTGATATTTCTAAATACGACCTTGCCGAAATGGGAAAAGCAACGCTTTCACTTATATTTAACGATAATTATGTAGGTGACAGCGAGACTAACAGGATTATGGTCTCATTAGCCGGTTCCGACTGGATAGAGGGAACGGGAACGGCGGATAGCAATGATGTTATAGAGGATGGCGCGCTTACATGGGACAATAAACCGGAGCTTACCTACGACCAGGATGATATTGAAGGAAGCACGGCTGTCTCTGATGAATTTTATACATCCTTGAGTACGGACCTAGGACAGGAAATAAATATAGACGTAACAAAACTGTTGAACAGACTGCAGCCAGGGGAAACGACTGTAACTTTTGCCATCTGTGAGACGGCGGGAAATCAGAGAATTGCCGTATGCAGCAGGGAGAGCGGGGCTAATTCACCGATTTTATCAATAACGCCAAAGTCAGAAGCGACGCCCAAGCCTATTCCATCTTCTGTACCACAGACAACGGACGGACCTGCATTAAAAGCGACGGATGCACCGGCAGAGCAGATAACAGCTCGGCCCGCAGCGACGCAAAATCAGAATAAAATTATTTTGGGTAAGACTAAAGTCGCCGTAAAGGCATTAAAGAACGGAAAAATTAAAATATCGTGGAAGAAGATAAAGGGTGCGGATGGCTACCAGATTCTAATCTCCAATAAAAAGAACGGCAGAAACAAAACCATTGCCGCCGTAAGCAAGGCGTCCATAGCGAGGAAAACTATCAAAAAATTAAAGGCAGGTAAAAAATATTACGTTAGAGTAAGAGCTTTTAAGAAAGTTCGTGGAAAAAAGATAAAGGGAAGATTGTCTAATACTGCCTGTATCAGAGTGAAATAACAGCCTTGGTAAAAATGCTCAATCGATTATATTAATCTTTCATTGACATTAAAATTTGTTATGATAAAATGAATAACATGACAAATCTGACAAATAATAACTTTGAGTTAGTGAGGACAAAATGATGAGCAATGAAAAAGCACAGTTAACAGAAAATAAAATGGGCGTTATGCCGGTAAATAAACTGGTATTAAATATGTCTTTGCCTATGATGATATCAATGCTCGTACAGGCGTTGTATAACATAGTGGACAGTATATTTGTTGCGAAACTGTCGGAGGACGCGCTTACGGCTGTCTCTCTGGCGTTTCCGCTGCAGACGCTGCTTATTGCCGTCGGAGCAGGAACCGGAGTCGGAATTAATGCGCTGCTTTCAAAATCCCTCGGTGAGAAGAACTATAAAAGGGCCAATAATACTGCAAGTAACGGTGCATTTTTGTATATAATCAGTTATATAGTATTTTTAATAATGGGATTTACCGCTGTTGTGCCGTTTTATGCGGGACAGGTAAAGGGAGAGGGCGCGGCGGACAAAGCTTCTCTTATAATGGATTACGGTGTGGACTATCTCAGCATAGTAATGATTTTTTCGTTCGGGCTGTTCTGCCAGTTTTTCTTTGAGAGGCTACTTACTTCCACCGGAAAGACGTTTTACAGCATGATATCTCAGCTGAGCGGCGCGATTACGAATATTATACTTGACCCTATTCTTATATTCGGTTTTCTCGGCTTTCCAAAAATGGGAGTTGCCGGAGCCGCAATAGCAACCGTCATAGGACAGTGCGTTGCAGGTATTGTGGCGCTGGTTTGTAATTTAAAATTTAACAGAGAAATTAAGCTTGATTTCAGAAAATTTCGTCCAAACGGCCGAATCATTTCCACTATATACAAGGTCGGTGTTCCGTCGATTATAATGCAGTCGATAGGCTCGCTGATGGTATACTGCATGAATAAAATACTTATTGATTTCTCGTCGACCGCTACGGCTGTGTTCGGCGTATATTTTAAGCTGCAGAGCTTTTTCTTCATGCCGATATTCGGTCTTAACAACGGTATAACACCGATAATCGCATTCAGCTACGGTGCACAGTCAAGAAAACGTATGGTTAAAACCATTAAATTGAGTATGGCTGTCGCATGCGGACTGCTTATGGTAGGATTCGCAGCGTTTGAGCTTCTGCCTGAGTTCATGCTTGTTAAGATGTTTGACGCTTCTGCGGATATGGTGAAAATAGGTGTTCCGGCGCTCAGAATCATTGGACTGCATTTTCTTGTGGCGTGGTTCTGTATTATAGCGGGAACTATATTTCAGTCGCTCGGCAAGGCGGTGTTCAGCCTTATCGTTTCTGTTATGCGTCAGCTTGTCGTACTTGTTCCGGCGGCGTATATTCTTTCAAGGGCCGGAGGTTTGGAGGCGGTATGGTGGTCGTTCCCAATCGCTGAATTGATGTCATTTACAGTGTCTACAATATGTCTTGTAAGAATATACCGCAAAATAATAAAACCCCTGCCGGAGGGAAATGAGTAGAAAACAGACTGAGAGAATACATATATGAGAGGAATATTACGCAGAAAAAAAGAGCTTACAACTACACAGATAATAGCGTTTGGTTTTCTTGGGGCCATTCTTCTTGGAACGGCGGTACTTATGCTGCCGGTCTCATCCGCGGATGGAACGTGGACCAATCCTGTGGACGCGCTGTTTACCGCCACTACATCGGTGTGCGTTACCGGTCTTACAACCGTGTCCACCGCGGGACACTGGAGCCTGTTCGGACAGATTGCGATAATTGTACTCGTACAGTTCGGAGGGCTTGGTATTGTTACGTTCACGACCGTAATACTGCTTGCTGCTTCAAAGCGCATAACGCTGAAAGAAAGACTCCTTATCAGAGACGCGTATAATCTGAACAGCTTAAACGGCCTTGTCAAGCTGACTAAGAAGATTGTCAAGGGAACGCTTATTGTGGAGGCTGTCGGCGCGCTTTTGTATATGCCCGTGTTCGTTAAGGACAAGGGCTTTTTCGGCGTGTTCGCGGCAATATTTAATTCCGTTTCGGCATTTTGCAATGCAGGTATGGATGTACTCGGGGATACGAGCCTGTATGAGTACAGGGATAATATAATAGTTAATTTTACTACAATGCTTCTTATAATATTGGGCGGAATCGGTTTTTATGTCTGGTGGGATATTATAAAGGCCGGAAAAAGGAAAATGTCTGGAAAACATTTCAGGTTTTTCAGAAGCCTTGAGCTCCACACAAAGCTTGTGCTTTCGGTTACGTTAATTCTTATTGCGGGCGGAGCCGTCCTGTATTTTATGTTGGAGTATAACAACAGTGGGACATTCGGCGGAATGTCATTTTTTAATAAAGTTCAGGCGTCATTGTTCCAGTCTGTCACTACAAGGACAGCCGGATTTTTTACCGTGCCGCAGCAAAACTTTACAGACGCCTCATCGTTTGTGTCACTTCTTCTTATGTTTGTGGGAGGTTCGCCGTCCGGTACGGCGGGAGGCGTGAAGACCGTAACTGTCGCAATGCTGTTCCTTACGGTTGTAGCCATAATTAACAACAGGGAGGAGACAGAAGTTTTCGGAAGAAGTATATCGTCCTCCGATGTAAGGAAAGGGATTGCCGTTATATTCATCAGCTTTGGAGCCATGATTGTATCTATGGCCGCGCTAAGCTTCACTCAGGGAACGGATTTTCTTGATACGCTGTATGAGACAATGTCCGCAATTGCGACCGTAGGTCTTACAAGGGGTCTTACTGGGCAGCTAGACGACGTTGGAAAAATAATTGTTGCGCTCACAATGTACATCGGAAGAATCGGTCCGATATCGCTGGCGTTGTTTTTTAATACCGGAATAGGAAAAGAGACAGGCGGCCGGTATCCTAAGGGAAAGATTATGGTCGGCTGACAGGAGGGATATTATGCAGAGAAAAGAATTTGCCATACTGGGCCTCGGACGCTTCGGCGCAAGTCTTGCCAAAAGCCTTGCGGAGGAAGGCTGTGAGGTTATGGCGGTTGATAAGAGTGAGGAAGTTGTAAACGAGGTTGTAGAGTATGTTATGCATGCGGAAATCGGCGATATTACAAATAAGGACTTTGTCGCGTCATTAGGCTTGTCTAATTATGACGGCGTAATAATAGGTGTCGGCGATAATCTGTCGGCTGGCGTTATGGCGACGATACTTGCAAAGGAGGAGAGGGCAAGACTTGTTATAGCGAAAGCGGGAAGCGAGCTTCAGGCGCGCGTGCTCAGAAAGGTCGGCGCCGACAAGGTTATTTTTCCCGAGCTTGAGATTGGGCAGAGAATTGCAAGACAGCTTGTGCACGGAAATTATTTTGACGCAATAGGCTTATCGTCAACGCACAGTATTCTTGAAATACAATGTCCGTCCGAATGGGTAGGACATACTCTTAAATCACTTAACCTCAGGGCTAAGTATGGTGTGAGCGTTATAGGAATAAAGCGCGACGAGGAGGTTATTGTAAATCCGTCTCCGGACCTTCCGATAATGAGCGATGATTTGCTTATAATGCTCGGCGAGAACGGCGTTCTTGAGAAGCTTAACGCAATGACGCTGAATAAGGGTGATGAATGATGGGACGTACAGGAATCAGCATAAAATATAAGGATATAGGAAGACTATTAAAAAGCGGAAAGGACAGGAAAAAACAGGGCAGATACGTTGTCGAAGGAATAAAGATGGTCCTTGAGGCTATCGCCCATGACTGTGCGTTAAAAATATTTGTGTCCGAAGAATGGTGGAATGAGTATGTAATTTCCGGCAGGGGTATATCTGGGAAAAGCAGCGTGTGTATAGAAGAACTGTTTGAAAGATGCGGGTATGAAATTGTCGGGGGCCGTACATTTATGGAGCTTACCGATACGGTCAATCCCCAGGGAGTCATTGCGGTAGCACAATTTGCCGACGTGAAAGCTTCAGACATAATAAATAAGGCTGTAAAAGAGGAATGCTGCAGACTCCTTATACTTGAAAACCTTCAGGATCCAGGAAACCTTGGCACGATAATACGAACTGCTGAGGCGGCCGGCTACAGCGGAATTTTAATGAACAAGGGGACGGCAGACATGTATAATCCTAAAGTCGTTCGCTCGACTATGGGTGCAATATTCAGGGTGCCGTGCGCATATAATGATACGACCGGCAATATTGTAAGTATGTGCATAGATGCAGGAATTACCGTATACGGTGCGGCCCTTGAGGGAAAAGACATCCGCGAGGAAATATTTGATAAAAAAATAGCGTTTATTATTGGAAATGAATCTGCGGGTATCTCTCCTGAAACTAAAGAACTCTGCAAAAAACTGGTGAAAATACCTATGGGCGGCAGTGCGGAATCCCTAAATGCATCCGTTGCGGCGGCAATTTTAATGTATATGAGCAACTTGACTTTTTTATGAATGTATATGATAATTAAATAGTGCATTTGCAGCATGGCCGGAGGATATAAAATCGAACCGTGCACGTCTATAGTATTTCCGAAAGAGATATTATTTTAAGGAGGGGATTGTATGGAGTCCTATTACTGGCTCATTTTACTTGCAGTAATGATAGCGATTGAGATTATTACTCTTGGGCTTACTACTATATGGTTTGCGGTTGGAGCGCTTGCCGCATATGTTGCAGCCCTGATTGGAGCGGATATTGTAGTACAGGTTATCGTATTTCTTGCTGTATCGCTTGCTGCGCTGTTCTTTACAAGACCTGTCGCGGTGAGGTATTTAAACAACAAGGACAGGACGAAGACGAATGTTGACAGTGTTTTGGGCTGTACTGCGAAGGTGATTGAAAAGATAGATAATTTTAATGCCGAGGGCAAGGTTATGCTGAACGGCATGGAGTGGATGGCCCGCTCTGAGAACGGCGGGGTTATTGACGTTGGTGAGACCGTTACGGTGAAAGAAGTTTCGGGAGTAAAGCTTATTTGTGATAAGAAAGCGGATTAGCGTACAGTATCATTTTTTTTCAACTTTATGACGCAGAATGAACTTCCGGTCTGCAAGACGGCTGAATGGCGTGCAGCGTTGGCGGTGCATTGTGAAGCCAACGAGACGGAAATTCAGGCAAGAAATTTGGCGAAATCAGAATGATATGTACACGGGCAAGTATCCGCTACAAAAATAATATATTTAAAGGAGGAGCAGTATGAATGTACTTAGTGTATTGTCGTCGGACACTTTAGAGCTCGAAAAACTCTTTGGTGGGGGAGGCCTCGTTATAGGTCTCGTGATTGTGCTCGCGGTCTTAATATGGATAGTGTCTTCATGTATTAAGATTGTACCTCAGGCAAAAGCGTTCGTTGTAGAAAGGCTTGGAGGATATCAGGCGACCTGGGGAGTTGGAATACATTTTAAAATGCCTATAATTGACAGGATTGCCAAGAGGGTTGTGTTAAAGGAACAGGTGGTAGATTTTCCGCCTCAGCCTGTTATAACAAAAGATAATGTAACGATGAGGATTGACACGGTAGTGTTCTTCCAGATTACAGACCCTAAGCTTTATGCGTACGGAGTTGAAAGCCCGATAATGGCAATAGAGAATCTTACCGCAACTACGCTTCGTAATATAATCGGAGACCTTGAGCTTGACGAGACGCTCACCTCAAGGGAGATAATTAACACTAAAATGAGGGATTCGCTCGATGTCGCGACAGACCCTTGGGGTATCAAGGTAAACCGAGTGGAGCTTAAGAATATCATTCCTCCGGCTGCAATTCAGGATGCGATGGAGAAGCAGATGAAAGCCGAGCGTGAGAGGCGCGAGTCAATCCTTATTGCAGAGGGAGAGAAGAAGTCTACGATTCTCGTTGCAGAGGGTAAAAAGGAATCCGCAATCCTTGATGCTCAGGCTGAGAAAGAGGCGGCAATCCTCAGAGCCGAGGCAAAGAAAGAGGCTACAATCCGTGAGGCCGAGGGTAAGGCCGAGGCTATCCAGATTGTACAGAAAGCTAATGCGGACGGAATCAGATTCCTCAACGATGCCAGGCCGACCGGAAATGTAATTACGTTAAAAAGCCTTGAGGCGTTTGCAAAGGCTGCGGACGGCAGGGCTACTAAGATAATAATACCGTCGGAGATACAGGGAGTGGCAGGACTTGCGACATCACTGGCTGAGTTTTTAAAAACTAACGATATAAAAGATATAAAATCTGATATTTCTGAGACAGAATCTGAAACAACAGAGTTTTAACAGGGTGCATAACCCCGCAAATAGCGTAAACACGCTCTTTGCGGGGTTTCTTATGGTCTGATATCCCTTTTTGACACTAATATCAAAGATTTTTACAGAGTAACTTTTAAGTAGAAATCACGGTATTGCTTTTTCTGGAATAGTCGCTTATAATTTGATACTGAACAAATAGTTGGATAGTATATAATCAAAATGGCGCTGCCTGCCGGAACTGAGGTATGGCGGACGCTTTGCCGGAGGATTATTGTTAATGGATAATGGAAATAAAAAAGTACAAAAGTTTTTTGATATAACTGCAGTTATGGTTGTGTTTATGGCGGTAAAATTCGTCGTGTACTATTATCTTATTGAGTGGTCCGTTTATTCTTTTGTATATACTGTTATAAGTATTGCAATTACGCTTGGATTATATTACTCACTCGGTAACAGCAGGATGAAGCATAAGAAGCTTATTTTCGGACTGGTTTATATCGGTTTCAGTATATTTATGTTTGCTGATGTAATGTACTTTAATTACTACAATCAGACTGTTTCCATCGAGCAGTTCTGGCAGCTTGGCAATGTGGCAAAAGTTCCAGAAAGCTTTGTTGCAACGCTTATTCCGTTAAGCGTATTTATATTATTGGATATTCCGATCGTATTGCACAAGTTTGGAAAAATGGCAAAGGAATGTACGCATATTGATGAGATTAAGCCGCGCGCCGGGACGGTAAGGGTTGCTGCGGTCATTGTTCTGTTGCTGATAGCGGCCATGAATCCGCTCAAAAATCCGGGAATTGCGAAGATTACAAGGGATGAGTTTTTTATTAACCACATAAATGATATAATAATCAACACGGTAGGAAAGCTCGCAAATGAAGACCTTTCAAGGGATGAAGTGCTGAGAATAGTGCAGGCTAATACGACCAGCGGCGTCGCGCATGATTTGAGCGGTATAGCAAAAGGCAGAAATGTAATCATAATTCAGATAGAGGCAATGCAGAATTTTGTTATTGGAAGGTCATACAATGGAGTGGAACTTACTCCGAACCTAAACAGGCTTATAAGCTCTGAATCGCTGTATTTTGACAATTTTTATACGAATGTTGGAAAGGGCAATACTGCAGACGCGGAATTTTCGATGCTCAACAGCCTTTATCCCGGAACAGACAGGGAGTGTTATACGCTGTATGAGACAAACACATTCAGGGGACTTCCGTGGCTGCTTAAAAAGGAAGGCTACAGTACGACCGCATTTCACGGTTATGATGGAAGTTTTTGGAACAGGGAGAACGCCTATCCATATCAGGGAATAGATGAATTTTATTCTATTGAGGACTTGAATGATGACGATATTATCGGGCTCGGTATATCCGACAAGTCGGTTTTCAGACAGGCTGCGGACATTTTGGAGAAGAAAGACGGAAAGTTTTTCTCATTTTTGGTTACGCTCACAAACCACCATCCGTACAATATGGACGAGGCCTTATGTGAAGTTCCGGTAAAGGAGGAGGATGAGGGAAGCAAGTTCGCTTCTTATATACAGACCGTGCGCTATACGGACGATGCAATCGGACAATTTATTGAAGATCTGAAAGAAAAGGGACTGTACGACAACAGCATAATTGTAATGTATGGAGACCATCACGGGCTTAACAAGGATATGGACGACAATGACATATATATGACTAGGTTTCTTGGAAAGGAATACCGTTATGAGGATATGTTTAACATTCCTCTTATAATAAATATTCCCCGGTCAGGAATAAACCGCACGGTGTCGACTGTGGGAGGACAGATAGACATACTTCCGACTCTTGCAAATCTTCTGGGAATAGAACTTGACAAGCGGTATATTTGCGGTCAGGATATTGTCAATGTCGAGGAGGGCTTGGTTGCATTCTCGGCGTATATAGAGGACGGCTCATTTATAACGGACGGAGCAATATATGAGATGTCAAGAGAGCAGATATATGAAAACGGACGCGCGTGGGAGCCGGGCAGCGGACGTGAGCTTGACGCTAGGGATTATGTTCGGTATTACGAAAGAACAGCTGCCCTCAAAGAGGCGTCAAGGCAGCTTTTAAAACAGAATATGATACCTGCCTTATAAATATCCGACAGGGTAATCGCTGGATATTTTGCTTCGGCGGTCTCAGTCGGCTCTCTATACTCATTCAGGGAACACTCGCACTTTAGTTGCAGGCATAATGGTACATAAAGGAAGCAAAATACGCATCCTAAGTACCAATGTCTGCAAATATCCCTACATGAGTATAGAGAGCCGTAGGAGCCTGTGCGAAAACTAAAATATCAAGTGACTGCCCTTGAATATAGCGAAGTGATTGACATAATTGCAATTATAATGTATAATACGTTTTTCACTTATTATTTTGAGTAGAGGGGTGTATACCATGAATTTAAAGGGACGTAATTTTTTGACATTACTCGATTACTCAAAGGATGAGATAGAGTATTTGTTGGAGCTTTCAGCGCAGCTCAAGGAAAAAAAGAAAAATGGTGAGTCGACCCTTGTACATAGCGGTAAAAATATTGCGCTTATATTCGAGAAAACCAGCACGAGGACAAGGTGCTCGTTTGAGGTGGCGGCCAATGATTTAGGTATGGGTTCGACATATCTTGACCCTAAGGCGTCGCAGATAGGCAAAAAGGAGAGCATTGCGGATACGGCGCGCGTGTTGGGACGCATGTATGATGCGATAGAATACAGGGGGTATGGGCAGGAGATAGTCGAGGCGCTTGCGGATAACGCGGGTGTTCCGGTGCTCAACGGACTCACTAACGAGTTTCATCCTACTCAGCTTCTTGCTGACATGCTTACGATAAAAGAAAAATTCGGTAGAATCGAAGGAATAAAATTTGTTTATATGGGAGACGCCCGCTATAATATGGGCAACTCGATTATGATTGCGTGCGCCAAGATGGGTATGCATTTTACGGCGTGTACATCTAAAAAATATTTCCCGGATGAGATGCTTGTCAGGGAGTGTGAGAGGCTTGCGAAAGAGTCGGGCGGATCAATCACTCTGACTGAAGAGGTAGCAGCCGGAGTTGTCGGCGCGGATGTTGTTTACACAGACGTTTGGGTATCTATGGGCGAACCCGACGAAGTCTGGGAGGAGAGGATAAATGACCTCACCCCTTACAGGGTCACAATGGATGTTATGAATATGGCCGGGGAAAATGCGGTGTTCATGCACTGTCTTCCGGCTTTCCATGATTTGAACACTGAGACGGGCCGTGTTATAAAAGAGAAGTTCGGACTTGACGAGATGGAGGTAACCGACGAAGTGTTTGAGTCAGACAGGTCTGTCGTCTTTGACGAGGCGGAGAACCGTATGCATACTATTAAGGCTGTTATGTATGCGCTAATCTGATAAGGTTTACGGAGCGTACATTTAAGCGCACTTCGTATATATATATTTAAGATAGCGTCGATGTACAGATGGCAATACGGTCGGCGTCTGAATAAGTGATTGACAGTCCGCTTGTGGCGGATTATGGAGGGAGTTCAAATGAGTGCTGCAGAAAATGAGGTGCTGTGCGGCAGCAGCGCGTATGAACAAAAATATTATTTTAATGAAATGTTTGGTAATCTCCCGCAGGCAGTAAAGGACGAGCTAAAGATTATGTGCGTTATTTTCACCGAGGAGGTTGGAGGAGAATTCATTCTCGCCTTTGACGGTGAGGGCACGCTGCTTATGGAGTCATCAGCCGAAGATGGAGATTTGCTGTATGACGAGATTGGAAGCGCTCTCAAGATTAAGCAGCTGCAGCTTAAAAAGGCTGAGCTGTTTGGACAGTTGGAGCAGTACTATAAAGCATGGACAGAGGTGAAATGATGCTGTTAGCGCTTGATGTTGGAAATACAAATATAACAATGGGTGTATTCGAGGGCGAGGACTTTAAGGGAATTTACCGTATGACGACCAAACTTCCGAGGACCTCAGACGAGTTTGGGCTGTTGATAGTAGATTTGATAAAACAGGCGGGGGCCGGACCTGATGACATCGACGATGTAATCATCGCTTCGGTTGTGCCAAATATTATGTACTCGCTGACGAGCGGAATTATTAAATATTTTAACTGTGCGCCGATTGAGGTTAAGAGCGGAATAAAGACGGGACTAAAGATTGCCACTACCAATCCTAAAGAGCTTGGGGCCGACAGGATTGTCGACGCTGTCGCGGCGATAAAACTTTACGGAGGCCCTGTCATTGTCGTTGATTTTGGTACGGCTACAACATTTGACTTGGTATCCGAGGATGGGACGTTTATGGCGGCAGTGACAAGTCCGGGTATCAGGACGTCGGCTGAGGCTATGTTCAAAGGTGCGGCTAAGCTTCCGGAGGTAGAGATTAAAAAGCCTGACACTATACTTGCAAAGGACACTATAACGAGTATGCAGGCTGGATTATTCTACGGCTGGCTTGGGCAGACGGAATATATCATACGCACGATAAAGCAGGAGTCGGGGTACGCTGACGCAAAAGTAATCGCGACGGGAGGACTGGGCAAGTTATTTGCAAAGGAATCTAAGGAGATTGATATATATAATCCGACGCTTACACTTTATGGTCTGAAGTTTGTATATGAAAGATGCAGGGGATGATATGCAGGGAGATTTAGTTATAGGCGGCGTAAGGCTTGAAGGCAATTTAATACTGGCTCCGATGGCAGGCGTGACAGACCTGCCATTTCGCATAATATGTAAAGAACACGGGGCTGCGCTCGTATATACGGAAATGATTAGCGCCAAAGGCATATACTATAATAACAGGAATACTGGGAAACTATGGGAGATTGACGAGTCCGAGAGGCCTGTGTCGCTTCAGCTGTTTGGGAGCGAACCTGAGCTTATGGCTGATATGGCCGCCAGAATTGAGCACAGGAATTTTGATATAATTGATATAAATATGGGATGTCCGGTGCCGAAAATAGTTGGCAATGGAGAGGGTTCTGCGCTTATGAAGAACCCGCGTCTTGCGTCTAAGATAATATCCTCGGTAGTGAAAGCCGTGCGAAAGCCTGTGACCGTTAAGTTCAGAAAAGGATTTGCGGCCGCTGACAATACGGCAGTGGAATTTGCAAAGATGGCTGAACAGGCCGGAGCTTCGGCTGTGGCCGTTCATGGCAGGACGAGGGAGCAGTACTATTCCGGCATTGCCGACTGGGATGTTATACGCGATGTAAAGAAGGCTGTGTCGATTCCTGTCATTGGAAACGGCGATTTGTTTGAGCCGCAGGACGTGAAAAGGATGTACGAGGCTACCGGTGCGGACGGATTTATGATTGCGAGGGGGGCAAGGGGTAATCCGTGGCTGTTCTCAAGGACAAAGAAGTATTTTGAAACCGGGGATATTCCTCCCGGACCGGGCGCGGGGGAAGTGTTTGACATGATACTTAGGCATGCGCGCATGAATACCCAATTCAAGGGAGAATATACGGGAATCCGCGAGATGAGAAAGCATGCTGCGTGGTATACCCACGGCATGAAAAATTCAGCCGTGTTCAGGGATGCATGCAGCCATATAGAAAAAATAGATGACCTTGAAAAAATTCTGTTGTAACTATTCAGCCTACGGCTTCATAGTTACATTCTGTTTCAAAATATTTGGAAAAGCACTTACAATGAATAGAAAAAAATGTTATAATAGACACAGAAGTGTTGTTTTAGTTGTTTTTACCGGTTTGAAACGGGGTGACTGAATGTTCGAAATAGGAGACTATGTAATTTACAGAAATAACGGCGTCTGTGAGGTCGGGGATACTATTTATATGGGCAGCGGTAAGGAGGCGAGGCGATATTATGTTCTTCTGCCTGTGAAAGATAAGGATGGGAAGATATATACGCCTGTCGATAATAACAGTTCTACTATGAGAAAGATAATAACGAAAAACAATGCGCTCTCCCTTATCAGAAAGATTCCGGAAATTGAGCCGATGCAGATCGATGATGAGAAGCAGAGAGAGACAATTTATAAGGAGGCAATAAGAACCTGTGACTGCAGGAAACTTGTCAGCCTTATTAAGACTATTTACCTTAGGAATAACGAGAGACATGCCAAGGGAATGAAAAGTACTGTCATAGATGAGAGATACTTTAAGAAAGCCGAGAATAATCTTTACAGCGAGTTGTCTATTGCCATTGGAATAGAGCAGTCGGATATACCTTCATACATTACGGAGGTAATTGATAATTTACAGTAGGAGTAACAATATGATTATTGAAAATACGGATTTTGATGCGGGAAAAATAGCGGAGAGCGGACAGTGTTTCAGAATGGTGCTCAATGAGCATGGCGGTTACGATGTAATACACAAGAGCAGATATCTTAATATTAAGCCTGTTAGTTATGATGAAACTACAGGTTTTTTTTCACTTGAGCTTGACTGCACCTCGGAAGAATATGAGGAGATATGGAAGTCATATTTTGACATGGAGACCGATTATGCTAAAATGTCGTCAATTGTAGATGAGGAGGATATTTTTTTAAATGAAGCCGTTAAATATGGAAAGGGAATACGGATATTAAAGCAAGACCCTTGGGAAATGCTGATAAGCTTCATAATATCACAGAGAAAGTCGATACCTGCGATAAGAACCTCAGTTGAGCGTCTATGCAGGCTGTGCGGGAATGCAATAGATACGAAATACGGCGTAAAATACTCGTTTCCTGACGCAAAGGCTGTTGCGGCGCTTACAATGGAAGAACTTGCAGGCTGCGGACTGGGGTATAGGGCGGAATATGTAGCCGACGCCGCTAGGAAAGCTGCCGGCGGGGAGT
Organism: uncultured Clostridia bacterium; assembly: GCA_948472945.1. Classification (GTDB taxonomy): domain Bacteria; phylum Bacillota; class Clostridia; order Lachnospirales; family Lachnospiraceae; genus V9D3004. The sequence continues at coordinate 89,584 of CAOKVX010000001.1, forward strand.
TTGACGTGTACGGGATAGAAGCTCTCGGCGATGAGGAACTGCGCGGTGAACTTATGTCTTTGCGCGGCGTCGGCGTAAAGGTTGCGGACTGTGTTATGCTTTTTGGATACAGGAGGCTTGATTCGTTTCCGGAGGACGTATGGATTAAGCGGGCGATGGAGTCTGAATATCCAAATGGTTTTCCGTACGGCAAATATGAGGGATACGGGGGAATAATGCAGCAGTATATATTTTTTTATATACGTAACAGGAAGTAATGTCTGAGGGGTGATTATATGGGAAAAAGAAGATTTTTAGTTGTATTAATAGCAGCTCTTTCGGTTATGGCGTTCTCATCCTGCGGAAAGAAGTCTATTGTTGACAATCTGGACGAGACGGTATTTATAATTGGAGATGAAAAAATAGATTTGAGGGAGGCCATGTATTATGTCATGGAGCGCGAGAACGGTTACAATGCGGCTGCGCTTCAGGAAAATCCGGAGCATCCTGAGAAGTATTGGGATAATTATCTGTTTGCTGCGGGGATGAAGTTCAAAACATGGGTTAAAAATCAAGCTTTTGACATATGTGTGTGTGACAATATCTACTATCAGGAGGCGGCAGCGGACGGATTTGAACTTGAGTTATCGGACCAGATTACCGCGTATGATGAGGCGGAAAGCCTTTACGGCAATATGACTGACAAGCAGAAAGAACAGACAGGGCTTACCGTTGACAGCCTTTACAATGTCATGCTTAAGATAAAGTGCCGTTCAAAATACGTCGAGGGGCTCTTAAACGGCGAGGAGATAAAAGCATATGGCGATAATCCTCAGCAGGCTCTAGAGATTGGCGGAGCCTACTATAACGAGCTGCTTATGAAATATGAAGTCAGTATTTGCGAGGACGGTATGTGGGATGAACTTGAATTGGGAAAACTGACAATTAACTGACTGGAGGATTTGTTTTGGAAAACAAAAGGTTAAACAGGGCGTTGAAATACATAGTGGCCGCGGCTGTATGCGTATGTTTCATTATAGCCGCAGATACTGTATACGCAAAGCCTGTGCTTTCAAGAAAACTTGTTATCGTTGAGAAAGGGGCAAAATATAAGCTCGGAAAAATTGTAAAGGGTTCAGGGAAACTTTCGTACAAAAGTAAGAAAAATAGAATAGCCTCAGTTGACAAAAAGGGATTGCTGCATTCAAAAAAGGCCGGAAAGACGTCAATACTTATAAAAGATTCAGGCGGCGGGGCAAGCGCAAAGCTTTCCGTGAAGGTAGTGAGCAGCTGTACGAATTATACACTAAAAAAGGGAAAGACTATAAGCATTAATAAGATTCTGTCAAGTAACCCTAAAACTTCGTCGAAGAAATCGTCTTCTTATAAATGGGTTTCATCAAACAGTAAAATAGCAAAAGTAGTGCGCGGAGGCAAATCCATAAAGGCGGGAAAAAAGGGAACAGCCTATCTTGAAGGGTACCGCGCATCTTCAAAAGAGACAAAAGTGTTATTGAAAATAACAGTTGGAACGCCTGTGAATAAAATTAAGCTTTCGCAGTCGCAATATGTCATGGGCGTAGGTTCAAAGTTAAAGCTTGACTGTAAGGTTATGCCTGCAAAAGCGTCCAACAGGAAAGTTTACTACGAGGTATCAAATCCCTCGGTTCTCAGTATTAATTTGGGCGGAAAGATGTCGGCTAAAAAATCAGGAGAGACAACCGTGACGGTGCGCTCGAAAGACGGACATGAAAAGAAGTCGTTTACGGTCGTTGTAGCTGCGGACCTTGTGCGAAGCACTAATTATGGCAAGGTTGAGGGCACGGTTGTCAACTCCTCATGTATAGCATGGTTTGGTGTTCCGTATGCGAAACCTCCTGTCGGTGAGCTTAGATGGAGGGCTCCTCAGGAACAGGATTCCTGGCATGGTATTCTACAGACAAAGGATAAGAAAGGCAAGGCGGCGCAGGCGGTTACAGTTACGAAATCGGAGGGTTCTGAGGACTGTCTGTATTTAAATATATACAGACCGAACACCGAAGACGGCAATCTCCCCGTACTTGTCTACCTTCATGGGGGAAGCAATATAAGCGGCTCCGCTTCAAAGAGTTTTAAAAACCTTGCCGTGAATGCAAACGCAATTGTCGTATCTGTGGAGTATAGGCTTGGGGCGTTGGGATGGCTTAATTTGGATGCGCTTAAAACAGGGAATCCGGAGGAAGATTCAGGAAACTACGGTCTTTTGGATATCAAAAAGTCACTTCAGTGGGTTCAGGCAAATATATCATATTTTGGGGGTAATGCTGGCAACGTGACGCTTTCAGGATTCTCAGCCGGTGGCAGAAACGCGCTTGCTGCAATGATATCGCCGGTAATGAGGGGACTTTTCCATAAAGCAGTAATATTCAGCGGAGGTATGACGACATGTACTGTTGACGACGGTCAAAAATCAGCCAAGGAAAAGCTTGCGAAAATACTTGTGAGACGCGGTACGTATACGTCTAAAAAGGATGCGCTTGCATGGATAGAGAAAGCTTCAAATGATGAGTTAAGACAATTTTTGTACGGGCTGTCTACTGATGAGGCCGCATGTATGTACACATATATGGGCTTAAAGCTTAGCAACGCTCCGCAGCTCTTTGCCGATGGATACGTGATTCCATCGGAGGGCTTTGACGTAATATCAAAGGGCAGTTACAATGCGGTTCCGGTCATATTTGGAAGCGCATCTCAGGAATTTTCAACGTATGCTCTTAACGCAAATTACTACGACGCAGAGCTCAATGCGGATGTTATTAAGAAAGGCTGGGGTATGATATCTCTAATACAGAATGCAAAGAAATTCGGCAGCATGTATCAGTCTTATTATTATATTGAGCACAATTTGGAAAAGTTCTCCTCAAGCAGTATTCAGCATCCGATGTATGCGTATCGGTTTGACTGGGGCAACGACGCAGATATAGTAAGCGATTTCCACGCACAGTTTTTAGGCTCATATCACGGTCTTGATATTGATTTTCTTTGTGGAATATATAAAAATGACTTTGAGAATTATGTTACTGACTTGTACACTAATGATAATTCGGACGGAAGAAGTAAACTGACGTCTAAAATGCAGCGATATATAGGCAACTTTCTTAGGACGGGCAATCCGAATGGCAGCGGTATAAAGACGTGGAATCCGTGGAATGGCGGACAAAATATGAAAGTTATGGTATTTGACGCATCGGAGGACGACGATATGTCGTATATGTCGTCAATGCATTATAGCAGGGAGTACGTTGACGGGCTGATGAAGTCAATGCTCACCGACGCGCAGTGCAGGCTGCTAAAAAACAAGGTGTTTGCGGGAAGATACTTTATGCCGGATGACAGCACAACTGCAGTTCCGGACGATGAGTCAAATAATCTTGTAGAGACCCCGGAGGAGAAAAATAATTCAGAGTTATAAGTATATCGTATAAGGTAAGCACACAATAATGTATAAGATAAGCATACAATATGCCTTGATGATATAAATTGGTTGTGCTATATTGGATATATAATCCAAACTTCGCAGTACGGATAAGGTACTAAGTTTTATATGTGCGTGTTTGGACAATATTACATTTAATATGGGGGTGCAAAGATGAAAAATTTCTCTAACTATACTGACTACAGCAAAAAAGAAGATTTGCATTTTTCTTCTAAGGCTGTGCACGGTGCGCTCGGATGCGAGCCCATTACCGGCGCAGTAAGCTTTCCAATATATCAGTCGTCAACATTCAGACATCCTGAGCTGGGAAAATCTACGGGATTTGATTATTCGAGGCTGCTAAACCCAACAAGGCAGGAGCTTGAGAGAACCGTGGCCATACTTGAGGAGGGTGAGTACGGTTTTGCATTTTCAAGCGGACAGGCTGCCAACATGGCTCTGTTTACATGGCTTAATCCGGGAGACCATATGATATTGATGGATGATATATATGGGGGAACGTACCGTATAGCGACTACTATTTTTGGTAAATATGGTATTGAATATGATTTTGTAGACATGTCGGACATAGAGGCGGTAAAGGCAGCCATAAGGCCTGAAACAAAAATGTTTTTTATTGAGACTCCATCCAATCCGCTTATGAAAGTTGCGGATATTGCAGAGCTTTCGTCTCTCGCACACTCAGTTGGGGCAATATCTGTTGTAGACAATACGTTTCTGACTCCATATTTCCAGAGACCGCTTACTTTGGGTGCGGATGTCGTCATACACAGCGGAACTAAATATATGGGCGGACATAATGATATTATTGCAGGACTTGCAGTTGTAAGAGACGACGAACTTGCGGCCCATTTTAAGCTGCAGCTTAAATCACACGGCAATGGACTGTCGCCTATGGATTCATGGCTAATGCTCAGGGGTATTAAAACGCTTCACCTTAGAATGGAGAAGCATAACGAGAATGCGATGAAAGTTGCGGGATGGATGAAGACCCATCCTAAGATTGAAAAGGTCTATTACGTAGGTTTTGAGGACCACAAGGGATATGATATTACTAAAAAGCAGACGTCGGGCTTCGGCGGTATGATATCATTTGCCGTTGACAGCGAGGAGACCGTCCATAAGATACTACGAGACACACAGATGATTATGTTTGCCGAGAGCCTTGGCGGAACGGAGACACTCATAACCTATCCGACGACACAGACCCACGAGGACACTCCTGTGGATGTCAAGGAAAAGCTTGGTATTACAAAGAAATTTTTGAGGATGTCAGTCGGTATAGAGGATGCGGATGATATAATAAATGACCTTGCAGGCGCAATGGATTAGAAGGAGACTGTAAGTATGCGTTTTACGAAGATGCAGGCGTATGGAAATGACTACGTTTATATAGATGCAATACATCAAAAGCTGCCATCCCTGCCGGAGCTTGCGCGCTTTGTCTCGGACAGGCATTTTGCGGTAGGCTCTGACGGAATGGTTCTCATATGCCCGTCAGACAGGGCGGATTTCAGGATGAGGATGTTCAACCCTGACGGTACGGAGGGCGAGATGTGCGGCAATGCGCTGAGAAGCGTGGCAAAGTATGTATACGACCACAGGCTTACTGAAAAGACAGAATTAAAGATAGAGACGCTCGGCGGTATTAAAAGCCTCGAGCTTTATGTCGAGGACGGTCTTGCAGTCAATATAAAAGCGAACATAGGAAATCCGGTTTTAGATACGCGCAAAATACCGGTGAATACAAAGCTTAGAGAGTTCATAGAACAGCCCGTGAAAGTTAAGGACATAACACTGGGGATAACTGCGGTTTCGTGGGGAAATCCGCACTGTGTTGCATTTATAGATAATGTTGCGGATTTCGATGTTTGCGGATATGGCCGTGAGATTGAATACCTGACCGATATATTCCCTAATAAGACCAATGTCACGTTTGCGCAAATTGTTGACAGGGACTATATAAAAATGCGCGAATGGGAGCGGGGAACCGGTGAAACTATCGGATGCGGAACCGGCTGTGCAACTGCGGTCGTGGCAGGAGTTATAACTGGAAAGTGCGGCAGGCATGTGAAAGTTGAACAGATAGGCGGAATACTTGACATATACTGGTGTGAAGATGACGGTAATCTTTATATGACAGGGGTTTCCAACACAGTGTTTGAGGCTGATATTGATGTGTCGGGCGTTCAGGGTCTTTGATTCCTGTAAAATAACTTTAGAAAAATAAGGAGAAAAGAAATGCTGTTGGAGACATTGTTAAAGGGTCTTGACTATAAATGTGTTGAGGGTGATATAAGAACAGAAGTTACAGGACTTTCCTACGACTCGAGAAAAGTCGGCGAGGGGGAAGTTTTTTTCTGTATAGACGGAGTTGTCCACGATGGACACTCATATGCGGGCGAGGTTGTCCAAAAGGGAGCGGCCGCGCTTGTTGTCGAGCATGAAGTTGAGGTAGGCGGAGACTGCGGCGTTACCATTATAATGGTCGAATCAGTGAGATACGCTATGGCCCTAATGTCGGCTGAATATTTTGGTAATCCTGCGAAAGAGGCTGTAATTATCGGAATCACGGGAACGAAAGGAAAGACGTCAATTTCTTATATGATTAGGGACATGCTGGAAAGGACCGGGCATAAGTGCGGTATCATAGGAACGATAGGCGCATTTTGGGGAGAAACAAGGGTCAACACCGGACTTACAACCCCGGAATCGTATGTAATACACTCGCTTTTCAGGAGAATGGTTGACGACGGATTCAGATTTATCGTGATGGAAGTGTCCTCACAGGCGCTCAAGCTTTGCAGAACCGCAGGAATACAGTTTGATTATGCGGTGTTTACGAACTTTTCACCGGACCATATATGCGACGGTGAGCATTCAAGCCTTGAGGAGTACAGAATGTGCAAGGAGATTCTGTTCACACAGTGTAATACCGGTATATTTAATCTGGATGACGATGTGGCTGACATTTTCATAAAGAATACCACATGTGACAATATAATTACATTTGGAACAGGCGACGGGGCTGATGTGCGGGCGGATAACATACAACAGTGGAATCGCGGAGGGAAGCTCGGAATATCATATGAAATGTCGGGAATATACGAGGCAGAGGTTATGTTAGAGATTCCGGGACTGTTTAATGCGTACAATTCAATGGCTGCGATAATAGTCTGCAAAAATTTAGGTATCGGATTAAATGAACTTACCGAAGTACTCCGGCATGTCAGGGTTCATGGCAGGGTTGAGCTAATCAGCGTATCTGACGAATACTCGGTAATTATCGACTATGCGCACAACGAGGTAAGCACGCGAAGCGTTCTCGACACGCTCAGACAGTATGAGCACAACAGAATAATCTGTGTTTACGGCGGAGGCGGGAACCGCTCAAAGTTAAGAAGGTACGACATGGGCGAGGTTGCGGGCGAGCTGGCCGATTTGTCGATACTCACATGCGACAATCCTAGGGACGAGGAGATAAGCGACATAAACAACGACATTAAGACAGGACTTGCAAAACATAACGGCAAATACGTTGAGATAGAGGACAGGACCGACGCGATTGAGTATGCTTTAAGAAATGCGGTCAAGGGCGACATCATTGTATTGCTCGGCAAGGGCCATGAGGACTATCAGGAGATAAAGGGGGTCAAACACCACTATGACGAGCGCGAAGCTGTGCGCGAGGCGGCGGCAAGACTCTAGGGTTTAATAATTTTAAATTTTTTATTGCCTGATATTATTTTTTCTGATACAATGACGATATATATTATAGAAAGTTTGGTAAAATATAGTATGCTAAGTTTGGATTAATACTCTGAAACTTTAACTTTTATACCGTTTTATCGGATTATACAGTTTACCTGCAGTATTGGAATGATATTATTGCCTTTATGCTGCGCCGGTAAATGATTTACAGGATGTGTTTATGTTTTATTTCATGGAAGGAGTGGTAGTATGTCATTTTTTGGTATAGGTGGTAGTTCTAATTTATTTGATCAGGGTTATGGTTCATCAGGTTTATTTGGTACCGGTTCAACGTCTAACAGTTCATTTTCTTTGGGCGACTGGTCAATGATAAAGGGTGGTTCCTACAAGAAACTTCTCAGAGCATACTATAGCAATAATAATGAAAAAGGAAGTTCAGAGGTCGACGATACGACTGACACAAAAGATAAGAAAGGTGTTTCTAGCGCTTCAAAGCAGAATATGACTGTGGCCGGCGATGCAGGAAACCTTTCGTCAAAGGCTGATAAGCTTTCAGAACTTGTCGCAAAATATTACCCTGAATTTGAGGACGCTTCAGATGAGAAGAAGACTTCGATGAAAGATGAGATTTATAAAGCGGCTTCCGAGTATGTTAAAGCATACAATGCGATGATAGATTCTGCATCAGAGTCAGATAATAACAGTGTGTTGAGAAATACATTAAGCATAACAAAGAATACTAAAGCTAATAAAAAGATGCTTGAAAAGATGGGTATTTCGGTAGACAGTGACAACAAGTTAAGCATTGATGAGAAAAAGTTTAAAGAATCTGAAATGAGCAGTGTGAAAACGATGTTTACCGGACAGAGCTCTTACGTATCACATATAAAGAGGTCTACAAGTATTATTAATAATGCTGCGGCTGCGGCTGTTGTAAATGAGAAAAGGGCGTCTTCATATACTCAGACCGGAGCATATTCTTCAATGATAGGTTCCATATCTTATTACAACAATAAGATTTAACGGTATAGTCAGGATGTTCTGATTCGGATGATACTAATTAGGGGCACATACAGCTTGGTACATATAAAAGGGTATCGGCATGTCTGTGCCTTTTAAGGTGTAGAGGGCAAATATATGTATAGATTTTATGTCAATGAGGATGATATTACAGGCAGCAATATTACTATTACCGGCAGGGATGTCAATCACATAAAAAATGTGCTGAGGATGGGTCAGGGCGACAGAATAATAGCCAATGACTGTGAGGGAACCGATTATTACTGCATAATAGAAAATATTTCTCAGGATGAGGTCGGGCTTGTCATAGAATCGTCAAAAAAATCAGAGGCTGAATTAAAGACTAAATTATATCTTTTTCAGTCGCTGCCAAAGAAAGATAAGATGGAGCTTATAATACAAAAGGCGGTTGAGCTCGGAGTATATGAGATTATTCCAATCATTACAAAGAGATGCGTTGTAAAACTAGAGGATATTAAGAAACAGGAAAAGAAGACGGCAAGATGGCAGGCTATCGCAGAAGCGGCCGCAAAGCAGTCGGCAAGAGGAATAATACCTGATGTTAAAATGCCGATGAAGCTGTCAGACGCCGCCGTGTACGCTAAAAATATTGAGTATAATATCATACCGTTTGAGCATGCCGAGGGAATGGACTATTCCAGAGAGATTATGGACAAGGCCGCGGGATGCCGGTCGGTAGGTATTTTTATCGGTCCCGAGGGAGGATTTGAGCGTGATGAGGTAGAGCTCGCAAAGCAGGCAGGAATGAAAGTCATTTCGCTTGGGAACCGCATACTTCGGACTGAGACGGCTGGTATGACGGTTCTCTCAATACTAATGTTTAAAATATCTGATTAGGAGAACTTGTGATGGAGGCGTATTTTGACAATGCCGCTACAACAAAAGCGGCGTCTGAAGTTGTCGACATAATGATGAAAGTTTTGTCGGAAGATTACGGCAACCCGTCATCAAAGCATACAAAAGGCTTGGACGCTGAGGAGTATATTGATAATTCTAGAAAGATTATTGCAGATACGTTAAAATGTGACGCTAAAAATATTATATTTACATCCGGAGGAACGGAGGCAAACAACCATGCGCTTATCGGAACGGCGCTAGCGTATGAAAGAACAGGGAAGCATATTATAACGACGGCCTTTGAGCATGCTTCTGTAAATGAGCCGCTTTTATTTCTCGAAAAAAAAGGATATGAAATTTCATTTGTCAGTGTAGACAATGAGGGACATGTTGACGCGGACGAGCTTAAAAGCATGGTTCGTGACGATACGATACTTGTATCAGTGATGCATGTCAACAATGAAGTTGGTGCGCTTCAGGATATAAAGAAACTTTCGGAAGCTGTAAAAAGCGTAAACAGCAGGGTTATTTTTCATGTAGATGCGATACAGGGGTACGGAAAATACAGAATCTTTCCCAAAAAACAGGGAATTGACCTGATGTCTGCGAGCGGACATAAAATAAATGGTCCTAAGGGAAGCGGGTTTCTATATAAAGGCGATAAATTAAAGACATTTCCGTATCTTTACGGCGGAGGTCAGGAAAAGGGTATGCGCTCCGGCACGGAAAATGTCCCGGCTATCGCCGGGCTTGGCGCTGCAGTAAAGCAGATGTATGACAATCTTGACGATAGACGGCGTCTTATAATTGAAGTCAAGCAGGCGCTTATCGACGGAATTAGCGAAATTGAAGGAGCCGTATTTAATATAAATAGGAGTCTTGACGCAAACGTCGGAGCTCCGCATATACTCAGCGTATCTTTTGAGGGTGTAAGAGGTCAGGTGCTCTTAAATGCTCTGCAGGATAATAAAATTTATGTATCGTCAGGCTCGGCGTGCTCGTCGAATCACCCACAGATTAGCGGAACGCTTAAAGCTATAGGAGTTAGTGAAAAACTGCTTGATTCTACGATAAGGTTTTCGATGTCGTTTGAAAATACGGTCAGGCAGGCGGAGTATGTTGTCAAGGTGCTGAAAGAGCAGATTCCTGTACTTCAGAAGTTTAAAAGATACTAACTCAGGCTTTGCGGTTATGAATAATATAATCACTTACCCTATATCAAAACTATATGTATGGGGTTTGATATTTGCGATAAATAAAGTCGGGATGAAAGGAAAGATAGAATGTATAAGGCATTTTTGATTAAATATTCGGAGATAGGCATTAAGGGAAAGAACAGGTATGTGTTTGAGGACGCGCTTGTAAGAAATATTGTCAAGGCCCTTGAGGGGGTTGACGGCGTATTTGACGTGTCGAAAGAACAGGGCAGGATATATATAGAGGCCAAGTCGGACTACGACTATGAGGAAACCTGTGAAGTTTTGCAGAAAGTCTTCGGTATCGCAGCAATATGCCCGACTGAGCTTGTAGAGGATAAATCGTGGGAAAATGTCTGCAAAAGGGTTTGTGAGTTTGTGGACGGACAGTATGAGGACAAAAATTTTACATTTAAGGTGTTTGCAAAGAGGAGCGATAAGACATACCCATTTACATCGCCGGAGATAGGCAGGGAGGCTGGCGCAGTCTTAATTGACCGATTTCCCGAGATGAGTGTAGACGTACATGAGCCTGAGGTTAAGATAACAGTGGAGATACGCTCATGCGCCTATATATATTCAAAGTCGATACCCGGATCTGGAGGTATGCCTGTAGGATGCGGCGGAAAGGCTATGCTTCTTTTGTCGGGAGGAATTGACAGTCCGGTTGCGGGCTATATGATTGCAAAGCGAGGAGTGAATATGGATGCGGTATATTTTCATGCGCCTCCTTATACGAGCGAGCGGGCAAAAAAGAAAGTAGTGGATCTAGCGCGCAAGATTTCGGTTTACACAGGGAAGATAAGGCTTCATGTGATTAATTTTACTGAGATACAGATGGCGATATATGAGAAATGCCCGCATGATGAGCTCACTATCATCATGAGAAGGTATATGATGAGAATAGCCGAGAAACTTGCTATTGATTCCGGCTGCCTTTCACTCATAACCGGTGAGAGTATAGGACAAGTTGCTAGCCAGACGATGCAGAGTCTTGCGGCAACAAACGAGGTTTGTACATTGCCTGTATTCAGACCTCTTATTGCGTTTGACAAGCAGGATATAATTTCAGTTTCTGAGAGGATAGACACGTTTGAGACGTCGATTCTTCCATATGAAGACTGCTGTACAACATTTGTTGCAAAACATCCTGTTACTAAGCCTGATGTGATGGTTATCAGAAAGTCGGAGACAAAACTTGAGGATGTAATTGGCGAGATGCTTGAGAGGGCGTACTCATCGGATGAGATTATAGAGGTTGGATGATAATTATTTTGTGAGATAATTCTTTTGCGGTATGATTTGTTTTTACTTTATAGTACGTATTTTCCTATAAAGTAAAAACGGACTGCACACATATGTGCAGTCCGAAGCGCTGACTGTCAAAAATTAACGGCCGAGGATTTTACTCAACAATATAAGGTTTGAGTTTATCCAAAATCTCATCAATATTTTCATCTGTATGTATATTTAAATCAATGTCTTTTGAAAGGTCAAGACTGAAAATACCCATTATTGACTTTGCATCGATGATATAACGGCCCGAAATCAAATCAAGATCACAGTCAAAGCGTGCTGCGGCCTCGCAGAATGATTTAACTTTGTCAATTGAGTTTAAAGAAATTCTTACTGTTTTCATAACTGTTACCTCCTGTATATATTCTTTTTTCCATACACGATTATAGTAACATAAGAAAAATAAATGTCAACAATTTTTTTGAAAAAAGATTAGGGGATAAAAACATTTAAACTGATATAAACATGTTGGGGCTGGTCGATAAAAAATAATGCGCATAAAAATGAAAGATGGAGGGATAGTGTTTTGTCTTGTTTAAATATTGCTTTTATGACCCTTGGATGTAAAGTGAATTATTATGAAACCAGCAAGCTTTCAGCGGAGTTTGAGATGGCCGGGGCAAATATAGTTTCATTTGAGAGCGTCGCCGACATATATGTTGTAAACACTTGTACGGTGACGAACATAGCCGACAGGAAATCGAGAAAGATGCTTCACCGTGCCAAGAGGCTTAATGAAAATGCGCTGGTCGTCGCAATGGGATGTTTTGCCGAGGCAAATAAAGAGTCCCTCGCAGAGAGTGAAAGTATAGACCTAGTTATCGGTAATGACAGAAAAAATGACGCGTACGGAATAATAATGGAAAATTATTTTGATATGACAACTGTGGGGAGCGGGGAAAAGACGGAACGGGAAAATATGTCCATTAGCGGTAATAATGACAGTGTAAAATTAAATGAACACGATGAGAACGGACGCACGCGTGCGTATGTCAAAATACAGGACGGCTGCAATCAGTTCTGCAGCTACTGCAAAATTCCTTACGTAAGGGGCAGGCTTAAAAGCAGAATCGGCACAGATGTCTCTGACGAGGTGAAAAGTCTTGCAGAATCCGGGTGCAGGGAGATTGTACTGACGGGAATACATCTGTCGTCATACGGTGTTGACCGAAGCGGGTGTAAGTCATTTGTGGAGCTTGGCGGAGAGCCTGTTGCAGGGCTTGCGTCAGAGCTTGCCGGAATTTCGGGTATTGAGCGTATCAGGTTTGGCTCGCTTGAGCCTAGAATTATAACAGAGGAATTTGTCAGGGCAATTTCGGGTAATATAAAGGTATGTCCCCATTTTCATCTCTCGCTGCAAAGCGGATGTGATAAAACGCTCGCCGCAATGAACAGAAAATATACGGTTGACGATTACAGGAAAGCCTGCGGTATACTTAGAAAATATTACGACAGACCTGCAATCACCACGGATGTGATAGTTGGATTTCCCGGTGAGACCGACGGTGATTTTGAACAGAGCATGCGGTTTGTAAAGGAGATTGGATTTTCTGATATACATGTATTTAAGTATTCAAAGCGTGATGGAACGAGAGCGGCCAATATGGAGGGCGGCGTGCCTGAAAGCGTTAAGCATGAAAGGAGCAGACTGCTGATAGAGGCTGGCCGCGAATTAACAGAGATCTATAACAGATCATTTATCGGGCAGAAACAGCTCTGTCTTGTTGAGGAAAAGATAACAGTGGGCGGCACAGATTACTATACCGGACATAACGAGAGATATATTAAGCTCATATTTGATGCGTGCGGCATGTCGGGCGACATGGAAAATCAGCTTTTGGAAGTTGTTCCGTCAGAAACATTTGACGGCGGTATGCTGCTTTGTGGGAGATTATAATGTTTTGTAGTATAACGCTGATAAAGGCGTCATTTGAAAAATACCTTGATTTAAACCCGGATATAAAATATAATATACTGTAATATAGACAAATCGTAACAGGAAATAATATAGAAAAGGATGAGATAAATATGCAGGAAATACATAACACACAGTTTTTTAAGGTACAAAAGGAGCAGGAGTATCTTGTCTCTGATGTTATAGCTGCTGTATATGCCTCACTGAAAGAGAAGGGTTACAACCCTGTGAATCAGATTGTCGGATATATAATGTCGGGGGACCCTACTTATATTACAAGCCACAACGGCGCGAGGAGTCTTATAATGAGGGTTGAGCGCGACGAGATAATTGAAGTACTGTTGGAGGATTACATTAAAAATAATCTTGCATAAATGCGGAATGGATATATTTGTTTATGAGATTACTTGGTCTGGACTATGGCTCAAGGACTGTTGGAGTTGCGGTTAGCGACGAACTTATGATAACGGCCCAGGGACTGGAAACGATAGAAAGAAAAAAAGAGAATCAGCTTAGGAGAACGCTTGCAAGGATTGAAGCTATATGTGATGAATATGGAGTTGATAGAATTGTTCTCGGATTTCCTAAGAATATGGATAACTCTATAGGGGAACAGGCTGAACGTGTAGAGGAATTCAAGGAGACGCTTGAGCGGCGGACAGGACTGGAGGTTATTCTCTGGGACGAGAGGCTTACAACTGTATCGGCGAAGCGTGTTCTGAATGAAAGCAACATAAGAAGCAGGGACGAACAGAAAAAGGTGATTGACAAAATTGCAGCTGTATTTATATTGCAGGGATATCTTGACAGCTGCAGATGAACAGGCCAGTACACTAGGTATTTGGTTATTCGGTTACAATTATATATGGAGGAAAGTTAATGCTGGATGAGATTACGGTTTACAATGACGACGGCGAGGAGGCAGTGTTCCACGTCATAGAACAGACTCAGATAAATGGAAACAGTTATCTGCTTGCCGCTGAGGATGTTGACGAAGAGGAGCTTGACGCATGGATATTTAAGCAGATTCGGACGGACGACGATGAAGTATATTATGAAACAATAGAAGATGAGACAGAGCTTGAGGCAGTCATAGAGGTTTTCGAGGAGCTTTTGGACGACTGCGAGATTGAGATGTAAATCTGAACAGTAAACTTACAAAAATAATAAAGCTTGATAAAGGCTAATGAAGCGTTGATATAACCAGCGTTTCACTAAAATAAAATTTAATAAGCCGGACATACTTAGTTTCGCTGTATTAAATTTGCGGCATGCCGACTAATTCCCAAATGATTATAATTAATTTGAGGATGCCGGCGGTATTATGTCGCGTCATTTGTTACAGGGAGAAGAGACTGCCCGGTGTATATTTGGAGGTGCTTTTTTTGAAAATTAAATATGACCCGGAAAAGACGGTAAAAGTCATTCCGTTAGGGGGACTCGAGCAGATTGGTATGAACATTACTGCTTTTGAAACTGAGTCCTCTATAGTTGTTGTGGACTGCGGTCTGTCGTTCCCGGATGATGAAATGCTGGGAATTGACCTTGTAATTCCTGATGTAACATATCTTGAGGACAATGCCGATAAGCTGAAAGGATTTGTTATAACGCACGGACATGAGGACCATATCGGCGCGCTGCCGTATGTATTGAAACAGGTTAGCGCTCCCGTTTATGCCACAAAACTCACTATGGGTATAATAGAAAATAAGTTCAGGGAACATGGGCTTATGAAATCAGTGCGCAGGAAAGTCGTATCTTACGGACAGTCAATTAATCTTGGAGATTTCAGGATCGAGTTTGTCAGGACAAATCACAGCATAGCTGACTCAGCAATGCTTGCAATTACTACTCCGGCAGGAGTGATTTTCCACACCGGAGACTTTAAGGTCGATTACACACCTGTGTACGGTGAGATGATTGACTTACAGAGGATAGCCGAGATTGGCAAAAAGGGAGTACTCGCGCTTATGTGTGACAGCACAAACGTCATGAAGCCGGGATATACAATGTCTGAGAGGACGGTCGGACGAACATTTGACAATATATTTGACGACCACAGGGACAGCAGAATAATAGTCGCCACATTTGCATCAAATGTGGACAGAGTTCAGCAGATAATAAATTCAGCGCAGAAATATAAAAGAAAAGTAGTTATAGAGGGACGTTCAATGATTAACATCATTGCGACAGCCTCTGAGCTTGGATATATTAATATTCCGGACGGAATAATGATAGATATAGAGCACATGAAAAATTATACTGACGACCAGATAGTCCTTATCACAACGGGAAGTCAGGGCGAGGCTATGGCTGCGCTGCCGAGAATGGCTGCGTCTATTCACAAAAAGATATCTATAAAGCCGGGCGATACAGTTATATTCAGTTCAACTCCGATTCCGGGCAATGAGAAGTCGGTTTCAAAGGTTGTAAACGAGCTTATGCATCTTGGCGCGCATGTTATTGTTCAGGATACGCATGTTTCGGGACATGCATGTCAGGAGGAGATAAAGCTTATTTATGCGCTGACAAAGCCGAAATACGTTTTGCCTGTGCACGGTGAGTACAAGCATCTTAAAACTCATGCCGAGCTTGCAAAAAGCATGGGTATACCTAAAGAGGATATATTTATACTGCAGTCAGGCAACGTGCTTGAGCTCAGCTATTCAAAAGCAGCCATCACAGACCACGTTGCGGCGCGCGGTATTCTTGTAGACGGACTCGGCGTCGGCGACGTCGGAAATATAGTTCTTAGGGACAGGCAGCTTCTGTCGGAGAACGGACTTATTATTATAGTCCTTACACTTGAGAAAGGCAGCAATCAGGTGCTTGCGGGACCGGACATCGTATCAAGGGGATTTGTATATGTGCGCGAATCCGAAAATCTTATGGAGGAGGCGCTTGAGGTCGTTGAAACTGCGCTTGAGCGCTGTATGAAGAGAAATGTGACTGACTGGGGAAAAATAAAAATTGAGATACGTGATTCGCTTGGCGATTTTATCAGGAAGAGGACGAAGCGCAATCCGATGATTCTTCCAATAATTATGGAGTGTTAATATTATGGGCGTTAACATTTGACATTTGCGGAGCCCGCGCTCCAATATCTTATGCGTACGGATGGAGGTGATGTTGTTGGCGGAGAATACTGGTCAGGCAAAGACGGTTCTCAGTGTTATAAAGGCGTTGATGGGCATACTTTTGAGCGTAATATTTTATATGCTTGTAATCATTGCCATATCAAAGATGTGCAGTGTGACGTTTGATTTTATGTACCAAATTTTTGGGGAAGTGTCCGTTCAGGAGGCTCCCGGGACTGACGTTGAATTTACGATAAATGAGGGCGAGTCAACAATGTCGGTGGCCTCAAGAATGGAATATGGAAAACTTGTTGTAAACAAATATTCATTTTACATCCGTGTAAAGCTTGATACAATGGAGGCGGGAATAATGCCCGGAACCTATGAACTCAACACAAGTATGTCCTACGGTGAGATACTCGATATAATAACGGATTATTCGGAGGGCGTTAGCGGGGACAAGACAGAATGAGATATAGATACAACGGAAGTGTAATGGATGAACGAATGGATGTCTTTTTGAATATGCTCTACGGAGATGAACCGAATTATCTGAGGGATATAGCATCTTATGCTGCGGATATCCATGCGCCTGTTATGAGGAAACAGACGGCACAGATACTTCGGTTTTTTATAAATAAAGAAAATGTGGGCAGAATACTTGAAATAGGCACCGCTATCGGTTACTCGGCCCTGTTTATGGCAGACTGCGCAGATGACATCATGATTGACACTATTGAAAAAGTTCCCGCAAGAATAAAAGATGCGCGTCTTAATTTTGAAAAGTATGATAGGGGAAAAAGGATTAATCTTATCGAGGGGGACGCATCCGAAGTGCTTGAAAGTCTGGTTAAGGGCAATAAATTATACGACATTATATTTCTTGACGCTGCAAAAGCCCAGTACATGGAGTATTTATATTATATTGAAAAGTTAATGGACAGTGAAGCGGTTTTGGTGACTGACAATGTGCTTCAGGAAGGGGAGCTTCTTGAGTCAAGGTATGCGGTAAACAGACGTGACAGGACAATTCATTCGAGGATGAGGAAGTTTTTAAAAGAGATAACGAACGGAGAAAAATGGAACACGGTAGTGCTCCCGGTTGGCGACGGAGTGGCTGTAACTACGAAACGTGAAAGGTTGGATTGAACATGACTATGCTAAATGATAAAAAGAGGCCGGAGCTGCTGATTCCGGCCGGAAGTCTTGAGGTGCTGAAAGTTGCAGTTTTGTATGGGGCTGACGCTGTATATATCGGAGGAGATATGTACGGGCTCAGGGCCAAAGCAAAAAATTTTTCTGTTGAGCAGATGAAGCAGGGTGTGGATTTTGCACACAGTTATGGAAAAAAGGTTTATGTCACGGCAAACATAACAGCGCACAATAGTGACCTTGATGGAGTGCGGGAGTATTTTACTGAATTGAAGAAAGTGTCTCCCGACGCCCTTATAATATGCGACCCTGGAGTGTTTGAGATTGCGAGAAAGGTGTGTCCTGAAATTGAAATTCATATAAGCACGCAGAGCAACAATGTCAATTACGGCACTTTTTTGTTCTGGCATAAACTAGGAGCAAAGAGAGTTGTGACGGCTAGGGAGCTTTCCATTAAAGAGATAAAAGAGATAAGGGAAAATATACCTGACGACCTTGAGATAGAGACGTTCGTGCATGGGGCAATGTGCATATCATATTCGGGAAGGTGTCTTTTGAGCAATTATTTTACAGGTCGTGACGCCAACCTTGGCGCATGTACTCATCCCTGCAGGTGGAAATACTATGTTATGGAAGAACAGCGGCCGGGGGAGTATCTTCCGGTTTATGAAAATGAGAGGGGAACGTATATATTTAACTCAAAAGATTTGTGCATGATTGGCCATATCCCTGATTTGGTGGATGCAGGAATCGACAGCTATAAAGTTGAGGGCAGGATGAAAACCGCGCTGTATGTAGCCAATGTGGCGAGAATATACAGACAGGCTATTGACGATTATTTTGACAATCCCAAGACATACTATGAAAAAATACCGTATTACATGTCTGAGATTGAAAAGGGAACGTACAGACAGTTCACGACCGGATTTTTTTATGACAAACCAACGCATGATACGCAGATTTATGATAATAATACTTATGTGAAGAATTATATTTATCTCGGAATGATTCAGGATGAAAATGAACGGGGAATGTATGGATTTACCCAAAAAAATAAATTTTCTGTCGGAGATTCCATCGAAATAATGAAACCGTCTGGAGAAATAATACCTGCGGTTGTAATGAGAATGGCTGACGGCGATGGCGGCGAGATAAAGAGCTGCCCGCATCCTGGTATGAAAGTTTATATTGACGCCGGGGTAAAGCTCTGTGAATATGATATATTAAGGGCGGCAAATGAATGTTCTTAAAGCGTGTGTTTTCTGCATTCTGATATGTTATATTCGTGTGAATAAATTAAGGCGTTTGCCGTAAATTTGATTGGAGATGTTTATTTTGGGATACAAGTACGAAACTCATATGCATACCTCTGAGGGGAGCGCATGCGGTGTTTCAAGCGGTGCAAAGCAGGCGCAGGCGTACCTTGATGCGGGTTATACGGGAATTATTATAACCGACCATTTTTTTAATGGAAACAGCGCAGTCAGAAAAGATTTACCTTGGGAGAAAAGGATTGAGCTGTTCTGCGTAGGATATGAAAACGCAAAGAAAAAGGGAGATGAGATTGGACTTGACGTATTTTTGGGATGGGAAGTAAACTTCAGCGCGACCGAATTTCTTGTTTACGGTTTAGATAAAGAGTGGCTGCTTAAGAATGACGACATACTTACGTTGGATGTGAAACAACATTATGAGAGGATAAAAGCGGATGGAGGAATGGTGATTCACGCCCATCCTTTCAGGGAGGCGCATTATATAAAGGAGATAAGGCTTTTTCCTGACTATGTTGACGGCGTTGAGGTTTTCAATACGGCAAACGAGCATATGAATCCTCGTTTTAACGCCAACGCATTGAAATATGCCAGGGAGAACGGGCTGCCTGAGACGGGGGGAACCGATTCGCACAATGTAAAAAATACAGGCGGAGGAATGGTCTTTGAGCACAGGCTTAACAGTATATATGATTATATGGAGGCTGTTTATAACCATGAGGGGACTGTAATTACGGATGTTTAATTTAACTTCGTAATTACAGCATATCTGAATCAACAAAAATTGCTTACTCTAATTAAGGATAAATATGTGTTAATTTAAAAGTTAAATTGAAAGTTAATTTGAAATTATAAGATTATTATTTTTGGGAAGGAGACTGTATAATGTTATATGAGGATGTTAAGGCAATGCTGAAAAAGAGGGGGCAGGAGCAGCTGCTTAAGTACTACGGCAATCTTTCGGATTCAGGAAAAGAGGAGCTTCTCGCCAATATACAAAAGATTGATTTTTCTGTTTTGGATATATTAGGAAATCCGGAAATGAAGCAGGTGAGAGGGATTATAGAGCCGCTTAACGCTCTTGGAATGGACGAGATAGATACTAAGAAAGACAGGTATAACGCAGTCGGCCTTGACGCGGTGAGAAAAGGCAAGGT
This sequence comes from uncultured Clostridia bacterium, assembly GCA_948472945.1. Classification (GTDB taxonomy): domain Bacteria; phylum Bacillota; class Clostridia; order Lachnospirales; family Lachnospiraceae; genus V9D3004. The sequence goes on from CAOKVX010000001.1 coordinate 109,691, forward strand.
TGGAGCAATACTTCTGGCCGGTGGACAGGGCACGAGGCTTGGTTTTGACAAGCCAAAGGGAACATTTAATATCGGGGTAAACAGGGAGCTTTATATATTTGAGTGCCTTATAAATAATCTAATGGATACTGTAAAGGAATCTAAAACATGGATTCCGATTGCCGTGATGACAAGTAACATTAATCATGAGGACACCGTTAAATTTTTTAAGGAGCACGGTTATTTCGGTTACAACAGCGAATACGTATATTTCTTTATACAGGATATGACTCCGGCTGCCGATTACGACGGAAAGATATATCTTGAAAATGAGAAAAAACCTGTGATGTCGCCTAACGGAAATGGCGGATGGTTTACGTCGTTTGTCAATGCGGGACTGCTTGGGGAGTTCAGAAAGTACGGCGTCGAGTGGCTTAACGTATTTGCTGTCGATAACGTGCTGCAGAGAATTGCCGACCCATGCTTTATAGGGGCTACAATAGATTCGGGCTGTGTGTGCGGCGCTAAAGTCGTAAGCAAGGCTGCGCCCGACGAGAAAATAGGCCTGCTCGTCAAGGAGGACGGAAAACCATCAATAGTCGAGTATTATGAGATGACCGACGAGATGATGCACTCTAAGGACGAGAACGGAAACAGGCTGTATAATTACGGAGTTATACTCAACTATCTGTTCAGCGTAGATGAGATGTTAAGGGTAATGGAGGATAAGCTTCCGATTCATGTAGTGGAGAAAAAGATTCCGCACATAGATGAAAACGGTAATATGGTTAAACCGACCGAGCCTAACGGATATAAGTTTGAGCTGCTTGTGCTCGATCTAATACATCTTATGCGCGACTGTCTCTCTTATGAGGTTGACAGGGAAAAAGAATTTGCACCTGTAAAAAATCTTACGGGAATAGACTCGGTTGAGTCGGCTAGAAAGCTGCTTGAGAAAAACGGTGTGTCTATCTGAGAAGTTTGAAACTTTTGAATAAACGTATACTCCAAATGCGGCAACCAAAACAGATTAAGAAACATAACCGCTAAGATTTAAAATTGATAGATAATATTGTATGTTTTAAGAGTTTCAGGAGGAAAAATGGCTGTCAGAAAACTTTTTAACGACGGATGGCTCTTTAGGAAAGAAGCCGGGGGAAAACCTGCAAAGGACTGGAAAAGCGTAGATGTTCCGCATGACTGGCTTATATATGATTCTATGAATCTGTATGAGAGATCAACCGGACAATACAAAAAGGAGTTTAATTATAAAAAAATATGCGGAGAGAGGGCGTTTATCCGCTTTGACGGTGTATATATGGACACCGTCGTACATGTCAATGGAATAAAGGCCGCCGAGTGGAAATATGGCTACTCAACATTTGAGTTTGAGGTAACTGAAATGCTTAACGATGGTATCAATCTTATTGAAGTGTCCTGTGAATACAGGTCTCCCAATTCAAGGTGGTATTCGGGGGCGGGAATTTACCGCAATGTGTGGTTTGTGACTAGGAAAGACGTATGTATCGCCGCGGACGGGATATATATATCCTCTGAATCCGGTCCGGACGGCGCATGGACTACATATATTGACACTGAGCTGGATTTTTCCAAGTTAGGGCTGCATTCGTCCGATGCGGAGATTGATTCCTACAATTCCACAGAGCTTAATACATACAGTTTGAAGTATCTAATATCGGATGCGGGTGGAAATATAATACATCGTTCCGCAAGAGTTATTGATGTGTCTGAAACATTTAACCGCGGATTGGAAAACGACGATTTAACAGGTTCGGACATCTTTGTTTGTATATCGCATAAAATTACTGTCGACAGTCCTGTTTTGTGGGACGTTGAAAACCCTTACCAATACTCCGTTACCGTTTGTCTATGTAAGAATGACGTTTCCATAGACACGGAAAAGATTAATTATGGTTATAGGACGGCGGTATTTTCACCAGATGAGGGTTTTATACTGAACGGAAGAAAGTTAAAGCTAAAGGGAGTGTGTAACCACCATGACCTTGGAGCGCTCGGAGCGGCAGTAAATAAATGCGCTATAAGAAGACAGATAAGTATTCTAAAGGAGATGGGCGTCAACGCTATAAGGACGGCGCATAACATGGCGGCCCCAGAGCTTATAGAGGCGGCCTGTGAGATGGGGATACTCATATGCAATGAATCGTTTGACATGTGGGAGTGCAAAAAAACGGAGTATGACTATGCGAGATTTTTTAAGGATTGGCACGAAAAGGATGTGCGAAGCTGGATAAGAAGGGACCGCAATGCTCCGTGTGTTATTATGTGGAGCATAGGAAATGAAATATATGATACACACAAGGATGAACATGGTCAGGAAATTACAAGGAAACTCATGTCACTTGTCCATAAGTATGACTACATGCACAATGCGCCCGTCACAATCGGCTCAAACTATATGCCGTGGGAGAACGCCGCAAAGTGTGCGGACATAGTAAAGATTGCCGGATATAATTACGCCGAGTCATATTATGATGTTCACCACAGAGAACATCCCGACTGGATTATATACGGGAGTGAGACTGCGTCGGTTGTACAGAGCAGGGGAGTATATCATTTTCCTGAAAATGTGCCTATTCTGTATGACGACGACCTGCAGTGTTCGTCGCTCGGCAACAGTACTACAAGCTGGGGGGCGAAGAGCATCGAAGCCTGCATAACTGACGACAGGGATGCGCCCTATTCTGCGGGAATGTTTATATGGAGCGGATTTGATTATATAGGCGAGCCCACGCCGTACCACACAAAAAATTCGTATTTCGGGCAGGTTGATACCGCGGGATTCCCTAAGGATTCCTATTATGTGTACCAGTCTGAATGGACTGATTACAGGAAATCGCCGATGATACATATATTCCCATACTGGGATTTCAATGACGGACAGATAATAGATGTCTGCGTATGTTCAAATGCGCCGTCTGTAGAGCTTTTTGTGAATGGTGAGTCTTATGGCAGGCATGAAATTGACCACAAACATGGAAAGAAGCTCATAGCGAGATGGAAAGTTCCCTACATGAAAGGAAGTCTGCGCGCAATTGCGTATGACGACGACGGCGGTGTGATTGCAGAGGATGAGACTACGTCATTCGGGGATGCGGTAAGGCTAACGGCACATGCTGACAGGAATGTTATGCGTGCCGACGGCAGGGAGCTTGTATTTGTTGAGATAGGCGCCGTAGACATTGACGGAAACCCTGTACATAACGCCAATAACAGAATACTTGTCGGCGTTACGGGGGCAGGACGCCTCGTCGGTCTTGACAACGGTGACAGCACTGACTATGACTCATATAAAGGGCTGAGCAAATGCCTGTTTTCGGGAAAACTTCTTGCTATTGTAGCATCGACTTTTGAGCCCGGTGAAATTCAAGTTAGAGTTACAGCAAAGGGACTAGAAAGCTTAGAACTTACGATTGTGAGTGAACACGCGGACAGGTTTGAAAGCGAAGGATTGCCTTCAGGCGGGGGAGACTCTTCAGTTTTCGGTGAATGCGCGGATGGGTTAGAATACGAAGGCCTGTCTGCAAACGAGAGAAATCTTGCAGAATACACGGGAACATGGATTGAAGATATGGATGAAATTCCTGTGCGCAAGCTTGAAATTAAATCTCCGTTTAATATACTGACGGCAGAAAACCCGGAGTGTGAGGCTCATGTGGAAATACATCCGGCCAACGCCACGTACTCCGATTTAAGCTGGAGGCTTACGGCCGATAACGGTGTGACTACAAATCTTGCACGGCTGGAGGCCCGCGGCAGCAGCGTGAGGATAAAGGCATGCGGCGACGGAAACTTCAGGCTGCGCTGCGAGGCCGCAAACAACAGGGGACATGCCAAGGTCATATCCGAGCTTGAATATAAGGTGCGCGGAGTCGGAAAGGCCTCTTTTGACGCATATGATATGATATCAGGCAGTATGTTTTCATACAGCGAAGGAGAGATATCTAACGGAAACGAGAGAGGCGCCTCGACGCCTAGGGACCATGAGAGCATACTATATTATGACAATATAGATTTTGGGGACTTCGGATCCGATATTATACATATTCCGATATTTGAGCTCGAGAATGATAAGCTTGAGTTTGAGATATGGGAGGGAAAACCTTACGGGGATGGAGCAAAAAAGCTTGCTGACGCTGTATATGATAAGCCGTCGGTATGGAACACATATCAGGAGGAAACATTTAGGCTTTCAAAGAGGTTAAAGGGCCTTACGGGTATAGGATTTGTATTCAGGAGAAAAGCTCATATAAAAGGATTTTATTTTGAGAGGATTAACAAGGCTTACGAGAAATTGTATGCCGTAGACAGCACAGGCATATACGGAGACTCATATGAAGTTCATGGGAATACCGTAACAGGAATCGGAAATAACGTCACTTTTACGTATGACAGCATGGATTTTGGAGATTCGGGCGCGGGAACTATGCAGATATGCGGCAGAACCGTACTTGGCAACAACACTATACACGTAAGGTTCAAAAAAGGTGATGCCACTTTTAATAGAATTGTCGAGTTTTCAGGCTGCAGTGAATATACTGTGCGTGAATTTGACATAAACGGTGTTTCCGGTGAATGTGAGGTAATGCTTATTTTTCTTCCGGGCAGTAACTTTGATTTAAAATGGTTTCAGTTTTACAGGAAAAATGAGTGATATTACCTTATCAGGGTTAGCAATGCACCATATCAATAAAAGATTCAGGGGTTATGGGATAGACCGCCTGCTGTAAAGGAGATAGCAAGACAAGAACGAAAAACACAGTAGTTCGCCAAAATACGCCGTCCTCGGCGGGTTCAAATTGGCGCCGTTGAGCGTAGTATAATGAGTGCTATAATGGAATTTTCATTGCTTCCTTATCTGCTATGCTGGAAAGATATGAGCCTGTTTCACAAATTTCAGGGCCATGTCTTTATCTGTAAAAAGACCTACATGCGGGCGTATCTTGACGCAATGACAGAGGCCGGACGTGAAAAGCGAATTGCATGGATGGTTGACAGGCTTAATAAAAATCTATGTAATGATTATAGATGATTTATGTATAAGTTATTTTTTGCTTTTTTATATTTTCCACTTGACAGGATGTAATACAGATGATAATATGTGTATTACATTGAGGAGAGGGGGAATTTTATTGCAGTTTATTTTTGACGACGACGGTGCGTGCAGGAAAATTGCGTACCGAATTGAGGAACAGGACGGGTTCGATATTTTTTCTTACGAGATGTTGAGGGAGAACATTATTCCCGGTCTGCTTACTCCAATGCGCGCAGAGAGTAACGGGATGGATGCCGTTCAGTATGACGTGTCGAATCTTGATACGTTGAGGAATTATTTAAGCTTCAGTTTATCTATAAAACAGCTCTTGTCAGTTTTTTCACAGATTATATCAGCCGCTCTGGCACTTGAAGATTATCTTCTCGACAATTCACTACTTGTAACGGATATAGGACAGATATATTACGATAGGGAAAAAAATGAGGTTAAGATGATTTATTTTCTTTTGCTAGGTGAGACTGGTCCGTGGAGGTTTGAGGAAAAGCTTTTTAACCTGTTCAAAGAAATAATATTCAGTGCAAGGTTCATGGTAGGTGACGGAGACAGGCATATTGCGGAACTTCTTAACAGTATTAATGATGTGAAGAATAGCTCGCTTGCCGACTTTAAAGAGGTTGTGTTAAAACTTGAGGGACTTGTGTCACATGACCTTGGAGCTGTAACTGAAATTTATGAAAATGTCAGTGAGGTTTCAGATGATGAACCTGTGCATAATGAAGTGGGTCAAGATTGCGCAGATATGAATTTTATGGCTTCGGACAGCAAAGAAACCATACTTGAATATGACGCGGGCGGAACAGACAGGGCGGAATCAGGTATCTTCAGTTTTGTCAGAAAGCTTTTTGCTAATGCGGGAGGCGGTAACAGCCATATTGGCTCAAAGGAGAAGAGTTGTATTATTGAGGAGGCTGACGCCGGGGAATTTTTACAGGATAAATACGGGAATAATACCGTGGACGGCGAGACAGTCGTGCTTGTAAGCGGGAGTATGGGCGCACATACTCCTTATCTAATAAGGAGTGCAAACAATGAGCGTATAGCTATTAATAAGAAAGTATTTAAGGTTGGCAAAGACGGCAGATATGCGGATTACATAATAGCTGATAATGCCGCAGTCAGCAGGGCGCACGCCGAATTTATGATTAAGGACGGCAAAATATATTTGACGGACGAGGATTCGCTTAACAATACATATATAAACGGCAGCGCGCTTGTGAGCAGGAGAGAGTATGAGGTTGGCGAGGGGGATGTGATATTTTTTGCGGACGAAGAGTTTGTGCTACATTGCTGATATGTCTCCTCCCTGCTGTGAAAACCGTATATGTGCAGCCCTGCGAGTGGATTCTTATGGTACGTTGCAGAGGATGGCTGCGGTTAACATCACATACGGTTATGGGAAAATGCAGTTACCTGATAATGTTGTTGGAGAGATTTTAGACCGGATTCCCGTACGCAGAAGATTCGCTTTAGAGACCGCAGATATAATTGCAGATATTTCGAAAAGAATATCGGACAGTGTTTCGTTTGCCGCTATATATGCGTGCGGCAGACATGCATGCCATGTTACAACTGGCAATGAGGTAATGAGCATTGTGAGAAACGGCAGGATGATTGGCGTAGAGGATGGCAGTATGGAGTATGCTGACTATAATGGTAATACTTACTGTTGTACATTTAGGCTTAAAAATAATGATTTCATAATTTTGCATGGACAGGATGTATTTGACGGTGACATCAGGGGATATATATGCGAACTGGTTTCACTGAACCTTAGGAGACGTTCTAAACGTCTTTCATATAAAAGCAACGCAGAGATTTTAGATATGTTGTGCGATGCGGTTAAGCTTAAGTGTGACTGTAATATTAAAAGTACAATTGCGGCGGTAACATGCGTACGGGATATATGATGGATTTTACGGTATTTGATGGAAGGTGGCTGGATTGTTTAAAACCGGAGAAATAATTAACGACAGATATATTATAAGAAAAAAAATCGGAAAGGGCGGTATGTCAGAAGTTTACTTGGCCTATGATACTGTTAAGAAAGGGCGGTCCGCTCTAAAATGCAGCGGCAGTAGTATGCCGCTGGCAAAGGAATATCATATTATGAAATCATTAAACTGTAACGGAGTGCCTGAGGTTTTTGAGTTCTTTGTATATAAGGGGGCTGCTTTTATGTCGCTTGAATATATAGAGGGCGTTACGCTTGAGGAGGTTATTGAAAACTGGCAGAGTTCTGAAAAGATTAGTGATTACACAGAGCTTGCACATATTATTATTAATATATGTATTACCGCATATTATCTTAACAGGGATGAGAATATATTATATCTTGATTACAAGCCGTCTAATATAATTGCAGGGGTAAAGGGTGTGTTTCTGATTGATTTTGGGGCTGCAATAGATATGAAAGATGCTTATAGTAGGGATGGTATTGCGTTTTATGGAACAGAAAGATACACTGCCCCAGAGCAGAAAGACGCAGGACGAACTGCCGACGCCCGCACCGACGTATTCCAAATAGGAGCTCTTATGGAATATGTTATAAAAAAATGCGGCGTCAAGGATAAGGCTTTGAAAGCTATTGCAAAAAGGTGCAGGAATAAAAGGTTATCAGTCAGGTTTTCTTCCGCAAAAGAGGTTGCATCACTGCTTGCGGGATGTATTAAATATAACGGACAGGTTTACGGAAAAGAGTGCAAAAAATGTGGAGATGTAGTACAATACTGAGTAGGAGAAGAACATATAGCAAGTTTGCGGCATTACGCATAATAAGCGTATGTTGTTAGCGGTGAGATTAGGGGTATCAGTTATGGACGGTGAAAAAAAAAGGAAGTGGTTTGACCCGTTTATCGGAATAATTATTGTTATATCAATTGTTGCCGTAGTAGTTACCGTTATTAATTTTACTGAGGTGAGAAACAGTATTGATATGTACTGTGACAGTAAAACGGCGGAACAACATGATGTTTATTCACATCATTACGTTATTTTAACAGACGGCAACGAAAATGAATTATGGAAAGATATATATAATTACGCCAATGAGTATGCGAATGTAAATGATGCGTATGTTGAAAAGGCAGGAGATAATCTTATTGAAGAATATTCAAAAGCTGAGCTTATGGATATGGCAATACTTGCGGATGTTGACGGAATAATAGTTGAGGGAGACGATAGCGGGGAACTTTCAATGCTCATTGACAGGGCAAGGGATAACGATATACCCGTTGTTACAGTTATGACAGATTCCCCTGAAAGCATGCGTAACAGCTATGTCGGGATTAGCGGGTATGATATAGGGCTGGAATTTGGAGAGAGAGTAGTTAACTTGGCGGACGAGGGCGGTAAGGAGATACATGAAATCATGATACTGTTAAGTAAGGGAGAGAATTCACAGAATACAATGTATCTTTCTCTTATGGAACGGCTGTCTAGAGACTGCAATTTTGATGTGGATGTAAGGATTATTGACAGTACGACATCGTTCAGCGCCGACGAGGCAATAAGAGATGTACTTATTAATATGAATAATGTTCCGGATGTAATGGTATGTCTCTCGGACGGTATTACAAAAAGCGCGTATCAGAGTTTAATCGAATATAACAAGGTAAAAGGCACATATCTTTTGGGGGTAGCGCTGTCGGACGAGGTATTCTCAGCCGTTCGAAAGGGACTAGTTAAATGCGCCATATCAGTTGATAAAAAACAGATGGGAATAAATTGTGTGGATGCGCTTCTTGAATATGAAAATACAGGTTATGTGAGCGAATATATTATGGTTGATACAACCCTTGTAAATATAGAGAATGTGGGTGGATTGATTTATGATAAAAATAAAGGGTCTGATTAACAAATATAGGGTTTCCATACGTTTTCGCGTGATGTTAATCTGCATTGGCATAATGTCTGTCCTAATGCTTGTCAATGTATATAATTATGTTAACATAAATGAGATGATTGAAAATATAAATCTTGTATACGTTAATAATTTTAGGCTGAACGAATTAAAGGAAGAATTATTAAGCGTACAAAGCTGTATGACTGAATATTTGGAAAACAAAAATACTGATTCAATGGAGAATTATTACCGTCATGTGCAGATATACCGTGAGATGATGTCTGAGCTTAACAGAGACGTTATTGACGGGCAGTTTTATATTATGGAAAAGAATATATTTAATATATCTGAGGCGTACATTGAGTGTACAGATAGGGCGATAGAGTACAAAAGAGGGCGCAATGCACCGAAATACCGCATGGAATATTTACAGTCGGATAAGATGAAAAGATATCTGACGTCATATATTGACAGTCTCAACAACTCTAGATTCAAAGCCAATTCGGACAATCATAAAATTATGATAGATGTGCTTGAATATACACAGAAGATATCTATTATAACATTATTGATTGTTATCGGTTCCACGTTAATATTAATATATGCCGCAACGACGCGTATAATGTTTCCACTGAGAAGGCTTGCGGCAACTGCAGAGATTGTTGCAGGTGGGAAACTTGATGTTGAACCTGTGGAGATAACCACTAACGATGAGATAGGTGTTGTCACAAAAGCATTTAATAAGATGCTTTTCAGCATAAGGGCATATATAGATAAAATAACCGAGAACATGGAGAGGGAAAGGATTCTTCAGGAAAAAGAGCTTCTTATGAACACACATCTTAAGGAGGCGCAGCTTAATTATCTGCAGTCGCAGATTAATCCTCATTTTCTTTTTAATACGCTCAACGCCGGGGCACAGCTTGCTATGATGGAGGATGCGGGAAAGACTTATGAATATATTCAGAATGTGGCCGAGTTTTACAGGTACAATATAAATAATAATAAAATTGTTTCTCTGTCAGATGAGCTGGAGATTGTTGATAACTACATGTACATAATAAATGTGCGGTATTCAGGGGATTTAAGTTATTCAAAAGATATATATGAAGATGTAACGTCGGTGCTTGTTCCGTCTATGATTCTGCAGCCAATTGTTGAAAATTCAGTTAGATACAGTGTTGGTGTAGTTGGGAGGAAAGCACATATAAGTATTTCAATCACAAGGGAGGATGATTATATATGTATAAGGGTTTCAGATAATGGAAAAGGTATGACGGAAGATACAATTAATGAAGTTCTCAATGAAGACAGAAGCGAACTTAATGATTATAAACACGATATACAAAATAAACATGGGTCAAACGGGGTAGGGCTCAAAAATGTTATAGCCAGGCTAAGGCTTTATTTTGAAGCTGACAATGTTATGGAAATATACAGCGAGGGTTCAGGAAAGGGAACACAGATTACAGTTTTGATTCCGTATATAGATTGTTGACAAGGCTATGGGGGATACTATGTATAAAATAATGATTGCAGATGATGAAGGAATAACCGTAGAAGGATTACAATACATAATTAGTAAAAATTTTGAAGGGCAGTGTTCTGTTGAATATGCAAAAACCGGGCGCGAGGTTATAGAAAAGGCTGAGACATTTAGGCCTGACATCACATTTATGGACATACATATGCCCGGTATTAATGGTATTGATGCTATTAGGGAGATAAAAAAAACACAGCCGGCAATTAAATTTATAATACTGAGCGCATATGATAAATTTAGTTATGCTAAAAATGCGATTGAGCTGGGAGTTTTTAAATATCTAAACAAACCGATAGAAAAGCAACAGATTGTCGAGGTTATTAAGGAGGCAATGTCATCAATTGACAGGAATAGGGAGGCAAGAAGCGAAGATTTAAAGATAAGGGAAAAACTTGAAACTGTAGTTCCGATGATTGAAAATGGATTTATTTATGATTTACTGTTCAGGGAAAATAACAACACTGATATTATGAATTTTAAAAATATTCTTGGAATTGAACAGAAGTATGGATATATTATAATATTTGAGTTTGGTGAGAGCATTTCAGGCAGCAGTATGACTAACATACCTGGAACAACCGTTATACTGCAGCGTGAGTATAGCAATATAAGGGAGATTATAGCCGATGAGTTCCAAAATGCGGTTTCGTGTAATCCGCTTGCCAATAAGATAGTAGTATATATACCGCATGACGGGGCGGAACTTGATTACAGGCTGCGGTCAATTGTTGTTGATAAGGCGCGTAGCAGCGCTGATTCACTGTCGGCAAGGCTTGGACTTGAGGTGAGGATAGGGATTGGCGGGATTAAAACTACTAAAGATATGAAAGAATCATATAGGGAAGCTCTTGGCGCTATTGCGATAACCGACAGAAAGGTTGCACATGCGGACGACGTATCGGTAAATATAATTTATGAAGAGGATTATCCTATTATGATAGAGAAAAATCTTTTCAAGAGCGTTGAACAGGGCAATACTGAGTCAGCTCTGGATGAGGCCGGTAGATTTTATGAATGGATGACTGAATGCTCTAATGGAAATGAATATGATATTAGGCTTAAAGTTCTTGAGTTTGTTCTTAGGTCGGAGAAAATAGCGCATGAGCTGAGCGGTACAAGTTATGTATTCAGTTCAAGAAGCGGATATTTGCCTGCAGTCAATAGCATGAAGCTTGACAATGAACTCAGGGAGTGGTTTTTGAGCAAGGTGAAATCAGCCGCGGTTAAGGTTGCAAACACGAAAAAAGATAAAAAGGGAAGCGTAATTAATAGGGCGATTGAATTTATTAATAAAAACTATAACAGCATACTGTCATTGGATGATGTCTCTATGGAAGTGGACGTTACACCGTATTATTTCAGCAGGCTTTTTAAGGAAGAAATGAACATAGGCTTTGTAGAGTATGTTGCGAAGCTTAGGATTGAGAAAGCAAAGGAGCTTTTGAACTGCAGCGACATGTCAATGAAAGAGATATGTCTTGAGGTTGGGTATACGGACCCTAATTATTTCAGCAGGCAGTTTAAGAAATACGAGGGGGTAAGTCCTACGGAGTACAGGGAGGGGTTGCCATGAGCAGAATAAAGTTATCTTCATACGCTATTTTAATATTACTAATTGTACTATCTCTTTTTTCCGGATGTGTAAATGAGGAACTCGGTGATGATGTCTCAGAGATGCAGGGTGATATGGTACAGATAGGATTCAGCTTTGACTCATTTGTTATAGAGAGATGGACGAGGGATAAGGAGGTTTTTGTATCAGCCGCGGTTTCTATGGGGGCAGATGTTAACGTACAGAACGCAAACGGAGATTTGGAGACACAGCGTGAGCAGATAAGTCATTTTATAAAAAAGTCTGTTGATGTAATTGTTATTGTGGCCACAGATTCGGACGGTCTTTCTGATGTCGTATCAGATGCGGTCAAGAAAGGTATAAGAGTGATTGCGTATGACAGGATGATTAATAATGCGGATATTGACCTATATATATCATTTGACAATGAAAAGGTCGGGACGCTTATGGCTGAAGCTCTAATCGGTGTTGCCGGGGATGGCGCCAGGTGCCTCATGTTATGCGGGCCAAATACAGACGACAATGTTGAGAGGGTTGTAAAGGGATTTAAAAAAACAGTTGAGAATAGCGGATTAAGCATTGAGGGTATGATGAATGCTGAGAATTGGAGGGCGGAGACGGCATATGAATATCTTGAGGATAACAGCGATATCCTTCCTCATATTGACGGAATAATGTGCGGTAATGATAATCTCGCGACACAGACGGTAAAATACCTTGCGGAGAAAGGACTTGCCGGCAAAATTTCTGTTGTTGGACAGGATGCGGATTTGGAGGCCTGCCAGAGAATCGTCGAGGGAACTCAGTTAATGACCGTATATAAGCCGGTCGAATATCTGGCATATACGGCGGCTGAAGCGGCGGTGTCGCTCGCAAAATCCGGTGGACTTTCACAGATGTCTACATATTATGAAGATAAGGGGGGGAAGTGTATTAAGATTAATACAGACGATGGACGCTCGTTTGATTGTATCAGCCTTGAACCTGCCCCGGTTGATGCCGAAAATATGGATTCGGTTATTATAGACGGGGGATTTCATCTAAGTGAAGAAGTATATTTAAATGTTAAGCGTTAAAATGAAAGTTAGAAAATCAAGAGTAAGATGTAAATGTTAACAAATTGTTAATGACAGGATTATTTTGTTCATAATTATATTGCTTTGAACAAAATAATCCTATCATTTTTTTTGTTAATTTTTTTGATGTTAAATAATACAGAAAGTAACAAGTTAGTGCTAGTAATGCCGTGCTATAATTTATATGTAAGATATATTTTACAAAGTTTAACACAAAGAAGGAGGATAATGTTTATGAGGAAGAAATTATTAGGGGTTTTACTAAGCGTTGCTATGGTAGCTTCACTATTGGCCGGCTGTGGAGATAAAAATGATAATACCCAAACGCCGGACAATCAGAATGAGACTGACGACGCAGGAGAAAATAACGACGGCGGAACAGACGATGCTTCAGGAGGGGGACTGGTAGGTGTTGCAATGCCTACAAAAGACCTTCAGAGATGGAATCAGGATGGTTCGAACATGGAAACGGAGCTCAAGGCAGCAGGATATGAGGTAGACTTACAGTATGCTTCCAATGATGTTAATACACAGGTATCACAGATAGAGAACATGATTTCAAACGGCTGTAAGGTTCTTGTAATTGCGTCAATTGAAGGAGATTCGCTTGGTACGGTTATGGACCAGGCAAAGGAAGCAGGTATTCCGGTAATTGCATATGACAGGCTTATCATGAATTCAGAGGCGGTAACATATTACGCTACATTTGATAATTATGTGGTTGGAAAGAAACAGGGTGAATATATTAGGGATGCCCTTGACCTTGATAATGCCGGAGACAAAACCTACAATATAGAATTTGTGACAGGTGACCCTGGAGATAACAATGTCAACTTCTTCTTTGGAGGGGCAATGGATGTTCTTCAGAAATATCTTGATGCCGGAACACTGGTATGTCGGTCGGGACAGACTGATAAAGATACGGTGGCTACAGTAAATTGGGATACGGGAGCGGCACAGACTAGGTTTGAGACAATTCTTTCATCATTCTATTCAGACGGAGAAAAACTTGACGCCGTTCTTGCATCAAACGATTCGACGGCCCTCGGTGTTGCTAATGCTCTGGCGTCAAGCTACAAGGGGGATTACCCTGTTCTTACAGGTCAGGATTGTGATATAGCTAGCGTGAAGAATATGATTGACGGCAAGCAGTCAATGTCGATATTCAAAGACACCCGTACCCTTGCTTCAAAGGTTGTCGAGATGGTTGACGCAATTATGAAAGGCGGGGAGCCTGATATTAATGACAGGGAATCATATGATAACGGCGACCATGTAGTTCCTTCTTATCTATGCGAACCTGAATTTGCTGATATTAAAAATTACAAAGAGATATTAATTGATTCAGGATATTATTCAGAGGACGATTTAAAATAATATGGATTATTAAATTGGCAGGCGGGTGGAAATGTGCCCGCCTGTTTTAGGTATGAGTTAGATTAATACTGATATTTCAAACTATGAAGGAGGAAAAAGTTTTGGCGGATATTTTACTTGAAATGAGAAATATTACGAAAACTTTCCCCGGAGTTAAAGCGCTGGATAATGTAAACTTCAAAGTAGAAAAGGGAGAGATTCATGCTCTTGTTGGAGAGAACGGTGCGGGAAAGTCCACTCTTATGAATGTTCTCAGCGGCACGTATCCTTATGGCTCATATGAGGGCGATATAATATATAATGGAGAGGTGTGCAGATTTAATAAAATCAAAGACAGTGAGGAAAAAGGTATTGTCATTATTCATCAGGAGCTTGCGCTTATTCCTTATATGACAATAGGTGAAAATATGTTTCTGGGCAATGAGCGTGGAAGTAAGTTAGCCATTGACTGGGATGAAACCCACGGTATGGCATGCAGATATCTTAAAATAGTGGGACTTAATGAATCATCCGATGTTTTGATAAAAGATATTGGCGTTGGAAAGCAACAGCTTGTTGAGATAGCGAAGGCTTTAGCGAAAGATGCCAAACTGTTAATTTTGGATGAACCTACCTCTTCATTAAATGAGGAGGATTCGAAAGCGCTTTTGGATTTGCTGCTTAGATTTAAGGAAGAGGGATTGACATCGATAATTATTTCTCATAAGTTGAACGAGGTTGCGTATGTTGCAGACCATATAACTGTGATTCGCGATGGCGCCACTATTGAGACTTTAGATAAGAAGACTGATGATATTACGGAGACTCGTATTATAAAGGGAATGGTTGGAAGGGAACTCTCCGACAGGTTTCCTAAGAGACCGGACGCTGATATTGGCGATATATGTATGGAGGTCAGGAACTGGAATGTATACCACCCTGTTTATACGGAAAGAAAGGTTGTTGACAATGTTTCATTTAACGTCAGAAAGGGAGAGGTTGTAGGGATATCAGGTCTTATGGGTGCAGGCAGGACTGAGCTTGCAATGAGTATATTTGGTAGGAGCTATGGTTCCAATGCAAGCGGAGAGACAATACTTAATGGCAAAAAGGTTGTAATGAAAAGCGCACGTGATGCCATCAACAATGGAATCGCATATGTCACTGAAGACCGTAAGGGCAATGGACTTATTCTGAACAAATCCATCAAGGAGAATACTACGCTTGCCAATATGGGAGGTATAAGCAGTAAGGGGGTAATTGACAGGAATAAGGAATATGCGGTTGCGGTTGAATACAAAAATAAGCTTAATACAAAGACTCCATCCGTGGAGCAGCTTGTATCAAATCTGAGCGGAGGAAACCAGCAGAAAGTACTGCTTGCAAAATGGATGTTTACTGAGCCTGAAATCCTTATTCTTGACGAACCCACAAGAGGAATTGACGTCGGTGCAAAATATGAGATATATTGCATAATTAACCAGCTTGTTTCGGAAGGCAAATCGGTTATTATGATATCTTCTGAGCTGCCTGAGATTCTTGGTATGTCAGACAGAATATATGTAATGAATGACGGTAAAATAGTGGCGGAGCTAGACGCATGCGATGCCACTCAGGAGGTTATCATGTCCAAAATAATTAGTATGAACGAAAAAACAGGCGGGGAAGTTTAACGAATTAACTATATTATGCATTTGAATATGGAGGTAGCTATGGAAAAAGTTAAAGTGACGGAATTTTTCAGGAAATATACAATGATACTTGCATTGGTAGTTGTAATTATATTTTTCTCGGTTTCTACAGGAGGCAAGCTTTTGCTTTCTCAAAATATTGCTAACCTTGTAGCCCAGAACGCATATGTATATGTACTTGCGACAGGTATGCTGCTGGCAATCCTTACAGGAGGAAACATAGACTTATCCGTTGGTTCCGTAGTGTGCTTTGTAGGAGCTATCGGCGCTGTGGCGATGGAAAGCTGGAAATGGGCAGGTACCGCAGCCGTAATTTTTGTACTTCTTGCCGGTATTATTATAGGGGCATTTCAGGCCTACTGGATTGCATATGTACGTGTTCCTCCGTTTATTGTAACGCTTTCAGGTATGTTTATTTTCAGGGGACTGTCTAACGTCGTGCTAAACGGAAAAGCCGTCTCACTTAAAAATGATGCTTTTATAAGGGTTTTTGGAGGAGGGGCTAACTGTTACGTTCCGGATTTTATAGGCAAAATTTTTGGTATAGAAAAGATCAATGTTCTTACGCTTACCGTTGGTGTACTTATTTGCATTGCGTATGTGCTTATTCTGTTTAGAAGTAGAGGCAATAAGAAAAAGAATGGTTATGAAGTCAAACCATTAACATCGGAAATTGTGAAAATGGCAATAATATGTGCGGTAGTATTATTTTTGACATACAAGCTGGCGATGTATAAAGGAATACCTACTGCGCTGATGTGGGTTGCGGTTATAGTTGTAGTATATGGGTATATAACGTCAAAGACTACAACCGGAAGATATTTTTATGCTGTAGGCGGTAACGAGAAAGCAACCAAGCTGTCAGGTATCAACACAAACAGAGTATATTTTATAGCATATACAAACTTAGGTTTTCTCTCGGCAATTGCCGGATTACTTACAATTGCACGTCTTACATCTGCACAGCCTACATACGGACAAAACTATGAGATGGATGCCATTGGTTCGTGTTTTATCGGAGGCGCGTCAGCTTATGGAGGAGTAGGTACAGTTCCGGGAGTTATTATAGGCGCAACGCTCATGGGGGTAATCAATCTGGGCATGAGTATAATGGGAGTTGACGCTAACTGGCAGAAAGTTGTAAAGGGTGTAGTTCTTCTAGTAGCTGTTATCTTCGATGTAGTATCCAAGAAGCAAAAAGATTGAATTTTGAAGAAGTATATAATAACAGAGGGGGTGCGGTTTTTGCAGCGCCCTTTGTTGTTTTACGGCAAAATATCTGATACAATAAATTATGGCTTCAAGGTTTTTAAGGTTGTGATGCTTATTCCTGAACCGGGGCGGTATTAACGGCTATAAAACATTACAATTGTAAAATTAAAAAAGGGAAGGAAAATAAAATGCAGGATATTAGACAAAATAAAGAAAAATCGTACGCGGGAATTACTAAGTTTATGCTTATTATGAGGATAATTGTGGCAGTTTATCTGATTTATTTATCGTGTACCCTGATTCAGGCGTATTTGAATGGAGACGGTCTGCCGCTTTATGTACTTATAATTGCATTGACGGTGTTTTTCGGTTTTGCTGTTGCTGCTATGGTATTTTCCGTAAAATCCCTGATTAAGGGTGAATATTCAGGGGGCAAAGCCGATAAAAGCAATAAAGATAACTGGGAAATACATGAAGGTAAAGAAACGTCAGATGAGCAGGATAAGTCCAATAATAATGCTTTGTTGTCGGACAGGCTTAAAAAATATAATGAACAGGATGACGATAAGGATAGAAATGATATAGATTATGACTAAGACGGTAATGACAGTTATTATTTTTTGTGTTATAATATTTTACATTATCATTAGTAATTTTGTTGCAAAATACTGTCAAATACTTCGCATCAATTATGACGGTGCATGGCCCGAATATTTTTGGCATGTGCGCCCTAAGGGACGTGGTATTTGACCCACGCGGCAGTCGCCCGATTGTCATCGCGGGGTTTGGGGATGCCCGGACGCTTGGATGGCTGTACGCAGAAATTAAAAAGAGAGGGGTTTTTAAGTTATGGAAGTGTTGCTTGTTTTAGTTATTGTTGCATCACTGCTTGCTCTCGGTTACGCCGCTTTCAACTTTATCGGGGTTAAGAAGATGGAAGAGGGAACCGAGAGGATGTCAGAAATTGCCGCAGCGATAAGGGTTGGCGCCAATGCGTTTATCAATTATGAGTACAGGATAATTTCTGTAGTGGTGGCCGTGATAACCGTAGTGTTTGCAGTGATATTTTCGGTTGAGTATGAAGGATTCAGCTGGGAGCCTTCTGTATGCTTTGTGATTGGGGTTACAATGAGCGCTCTTGCCGGATGGGTAGGAATGAAGATTGCGACGTATGCGAATGTGCGAGTTTCTAATACGGCAAGGATTACAAAGAATATAGGACAGACACTTAAGGTTGCGCTAAAGGGCGGTTCGGTTATGGGGCTTTGCGTGGGCGGATTTGCACTGTTGGGATTATTTATTGTGTACATAATATTTGGATTTGGTCTGGGACTTTTATCGGAGAGCGCGCTTATAGCGGGAGAACATGTATTTACGCAGTGTCTTTCATGCTATGCGCTGGGATGTTCAATTGTGGCTATGTTTAACCGTGTTGGCGGAGGAATTTATACCAAGGCGGCGGACATGGGAGCCGACCTTGTCGGAAAGACCGAGGCGCATATACCTGAGGACGACCCGCGCAACCCTGCTACGATTGCAGACAACGTAGGCGATAATGTCGGTGATGTCGCGGGGCTTGGCTCAGACCTTCTGGAATCGTTTGTAGGCGCAATATCGTCCGCAATGATATTGGCCGTGAGCCTTGTTCTTGCTTCGATAGCGGGGAATTCCGCAATACCTTACGGCGTACTGCAGAAATTAATGTATTTTCCGCTTGTCTTTGCTTCGGTTGGTCTGATTGCATCCATTATAGGAATTGCATATGTTCTATTAAAGAAAGAATCTGATAACCCGCACAGGGATTTGAACATATCTACATGGAGTGCCGCGCTGCTGACTATTATTGCGGGGTTTGCCGCTACATATTTTATGTTTGCGGATGAAACAAAGGAGATTCTTTCGGCAGTAAGCTTCAATATGGGATTTACGTCTCCGTGGATTGCGGCGTCGCTCGGCGTGCTCAGCGGTGTTATAATAGGAGCTATTGCCGAGTATTATACAAGTTATGATTATAAGCCGACTCAGATGATTTCGCACGCGTCAAAGGAAGGGCCTGCTCTTACAATAACGCAGGGGCTTGCGGTTGGTATGAAGTCGTGTATGTTTCCACTTATCGTTCTCGGTATTACCACATATCTGTCATATGCCGTTTCAGGTATGTTTGGAATTGCGATGGCGGCTGTCGGAATGCTGTCGTTTGTATCGGCGACGGTATCGGTTGATACATATGGGCCTATATCGGACAACGCTGGAGGAATTGCCGAGATGTCAGAGCTTGAACCGGAGGTGAGGCAGATTACGGATAAGCTTGACTCGGTTGGAAACACGACGGCGGCAATAGGAAAAGGTTTTGCTATTGGCTCAGCGTCGCTTGCAGCCCTGTCACTGATGGTTTCTTTCCTCTATGCTTTCCAGCCTGTAGGCGCGGAGTTAAATCTTGACTTTACCGACCCTAAGATTCTAGCGGGAGCGCTTATAGGAGGAGCGCTTCCGTATCTGTTCTCGGGTATGCTTATAGAGGCGGTGGCAAATGCGGCAAGAAAGATGGTTGAGGAGGTTCGACGCCAGTTTAGGGAGATTCCGGGAATATTGGACGGAACGTCAAAACCGGATTATAAAACGTGTATAGAGATATCGTCACAGGGAGCTATTAAGGAGATGAAAGTGCCGGCGATTCTAGCGATTATGTTCCCGCTTGTCTCAGGATTCCTGTTCGGACCATATTTTGTTGGAGGACTGCTTATAGGTGCAACGCTGTCAGCTATAATGCTTGCCATATTTACCGGAAATGCGGGCGGAGCATGGGACAACGGAAAGAAATACATCGAGTCCGGCCAGATTGAGGGCCAGGGTAAAGGCTCGCCTGCACACGACGCGGCGGTTGTTGGGGACACAGTCGGAGACCCTCTGAAAGATACCGTAGGACCGTCGCTTGACATCCTTATTAAGATTATGTCTACAGTATCGCTTGTTGCTGCCGTATTGTTCAGCAAGTATAATCTGTTGGATTGGATTATGGGAATTATGAAATAGATGGTATTTCAGTATAATTTTACAGGAAAGTGCAAACTATATAGGTAGGTATTGACGGCCGCGTTGACATACGGCGACGCAGCCGTCAGGAGCGTGAAATCCGAAAGAAAATAAAAGAAAGGATTGGTGAATAATTATGAATCCAATGCAGTTAATAAAATTAAAAGGTTATTTCGGGGATTTTAAGAAACGTCATCAAATGCTTACCAAGTTTGTTAAAAAAATTGGCGGTACGATGGAAGATGGAACGGTTATTGAAATAGCGGTTACATCTCCGGCAGGGGAAACCGTCAAAACCAATATGAAAGTTACCCCGGAGGACATGAGTTTCTTTGAATCAATAAGGAAACTGGGATAGTAAAATAATAGTCCGATGGAGCCAATATAAATAACCTGCATCAATTGTACCGGTATGTGATGCAGGTTATTTTTTATATTTTAATTTTGATAATCTACGTTCAAAGATAAATTTTAAAATTAAGAGTTGTCAAGAATATTAGCTAATGACAAAACATCCATCATATACTATAATGAATTTGGAGGTGTAATTAATGGGAGTAACCGCATTAATAATATTAGCTTTAATTTTGGCAATTATAATCAGTCTTATGGCGGCGTTTATATACATTAAGAAAAAACTGTCTGATTATTCAAGGGCATTTTATGGAACCTCAGATATAAAAGAGGGAATTGACAGGGTGAAAAGCGAGATGGAACAGACGCCGAAATCAGTGTCTGCCATGACTAGTATTTTTCTGCCTAAGATTATGAAAGACTTTCCCGAGTTTAATTACGATGAGATGAGGGCTATGTCGAAAGATGTACTAACAGGCTATCTTATGGCGGTAAACAGTATGGATATTTCGAGTTTTAAATATGATGGTATTGATTTAAGGAATAAGCTGGAGCAGCATATTATGAAGCTGTCGTCGAAAAGCATGTGTGAACATTATGAGAACATAAAGATTCATCGAACCGAGATAAGTAACTATAAAAATACAAAGGGAAGATGCATTATAACATTTCAGTCGTCGGTCGAGGCTCTGCATTATGTTTCTGACGGGAGTGGACGTGTTATAGAAGGGGACTCGGAATACAAGCTTCAGACTAAGTTTGATACAGACCTGATTTACATACAGGATAGGGACCTTGTGGATGATACCGAGAGTTCTTCACTTGGACTGACATGTCCCAATTGCGGAGGGCCGGTCAAGAGCCTTGGCGCTAAGGTCTGCGAATACTGCGGTTCGGGCATAGTTGAGCTTAATATACGCTCGTGGGAATTCTGTGAGATAAGAAGATGGCGGTAATTTATTAAAATGCTTATATTAACAACTCAAATATAAAATATATTCTATATTGTACTATGTGAAATTTGAGTTAATAAATAGAAATTGAATGAGAGGTGTATTTATATGAATAACAGAAGAGAGGTATTTTGGGGAGTAATGTTTATAGCAATCGCCACATTTATTTTGTTAAACCAGCTCGGCCTTGTTGAGATCGTTATAGGGACAGGAAATATTGTGCTGGCAATTGTTTTTTTGGCGACTTTGATAAAAAGTATAACGATGCTCAGCTTTCCGGGTATATTTATATCGCTTGCCTTTTTGTGGATAATATTTGACGAGTATATACATGTTCCGCATATTTCTGAGATTATAGTAATATTTGTAGCGATTCTTTTTGCCCTAGGCTTCTCAATGATTTTTCCAAATGCAAAGAGAAGATTTGACTGTAATGGAAAATGGGGTGATTATGAGGATGTCAACAAGGAAGGACATTATCAGAAAGCTGTCCATGAAGAGAATGAAGGCAGGGCATTTTGTTCAAATCGTTTCGGCGCTTCGGCAAAGTATATTAACAGCAGAAAGCTTAGAAGCGCGAGAATTGAAAATTCATTTGGTGAATTTAAAATATATTTTGACAATGCTATGATGGAAGGAAATAGTGTTGAGGTGTCTGTAAGCGTATCGTTTGGAGCCCTTGAATTATATATTCCAAAAGAATGGGCGGCATATAACAAGGTAAATGCGTTTGCCGCCACGGTAAAGGAATCAAATCACGGAAATCCTGACGGAATTCACAGTGTAATTCTGGTTGGAAGCGTAAACTTCGGTGAAATATCAGTCATCTACGTATAAGATACCAAATACAATCCTATATGCCTGTGGAAAAATTCATGCCGGGAAGATATGTATTATCAATCTTTCTGGCATTTTGTGCGTATTCGTCGCTGTTGTACTTGATTTTGGTGTTGGTAGTTCCGCCGGACACGTAGCTTCTTCCACATTCCGGGCATATTGACGTGTGTATTGACACGTTTGCGGACACGACCTTGGCATTGCCGGCTTTTGCAGCCTTGGAGTACGCGTTGGACACATGCTCCTGTTCGTGCGCACGCACTGCAGTAGCAGACGCTTCTACTGATATATGTGACGGGGACTTAAAAGATACCATCTCATCCGAACCGTCCTGATATTTTCGATTTTTACACGTTGGACATTCAATCTGGCCGGAGCGAATCATTGCTCGTTTTTCCCCGGTTGGAATTCGAGTTATCTCGGCATCAGATAAACCTGTAATCATGGCAGTACCTCCTATATATTTTTGCCCAACGGCACCAATTTGAAACCGCCGAGGACGGCGTATTTTGGCGAACTACTGTGTTTTTGGTTCTTGCCTTGCGTCAGCAAGACTGCGTCCTCCAGCCTTGTATTTCGCCAAAATTCACCATCCTCGGTCAAAGATTTCGCAAAATAGCAGTTTTCGAAACGGGTTCAAATTGGCGCCGTTGAGCTAAGTTTTAGATTAAGTATATCATATTATATGAATATTTTGTAGGTTATAAATTTTTACCTAAAATTTCCCGTACCGTCAAATATCTTATAAATTGACATATATTATTACATGATATATAATTTTAACATAACCAAATTAGGAAAATTATTTCCATGTTTGGCATATACCAACGTAAAAATGTGTTTTGGTATAATAAAAAAGAGGGGGATATTGATATGAGTGAGGACAATGGTTTTAACAGTGAAAATGTTGTCGGTAATGGAAGTTCTGTTGATAATGAAAAGATTAACTATAATGAAAACTTTGTCAGCAGTGAAAACTTAGAAATGCCGAATGATGCGGCAGACTCGTTTAACAATGTAACAGGTTCAGTCAATGATTTTAGAAAACCAAAGAGGAATTTGAAAGCGGTTATTGCTGTTGTTGCAATGTTTGCTGTTGTTGCGATGGCGGCAGGTATATTTTTCTTTTCAAAAAGTGTACTTGGAAAGAACAGTCATATACTTACTGCCCTGAGAAACACATTTGCATCAGGGGAAAGTGGAGATATATCTAAACTTGATAAGTTGATGGAGGCCGGAAAGTATGCTCTTGACATGCAGCTTTCATATGACGGTTCTGAAGTTGCTGTGGCATGCGATATTGACAGACCTGCGAAACAGATGTCTGTAAACGGGAGTTTTTCCGAGGGAAACACCAGTGTGGGAGTAGTTGGCACTATTGATGACACCTATTTCAAATTTGCGGTTCCGGGTTATATTAACGGTACGTTTGAGTACAATTACACTGCGGAAAATACCGGTTATTTTGTTGACATTATCACGCAGGCTACCGGAATGGACATAGCGGAATTCAACAAACTGTTTTCCAATTGTTTTACAATGCCTGAGAGCAGGGATGAAGTTGGTAACGACGAATATACAAAGATGCTTTTTGATGATTTCAACGAGCTTGACTTTGAAAAGGTTGAGGAGAAAGAGTTCAGCGTTGCAGGGGAAACGAAAGACTGTAAGGGATATAAGGCGGTTATCACAAAGGAAATACTCGAAAAGTGGATTGACAATTACAAGGAACTTGATATGGTCAACGCTGTAACTGCGAATAATCTCGATATTATTAAGCAAAGCCTTACAGATTTCGGCCAGTTTGCAGTTACGGTGTATATCGCTGACAAGAAAGCAGCAGCCATTGAAATTGAATTTGAGGGCGATGTATTGTCAATTAAATTTGAGGGTAAGGAGAATCCTTTGTACAATATTGTTATCACAGGGATAGAAGACGGTGAGAATGAAGAGATAAGGATTGATACAACAAAGGACAGCAATGATACAAAGATAGTTGTTACATTTATGGGCGAAGAGTTTATGTCAGCGTCATACAACAGCGAGACAGGCAAAGTCAGCGTGACATGTGTTGATAATGTATTTACCCTTGACGGAATGTATAAGTATGATGAAACAGGCCTTGAGCTCGTAATTGACAATATGACTATTGACGGTGACAGTTTCAGCGGTATGTTTAAGATATCGGACGAGGTTTCGATAGAATCGATAGATTCCAGTCTTCCCGTAATAGATGCAGGTAATGCTACGGAACAGGAGTTCCAGTCATTCCTGATGAGTAATATGGATTTACAGGGACTATATAATTTGAGCGGCATGGGTTCTGATGATGAGCTTTATGACGATTCGCTTGATGACTATGATATGGAAGACCTTGAGGGGTATGATATGGAAGATCTATACGGATATGATTTAGATGATTATGATTTAGATGGATATGATACGGAGGGGCTTGATATATAAGTTGGATTAAGTCATTTTATATCATAAAATAGAAGAAAAAGGAGCTGCATGGTAAAAAATGCAGCTCCATATTTTTAACTGAGAACCGAGGTGGAGAATTTATTTAGAATTTACGTTTTTACCGAATGGCAGAATTGCTGCGCAACATCAATAAGTATATCAAGACGTTCGGGACTCAGTGTTTTAGCATAACAAAATAGTCTGCTTATCTTTTGGGGCTCATTTATTTCAGTATCAAAAAAATCTTTTGGAGTTACTTCAAGGTAATCGCATATAGAAATGAATTCACCCATTGAGGGCAATGATTTACCGGAGGATATACTCTGTATATAACTTTTGCTGTGACCAAGTTCAAGACTCATTTTATTTTCAGATACATCTTTTTTAATTCGTAATTCCGTAATTCGTTCACGTATGAATGAATGATTCATATGTAATACACCTCTCTAAGCTAGTATACAATAATATGGGTGAAAGGATGGACGATTATACTAATGATTTTTGTTATAAAGTACCGCTGTGATTTGTATATTATAATAAATGGACATATTGTCTGTGCGATACACGTATTTCATGTCGTAATGTGCAGGATATTGTTATTTCGCCTTTACAACATTATTCAAAAGTGATAAAATTAATAATATTAATTTTATAATAATTTAAGGAGGATATATTAATAATGGCTAGAAAGAAACAGTCGATGGATGGAAACCAGGCGGCCGCCCATGTAGCATATGCCTATACGGAAGTTGCGGGAATCTATCCGATTACACCTTCGAGCCCGATGGCGGATTATGTTGATATGTGGTCGGCTAACGGATTGAAAAATATTTTTGGCAATGAAGTAAAAGTGGTTGAGATGCAGTCGGAGGCAGGTGCAGCGGGAACTGTACACGGTTCGCTTGCAGCCGGAGCGCTCACAACAACATTTACGGCTTCACAGGGACTTCTCCTGATGATACCTAATATGTATAAGATTGCAGGTGAGCAGCTGCCATGCGTATTTGATGTCTCGGCTCGTACGGTGTCTTCGCAGTCGCTCAATATTTTTGGAGACCACAGCGATGTATATGCATGCCGTCAGACCGGTTTTGCAATGATGTGTGAGACTAATCCGCAGGAAGTAATGGATTTAAGCCCTGTAGCTCATCTTGCCGCCATCGAGGGAAAAGTTCCATTCCTGAATTTCTTTGACGGATTCCGCACATCTCATGAGATTCAGAAGATTGAGACATGGGATTATGAGGACCTTGGCGAAATGTGCAACATGGATGCGGTTAAAGCATTCCGTGAACATGCGCTTAACCCTGAGAAGCCGGCAATGCGCGGTTCACATGAAAACGGAGACGTATTCTTCCAGCACCGCGAGGCGTGCAACTCAGTTTATGACGCACTTCCTGCAGTAGTTGAAAAGTATATGAAGAAGGTAAACGAAAAGCTTGGAACGGACTATGACCTCTTTAACTATTATGGAGCTCCTGACGCAGACCGTGTAATTGTTGCAATGGGTTCAATATGTGACGTGATTGAGGAGGTAATTGACTATCTCACCGCTGCCGGCGAAAAGGTAGGTCTTGTAAAGGTTCGTCTTTACCGTCCTTGGGTTTCTGACGCGCTTACAAAGGTTCTTCCTAAGACTGTTAAGAAGATTGCCGTGCTTGACAGGACAAAGGAGCCTGGTTCGCTTGGAGAGCCGCTTTATCTTGATGTAGCTACCACGCTCCGTGAGGCGGGACTTAACGATATAGTTCTCACAGGCGGACGTTACGGACTTGGCTCAAAGGATACGCCTCCTTCATCTGTTTTTGCTGTATATACTGAGCTTAAGAAAGAGAACAGCAAAGCAAGATTCACAATAGGTATCAATGACGATGTTACTAATCTCAGTCTTCCTGAGGTTAAGCCTGCGCCGATTACATCAGCTGAGGGAACAGTTGAATGTAAGTTCTGGGGTCTTGGCGGAGACGGTACGGTAGGAGCAAACAAGAACTCTACAAAGATTATCGGTGACCACACAGACAAATATATTCAGGCATACTTCCAGTACGACTCAAAGAAGACCGGCGGTATAACAATCTCCCATCTTCGTTTTGGCGACAAGCCGATTAAGAGCCCGTATTACATAAATCAGGCGGACTTTGTTGCATGCCACAACCCTTCATATGTTGTAAAGGGTTACAAGATGGTTCAGGATGTAAAACCGGGCGGAATTTTTATGATTAACTGCCAGTGGTCGGACGATGAGCTTGACAAGTATATGCCTGCCGAGTCTAAGAAATATATAGCGGAAAACAATATACAGCTCTATACAATCAATGCTATTGACAAAGCTATAGAGATTGGAATGGGCAAGCGCACAAATACAATTCTTCAGTCGGCATTTTTCAAGCTTGCAAATGTAATGCCTATTGACGACGCAATTGAGTTCATGAAAGCGGCAGCAAAGAAGTCGTACGGCAAAAAGGGCGACGACGTTGTCAAGATGAACTGGAATGCAATTGACGCAGGTGTAGATGCAATACACAAGGTTGAGGTTCCTGATTCATGGAAAAACCCGGCTCCTGATGCGCCTGCTGCTAAGCTTGAGGGTCTCAGCGAGGTAGTTAAGAATGTTGAGGAGCTGATGAATCCAATTGGACTTATGGACGGCGATAGTCTTCCTGTATCCAAGTTTGTCGACTGTGCGGACGGACAGTTCCCTCTTGGAGCTTCTGCATATGAGAAGAGAGGAACGGCGGTTATGGTTCCTGTGTGGGATAATGAGAAATGTATTCAGTGTAATAACTGTGCATTTGTTTGTTCACATGCAACAATTCGTCCATATCTTTTGACGGATGACGAGGTTTCAGCTGCTCCGGCCGGTATGAAGACTGCCGACGCAAAGAATCCTAAGGCAAAGGGATACAAGTTTACGATGAGCGTATCACCGCTTGACTGTATGGGATGCGGCGAGTGCGTGACTGTTTGTCCTGATAAAGTACAGGCAATTAAGATGGTTCCGCAGGAATCACAGGCAAAAGAGCAGGCTGTCTTCGACTATTTGGTTGCAAACGTCAGCAAGAAACCGTGTGCGGACGAGATGCCTGCTGTTATGGGTTCACAGTTCAACCAGCCGCTGCTTGAGTTCTCGGGAAGCTGTGCAGGCTGTGCTGAGACTTCATATGCAAGACTCGTTACACAGTTGTTCGGAGAGTCAATGTATATTTCAAACGCAACGGGATGTTCCTCAATTTGGGGCGGTCCGGCCGCTACATGCCCGTACACTGTAAATAAGGATTCATTAAAGGGACCTGCATGGGCTAATTCGCTATTCGAAGATAATGCAGAGCACGGATTTGGAATGTATCTCGGACAGAAGACGCTCCGTGACCAGCTTATAGCTAAGCTTGAGTCTGCTTCAGCATCAGACAAGGCTTCTGCAGAGTTTAAGTCTGCCGTTGCAAAATTCCTTGAGACAAAGAATGATACCGTAGAAAATGCAAAGGCTACAAAAGAGCTTGTTGCCGAGCTTGAAAAAGCGGCAGCAGCAGGATGCCCTGAATCTGCGGAGATTCTTGACAAGAAGAATTATCTGTCAAAGAAGTCGGTATGGATATTCGGTGGTGACGGATGGGCTTACGATATAGGATTTGGCGGTCTCGACCATGTTCTTGCATCTGGTGAGAATGTAAACGTATTTGTATTCGACACAGAAATGTATTCAAATACGGGAGGTCAGGCATCCAAGGCTTCAAATATCGGAGAGGTGTGCCAGTTCGCCGCGGCAGGTAAGGAGATAGGCAAGAAGTCGTTGTCAGAGATAGCGATGAGCTACGGATATGTATATGTTGCACAGATAGCTCTCGGAGCTAATCCAAATCAGGCTGTTAAGGCAATCAAGGAAGCTGAGGCGTACAACGGACCGTCTCTTATAATCGGATATGCACCTTGCGAACTCCACGGAGTAAAGGGTGGAATGAATCATTGTCAGGATGAGATGAAAGCGGCTGTTGAGGCAGGATATTGGAATCTGTTCTCGTACAATCCGGCTCTCAAAGCTGAAGGAAAGAATCCGTTCACCCTCACTTCGAAGGAGGGAGATTACGGCAAGTATCAGGATTTCCTTAACAATGAGACACGTTATTCGCGTCTTAAGAGGGCGTTCCCTGAGCGTGCCGACGAACTTTTTGAGAAGAACGAAAAGGCCGCTAAGGAGCGTTATGAACACCTTATGAAGCTTGTAGAGTTATACAAATAAAGTTTATATTATAAATAATAGTTTAAAAATGAAATAATATTTTATTGGAATATCCTCTGACGTCATATGTTGTCAGAGGATATTTTCAGTTTTATAATTTGTTGCCTGTTTATAATTTGCCTCCTGACATTTTTATTACTTATACATTTAGGGTATTTTAAAAGTATTTTACATCTATATGTTAAGTTATAAAAAAGGGGATGTTTGATATGAAACAAAAACTATTGATTGTGGATGACGAAGATATGATTATTGAACTGTTATGCGACCATCTGGGTGACGAGGGGTATGAGATACATGCTACGAACAGTACGGAACGTGCGCTTGGGCTGCTCTCTAAAAATCCTGATTTAATCATATTGGATATAAATATGCCGGGAATGGACGGTCTGGAATTCTGTAAAAATATACGGGAACATGTATCCTGCCCTATTCTATTTTTGACGGCTAGAATTACGGAACAGGATAAGATTAACGGACTTCAGTACGGCGGCGACGATTATATTACGAAGCCGTTCAGCTTGAAAGAACTATCCGCGAGGGTTGCCGCGCACCTGCGCCGTGATTCCCGTGTCCGTGGAACGACATCTGTACTGACATCAGGGGAACTGCTCGTAAATCTTTCGCAGCGCCGTGTTTTTTACAGGGATTTGGAAATAGAAATATCAAAAAAAGAATTTGAGCTGATAGTGTTCCTATTGACAAACGCCGGTCAGGTCTTTGACAGAGAGCGAATATATGAGCGTATTTGGGGATGTAACGCGGAGGGAAGTGCAGACGTCATTAAAGAGCATGTGAGAAAGATTCGGTCAAAACTTAAGGCGGCGGCCGGCCTTGAATATATAAAAACAGTCTGGGGAGTAGGATACAAATGGGAACGGTGAAAAATAAATGGCTGAATTTGTCACTGCGGAGGTTTCTTATAGTTACGGTTTTTACTTCCTTTGGGACTGTTGTAGTATTGTCCATATTTATTATTAGCGGTTGTGCTTCGTTTCGTCATTGGCTTCTTCCTGACCCTGACATGGCTTATCTATCGATTGAAGAAACGATGTCTGACGGAAGCGCTATAAATAGAACGATTGTATTGGAATATGGTCAGGATATGTCTTCTTTTAATTATATTGTGTTAGAGGAGGATGGCGACTCTGCATATAAGACGAGCGTAGAGGAAAGATATTTGCTCCAAAAGATAGAAAAGAGCGTGGATTCTCTTACACCTAAAAGGAAACTAGCGTATAAGATGTGTGGTCTTACAATGTTTACTGCTCCTACCATTCTTGCATTTGCAGCAATTTTTCTCTGTATCTTTATTTTTTACCGACGTAAGCTTAGGGATCCGCTTGAAATTATGGCTGAAGGGACCAGGCAGATTGCGGCTAGGAATTTGGACTTTGAAATTAAATATGGCTGTCTGGACGAAATGGGAGATTTATGCCGATCGTTTGAAAATATGAGGGCCGCTCTTTATGAGAATAGCAAAGACATGTGGAATATGCTTGAGGAAAGGCGTCTTATGCAGGCTTCTGTTGCTCATGATTTGCGCAATCCTATCGCAATTATACAAGGTTATACCGAGTATTTACAAAAGGGATTGGACAACGGTGGTATGGACAGTGAGAAAACTGGGCGTATTGTTAAAAATCTGGGTGTTGCGGCAAAAAGGCTTGAACAGTATACAGAGTCAATCAGGATATTAAACCAGTCGGAGGAGATACAGATTGAGCGAAAGCATATATCAGCTGTAAAGCTTGCTGAAAGTATCTCGGATGATTTGGTACTTATGGCTAAACATAGCGGAATAAAGCTGCAGGTTAGGAAAAATCTTCCGGAAGAAGAAATAAATATTGATTCTTCTCTGGTTTACAGGGTTTTGGAGAACATTGTTAACAATGCGCTGCGTTACGCGGAACGGACAATAACAATTAATTTTAAGCTGGAAGAAAGTAAGCTGTTAATCGAAGTGACAGACGACGGGACAGGATTTCCGGAGAATATATTGACTAAAAAAAGTAAAAAGCTATTTGTTGCCGGAGAGGACGGGCATATGGGTATAGGACTTTCGATCAGCCGGCTTCTATGTCAGAAGCAAGGAGGAAATCTTGAACTGTCTAATACCGCAAACGGAGCGTGTGTAAAAATATTTCTTTTGGTTTGACGGTTTTTTGACCTTTATACGATAAAATCTCCTTGTATAATAACAAGGAGGGTTTTTACATGAGAAAATTATTAGTTATTTTTGTGTCGTTAACACTCATAAGTTCATTATTTTGTTCATGCGACAGAAAAAATGTGACAAATGACGGAGATTCCGGCACAGAACAGTATGGCAAACAGGATAACGGTCAAGCCGAAAAATCGAACGAAGCTAATGGAACCGCTCAGAGTGACGGACACGGTACTGAACCGGACAGCCGGGAGACAGGTAAGGGTATAGAACAGGATGCAGGGCAAAATACAGTTACTCAAAAGAATACAGCCGAAAACAATAATTCTGAAAGCGGCGTACTGTATTCGCTGTACAATTCCTACAAGGATAGCGCATGCATTACGGAAAATGGATATTATTATTTGACCCATGAATCTGTGGAGCTGAAAGATGGCAAATTCGGTATTCACTTAATGTATATGGATTTTGCAGCCGAACGCGAAATATATTTGTGCAGCACGGCGGGATGCAAGCACGATTCTGCTGACTGTCCCTCTGTGTTTTTAATATCTGATTTTCCGCAAGCATCCACGAAACTGTTTGTTTTTAATGATAATCTCTATATTTTAAGCCGGGAATATGACGATGACGGCACGGTGTCGCAGGGTATTGGTGGGGAGGAATATATACCTGAAAGCAAACCTGTGGCGTTATATTGTGCAAAACTTGACGGAACAGAACGAAAGAAAGTATATACATTTGACGCAGAGCTAACGATTGAGGATATGATATTCGCAAATAACGATGGAATATATATTGTCACAAAAAAGGTTTCTGCCGATAAGACAGACGGTCAGACCTACAAAACGTCCTCGGAGAGAAAGCTTGTATTTTTGGATTTAAGTTCCCTTTCTGCCAAAGATATTTGTCCTATGGCTTTTGGAGACAGCATTTCGTGGAATATAATTGGGTGCTGCCAATATGGATTCGTGCTGAGCGGCATTGATTATGGCAGAGAAATCTCGAGGGATGAGTTATGGAACGATGATTTATACAGCGAACTGTATCAGAACTCCGCAGTTGTATATGCGCTGCTGGACCCACAAAACGGTAATCTGAAAGAAATTTGCAGACAGTCAAATAAAAATGCCAATTCAGCACAAATATTGGGAGACAGTCTGTATCTCTCCTCTGATGAAAATAAAAATATTGATGTAATTAATATAGGAACTGGTGAAAAGAAGACGCTATGTTCAATTCAGCAAAATCTTATTATGGGTGTGCTGGGCGATATGCTTTGCTGCAGGGAGTGGAACCTTGCAGAGAACCCAAAATGGTATTTTGTAGACACAAACACGGGAGAGATGACAAAGACAGACCTTGTTAATAAATGTAACGGATGGTCTCTTGAGTTTCGCGGCGAGACGTCCGAGGATGTACTGTTTGTCTATGATTATGATGCGTCGACAACTGACAACGAATCATACGAAATATACCAATATAAACATGCGCTTATATCTAAAAAGGACTTATTTGCGGGTAGGCAAAATTACCGCAAAATTGATATGACAGGGCCGGGACAATAATGGAAGGAGGATTGCAGGCATGTTGACTATAGATAAAGTAACAAAAAAGTATAAGGCTCAGACTGCTCTGTGCGGTGTGTCCATTGAACTTGACTGTGGAATTTACGGACTACTTGGGCCAAACGGTGCGGGTAAGTCTACGCTGATGAACATTATTACCGGTAACATAAAACCGACAGACGGAAAAGTATTGTGGGATGGGTCTGATATATATGAGTTAGGCGAAAAATTCCGCAGTTTAATAGGGTACGCCCCCCAACAACAGGGACTGTACAACAGTTTTACGGGACGGCGGTTCCTGGCCTATATGGCGGCTCTAAAGGGGATTCATAAAAAAGAGGTTAAAAGTGAGATTGAGAGGGTTCTTTCCTTTGTTAATATGCATGATGCTGCGGACAGGGCCATCAGCGGTTATTCAGGCGGCATGAAGCAGCGCATCCTTATAGCGCAGGCGATATTGGGGGAGCCTGCGCTGATTGTGCTTGACGAGCCGACCGCAGGGCTTGACCCTAAGGAGCGGGTACGTATAAGGGAACAGGTCATGGCTCTTGCAGGCAATAAAATTATACTTGTATCTACCCATGTTGTTTCCGATATTGAGCCGATAGCAGACGAAATTTTATTGATTCGTTCAGGCAGTATTGTCGACAGGGATTCTGTAGGGAATCTTTGTAAAAAATACAATGGCAGTAAAGATTTGGAGGATGTGTATATGCACATTTTCGGGAAGGAGAAGAGTTATGCTGCGTCTGATTCCATTTGAACTTACTAAGATATGGGGGAAAAAAAGTTTTGCGTTGTCTGTGTGTCTCCTGCTTCTGCTACATATTTTTCTGTTATGGTACACATCACTGCCGAATGGAGAAACTTCAAAGCTTTCCGCATATAAGGCTTTACATGAAGAAATTCGTGGAATGGACGAGGAACATAAGGGCAGGTATATTGAGGAATTAAAGGAGACTATAGACGGTGTCTGTTTTGTGAGGGATATCATCGCAATGCAGGGTTTTCAGAACGATATGGGGGAAACTCTGGCAGAGCAGGAAATGAAGAGTAATCCCGGTGTATTTGAGAGGTATTATGAGATGTATCGGTCGGGCGCTTATCTAAAATTTACTGAGACGCAAGAGCAGGAAAAGGTATTTATTGATGAGATATATGAGGAACAGAAAAAGGCGGAGGGATACGGTGAATATCTGTGTTCCATTCAGGAAAATAAACAGAATTTAAGCGATATTTCCATATTCGGAGGGGAGGACCGGGATACTTACAGCTCGCGTAACCTGCAAAAAAGCGCGGAAGACTATTCGAAGCTTTCTGCCGAAAATATAAGCTTTGTTCCGTCTAAGGGCATTACATCTTCGATGCATGGCATTTGGATAGATTTATTTTTATTTTTAAGCGTTATGCTGTTTGTAGGAAATCTTATTACGGAGGAAAAGGAAAAAAAGATGTTTTTCATCACTCGCAGCACGAAACACGGTATATTACACGGTATTGTGTCTAAACTGGCTGCCCTGCTGATACACTGTGTTTTTCTGGCTTCGCTGTTTTATGCGGTAAGCGTTATTTTCTTCAGCTGTACTACAGGTTGGTTTGAGCCGGGCGCAGGACTGCAGTCCGTGGCGGCTTATATGGAGAGCAGCTTGGATATAAGCATTTTTGGGTATATTATACTTTCTGTATTTACAAAAGCGATTTTGCTGTTTGGACTCGGCGCTGTGCTTATAGCATTCTGTATTGTATCAGGAATTGCGGTGCTTCCGTTTTTGACCGGGGCGGCGATTATGGGCGCCGGCGCGCTTCTCTATTATTCAATACCGTCTGGTTCGACGCTTGCCGCATTTAAGTATGTCAACCCGTTTGGACTTTTGAAAACAGAAAATCTGTACGGTGGATATTTGAATTTTAATATGTTCGGATATCCCGTGTCCAGAATGCATATTTCTATCTTGATTATATTGTTTATATGTATTTTAGGAATCTGCGCATGTTTGTTTCTGTTTTGCCGGATGAAGAATTTTGAAGTTAAAAAGCTCAGTATGCCGTGTTCGGTTCCTTTCCGTCCGCATACTAATATTTTTAGGCATGAGGTATATAAAATACTTGTAACGAACCGTGCATTTTTTATCCTCTTACTGTTTGCGTCGCTGCTGGCATACAATAGTTTGGGACGCACTTATACTCCGTCGGTCGCAGAGCAGTATTACAGGGATATTATGACAGAGCTTGAGGGCGGGCTTACAGATAAAAAGGAATCGCTTATTTTGTCCGAAAAATCACGATATGAGGAAGCGTTTGAAACAATAGAGAAGTCTGACGAAATGTATAGTGCGGGAGAACTTAGCAAAGACGCCGCAGATAATTTAAAAATGAAGGCCGAGATGACGCTCATCTTTTATCCTGTTTTTCAGCGTGTTGAGGAACAGTATGAGCATATTAAGGCTGAAAGCGGCAGTTTTGTTTACGATACCGGATATTTGTATTTGTTTGGTGTTTTTGACGAGCCTTTTTCGGTTGATTTTCTTATTTTGTCCGTTGGTATGATACTTGCTGCGGGCGGAGCGGCCGCTATGGAGTATCAGAACGGTTCGCTGTTCTTAATTTGCGCGACAAAGACCGGAAAACGAAAAATTTTTGCTCTTAAATTGTGGATTTGTGGAATAGCTGCGGCTATTTTGACGCTTGTTCCTTTTGCGTGCCGACTGTGCCGCATTACTTCTGTGTATCCGTTAAAAAGTCTCGGTGCGTCTGTTAGAAATATTTCTCGGTTTGCGGAGTTTGCCGCTCCACTGCCTATTGTAATGTTTGTCTTGATTTTTGTCCTGTCGCAGGTTCTGTCGGTTATTTTAGTATCATTTATTACAATGGCGCTTTCCATATGGAGAAAAAATCTGGCGCAGACTGTATTTTTTTCGCTGTTGTTCTTGGCGGTTCCGATGATTTTATATATGCTCGGTTTTGAATTTGCAAAATGGTTTTCACTGTATCCGATTTATAGTTGGACGATGCTATTATTTTAATGGAGGGGTATTGTTTATACTTAGTTGCTTGCGGGAATGAAAAACCGCCGCATTAATGACTTTCCAATCATTAATGCGGCGGTTTCTTTTATAAAACCATTATGATGTTAACGCTATGACTAATATTTCAATTTTATTTATGACAAAATTTGCTGTCAAATTAAGCTGCAGGAACTTCTGTAGGCTGTTCTGTAGGAACTGTTGTCTCGGCGGGCGCCTGTTCTGTTTCCGGAGGCGCAGTTGTGACAACAGGTGCAGCCGTTGCATTTTCCTCATTGGTTTCCATACCTACCCCCTTGTCTGACGCTGCAGGCGACTGAACGTCCTGCTGTTTTACGGGTGCAGTAGTAGGCGTTTCTGTTGGCACAGAGGTAGGTGCAGGTGTAGGCGACGCCGTCGGTGCAGGCGTTGGCGTTGAATTGGTATATGATACCTTGGAAGGGTCATATTTGTAGGTGAGCGTCTCGGTACTGTTAGCCTTTTCGTCACCGCCTACATAATATATTATCGACGGCTTATTAATATCTATAAGGATATTATCAAGCATGTCTGATATGTTTTTACCCGTCGCTTCCTTTGAATCAAGTATAGTATGAGTCATTGGATATACCCTGTCCCCTAGGGAAGATGACGAGCTGTCGGTGGAGTTAAGTATTATTGGCCTGTTTGCAGTGTCAAATATATTTCCTGTAATTGTAGGGTTAACCGCGCCGCTCATACATATCGCCGCAACCGTTCCCGACTTAATATTTTTAAATGTGTTTCCTTTAATGACACAGTTTTTCCAGTTGATTCCCCGAATCGCATACCCCATCGTATTTGTAATCGTGTTGTTCAGTATATTCAGGTTGGTGTGGTATACCTGAGTTGTGTTGTCGACAAGCGACACGGAATATTTGTGTGAGCCTATTGCCCGCAGAACTCCGTCAAATGAATTGTTTTGTATAGTTACGTTGTTGATAGGAGTCCTGTCATGTTTAACCCAACCGAGATTGAGTCCGCCGGTATTGAAGTCAGGCGTGTCAATGTTAATAGCCTCTTTGTGGTCATCTTTCGTGCTTGAAGATTTGCTTCCGACAAACGTACAGTTCTCAACTAAAACATTTTGTGAGGAGTTAATCTCCATAAAATGGTGCCCAAGATAATTCCTGAAATTAATGTTTCGCACTACGACGTTATTGTTGTGGGCCATTATTATGGCAGTCGCGCCATAATAGAACAGCATATCCATAATGACATTGCCCTCCCCAATAAACTCAACGTCGTGCGAGCCGTTGTATCCCGGCACAACCTCGGTTCCGGTTGCAAGTGAAGGATGCACCAGCTGGAATACCGACTGTGACGGAACGAGTATATTGCTTGGGAAACCTGTATATGTTCCCTTGTTGATTACGGCTCCGTCCTTAAATATTATTTTTGTGTTGGACGGAACATATAGCGAGTTCGTTATTGAGTAGGTTCCGGCGTTAACGGTCAGCGTTCCGCCTCCGACTCTCTCAAGCTGTTCGAGGTATGATTTGAAAACATAATAATCATTCGTATATTGGTTGTACCATGTGTTGTCAGTGTAGTATTCACGGTATGGACGTTGTCCCGCGGTGATTGTGTAATCTTTCGTCGAATAGTCCATAAAATATCCCATTCTTGTTACGCTTTTGGTTGAAAGCGTGCTCTGGTAAGGAATATAATATATCGCCGCATTTGTCACATTGTTATTTATTATTGACGTTCTTGTATTGTTATCCACAGTGTTGAATGTTGTAGCATAATTTTTTCCAGAGCCTGTGTTTACGGCAGGGGCAAATTTTATAGGGATTGACACATTATCAAAATTATTGCCCACAATGGAAGGAGTCTTAACGCCGCTTGCAAGTATGCAGGCAAGGGTATTGTCAGAGTTGGTTATCTTGTAAAATGTGTTTTTCTCTATATATGGCGTAGACCAATTAAGTATTCTTATTGCGCTGTCGCTCAGCGTGGTAAACTTATTATTGCTAATCTTAATGCCTGTATGCAGTACGTTTTCAGTGTATTTTGTACTTCCAATGGCAGAGTTAAGCTTGTAAAATTTATTATCCGATATCGTTATTTTTTTGTTAGGTTTGTTGTCAGCCTTACTCCAAGAGTATTCAAACGCTTTCGTCTTGCTGTCGGGAACTTCAAGCTTGATTGCGTATTTGTCAGAATCGCTCTTAACTGCTTTTGCGCCCTGGAATGTACAGTTTGTAACCGATACGGAACTGGATGCGGCGATGTTTATAAATGAGCCCCCGTTCATATTTTTAAATTTGATTCCGGTTACGGAAACTTTTTTGTTGTGTCCTGCGGCGATTGCCGTGCTGCCCTGTACGCTTGACAGATTGATGGTCGGGTTACCGCTCCCCTTGATGGTGATATTTGCTGACCCCTTATATTTTTTAACTGTTTTTTTACCTGACGCGGCGACTGAAGGGGGAACCAATTCAAACACAGACTTACCCGCAGTTAGCTTTTTACTGCCGGTTTTTGAAGTCTTTTTGAGTGTTACGCCCTTTTTCAGGTTGATGGTAACATTAGACGGCACATAAAGCGTACATGGAATCTTGTATGTACCTTTTTTAAGGGTCAGGGTACCGCCGCCCTGTGACTCAAGTTTTTCAAGATATGACCTGAGCATGTAATATTGTTTTGTCTTTGAGTTATAAGTCGATAGTTTTTTGTATGACTTATTGCACGGAGACGTCGACGTCTTGACAGTGTATTTTCCCTTTGCATAGGACGCTTCGGATTGTACTGCAAGACTGCACATCATCACAAGTGCGCATATTAAAATTTTAATAGTTGCATTTAATCTTTTTTCTTTCAATATCAATTACCTCACTTTGCATTAAATTTCTTCTTCTATGATAAGTTACACGTAGATTATGTCATATTATTGACATAAGCACAACTGCTTTTTGTTTCGTTTGACAATGATGTTGTGATAGTCTATAATACTGAAATGGTGCAATATACCAGTGTACCTACAGGTTACACCGGGTCAAAGAAGTATTTATTTGGAGGGTTATAATATGGCTGACAAAGAGAAAAAAAATGTGATAACTTATGAGGGCGTACAGGAATTAGAGAGGGAGTTGGAAGAACTCAAGGTTGTAAGAAGAAAAGAAGTGGCCGGAAAGATTAAGGAGGCCAGAGAGCAGGGAGACCTTTCGGAGAATGCGGAATATGATGCAGCCAAGGAAGAACAGGCAGCTATTGAGGCACGTATTGAAGAGATAGAAAAAATACTTAAAAATGTTGAGGTTGTTACGGACGAAGATGTAGATTTGAGCAAAATCAATGTTGGAAGCGTAATAAAAATAAAGGATGTGGAGTACGGAGACGAGTTGGAATATAAACTTGTCGGCTCTACGGAGGCGGATTCGCTTAAAGGTAAGATTAGCAACGAGTCGCCGGTCGGAATAGCGTTAATTGGAAAAGGTATCGGGGATGTCATTGAAGTTGAGGCTCCGGCAGGCGCAATTAAATATGAAATAATTGATATAAAATAGGTTTGGCATTGCAAATTAGTTAAATTTAAAGCCAGAATTTAATTAATAAAAGTATATTGTAAAAGTATATTTAGTTTTAGCAGTTAATTAATCTATTTTAGTTTATATTTTTATTTAATTCAAAGTTAAAATTTAATAGTTAAATATTTTGTAATTAATTGTTAGAATAATATTTTTTTTAATAGTTAAAACTTATATATTTATCGGCAAATGAAAAATGGCAAGGTTTTACCGGTTTATATTACAGACAAAAATATAAATAAATAATATAATAAAATGAAGCTAAAATGGTTTCTGTAAAAAGAAATCATACAAAATCAAACTGATTACTTTATTTATTTTATAGATTTATAGAAGTTTTTTGCGAATTCTATATCGGTTAATCAGCATATGATTGCTATATTTATACATGGAAGCATTCTATGTGATTCGTATTGATTTATAAAGGAGTGATATTGTGGAGGAACAGAATCAGAATAAGGAACAGAGTACGCAGGATATTAACGAGTTGTTAAAGGTAAGAAGGACCAAGCTTTCGGATTTGGTGGAGAAAGGTAAGAATCCGTTTGTAATAACCAAATTTGACGTTACGGCACATTCGGACGAGATTAAAAATAATCTTGATAAATATGAGGATCAGGAAGTGACAATTGCCGGCAGGCTTATGTCAAAGCGTGTAATGGGTAAGGCCTCTTTCTGTCATATACAGGATAAAAACGGTTTGATTCAGTCATACGTGCAGCGCGATTTGGTAGGAGAGGAAGACTATAAGGATTTTAAGAAATATGATGTCGGCGATATCGTCGGAATCAGGGGTAAGGTGTTTGTGACAAAGACAGGCGAAACTTCCGTCAAGGCGGAGGAGATATCGCTTCTTTCAAAGAGCCTGCAGATTCTACCGGAAAAATATCATGGCCTTACAAATACAGATTTAAGATATAGGCAGAGATATGTGGACCTGATAGTGAATCCTGAAGTAAAGGATACATTTGTTAAGCGTTCGCAGATTATAAGTTCAATAAGGAGATATCTTGACACTCAGGGATTTATAGAGGTTGAGACGCCTATGCTTGTCTCTAATGCGGGAGGCGCCGCAGCAAGGCCTTTTGTTACTCACTCCAACGCACTAGACGAGGATTTCAAGCTAAGGATATCTCTTGAATTATATTTAAAGAGGTTAATTGTAGGAGGACTTGAACGCGTTTATGAGATAGGACGTGTGTTTAGGAATGAGGGTGTTGATACAAGGCATAACCCTGAATTCACCCTTATGGAGTTATATCAGGCATATACAGACTATAACGGAATGATGGAACTGACCGAGAATATGTATCGTTACGTTGCGAAAGAGGTGCTCGGCACTACCAAAATTACTTATAACGGGGTCGAGATGGACCTTGGAAAACCGTTTGAAAGAATTACTATGGTTGACTCAGTTAAGAAATATGCGGGTGTTGATTTTAATGAGATTAATACTCTTGAGGACGCAAGGAAGATTGCGGACGAAAAGCATGTAGAGTATGAAAAGAGACACAAGAAAGGAGACATCCTCAATCTGTTCTTTGAGGAGTACGTAGAGGAGCATCTCATACAGCCGACATTTGTTATGGACCATCCAATTGAAATATCGCCTCTGACTAAGAAGAAACCGGACAATCCGGATTATGTCGAGCGTTTTGAATTTTTTATGAACGGATGGGAGATGGCGAACGCCTACTCTGAGCTCAACGACCCGCTCGACCAGAGGGAGCGTTTTGCGGCTCAGGAGGAAATGTTTGCAGCCGGAGACGAGGAGGCCAACCATACCGACGAGGATTTCCTGAATGCACTTGAAATAGGTATGCCGCCGACAGGAGGAATAGGCTTTGGAATCGACAGGATGTGTATGCTGCTTACTGATTCATCGGCGATAAGGGATGTGCTGCTGTTCCCGACAATGAAAAGCATTGATAAATAAAAAGGCTTGAAAACCGCATAAATAAAGTGTTTTAATGTGTAAAACCGTGTAGAGGGAAGAAAAGACTATCAGCAGTTGCCGGTAGTCTTTTTGTTTTTAAATTTCAATTCGTTATAAAGTTCATCAAAGACATAATGGTTACTGACTTCTGATATAATTTTTCTGATGTCCTTGTCATTTAAACCATACTGTTTTAATATATCAGCAAAATATATCATTCGAACTGAATCTTTTTTTTGAATATCTACACCTTGTTTTAAATCTTCATTCCAATAACAAGAGCGGAGAAATTCTAATATACCATTTAATTTGGTTGAAATATCATATTTTCTAATCATCCGTAATTCGTTTCCTACTATTTTTCTTTCTTTATCAGCACTATTTTCTTTGCTAACATCTATGATAAGTCCATGCTGTAAGTTGGAATGAGCATAGTCAGAAAAATCTTTTAGTAAATCTTTTAGGATGCCAGAAAGAACAAGTAAATCAATAATTTGTGTATGTTCCGCCGGATAGTTACTAATAATATCAACAGTATCATAAGTAAGGCCAGTTCTTTCCATTGCATCTAAATTATCCCTACGAGCATAACTTTGCTTTCCGATGATATATTCAACATCACAATCAAACAGCTCACAAAGTTTAAGAAATTAATTTAATGTTTGTGGCATAGCATAACCATCTTGCGAGTTTGACGGGGAAACCCACGACTACGCCAGCAAGGGCGGCGTAGGAGCCGCTTGAATATGCAAGACTCTATCTTGATGGGAATATGCAGATGTGTGGATGCAGAGGATTCATTAGAAATATGGTAAATAATCCTTAAATTGAAGAAAGCACCAAATGATTTACTCTGTCATCTGGCGCTTATCTTATAGATTTCTTCCTTGATACTGTATCGTTACCACATAAACCGTTTTGTGCGGTTCGCCAATACGTAAGATAGCAATATAGTTATCAATCAATAACTGTCCGTAACTCCTTCCGGCATATCTGCCCTCGTTTCGCTCTTGATGAGACTGCGGAAAAGTGTTTAAACTTAACACAGCTTTCTTAATTCGGTCAACCTGTCCTTTTGCATTTTCAGAAGCCAATTTCCCATTTGCAATATATTCGTAAATGTTGTCTAATTCGCGTATTGCTCTGGGGTTAATCATTACCTTGTATTTATCCAAAATGCTTTTTCTCCAATTCCGCAAAAACTATCTCTGCATCGACAGCCTCTGCTCCGTTTGCAATTTCCTGTTCGGATTCGTAGATAGCTTGGTCAATGCGGTTAATCCTTGCGAATTTATCATACAATTCACTACTCATTACAACCAAGTCGCTATATCCGTTTTTGGTAATAAAAATAGGCTCCTGCTCTTTGTGTGCAATATTGGATATTTCAGTTGTATTACGTAAATTCTTGATAGGCATAATAATAGGCATAATACTTCGCTCCTTTCTTTGACACAATTATAGCATAATTATGTATTGAAAACAATAGAAACATGTGATACACTCAAATGGAAATTTTTGGATGAAATTTTGCATGCAAAGTGAGGAAAAAATTGCGAGAGCGGTCCCCGTCTGTAATATATGTATAGATATTCGGTCGTGTGGTTAGATAATATAGTATAGACATTCGGTCGTGTTGTGAGATAATAATATAGACATTTGTCCGTCGTGTGAGATAATAAATGTACGGCTGGATATTATGTCAAAACTTTGGTATAATAACAACATCTTTATGTTATCTCAACGGCGGGTTCAAATTGGCGCCGTTGAGCTACGTTCAAAACTGCACACAGGAGGGTATTATGGCAGAATACGCAAATCTTATAGATTATTCAATAAAAAACGGTATTTTTAAGGGGACTGTGAAGCTTGAAGGGGTTGACGCCGTTCCAACCGTTAATTTAAAAAACATCAAGCTCAATGAGGATTATACGGCTGTGGTGTGTGCGGAAACCGGCGAGCCGGACATGTATGAGTTTGAGGCAGATATTGATAATAAAAAATTTGCGGGGGGAACATGGTATCCTGTTATAAACTCAGGCGGCGAAGAGCTTCTTTTGAAATACCGTGATATGGTTAATGACAAAGATGTGGGCAGACTTGTTGAACTCAGCGAAGAGCGGCTATATTTTAATCCGTCCAACAAGACGCACTATATGGGAGCGCTTGACAAGGACTCTATATTTGTAATAAGAAAATGGAAATACAAAAGTACCGGAATAAAAAGGACTCCGGTCATAGTTGAGGAGTACAGTGTAGACGGAAAAAAGGTGGAATTTACGCTTAGAAACAGCTTTGAAAAAAATATAGAGCAGTCTGAGGTATGGCTTTGGAGCAGGTCGCTGAAACTTTTAAAAAGAATAAATTATGCGACATGCAAAACGGGAAATAAAAA
This sequence comes from uncultured Clostridia bacterium, assembly GCA_948472945.1. GTDB lineage: Bacteria > Bacillota > Clostridia > Lachnospirales > Lachnospiraceae > V9D3004. The sequence continues at coordinate 153,574 of CAOKVX010000001.1, forward strand.
ATTTACGATAGACTTTTCAGAGTTTGAGAATTTGGATGGCAATATTACCGGAAAGCTGTGGGAGGTACATCTTATGCTCAATCTTGACGGGACATTCTGTCAGGGCAGGATTGAGATAAGGGCAAAGGATGCCGGAAAGAGAGATTACGTCCAGAAGACCGAGGCAGACGAGAGTGAGAGATACCTAATATCTGAACCGGTTATTAAACATGATAAAGAATTCGACAGCGCCGAACAGGTATACTTTGACAAACTTTCCCGCCTATGCTGCAAAATTGTGACAAGGGATATGATGTACAAGGGAATGTACAGGGCAGAGGTAAAAGACTTTGGAGTAAAAAAGAGTAAATTAACAATAATTATTGATTTTCCTGTAAACGGCTTTGACAACGAAAGACTAAAACTTAGGCATTATTCTGAGACGAGAGATAAGATAACTGAATATGATTTTTCGGGCGACGGCGACAGATTTACGCTGGATTACATGGATGTTGAATGGGAGTCGTTAAGGTATGAGATAATATTTCTTGCGGATAAGGAGGGCTACACTTACGAATTCAGGGTAGTCGGAGGCGGAAGCAGGTTTCAAAAAAAGTTGTCCAAAGTATATAAGTATAGTTATAAAACGGGAGACAGATGTATTATATATCTGACAGAAACTATGGGTGGAATGCTGGTTCTTGAGTACAGAAAAAGAAGCGAGTATGATTCCTTAAAATACAGGTATAATGAAAGACTTGCTTTGATGCTTGCGCCGGCCGCGAATCTGATCCTGAAGAAAAGAAATGTGATGATGTTCTATGAGAAATTCTGTACGGCGGCGCAGGACAATTCTTACTATATGTTTGAATATTTTGTTGAAAAAAATGATAACAAAATGAAACCGCGGTATGTAATTGAAAAAAAACAGCGCGAGTATAAAGCATTAAAGGGAAAGTATGGATGGAAAATAGTTCCATTTATGTCCGTGAGGCATCTGATTGACGTACAGATAGCGAGAATGTTCATATCAACGGACTCTAAGAGACACTGCTACAGATGGAGGGCGGGAAACACGGCTGTTATGAGAAAGCTTGGTGAAAAGCCGTTTGTATTTCTGCAGCACGGAGTACTTGGATTCAAGCGTGTTGAAAATATATATGGCAGCCAGTATGCCAATAAAGCGGATTTGTTCGTAACCTCGTCAGATTTTGAAAGGGACATAGTTGAGAGGGTTTTCGGTTACGACAAGAGAGAGATTATAGTTACCGGGCTTGCCAGATGGGATAAGCTTGAGAATAACACGCAGGAAAAACCGTTTATCTTTTATATGCCAACATGGAGAAACTGGATATATGAGGCCGGTGTGGATGAATTTGTTAAAACCGACTACTACAAAGTATATTCTGAGATACTTAACAGCGGCAGGCTTGCCCGGACTCTGGAGAAAAATGACATGGAAATGGTATTCTGTCTTCACCCAAAATTCAGGCAGTTCTCAGAGCAGCTTGGCACCGCCGATGAAAGGATTAAGGTGGTTGATTTTGCAGACTGCCGCATAAATGAGCTTTTAATGAAATGCAGTATGTTCATAACTGATTATTCGAGCGCGTCGTGGGACGTATTTTATCTTGGAAAACCGGTTATATTTTACCAGTTTGACGCAGAGGAATATATTAAAAAACAGGGCGCCTACATCAATCTTGAGAAAGAACTGTTCGGATACAGGGTTACGGATTTTGAAAGCCTGTTAGATAAAATCAGTTATATTGCCAATACTAGTTTTAAGGACAACGATAATTCAGATAGTCTGCGGGAGAAATATCTTCCGCTTAGGGACAAAAAAAACAGGGAGCGTATATATACAGAGATAATAAATAGAGGAAATAAATGGCTTATTTGACTTTATATGTATATGTTGCTATAATAGTGTCGTTTTAGTTACCTATCGATGGAGGAGGCAGTATATAGTGAAAGTTAGTGTAATCATACCATATCACGGTGAGGATTTATATTTAAATGATTGTTTGGACAGCCTTTGGGACCAGACATACAAAGACTTTGAGGTTGTGCTTGTCATATCCGGAGGAAAAGAGCCTTCTATAACTTCCGTATATGACGCCATTGATATTAAAATTGTAAAGTCAGATGAGGAAAATGTATGTGCGGCCAGAAATACCGGGCTTGATGCTGCATCCGGTGAATATGTTGTTTTTCTTGACTGTGACGACTACCTTGACGCAAACTTTCTGGAAAAACTCGTTCAGTGCGGCGCGGACAGCAAATGCGACTTAATGTTCGGCAGGATGATTTACACTTGGTACAAAAGAGAATTCTTTCTCCGCAAAGAATCAGTCGAGGCGGAGGAAGACGACGATGAAGGACGAGCCTCTGATGAAGAAAGTGAAGACGAACAGGGCGGAGATAGCGTTGTGTTTATAGACAATGTCGAAGCAGGGGATTCGGCGGAGATAATACAGAAGAAAAAAATTGATATGGCGGGGAAATATCTTGTATCGAAGCGCAAAAGTTTTTATTTCGTCACGGCGCTGGGCGTTATGTATTCAAGAAAGTTTTTGTGTGAAAATGATATAAAGTTTAACGAGGATCTTGAACACTTTTATGATATACCGTTTCTGGCGCATGTGCTTGACAGATGCGAATTTGTTAACGCGGACGCGGACGCTCATTACGTAAAGAGAAAGCACAACGACCCGATTCATATGCCGTCTTTGAGCCAAACAGTCGGAAAAGATGAATTCGACTGTATTTACAGGGCGTACAAATTGATGCTTGATGTTACCGGTAATGGGACCGAGCTTAGAAATAAATTTGAGAGAAAACTTGTAGGTTATTATTCGTCGAGTGTTGCCCCGGCGATAAAAAAGAATGAGGATAAGGCGTACAGAAAAAAACATGCGCCAAGGCTAAAGGAGCTAATGCAGGATTTGAGTCCGGAGGTGTACTCTGAGCTTTCGCGCTACAGAAAAAAGCTTGTAGACTCCTTGAAATGCGATGATTACGGTCGTATTTCCAAAATAATATCACGCCGAAATATAATAAACCTGCTCAAATATTCTGTCACTCACCATAACTATATTAGAAAAATCAAGGACATAATGTATAAGCACAGGTATTCAAGGCAGCCTGTTATGCAGAATGTTGTTCTGTTCGAGAGTTTTTTTGGTAAGAGCTATTCGGACAGCCCGAAATATATATTTGAAAAGTTAAATGAAATGTATCCGGACAAATATGAGTGTGTCTGGATTCTAGAGAAAAAGACGAAACTTCCTTACCCTGCAAAGCAGATTAAGAGGTTTAGTTTTGCATATTTTAAATACTTGGCGAGGGCAAAATATATAGTATTTAACAGCAGACAGCCGAAATCTTTTATTAAGAGGAAAGAAAATGTTTTTCTTGAGACATGGCACGGTACGCCGCTTAAAAAGCTTGTGTTTGACATGGACGACGTATTGAGCGCGTCGCCGACATACAAGAAAAACTTTTATATACAGTCGAGGTCATGGGATTACCTTGTGGCCGCCAACGGATTTTCCGACGAAGTGTTCAGGAGGGCGTTTGAGTATGATAAACATATGCTCAAGTTCGGATATCCCAGAAACGATATACTGCACTCGCCTGACAGGGATAAGATTGCAGAGGATATTAAGCAGAAAATCGGCATACCTTCGAATAAAAAGGTTGTTTTATACGCCCCTACCTGGAGGGATGACGAGTTCTATAAGGCCGGAAAATATAAATTTACGCTCCGGCTTGATTTGGCAGCAATGAAAAAGGAACTTGGGGACGACTACGTAATAATACTGAGGACGCATTATTTTATTGCCGATAAGATTGACGTGTCCGGCGCTGAGGGGTTTGTGTATAATCTGAGCAAGTATGATGATATTGCGGAGCTTTACCTGATATCGGATATCCTTATAACGGATTACTCGTCGGTGTTCTTTGATTATGCGAACCTGAAGAGGCCTATGTTGTTCTTTACATACGACCTCGACAAATACAGGGACGTGCTTAGAGGATTTTATATTGATATGGAAAAGGATATACCGGGTCCTCTTTTGTTTAATACTGATGAGATTATAGAATCGATACAAAATATTGACGAGGTGCAGAAAAAATATGCTTCGGTATATGAGGTCTTCTATGAGAGATTTTGCGGTTGGGAAGACGGACATGCTTCGGAAAACTGCATCAGGGAAGTATTTAAGTAGATTGCGGGAGTATTATTATGGGAATACCAAAAATACATGTTATAGCGAATTTTAACAAGTACAAATATCTTTTGTCACAGCTTGTGATAAAAGATATAAAGCTGAAATATAGAAAGTCATATCTTGGAATCGTATGGACACTCATAGAGCCTCTGCTTACAATGATGGTGCTTACGATGGTTTTCTCTGCATTTTTAGGTAGGAACGGCGAGGCTTCGGGTATACCGTTTCCTGTGTATATACTTGCCGGAAGACTGCTTTACTCGTTCTTTTCCGGAGCGACGAAGGGCTCGATGAAGTCGATTCGAAGCAATGCGGCGATGATTAAAAAGGTGTATGTTCCAAAATATATGTATCCGCTTGCATCTATTTTATCAAACTTCCTTATATTCCTTATATCGCTGATTGTACTTTTGGGAGTGGCGATAGTATTAAGGGTTAAACCTACGTTATGGATGTTTGCGGCGATAGTTCCGATTCTGCTTTTATTGCTGATGTGTGTCGGGACAGGGCTTATACTGTCTACTATGGCCGTATTTTTCAGGGACCTTGAGTATCTCTGGGGGGTTGCCCTTATGCTTATAATGTATACGTGCGCTATATTTTATGAGCCGAACAGGTTGTACAAGAATGGGTATGGGTGGCTGCTCGATATTAATCCATTATACGGAGTAATACGTAATTTCAGGAATTGCATATCAGGCGTCGGATTCCATGCCCCGTCTATGATATACTGTCTCTCATTTGGAATTGTTACGATTATAATAGGAACTATATTATTCTACAAAAAACAGGATAACTTCATACTTAATCTGTAAGTGTGGCCGGATTGGAGTTTTTTATGGGAAAGATAGCGGTAAAAGTTGATAATGTGGGAATGAAATTTAACCTGAGCTCTAACAAGGTGGACAATCTCAAAGAATATTTTGTCAGATTCATCAAGAGGAATATAATGTACAAGGAATTCTGGGCGTTGAGGAATGTAAGTTTCACTATTGAAAAGGGCGACAGGGTTGCCATAATCGGCTCAAACGGCTCCGGTAAAAGTACTATACTTAAAATTATTGCCGGTGTTTTGAAACCTACCGAGGGTTCGGTGAAGTCATATGGAAAGATAGTACCGCTGCTTGAACTTGGGGCCGGGTTTGACCCTCAGTATACGGGAGCGGAAAATATTTACCTTTACGGGGCTATACTCGGGTATAAAAAAGAGTTTATCGACGAAAAATTTAACAAGATTGTCAAATTTTCAGAACTCGGGGATTTTATAAATGTTCCCGTAAAAAATTACTCTTCAGGAATGAAAGCAAGGCTTGGTTTCTCAATAGCGACAGTCGTTGAGCCTGAGATACTTATACTTGACGAGGTTTTATCTGTAGGAGACGTCAAATTCAGGAAGAAGAGCCTCAGAAAGGTTAACAGGATGATGAGTTCGGGGGTTACGGTACTTTTTGTGTCACATTCAATGAATCAGGTACGGAAAGTGTGCAACAAGGCAATCGTGCTTGAACACGGAGCGCTTCAGTTTTATGGCGACCTAGAGGAGGCAATAACTAAATATGAAGGTGAAAATACGACAGGGAAAGGACAGAAGAAATATGAAAAAGGTAATAACGTACGGAACATATGATTTGTTACATGTAGGGCATATTAATCTTTTGAGACGCGCAAGGGAGCTTGGGGATTACCTTGTTGTAGTATTATCGTCTGACGAATTTAATGCAATTAAAAATAAAAAAGCGTACCATTCATATGAGGACAGAAAAATAATCCTCGAATCAATTAAGTATGTCGATAAGGTTATTCCAGAATTTACATGGGAGCAGAAAATTCAGGATGTACAGGACAACGATATTGATATATTTGTTATGGGCGACGACTGGGAAGGAAAATTTGATTTTCTGAAAGATTATTGTGAGGTAGTATATCTGCCGAGGACAGAGGGTATATCGACGTCCAAGATTAAGGAAGACCTTAATCTTGGAGCCAGATAATAACCAATAACCCGGAGGAAACATACCGAAATGAAAGAGGTTAGTATAATAGTGCCATTTTACAAGGGCTTAATTTATCTTGACGAATGTTTTGAGAGTATTATGGAACAGGGGCTTGACAGTGAAACATACGAAGTGCTTTGTATGGGCGACGCTCCGGAAGAAGGGATAGTATCGTTAGTTGATAAATATGAGCGCGCTGGAATGCCCGTTAGATATATACAGTGGTTCGAGAATAAAGGAGTAGGATATGCCCGCAACAGGGGGCTTGAGCTTGCTGACGCAAAATATATATATTTTCTTGACAGTGACGATTATATGATGCCCGGATGTATTGATAGGCTGCTAGAGTGCGCCGACAAAAATGATGCGGGGATTGTCCGAGGAGATATTTTTAGGACGGACGGCGGAAAATCTTCATTCAATGCCGCCGGCAGCTTTAACGGGTGTATAAAGTGTGACAAGAAGGGAAATGACGCCCTTCTCACATCTCTGTTTGAAAATGAAGTAACTGTACTTAACATGCTCATAAAAAAAGGACTTATTGATGAATTTAATATAAAATTCCCCGACGGAGTCCGTAATTTCGGCGACGTAGAGTTTGTGATGAAGCTTTTGATGAGTTCGGGGGAATATTATCTTGCCAAGGGAGCGGTCCTTGCCAAGAGAAATAGGAGCCTTACAGGCTTAAGCGATACAAAAGTCGAGAAAATGATAAGGGATTTCGTCTCTGTCTATAAAAATTCTGTAACTATAGAGAGTATTTCGCCAAAGAGAAGAAATATTCTATGCGGTCTTTTGTGTGAAAATGTACTGGCTCTGTTAAAATCAGGATATGAACTTAGTGAAGATACCGCACGATACGTATCGGTATATGTAAAAGATGCGGTAAAAAACGTGCCAAACAGGTTTGCGGCTCTTGAGAAGCAGGCCTTGTTGTTCGTGGGACGGAGACAGTACGCCATTGCGCGCAGGATAATACGTATTCAGGGAGTTCATATTAAAGGCAGATTAGTAAAAATTTTAAAGGGAGGCGCCATTGCAGCGTACAAGCTTATGTACGCATGTCTTCCCGTAAAAAGAACAATTGTTGTTTTCTCGTCTGCACTCGGCAGGAGCTATGCAGGCAATCCAAAGGCGATATATGAGGAGATGTTAAGACAGGGATTTGACAAAAAATACACATTTGTATGGTTTTATGATAGTGTGCCGCATAATATTCCCGGAAAACACATACAGGTGAGGTTTAAGAGTTTTAAATACCTTTTTTATATGTCTATTGCGGGTTTTTGGATTTTTGATGCAAGACAACCGAAATTTATACGAAAGAATAATAGGGCGGTTTATTTGCAGACATGGCATGGCACTCCGCTTAAAAAGCTTGGGCTTGACATGGACAATGTATATATGTCGGGTGAGACGGACATAAGAGAATACCATGACGAGTTTAGAAAAAATGCTCGTATGTGGGATATGCTTATATCGCAGAATGAATTTTCGTCGGAAACTTTCAGGAGGGCGTTTGATTTTAAGGGAAAAATGCTTGAGACAGGTTATCCCAGAAATGATAGTCTTTTTAGATGCAATACCTCCGATGATATCAACGCGGTAAAAAAGAAACTCGGACTCCCGGTCGGAAAAAAGGTGATGCTTTATGCTCCTACATGGCGCGACGACGATTCAAGCGGGTTAGGGGTATATCATTTTACAAGCGGGCTTGATATAGGACTTCTGAAAGAAAACTTTGAAGACGAAGCGGTTCTAGCTGTCAAGTATCATTATCTCGTCAAGGACAACATTGACTGGAGCATATACGGAGATTTTGTCCATGTGTTTGACGAATCGGCTGATATAACTGATATTTATCTGGCATCGGATTTACTCATAACAGATTACTCATCGGTTATGTTTGACTACTCGCTATTGAGGAGACCGATGTATTTTTACTGCTATGACCTTGCCAAATATAAAAATGTTCTGCGGGGATTTTATTTTGATTTTGAGGAGACAGCTCCGGGGCCTGTCTCACTTACTACAAAGCAGCTTGTACAGGATATAAAAACGGGATTAACGGAAAGATATAAGGATAAGTATGATAAATTTGTGGAAAAATATAATCCGTGGGATGACGGTCATGCTGCAGAGAAGATAATCGGTTGTTTGTTCAGAGAAGGATAATATGAAAAAGATTATAGGATACAGATTATTTGCGATAATGTACAGGATTGGCTGCCTGTTCAGGCCCGATTCCAACCGTTACTTCTGTGTAATGACCCATGATGGGAGCGCACAGAGCAGCGTGGGCGTAGTTATAACTGCGATAATGGAGCGGAATGAAAAGGCGCGGTTTTCGTGTTTGAGAAAAGAAAATAAGTCAAAAAAGGCATTATTTGAACTGTTCGTTGTAAAACCGTTTGAGCTTGCAAGGGCTGGAACAGTTCTGCTTGATAACGAGTTTCTTCCTATGGCCTATTTAAAGCTTCGAGACGGCGTGAAAGTTGTACAGCTTTGGCACGGGACGGGAACAATTAAAAAATTCGGACACGACATAAGCAGCGGAAAGATGCTTGATATAGTTGAGAGAGCGGACAGCAAAATCACACATTTGATTGTAAATTCACAATACACTAAAAAGTTATACAGTCATACATTCGGTTTAGACTTGGAAAAGGTATACGTTACTGGAATACCACGAACCGATATGTTGTTTGACAGGCAGGCGCTTTTGCGCATTGAACATTCATTTTATGAAACTTACCCTGAGCTTTCGGGAAAGAAGCTTGTGCTGTACGCTCCGACGTTCAGGGATTCGCAGATTGACAATCCGCGGGTGATGCTTGATTTAAAAAAATGGGTAGACAATACTCCAGAAGACACTGTTCTTTTGTTAAGGCTTCACCCGTTTGTAGCAAAATATTATGACAGCGGTGAAGCCTCAGCGTATTGCGGAAAAGTTTACGATATGAGCGGTTACAGCGGCCTTAATACTCTTCTTTGCGTGTCGGACGTACTCATTACCGACTATTCTTCGATTATTTTTGAATATATAGTGTTTGACAGGCAGATAATATTTTATGCATACGACCTTGATACGTTTGAGAATGACGGCCGTGGATTTTATGAAGATTACAGAGACTATGTTCCGGGGGCTGTTGTTTTAGACACGGAAGGTCTGATAAATGAGATTAACGGTGACGACGGATTTAAGGAAAAGAGAAAGAAATTCTTTGATGACGCATACGAATATAAAGATGGAAAGTCAACAGAAAGATTGTTGAAGCTAATCTTATAAATAATATCATTATATCATTGATTTACTTTTACATTTGGAGGTACTTATGAAACAGTTATTGAGTAAAAAGATTGGTCTTGTGTTTATTATAATTCAATTTTTGTTGACAGTGGGATTGATAGGGTTGATATTGTATGTTGATATCCTTCCTGAGAAATATCTGCTTGTCATAGCCGTCGTGCTTATTTTTCTGCTGGCGTATACTTTTTTCAGCCAGATGGCGAAGAAAATGTATATAGTAGGAAGAGTCCTCTCCGGCATATTCTGTGTGATTATTATCGTTGGAGCAGCCTATCTTTGGAGAGGTTTTCAGGCAATCAACAATATGTCTGATGTAGACATAAAGGTAGACGAGGTATCGGCGATTGTACTTGTGGAAGACCCTGCGCAGTCAGTTGACGAAGCGGTGGATTATGAATTTGGTATTCTTAAAGATATAGGCCGTGAATACACTGATTCAATGCTGAACAATCTTGAGACGGAGCTTGGCAAAAAGCTTTTAACTAAAGAGTATGATGATGCCGTTTCGCTTGTTGACGCACTTTACAGCAAAGAGATAAAGGTAATAATATTTAACGAAGCTTTCCGTGAGATGATAACCGAGCTGCATGAAAATTTTGAGACGGAGACGAGGGTTCTCGGCAATCACCAGATTGAGACCGTCGTTAATATAACTGAAGAGGAAGATAAGGTGGTAGAAAACGACGACTTCAAAAAGCCGTTTATAATATATTGCAGTGGTATTGACACATACGGAAAAATTTCTAAGACGAGCAGGAGCGACGTAAATATTGTCGCTGTTGTTAATCCTGAGACGGCGCAGATTTTGCTGATTAATACGCCAAGGGATTATTACGTTCCCCTCTCTATTTCTAATGGCAAATGTGATAAACTGACTCATGCCGGAATTTACGGTGTGGACGTTTCGGTTGAAACGCTTGAGATGCTCTATGATATAGACATTGATTATTACGCCAGAGTCAATTTTTCGGGTCTTACCGATATAGTTGACGCGCTGGGCGGAGTAAAAGTTTATTCTGACTTTACGTTTACTTCAGACTGGGGACCAAGCTTCAAGGAAGGGTACAATGAAGTTAACGGAAAACAGGCTCTTGCATTCTGTCGTGAGAGACATCATTTGGGAAGCGGGGACCTGCAGCGTGGAATAAATCACCAGCATATGATTACAGCTATTATTGATAAGGCGACCTCGCCTGCTGTGCTTAAAAATTTCAATAAGCTTATGGATAGTGTTGAGGGCGCGTTTGAGACTAATATGAAAACAAAGAAAATTACAAAGTTTGTCAAGATGCAGATGGATGAGAATCCTAAGTGGAATATTGAATCAATGAGCGCCGGTGGAACCGGAGGCAAGACATATACCTATTCAATGCCGGGCCAGAGGTCTTATGTAATGTATCCTGACGAGGATACAATCAGTGAGATAAAGGATGCCATCAAGACTATACTCGACGGCAAAAAACTGAAAAAAAATAAAGACAAAGAGGACGGCAAGGATAAAGATAAGGATACCGGAAAAGATAGTAATGAAACAAAAAAGAGCGGGGAATAACAGAGTGGTTGAATATTAGTAGTTGTATATTATATTAAGGAGGAGTTCATGTTGGTAGGCAACTGGATTAGGGAAGGACGGTTTTCGTTTTTTTTCCGTTTTCTGTTAGTGGTTTTTGATATAATTGCAATTAATTTGAGCTCATATCTCGCGCTGCTTGTCAGGTTTGAGCTAAAATGGTCGTCGATAGAGCAGGAATGTCTCCAAGCTGTTAACCGTCTGTGTGTCCTGAATACGGTAATAACCGTTTTAATATTTTTTATATTCAGACTGTATAACAGTCTTTGGAGATATGCAAGCGTGCGTGAAATGGTAAATATAATGTTTGCATGTATCATAGCGTCGGTGCAGCATATAACAGCCCTTTTTATGTGTTATAAATATTTCACAAAGAGCTATATATTTGTATACTCGCTGCTTCTTTTGTCATTTGTTATGGTTATAAGATTTTCTTACAGGCTTTCACGCCATATATTCAGCCTATATAGTCACGGCGAAACTGCAAGGAATACGATGATAATCGGCGCCGGAGAGGCCGGAAATATGGTTATGAACGAGCTGATTCTAAGTAATCATCTCGATGCCAGAATTAAGTGTATCATTGATGATGACAAGTCAAAGCAGAATACTTACATTCACGGTGTCAGAGTAGTTGGAGGACGTGAGAAAATACTTGAGGCGGCGGACAAATATGCCATAACCGAGATTATAATAGCAATGCCGTCTGCGCCGAAAAAGGATATAAGCGATATTGTCGACATATGCAGGCATACACAGGGTGAGCTTAAAATTCTTCCGGGCATGTACCAGCTTGTCAACGGCGAGGCGACGCTGGACAAGCTAAGAAATGTTGAAATTGAAGACTTGCTTGGCAGGGAGCCTGTAAAAGTAGACATGAAATCAATTATGGAGTATGTTTTTGATAAAGTCGTGCTTATAACAGGCGGAGGCGGCTCTATCGGAAGCGAGCTTGCAAGACAGATTGCGGCGCATTCTCCGAAAAAGCTGATAATAGTAGATATATATGAGAACAACGCGTACGATATACAGCAGGAGATTAAGCACGACTATCCTGAACTTGAGATGATAGTCCTGATTGCGTCGGTGAGGAACACTGAGAGGATGGACAGTATATTTGCAAAATACAGGCCGGACATTGTATATCACGCCGCGGCCCATAAGCATGTGCCTCTTATGGAGGACAGCCCGAATGAGGCTATAAAGAATAATGTTTTCGGTACGTATAAGACGGCGCTTGCCGCGGACAAGTACGGATGTAAAAAATTTGTACTAATATCGACAGATAAGGCTGTCAACCCGACGAATATTATGGGGGCGTCTAAGAGAATATGTGAGATGATTCTTCAGTCGTTTAATAAAAAATCGGACACGGAGTTTGTTGCGGTCAGGTTTGGAAACGTCCTCGGCAGCAACGGAAGCGTTATACCTCTTTTTAGGAAACAGATAGAGGCCGGGGGACCGGTTACGGTTACGCACCCTGATATTATAAGGTATTTTATGACTATTGAGGAGGCCGTTTCACTTGTTCTTCAGGCCGGGGCGTATGCGCACGGAGGAGAGATATTTATTCTTGACATGGGACAGCCTGTAAAGATTATGGACCTGGCAAAAAACCTAATCAGGCTTTCAGGTTACAGGCTTGGGGAGGATATTGAAATTAAGATAACAGGACTTAGGCCGGGTGAAAAGCTTTATGAGGAAATGCTTATGGACGAGGAAGGTCTTCAGAAAACCGACAACTCGCTTATATATATAGGAAAGCCGCTTCAGTTTGACGAGGAGAAGTTTTTTGAGCAGCTGGAGGCGCTGTATGAATATGCTTATGATGAAAATGATAACATTAAGGAAATTGTTGAGCAGGTTGTTCCGACGTACAGGGAAAAAGATGTCGATAAGAACAGGGACAAGGCTATTCTTGCGAGCGAATACAAGCAGCTGAATGACAGGGAAATCAACCATAAAAAGCTCGTAGGTCTCAGCAAATTAAGATAATCTGAACATTCCATTATATACGTTAAAGGCAGGTTAAAAGTTTAGGAGGGGTAAGTATGGAAAAGATAATATTTTCACCGCCGGATATATCAGAGGAGGAGATAGCAGAGGTAGTCGATACGCTCAGGAGCGGATGGATTACTACGGGGCCAAAGACAAAGAAGCTTGAGGAACAAATAGCGGCTTACTGTCGGACAAACAGGGCGGTCTGTCTTAATTCTGCAACGGCGTGCATGGAGCTTGCGCTGCGAATGCTTGGTGTTGGTGAGGGTGACGAGGTAATAACAACCGCTTATACTTATACGGCCACATGCAGTGTTATATGCCATGTTGGAGCCGTGCCTGTAATACTTGACACCGGAAAAGATTCGTATGAGATAGATTATGATGCCATTGCGGACGCCGTGACGGAGAGGACAAAAGTTATAATGCCTGTAGATATAGCCGGCGTGATGTGTGACTATGACAGGCTCTTTGATATAGTAAACTCAAAGCGTTTACTGTTTAATCCGGCCTCCGAGCTTCAGGAGAAATTTGGAAGGATTATAGTTCTTGCGGATGCCGCACACAGCTTTGGGGCTGTCAGAGATGGAAAAAGGAGTGGGGAGGCGGCGGACTTCTCGTCATTTTCTTTCCATGCGGTTAAAAATTTTACTACCGGCGAGGGCGGAGCCCTTGTATGGAAACCTAATGATAATATTGATGATGATGAGTTATACAGGCAATTTCAGCTTCTGTCTCTACACGGACAGTCAAAGGATGCGCTTGCAAAGACTCAGGCTGGCTCATGGGAATATGATATTATTGAGCCATATTACAAGTGTAACATGACTGATATCATGGCATCAATCGGGCTCGCACAGATAAAGAGGTATGATGTTCTTTTGGCAAGAAGACGTGAAATAATGCAGATGTACTATGACGGACTTGACGATAAAAAGGTTAGCGTAATCACACATTATACTGAGGACAGCACGTCGAGCGGCCACCTCTGTCTTGTAAGGATTAAAGGGGCAGACAGGGAACGATGCAACAGAATTATAGCCGCTATGGCGGAAAAGGGAGTGCCGCTGAATGTTCATTTTAAGCCGCTGCCTTTGCTTTCCGCATACAAAAAGCGAGGATTTGATATATCTGATTATCCTAACGCATATGCTATGTATGGTAATACCGTAACGCTTCCGCTGCACACGAAGCTGACCGACGAACAGGTTGGGTATATTATAGACAGCTTTAATGAGACTATACAAAAGATATTAGAATTATAAGTCTGTTTGTTATATTAATTTGAGTAAAAAACTATTTAATAATATATATCATATTAAATAGTTTAATGTGCTGAAAAGTCATAAATAATTTTTATCTGTATATTTTGTTGTGAATATTTTGTGGAGGAGGAGACGTGTATGCTTGAAAAGTGGGAGAATCTTCCCGAATGTATGAAGAATGATGAAGTTAAGAAATACTATATGAGACTAAAAGAAAAGGAAAACAGCCTTTTTATTAAAAGACTGTTCGATATATGGATGTCAGTATTTCTTCTCATTTTATTTGCTCCTGTATTAATAGTTACGGCTGTAATGATAAAGCTTGATTCGCCAGGGCCAGTCATATTCAGGCAGACGAGGGTAACGGCTTATAACAGGGATTTCACAATATATAAATTCCGCAGCATGGTTGACAATGCCGCATCGCTTGGAAGCAGCGTTACAGTGTCACATGATTCAAGAATTACCCGGATGGGAAATTTTATGAGAAAATACCGCATAGACGAGCTGCCACAGCTAATCAACGTGTTAAAGGGAGATATGTCGTTTGTCGGCACGAGGCCGGAGGTGCGAAAGTATGTGGACGCGTACACGCCAGAGATGATGGCGACTCTTTTGATGCCGGCAGGCATTACATCAAACGCAAGCATAATGTACAGGGATGAGGACGAGCTTCTATCAGATTCAGGTGATGCAGACAAAACCTATATTGATATAATACTTCCGGAGAAGATGGAATATAACCTGCGCAGCCTAAAGAGGTTCAGTCTTTTGTCCGATGTTTTCACTATGATAAGGACTGTGCTTGCGGTAATGTGAATATATTAGCCGAATAATTAATCTTTTAGGTACGCCTGTATTTATATGGCGACGTGAAATATGCGATGTAATCTCTATAAGCCCAATAACACCGGTATAAGGAACAGGCGTCAATATGCCGATATTATAAATGAAACATGGAAGTTAGGCCTTAAAATATGCCTGCGGTTAAAGACAGAACAGGGATGTGATTATATGAATATCGGTGAGGCAAGGAAAATATATTCGGCTAAGATTGGTGAATTTTGGGATAAGAAACTGGAGCTTGCAAAAAAGAAGAAAGACTTGGAGGCGCGCAGGGGATGCAGTCCTGACGACGCCGGAAAATTTTCCGAGGAGGCGGCGGTGCTTGATTTATCGTACAACGCCGTGACAGAGAAATATGAAGAATACAAGAGTTTTATGGCAAAGATAATGGAGATGCATTCGTGCATAGCCAACGCTGAATCCGCAAAGCAGCAGGGGGAGGCGATGAAAGAGTATGGCATTGAAATGTCTAAACTTATTGAGGTTGCAAGAAGAATCTCCAGAGGAGCCGTTGTTCCGGCGAAAGATGAGCAGAAGCTTATGGATTACAGCATGGAACTGTATATGTCCGCAAAGAATATGGCAATGCTGAACAAATTAAAAGAGAAAGAGGAATGTGATTCTCTTTGGGATGATGAGGAGAAACCGCAGGAAAGAGATAGCGCTATGGATATAGCTGATTCCAAGGAAATTACATTTGACGCCCCTGAGCTTGTTGACGTGGCGGATGTTATGCCTTCGGCGGAGGGATGATGTGGTCGTCTGCCATGGACTCTGACATGATATTTTTTATATTTTGATTGTTGCTGGCTGCAAGCCAAAGCTTGCAGTACTGGGATATGGCGGCGCTTTCTTTCAGCGGCGTTATGCCAAACCTGTGGTATTCATTTACGGTTTTGTATACAGAGCAGTTTTCAGACAGTCCGGTAATAAACATTGGGATGTCTTTAGCAGACGCCTCTTCTGTGAACTTTTTTAACTTCTCATCCACGCAAATAGTACCTGAATGATAGCTTCCGAATAAAATTGCTTTCACTCCATAATATATATTTGGCAGATCCATACCTACATACGGATTTATATAAAGTATCTGTGAGGAGTACGGAGTGAGAGTATAGTCGTGATAAAATCCGAGCATTGAATGTTTGGCTCCGGTTACATGATTATAATCAGGATTTAACATTATCTTACCTTTAGAATATTTTGCAAACCAGCTGTCTTTCACGCTGTATATATCTGAGCTGTATGGAACGGGAGGCTGTAATCTTGTGCCTGCGTGTATTGTGGCGGATTCTAGGTCTTCCTCTGCATTATTTATATATTCATTCCTGTAGCTGACATAAACGCCGGTTCCAGTTTTGCTTTTTATAAAATTGACTGCGGCGTTAAAGTTAATAAGTCCGTTTGCCCTGTCATCGTCCAAAATATAAGCGCTTGAAACAAGGACGATAGGAAGTTTAGCGTCTCCAAGCATATAGCTCAGAAGCGCGGCGCTGTACTGAAGAGTGTCGGTTCCGTGAGTTATTATAATTCCGTCATATTTTTTTGTGTTGACTGCGCTTCGTACGGTATCTGCAAGGTGTAAAATGTTGTCTGCCGTAATATTCTCACTTAGAATATTGTAGGGTTCCTGTGTCGTAAAAGTACATCCGCTTTCGCTATACTTTTTATTGTACATTTCGATGATTCGGTATGCTGTCTCGCTGCCGTTGGCTATAAAGCCGTCATTATTTATTTTACTTCCGATAGTTCCGCCTGTTAAGATGGTGAAAATATTCATTTGATGCTCCTTATTTTGATACTAAATCAACCATTATATAAATAATTTATTTTATTTGTTTACAGTTAGTATATACAATGTTATAATCTACTCATAAAAAGAATAACCGTCCCACATGGGGCTGACCAGTTAATGATAGTAGAGCCACCCTAGACTGCTCAAGGTACAAGGGTGGTTTTGCTATGTACTACTACTTAGCAAACGTAAAAACAAATGTAAATAATGCCAAAAGGAAGACTCCAAAACACCCTGTAACACGATTATTTTATGAAAGGATTCTATCATATATTTTTTCCAAATACAACAAATATAATACAAAAAGTTTAAAAAGCTAAATTGAAAAGTTTTATAAAGAGTATAATGCAAGATAAATCCGGGATGAATATAAAACCGGACGGCGAGAACGGAAAAGGAGGAACGCGATATGGGAAAGAGAAGATATACAAAATATGCATTGGCGGCAGTAATTTTGTGTGCATTGGCAGTAACGGGCGGCTTGTTTTTATTATTGCCGGGACCAGGTGAAGATAATGAGACGCCTGCTGCAAAAAGTCCTATGGTGTCCGGTCTTCAGCAGGAAAATGAGATGGAACATACCGAGGTTACACCGCTGGGTAAGGATGAACAGAATGAGGGGTATAAGGATGAACAAAATGATTCGTCTGAATACAAAATTATACACCCTGAAGGAAAGACTCTGGAGACAAGGATTTCTGTTCCGGAGGGCTATAAAAGAACAAAGGTTAAGGAGGGGAGTCTTGGCAGGTTTTTGCGCAATTATCCGATGAAGAAAGATGGAAAGCCTGTTCTTTTGTATGATGGAAGTGAAAAGTTTAATCAGGATGCCCATGCGGCGGTGTTTAAACTTCCGATTGAGTCCGAGGATTTACAGCAGTGTGCGGATTCCATAATGCGTGTAT
Organism: uncultured Clostridia bacterium; assembly: GCA_948472945.1. Lineage (GTDB taxonomy): Bacteria > Bacillota > Clostridia > Lachnospirales > Lachnospiraceae > V9D3004. Next base: position 171,474 of record CAOKVX010000001.1, read on the forward strand.
ATGCGGAGTATTTTTGGAATACCGGGCAGAAAGATAGGATAAAATTCCATTTTGTCGACGGCTTTTTGGCGGATTATGCGAGATGGCGTGACGGTTACAGAATTCAGGTAGGTAACAATACATCAAGTTGGATTCGATCTTCTTCGTATGACGATTCATATGATAATTTTAAAAAATATATGCGAATTGTGTTCGCTTATGCCGGTACTCTTTCTATGGAAAAAGAGTCGGAGAAGATACCTCACGGACAGCTTCGTATCGGGGATATTTTTATAAAGGGAGGCAGTCCGGGTCATGTTGTGATGGTAGTTGACGTCTGTAAGGATGGCGAGGGGAAAAAAGCATTTTTACTTGGTCAGGGATATATGCCCGCGCAGGAATTTCATTTACTCAATAATCCCCAGAGGGAAGGAAATCCTTGGTATTATGAGGAAGATATGAGCTATCCGTTTGAGACGCCGGAGTATAATTTTGAAAAAGGCAGCTTGCGCCGCCTGATATATTAGATGAGAGAAGTTCATGTATAATTTTTAGAATTATAAAGCGATTTTTTTGTAAACTTCATCCTTATCAGTCTGGTCAATACATAGATAACGCTTAGGTATCGCTCTCATACAGACTGCGGAGGGTGCGATGGACCAGCAGCATGCAATAATCCTACAGAGGACAAGGGAGCTTATGGTTCAGGCGTCAAACAGCGGTGTTTTGGAGGATGACAAAGAGGATGATTATCAGAAAATTCAGGATGAGATTGACAAGCTAAAGGAAGAGTTTACAAGAATCAGTAGGGATACTATTTGGGGATGTGGCGTCTAAGCCTGCCAAAGCATTGGCGGCTACCGATACGCTTAATTTCAGTATAGTATTCCAGTTTGAGCCCGTTCTTGCAGCCGGTGCATCAAACTAATCAGACAATAATAATAGATGTCATAAATAATAGATGACTTAATTATAGCTGGATTAGTATATTGCATTTATAGTATAATTAATATTTAATTAAAAGCCATATGTCCCTGATATTTGGGGCATATGGCTTTGTTGTCAGCCTATATGTCTGGCAAATGGTTTGAATTCCAAAACAGAATCAATTTCAGCGAGTACTTCGTCTGACAGACGCAGGTCCGAAGCCGCCAGATTTTTTGATAGCTGCTCCGGTTTGCTTGCTCCGGTTATAACGCTGCTGATAATAGGTTTTCGCAGAATCCAGGCCAAGGCGAGTACGGACAGGGAAACATTAAGTTCACCGGCAATTTTCTCAAGCTTTTCAACTTTGTCAAGGTTTTCGTCCGTTAGTAAATTATTTATCTGCTTATCGGCCTGGTGCGTTGCCCGCGAGCCTTCAGGGAAAGGTTGTCCCTTTTTATATTTTCCGGTAAGAAGCCCCTGCGCAAGCGGGGAGAACGGAGTTATGCCGATACCGTACTTTTCACAGATCGCCATAATTTCATGTTCAATATAGCGGTCAATCATATTGTACTGCGGCTGTATGACGGTAAGCGGGTGCAGGTTATATTTATCAATAATTTTTTGCGCTTCCTCCAAATGGGAACCGCTCCATTCTTCGCTGACTCCGTAATAAAGTATTTTTCCCTGCGATACCAAATCACTGAGTGCACGGAGCGTTTCCGCCATCGGTGTGGTGGAATCAAATCTGTGGCAGTAATATAAATCGATATAGTCAAGCTGCATATTTTTCAGGGAGCGCTCAATATTTTCAAATATGTGCTTGCGTGAAAGTCCCCGTTCGTTAACGTCGGGACCCATCGGAAAAAACACCTTACTTGATACGACGTAGCTGCTTCTCGGATAACTTTTTAGAACTTTACCTAGAAATATTTCGGCCTGACCTCCGCTGTAGCCGTCTGCACAGTCAAAAAAATTTACGCCGTTTTCATAGGCAAGACGAATAGTCTCTTCCGCAATTTTTGTTTTTTCATTTCCGTTTAAATCAGTCATCCAGCTCCCCACGGAAATTTCACTTACTTTCAACCCTGAATTTCCAACATTTCTATATTTCATATTCTGCACCATGCCTCAGGCAAAAATACCTGAAGTCTATCCTTTCTCTTTTTTTAATGGCTTAATTTAACTATAATACATAAAGCATAGTTTAAGTCAAGGGAAATACAAAACATTATTGAATCTGATTATTTATGTTATAAATGAGCGTTTAAATAAATGTAAAGGTGATTGATATGTCTGATGGATTGGATTTATAATATAAAAGTTATTAATCATTTAATACTTGAATGGCATGGGGTAACATTTAATAAAGCGACTATGAAGATTAGAAAATGAGTTAACAATATTATTTAATATGATTTAAGGAGGAAAAAATGTTTAATAAGTAAACTAAAACATCAATATGTTCAGCGCTTGTACTCGGTCTTTTTTTCAGCGTGGTTTCAAAGGGAAACGTCCGGTCAGCCGGTAAGGCAAAGCTAAAGACTAAAAAGGTTTATATGACCGTTGGGGAGAAAAAGAAAATAGTCGTAAAGAAAATGAATAAAAAGGCAGAATATCTTTTTGTATCGTCCTCAAAGTCGAAAGCGGCAGTTTCAAAAAAAGGTGTGATAACGGCAAAAAAAGCGGGAACAGTTACCGTGAAAGAGAAGTATAAGAAAGAGACCAGAAAGCTTGGAAAAGTGTCTGTGACTGTCAGGGCCGCAAAAAACAGTCAGAGTGTACAGCCTGCCCCTTCGGCAGCACAGAACACTGTTTTGCAGCCAACGCCTGCACAGCCGGCTGCGACGAAGCATCCTGATGTAACGCAGAATCCGCAAGAAACGCTGAAACTGGAGGATACAAATCAGCCTGATGTTAATATGGAGCCGATATCACAGTATCTGGAAGATACGAATTATGACGCTCCGGCGGGATTTGACAGGATTGACGGGGATAAAAACACATATGTCTGACTGCTATGCCATATGTGTTTTTTAATTACATTAATAATTTAGATGAACTTGTTGTGCTTCAATAATTAAAATAATTGTGAAAATCAGAAATATTGATATAAAAACTGATATAATGATATCATATCAGTGTATACTATCTATTATTATAAAAAAGGAGATTTTCATAGTGAAGACCGGATTAGTACTTGAGGGCGGAGCTATGCGCGGCATTTATACCGCGGGCGTGCTCGATGTGTTTATGGACAATAATATTACATTTGATGGAATAATCGGAGTTTCAGCAGGAGCAATTTTCGGTGTTAACCTGCTTTCAAGGCAGCGTGGAAGGGTAATAAGATATAACAAAAGGTTTAACAGTGACAGGCGCTATATGGGAATACATCCGCTTCTTAGGACGGGTAATATCGTTGATACCGAGTACGCGTACTGCAGGGTGCCGAGGGAGCTCGATGTGTTTGACGACGCGGCGTTTATGAACTCGGGAATTCCATTTTATGCAGTTGTGACAAATATAGAGACGGGAGAGCCGGAATATATTCATATTAAAAGCGTGTTTGAACAGATGGATTCGCTTCGGGCTTCGGCTTCCATGCCGTTTGTTTCAAAGCCGGTTTCCATTGACGGAGGGCTGTATCTTGACGGTGCGGTCGCCGACAGCATACCTTTCAAAAAATTTATTGAGATGGGGTACGACAGGCTTGTGGTTGTGCTTACAAAGGATATTAATTATGTGAAAGAACCGGTTTCGCCGCTGCTCTCAAAAACATTTTACAGAAGGAGATTTCCAAAGTTTGAGGAAAAAGTGCGCAACAGGCATATAATGTACAACGATACGGTAAAGGGGCTGAAAGCTCTTGAAAAAAATGAAGAAGTTTTAGTTATCAGGCCCTCTGAAAATTACAGGATAAGCAGAATGGAAAAGGATTCCGGGAGGCTGCAGGGCATGTATGACCTTGGAATCAAAGATGCAAAAGCATGCGTAGGTAGGGTAAAAGATTATATATATGCTGAAACTGCCGCAAAACAGTGATTTCACAATGTAAAAACTCACTATTTTGCGACAGTACCAATTACTGTTATTTGTTAATATTATTCTATAGATTCTTAACGGCGGTGCTTAGCATAAGTTTAATTCGGTTAAGCTGGTTCACCTCGCTCGCGCCCGGGTCGTAATCCACGGCGACTATATTTGAGTCAGGGAACTGATTACGGAGTTCCTTTATCACGCCCTTGCCGACAACATGGTTTGGAAGACATGCGAACGGCTGTGTGCATACAATGTTTGGAACATTGCTGTGTATAAGCTCAATCATTTCTCCGGTGAGAAACCATCCTTCGCCTGTCTGGTTGCCGCAGGATACTATCGGTGAGGCGTATTCCGCAAGCTTTTTGATAGGTACTGAAGGTGAGAAGCGACGGCTCTTTGCAAGCTCTTTGTTGGCTGTTTTGCGGAACCTTTCAATAATTTTTATGATAATATTGCTTAACACTGCGATTTTTTTCTTAATTCCAAGATATTTTGAGCTGAAGTTGCTGTTGTAGCAGCAGTACAGCAGAAAATCTATAAGGTCGGGGCATACGGCCTCGGCGCCTTCGGCCTCAATCAAATTTACGAGGTCGTTGTTTGCAAGCGGGTGGAATTTGACAAGGATTTCGCCGACTATTCCTACGCGGGGCTTTTTAACGTCATTCAGTTCAATAGTATCAAATTCGCGAACCATCTCTTTTATGTTTTTACGGAATTGTCTCATGCTTCCGCTTTTAATATCGACCATACATTTATCAAGCCATTTTTTGTGAAGCGCATTCACGGAGCCGGGGACGGACTCATAAGGTCTAGTGCGGTATACCATCTTCATGAATAGGTCGCCGTATACAAGCGCCTGCATTGCCCTTACGACAAGCGGCAGCGAGAGCTTAAAGCCCGGATTTTTTTCGATTCCGGCGCTGAGCGATATAACCGGTATATGCCCCATACCGGATTTTTGGAGGGCCCTTCTTATGAAACCTATATAGTTGGATGCCCTGCATCCGCCGCCGGTCTGTGTTATGATTAGGGCGGTGCGGTCAAGGTCATATTTACCTGATAGCAGTGCTTTCATGAACTGGCCTACAACAATGACTGACGGGTAACAAGCGTCGTTATTTACATATTTTAAACCGATGTCCACCGCATCCTTGTCTGACGGTGGCAGTACGACGTTATAACCGCAGGAGCGAAGCGCTTCGCGCAGCAAGTCAAAGTGAATCGGCGACATCTGTGGCATAAGAATCGTATAATTGCCTTTCATGTCCTCGGTGAATATGACCCTGTTATGGGCGGCATTTGCCTGTACAGGCTTAACATTCTTTTTTTCACGGTCCTTTATCGCTGAGAGAAGCGAACGGATACGTATTCTGGCAGCGCCGAGGTTGCTAACCTCGTCAATTTTAAGTACGGTGCATATTTTATTTGAGGAGGTCAGAATATCGTTTACCTGGTCGGTTGTGACGGCGTCGAGTCCGCAGCCGAATGAGTTGAGCTGGATTAGCTCAAGCTCATCTGAAGTTCTAACATACGACGCGGCCTTGTATAACCTTGAGTGGTACATCCACTGGTCCATTACGATTGTCGGCCGGTCGACATTTCCGAGATGAGCTATTGAATCCTCTGTAAGTACGGCGACGCCGTATGATGTGATAAGTTCAGGGATTCCGTGGTTAATCTCGGAGTCAATGTGGTAAGGCCTGCCTGTGAGCACAATTCCTTTCATGTTGTTCTCTTTAAGGTATGCGATTACCTCGTCGCCCTTTTTTTCAATGTCTTTGCGAACATTTTCCATCTCGTCCCAGGCCGCGCTGCATGCGCTTATAATTTCTTCTTTCGGTATGCCGTTTTCAGCCGTAAAAAACTCTGTAAGCCTGTCTTGCAGTATACGCCTGTCTGTAAACGACATGAAAGGGTTCTGATAAGTTATGCTGCTGTCACGCAGCTCTTCGACATTGTTTTTGATGTTTTCGCCGTAAGATGTTACTATAGGACAGTTGTAATGATTAGTCGCATCTTTATCTTCAAGCCGTTCATATGGAATACACGGGTAAAATATGTATCTTATTCCCTGCCTGATAAGCCACGTTATATGTCCGTGCGCAAGTTTTGCCGGATAGCACTCCGATTCGCTCGGAATAGATTCGATTCCGAGTTCGTATATCTTCCTTGTCGATTCAGGTGAGATTACGACCCTATAGCCTAGCTTGGTAAAAAATGTGTGCCAGAATGGGTAATTTTCATACATGTTGAGAACGCGGGGAATACCGACTACACCTCTTTTTGCCTTTTTCTCGGAAAGGGATTTGCGACCGAATATACGATTGTTTTTGTAGTCGTAAAGGTTTGGGATGTGGTCTTTGTTTTTTTCAAGTCCGATTCCACGCTCGCAGCGGTTTCCGGTTATATACTTTCTTCCGCCCGAGAAGCGGTTTACCGTGAGGAGACAGCTGTTTGTGCAGCCGCTACACCTTACCATTGATGTTTCAAAACTCAGCGCTGCAATCTCGTCGAGAGAGAGCATGTTTGTTTTCTGCCCTTCGTATTTTGAGCGCGCGACAAGGGCTGCGCCGAAAGCGCCCATTATGCCGGCTATGTCCGGGCGTATACCCTCGCGTCCGGTGATGAGTTCAAAGCATCTTAAAACTGCGTCATTGTAAAATGTTCCGCCCTGTACGACAATATTTTTTCCGAGGTCTTTAGGGTCGGAGAGCTTTATAACTTTAAAAAGCGCATTTTTTATCACAGAATATGCGAGTCCGGCGGATATGTCATTTACCTTTGCCCCCTCTTTCTGCGCCTGCTTAACTTTGGAGTTCATGAAAACGGTGCATCTTGAGCCTAGGTCAATTGGGTTTCTGGCGAACAGGGCAATCTTTGCAAATGATTCGACGTCGAAGTTAAGTGATTTTGCAAATGTCTCTATAAATGAGCCGCAGCCCGACGAGCACGCCTCGTTCAGCTGTACGTTGTCTACGGTATGGTTTTTTATTTTAATACATTTCATATCCTGGCCGCCGATATCAAGAATACAGTCGACGTCAGGGTTGAAAAATGCCGCCGCGTGATAGTGTGCAACAGTCTCAACCTCGCCCTCGTCGAGCATAAGGGCGGATTTAATCAATGCCTCGCCGTAACCTGTAGAACATGAATATGCAATTTTAACATCATCGGGAAGTATTTGCTTAATCTCTTTTATAGCCTTAATTGTAGTCTTTAGAGGACTTCCGTTATTGTTGCTGTAGAACGAATATAGAAGACTTCCGTCCTCTCCGATTAGGGCGGCTTTTGTTGTAGTCGAGCCGGCGTCTATTCCCAGGAAACAATTTCCGTTGTAATTTTTAATATCGCCCTTTTTAACATTGTGCAGGCTGTGCCTCTCGGTAAATTTCCTGTATGCCTGTTCATTTTCAAACAAGGGTTCCATTCTTGCGACTTCAAATTCAAAATTAATTTTGTCGGACAGCATTTTCTGCAGGGAGGAGAGCGTTTGTACTCCTTGGTTTTTGTAGTTCATTGCGGAACCTATAGCCGCAAACAGGTGCGGATTTTCGGGAAATATTACGGCGTCGTCACTTAAATTCAAAGTGCGTATGAACGCGGCCCGAAGCTCGGTGAGAAAGTAAAGCGGTCCGCCTAAGAACGCGACGTTGCCGCGTATCGGTTTTCCGCAGGCAAGTCCGCTTATTGTCTGGTTAACGACGGCCTGGAATATTGAGGCCGACAAATCCTCCCTTGTAGCGCCCTCGTTAATAAGCGGCTGTATATCGGATTTTGCAAATACGCCGCAGCGTGCGGCGATTGGATAGATTGCCTTGTAGTTTTTGGCGTACTCGTTAAGACCCATCGCATCAGTTTTGAGCAAAGTAGCCATCTGGTCGATAAACGAGCCCGTTCCGCCGGCGCATATACCGTTCATACGCTGTTCTATACCGCCCGTAAAGTATATGATTTTTGCGTCCTCGCCGCCAAGCTCGATTGCGACGTCGGTCTGCGGCGCATAGTGCTGCAGGGACGTGGCGACCGCGACAACTTCCTGAACAAACTCGGTGTTCAGGTGTGATGATATTGAAAGTCCGCCGGAACCTGTGATTACTGTTCCGGCGGTTATATCGCCGAGTTTGTCAACTGCATCCTCTATTATATCGCAGAGAGTTTTCTGTATATTGGCAAAATGTCTTCTGTAATCCGAAAACAATATTTCATTGTCAGGCCCCAGTATAGCTATTTTCACTGTAGTCGAGCCAATATCTATTCCAATTCTGTTAATCTGTGAGCCCATACTGACCTCCAAAAAAATCGTAGATATATTAATTCCAGTTTCATATTATATGACAAAAATAATTATTTTTCAACATTTACCTTTAATTACCTTGGCGGTATAAATTGCGCGCTTTTAAAGTTCGCACCGGGTAAATGATTGCCATATTCAGCGAAACACACGCTCTCGCTTAACTGAACACGCAGCAGTACTAGGGGCGCCGCAGCGCAGTGATTCCACAATAGGTGGTTTTAATGCTTTTGGCTTTTGTTATAATGTTGTGGAATCACTGTGCTGCGGCACTCCCAAGTGCTGGCGAGTTCAGATAGTGTTTCTTTTGAATATGTCAATACATTTACCCTGACTGTACCGTATTTTAAACAATTTCTGCCGTTTAGGGCGAACTTGCAATAAAGAAACCATTCCGTGTTCCGTGGCTTGCTGGGTGGTAAAACGTACGCATATTATAACTTTATGTAAAACAAAACGCAATAGTATTTACAAACTATATACTGTACTAAGCAAACCGTCATTTGAACAGAATTAATCTTAAAATTTATGGGGTTGGTATAGAGTAAATGATTATTTTATTCAAAAGAAACACTATCTGAACACGTCAGCACTGTGTTGCGGCTTCCCCTTAGTACTGTTACGTGTTCAGTTAAGCGAGAGCGTGTGTTTCGCTGAAAAAATAATCATTTACTATAATTAAATACTAATAACCGCGACGTTTGATTCTGTTCATATTCAATCACACTTGTGTGCCGGGCACATATAATGAAATATAATTTAATGATAAGGTGAAGGTTATATGTATAATAAATGCTGTGACGGAAGATTTCATACCATAAAAAAGGGAGATACACTTTATTCACTTGCGAGGATGTACAATATTCCGCTTATTATGCTGCTAAAGGCGAATCCTTTTATAGATGTATATAACATGCAGATAGGAGAGAAGGTATGCATTCCTATAAGATGCGATTTGGTCTGCAATGAAATTGCCGCTTCCGAGGAGGCCCCAAGGACGTTTGCGTATGTCATAATGCCCGGTGAGACATTGAATGATATACTTGTGAAATATAATATTTCTATCGAAGATATTTTAGAGTTAAACAAACCTGAAGATATAATTATGAAACCCGGGGTAGCTATTATGCTGCCTATAGATGCTATGAATGAACAGGGAGGTATGGGACAGAATAGTAATTCGTCATTTGACGGAATGAACCGCAGGGATTTTATGCGTGAAAGCGTTAGGAACGACAATATGGCGGGTGAAAATATGATGCCGAACGGAATGATGCGCGACAGCATGATGAACGGAGGCATGGCGCCGAACGGAATGATGCGCGACAGCATGATGAACGGAGGCATGGCGCCGAACGGGATGATGCGCGACAACATGATGAACGGCGATATGATGCCGAATGGAATGATGCGCGACAATATGATGAACGGAGGCATGGCGCCGAACGAGATGACGCTTGACAATATGATGAACGGAGGCATGATGCAGAACGGAATGAACCGTGATAATACAATGACCGACGATATGATTAGGGACGACATGATGCAGAATGAAATTATGCGCAGCGATATGATGCGTGAAGTAAGATAATTATGTAGACTGACATTTTTAAAAAAGTAACCGGCTGTCATATTTAAAAAAAATACCGCCTAGCTCAACGGCGCCAATTTGAAACGGGTTCAAATTGGCGCCGTTGAGCTAAGTATTACGTCATATTGGCAATGATGCGTGTGAAGTGAGCCGCAGCAGGGCATGTGTTTTGTTAAATATGACAGCCGGTTACTGTTAAATTAACTCAAATTAAGATATTGGAGAACAGGGTGATGCCAAAAAACTATATTGACACGTTCCTTTTTTATAAAGTATACTGCTTTTTAAGGAAACGCTGATTAAAGCGTTTCACGCGCCGGATTTGCGACGCAAAGCGAAATGTTACCTTGCAAATCCTTATGCATGTGCCGCGTAGGTTTTGAGGAAGCGGCAGATTTATCTAGCGCATCTTTAAAGAATAAATAAAAAGGAGATTATGTCATGGGTGGTTTTTTTGGAGTAGTGTCCAGGGAAAGCTGTGTATTTGACCTGTTTTTCGGAATTGATTATCATTCACATCTCGGAACGAGGAGAGGCGGTATGGTTGTATATGATTCTGAGAAAGGCTTTGACCGTGCAATCCACAACATTGAAAACGCACCGTTTCGAACAAAGTTTGAAAGAGATGTTGACAGCATGAAAGGAACTATCGGCGTTGGATGTATTTCCGACTATGAGCCGCAGCCGCTGCTGATACGTTCGCATCTGGGCAATTATGCGATTACTACTGTTGGAAAGATTAATAATATATCTGCACTTGTTGAGGGAATATATAAAAAGGGACACTCACATTTTATGGAGATGAGCGGCGGTGAGATTAACCAGACTGAGCTTACGGCTGCGCTTATAAACCAGAAAGACAGCATATGGGAGGGGCTGCGGTATGCGGCTCAGATGATTGAAGGCTCTATGTCCATCCTCGTAATGACGAAAGACGGAATATATGCGATGAGGGACAGGGTTGGAAGAACACCTGTGGTTATAGGAGAAAAAGAGGGAGCCCACTGTGTGTCATTTGAGGATTTTGCATTCTTACATCTCGGCTATACAAGAAAGAGGGAGCTTGGTCCCGGGGAAGTCGTGTTTATGAGCGCAGACGAGGTGAAAACGCTTGTGGAACCTGGGGATGAGATGTGTATATGTACGTTCCTTTGGGTATATTATGGTTATCCGACTGCAACATATGAGGGAGTAAATGTCGAGCAGATGAGGTATGAGTGCGGAAAACATATGGCGCGAAGGGATAATATTGTGCCGGACTATGTTGCCGGGGTTCCGGATTCCGGAACAGCGCACGCGGTTGGATATGCAAACGAAGCGGGAGTTCCCTTTGCAAGGCCGTTTATAAAATATACTCCTACCTGGCCTAGGTCGTTTATGCCACAGAATCAGGAAAAAAGAGACCTCATTGCAAAAATGAAACTTCTGCCTGTTGAAAATCTTATAAGGGACAAAAGGATTCTTCTTATTGACGATTCCATAGTTAGGGGAACGCAGCTTCGGGAAACTTCGGAATATTTATTTGAGAGCGGGGCGAAAGAAGTTCATATAAGGCCTGCATGTCCTCCGCTTGTATACGGATGTAAGTATCTTAACTTTTCCCGTTCACGCTCGGATCTCGACCTTATAACCAGACGTGTCATAAAGGAGCTTGAGGGTGAGGAGACAGAGGAAATTCTCGAAAAGTACTCGGACCCTGAGACTGAACAGTATAATAACATGGTAGAAAATATAAGGGGAAAAATGAATTTTACATCGCTTACATTTAACAGGCTTGACGATATGATAGAGGCCGTAGGAATTGACCCATCCAAACTGTGTACATACTGTTGGAATGGAAAAGAAGGCGGCTGCCGTGGAGAGTGCATGGAAAAACATCAGTAAACTTTGATTAAAATATGTGGAAAATTAGACTAATCATTAATTGAAGAAAAATTTAATTAGTGATATAATGGAATGAATGCTATAATTAGGTAAAGTAAATTTGAAGACAGAGTATATGGAGGATAAAATGGGAAAAAGAACAGACATTCATAAAGTATTGATTATTGGTTCAGGTCCGATTATTATCGGACAGGCGTGTGAATTTGATTACTCGGGCACACAGGCATGTAAAGCCTTAAGAAATCTCGGTTATGAAATTGTGCTTGTCAATTCTAATCCTGCGACGATAATGACCGATCCGCAGACAGCTGACGTCACTTATATTGAGCCTCTCAATGTAGAGAGGCTTGAACAGATTATAGAAAAGGAGAGACCGGATGCGCTTCTTCCAAACCTTGGAGGACAGTCGGGTCTTAATCTTTGCGCAGAGCTTGCGAATGCGGGAGTGCTTGATAAATACAATGTCAAGGTTATCGGTGTCCAGGTTGACGCAATTGAGCGCGGAGAAGACAGAATCGAGTTTAAAAATACGATGAACAGCCTGGGGATTGAGATGGCGAGAAGCGAGGTTGCCTATACCGTCGATGAAGCTCTTTCAATAGCTGAAAAGCTTGGCTACCCTGTTGTTATACGTCCTGCTTATACGATGGGAGGGGCAGGCGGAGGCCTTGTATATAATATTGAGGAGCTCAGGACAGTCGTGTCAAGGGGACTGCAGGCGAGCCTTGTAGGACAGGTTCTTGTCGAGGAGTCGATCCTTGGATGGGAAGAACTTGAGCTTGAGGTTGTCCGCGACTCAAAAAATAATATGATTACCGTGTGCTTTATTGAAAATATTGATCCTCTTGGAGTCCATACCGGTGATTCGTTCTGTTCAGCTCCTATGCTTACGATTTCAGATGAAACGCAGAAACGTCTCCAGGAGCAGGCTTATAAAATAGTTGAGGCAATTGAAGTTATCGGTGGAACAAACGTACAGTTTGCGCATGACCCTGTCAGCGACAGGATTGTAGTCATAGAGATTAATCCGAGAACGTCAAGGTCATCGGCCCTTGCCAGCAAGGCGACAGGTTTCCCTATAGCGCTTATTTCGGCAATGCTTGCGAGTGGGCTTACACTCGACGAGATTCCGTGCGGAAAATACGGAACTCTTGACAAGTATGTGCCGGATGGTGACTACATTGTAATAAAATTTGCAAGGTGGGCGTTTGAGAAGTTCAAGGGCAGCGAGGACAAGCTTGGAACGCAGATGAAAGCTGTTGGAGAAGTAATGAGCATTGGAAAAACATATAAGGAGGCTTTCCAAAAAGCTATACGTTCGCTCGAGATTGGAAGGTACGGCCTTGGATATGCGAAAGATTTCCATGACAGAAGCCTTGAGGACCTTATGACTATGCTTCACACACCGTCGAGCGAGAGACATTTTATAATTTACGAGGCAATCAGGAAAGGCGCGGACCTTGACAGATTATACGAAATAACATCAATTAAAAAATATTTCCTTGAGCAGATGAAAGAACTTGTTGACGAGGAGGAGGCCTTGCTTAAATTTAAGGGCCGCGTGCCGGACGACGAAGCTCTTACTCAGGCTAAAAAGGATGGATTCTCAGACAAATACCTCAGTCAGATTCTTGATATTGCTGAGGAGGACATAAGAAACAGAAGGAAAGAGCTCGGTGTAGTCGAGGGCTGGGAAGGCGTTCATGTGTCCGCAACTGAGGACAGCGCTTACTACTACTCGACATACAATGCGCCTGACGCGAGCGTGGCGAGCGATAAAAAAGATAAAGTACTTATACTCGGAGGAGGCCCTAACCGTATAGGGCAGGGTATAGAGTTTGACTATTGCTGTGTACACGCGGCGTTTGCATTAAAGGATATGGGTTATGAGACTATTATTATAAACTGCAATCCTGAGACCGTATCTACAGACTATGACACGTCTGACAAGCTCTACTTTGAACCGCTTACGCTTGAGGATGTTCTAAGTATTTATGAGAAAGAAAAGCCTGTGGGTGTAATCGCGCAGTTTGGCGGACAGACGCCGCTGAACCTTGCGTCGGAACTTGAGAAAAACGGAGTGAGAATTCTCGGAACGGCGCCGTCTGTTATTGATATGGCGGAGGACAGGGACTTGTTCAGGGCTATGATGGATAAGCTCGAAATTCCTATGCCGGAAGCAGGAATGGCTACAACGACCGAGGAGGCTGTGGAGATTGCAGAAAAGATAGGATATCCGGTAATGGTGAGGCCTTCATACGTGCTCGGCGGAAGGGGTATGGAAGTTGTAACAAATCCTGAGATGCTCAAGAGCTATATGGCTGCGGCAGTAGGAGTTACGCCGGACAGGCCTATCCTGATTGACCGTTTCCTCAAAAACGCTCTTGAATGTGAGGCGGATGCAATAAGTGACGGCGAGAACGCATATGTTCCTGCGGTAATGGAGCACATTGAGCTTGCGGGGGTACACTCGGGAGATTCGGCATGTATCCTGCCGTCGATGCATATATCAGATAAGAATTTAGATAAAATACGCGAATATACTAAGAAAATAGCCGTGGAAATGAACGTACAGGGTCTTATGAACATGCAGTATGCGATTGAAAATGATACCGTGTATGTGCTTGAAGCAAACCCGAGGGCGTCGAGGACGGTGCCTCTCGTATCTAAAGTATGCAACGTACAGATGGTGAGAATAGCCACAGAGATTATAATATCGGAGCTCAATAAAAAGAGTTCGCCAGTTAAAGAGCTTAAGGACAGGAAATATTCACATTATGGAGTCAAGGAGGCAGTTTTCCCATTTAATATGTTCCCTGAGGTAGACCCTCTTCTTGGACCTGAGATGCGATCTACCGGAGAGGTGCTCGGACTTTCGGCGGGCTTTGGGGAGGCGTTCTATAAAGCTCAGGAGGCTACGCAGACTAGACTTCCGCTTGAGGGAACCGTACTTTTTTCAGTTAATTCTGCGTCTAAGGCGGAACTGCCTGCGGTTGCGAAACTTTTCCATGAATGTGGATTCAGGCTTGTCGCAACTGGAACGACGTACGAGGTAATTAAGAACGAGGGGATTCCTGTTGAGAAGATAAACAAGATGCAGGAAGGACGTCCTAATATTGTCGATGGAATTATGAACGGTGAGATACAGCTTGTAATAAATACGCCTGCGGGTGAAAATAAAACGTTTGACGACAGCTATATAAGAAAGACTGCCGTGAAGAAAAAGATTCCTTATTTCACTACTATGGCGGCGGCAAAGGCCGCAGGAGCCGGCATAAAGGCTGTAAAGGATGAGGGAATGCTTCAGGTGAAATCATTGCAGGAGCTGCACGCATCTATCTCTTAAGATAATTTCGGGTGTAATGGCTGTATCTGATGAGCTTTAGCAGGAATTATGCCCGATAACTATTAGAAAAATATTTACTGACATTTTATAAGGCTGGGAGGTTTAAAGATGCTGCGTATATTCAAATCACTGGTAGACGGAACTATGACTAATGAGACGGAGATATCAGACGGATGCTGGATTTCTTTGATTAATCCCACAAAAGAAGAGATAGACTTGGTTTCGGCAAAATGCAATGTCGATGCGGACGATTTGAGGGCTCCGCTGGACGAGGAGGAGCGCTCAAGACTTATGCCGGAAGATAATTATATTCTCATTCTTGTAGATATACCTACTGTTGAGGATAAGGACGGCAAGGTCGGAAGGTATGTAACAATTCCGCTCGGTATTATTTTAACAGATACGGCAATAATTACTGTGTGCCTTGAAGAAAATGACGTCCTCACATGCTTTATGAACGGAAAGGTCAGGGGATTTTACACGTTTAAGAAGACGCGCGTAATATTGCAGATTCTTTACAGGAATGCTACGCTGTTTCTACAGTATCTGAGGGCGATAGACAGAAAGAGTGAGGAGATTGAGGCAAAGCTTCATATCTCACAGAAAAATCAGGAGCTTATTGAGCTTCTTGAACTTGAAAAAAGTCTTGTGTATTTTACAACTTCGCTCCGTTCTAATGAAGTTGTGCTGGAGAAAATGCTTCGCACGGAGCAGGTAAAAAAATATGCGGACGACGAAGACCTGCTTGAGGATGTAATTATTGAGAACAAGCAGGCTATTGAGATGGCTAATATATACAGCGGGATTTTGAGTGGTATGATGGATGCTTTTGCGTCTGTAATATCAAATAACCTTAACATCGTTATGAAGCTTCTTGCTACGATAACAATAGTTTTGTCAATACCGACAATGATTGCAAGTTTTTTTGGAATGAATTTTGTTAACGTCCCTCTCGGCAATCATCCGTACGGTTTTGCCATTATCACAATAGGAACATGTGCGGTGACAGGAATTGTCGCATTGATATGTGCTAAGAAGAAAATGTTTTAATAAAGGAGTCTGTGTATGAATCAGAACTGGTTGTACAAACTTGAGAGAAAGTTTGGGAAATATAGGATAAACGGCCTGATGAGATATATAGTCGGTATTCAGATTATAGGCGCGGTTATCGGACTTATAAATCCGGAGATATATATTACGTTTCTAAGCCTTGATTTCAGTGCGGTTTTCAGAGGGCAGATATGGCGTTTGTTTACATTTCTGTTTTATCCCGGTATGTCGGTTGATGTGGGCGGTATGTTAACTTTTGCTATAACGGTCTACCTGTATTATATGATAGGCAATACGCTTGAAAATGTATGGGGTTCGTTCAGATTTACTCTGTATTATGTTTCGGGTGTAGTATTGTCGGTGATAGCGGGATTTATTTTGTATGTCACTGCCGGTATTACATGGTTTACAGGCTTTGAATATATAAATATGTCGCTCTTTCTTGCATTTGCCACTATATTTCCTAATATGGAGTTTCTTCTGTTTTTTATTCTTCCTGTTAAGGCGAAATGGCTCGGAATTGTTGACGCTGTGTTGGTCGGGTATATGTTTATCTCTAATATCAGCAGTTATTTTAGGACGGGGATTTTTATATATATGGCAATTGCCGTGTCAATTTTTGTGTCGCTGTTCAATTTTATCATATTCTTTCTGGGCTCGCATAAAAATAACTTTTCATATAAGCAGCATAGGAGAAAGGCTAAGTTTGCCAAAGAGGCAGGGCCTAAGGTGACGCCGCTTTACAGGCACAGGTGTGCAATCTGTGGAAGGACCGAGAGGGATGATGAGAATCTTGAATTCAGGTACTGCTCAAAATGTGAGGGCAGCTATGAATACTGCAGCGACCATATATATACGCACGAACATGTGCACAAATAAGAGAGGAGTATATTTGTGATATGGGTAAGAAAGAAAATAACAGACAGGAACAGCTATTTGGGCTGATATTATTGTTTGCGGGAGCATTTATCCTGCATATTATTTTTGCAGCATTGTATAGAGGTTATGATACTGACATTAGCTGTTTTTCATGGTGGTCGGATGCTGTTTTTGAACATGGAATAACAAAATTTTATGGTTTGGAGGCATTCACGGATTATCCGCCCGGGTATATGTATGTATTGTGGGTAATAGGGGCGATTAAGAAGCTGTTTGGACTTACTTCAGCCGCCACCGTATCAATTATACTTCTAAAACTTCCGGCAATGATTTGCGACCTTTTAATAGGCTATGTCATATATCTCATAGCAAAGAAGTATACAAAATACCAGAACGCATTGCTGTTTTCGGCATTATACATGTTCAATCCGTCCGTAATAATCAATTCAGCCACATGGGGACAGGTAGATTCGGTGTTCACTCTGTTTGTTCTTCTTATGTGCTATTTTGTTACGGAAAAAAAGCTTACGATATCATATTTTGTTTTTGCTGTTGGAATTCTGATAAAGCCGCAGGCGCTGATATTTACTCCTGTTCTTATATATGGAATCGTGGATCAGGTGTTCCTTAATGATTTCGACGTAAAAAGGATGTTTAAGGAGCTTGGCCTTGGCCTGCTCGCGATCGCAGTGCTGTTTGGACTTGCAGCTCCTTTTGGGCTCTCAGATGTTTTGTCGCAGTATGTCGACACAATGGGTTCATATGAATATGCGTCGGTGAACGCTTACAATATGTGGACATTGTTTGGGCAGAACTGGCATTCACAGGATGAAATCTTTTTGTTTATGTCGTTTAAACAGTGGGGCACGTTTTTTATTGTTGCCATCGTTGCGGCATCCGCCCTGTTTTGTATACGAAATAAGGAGTCGGAGAGCAAGTATTATATGACGGGTGCGCTGATTGTTACGGCGATGTTCATGCTTTCAGTAAGGATGCACGAGAGATATATGTATCCTGCCCTTGCTCTTCTGCTTGCAGGGGCGGTGGTAAAAAGAAACAAAAAGTTTTTAATAGCATACGGCGTTCTGTCATTTGTACATTTTCTAAATGTGTACCATGTGCTTATATACTACAATCCGGAAACTTATGATTTTGAGGATAAGGCGATTTTATTCATAGCATTTGTCAGTGTGGCTGCTTTTGTATATTTCTGCTATGTTATTTTCAGGTACGGATCGCTGCCTAGGGAGCTTACCTATGTTGAACTTGAGGAGCTGAAAGCGAAGGCTTCTGTGAGGAATAATGGCAAAAAGAGTGCCGGAGGGGGCGCTAAGGGAAAGAGTATTAATAACAGTCAGAATAAATCTGAAAAGCAAAAGAAAAAGGGATTTGACATATTGCCATCTTTCATATCGTCAAAATGGATTATGGCTGATTTTATTGCTATGGCAGTTATAACCGTAATATATGCGTGCGTTGCTTTTTGGAGACTCGGCGATATGGAGGCGCCTCAGACTGAATGGTATGGCAGTCAGGGCGACGAGCTTGTGTTTGATTTTGGCGAGACAAAAAATATTGACAAGGCTTTTTGTTATCTCGGATATTTAGAAAACAGAAAGTTTGACGTGTATACGTCTCAGGACGGCTCACAGTGGGATCAGTTTATAGTCGTCAATGAGGAGGGCGGAAGCGAGCTTGACATTGTCAGTGTATTCTGCTGGAATGAGCAGCAGATTGACAAGGATGTCAGATATATAAAATATTCACTGAAGAGCGATGTGGCTTCACTGATGGAGTTTATGTTTTTTGACAGTGAAGGAAATGCCGTGACTCCTGTTAACAGCGGAGATTATCCCGCGCTGTTTGATGAGCAGGATATATTTGACGGGACATATTCGTTTATGAACAGTACTTATTTTGATGAGATATACCATGCGAGGACAGCATACGAGATGGTACATGGACTTTACTGTTATGAAACCACTCATCCGCCGCTTGGAAAGGCGATTATGGCAATCGGTATTCTAATATTTGGCATGTGTCCATTTGGATGGCGGTTTATGGGAACGCTGTTCGGTGTGCTGATGCTGCCGGTTATGTATCTGATTGCGAGAAAGATTACTGATAAGACGTGGCTTTCAGCGGTTATTACCGTTTTGTTTGCACTTGATTTTATGCATTTTACACAGACAAGAATTGCGACGATTGATGTGTTTGTAACTCTGTTTATAATGCTGGAATATTATTTTATGCTCTGTTATTACAGGATGAGCTTCTACGATACGCCGCTTAAGAAGACATTCATACCGCTGCTTTTGTCAGGAGTATGTATGGGGCTTGGTGCTGGAGCAAAATGGACCGGAGTTTATGCCGGAGTGGGACTTGCCGTTGTATTTTTTGCGGTTTTATTCAGGAGGTACATGGAATACAGAAGGGCTGTAAGCGAGCCTAAAGGAAAGACAGGGGATATTGAACACAAGTATATAGTGAATAATTTCAGTATATTTACGATGAAGACATTGTGTTTCTGTATTGCTGCATTTATTGTAGTTCCGTCTGTAATATACCTTTTGTCATATATTCCGTATAATAATCCGGGCGCCAGGGAAATGAACGGCAGTCTTATTGAGAGGATGATGGATTCACAAAATATTATGTTCAGCTATCATTCTGCGCTTGACTCGACGCATGTATACTCGTCAACGTGGTTTGAGTGGCCTACGATAGTCAGGCCGATGCTGTATTATGTGGAGACCGTCGGAGACGGCGTAAGCGAAGGCATTTCGGCAATGGGAAATCCTCTCATATGGTGGGTTGGAATTCCTGCATTTGTGTACCTTGTATACCTTGTAATAAAGAAGCGTGACAGGGCGGCGTTCTTCCTTACCATAGGATATTTGTCGCAGTATCTGCCTTGGGTATTTGTTACAAGATGTACGTTTATATATCATTATTTTCCGAGTGTACCTTTTGTGGTTCTTATGATAGGGTATTCAATTTATAAGCTGCTCAAGCTTAATCCAAAGCTTAAACCGGCGGTGTTTGTTTATGTTGCACTTGTCGCGGTTCTGTTTGCAGCGTTCTTCCCTGTCATTTCAGCGTATCCGGCTACGCTTGAATATGCGAAGCTGTTAAAATGGTTTGAAAAGTGGGTACTATTGTTTTAGTTTTAAGCGGAAAGGGGTATGTAAATGACTTATGATAAAGCAGGCAGGCTTTCTGCGAACTACAAGGCTGCCTCTTTGATTGATGCCGCTGTGGAATATTTCATATTTTGTGAGATGAGCAGCGAGACGCCTTTTCCCGGGCAGTCTGACGCCGGCTATGAGATAGAGCTTGTTAGGGAATGCTTTAAAAAGCTTACACAAATTGAAAAAGAAAAACCTGATATCACCGAAATGATTGAGCAGCTTGATAATGCACGGAACATTATAATAGGAAAAATGCAAGTGCTGACAGCATATATAGACAGATTTCTTGTATATGAGTATGTTATGAACCGCATAGAGGCGCGCTATATAATAACGGAGCAGGAATTAGACGAGCTGACCGGACGGATAGATAAGAATATGTTTGCCGCGGATATTGTAAATTACATTTTCCGTACGGACGAGCCTGTTGAGGTAAACAATAGAATTCGTGAGATTATTGGGCAGCTTCCGGTTCGTATGTCCCGCTCGAAATTTCTAGGCTGTATAAAGGACAGCATTAAGTTGTATTCGGATTCCGACAGGGATTCTTTGGATGGATTTCTTTACATGATAAGAACGTCTGCCATGATATATGAGCCTGAGGGAATGCAGAAATATTTTGCCGGATTTAAAAAGGTGCTGGACGAGCTTGGTGAAGCTGATTATGTCGGTATGGAAACAGATTATTACAATATCCTTTCTGACAGAATCAGAGTTTCAACATCGGAGATACACGACATATCTGATTTGTATATGTCGCTTCAGAGGATGATTAACGGGCTGTACGTGTATGCGCTTAATGCGGATGCCGTGCTGCGTGATGATTTAACGGATGTTTCGGTTTGTTGTATTGATATTATTAAAGCTGTTGACAGGGCGTTTGACGAGGGGTGTGAACCTGAATCCGACAGACTCTTTGAAAAGATAGAAGGAGTTATGGAAAAACTTTACGAGGAGAGAACTGTTCTTGAGTCTATGCTTGGAAAAGAGATTCCGGAGGATGCTGAAAGTTACTCATCTCTTAAAAAGTCAGAGAAGCTCATGTCCTCCAGTATTTTTGCGGAGCTTGATGAGAATTTATCATCCTTGCCGGTTACGCCTGAATATCTTGAGGAGGTTACCGACAGACTTTTGGAAGATATGCTGATTATGATAAAAAAATACAGCCGTCCTGTAGTCCGTGCGGTATATGCGGTTGTACTCAGCAATATTCCGGTGTTTTTTGGCAATTCGAAAGAGCTTACGGAATATATCAGCCACTCAATAGAACAGTGCGGCGATAAGCCGGAGCTTGCCGCATGCTACAGCCTGATTAGCGGCTTGATGAACGACTTGGCAGACTGGGACTAATAGAGTGAAGTGACATTCGTTAGCATTGGAGATGGATATGGTAAAATGGCATGATAAACTATATATGGACAGTGAGGTTGCAGGGAAACCGGATTATTACAAAAATATTGTCGAAGATGATTCTGTTCATATTCCTCCGGTTTATTGTGTTGCCTTTCCGTCAAACGGGAATAATATACTTGATATTATTTCATGTAATGAACTTATATTCAAACACTATAGAAGAAACCTTATAGAGGTTGTCGGACTTACGCACTCGTATAAGGAAGCTGTGAAAGTCGTAATGTCAATTGCATTGGAGGCTTACAATGAAAATGACGGGAAAGATATTAATGGATGTATTCGCAGGAAGTTGTACGGTAATCCTGTGTGACGTAATGGGAAGTGGTTGATTAGTGCATATATTTGTGGTTATATTAAAAATAATAGGAATTACCGTACTCATTCTTTTGGGAATTATTGTTACGCTATCTCTGTTAATACTGTTTGTGCCGGTTAGATATAGCGCAAGGGCTGATTTTGATAACGACACCAGGCTAAGCGTCAATTTGACATGGCTTGCGAGAATCCTGCAGTGCAGAATCGGCTATCCGAAAGGAGAACTGTGGGTGGTCAGGCTGTTTGGAATACCGATTGCGCACAGCGGCAGAGTTAAAAGAAAAAATAAGCGGGCAGGCAAGAAAGCCGTTTGTGATGAAAAACCTGTTATTGAAGAAGCAAATCACGATAAAGCCGACGTCAACGCCTGCAAAGATAAGAGCGATTGCCATAATGCTAATGAAGACAGGGCAGGGCGCACCGCAGAGAACTCGGATGCCGGTAAAGACGGAAGCGGAGGAACAAAGCGCTGTCGAAGAAAGAGTAAGAAAAAGAGGCAAAATAAGAAGCAAAAAAAGAAAAAAGTATATCTAAAATCATTGTTCGGAATGATAAGTGATGATAGAAACAAACGCCTTATAGTATTTTTTAAAGATATTGTTATAAAATTTTTAAAGCGTGTCAGGCCTAAAAAAATAATGGCCGACGTTGTTATAGGGTTCGAGGACCCGGCATACACCGGACTTTTTTTTGGAGGATTAGGTATTCTTACTGTGTGCTGGAAAGGGAAGTATAATATTTCCCCTGATTTTGAGAGGAAGATACTTAAGGGCAGGGTATGCGTCAAAGGTTATGTGAGATTTGTGCACATGCTCTATTTCCTGTTAAAGATATTGTTTAATGAAGACATAAAAAGAGTTATGAAGAAAGGACAGGTAAATTGAAATGGCAGATAATTTTGAGAAAACGGTTGATTCATTGTTTAAGGGAATGGATAGTTTCATTACTACAAAGACGGTTGTCGGCGAGGCTATAACTGTCGGTGACGGAACTATAATACTTCCTCTTGTGGACGTATCATTCGGCGTCGCGGCGGGAGCGTTTGTAAATTCTAAGGACACCAAAAACAACGGAGGCGGCGGAATGGGCGGAAAAATCCAGCCGAGCGCAGTTATAGTACTCAAGGACGGAGAGGCAAAGCTTGTAAATATCAAAAATCAGGACGGCCTTACAAAGATTCTTGATATGGTTCCGAACCTGTTTGAAAAGTTCGGAAAGTCGGGAAAAGGAAACGACGGTCAGGAGCTTGAGGGCAAATAATTTTTGTAGTTTATAATAAAATTTTTGTATTTTATGAAAATAATGCTTGCAATTATAATAAGGGTTTGTTAAAATATTCATGTTTGTGGCGCATTAGTATGCGTAATTGACATATAAGGAGGTGCTTCAGGTGGCAAAGTGTGCAATATGCGATAAAGGTGTCAGCTTTGGAATAAGGGTGAGCCATTCTCATAGAAGGAATAACCGTATGTGGAAACCTAACGTAAAATCGGTCAGGGTTAAGGTTAACGGCGCAACGAAGAAAATGTATGTATGTACGTCATGTCTTCGTTCAGGTAAGGTTGAGAGAGCATAATTTTTGTAAAGTTTATAGTTCACTGTTAAAATCCCATCATCTTGTTAAATCAAAATGGTGGGTTTTTGTTGTGTAATTTTATATTCGTAATTTAATACAGGAATATTGTTATATACATCACTGTTTATCTGTAATAAAAGAATTAAGGCGTGTGCGTTTTGTGAAATATATAGGTCAGCATGACGTAAAAAGGTTGTATCCAAGTATTAGGAATATGGCTATGAGCGCAATCGCCATTAGGCAGTTTGAGATGAAGAACATTATAATCATACCGATGGCAACCCATATTAGTATAAATCCAATTAATTTTTTCATAATAAACACCGCTATCAGTCGTTATTATTATATTATATGCAGAAATGTTCTTCTATTCACATTTAAGAATTTTTGCAGTACGCTGTTAATGAATATGTATCGTACGTCATCACATGATATGTATATACTTTTACTTAACATTGCCTAATCTGAGCTTAGTTGGAAATTATTTGATTTTTTATATATGATGGGGTATACTAAATAATATATGTTTATAAGGAGGTTGTTCCATGAAAGGTCGAATGATTACTGGTAAGGGCAAGATAGTTATAGATACAGACGTTATTGCAAAATATGCGGGTTCGTCGGCAGTTGAATGTTTTGGCATAGTTGGCATGGCATCCGTCAATGTGAAAGACGGATTGTGGAATCTGCTTAGAATTGATAATATTAATCATGGCGTGGAAGTTACGATTGCGGATAACAGGCTTGAGATACACATGCATATAATTGTTGCTTTTGGGGTAAGTATTAAAGCTGTGGCTGCGAATCTTATTTCCAATGTAAAATACAGGGTAGAGGAATTTACGGGGATGGAAGTTTCCGATATTATTGTAAGCGTTGAGGGTGTACGTGTTACTGATTAATAATGTATAATTATGGAGGATTACTCATGAATACAATAGATGCGCAGTTGTTGAAGGAAATCTTTATTGCGGGTGCCGAAGCGCTTAATGAAAAAAAAGAATATGTCAATGAACTTAACGTGTTTCCGGTACCGGACGGTGATACCGGAACTAATATGACGATGACAATTCAGTCAGCGGTTAGGGAAGTTGAGGCGGTAACTGACGTTACTATGGCTAATATATGTAAGGCTATATCTTCAGGCTCTCTCAGGGGTGCGAGAGGTAACTCGGGAGTTATTCTTTCGCAGCTTTTGAGAGGTCTGACAAGGCAGATGAGGGAATACAATGAGATAGATATAGAAATACTTTCAGCATCGTTTGAAAAGGCCGTAGAGACGGCGTATAAAGCTGTTATGAAGCCGAAAGAGGGAACGATACTCACGGTTGCAAGGGCAGGCTCTGATATGGCAGTGTATCTTGCAAGAGAAAACCTTGATATAGTTACCTATGCGGAGGCGATAGTCGGTCACATGAGAGAGGTTCTTGAACTTACGCCGGAGATGCTGCCCGTGCTGAAAGAGGCGGGAGTTGTGGACTCGGGAGGAGAAGGACTTCTTATAATAATTGAGGGAGCGCTCAGATTGCTTAAGGAGAAATTTCCTGAGCTTGGAAACGGACAGCTTCCGGACCTCACCGCATTTAAAAAACAGTCTGCGGCAGTAAAGGCGTATGAGCCTAAGCAGAGCCAGAAAAATGCAAAAAAAGAAAAAACAGAAAAAAAATCGGATAAAAAAGAGGCAAAGCAGTCAAAAGAGGTGAAAGATGTGATACAGGCGAGACCGGCAAGGAGGCAGGTTTCAAAGTCGGACATAAGCACAGCCGACATAAAATTCGGATATTGTACCGAATTTATAGTGAACCTTGAGACGGAATTTGAGGACAGGGACGAGGCAGAGTTAAAAATATTCCTTGAAGCTGTAGGAGATTCAATAGTAGTCGTATCGGACGACGACATGGTAAAAGTGCATGTCCATACGAATATGCCCGGTATTGTATTGCAGAAAGCGCTCACTTACGGTTCACTCTCAAAGATTAAGATAGACAACATGCGTGAGGAACACAATGAGAGACTTGCCCTTGACGCCGAAAAACAGTCCGGCGCAGGGTCGATGAATGGCAATGAGAAAATACAGGATACTGAAAGTATTGAAAGTTCAGCGGCCGATGACTCTGAACAGTATAATATGGAGCATGGACAACAGCCTGATGAATATAAAGAGCAGGAGACCGGACCGGATGTACAGGCGGCCGAACAGTCAGGGTATAATGAAAGCAAAGCCGGCGCCAGAGCGTCGGATGACGGCAGCGTAAACCGCGCCGAGACGGGATTTATAGCTGTGTCTGCAGGAGACGGTCTTTCGGAAATATTTGCAGGTCTTGGCGCTGACATTGTTATTGAAGGCGGGCAGACAATGAATCCGAGTACTGAGGATATATTAAATGCGATAGATCAGGTAAATGCGGATAATATATTTATACTGCCTAACAACTCAAATATTATTCTTGCATCGCAGCAGGCGAGCAGCCTTGTAGAGGATAAAAATATAATTGTGATTCCTTCAAAGACGATACCTCAGGGAATAATGGCGCTGCTCAATTACATGTCCAATAAATCTGTCGAAGAAAATGAGGAAACTATGCTCAGGGAGATGGGCAATGTGAAGTCGGGTTCAGTGACCTATTCAATCAGAGATACCGTTATTCAGGATGTCGAGATAAAGCAGGGCGATATAATGGGTATTTCAGATGCCGGTATTGTAAACACGGGGGCGCAGGTGTTGGCTACGACTGTGGAGCTTATTGATACGCTTATAGACGCCGACTCGGAGCTTGTCACACTCTACTATGGAAAAGATACAACCGAGGATGAGGCAACGCTTATAGCGTCTTCGATAAAAAAGAACCATACAGATGTGGATGTAGAGGTGCATTACGGCGGTCAGCCTGTGTATTATTATTTTGTATCTGTGGAATAGTGTGTTATTATGGACTTATTCTTATGTGCATGCACAATGAATTTGTCCATTTTTTTAATGCCGCTTATGCATCCCGCTCTTGGGGCACGAATGCATAAGCTGTATTCTTTGTTTTAGGCTCAAATAGTAATAATAAGATAGGATTATATTATGCTTACGATTGACAGCAGTATTACGGATATTAAAGGGATAGGGGAAAAGCTCGCCGCAAAATATTCTAAACTTAATATATTTCAGGTGCGCGATTTGATTACGCATTTCCCAAAGAGATATGACAGGTACGGTGAGATAATTCCGGTCAGTGAAGTTAAGGAGGGAGACGTTGTCACGATAGAGGTCTCACTTATCGGCCGCGCTGCTTTAAAAAACATAAAGAATTTAAAGATAGTGGCGGCCTCAGTTCGCGATGCGAGCGGCGTTATAAATATCACATGGTTTAATATGCCGTTTCTTGCGAGGACTTTAAAACCCGGCACATACTATATATTAAGGGGGCGAGCGGCAAGGAAATACAGCGGCCTTACTATAGAACAGCCGCAGATTATATCAAAACAGGAATATTTTAATAAAAAAAATAAACTCATGCCGATATACTCGATTACGTCAGGTATTACTAACAATAATATTAGCAAAGCGGTTAGTTTTTCACTGGGATGTATTGGCAGCGAGCAGGATATTCTTCCGGCTTTCATCAGAAAAAAATACAATCTGGTATCTTATGCTAAAGCAATCAAATCGATACATTTTCCTGAAGACGACGAAAGTCTAAAAGAAGCAAGGAAGAGGCTTGTTTTTGAGGAATTTTTCAGGTTTATCGTCTCTTTAAGGATTATGAAGACGGAAAACAAGAAAAACAGGATTGACAGGATATATAAACAGTTCGGCAAGTGCGGCGCTCTCACAGACAGCCTGCCATATGAGCTCACGGACGCCCAGAAAAAGGCATGGTTTGAAATAAAAAATGATATGTCCTCAGGTTATGTTATGAACAGGATGGTTCAGGGCGACGTCGGCTCCGGCAAAACAATAGTTGCAATACTTGCGCTGCTGTATAACTGTGAAAACGGTTATCAGGGCGCCATGATGGTTCCGACCGAGGTTCTTGCAGTGCAGCACTATGACGAATGCGCCAGGCTTCTTGAGCCGCTTGGAGTAAATGTAGCCCTGTTAACGGGCAGTATGACGGCAAAGCAAAAGAGAAATGTTTACGAGAGCATAAGTTCAGGCGATGCGGATATCGTAGTTGGAACTCACGCGCTTATTCAGGACGGCGTGAACTATAATAATCTTGGTCTTGTTATTACGGACGAGCAGCACAGATTCGGCGTCAACCAGCGTAAAAATCTTTCTTCGAGAGGCGTCTTATGCCATACTCTTGTTATGAGTGCTACTCCGATTCCAAGAAGCCTTGCGCTTATCTTATACGGAGATATGGAGATGTCTGTTATAGATATGCTGCCGGCAGGAAGAATACCTATCAAAAATTGTGTCGTTGACACGTCATATAGAGTTACGGCATATAAATTTATGGAAAAACAGATAGCGGCTGGTAATCAGGTGTACATAATATGCCCTATGGTTGAGCAGAATGATGATATAGAGGCCGAGAGCGTCATTGAATATACGCATAATCTCAGGGAATATATGCCGGAAAATATAAGGATTGATGCTCTTTACGGCTCAATGAAAAATTCAGAAAAAAATGATATAATGAGACGGTTTGCCGAGCATCAGACTGACATACTCGTATCGACGACGGTAATAGAGGTTGGTATAAATGTTCCGAATGCTACTGTAATGATGATAGAAAATTCAGATAGATTCGGACTTGCACAGCTTCACCAGCTCAGAGGCAGAGTCGGCAGAGGAAACCGCCAGTCTTATTGTATTTTTATGAGCGGCAGCAATAGCAAAGCTTCAATGGACAGGCTAAAGGTGTTAAACAATTCTAACGATGGATTCCACATTGCATCCGAGGACCTTAAGCTTAGAGGACCCGGAGAGCTTGCAGGAATCAGACAGAGCGGAGAGCTGGCATTTGAGCTTGGGGACATATATGAGGATGCCGATATACTTAAGATGGTTGACGAGGCGGTAGGCAGCATCGACCTGAATGAGTTCAGGGACGAATTTGTTCATGCTACGTTATAAAAAAAGAGAACCAGCTGTTTTAATTCAGCTGGTTCCTTTTTGTTTGTTGCTGGTACTTTTTTATTTACCTGCCATGTTCTGTTCCTGGGCTTTAATCATCTTACGAACCATCTCGCCGCCTACAGAACCGTTTTGGTAAGAAGAAAGATCTCCGTTATATCCATTCTTTAATGGAACACCAATCTCTGATGCAACCTCCATCTTGAAGCGGTCCATTGCTTCCCTTGCTTCTGGAACCTCAACTCTGTTTCTTCCCTTTGACATAATATACGCCTCCTTTTTAGAAGTTTACAGCCTGTTCGTTGGCTGTAATGTTATTATGTGAAAAATTTAAAATAATAAACTGGAAACTCTTTGTTCAAATGACAGAAAATGTAATAACGTGTAATTTGGTATTTTTTATAAATATATGCCTGTAAGAATAATACCGGTAATGACGCCAAGCAAAAAGAATAATGAAGCATAAAATATTATTTTAATTGATTAACGTGGTGAATTTGCATTTACTGTATCAAAGACCTGTAATCTTTTGCCCGCCCACAAGTAAGCAGCATCATGATGGTCTATGTATACTAAAAAAACTTTATTTCCTGACTGTGTAAAAATGACTCTGAAATCCTGTGTTACCCTTGCGCTTTTAAAATTAAGTTTTGTTTTGAGTTTTTCCACTTTTAAACTATCGCTCCGTAAACTTCTCTGCATTAGACGAATAGTCTCAAGTGATTTCTTTTCGTTTTATATCCAGTCTTGAATTGCAATTTATTTTATATATGATATAATTTTACTCAAAATAATTACTGTGGGCTAATGGAGGTACTTCAATGAAGATACAAACCATAAATGTTCAGAATTTCCGGAAACTGTTGCAGTGCCGTATAGATGACAGTGAAAAAACTACTATTGTTCACTTCTTAAGTCATAAAGGAGATAGTGGATAATATTTTTAAAATCCAGCTGAGCCCGACTGGTTAGGACAACTTTTTATTCCATACTCTGCCTTAAGCTCGGCAAGAAATTCACTAGTTTCCTGATATTCCCCCTCGGCAGCTTGCTGTCTTGAGAGTTCTAAGTCTTTATAAATATCTTCCCGTAATTTTGGTGGTAAAAATCTGCCAACATCTTCATCAGCCGCTTCGAGCTCGTGGCGCTTAGAAAGTTTCTTAATAAAATCTTGTATTTTTAGTAAATCAGAGTCCGGCAAAGTTTTCATCATAGAGATTGTGTTTTGAAGAGTGCTCATTATTATCTCTTCCCCTCAAATTTAATGTAGTTTTTCATAGATGAGTGTGTGAATTTTTCGGATTCATCTGTTTTTATTATAACATCTTGTGGGATAAATATAAATGGTATTTTAAGAAAAAATCTATGGCATAATGATTATGATATAATAAAGAGAAAAACAAAATACATTCACTATTACGAGTATGAAAGAAGACGTCTTGCTTAATGAAAAGTATAATGCCGGTGGCCGGACTCGAACCGGCACGGATTGCTCCGCATGATTTTGAGT
The DNA here is from genome assembly GCA_948472945.1 of uncultured Clostridia bacterium. Taxonomy (GTDB): domain Bacteria; phylum Bacillota; class Clostridia; order Lachnospirales; family Lachnospiraceae; genus V9D3004. The sequence goes on from CAOKVX010000001.1 coordinate 201,536, forward strand.
CATGTGCGTCTGCCAATTCCGCCACACCGGCATTTGCTTCAGCATTTGCCATTCTATCACACTACAGAACAATTTGCAATAGATTTTTTGAAAGAATTAGGTTATAATGTCCACGAAAGCAATGAGCAGTGCCAGTACGTAAAAAAGCGGATTGGCTGTTCACAGCCTAATCCGCTTTTTTACGTACTGATAGGGCGACTGCCCGTGAACGAGAAAGCCGCAGGCTTTTGAGAGAAGCACTGCGAAAGAGAGCAGGATAGGGCGACTGAAAATATATTTGGGAGAAAAAATATGGGCAAACTTTTATTGATGGACGGACACAGTATTTTAAGCAGGGCGTTTTACGGAATACCTGAACTTACCAACAGCAGAGGACTTCACACTAATGCGGTGTACGGATTTCTTAATATACTATTTAAAGTGATTGAGGAGGAAGAACCAGAGTATTTGACCGTTGCTTTTGACGTAAAACATCCTACGTTCAGGCATGAGATGTACGCTGAATATAAGGGTACCAGAAAACCGATGCCGGCTGAACTGCATGAGCAGGTCCCGGTTCTTAAGAAGCTGCTTTGTGCAATGAATATAACCGTCGTTGAAAAACCGGGATTTGAGGCCGACGATTTGCTCGGAACAATCGCGGGAATAGCTGAGAAAAAGGGATGCGACGTTACGATAGTGTCCGGGGACAGGGACCTTTTGCAGTTGGTGACGGAAAAAATTACTTTGAGGATACCTAAGACAAAGGGCGGGAAAACTGTTGTGGAAGATTATACGCCCGAAAAGATAAGGGAAGTCTATCAATTAGAGCCTGCGCAGATAATAGATTTAAAAGGTCTTATGGGCGATTCCTCGGATAACATACCGGGACTGCCGGGTGTCGGGGAGAAGACCGCAACAGCGCTTCTTGCCGTATACGGCACTGTCGAGGAGGTAATAGCGCATGCGGATGAGGTTAAACCTAAAAAGGCGCATGACGCGCTTATGAATTCTCCGGAGCTTGCTGTTATAAGCAAAGAGCTCGCGACGATAAAGACCGACGTTGAAATTGATTATGCATTAGAAAAAGCAACTTTTGATGAAATGTTTAACGATTCTTCATACGAATATGTAAAAGACCTCGAATTCAAGTCGATGCTTGCAAGGTTTGACAATGCCTGCGCAGGAGCCGGAGAAAGGAATACGGAGTATGAAGTATATAAGTCTTCGAATGATGTTAAGCGCGCATGTGTGGAGATTACGGAAGAAACAGCAGTTTCAGGTTATATTGGAATGTATTTTTCGTGGAAAGACGGGGAAGTACATGACAGCTATGAAAGCGCTGTGCTTATGGTCTCGGTTGTGATTCCGGAAAGTGGGAAAGTAAAGATACTGACATCATATGGTGAAGGATTTGACGGCGATATAAAGAAAATGACCGAAAAAATAACAGAAAATAATTCAAATATCGTTATGTACGACGTAAAACACGCATTAAAATATCTAGGGATAAGGCATTCAGAAAATATTTGGGATATCGGTGTTGCGGCGTATCTTATCAATCCGTTAAAGGACAGCTATGAGCCTGATGATATAGCTAGAGATTTTCTTGGAATTACCATACCGTCGTACTCAGAGAAATTTGGAAAAGACAGCGTTATGTCATTAATTGAAAATAATGAGGATGAGTATACGGAGTACGCGGCCCTTGTGTGCGGTATTCTTCCGGATGCAATGGACGAGGTCGAGAGGAAGCTAAAGGAATGGAATATGTACGGTCTATATACTGACATAGAGATGCCTCTTGTGTACACGCTCAATAATATGGAGGTTGAGGGAATAGGCGCTGACAGGGATGCGCTGAAACAATATGGAGACAGTCTTACACAGAGAATAGATGAGCTTGAGAAAGAAATTTATGAATGCGCAGGCGAGAAGTTCAATATAAATTCACCAAAACAGCTCGGTGTAATATTGTTTGAGAAGCTTAAACTGCCGTTTGCAAAAAAAACTAAGACGGGCTATTCGACATCGGCTGACATACTTGACAAATTAAGGTTAGAAGACCCGATTGTGCCTGCTGTTTTGGAATATCGACAGCTCACAAAACTAAAGTCCACATATGCCGACGGGCTTGCCGTATATATAAGGAGCGACGGCAGGATTCACGGAACATTTAACCAGACTATAACGGCGACGGGACGTATAAGCAGTACCGAGCCCAACCTGCAGAACATTCCTATAAGGATGGAACTTGGAAAGCAGATTAGAAAGGTATTTGTTCCGAAAGAGGGCTGTGTATTCCTTGACGCGGACTATTCACAGATAGAGTTAAGGGTGCTTGCGCATATGTCGGGTGATGACAGCCTTATACAGGCGTACAATGAGAATCAGGATATACACCGGATTACAGCGTCAAAGGTATTCCATGTGCCGGTTGAAGAAGTCACTGATGAACTTAGGAGGAACGCCAAAGCCGTTAATTTTGGAATTGTATACGGAATAAGTTCGTTTGGGCTTGGGCAGGACCTTAACATATCTAAAAAGGACGCGGAGGGTTATATCAAAAGATATTTTGAGACATATCCAAAGATTAAGCAGTTTCTAGACAGTCTTGTTGAGGACGCAAAAAAGATGGGATACAGCGTGACGGAATTTGGCAGAAGAAGGCCTGTTCCGGAATTATCCTCAAGCAATTTCATGCAGAGGTCGTTCGGAGAGAGAGTGGCGATGAATTCGCCGATACAGGGAACCGCGGCGGATATTATTAAGATTGCGATGATTAATGTTGAGAAAAAGCTTGAAGAGAAAAATATGAGGACGAGAATTGTACTTCAGGTGCACGACGAACTTCTGCTAGAGGCTCCGGAGGATGAGATAGACGAAGCTAAAAAGCTGCTTGGCGAGGAGATGGTAAATGCCGTCAGCCTTTCGGTCAGCATGGATGTGAGCGTTGAGCAGGGCGGCGATTGGTATGAGGCAAAGTAGTTTTGGTAAATAACTTAAAGGCGGATAGACGGATATTATGAAGGTGATAGGAATAACCGGAGGAATCGGGAGCGGTAAAAGTACGGTTATGGATATACTCGGAAAGACATACGGTGTAAAGCTTATTGTCGCAGACAGTCTAGGACATAAGTCTATGGAAAAGGGCTGCAAGACGTACTTTGAGATGGTAGGTGAGTTTGGAGCTCAGATTCTTGCGGATGACGGAGAAATTGACAGAAGAAAGCTGGCGGATGTATTATTTTGTGATGAGGCTAAATTACGAAAGCAAAACAGCATTATCCACCCGTTTGTAAGGAATGAAATTGAGATTCGGTTAAATGAGTGGGAGGGCAGTGGAGAGAGGATTGCAGCGATAGAATCAGCTATTTTAGCTGAAGCCGGATGCGGTGAAAGGTGCGACGAGATATGGCTTGTCACGGCAGAAATTGAAGTCAGGATGGAGCGCCTCATTAAGTTAAGGGGTTATACAAGGGAAATGGCCGAGAATTTTATTTGCAGGCAGAAATCGGATGAGGAGTATGGGAAAATCTGTGACAGAATTATATATAATAACGGCGATATGGAAAAACTTTATAAACAATTGGGGAAAAGTATAGAGCATTTAATGTCGGTGTGATAAACTGATATCGCACATTTTAGAAAAATCGTAGTGGAGGCAGTGCTGATGCTTAAAAATAATGCCGGATATGTATTTGGACTTGATATAGGAACGCGCAACATGGTCGGAACGGTCGGTTATAAAACTAAGGACGGCCGTTTTATTGTTGCAGCTCAGGTTACAAAAGAGCATAAGACGAGGGCTATGCTTGACGGACAGATACATGATATAGCTAAGGTGTCGGAGTCCATCAAAGAGATTAAGGAGGAGCTCGAAAAATTGTTGTCGATGCCGTTGAAAGAGGTATGTATTGCGGCGGCCGGACGTGTTCTTAAAACGATAAGAAAGAAAGTGGATTATGAGTTTGGACAGGAGACGGTTGTAAATGACGAACATGTATACTCGCTCGATATGCTCGGAGTTGAGAAAGCTTATGAGCAGATTCGCGAAGAGACAAAATCAGACAGCAGCCAGTATTACTGTGTGGGTTATTCAGTGGTACAGTATTATTTAAATGATTATGCAATATCAGTCCTCAATGACCATAAGGCTGTGAAAATAGGTGTAGAACTGATTGCGACGTTCCTTCCGGACGAGGTTGTAGACGGTCTCTATGCGGCTGTCGAAAAGGCCTCTTTGAAAGTTTCTAACCTGACGCTCGAGCCGATAGCGGCAATCAATGTGGCAATTCCTGAAAAATTCAGGCTGTTGAACATAGCTCTAGTAGACGTTGGCGCGGGAACTTCCGATATTTCGATAGCAAAGAGCGGAAGTATTCAGGCGTTTGGCATGATGCCGTACGCCGGGGATGAGATTACGGAGGTAATAGCTTCAAAATATCTTGTTGATTTTGCGACAGCCGAGAAGATAAAGAAACAGGCCGGAAAAAAAGAAATAAAATTCAAGGACATAATGGGCCTTAAACAGACAATAACATGTGACGAGCTAAAAGACGCCGTGGAGGACACTGTAGATTTTATAACGAGGCAGGTTGCCGACAAGATAATAGAGTTAAACGGCGACAAGGCGGTAAGCGCAGTATTTGTCGTCGGAGGCGGCGGAAAGATTGAGGGATTTACTGCAAAGCTTGCCTCATGCCTCGGAATTGCCGACGAGAGGGTTGCATTAAGAGGTCAGGAGGTGATGGCTGACATTGAATTTGAAAACGCTAATATTAAAAAGGACTCGCTTCTTGTAACGCCGATAGGCATATGCCTTAATTATTATGAGCAGAAAAATAATTTTATTCCGGTACTTATTAACGGGGAGCATATAAAATTATATGACAACGACAAGGTGTGTGTGGTCGACGCTGCGCTGCAGCTAGGCCTTGCAAACGATTATCTGTTTCCAAAGCGCGGCGGGGAGCTTGTGTTCACGGTAAACGGTGAGAAAAGGATGGTGCGCGGCAAACAGGGCGAGGCAGCCGTAATAAAGGTTAACGGCAGGGAGGCAAATTTAAATACCCCGATTGAGGCCAACGACAGGATAGATATCACCGAATCGACGGCCGGTGACAATGGATGCTGTGAGGTCAGGGAACTTCCTGAATATCTTGGGACGATTACATTTAATATAAACGGAAAAGGCATAACATGTCCGAGGTTTGCGCATGTGAACGGCGAGATGGTTCCGGGAACATATAAAATCAGAAGCGGAGACGGAGTTGAGATTCTCAATTATTACACGCTGAAGCAGGCTCTTGAGTTTATGGACCTACCGTATTACCGGGGCATAAAAGTAAATAATGAGCTGGCAGATGAAAAGACGGTTGTCTATGAAAATTTTAAGATAGAGTATCATGAGGGAGATATATTGTCGGAATCGCTGTACTATGACGATGAGACTGAATCAGTTGAGGAATTTAATACTTTCAAAGATTCAAATACTAATTATGATTCAGGTAAGTCGGATGCCGGCAAATCGGAGGAAACGGGAAAAAGAATATTTGTGATAGTAAACGGTCAGGCCGTTGCACTGTCGGGAAAGGATTCATACATATTTGTCGATATACTTGATTTTTACCCGTTTGATACGTCGGTTATGGGCGGACGAGACCTTATTATGACTGTTAATGATGAAAAGGCTGAATTTTCCACTCCGGTAAGCGAGGGTGATATAATAGAAATGTATTGGGAGAAGTAGTGAAATGAGGAATGACACATGAGATTTTGCAGTTTTGCAAGCGGCAGCAGCGGTAATTGCGAGTATATAGGAAATGGAAAGACAAACATAATACTTGACGCGGGCATCAGCACAAAAAGAATTGTCAAGGGGCTGGAGGAAGTAAATGTAGAGCCGGAAAGCATTGACGGGATTATAATTACACATGAGCATTCAGACCATATAAAAGGGCTTACGGTATACGAGAGTAAATATAATATACCGCTTTATGCAACCGAGGATACGCTCAAGGCGATTGAGAGATATGACAAGGACAACAGAATAGATACGTCGCTCTTTCATCCCGTGAAGCCCGACAGGGAGTTTATTATTGGCAATATGAGCGTTAAGCCGTTCTCGACGTCGCATGACGCCAGAGATTCCGTTTGCTATACTATAAGCGACGGAGATGTCAAGATAGGTATGGCGACTGACTTAGGAATGTATGATAATTACGTGTTAACTAATCTTATGGAATCTGATTTACTGTTCATAGAGGCAAATTACGACGTTGCGATGCTGCAGGCGGGAAAATATCCGTTCAGCCTTAAAAAACGCATATTGAGCCAATATGGACATCTGTCAAACGATATGAGCGCAAAGCTTATACTGCAGCTTCTGGGCAGGAAAGTAAAACACGTGTTTCTTGCGCATCTTAGCAAGGAGAACAATTATCCTGAGTTGGCGTACGAGTCGGTTAAGTACGACCTTGAGAGGGAGTACGGCAACATTTCGATGTTTGACATAAGAACTGCCGATAGGGACAATCCTTCGTGCTGTGTTACAGTTAACTGATGGAATAATTGAGGGAAACATTTTGAAACTGATTTCATTTGCAAATTGAAAGGAGATTTAAATATATTATGAAAAAGACGATTATAACTGTAGTTGGAAAGGACAGTGTCGGAATTATTGCTAAGGTTTGTACATATCTTGCCGAAAATAAGGTAAATGTACTTGATATATCCCAGACAATAACCGGCGGTTTTTTTAATATGATGATGATAGCCGATTTGAGCGAGAGCCGGAAAGAATTTATGGACATTTCTGACGACCTCACGGAACTTGGCGAGTCAATCGGCTGTGTAATCAAGATGCAGCGTGAGGAAATATTTGCAAAAATGCACAGATTATAAACGGATATGATAATTCGTCTGCTTGAAGTCAAATATTAAAAAGAAAGGATAAAAGTAACAATTATGGTAAATATACATGAGGTATTAGAGACCAATGAGATGATTGAGAAAGAAAATCTTGATGTAAGGACGATAACTCTTGGTATTAGTTTGCTCGATTGTGCAGATAATAACCTTGACAGGCTCAATGAAAAAATATACGAGAAGATTACCACAAAGGCTGCTAAGCTTGTCGAGACAGGAAAAGACATAGAAAAGGAATTCGGGATACCTATAGTCAATAAAAGGATTTCGGTAACCCCGGTATCGCTTGTCGGGGCGTCGGCCTGTAAAACTTCTGATGATTTTGTTACAATCGCAAAGACGCTTGACGAGGCGGCAAAAAAAGTCGGCGTTAATTTTATAGGCGGATATTCTGCGCTTGTCTCAAAGGGCATGACAAAGGCTGACGAGAATCTCATCCGCTCAATTCCGAAAGCCCTATCGGAGACTGAGATGGTGTGTAGTTCAGTAAATCTTGGCTCGACTAAGACAGGACTTGATATGGACGCGATACGTCTAATGGGCGAGGTCGTGCACGAAACGGCGGAGTTTACAAAGGACAGGGATTCTATTGGCTGCGCAAAGCTGGTCGTATTCTGCAATGCGCCTGACGACAATCCGTTTATGGCCGGAGCATTTCACGGCGTTACCGAGGCCGACGCGATAATAAACGTAGGAGTAAGCGGGCCGGGCGTGGTCAAGAGGGCGCTTGAGAAGATTCACGGCGAGGACTTTGAGGTTCTCTGCGAGACGATAAAAAAGACCGCGTTCAAAATAACAAGGGTTGGGCAGCTTGTCGCAAAGGAAGCGTCGGAAAGGCTTGGAATACCGTTTGGAATTATAGATTTGTCCCTTGCCCCAACGCCCGCAGTAGGCGACAGTATTGCTGACATATTTGAGGAGATGGGACTTGAGAGAGCCGGGGCGCCGGGAACAACGGCGGCGCTTGCGCTGCTCAACGACCAGGTTAAGAAAGGCGGCGTCATGGCTTCGTCGTATGTCGGTGGATTAAGCGGCGCGTTTATTCCGGTGAGCGAGGACCAGGGTATGATTAGGGCTGTAAATGACGGGGCGCTTACTTTGGAGAAACTGGAGGCTATGACATGCGTCTGTTCGGTAGGACTTGACATGGTAGCCGTTCCGGGCGATACGAAGCCTTCGACAATAGCGGGTATTATTGCGGATGAAATGGCGATAGGAATGGTAAACCAGAAGACAACCGCGGTTAGAATTATTCCGGTTATCGGAAAGAGCGTAGGCGACACAGTAGAATTTGGAGGACTTTTGGGATATGCGCCGGTGATGAATGTTAATAAATTTGGATGTGAGGGATTTATCAACAGAAAGGGCCGTATTCCGGCGCCTATTCACAGCTTTAAAAATTAGAATTATTCCAATTACTCAATATAAATACGCTCAATGTAAAATATAAGGAGATGTTATTAATTATGGTTTTAGATTATTTCAGGGAGATTAGCAGTATTCCGAGAGGTTCGCGTTATAATACAAAAATAAGCAATTATCTTGTGGAGTTTGCAAAGGAACATGGGTTTGATTACGTGCAGGATGAGGCTGAAAATGTAGTGATATATAAGCCGGCCTCCAAAGGTTATGAGAGCTGTCCGCCGCTGATTATGCAAGGTCATATGGATATGGTATGCGAGAAAGTGAGCGAGGACGCGCACGATTTTCAAAACGACGGCATTAAACTTATTACTAAGGATAATTATATAACCGCTGATGGAACTACGCTCGGAGCAGACGACGGAATTGCAGTTGCATATATGCTTGAATTTCTGGCTGATGAAAATCTTATATGTCCGCCCCTTGAGATGGTATTTACAACCGACGAAGAAATAGGAATGATTGGGGCGATGAGTTTTGACGCCGGAACACTTCGGGGAAAACATATGATTAATCTTGACACTGAGGATGAACAGGGATTCATAGCCGCATGTGCCGGGGGAGCTACAGCCAGAACCGACATACCTGTAAGAAAGGTGTCAAGGGAGGGAGTACAGCTTGTTATTGATATTGCCGGATTAAAGGGCGGACACTCGGGCGTTGACATTGATAAAAACCGTTCTAACGCCGTACTTCTTCTGGGAAGGATGTTGGCGTACCTGCCTGAGGAATATTTCGGAGTTATAGATATTTGCGGAGGAAACAGAGACAATGTGATACCAAATGAGGCGTCCGCAAAGCTCGTTGTTGACGCTGACAGACTAGAGGAACTTTCTGAAATATGCAGCGAGGCGGCGGTAATTTTGTCAGATGAGCTCACTGCCGCAGAGCCGGGACTGGAGATTAGTATTACGGAGGATTCGGCTGAAACTGTGAAGTCTTATGATGCGCTTGACAGCGACAGTTATGCAAAATTATTTTATTACCTAACCTACGTGCCGAACGGTATTCAGGTTATGAGCTCCTCAATTCAGGGAATGGTGGAGAGCTCGCAGAATCTTGGTATTTTGAAAATAGAGGACGGCTATTTAAAGATTTCGGTTTCAATGAGAAGCCAAAAGATTACCTACAAGGAGTATATGACAAAGAAGCTGGAGGGAATGGCATCTATGCTTGACGCTGTATTTGAGGTGTCGGGGGATTATCCGGGATATGACATGGCTGTTGAATCGCAGTTTCGCGATATGATGTGTGATGTATATGAGGATTCATTTGGCAGAAAACCGGAAATTTCGTCTATACACGCAGGCCTTGAGATAGGAGTATTTGCCTCAAAAATACCCGGACTTGACATTATAGCCATAGGACCTGATACTCTTGATATACACACTGTTGACGAGAGGGTAGATATAGAGTCGATTCACAGGGTTGAAAAGTTTTTGAGGAGCGCTCTGAAAACCTTTGCGGAAAATACCGTAAAATAATTTTATATTCAAAATCAACTCGAACTCAATATTCAAACTCAAAAGCAGCCCTGTCGCTTACGAATTCGCACAACACATATCCCTTATATGAAAAGCGGTAGTACGCCGCACAGGATGCGCTCTCATGTATAGTACGGCACATGCTGCCGTTAATCGGAGCAGACAGGGCCTGCGGGTTCTTTTTCATCAATCTTGCCGTAAGCATGTAATTACCCTGTTTTACGGTGACATAATCTTTTCCGAGCCGGTATATGCGTGCACCCAGATATGTGGCTATACGGTGTTCTTTTCCATCTATCATTACAATGCCTATAATTCCTTTGAAATGAAATCCACACATAGGTATGTCCGCAACGGAAAGCATAAGTGAGTTGTCCTCAAAAGAACACTGTGTCCAGATATAATGTTTTGGGAAAGAATACCCTCTGTCTCCTTCAATGTAACCTACACCGCCGTTAAAATCGTACCTGACTCCGTTAACCGTTATCTGTCCGTCAATTCTGTGAACCATGCTGTAAACGCTGTGCCTGCACTGCATAAATGGGACGGCCGAAAAAGGGCCCATTATGTCATACCGTATTGGCGTGAGATATTTAAAACGAACGGAGCCTTTAAGTTCAATACTATTTTTCTTATCTTTGAAATCAAGCAAAATACCTTTGCATGAGAAAATAGATTTGGCAAGTTTAATATACAGTTTTCTTTTGTCATATTTTAACTCGCGAAACGGTATGTTTAAGGTTAAGGCTGTATCGTCGGTTATAACCTGAAGAGACGCGGTCTTTTTGCCGCTGCAGGAATGATATGCCGGAATAAATGCAACCGTCTTGTCATCGCTGCAGCATTTAAAATACCAGCCTTTAAAGTATTTATTATTAAATAAATTAAAATTATTATTTTTTTTCATTATAATTTCCCCCTGATGGCTGTTAACCAAACTTACTAAGAAGAGGTTAAGGCATGCCCTAGTTTACAGTAATTATAATGCGTAATTTTCCACAAAATATACAAATACATCCGGCCTGCATATGATGATTATATATTTATAATAGCGTTAAAGGAGAGTATTTATGAGACGATGTTTACCGCTTGAGCCGGCCGCAGAGGAAGTATGCAATCAAAGCGCCATTCCGCCTTTAATTTTTCAGATGCCGCCCGAACAGGGGCGCAGAATGCTTGAGGAGGCGCAGGATGCCCCCGTATACAAATACCCCGCCGATATTTCATCCGAATATATTGATACGGGTAACTGGGGAAATATAAAAGTGTATTTTGTTATGCCGCAATGTAAGGATGTAAAAAATGTAATTTTTTATATTCACGGAGGAGGCTGGGTGTTCGGAAGCTTCCACACCCATGAGAAACTTGTAAGGGAGCTCTGTGCAAGAACTGAATCATTAATTGTATTTCCTGAATATACGCGCTCGCCCGAAGCCAAATTTCCTGTTGCAATTGAGCAGTGCTATTATGTTTTGTCTCATTTGTGGGAAATTATCGGCAGCCGCTGTACGGGCATAAATAAGGAATCGCTGACTGTTGCAGGGGACAGCGTGGGAGGTAATATGGCCGTGGCTATGGCTTTCATGTCAAATATGCGGTGCGGGATTGAAATTCATAAACAGCTTTTATATTATCCGGTTACAAATGCGAGATTTGACACGTCTAGTTATCGCCGGTTTGCGGTAAATTATTACCTTTACAGGGCCGGAATGATGTGGTTTTGGCAGCAGTATGCGCCGTGTATGAGCGACAGAAACCGGATTACAGCATCGCCCCTAAGGGCATGCTGCGACTGCCTGAAAAATCTTCCGCCGACTATGATTATCAACGGCCAGGCTGACGTCCTTAGAAGCGAGGGGGAGGAATTTGGTGAAAAGCTGCGCCGTGCGGGTGTGGAGGTTACGGCGCTCCGCGTTCAGGGCACAATTCATGATTTTGTCATGTTAAATTCACTTGACAAAACAAATGCCTGCCGTACGGCTATGGATGCTTCAACGGCATGGATAAACCGCAAAAATGAGTTGCCATCAGAATAATTTAGGTAAAAGCTTTTTAATGGCAAAATAATTAAAAGTTCTATTTACGGACAATCAGCATACTCTGTAAAAGAGAGGATGAGTTCGATGGATAGAGTGAAACGGTACAGCGCGGTATTCGGCATTGCGCTTGTAGTCGGAATATTATCAGGGAGCTTGTTTAAAAGCTCCTATTTTAATGAATTGAAAGAGATTATGGATGCATTCTGTAATGATGTTGTTAACCACTCACTTTATATGGGGCGCGGTGAGAATTTTGTGCTTTTGATTAGAATAATTGTAAAAAGGGGATTTCCATTTTTTTTAATGTGGGTTCTCTCCGACAGCAGATATAAAATGCCATATATAATATGGTTTTTGATATCAAGAGGCTTTGCGATGGGATTCATGTGCCAGTTCTTTGTGTATGCGTATACGAAAAGCGCATTTAAGCTTATTCTTGCCTATTATTTTCCGCATTATCTGTTGTACGCGGTAGTCTTCGGGCTTACTATACTGTATTTGACTTCAGGATTACAGAGGAAAAGGGGCGTTCTGATGGCAATGCTTGGGATGATATTCATTGTCGGAGCCCTGCTTGAGGCGTACGTAAACCCTGATTTGCTGAGCATGGTGGTGCAGTGAATATATTAGTTTTAGATATTTGAAAGTAAATATTAGATAAATTTTAATTTATATAAGTTTTCCGATAAATGCATGAATGGGGTCTTATATGGTTGTAATACATCAGATGTCTATTTTGGAAGAACCGACTACAAAGGTCTTAAAGTAATTTTAATTCCCCCGAATTCGGGGGAATTAAAAATTATCACAGTTCCTTTTTTACCTCAAATTTTTTGTCTATTTTATTTATGGCATCCATCTTTTTATATTGTTGTTTTTTGGCCGCCGCTTCTTTAATGTTATTTAATTCACTATTCCACATAGCAGTTTTTTCCACGCTGTCGATTTTTTCACCAATATCAGTTGCGTATTCCTGTTCAAGTGATTTGACATACTTTTGTACTGGCAGTTGTTTCTTGCAAATATTTTTTTGATAATTCCAGTATTCATCCTCGGAATCGAATTGGTCTATTACTTTCTTGACATCATAAGAATTCTCAGCCTGCTCTGCCATGACTTTTAAATCTGTTACATATTCGTCAATTTCTTTTTCGGTAACATTATAACCATTGTTTACAGCCTCGACGTACATTGCATTATATTCTTCCACATATTTTATGGCTGCCTGTTCAGCGTCTTTCTCATTCTGTCCCTGTAGGATGTAAAATGCTTTTGCAACCTCTATTTCCTGATTAGATATAAGGATATCATTCCCTACCTCAAATATGTCTTCGTTTGATACAATATTATTAGAGTCTGTTCCAAATGCAGATATTCTGTAATTTATACCGTTTTGCCTTTGGGCATCTTCAGTTTTGCTCTTGGAGTCATTATTTAATACTTTTCCCCAGTCTGTCATAAAATTGACTTTTCCAATTATTTTTTTTATTGGAAAATATGTTGTCATTATTAAGGCTAGAGCTGAAACTGCAATTATAATTTTTTTCCTTTTCATAATGCATACCTTCTTTCTTTGTTATTTGATATAATAAAATATGTACAAATTTCCTCTCTTTTTAATCCATTATACTTATATTTATTTTATGAGGTAATTAATTTGCTGTTAGAACCATTTTTAAACCGCCTGTTTGAATAGGAGGTACTGCTCCGTTACAGGATACTTGAAATGCTACATGTGCATAACTATCTGTAGATTTAGAATAAAATTTATTTTTTCCATTTTGTTTAGACCATATATAATCATAACTGGTTGGAACTACTACTGCAAAATCATTCCATTTTGTGAAATGATGAAGTTCACCTCCTGATTTGGTGAAGTGCTTTATCGTGGCAACATTACCTACAGGTTTTGATGTTGCATAAGAACTTTTATAAACAAAAATACATTCACGGCTATAAAATTTATTGGTTGAAGAATCATATTTCGTATATCTTTCAGTATAGTTTATATTAACGTATATTGAAGACCATCCTCCTTCGGGTACTGCAAATAAATACGAGTTCTCATAATTTTTATTTAATGCATATGCTGCAGATGCATTTGTTGATTGATAAAACATTCCAAGTAAAAATAGTGTGACTCCTAGTAAACATATTTTTATGTACATTTTTTTCATGAAAATCCTCCCTTTGTGTAATATATCTGATAATTCATAAAGGTTAAATATTGAAATCCTAGCACCTCTATATCATAAATAAACCTAAATATAGTAATAATATATTTGCATATCCACCTTTCTTTTACATAAACCAATATAATTTAGTAAATATTATGCTTTTTATTGTTAATTTTATTTTATAATATTTCCTTAAAAAATGCAAACAATAATTGTTAATAATATGTGATTTTGTATTTATAATTGGATATCTTAATTAATTAAAGCCTTTTTGTGTGTGTATGAGACTTTATTGTTGAATTATTTTAATTAAGTTTGTATAATAAAATAATATATTACTTTTCATTTTGCAGATTATGTGTTGAGGAAATAAATCTTAAAATATGCGGGGATACTTCACCATCAGGATAAGGAAGGTATTTAATTTGAGGTATTTAGGAAATAAAGATTCTATAACAGAAAAAATAAAAGAAATAATAAAAAGTAAGGTAGTATTTAAACCAAATACTATTTTTTTTGATGCGTTTTGTGGCACTGGCTCTATTGCCAATGTATTTAAAACAACTTGTAATATTATAATTAACGACAACCTTAAATGTGCTACAACATATGCTTATGGAAGAATGATTGCAAATACGTGCACTTTTAAATTACTAGGCTTTAATCCATTTGATTTTTTCAATTCATCTGATGAAATAATAGAAGGATATTTTTATAAAACATATTCTCCTGGTGGTTCAGCAAGAATGTATTTATCTGAACATAATGCTGGACGAGTGGATTACTTTAGACAAACCATTGAAGAGTGGTATAGTAATAATCGGCTTACATATGAGGAATATTGCTATTTGCTAGCTTGTTTAATTGAATCTGTTTCTTTTGTTTCAAATACAGCAGGTGTTTACGGTGCATTTTTAAAAAAATGGGATGAACGAGCAATAAAGAATATTCAATTTATGGATTTGTCTGATGGTATAAATGCAAAGTATTCTATAGAAGTATTTACTGAAAAACTTGAGAATATTATTGAAGACATACAGTGTGATGTTTTATATCTAGACCCTCCTTATACACAAAACCAATATGGAACGCAATATCATCTTTTGGAAACACTAATCCTCAATGATGAACCGGAAAATGTAAGCAAAGTAACAGGTTCACGTAGTACACGTGAAATGCGTTCAGATTGGTCTAAAATGTACAAGGTTCATATTCTTTATGATAAAGTACTGGCAAAGACCTCTGCTAAACATATATTTTTAAGTTATAATAACGATGGTGATATGAGTAAAGAGTATATTGAGTCTATAATGAAAAGATATGGAATTGAACAAACATTTCAATGTATAAAGATTCCATATAAAAAATATGAAAATTGGAAATCAAATAAAAATAATAAACATTACGAATATCTTTTTTATATTGAAAAGAAAGCTGATGAAGACATTATTTATGAATCTCCGCTTAATTATATAGGCAGCAAAGCAAAATTAATTCCATATATTAAGGAAAACATGTTATCTGCCAGCACTTTAATTGATGTGTTTGGCGGTGGATTTAATGTTGGAGTTAACTCTGATTCCGAAAGTATATATTATAATGATATTAATTTTATCGTAAAAGGTCTCATAGAATCATTTAGAAATTATGATACCTACGACTATATAACCTATGTCAAAAAGTTTATAAAAAATCAGCATCTGGAAAAAGGAAATAAAGAAACATATTTGAAAGCAAGAGAATACTATAATTCTTTACCGGAAAACAAAAAGGATAATCGGATGTTATTTGCATTAATTTTATATAGTTTTCAACAGCAAATACGTTTTAATAGTAATTATGAATTTAATAATACTGCTGGAATTCGCTGGTTTAATGATTGTATTCTTGCAAAGCTTATAAGTTTTAGCAGAGTCATTAAAGAAAAAGAAATTGAATTTATTAGTACTGATTACATAAATCTTCGTGAAAAAATAACGATAAATGCCAATACTTTTCTTTACTTTGACCCTCCTTATAAATTGACAACAGGAAGCTATAATGACGGAAAAAGGGGGTTTAAAGGCTGGGATGACCATTTAGAACAGGAATTATTTCATTTTATTGATGAAATGACACAAATAGATGTACCATGTATGCTTTCGTATGTACTTGAGCATAAAGGTGTAATTAATATGGCTCTTGAGGATTGGATTAATCGAAACAAGTATACTTATATTCCGTTAGGAGATATAATAGGCATATCCGGACAGCCAAGAAAGGAGATTTTGGTATTAAATTATGAAATATAGAACAATTCCTAAATTTATTATTAAACGTAATATGCAAAAGTCTGCCCAAACCGGGATATACTTTGATTATTTAATAACCGATAATATCTTGAGCCATATATGCGTTGAAGTGACTGGGACGCAAAATTACGAGGCTGAGTTTGTGGAAAATGATTACTCTGATGAATTTCTTGAGGCCAAATATAATCAAGGCAGACTTGCAATTTTACAATATCATAACACTGTTACATATATAAGTTTTTCTGACGAAAAATGTGAAGGCAGAAATTCTGGCATTCAAAGTGTTCCAACAGCTTTTAATAGATTTTATTCTAATGCCCATGAAGATAAAGAAATATATTTTTATTTCCTTCCATGTAGTGGGAACAATGCGTCACCATACTATCTATTTATGTATCGACTTATGAAAACGGCCGGATTCAACTTTCTTAATATTCCTTCTTCCCTTATAGGACATATTACCCCTTTTACTTCTATAGATGATATTATACATGAAAGAAAGGAAAACAGAGATAGGAATTCGGGTAATAATGCCACGTATATTATAAAAAATTCACCTAATGAATATGAGATTTTTGGTAAGACATATGGTGCAAATAAATATGATACTAGTTTAATTTGTTATGCTATAAGTAAATTGGTTCAACCAGAAGATAAAGTAACGCTTTATGAATATAATGAAAAAAATTTAAGGGAGCTACCTGCGGCTAGTTTAGCAGTATTGCGTTCCATGGGAAATATCAATATTGTAAATATAAACGATGAACTTGAACGTCGTGAACTTGAAGAAAGTGATAGTCTGCGTTCTCCTAGATTTAACGCACGTCTGCTAGATAGACTTGGAGAACGTCACTGTGTACTTTGCAATTGTGCTATATCTGAAATAATACAAGGTGCCCACATTTGGCCTGTTTCTGATATTAAACGTATGGTTACGCTTACTTTCGATGAAAAACTTGAATATGCAACTGATGGTGAAAATGGTTTATGGATGTGTCAAAACCATCACAAAATGTTTGATACCAATATATTATTTTTATCTACTGCCGGAGAAGTGTCTTATAGTGCTGACTTAACTTCTGAAGATAAAGAATATATTGATTCTATAACTACGGTTACAAATCTACCTGCTTCACTAATAACACCCCGTTATATTAAATATATTGGCAGGCGTTATTCATTGTAGTAAAAAGATATCTTTTTCATTGAAATACCCCGCAGCAACCTGACGGGGTATGAACAATTTAAACAAATTTGTTATTTAGCTTTCGTATTGGGCGAAGTATTTCGCAACCAATTTTTTCAAATCAAACAAAATCATTTTCTCCCTTGCCGGATAACCTCTGATTCTATCTCAGTGTATCTGCAATCCTGTATATAAGCTTTTCTGTTGTCTCCCAGCCGATGCATGGGTCGGTTATTGATTGTCCGTATATGTGCTGTCCGATGTTGTGGCGGCCCTCCACTATATAGCTTTCAACCATTACGCCCTTTACAAGCTTGTTAAGCTCTGCAGATATATTTTTACTGTGCAGAATTTCCTCAACAATACGAGGCTGTTCACCATATTGTTTGTTCGAGTTGGAGTGGTTGGTGTCTATAATCACAGCCGGGTTTTTGAGTTCATACTCCTGATACATATTATAGAGGCGGATAAGGTCCTCATAATGGTAGTTGGCGATACTCTGTCCATGTTTGTTAACCGCGCCGCGGAGTATTGTGTGAGCGAGGGGATTTCCGTCGGTCTTGACCTCGTAGCTTCTGTACAAAAATGTGTGCGAGGCCTGTCCTGCCTTACAAGAGTTGAGCATAACTGAAAAATCTCCGCTTGTAGGGTTTTTCATCCCGCAAGGGGTGTCGAAGCCGCTAATTACAATTCTGTGCTGCTGGTCCTCTACTGAGCGTGCTCCAACGGCGACGTAAGATAAAATGTCTTCGACGTAAGGCCAGTTTTCAGGGTAGAGCATCTCGTCGGCCGCAAAAATATGCGACTCCGATATGGCGCGAAGATGCATTTTCCTCATTGCAATAATACCCTCGCTTATATCGGGTTCTTTTTCAGGGTCCGGCTGATGTACTATCCCCTTGTAGCCCTCGCCGGTAGTTCTAGGTTTGTTTGTATATATTCTTGGAATAATAATTATCTTTTCGGCGACTTTTTCCTGAACCTTTGCAAGCCTGCTTATATAATCGCATACCGAGTCCTCGTTGTCTGCTGAACAGGGACCTATTATTACAAGAAACTTGTCCGAGGCTCCTGTGAGAACGTCGTGTATCTCGGCGTCTTTTGCTTTTTTAAGTTCTACATGCTCCTTTGGCAGAGCATAGTTTTCTTTTAACTCGTCAGGGCTCATAACCCTTCTAATGTAATGCATTCCCATCTGTATTCACCTGTCTTTCTTTACTTCAAGTTATTTTACACACTGGGAGGTTGTAAGTCAAGAAATAAGTGGGTTGAGCAGTTAATTAAACAGTCAATTAATAAAAAAAATATAAACTCAAAAATGTTCACAAAATGGTTACAATATTATATTACAGTATTCAGTGATTAAATTAGCATATATATGCGACAAAGAATTAAGGAGGAACAAAGGTTGATTGAAGTAAAAAATCTTGTGAAAGATTATTATGGAAATGTTGCTGTGAACGGTCTTTCATTTACGGTTGAGGCCGGAGAGATTGTAGGTTTCCTCGGCCCTAACGGCGCTGGAAAATCCACAACAATGAATATAATTACGGGATATATATCGGCGACCGAGGGACATGCGATTGTCAATGGGTACGATGTGTTTGACGAGCCGGAGAAGGCTAAAAAAAGCATAGGATACCTGCCGGAGCAGCCGCCCCTGTATCTTGAGATGATGGTGAAAGAATACCTTATGTTCGTAGCGGAATTAAAAAAAGTTAAAAAATCCGAGAGGGCGTCCATGATAGCAGATATTATGGAACTCACGAAGATAGCGGACGTATCCGGAAGGCTTATAAAGCATCTCTCAAAGGGGTACAGACAGAGGGTTGGCCTTGCGGCGGCCATAGTCGGCTATCCGGAGATACTTATCCTTGACGAGCCTACCGTAGGTCTTGATCCGAATCAGATTATTGAGATAAGAGAGCTCATAAAGAGTCTTAGCAAAAAGCATACGATACTTTTAAGCTCGCATATAATGCAGGAGGTTGACGCAGTATGCGACAAGATAATAATAATCAATAGGGGAGAGCTTGTCGCATATGACACCCCGGCTAATATCGCTAAGGTTATGGAGGAATCCAGAGAACTCATAGTAACCGTCAAGGGCGGGGAGCCTCAGGTAAGGACTGCTATTGACGCGATTGGCGGAATAAAAGAGATAAAATATCTGACTGTCGGTGATAAGGTTATAATCAAAATTAAGATGCAAGAAAATGTTGATGTTAGAGAAGCGGTATCATTTGCTCTTATGGATATCAGATGTCCGGTATTGGATATGAGGCTTCACGAAGTATCACTTGAGGAAATATTCCTTAATCTTACCGGTGCAAATAAGGAGGCAGAGTAATGGGTGCGATATACAAAAAAGAGTTAAAATCTTATTTTACATCTATGATTGGCTGTGTATTTCTGGCCATACTGTTAATAATCATCAGTATATATTTCTTTGTGGTTAACCTTTTAAACATGGTGGCGGACTTTTCGACTGCGCTAAATGCTATAACATTTGTCGTTGTTCTGCTGATTCCAATTATTACAATGAGAATTATTGCCGAGGAGAACAGGCAGAAAACGGACCAGCTTCTTCTCACCGCGCCGGTGTCGGTTACTAAAATTGTAATCGGAAAATATCTTGCGCTTATTACGCTGTACGGTATAGCGATGCTCGTACTCTGTGTATATCCGCTTATTATGACTATGTACGGTGAAGCGCAGCTCGCCCAGTCGTACAGCAGCATATTCGGATTCTTCTTAATGGGAGGCGCATATATTTCGATAGGCCTTTTTATATCATCTCTTACTGAGAGTCAGGTGATTGCCGCGGTTATATCGTTTGTAGTAATGATATTTACGTATCTTATGAGCAGCCTTGCACAGCTTCTGCCGTCAGACCATTTTTCTGTCTGCATTATTATGTGCATGATAGCGCTTATTTTGGCTGTAATTGTTCATATGATGCTCAGAAGCGCATATCTTACGGCCGGGGTAGCCGTTCTGGGCGTGGCGGCATCAATCATTGTCTATTTAGTAAAGCCGTCGCTGTATGACGGTTTGATAGTAAATATTATGAGCTGGTTTTCGGTTGTTGCAAGATTCAGTTCGTTTTCACTTGGAATTATGGATATATCATCTCTTGTATACTACCT
This sequence comes from uncultured Clostridia bacterium, assembly GCA_948472945.1. Lineage (GTDB taxonomy): Bacteria > Bacillota > Clostridia > Lachnospirales > Lachnospiraceae > V9D3004. The sequence goes on from CAOKVX010000001.1 coordinate 222,193, forward strand.
AAGTGTAATGTTTGTATTTGTATTCTTCACGATATTGAAGATAAAGAAAAAGAGATGGAGCTGATTGACTCTGTCATAGTGGCAAAGAAAGGAGAATGATAAAGTGAGTGATAAGGAATTTGATATATATGAGAATGATGAAAAAAATAATGCAAATGCAGGCGGCAATGTCGATATTGTAAACGACGCTTCAGAATATAACGACGGTTTTGTTGAGGAAATATATGCGGAGACAGCCCCACTCAAGAAAAACAAAGGCGGGTTAAAGGGCCGTAATTTTAAACAGGGACTCTACAGCTCATTTGTCGCATTATTTGTTGTTGCAATAGTTATTTTGTTTAACCTGTTCGTAGGACAGCTTAATCTCAAGGTAGACCTTACAAAGGAAGAAGTGTATACGCTTACGGATGCAACCAGGGAACTTGCGGAAAATCTTACGGATGAGATTGAGATATATTATCTTGTAAAAGAGGGAGAAGAATACGACGTTCTCAAAAATGTAGTTGAGCAGTATGACAAACTGCCTAACATTACTTCCATATGGAAAGACCCTGAATTATATCCGCAGTTTGCTGCACAGTACACGAGCGAGCAGCTTCAGGGAAACGATGTCATTGTTGTAAATAAGACTACGGGAACGAGCAGATTTATACCTTTTGATGATATGTATATAACTGATTACCAGATTAACTATACTTCATATAACTACGATTACAAATATACTCTTGACGCGGAAGGGCAGATTACTTCCTCAATCCAGTATGTTACCTCGGGTGTCCGCACGAAAATGTACGTAGTGTCATCGCACGGGGAGGAGCAGTTAGGACAGAGTGTGACCGAGCTTATTCAAAAGGCTAACGTAGATATGGAGCCGTTAGACGTCATATCGCAGACTACAATACCTGAGGACTGTGACATTATTTTTATAAACGGACCCGTAACCGATATATCGGCTGATGAACTGGCGATGTACAAGGCTTATCTCGACAACGGCGGCAAGGCCATATTTACTGTTGCTTTCTCGGATAAGGATATGCCTAATTATTTCGAGCTGCTTGAATATTACGGAGTTGAGGCAACGCGGGGAGTAATACTTGAGAACAGCGGAAACTATATGGGTCAGTATCCGACATATCTGTTAGAAAAATTTGAGTCTGTCACTGACGACATATCGGCGGAATACACGCTTGAAGACTATATTATTATGCCTATAGCCACTATGCTTAAGACTAAGGATGAGTCGGAACTTAGGGGAACGCTCAAGGTGTCGGACATAGTAATATCTACGGAGGACGCATATGGTAAGACTAATCCGGAATCTACTGTCATTGAAAAGGAGGAAAACGACCCTACAGGTCCTTTCTCACTTGTAATACAGGCTTCGGACACTTATAAGGATAAATCGTCAAAAGTAGCAATATACGCTTCGCCTTTCATGTTGACCGACGACTGGATTGATTATTACGAATGTTCTAATATAGATCTTTTCATAGATTCTATAGACTGGATGAGTGAGCAGCAGTCTATTACCGTTCCTAAAAGAAGCCTTGACGGCGTATACCTTGAGGTGCCTCAGAAAGATGCTACCATATGGGCGGCAGTGACAGTTATTATACTTCCGCTAAGTATTCTGATTGTCGGTTTTGTCGTATGGTATATGAGGAGGAAGCATTGATGAAAAGAAAGCAGTTTGTTACGCTTATTATAATGATTGCGGCCATTGTTTTGCTTGCGGCCGGATATACTGCCGTCATGAATATGAACAGTGATAATGCGGATGTCGATGATGATGGGCAGCAGGAGGAGGAAGTAAAAACAATACATCTGTTTGAAATTAACGCTGATGATGTAATTGGTATATCGTACAGCTGTGACCTCGGTTCTCTTGATATGACAAAGGAAAGCGGAATGTGGCTTCAGAAAGGTACGTCGGTACCTATTAACGACGAGCAGGTAAGCGTGATGCTTGACGCAGTCAATGATGTTGTTGCAATACGTGAGATAGAGGATGGCGCGGGAAACCTTGGAGAGTATGGCCTTGAAAACCCGTCAATGCAGTACACGATAACGATGAGCGATAATACGACCCACATTTTTAAGTTCGGTTTAAAATTGCAGACACAGATTGAGGGATATTATGCGCTGATAGATTCCTCCGATAAGGTGTACAGCGTAGCGGCAAACTATTTTGACCCGTTCCACAAGTCACTTGAGGAAATGATTGCGATTGAGGACGAGATAAATATTTCTGTTGACAACGTCACAAAATTCGGCGTTACCACTAATAAGGGACTTAACTTTGCGGCGTCATATGTGGGAGATGAGATTGAGGAAAATACCTATTATACATGGCGTATAGATGAGCCGTACGACAATGTAATGGCCGACACGGACAGCCTTAAAGAGATTCTCGCAAATCTTGCGAATCTCAAATATGAAAGCTGCGTCGCATACAGCGAGGAAGATATGTCGCAGTATGGACTTGAAAAGCCGTTTGCAACGCTCTCTTTAGAATATTATGAAGTTACGGGAGTTGAAACACCGGAAACAGGTGATGAAATGCCGGAAACCGGTGATGAAGCTCAGGGAACGGACGAACAGGCATCTGCAACCCCTGTACCTGAGGAGATGAGGGTATATTCAACGTATGCGCTCAATATTGGAGATTCATACTCCGAGGGTGAGGACAAAGGGTATTATGTTAACCCTGAGGGCAGCAGCAATGTTTACAGGATGGATTCGATGTATATTGACGCCCTGACGGGATTTACATCATTTTCACTTGCCGACCCGTGTATATATACGGTTCTGGTAGACCAGATGACCGGATATGAGATTGAATATGAGGGTGAGAAAATTGTAGTTGAAAGGAAACAGGAGAACGAAGAGGACGTATACTACGTAAACGGCAAAAAGGTTGAAAAAGAAGGAATCCTCACACTGTTTTCGGCGGCGTATCTTCTAACTTTCTCCGGAGAGGCAGATGATGAAAAAGCAGAGCTGGACAGCAAACCTGTGCTTAAAATAACTTATCACACTAACGGCGGAAAGGATGACGTTGTAAAATACATTCCTTACGACGGCGATAACTTCTATCAGGTAGACAAAAACGGAATCAATTATTTCCTTACAGACAAGAGGGGAATTGACGACCTAATCTCAAGATATAAGACATATATGAAAGAGAATTTTTAGTAAATCAGTTCGCAAATAATTATTTTTCCGGCTCCGTACAACTGTTTGTATTCATTCCGGGCATGCTTGCGCTTTGATTGCAGATATCCCTATATGAATATAGACAGTTGCCCGGAGCCTATGTAAAATTTAATTTTAAGAGACTGCCCTAAAAAAAATTTTTATGAGGAAAAAAAACCACATTTGTGTTATCATGTATGTGTAATTGATAATATTTTTGTGTGGAGGTTATAAAATGGTTCTGGAACTGAGAAATATAGAGAAATCTTTCGGTGAGAAACGTGTTCTCACCGGAGTGTCATTCAAGGCTGAAAGCGGTAAAGCTTTCGGCCTGCTTGGCAGAAACGGGGCGGGTAAAACTACTTCGATACGTATATTGATGAATGTATTTCCGGCTGACTGCGGCGAGGTATTGGTTGACGGAAAGAATGTTGATTACGATAAACTGCGTATAGGTTATCTGCCTGAAGAGCGCGGGCTTTACCCGAAAAAAATAATAGTTGACCAGCTTACATATTTTGCGGAGTTAAAGGGGATGAGCCACAGGGAGGCCGTGAAATCCGTAGATTACTGGCTGGGCAGGCTGGGCATGTCTGAATATCGAAACAAGCGGCTTGATACGCTTTCAAAAGGAAACCAGCAGAAAATACAGCTCATCACGGCGCTGGCCCATAACCCGGATATTGTAATATTGGATGAGCCTTTCTCAGGGCTTGACCCTGTCAATGCAATGCTCTTAAAGGATGTAGTAAAAGAGCAGATTTCTAAAAACAAGGTTGTACTGTTCTCAAGCCACCAGATGAATTATATTGAGGAGTTCTGTGACAGCATAGCAATTCTGAACTCCGGGTGTGTTGCCCTGCAGGGAGAGCTTCATGATATAAAACGAAATTACGTGCGCGACAGGCTTGTAGTCCGTACGGAATACCCTGAACAGATAAGGAAAGATTTTTCCGGATCATGTACGGACATGGAGGACGGAGGACTTATTATTCAGCTTAAATCTCTGGACGATAAAAAGGCTGTTATGAAAAAGCTTGTTGATGATTATGATATTGACGAAGTCAAAGTGTTCGAGCCTTCTCTCAACGACATATTTGTCGAGTATGCAGGCGGTTTGGCAAAGGAGGATGCAAAATGAGGCAGTTCGGAAAAATTTTTAAATTTGAATTCAAATATTATTTAAAAAATAAAGTATTTATAAGTGTTACCATATTTCTTGTTCTGCTTATAGCCGGCGTTATGTTTTTCCCGCGGGTTATGAATGTTGTTAAGTCGGACGAAAACGGTGACAATGAGCCGAAAAAAAAGTCTGTTATGCTGGTGAAAGCTGAACAGTCCGAACAGTCAGATATGGTGTTAGAGGCATTTGTTAACTCCTTTGCAGACTATGACGTGCAGCTTACTGAGGAAGAGACGGACGCAGTTAAGGATAAAATTATTTCCGGCGAAGCTGAGTGTGCTTTTGTAGTTACGGGAGCCACTTCATATACTTACTATGTGGATAATCTGTCTATATATGACTCTAAAACGGAGGTGGCCGACGAGGCTTTAAAGAGTGTATACCAGATGAATGCGATAGTTGAAAGCGGTATTACGATGGAGGGCGCTCAGGAGATTATGGGAGTTCAGATTGAGGGAACGACCGAAAAACTTGGTGTTGACCAGATGCAGAACTATTGGTACACATATATTATGATATTTGCGCTGTATATGGTTATTCTGCTCTACGGACAGATGGTTGCGACCAATGTAGCATCTGAGAAAAGCTCTCGTGCAATGGAGCTTTTAATTACAAGCGCCAAGCCTGTCAGTATGATGTTCGGAAAAGTTATTGCGTCATGCCTTGCGGGCCTGATTCAGCTTGTGGCCGTGTTCGGATCCGCATTTCTTTTCTTCAATGTCAACAAGTCGTATTGGGCTGATAACATGATTGTAGGCTCTATATTTGACATGCCGCCGTCACTTCTCGGATTTATGCTCATATTCTTTGTGCTCGGATTTTTTATATATGCGTTTCTGTACGGGGCGATTGGTTCCACGGTGTCCAAGCTTGAGGATATAAACACATCAGTTATGCCTATAACAATGCTGTTTATTATCGCATTTATGGTGGTAATGTTCTCATTTGCGTCGGGAACGGTTGACACCGTACTTATGAAAGTGTGTTCGTTTATACCGTTTACATCTTCTATGGCCATGTTTACCCGTATCGCGATGAGCACTGTGCCGTGGTATGAGATTGTCGCGTCAATTGTTATTTTAATCGGTTCGGTAGTGGGAGTCGGCGTCGTTTCTGCTAAGATATACCGTGTCGGCGTACTTTTATATGGTACCACTCCAAAAATCGGTTCTGTAATAAAGGCTGTGAGGAAAGGATAATATAACTATATGTTGACACACTTACATGTGAAAAATCTTGCGGTTGTCGAGGATATTGAGATAGATTTCGGTGAACGGCTCAACATCCTCACAGGTGAGACAGGTGTCGGAAAATCTGTGATTGTAGGCTCGATTAGCATAGCCCTCGGCGCTAAAATATCATCCGATATGGTAAGGGCGGGAGCTGGATATGCGCTTGTAGAGATGATATTTGAGATTGACGAGTCTGCGAGACGGCTTTTGGAGGAGTTTGATATATATCCGGAGGACGGATTACTTATTATATCAAGAAAGATAACTGGCGGCAGAAGCGTAAGCAAAATCAACGGTGAGACAGTGACGCTGAATGTGCTGAAAAGGACTGCGTGTAAGCTTATCGACATTCACGGACAGCACGAGCACCAGTCGCTTTTGTACAGGGAAAACCATCTTGCAATAATAGACAGATATGACAGAACTACTACGGATAGTCTTAAGGACGAGGTTTCAAGCCTTTACAGGGAATATGTCAGCGTCAAAAAAGAATACGACAGGCTTCAAGTTTCCGAGGAGGAGAGAGGCAGGGAGGCCGCTTTTCTTGAATTTGAAAAAAATGAGATAGAACAGGCAGACATTGGAGACAATGAGGAGGAGGAGCTTGAGAAACTATATAAAAAGCTAAACAATGCCGAGAAGACGGCGTCGGCCGTCGGCAAAGCATACGAATATACGTCGGGAGGCTCGGACAACGCCGCTGCAATGATTAGCAACGCGCTCGGAAGCCTTGGCGAGGCGGCGGATTACGACGAAACTGTGGCAGGCTATGTAAGTATGCTCTCAGATGTTGAAAATATATTGTCTGACGTCAATCATGAGCTTTCATCCTACATTGATAATTTTAATTTTGACGGTCAACTGTACACCGATACGGAGGAAAGACTAGACTTTGTTAGGAAGATTTTATTAAAATATGGCGGGAGCAAGGAGTCGCTTGACAGGCATTATGACGAGGTAATCGAGAGGTATAATATGCTTTCGGACTATGAAAATCACATGGCGGAGCTTGCGGCAAGGCTTGAATCCGTACAGGCGCGGCTTGACGACGCATCGTGCAGGCTGAGTGACGCCAGAAAAAATTCGGCCGGACAGCTCTCGGTGTTAATTGAAAAAGCGTTGGGCGAGCTCAACTTTGCCGACGTAAAGTTTGAGATTGAGTTTGAAAGGCTTCAGACATATTCAGCTGGAGGAGTCGACGGCGCGGAATTTCTAATATCCACCAATCCCGGAGAACCTTTAAAGCCGCTGGCAAAGATTGCCTCGGGGGGAGAACTGTCTAGGATAATGCTTGCGATAAAATCCGTGCTTGCAGAGAAAGATTCCATTCACACACTTGTGTTTGATGAGATTGATACCGGAATAAGCGGCAGGACGGCCCAGAGGGTGTCTGAGAAGCTTGCGGTAATTGCGGGCAGCCATCAGGTTATCTGTATAACTCATCTCGCACAGATTGCGGCTATGGCTGATAACCATTACGTTATTGAAAAAAAACAGTCGGGAGGAAAGACAAGCACCGGCATACGGCTGCTTGACGAGTCCGGGACTTATGACGAGCTTGCCAGAATTATCGGCGGAACACAGATAACGGAGGCGGTTAGGACAAGCGCGGGCGAGATGAAAAAGCTTGCCGCCGACTGGAAGAGGAAAACACACGCTAATCCTGATGAATAATTAAAGTATTTTGCTTGAGGTAACGGTATAATTATGTCCTATAAGAATGAGCCAAATGCAAATAAAAGTCAAGTCTAAATTTATGAAACTTCGGAAAGGGGATATTTGAAATGCCGCAGATTATACCGATTAAAGATTTAAAAAGTACTTCGGAAATTTCCGATATGTGCCACAAGTCAGATGAACCAATTTATATTACAAAGAATGGATATGGCGATATGGTAATTATGAGTATGGAGGTTTATGAAAGTACCATGCGTCAGCTTGCAGTGTATAGGGATATTGAAGTGTCAGAGCAGCAAATAGAAAACGGACATGTAAGGGATGCAAGAACGGCTTTGGCAGGAATGAGGAAAAAGTATGACATATAATTTAATTGTCACAGAGCATGCGGATGAACTCCTTGATAATATTTTAAATTACTTGATTTATCAGCTGGGAAGCGGGCAGGCTGCCAGACATTTGCTGGATGAAATAGAACGCATATATGACCGTCTTGTAGAAAATCCACTGCAATTTACATTTAGCAGGGATACATATTTGGCAGAGAGAGTCTACCATGAGGCTGTTACTGAATACATGAATTATGTCATAGTATTTAGTGTTAAAGCGAATATTGTAAATATAGTCGGAATATTTCATCAACTTGAAAATTACCGGAAGAAAATATAACGTAATAATCGTGCCGTCTAGTCAGTCTGGCATCTTGTATTTCGGGAATAACAATCACTCTTTTGGACATACTATAGCTTGATATCTGCTATGCAGTCCGGGAGGGTGATTTTTTTATATGAAAAGATTAAAAATATACAGGCTTGCGCTTATATTTATACTTGCGGTTGTGATTATATTTACCGCTACTTTCTATATATATGACATTAAAAATTCTTTGCCGGAGTCTATTAAAATCGTTGTTGGCAGTGACAGTGAATTTGACTTTAACCTGCCTGTCGAGGCTGACGTGTATGACGCAGTTGAAACTTTGACAATAAGTAACGCAAGTTCAAAGGAATCGGGAAGTATTCATTTTTCGATGGGAGAGCCGTTCACCGTAACTTCCGGAAAAACCGGAAGCTATAAGATGAAGCTAAAGCTTTTTGGGCTATTTGAATTAAAGAACATATCAATAGACGTAATCGACAATATGTCGTTGATTCCATGCGGGAATGCAGTTGGAATACACGTTGATACGGACGGGCTTTTAGTTCTCGGCACGGGAGCGGTTACGGGAAAGGACGGTCTTGAGTACGAGCCGGCCTATAATATCGTAAACTCAGGGGATTATATAAAGGGAGTTGCCGGAAAACGTGTAAACTCCATCAAGCAGCTTCAAAAGGAAATTCAAAATTGCGGTGAGGACAATGTAGTGCTAGATATTTGCCGCAACGAAATAGACAGCAGTATAAGCCTTCCGGTCGTAGAGGGCGAAGACGGGATTAACAGAATCGGCGTGTGGGTCAGGGAGGACACTCAGGGTATAGGCACGCTGACATATGTCGCGCCTGACGGGAGCTTTGGCGCGCTCGGACACGGAATAACCGATATAGATACGGGCGTCCTTATGAAACTTAAAGAGGGAAGTATATATAATACGGAGATTTTGCAGATAATAAAGGGCGGAAAAGGAAATCCCGGAGAGATTATGGGTATGATTCTTGAGTCGTCCGAACAGAAGATAGGAGACATAACTAGCAATACCGAGCTTGGCATCGGCGGAGTTACTTCTTCAGCATACGATATGTCAAAAAATAAATATGGTTATATACCGATAGCGCTTAGACAGGATGTAAAAAAAGGTCCCGCCGTTATACTCAGCCAGCTTGGCGATGAGATAGAGGAATATGGTATTGAGATTGTCGAGGTCAAAAAGGGTAGCAGCGACAACAAGGGTATGGTATTAAAAATAACAGATGATAAGCTTATCGAAAAAGCCGGCGGAATCATACAGGGAATGAGCGGCAGCCCGATAATTCAGGATGGAAAAATAGTCGGGGCGGTCACGCATGTATTTGTGGACGACCCGGGTAAAGGCTATGGAATATTTATTGAAAACATGCTGGAACATTAGCCGTTTTGCCGTGTCTGTACAAAGCTAATGCTTAAATAAATTAAACAAAAAATATAATATATTAGATAACCCCAAAGCTATGACTGTAAAAGAAGTGGTTTTGGGGTTTATTATAGCCAAAAATTATAAGATAAGATATAATATTAGAAATTATCAATAACTAATTAATATGTTAGCATTAAAATTGAGAAAAATAATTCAGGAATATGTTTAATTGATTGGAGTGGTTAGTAATGACGCTTATGCAGCTAAAATATGTTATAACCGTGGCGGGGGTTAATTCTTTAAATGAGGCGTCAAAGAAGCTATTTATATCCCAGCCGAGCCTTTCAACTGCTGTTAAGGCGCTTGAAAAAGAGATTGGAATAGAGATATTCAGACGTTCAAAAACCGGAATAACCCTTACGCCGGAGGGCGCTGAATTTATAGGTTATGCAAGGCAGGTGGTTGAACAGTATGAGCTTCTTGACGCAAAATATATAGAGAAGACAAGCGTCAGGAAAAAGTTCAGCGTTTCAATGCAGCATTATACGTTTGCCGTAAATGCTTTCGTTGAGATGGTTAAGCAGTTTGGCATGGATGAGTACGAATTTGCCGTGCATGAGACTAAGACGCATGAGGTTATAGATGATGTCAGGAACTTTAAAAGCGAGATAGGAATACTATATCTTAATGACTTTAACAGAAAGGTACTTACAAAACTGTTTGCCGATTACGGTCTTGAATACCATGAACTGTTTGAATGCGGCGTGTATGTGTATATGTGGAAAGGCCATCCGCTTGCTTGCAGGCAGATTGTTACTATGGATGAGCTTATGGATTATCCGTGTCTGTCTTTTGAACAGGGAGAGCACAATTCATTTTATTTTGCGGAGGAAGTACTCAGCACATATGATTATAAGCAGTTAATAAAAGCGAACGACAGGGCAACGCTGTTAAACCTTATGGTCGGTCTGAACGGTTACACGCTCTGTTCCGGAATTATATGCGAGGAGCTGAACGGGAGCGATTACTGTGCTGTTAAGCTTGCGTCGGAAGAGAGGATGTCTATAGTGTATATTACCAGAAAAGGCATAAGGATAAGCGAGATTGGACAAAGATATCTTGAGGAGATATCGAAGTTCAGGAACGGGATTTTTAACGGGTGAAAGGAAGGAGTGTAGTATTACATATTATGGCCGAGAGAAATATTGATTTCGACATTATAACTGACAGAAGAAATACACGGTCTCTCAAATATGATTTCACTAAAGAATACGGAATACCTAAGGACGCTTTGCCGCTCTGGGTTGCCGATATGGATTTTAAGACGTCCTCGTATGTTCAGGACGCCCTCAAAAACCTGGCCGAACACGGAATATTCGGCTACAGCAGGGAGCAGGGTACATATATACATGCGGTTAAGCGGTGGCATAAAAAATATTATGGACGCGATATTCAGTCCGACTGGATTGTTGTAACCCCGGGCGTGATGTTTGCAGTTGCGGCCGCAGTAAATGCGTTTACTGATGAAAACGATGCGGTAATTATTCAGCAGCCCGTGTACTATCCGTTTCGGGACGCGGTCGTTAACAACGGAAGGAGGCTTGTTGTAAACGAGCTGTATCTAGGCTGTGACAACAGGTTTCATATAGATTATGAAGACTTTGAGAAAAAGATTATAAATGAAAACGTAAAGCTTTTTATATTGTGCAATCCGCACAATCCGGTTGCAAGGTCGTGGACGGAAGACGAGCTTGCAAGGCTTGGAGACATATGTTTAGAGCACGGCGTTAAGGTGGTAAGCGATGAGATACACGCAGATTTTGTTTTTAGCGGAGTACATACGGTATTTGCAGGAATAAAAAAAGATTATGAGGAAATAACCGTGACATGCACATCTCCGAGCAAGACGTTCAACATAGCCGGTCTGCAGATTTCCAACATTATTATTGCCGGTGATGATATGAGAAAGCGTTTTATAAAAACATTCAAGGCTACAGGATATTGTGAACCGAATGCAATGGCGCTTGCGGCGTGCGAGGCGGCGTATCTTTACGGCGATGAGTGGTACGAAGCGTTACATTCTTATATTCGTAAAAATATAGGGTATATCGGAAAATTTATCTCAGAAAATCTTCCGGGTGTAACCGTTACGGAGCACGAGGCAACTTATCTCGTGTGGATTAACTTTAAGGGACTTGGGATGAGCGACGTTGAGCTTGACGATATTTTAATAAACAGGGCCGGTCTCTGGCTTGATTCGGGATTAATGTTTGGGGCAGGCGGCAGCGGGTTTCAGAGGATAAATGTCGCGTGCCCGGCGGCGGTTCTGAAAAAAGCGCTTGAGCGCCTTAAAAATGTGCACACATATTTGTAAATTTGAAAAAGAACAGACATTCGAAAAAGTGCTTGCAATTGTTCAGATAAGTGAATATAATAATGTGTATAGAACAAGGAGATATATATGGATTATTTAACAACAATAGAGATGTCAAAAATATGGGGAATCACATCGAGAAGAATTGCTGTTTTATGTGAGCAAGGGCGAATAGCGGGTGTTGTGAAAAAAGGGAAAACATGGCTTATACCATATGGCTCGGAAAAGCCAATTGATGCTAGAAAAAAATCAAAGTAAACGAGGTGTGATGGAATGTTAAAAGATAAAACATTAACGTATATAAGTCTTTTTAGTTGTGCCGGGGTTGGTTGCTTTGGATTTAAGAAAGCGGGTTTTGAGTGTATAGCTACAAATGAGTTAATAGAGAGAAGATTGAATGTACAAAAATTTAATAATAAGTGCAAATATGATTCGGGATATATCTGTGACGATATAACTGACGATAAAACCAAAGATAAAATTTTTGCAGAGATAAAGAGATGGGAAAAGCTGGGGAATGACAGAGTGGATGTTTTGGTTGCAACGCCACCTTGTCAGGGAATGTCCGTTGCCAATCATAAAAAGACTGAAAACGAGATAGTTAGAAATAGCTTAGTTGTGGAATCTATACAATTAATTCAAAAGATTAATCCCAGATTTTTTATTTTTGAAAATGTAGCCGCATTTATGAAAACAGGGTGTACGGCGCCGGATGGAACTGTTAAAGCAATAAGAGATGTAGTTTATGAAGAATTGAGCGACAACTATATAATTGTTAACAGAATTTTGAATTTTAAAAATTACGGTTCAAATTCATCCAGGACACGTACAGTTGTTATTGGTGTGAGTAAAGAAATGTCAGAGTATGTTGCGCCCATTGAATTGTATCCTCCTTATGTTGAAGAGACGAGTTTGAGAAAAGTGATTGGTAAAATGCCCAAACTTGAATGGGGTGAAATTAACTCGACAGATTTTTATCATGCATTTAGAACATATCCGAAAGAAATGCGTAGTTGGATTCATGATTTAAAAGAAGGCGAATGCGCCTTTGATAATGAGGAAGCATTAAAGCGTCCACACAAGGTTGTGGACGGCATAATCGTACCTAATATCAGGAAGAATGGAGATAAGTATACACGTCAATACTGGGATAAGACTGCACCATGCATTCATACACGAAATGACCAGCTTGCCAGTCAGAATACAGTTCATCCGGAAGAAGATAGAGTATTTTCTATTCGTGAACTTATGAAAATTATGACTATTCCAAGTGATTTTAGATGGATTGACAAATCGTTGGAAGAACTTAATGCTTTGCCTGAAAATATTAAAAATGCATTGCTCAAAAAAGAAGAAATTAAAATCAGGCAGAGTATCGGTGAAGCTGTTCCTACAGAGATATTTTTCCGGATAGCCTGCAACATAAGAGATTTTATGGAACAAGAGCATTTTACAAGTGCTACGATTAGCAAAACGATAGAAGAGTATAAACTTATGAAAGCCGAAAATTTGATGAAGTTTATAAGAGATAACCCACTCAATTATGGAGTTGCTTCGCTTGCAAAGATTGCGGAGTTGACAAATTCTAAAAGGGAGAATAATGCGGCGTACTATACCAACAAATTTATTGTAAATGAAATTTATAAGCACCTTCCTGATTTTGAGAAAGATGAAATCAGCGTATTAGAACCATCGGTCGGAGTTGGAAATTTTCTTACGTTTATATTCAAAAAATATGAGGGGGTTAAGAGAGTTAATATTGATGTAGTGGATATTGACAAAAATAATTTGAGGATTGTAGAATTATTATTAAATAAACAAAGAATACCGTCCAATGTAAAATTGAAGTTTATTCACGCTGATACATTATTGCATAATTTTAAGAAAAAATATGATTTAGTAATTGGGAATCCTCCTTTTTCAAAATTGAAAGCAAAGGACGCGGCAAAGTATTTGAAGAACAATGTGAATAAGTTTACGACTAATACATTTGAATTCTTTTTGGAGAAAGCGCTGTCCATTGCAGATTATGTAGCGATGATAATGCCTAAGGCTTTATTAAATACACCAGAGTTTCATGCTACAAGAGAATTGCTCTCAAAAAAGAAAATAGACTGTATTCAGGATTATGGCGAAAATGGTTTCAAAGGTGTTTTGGTTGAAACAATATGTTTGTTTATTGATACGCTTGGCCAGCCTAAAGACACAACAGTGGAATCTTTGACTTTAAAGAAAAGTATTAGACAAAAACAAAAATATATTACAGATAAGGCGTATCCATATTGGATAATTTACAGAGATAAGTTCTTTGACAGTATTTCTAAGAGACTTGATTTTGATAAGTTCACAGTTTTTAGAGATAGACAGATTACTAATTCAAATACAATGCAGAAACAGGAAAAAGATTGTCTGCGTGTTATTAAGTCTAGAAATATTAGTGATGATGGAAAAGAAATTATAGATATACCAGGTTATGACTCTTATATTAAAAAAGCTACAGTGGAAAGATTAAATGCTTATAAGTATGTTGGTAATCGGAATGTATATTTGACCCCCAATATGACATATAAGCCAAGAGTTATGCGTAACACAGAGAATGTTGTTGTGAATGGTTCTGTTGCAGTGTTAATACCAAAAGAAGATATAAAATTATCCGAGGAACAGATGGAATATTTTTCGTCTGATGAATACAGACAGTTTTATAAGATAGCAAGAAACTTTCAGACCCGTTCTTTAAATGTAGATTCTACAAGTGTATTTTTCTATGGAGTATTAAAGGAGCGTTGTAATGGATAATGCGGCGATACAAAGTTTTTTGGAAGAACATGATTATGATGTGAGAAAGACACATAACGGACGTTGGATAGACCAAAAATGTACAATGGATGTTGTATGCCTTGTGTCAGACTGTATTATGGAATATACAGGTAACAAATCAGATAAGACATTTACTGTAAATGATATTTGGCACAGCGATTATACGGTAGAGAATGTTCAGCAGATTTTTAGCAAGCCTAATCCAACAGAAAAAGCTTCGAATGAGTATGATAAATATTTTGGACAGCCTATCAAATTGCTAGATGCCGCCGGTATTATCTGCGGAGAAAAAATAGGACGCCAATATACTTATACGATTGTTAATAAGGAATTGTTGGAGTATATAAGTTTTAGGGAAAGAAACAGTTATAATTTCTTATGTCTATATATTGAAAAAGTTCTTAAAGATAGCGGCATTTATAAAATATTTGAATTCTTTTTCCGGTTACAGGATAAGAATAGTTTTAAAAATTTGAAAGAAGCATATACCAAATTTACAATTAACAATACTCCAATAAACGGAGCTACTGAATGTGGCCGTATTTTTACTAAAGTATTAAATCCGCTGGCATGTAAATATAAAAAGCGCGGGACATATCGGGGACATCTGTCAAAGGATATTATTACGCAGGATATGATTATGTATAACCAAAGAAACTGGCGGGATGTTTTGTCAGAAAAACCTAAGGAAATGACAAGGTGTGATTATGAAATAACTTTGCCTAGTCCGGATGGAGATTATATGACGGCATATCGTATTAAGCGTGCAAAAAGAAACTTGCGAAGATATAACGACTCATATCGGGGTGGAAAGACGGAGATATATGATGAGAGACATATTATTGACCGTGCGTCTCAAATGCATCATATATTTCCGTCCAGTGATTTTCCTACTATTGCAGATTATCTGGAAAATTTAATTGCTTTGACACCGACGCAGCATTATTCATATGCACATCCAAATAATAATACTAAGTATGTTGACCTAGACTATCAGTATTTGTGCTTAATAGAAAAAACGGGTACTATTAGGGATAATTTACTGGGACGAACTGAAGGGCCGGTAATATACGATTTTAATTCGTATCAGACTGTGTTAAACACAGGGTTGAATACGGAGGAATTTTATGAGGTTCATGAAATGGATTTTGCGGAAATTCTTGCCAG
Source organism: uncultured Clostridia bacterium (assembly GCA_948472945.1). Taxonomy (GTDB): domain Bacteria; phylum Bacillota; class Clostridia; order Lachnospirales; family Lachnospiraceae; genus V9D3004. The sequence continues at coordinate 237,888 of CAOKVX010000001.1, forward strand.
ACTCGAAAAATATTTTGTGTAAAGAATTTTTAGAAAGTGCAGAAAAATACAAAAGTAGAAAATAGGTTGTTAAGGCACACATATTTGTAAAACCCTGCATTTAATGTTATAATGAAAAATATTTTTTGGTTAAGGAAGACAGATATGGGAAGAATTGATAATGAAAATATGGAAAAGGTTGACGGCATTGTGCAGACGATTCTTGCGGATTACGGCGACGACAGGGCGATTAACAGGACTGAGCTTTACAACCAGCCTGACAAATCCGCAATACTGGATATTATACGTAAACTTTTAAAGATTGTGTACCCGGGGTATTACAGCGACAGGGTTTACAAGATATACAGCGTTAAGAACAGTCTTTCTGCCACGATAGAGGATGTTATATATAACCTTGACAGGCAGATAGTTATTGTATTAAAGTGCTGCGGAAAATACCCTGACATGACCGAGGTAGAGTTGGCGGAGAAGGCATCGGAAATAACCTTTGAATATATGTCTAAAATTCCGGTAATCAGGGAATATCTTGACACGGACGTACAGGCGGCGTTTGACGGCGACCCTGCGGCGTGCAGCAAGGATGAGGTTATAATGTCATATCCGGGGCTCTATGCCACATCCATATACAGGCTGGCGCATGAGCTTTTCATGCTGGGCGTGCCGATGATACCTAGGATAATGACGGAGCATGCGCACAGTGTTACGGGTATAGATATACATCCAGGGGCGTCCATAGGCAAGTATTTCTTTATGGACCACGGAACGGGAATTGTAATAGGCGAGACGACCGTGATAGGGGAACACGTAAAAGTGTATCAGGGAGTTACCCTTGGAGCGCTGTCGACAAAAGGCGGACAGAAGCTGAAAAATGTGAGGAGACATCCGACGATAGGGGATAACGTAACAATTTACTCCGGTGCATCTATACTCGGCGGAGATACCGTGATAGGCGATAATGTCACGGTCGGAGGTAACGCATTTATAACAAAATCTATTGACAGGGGTACTAAAGTGAGCGTAAAGGAACAAGAGCTGAAGTTTAAATAAAAATGAAACTCATACTTTGCATTGTGATTATATAGAGTAATGATTATTTTACTCAACGAAACACACGCTTGCGCTTAACTTCACACGTAGCAGTACTAAGATTTTACTTCGTAAAATTAAGTGCTGACGTGTTCAGATAGTGTTTCTTATGAATAAAACAATCATCACTCTATATTAAGGCTACTTTACATAAGCTGGATTACAAAAGTTTGAGTATATATGTGGATTATTGGTTAAAAATAAGCGGTAGGAGAACAGCGGTTATGGGAATGAGAAATATTATGAAATGTATTGCGGGCTGTGCGTCCGTGTGCGCGGTCATTTTGTTGGCGGCGTGCGGGGGAGGCGCAGATGAATTGTACGAGAAGAGCGTTTCGCTGTATGAGCAGGGCTCATACGGGGAGGCGCGTGATGTTATAAATGAAGCGATTAAGAGTAATCCCGATAAGGCGGAGTACTATATCTGTTATGGCATGACGCTGATAGGACTTGCAGATTATGACGGTGCAAGGGAACAGTTTATGAGTGTTATAAGGGATAACGGCTCAAAGATAACTAAGGAAAATAACAAGCGCGCATACAGGGGAATCGCGCTTACATATTACGAGAGCGGGGATTATGAGCAGGCAAAGTCATATTTTGACCTCGCTATTACGACAGAGGCCCTCAAGGATATAGATAATGACTTGAAAGCTTATAAGGCGGACTGCGATATGTATCTGGGCAATTATGAGGATGCCGTAAAAATTTTTTCCGATTTGATTGAGAACGGGAAAGGTGTGGGTGAAGATGAGATTACAGGCTATTATATAAGCCGGGCAGGCGCGCATATGATTCCCGGTAATTATATGGCCGCGCTGGAAGATTACAAAAGTGCGGCAGAAAAAAATAAATATTGTTATAAGGCTTATATAGGAGGTTATCTTGCGCTTGTCAATACGCATGATATGAATGCGGCAAATGAGATGCTTGATAAAGGGCTTGCGCTTGAATGCAGGAACAATGAGGACAAGTATTATAACGCAGTGCTGAACTTTTACAAAGGAAATGACAGCGATGCGATGCAGGCGCTTTCGGCGTGCCGCGACGAGGGTATTAAGGAAACAGACTACTATATAGGGCTGATAAACCAGAGACAGGGTAAATATGAGGATGCAATCAGCTGTTATGAAAAATACGTGGAAAATGTTCCGTTAGGGCGCAGCGCCGAGTTCTGTAACCAGCTTGCAGGGTGTTACATGGAGCTTGGAGAATTTGAAAATGCAAAAAATCTTCTTGATGAGGTAGTAGGCATAGCAGGGGGGAATATGAAGCAGGTGCTTATGAAAAACAGAATTGTGGCGTATGAAAAGCTTGGCAAATATAAGAAAGCAAAACAATATGCCGAGGAATATCTGAATATGTATGAGGATTCGGAAATGCTGGCTGAGTATGAGTTTATACGTACAAGGTACAGGAAGTAGTTATAGTTGGCGGTTAGCAAAATTTTGATTAGGTGGTGTAGTAATGACTGAATTATATGATACGGAAAAAAAACCGGAAAGGCTGCTGCTTGTAGGGGTCTCGGTATCGAACGAGCAGGAGACAAGAGATTCGCTTGACGAGCTTGAGGAGCTTGCGCAGACAGCAGGGGCGGTTACCATATGTAAGGTTATACAAAACAGGGAGGCTGTTCACCCCGGTCTGTATGTGGGAAAGGGAAAGATTGAGGAGCTCGCGGGGCTTGTCATGGAAAATCAAATTGATACGGTTGTGTGCGACGACGAGCTGTCGCCTGCGCAGATTAAAAACCTTGAGCTTGAGCTGCAGACGAAAGTCATAGACAGGACGATATTGATACTTGACATATTTGCCATGCGCGCAAAGACGAGCGAGGGAAAGATACAGGTTGAGCTTGCACAGTTAAAATACCGCTCGTCAAGGCTCGTGGGACTTAGAAGTTCTCTTTCAAGGCTTGGCGGAGGAATTGGAACGAGAGGACCGGGAGAGAAAAAGCTTGAGATGGACAGGCGTCTTATAAGGGAGAGAATATCGATACTTAACTCGGAACTTGACGATGTAAAGAGGACGAGGCAGATATCAAGACAGAAAAGGATGGACAGCGAGGTACCGTGCGTCGCAATAGTAGGGTATACCAACGCCGGAAAATCGACGCTGCTCAATACGGTTACAGGCGCGGGCATACTTGAGGAGGACAAGCTCTTTGCGACTCTTGACCCGACGACAAGGGTATACGAATATGAAAACGGGCAGCAGGTGCTGTTCACGGACACAGTTGGATTTATTAATAAGCTGCCTCATCACCTTGTGGACGCTTTCAGGAGCACGCTTGAGGAGGCAAAATACGCCGATATAATTCTCCATGTAGTCGATATAAGCAATCCGCACGCCGACAGGCAGATGGAGGTTGTTTATGATACGCTGAGCTCACTTGGAATACATGACAAACCGATTATAACCCTGTACAATAAAATTGACAGGGAGGATGCAGATAAAGAATTCGTAAATGACATAAAGAGCAAAAAAACTCTGCAAATATCTGCCAAAGAAGGTTTTGGACTTGAGGAGATGTTTGAGGCGGTTAATGAAATAGTCGAAGACGGAATGAGTTATGTGGAGGTGACGATTCCGTACGGCGAGGCCGGAAAGCTTCAGGATGTGAGAAAGTACGGGCAGCTTTTGTCCGAAGAATACAAAGGTGATGGAATATTTATTAAGGCGAATATACCCAAGGCGATGGAATTCAGGCTGCGCGGCTGAAATTGCGGCGGAGACATTGTTATACCGGCCGTCGAAAAAACTTATAGCTCAGTATAATGTGATGCGCACAGCAAATTTCGTTGACCGTGAGTATTAATGTATTATTGGGTATGGGCGGGCATATACTATTTTGAGCAACAGAAATGGGATAGTATTGAATGAATCAGCGAAAGAATTTCAAATTAAATAAAAGCCTTATAAGGACAATATTAATGTGTTTGGGCATCTGTATTGTCCTTTGCGCATGTATACGCGCCACGCAGATACCGGGTACAAGAAAAAACGGACACGGATTCCGGCATGTGACGAGTGACAACGTGGTCTCCCCGGAAAAAACAGATAGTATTGAGGAAAACAAAGACGAAAATCAGGGTGTCAATAACGTAACACAGAACGACGATCACGACGCGGAGCCGTCTGCTTCTAACAAACCGGATGATATTGACAAAGTGGCTTATCTTACATTTGACGATGGACCGAGCACAATTACAGAGGACATACTTGACATATTGAAGAAAGAGGATGTAAAAGCCACATTTTTTATGATTGGAAATCAGATTAATGAAAAGACAAAGCCGATTGTTGACAGGCTGTGTTCTGAGGGGCATCAAATAGGAGTGCATACGTACTGCCACGAGGCCGGCAGCATATATTGCTCTGCCGAAACGTATTACTCTGACCTTATGAAAGCGGAGCAGGTTATTTTGGAATATACCGGAACGGCTCCGCTTGTATACAGATTTCCGTGGGGCAGCGCAAACGGTTATATTAAGGGTTTTAGGAAAGAGATTGTGTGTAAGCTTTCTGATATGGGCATGGAGTTCTGTGACTGGAATGTAAGCGGAGAGGACTCTATTGGAACTCCGTCTGCCGCACAGATATATAAAAATGTAAAGAAAAATTTTGATAAATTCAGCGAGCCGGTAATTCTGCTTCACGATTCGGCTACGAGGAAAGAGACTGTCAAGGCGCTTCCTGATATAATTAAGCTTTATAAGGAGGCCGGCTATACGTTTGACGTAATAAAAAACCGCGAGAAACCTTTTCAATGGATGGCATATGATTAGCTCAACGGCGCAAATATTAAGTGTTTGTTAAAAATTCGACATTCATACTGTGGACGAACCTATCGCCGCATTTGTCAAAATTTCTTGTATTAAAAAAAATGTAACATAATAAAGTAAGCTGCATAATAATTTTGGAGTATGTATTAAATAAAAATGTAAGGAATCTTAATTTTAGTATATACTTTATATGTTATTAATATGTACAGTGCGGGCAAGTAGCAATATTATTTTAAATGCATACCATATTGTAAAAAGATATAATGGAGTAATTATGGTATATCCTGCACAGGTTGAAACGATGAACACAGGACAATTACAGGTAAGTACGGTATCGTTTGCTGATGGAAAAGCTATTCCGGACGTCAAGGTCAGCATATCTTATACCGGTGAACCGGATAGAGTTATAGAGGAACTAACGACTAACGTATCGGGTAAGACAGGCAATGTTGAGCTGTCCGCACCGAGTCTTGAGTACAGTATGGAGCCAAGCGCAAATCAGCCGTATTCTGAGTATAATATTACAGTAAATGCGCCCGGCTACGAAACTTATGTTGTAGACGGCGTTGAAGTGCTTCCGGGACAGAAGTCGGTACAGAATATTAAGCTGATTCCGCAGGCGGCCAACCAGACGGCGGAACTATTTGTAATACCTCCGCATACTTTGTTCGGAGATTATCCTCCAAAGATAATTGAGAGCGAGATTAAGCCGGTAAATGATTCAGGGGAGATTGTACTCAGCAGGGTTGTGGTACCTGAGTATATTGTAGTGCACGACGGACCGCCTAGCGATGCCTCGGCGAACAATTATTATGTACCGTACAGGGATTATATAAAAAATGTTGCCAGCAGCGAGATATACGCGACATGGCCTGAAGATACGATTGTGGCAAATATACTCGCAATACAGTCATTTACGCTCAACAGAGTTTACACGGAGTGGTACCGAAACAAAGGTTATGATTTCACGATTACAAGTTCGACTGCTGTGGACCACAAATGGATTCCTGAGCGCAATATATTCCAAAGCATATCTGACGTTGTCGACAATATTTTTAACAACTTTTTGTCTAGGCCTAATGTATCACAGCCGATACTTACGCAGTACTGCGACGGAAAAAGGACTACATGTCCGGGGGTTATGTCACAGTGGGGATCAAAGTATCTTGGCGACGAGGGATACAGTGCAATTGAGATACTTAGGAATTTTTATGGAAGCACGATATTTATAAATGACACGGAGGTTATCTCAGGTATTCCATCCTCGTGGCCTGGTTATAATCTTGAGATAGGTTCAAGGGGGGATAAGGTAAGGCAGCTGCAGAATCAGTTAAATGTGATAGCAACCGCTTACCCGCTTGTTCCAACGATTGCTGAGGATGGCATATACGGACCTGCAACATCTGAGGCTGTAAGGGTATTCCAAAGTATATTTGACCTTGGACAGACCGGAATAACAGATTTTCCTACATGGTTTAAAATATCGGAGATATATGTAGGTGTCAGTAAAATTGCTGAGTATATCAGGTAAAAAAACTGACTAAATACCAATGTCGGCAAATTATCTAATAATTTATCTCTATTTTACTTGTATGTATTTTGTCGCTATATTATACTTAATGAAGCGCTGAGTTAATCAGCGCTTCATTAGATATAAAATAATATAGAAATACAGGGAATTGCGGATGAAAAGTAAAAAGAAGTTAAATATAATTATTGTTATTATGCTATTGATGATTGGTATTACCAAAGTATCTGATATGATAAAAGCGTCTGAAAAAAAAGATGTCGTTATTAATAAAAAATCGGTTACATTGGTATTGGGAAGAACATCAAAATTAAAATTAAATAATGCTCCAAAAGATAAAACAATTATCTGGCAGAGTAGTGATGAGAGTATTGCAAAAATTAAAAAGAATGGAATAGTAAAGCCTAAAAAAAGCGGAAATGTAACGATTACTGCCGAGTTGAATAAGAAGATGTATTTTTGTAAGGTAACGGTAATAGAAAAAAATGATTCTGATGTAAAGGCTTTAAAGCAGATTATTAAAGAACAGCGGAAAGCGGGGGCTGAACTAACTTATAATGTCAATACTTATTGCTACAAATGGAATGAAGAAGGCCGGTTGAGCGGTATAAAATGGCATTGTGCAGGATTAGAGGGAAATATATCATTTTCAAATTTACCCGCGCTTGAAAAGGTAGTTTTAAGCAGTAATAGATTAACCGGACTGGACGTCAGCATGAATGTGAATTTGAAATATATTGATTGTTATTATAACAAATTAGAAACATTAGATATTTCACAAAATAATAAACTAAAAGTTTTGAATTGCTGTTATAACAAATTGACGGAGTTGAATGTAGACAGAAATCTTGAACTGGAAGAATTGCTGTGTGACGACAATCGTTTGAACGGGTTGGATATAAGTCGGAATGAGAAACTTACGGTAGTGTCTTGTGATTCTAATAGATTAACCGGTTTGAATGTGGAAAGAAATTTATTTTTGAAAAGACTGAGTTGTCAAAGTAATCAATTAACCGGTTTAAATGTTGGGCAGAACTTATTGTTGAAAGTGTTAGATTGTTCAGATAATCAATTAACCGGTCTTAATATGGAGCAAAATTTATATTTGAAATCTTTGGATTGTTCAGTCAATAAATTAAAGAATCTTAATGTGGAGCAAAATGTATTTCTAAAAAATTTGGATTGCGGACATAATAAATTGACTAAACTGAATGTAAGAAAAAACAGTTCGTTGAAGTATTTGGACTGTGCAGTTAATCGGCTGTCTGATTTGGATGTAAGCAGAAACAGCGCGTTGATATCTTTGGACTGTGAACAGAATTGGCTGTCTGATTTGGATGTAAGCCGAAATAAAGCGTTGAAAGACTTGTTTTGCGACAGGAACAAATTAACCTTTATTGATGTAACCATGCTCGGAAAACTGAAAAGTCTGGGATGTGGCTATAATAATTTGACGAGAATTGATGTGAGCGGAAATCCGAAATTGAACCAGCTTGATTGTCAATCGAATCAGTTGACTGTTTTGGATGTAAGCAAAAATAAAATGCTGGAAGAATTATATTGTAGGAAAAATAAAATAAAAACATTAAATTTAAAAAACAATAAAGAACTGTACTGGCTAGAATGCAACAAAAAAGTCAAAATCATACGCTGACGTCAAATATGGCTGATTATAGGAAAAAACTATAACAGGACATATTTATTTGGAAGTTTTGTATATAATATTTTTGTTATATTATGATATCAGGGTCTCAAAGTCATGCGTTCCAAGCTTGGATGGAAAAGCGTGAGCCATTTAATGAAGAAGATTCTATAAAATTAGTGGGAAAGACGAGAGTGATTATAATGATGATTGAAAAAATATTTGAACAAAAAAGACCTGTGCTGTCATTTGAGATATTTCCGCCTAAGAGGGCGGAGGCGTTAAAGAGTATTGACGAGACTTTGGAAATACTTTCAAGCCTTAATCCTGATTACATAAGCGTGACATTCGGAGCGGGCGGCAGCAGCGTCAACAACAAGACGGTTGAGCTTGCCAAGAAGATTAAAAATGAATACAAAATAGAGCCGCTTGTACATCTGACATGTCTGCATTATACGAAAGAGGAGATTAAACGTATACTTGACGAGCTTGCCGAGTCGGGTATTAACAATGTTCTTGCGCTCAGGGGAGATATCAATCCTGATTTTGAGAATAAGGAAGATTTTAAATATGCGAGCGATTTGACCGCATTTGTTAAAAACCGCGGAAGTTTCGGCGTGGCCGGGGCGTGTTATCCTGAGACACACATTGAGGCTAAGGATAGTATAACAGATATCAAAAATCTTAAAAAGAAAGTGGACGCCGGTGTCGGACATCTTATCTCACAGTTGTTTTTTGATAATGATGTGTTCTACAGCTTTGTTGAAAAGCTTAGAATCGCAGGAATTGACGTACCCGTGTCGGCAGGAATAATGCCGGTTATTAACAAAGCTCAGATTGAGAGGATGGTTTCACTCTGCGGCGCCACGCTTCCTGAGAAGTTCAGGCGCATAACTAACAAGTATGAGGACAATAAGGAGGCGCTTTTTGATTCGGGCATGGTGTACGCAATCAACCAGGTTGTGGAGCTTTTGTCAAACGATGTCGAAGGTATACACCTTTATACTATGAATAACCCGTATGTTGCAAAAAAACTTTGCGACGGTATAAGGAATCTATTATAACATAGAAGTAAAATAATATAATACTAATAAAAGCAGCGACAAAAGATTTTAGTTAAATATATTAATGGAAAAAGATGAGATGTAACCGTATTAGGCTGCATCTTTTTTATTTCTGTAAATGTAGTTATGTTTTGTTATAGTAAAGAGACTCCCCGTTCAAATTGTGAAAGATTGGTGAACAGTACTACAAAGGGTTGATTTATGAATATGTTATGATATAATTAACACTCAAATAGTTAGCAAACTAACTGTTCGGTTGTTTTCTGAATTTCCATCTGCTGCGTTGGATTCAATCGACGTAGCCGTCGCTGCGCCTTATCAAGCCGCCTTGCAGACTGAAAATTTATTTTACATAATTTATCTGAAAATGAACGGTACAGTACGCTAGGGAAACGCTTTAATCGGCGTTTGCCAATCAATAACAGAAAGGGGATAACTATGGAATGCGCGGAAGATTTGAGAAAGAAAGTCATATGTTCAATGCTCAGGGTGTATAGACGGCAGAAGCATATCGTTGAAAATATGCTGAACAGTGAGAAAATAGGAATATACCCTGCACAGCACAGGTTACTGATGGAGCTTGCAAATGACAGTGAAATCAGTCAGAAAGAGCTGTCAAAGAGGCTTAATGTGTCGCCTGCTACTGTTACAATAAGCATTAAGAAACTTGTAAAGGATAGTTATGTAAAAAAGAGAAGCTTAAAAAATGACAACAGGTACAATATGATAGCGATAACCGAAAAGGGAAAGAAAATAATCGAAAAAAGCATTAGGATATTTGATGAGGCTGACGAAAAAATACTTGCCGGCTTTTCTGACGAGGAGCTTGAAAGATTGAATAATATGTTTATAAGGATGTTCAACAATCTTGATGGTTAAAGTTATATGATACAAGCGCAAAAAGGTCAGGCATTGCGTATTTATCATTGTAAAAAATATATTTATGACAGGAGGAAAGAACTATGAAAATATATGCTAAGTATGTCAAACCATACTGGTATGCATTTATTCTCGGGCCAATACTAATGATAGTTGAAGTGGTCGGAGAGGTTGTTATGCCGAAGCTGCTGCAGCTTATTATTGATAACGGCATTAACATAAATGGAACGGGTGATATTCCATACATATTAAAGATTGGCGTATTGATGTTCATAACGACAGCCCTTATGCTGATTGGAGGAGTTGGAGGCGCGTATTTTTCAATAAAGGCGTCCGTTAACTTTGCGGGAGACTTAAGACAGGACGTATTTGAGAAAGTGCAGAAGTTCTCATTTGCAAATATAGAAAAATTTTCTACGGGTTCGCTTGTCACGAGGCTCACGAATGATATAACGAACGTGCAGAACCTTGTTGCGATGTCGCTAAGGATGATGCTGCGGGCCCCCGGAATGTTTATCGGCGCACTGATAATGGCGTTTATGACAAATGCAAGGCTTGCCACAGTAATAGTAATAATAATTCCTTTGCTGTCGGTTGTACTGTTTTTAATAATGGGAAAAGGATTTCCACGGTTTAAGATTATGCAGACTAAGATAGACAGGCTGAATTCCGTTGTACAGGAAAATATAACAAATTCCAGAGTTGTCAAATCATTTGTGCGCGAGGGGCGTGAGATTGAGAAATTTGAGGATGCAAATTCTGATTTGAAAAACAGCACGCTTAGGGCGTTGAAGATAGTAATATTTACTATGCCGGTTATGACGTTAGCAATGAATATAACGACCATTGCAATAGTGTGGTTTGGCGGCAAACAGATACTCGTAGGAGATATGCCCATAGGAAAGCTCACTCTGTTTACTACATATACCGTACAGATACTTATGTCCCTGATGTTCGTCTCATTTATAATGATTATGGGCTCTAGGGCGCTCGCATCGTCTGAAAGAATTAAGGAAGTGCTTAGAACTGAGATTGACCTGAATGATGATGAGGCTGTTGCAAACCAAAATAAAGGAAAAGAACTTCCGGTTGTCAAAAAAGGAAGTATTGAATTTAAAAATGTAAGTTTTAGATATTATAAGAAAAATAAGCAAAATGTTCTGAGCAATATTTCATTTAAGGTGGAGCCGGGACAGACGGTCGGCATAATAGGCTCAACAGGCTCCGGAAAGACTAGTATGGTACAGCTTATACCTCGCCTGTATGACACGGACGAAGGCGAGGTACTTGTCGATGGAATCAATGTAAAGGAATACATGCTTGACGACCTCAGGGGCGGAGTAGGAATGGTTCTGCAGAAAAATACGCTTTTTACCGGCACAATTGAGGAAAACTTAAGATGGGGAAACGAGAATGCGGACCGCAGTGAGATTGAGCGCATAGCAGGATATGCGCAGGCAGATACATTTGTAAAATCGTTTTCTGACGGTTATGATACGGTGCTTGACCAGGGAGGAGTTAACGTGTCGGGCGGACAGAAGCAGAGGCTTTGCATAGCAAGGGCTCTTCTCAAGCATCCTAAAATACTTATCCTTGACGACAGCACAAGTGCGGTTGACACGGCTACCGAGGCCATTATAAGGGGTAATTTCCTGAAAGAAATTCCTGACACTACAAAGCTTATAATCGCACAGAGAATATCGTCTGTAATAGATGCAGACAAAATCATTGTTTTGGATGACGGTGAGATAGCCGGGGAGGGAGTTCATGACGAGCTTATTAAAAACTGCTCGACATATCAGGAAATATATTATTCGCAGATGGAAAAGGAGGATGCGGTATGATGGAACAATCGAAGCCAAAAGCCTCAAAGGAGACGATAAAAAGATTGTTAGGCTATATGTCTAAGGATAAGCTGCCGCTCATAATAGTTTTTTTATGCGTAATACTTAGCGCGGCTATGACTCTTGCAGGTTCTTACCTTTTAAGGCCGATTGTAAATACGCTTGCCGAAGATCTGCAGAGTGTAAGCGCGTGTGTCAGGGAGTCGGCCGACTATACCGACGCGCTTACAAAGGGAATATCAAACCTGTTAAAGGGGCTGCTTTTAATGGGAGCCGTTTACTTGTTATGTGTGCTGGCAACCTACGCACAGTCAAGGATTATGATCGGGGTATCACAGAGGGCGATATATTCTGTGAGGCGCGACCTCTATAATAAGCTTCAAACCCTGCCGATAAGGTTTTTTGACGAGAGAAGCACCGGAGAGGTTATGAGCCGTTTTACAAATGACGTGGACGCAATCGGCGAGATGCTGAATAATACGATAACGCAGATAATTAACGGCGTGATAACAGTTGTGGGAACGATTTCAATTATGTTTTATACAAACTGGATTCTCGCTATAGTGACTATAGCTTTTCTTCCGCTTATGCTTAAAGCGGGAGGTTCAATTGCAAAGAAGAGCCATAAATTCTATTCTGGCCAGCAGGCGGCTCTGGGCGCGGTAAACGGCTACATAGAGGAAACCGTTACGGGACAGAAAGTTGTAAAAGTATTCTGCCATGAGGACAAGGCGATTGAGGAATTTAGCAATCTGAATAATGAGCTAAGGGATAAGCAGATTAAGGCGCAGTTTTTCGGCGGAATTATGGGGCCGGTGATGGGCAATCTAAGTCAGATAAACTACGCCGTTGTCGGAGCTGTCGGAGCTATACTATGCCTTGTAAAAAAGGTCGTAACGCTTGGACCTCTGAAAATTGTCATAGGCGGCTTTGACGTTGGAGGCGTGACCGTTTTTGTCAACTATTCAAGGCAGTTCTCACGCCCGGTAAATGAGCTTGCGATGCAGATGAACACAATATTTTCCGCGCTTGCAGGGGCGGAGAGGGTATTTCAGGTAATGGACCTTGAGCCTGAGGAGCCGGATGCGGATAATGCGGTCAATATGGACGACTTGGATATAAAAGGAAAAGTTGTGTTTGAAAACGTAACATTTGGATATAACTCTGATAAGATTGTTCTTGAAAATCTTTCACTGTACGCAAAACCGGGACAGAAGATTGCATTTGTCGGTTCAACGGGTGCCGGAAAGACTACTATTACCAACCTGTTGAACAGATTTTATGATATAAATGAGGGATCCATTAAAATTGATGACAGAAATATAAAGGAGTACTCAAGGGAGAGTCTTAGAAAAAATATTGCGATGGTTCTTCAGGATACGCACCTTTTCAGTGGAACAATCAGGGAGAACATACGCTACGGCCGTCTTGACGCTACGGACGAGGAGGTTGAGGAGGCGGCAAAAATTGCGAGCGCCCACTCGTTTATCAAGAGGCTTGAGGACGGCTATGAGACAATGATTGAGGGCGACGGTGACAACTTAAGTCAGGGCCAGAGACAGCTTCTGAACATTGCCAGAGCCGCCATTTCAAAAGCGCCTATACTTGTGCTTGACGAGGCGACGTCATCAGTTGATACCAGGACCGAAAAACATATAGAGCATGGAATGGACAGGATTATGAAAGACAGAACAACTTTTGTAATAGCCCACAGGCTGTCGACCGTCCGCAACGCAAACGCGATTATGGTGCTTGAACAGGGAAAGATAATTGAGAGAGGAACACATGAGGACCTTCTGGCGCTGAAAGGAAGATATCACATGCTCTATACGGGCGCACTTGAGCTTGATTAATAATGGCACATATAACTTACTATATATAATATACTTCTTGTAACTGTAAAGTTTAGATAAAATATATTATCTTCTATTGACAAATATATTCATTTGTACTATTGTACTAATCAACTAATACAGGTTTATAAGATTTTAGGGGGAGAGTAGGTAATGACAAAACTTAGCGTTAAGAAACCTTTTCTTACAATTGTTGCTATAGTAATTATTCTCGTTATCGGATTCGTTTCCATGGATAAGATGAAGACGGACCTGCTTCCGGATATAAGTATGCCTTATATGATGATAATTACTACTGAGCCGGGTGCAAGTCCCGAGAAAATAGAAAATGACGTTGTTAAGCCGCTTGAGAGCGCACTCGGAACGATAAGCGGCGTTGAGAAGGTTGTAAGCAACTCCGCAGAAAACTACTGTCTTGTAATGCTGGAATTCTCGGACCATACTAACATGGATTCAGCGATGGTAAGGGTGTCTTCAGCAATTAATCAGGTGACGCTTCCGGAAATATGCGGAACTCCAAATATAATGGAGATAAGCATGGACATGATGGCCACTATGTATACGATGGTATACCGCGAGGGGATGGACATCGTAGAGCTTACGGATTTTACGGAGGAGGTGGTCATACCTTATTTCGAGCGTCAGGAGGGAGTAGCAAGCATCACGCCTATAGGAACGGTTAAGGAGACTATAGAGGTAAGGCTTGACGAGGAAAAGATAGAGAAAATAAACGAAGATATTCTGGTCAAAACGAATGATAAGCTCAAAGATGCCCAAAAAAAGCTTGACAAGGCGGAGAAGAAGCTAAAAAAGGCTAAGAAAACCCTTGAAAATCAACAGAGCGCGCTTTCGGATAAAAAGAATGACGCCAACAGCGGAATATCTTCCGCTATGCTTAAACTTGACCAGGCAAATGCGACAAAGGCGGCTTACGAAGCGTCGCTTTCAGGTCTGAAAGCGAGCAAGAGTGCGCTTGAAGGTGAAAAAAAAGCGTATAAGGATAATGATATTGAGGGAAATTATAAAAAAATTAACGACATGTTCGGCACGATGGCAGAAACAATGGGGCCGTTAGCCTCACAGGCAGGCATAGAGATTCCTTCAAATGTTGAGGATGCGGTAAAACATCCGGACAAGTTCAATAAATTTGCATCATGGGCGTCTGCCGCCGGACTGGGCGAAGGAATATCGTCAATAACGCCGGATTCACTTAAGACAATGTATAATATTGTTGAAAAAAGGATACCGCAGATTGACGCCGAGCTTGCAAACCTTAAAACCGAGATAATGGCGGCGCAGGCTATTGTAGACAATATCAATAAGCAGATGAAAGATATTGATAAAAATTACGAAAAAGCTTTTACCGGAGCGCTTGAGTCTGCGGCGGGATTTGGCTCGGGAGACGCACAGATGGCGGCCGGAAAGACTGAGCTTGACAACGCCGTAAAAGAACTTGACGAGGCTAAAAAGACGCTCAGGGAATCTAAAAAAGCCGCCAGGGAAAATGCCAACCTTGACAAGCTGCTCACGCTCGAGGCGCTTTCAGGATTAATATATGCACAGAATTTTTCAATGCCTGCGGGATATGTAGATGATAAGGACGACAACCAATGGCTTCTCAAGGTTGGAGACGAATACGGCAGTGTCGAAGACATTAATAATATGGTGCTCTGCAAGGTTCCGGGAGCGGGAACGGTAAGGCTCTGCGATGTCGCGTCAGTGATTCTCATAGACAACTCAGGGCATACTTACACGAAATACAATGGAAAAGACGCAGTCCTGATGTCGGTGTACAAGGCAAGTACAGCTAATACCAGCGAGGTTGCAGAGAATTGTAAAAAGGCTATGAAAGAGCTTGAGGAGGAATACGATGGGCTTAAGATGGTTACGTTCAGCGACCAGTCCCAGTACATCTCATTATTCCTGTCAAGCGTGCTTTCAAGCATTTTAATAGGTGCGCTCCTTGCAATCATCGTGCTTGCGCTGTTCCTAAAGAGTGTTAAACCAACGTTGGTAGTTGCATTCAGTATTCCGTTCAGTGTGCTGTTTGCAATAATAATAATGTACTTTACAGGAATCAACATCAACGTCATGTCGCTTGCGGGACTGGGACTTGCAATAGGTATGCTTGTCGATAATTCGATAGTTGTAATAGAGAACATATGCCGTTTACGGGCAAAGGGACTTAGCGCCCCAAGGGCTGCGGTTCAGGGAACAAAGCAGGTAGGAGCCCCTATCATTGCATCCACGATAACGACCATATGCGTATTTTTACCGATGGTATTTACAACGGGAATGGTAAGGGATCTTGTCGTACCGTTTGCACTGACAATATCTTATGCGCTCACAGCGTCGCTTCTGGTAGCCCTGACAGTAGTTCCTTGCATAAGCTCGATGATTCTCAAAAAGACTGTGCAGAAGAGGCAGCCTTTATATGAAAAGTTTCAGAATGTGTACGCAAAAGCTCTCGGATGGTGTCTGAGATTTAAGATTGTAACGATAGCAGTGGCGGCCGGACTTCTCATATTCAGTGTGTATAAGGTGTTTAAGATGGGAATAGTTCTTATCCCTAACATGAGTGGGGATACCATTTCTGTAATGGCGGAGGTTCCGGAGGATGCTGACAATGAGCAGGCCATTAAGATGGCCGATGATATAATGAACGCAGCGCTCGGAGTCGACGGCGTTAAGGAAGTTGGGGTCATGGACAGTACGTCAACTACCAATATGCTGGTAGGCGGGCTTGCAGAGAAAAATGAGGATGATACTTTTACAGGATTTGCATTTTATATAATTCCGGATGAAAGCGTCAACACGATTGATAAGATGAACGACCTTACCGACAGGCTTAAAGAGGCGACTGACGGAATTGACGGCAACATATTAGTTGGAACCGACGAGGCATCGTCGTCTATGCTCTCAAGCGGAATAACCGTAAACATATACGGTGATGACATAGACGGTCTCATTGATATAAGCGATGATATAGCCGGTATAATGGAAAGTGTCAATGGTATTACCGAGGTGTCAAACGGAATTGAAGAGAGCGACAAAGCGCTGCATCTTGTCATAGATAAAGACAAGGCCGCGAAGAAAGGACTTACCGTAGCGCAGATATTTCAGAAGATAAATGAGAAGCTTACGACGGAGAAGACTGCGACGAAGCTCTCGATTGACGGTACGGATGTTGACATATCAATAATTAATGAACTTGATAAGCTCGACTACGACAATCTTATGGACATGGAACTTTCCGTTACTTCTATGGACGATGAGGGAAAGGAACAGACCAAGACATACAAGCTTTCTGAATTTGCCGCACAGGAAGAAATGGACGCCGCAAGCGTTATAAAAAGAGAGAACCAGAAAAGATATATATCGGTAACGTCTTCCGTGGAAGAAGGAGAAAACGCAACGCTAATCTCCAGAGAGCTTGAACCTCTGCTTAAAGAGTATGAAGCTCCAAAAGGATATTCGGTAGAGATAGCCGGTGAATCAGAACAGGCTATGGACATGGTAAACCAAATGGTACTCGCGCTTGCGCTTGGTCTGCTGTTTATCTATCTTGTAATGGTGGCGCAGTTCCAGAGTCTTTTATCACCTTTTATTGTATTGTTCACTGTGCCGCTTGCATTTACCGGCGGACTTATCGGACTGCTTATAGCGGGAGAGGAAATATCCGCAATGTCAATGATGGGCTTCATGGTACTTATGGGAACTGTCGTTAACAACGGTATAGTTTTCGTGGACTACGTAAACCAGCTGAGAATACAGGGACTTGACAAGCGAAATGCCCTGATAGCAACCGGCAGAACCAGAATGCGGCCAATCCTTATGACGGCGATAACGACAATACTTGCGATGAGCAACATGGTATTTACAAGGGATATAAGTTCGTCGATGTCAAAGGGTATGGCGATTGTAATATCGGGCGGACTGTTATATTCTACGATAATGACGCTGTTTATAGTTCCTGTTATGTACGACATTTTCTATAGGAAGAAGCCGAAAGTAATCGACGTAGGGGAAGACCTTGACGACGAGATGAACGATGCCGAGGAGTATATGAAATCTCTGGAATCATAAATGTGTTATAAATAATATTTTAAAATTTAATAAGAGGCTGCCGCTTTATAAAATTATTATAGCGGCAGCCTCTGTCTTTTAAGGCGGCAGACATTCTGAGTATTCAGGTGTCCGAAAGCGTGAAGAATTGCTGTCGGAAAATTGTTTAGAGAAGAAACAGCGGAATTTTCTGATTGATTCAAAAATCGGCAAAATGGCTTTTGGGGAGACAAGGTATACGCCCATCTCATAAATGCCTTGGTGTAAAAAATTGCAATAAATGCAATTGTATGTTATAATTTTTAAATATATTTATTTCAAAATGTATTATAAAATGCATTTAAATTTCTAACGCACGGAAGGTGAATGGGGGGTATTTTTTATGAGTACGACGGAAAAGAGTAAAGAAAAAAGACATTATTTTCAATCAATTAAAGGTCGAATCAGCCTGTTGCTGATAACATGCATAGTAGGAGTAGTAGCGGTTCTGCTTCTTTTGATTCTTCCAAATGTAAAAAGCAGTATGAGGGAGCTGACCCAGAGTTATCTGTACGACATAACGGTGTCTGCCGGCGAAAGGATTGAGCTTGCGGCTGAGGAGAGCGGTAATCTGGAGGAGACACTGTCGGCGGAATCACTTAAAGAACTTGTCGGCAATGTTGGTTTGAAAGGCATAGATTCCAGCTATACATATGTAGTCGATTCTGACGGTAAAATGTTGTATCATCCGACAGAATCAAAAATCGGAGAACCTGTTGAAAATGAGGTTGTATCGGGTGTAGTCGAACAGATTCAGTCAGGCGGTAAAAAAATTGAATCGCAGGTGGTTCAGTACAAATTTAACGGTGTAATTAAATATGCCGCATATTTTGTAAATTCAGACGCTGATTTTATTGTTGTAATCTCGGCGGACGAGGATGAAGTTATGCGGCCTATTACAAAGGTAATGAAAGTCAGCGCGGGAGTTGCGCTTTTAATTGTATTAATTTGTTCGGTAATAGGATATATTGTGGCAAGTTTTATGATAAGACCGGTTATTAAAATAACAAATGTTATCAAAAAATTGACGGACATGGATTTCACGGATAATGAAATACAAAAGAAACTCAATAACCGCAAAGATGAAACCGGAGAAATGAGCCGTGCAATCAGTGTACTTCATAACCAACTTATAAAAGTCGTTACGGAGCTGAAGTTTCAGAGCGAAAGTCTGTTTTCAGCTTCAGATTCACTTAGCTCAAATGTAAATGAAACTGCGCTAAACATCGAACAGGTTGAAAATGCAGTTAGTGAAATCGCCGACGGTGCGAATATGCAGGCTGACGAGACACAGAGAGCCTCTGAAAACGTCATTTTAATGGGAAATATGGTTAAGGAGACTTCCAAAGAGGTGGAGAAGCTTATTGTCAATGCTAACGGAATGAAAACTTCGAGCGACGAGGCTTCGGCTACCCTTGTAGAGCTGGAGCAGATTAACATGCATGCAAAGGAAGCGATTGATACGATATACGAGCAGACGAACACAACTAATCAGTCAGCAATTAAGATTAGGGAGGCAACATCTCTGATTGCTTCCATAGCTGAGGAAACAAATCTGTTGTCCCTAAATGCGAGTATAGAAGCTGCAAGGGCCGGGGAACAGGGCAGAGGATTTGCGGTGGTTGCGGCACAGATTCAAAAGCTGGCCGAGCAGTCAAACGAATCCACGCAGCAGATTGAAAGTATAACCGATTCGCTGATTGCCGATTCTGAAAAGGCGGTTAACATAATGGGTGAAGTGAAAGATATTATGACAAAGCAGAACGAACACGTTTCTAAGACTGACGAAATATTCACACAGGTTAAAGGCGGTATTGACAGCTCAATTGACGGAGTATCAAAGATTGCGGAGAAAACAAGGCAGATGGACGAGGCAAGGGTTAACGTGGTCGACGTAGTACAGAACCTCACGGCGATTGCAGAGGAAAATGCTGCGAGTACGGAGGAAACCTCGGCGTCCGTATCGGAAGTCAACAGCATAGTATCCGGTATTTCTGAAAATGCTTCTATGATGAAAAATATAGCTAATGAACTTGAAAATAATATGGGTATATTTAAGCTTTAGGGGAGAGAGCTGCTGCTTTTTAATGATATAAAAGTAAAATCAAAAAAACAATCTTTAATTGAACAAAATAACTATATATGTTATTATTGTATCAGGGTCAATAGGCCTATGCCGCGTGTGTTTGCACAATGCCGCATGGGAAAATGTCCCTGATATTTTTTATTTACGCGATGTATTCAGGCAGAATTATGAGAGGGATATAATTATATGAGTATGGAAGAGCTTAAAGATGATATTGCTGACATAGACAGGTGCCGGGCTGAGTTAAAAAGAAAGATATTGACTGAGGAGACGCTTGTCAAGTGTATACATACGTTTTACGAACACAATGATATGGATATAGCTATTGATAACCTGCTGTCGCTTGTGGCGGGCTTTTACAAGGCGGACAGGTCGTATATTTTTGAATTTGACGATAATGCCGAGCTGATGGATAACACTTACGAATGGTGTAAGGACGGGGTAGAGCCTGAGATTCAGATGCTTAAAGGTATAGAAGTTTCCGTTATAAGCAGATGGGTGAAAGAGTTTGAGGAAAATGGTTCGTTTTATATATCGTCAAGAGAGGAGGACGGTCTTGACCCTGAATCGGTTGAGTATGCGCTTTTAAAGCAGCAGGGTATAGACAGCCTGCTGGCAACTCCGCTTAAGATTGGCGGAAAATATGTTGGATTTCTCGGCGTGGATAATCCTATGGAGAACATGGACTTATTCGTGCTGCTTCAATCAGTTGCGGCATTTGTAATAAACGATATACAGAGAAGGCGGGATATGGTTAGACTCGAATCCTTGAGCTACACGGATAGGCTTACCGGAGTCGGCAACAGGCATGCATATGTCAGGTATATGGAGATGCTGGAGGGAAAACAGTGTCCGCTCGGAATCGTCTTTGTTGACATTAATGGGCTCAAGATAGCAAACGACAGGCACGGACACGAATATGGTGACTGGATGATTGTGCAGACGACAGACATTATAGGCCGCTATTTCAGTGAAAGCATATTCCGTATCGGCGGGGATGAATTTGTCATATTATGTCCCGACATAGATAAATGTGGCTTTGAAAAGAAAGTAGCGTCACTGAAATCAGCGTGGACTGCGGAAGTTGCGGCCTCAGTCGGCAGCAAATGGCTTGAGAAATGTGATAATATAGAGGAACAGGTTGCTGACACCGACAGGCTAATGTATGTGGATAAGGAAAAGTACTACAATTCAAGAGATGCGAGATAGTAGACGTAAGGTTAATTATAGTCAGTCAATTTATAACTTTCGATAATACAACAGGTTAAGGTAATCAGCTGTAGTGGGAAGTGCATCAGGACTAACCGGCTTTGACTAAAATACCAATAATTTCTTGACATTAATGTATAATAATTATATCTTATTATATTATAGGAAAATGTAACCGTATTTGTCAGGGAGTGTTTATTTATATGTCTACGTCAGTTTACAGTGTTAAGAAACTTAAAAAAGATATAGTAGTTAAAGTGCCGGGTTCAAAGAGCATAACGAACAGGGCTCTGCTGATAGCAGCGCTTGCGGACGGCGCATCGGTGATAAGGGGTGCATTGAACAGCGATGATTCAATGCATTTTCTTGATTGTCTTAAAAGACTGGGTTTTGACTGTAAAAATGATGGCAATGATATATACATAAACGGATTGGGCGGCATCATACCCAAAAAACAGGTGGAGATATACGTGGGCAGCGCCGGTACAGCGGCTAGGTTTCTTACAGCCATGCTCGCATTTTCAGACGGGGAATACACAGTTAAGTCGTCTGGGCAGATGGCTAGGCGTCCGATGAGGGAGCTGATAGTTTCGCTTATTGGAATGGGGGCGGAGTTTGAGTTCCTAGGGGAAGATTATTCGCTGCCGTTTAAGGTGAAAGGAATATATTTTGCCGGCTTAAATGAAGCAGGAGAAAACGACGATAAAAGTGTGAATGAGTGTTATAGTGTGAGCGTAAATATTGACAAATCAAGCCAGTACCTAAGCGCGCTGCTTATGACGGCTCCTATGCTAAAGAACAATCTGAGAATAAGTATAGAGGGAAACAGAAAAGCCAAATCGTATGTCGATATAACCGTTCGTATGATGCGGGAGTTCGGCGTTCCGGTTGAGAATATAGTGAATATGGACGAGGATGGATATCTGGTTGAAAAGGCAGTATATTCGGCGAGGGAGTATGTTGTCGAGCCGGATATGTCTGCGGCGTGTTATTTTTATGCGATGGCGGCGGTAAACGGCGTAAGCGCTGTCGTGGAGGGCGTACGCGGCGATATCATGCAGGGGGATAAGAAGTTTCTTGACGTCCTTACCGATATGGGCTGCGAAGTGCAAGAAACCTCCGTGGGAATTATGGTAACGGGAAAAGGCAGGCTTAGGGGAATAGACGTCGACATGAGTGATTTTTCGGACCAGACTATGACGCTTGCGGCAATAGCTCCGTTTGCCGACGGAGAGGTTAATATATGTAATGTTGGACATATAAGGAATCAGGAGTCAGACAGGCTCATGGCTATAGATACTGCGCTTAAAAGTATGGGAATTAAGACGGCGGTTCGGGAGGACGGAATATTAATCAGACCGTCGAAGCCGACAGCTGCAAATATAGAAACATTTGAGGACCACAGAATGGCGATGGCATTCGCCGTTACCGGAACTGTGTACGGCAATATAAATATATGCAATCCGAATTGTTGTGAGAAGACATTTCCGGAGTTTTTTGATATTCTGGATTCAATAACCGGTATGGAGGGATAGGGTGAAAAATAAGTTTTTCATTGCTATTTGTTCATGGGTGAAACGAAAGGAATGAGTGATTAAAATGAAAAAGATAATTGAGCTGATTGAGGAACAGGTTAAGGCGGCGTTTGAAAAAGCGGGGTACGACGGAGCGTTAGGAGCTGTCAACATATCAAACAGGCCTGATTTGTGCCAGTACCAGTGCAACGGTGCGATGGCAGCCGCAAAAAAGTATCACAAGGCTCCCGTTGTAATTGCGGGAGACGTAGTGGAATTGTTAAAGGATAATATAATATTTGAGAGCGTGGAGGCTGTTCCTCCGGGATTTATAAATATAATACTCTCACCGTCTTACATTGCTGGGTATATTCAGAGCATGTCGGAAGATGGGAGATTTGGGTGCAAAGAGACAGAAAATAAAAAGACAATAGTTATAGATTACGGCGGACCGAATGTTGCCAAGCCGCTTCACGTGGGACATCTGCGCTCCGCAATAATAGGCGAGAGTATTAAGAGGATAGCAAGATACATGGGAAATAATGTAATCGGCGACGTTCATCTTGGTGACTGGGGCTTGCAGATAGGACTGATAATAACTGAGCTTAAGAAAAGAAAGCCGGAGCTTGCATACTTTGACGATGGATTTGACGGGGAATACCCCGCGGAGGCGCCGTTTACTATGGGCGAGCTTGAGGAGATATATCCGTATGCGAGCGGATATTCCAAAGAACATCCCGAGTACCTTGAGGCGGCCCAGCAGGCGACCGCGGACCTTCAGTCCGGAAACAGAGGCTACAATGCGCTCTGGAAACATATTATAGACGTATCGGTTGCTGATATAAAGAAAAACTATAAGAAGCTTAACGTGGAGTTTGAACTTTGGAAAAAAGAGAGCGACGTACAGCAGTATATTCCCGATATGGTAAAAATGATGAAGGACGGGGGATATGCGTATGAAAGCGAAGGAGCCCTTGTCGTTGACGTAAAGGAAGATACGGATACGAAAGAGATGCCGCCGTGTATGGTGCTTAAATCAAACGGGGCAACTAACTATGAGACTACTGACCTTGCAACTATTATAGAGAGAAAGAAACTTTTTAAGGCGGATGAGATAATATATGTTGTCGATAAAAGGCAGTCGCTGCACTTTGAGCAGGTATTCCGCTGTTCAAGGAAGACCGGCATTGCCGACGATAATACCGGGCTTACATTCGTAGGGTTTGGAACGATGAATGGAAAGGACGGAAAGCCTTTTAAGACAAGGGATGGTGGAGTACTCAGGCTTGAGACGCTAATATCCGACATAAATGAAGCCGTATACAAGCGCATTATGGAAAACCGCGATATGGATGAAAACGAGGCGCGCGGCATAGCGGAAAAAGTCGGTCTGTCAGCAATAAAATACGGCGACCTTTCAAATCAGGCGTCTAAGGATTATATATTTGACGTCGACAGGTTTACTTCATTTGAGGGAAATACCGGACCATATATACTCTATTCAATTGTCAGGATAAAATCGGTGCTTGCAAAGTATGCTGAATCAGGAAACAGTATGGATAGCGCAAGAAAAATAATATCTCCGGCTAATAAACGCGAGACTGATTTGATGCTTTCGCTTCTAAAATATTCAGATATTATAGAACAGGCCTACAATGACAATGCGCCTCATAAAATATGCCAGTTTGTTTATGAGGTTGCGGACGCATTTAACGGCTTCTACCATGAGAACAGGATTATCGCGCAGGAAGATATGGCTAGGAAAGAGTCGTGGATTGGACTGCTGGTACTTGTCAAGAATATACTGGAACAGTGCATTGACCTGCTTGGATTTGAAGCTCCTGAGCATATGTAACCGAAAGTGTGAATATGAGCAGATGCCGCAAAATACAATGATATAATCGTGCGAAAATTTGGTAAGACAAATATAGTGAGATGTGATTGATATAGTGCACGAATGTATCAAACGATTTATAATTGGGCAGCAGTTATGTTAAAAATCTGCGTATTGTCTTTAAGAAAGGGAGTTGTGATGCCGGATGAATGAATACATGGACAGAATAATAGTATACAGAAAATCCGTTAACGGTGGATTGCTCAAAGAGATGGGCGATATATTCAGGGAGTTTAAGCTCGGAGGATATGATTGCGAAAAGCTTGTCGGGAGAATATACGCTCAGATTAACGCGCTGCTCGATATAGCGACGGACTATGGATTTGACAACAATTTGTGGAAGAGCTATATAGCATACATACTTGCCATGAGTGAGAATCCGTTTACGATCACATGTGAAAAACAGGGCGCACAGGACGGAACGGTAAATGAATTTGTAAAGGACGACCTTGTATGTTTTCATAAGATGTTAAACTATGATTTTACTGATATAGAGAACGCCCTGTCAATTGACTGTTTCAGCCGGATTACCCATTACCACTCACTGGTGAAGGATGAGAGGCGATTTAACAAAAGCGTGAGCGACTCCGTGAAACTGCTGGCGGGCAGGCTTGTACAGAGCAAGGGCGCGGATGATTTGTACAATATAGTCACTGATTTTTACAGGGAGCGCGGAGTCGGTAAATTTGGCCTTAACAAAGCGTTCAGGATTATAAAGGATGCGGGTGAAGCGCTGCTTGTGCCAATAACAAACACGTCTGATGTAAAAATGAGTGATATAATTGGCTATGAGAATCAGAAAAAAAAGCTCATAGAGAATACCGAGTCGTTTGTACGGGGCGGAAGGGCCAACAATGTCCTTTTGTTTGGCGAGAGCGGAACAGGCAAATCTACGAGCATAAAGGCTCTGTTAAATGAGTTTTATGACAGGGGTCTTCGCATGATTGAAATATATAAGCATCAGTTTAAGGATTTGTCAGGGGTACTTGAGATGATTAAGGATCGGAACTACAAATTCATAATATATATGGACGACCTGTCATTTGAAGAATTTGAGATAGAATACAAATTTCTAAAAGCAGTCATAGAGGGCGGGTTGGAGACAAAACCTGACAACGTATTGATATATGCTACGTCTAACAGAAGGCATCTCGTAAGAGAGACTTGGAAAGACCGCGCTGACAGGGACGAAGAGCTTCACACGAGCGATACGATGCAGGAGAAGCTTTCCCTTGCCGCAAGGTTTGGGCTCACAATCTATTATGGAAAGCCTGAGAAAAAAGAATTTGACGCCATTGTAAAGGGAATAGCTTCAAAATATCCCGAGCTTTCGCTTACCGAGGAAGAACTTCTGCTTGAGGCCAACAGGTGGAGCTTAAGGGGAGGAGGTTTCTCGGGACGCGTCGCCGAACAGATGATTATATCGAAGCTGGACGCCGCACCGCAAGGATGAAAATGCCTAATGCCTGCGTCTTCAATTAGTAAGGGCGGGCATTAGGGCGACAATAATATTTATCGGTATCACAGCATCGTCGCAACTCTGTTTACAACTTTATCTATAAGCGCGGCGTAGTCTGCGTCGTTATTATAAAATTTCTTATCCAGAAAGAACTCGGATGCATACACGGCCTGCGAGACAAGCATATCAAGTCCGGCTGCCGCTGTCATTCCGAGTTCTTTTGCCTGTTTTAAAAGCTTTGTCTCTATCGGGTTGTAAATTATGTCAATCACGGAGCCGCACTGCTTAAAATGGGATAACTCAACAGGAGATGCATCCGTGTCAGGGTACATTCCGACAGGGGTCGAATTTACAATAACGTCCGTGTCCGAGTGGTTTTTTAAAGCCTCGTCATATGTTATGGAGTCGTCGGCCTGCTTGTGATATACGTTATGAATACTTCCCGCTCCGAGAGATTTAAGCACGGCGGTCACGGCCTTTGAGGCTCCGCCGCGTCCGAGTATAAGTACTTTCTTTCCATTTATATCTATATCATATTTCTTTACCGTGTACAGGAATCCTGCAAAATCAGTGTTATGGCCTGTAAGTCTTCCGTTACGGTTTACTATTGTATTTACCGCGCCTATGTTTTCGGCGTTGTCGTCAATCTCGTCGAGATATTTAATTACTTCCTGCTTGTAAGGGATTGTAACATTAATTCCCTTAAAGTCCTTTAACCTCATAAATGTATCCAGTTCATTTTTTGGAATCTGCACAATGTCATATGTATAGTCTGAAATCGTTTCGTGAATAACCTTTGAATAGCTGTGCGAAAGTTTTTCGCCGATAAGTCCGTAATTCATATAAGCACTCCTTAATTTTTTTGGCGGGTTAAAAGTTCAAAGTCCTTATCATGTAAGCATGAGCGGCATTTGGACTTTTGACGCCGGCATCATAATAATACCATATTTTTATTTTTTTGTGAATATTGACCCGGCTTGGACATATATTAGATTAACGGGAGGAATGTAAAATGGACAAACAGGATGAGATATTAAGAATATTGCCGCTGGAGATTAGGAAAGTCATTAAGGGTCTAGGACTCTCGTTTGACAGCGTGCAGGAGATACGGGTTAGGGTTAATTCACCGCTCTTAATACTGTATAAAGGCAGGGAAATTGACGCGGGCTATACATATGACAGAATCAAGTATAAACAGGGGCTGAGGGTCAGATTAAAGGACGTCAGGGAAATGATGGAACTCATATGCGAACATTCGGCATACGCTTTCGAGGAGGAGATGCGCCAGGGTTATGTTACGATTGAGGGCGGGCACAGAATAGGTATTGCAGGAAAAACAATTCTGTGCGATGGGAGCATCAAAAATATGAAGCATATATCGTGCCTTAATATCAGGGTTGCGGGACAAGTGCCGGGGTGTGCGGATGATATTGTAGGACAACTTATACAGAACGACGGGAATAATCGCGGTATTTTATACCATACGCTTATTTTGTCGCCTCCCGGCGGGGGGAAGACGACGCTCTTGAGGGATGTAATCAGGCAGCTCTCGTCAGGAAGCGCACGCGGAAAAATGAGATATGCGGGGATGAACGTCGGAGTTGTGGACGAGCGCTCCGAGATATGCGCATGCTATCTGGGTGTTCCGCAAAACGACGTTGGGCCCAGGACGGATGTGCTGGACGGATGCCCGAAAGCAGAGGGAATGATACGGCTGGTGCGCTCAATGGCCCCGGACGTCATCGCTGTTGACGAGATTGGGGTAAAACGGGATTACGAGGCCATAGAGTATGCCCTTACATGCGGGTGCAGCATAATAGCGACAATACATGGCAGGGATATAGATGATTTGAGAAAAAATCTGTATTTAAAAAAATGCTTTGACGACGGAATGTTTGAGAGGGTTGTTATACCGGGCGGGGCGTCCGGAAAGGGTAACAGAATCTACAATGAGAAAGGGGTGCTTTTATATGGACACGGTTAAAATACTGGGAATCGTTTTTGTACTTGCCGCCTGCTCAATGATTGGTGTTGCAGCGGGTGAGAAGCAGAAAGAACACATAAACATACTTATGTCGCTTAAGAGATGTCTTCTTACAGTCAAGGGTGAGATAGCGTATGCGTATACGCCGCTAAGCGAAATATTTTCTATTCTGTCAGATATGCGGAGCGAGTGCTGGTCGGTATTTTTTGCTCAGGTTTTGGACGAACTTGCCGACAAGTCACAGGATGATATGAGCAATCTGGCACAGATATGGGAGAAAGTATGTAAAGATTCGGATGTGTGCCGGGAAATGAGGAAAGAGGAGCTCGACGAGCTTATCAGGTTTGGAAGTATGCTCGGAACATCCGACAGGGACAGCCAGATAAGCAGAATCGAGCTGTTCATAGATAATATAAACGACAGGATAAATTATCTCCAGAAACACATTTATGAAAAAGTCAGATTGTGTCACGTCCTTGGTGTGACGGCAGGATTGTTAATAACAATACTAATTGTATGAGGTGAAATATGTCAATTAGCTTAATCTTTAAAATTGCCGCGGTTGGAATACTTGTTTCGGTATTGAGCCAGGTGCTTAAGCACTCCGGGAGGGAGGAGCAGGCATTTCTCACAAGTCTGGCCGGGCTTATACTTGTTCTGTTGTGGATAATACCGTATATAGCAGAGTTGTTTGAAACTATACAGGAGTTGTTTTCATTATGATTAAGATAGCGTCTATTGGAATAATTACGGTTATTCTTGCAGTGTTCTGCAAGGGTATTAAAAATGAATATGGAATATATCTTGCGATAGCCGGGTGCGTAATGCTTCTGTATTTGGCGGTAAACAGACTTTCGGGCATAGTTGACATAATAAGCAGCTTTAAGGGTTATATAACAATAGACAATTTATATATTGTAATACTGCTTAAAATGCTTGGTATTGCGTTTGTCGCCGAAGTTTCCGCGGCAATATGCAGGGATGCGGGTTATTCGTCGGTATCGTCGCTTGTTGAGCTGATTGGAAAGCTTAGCATACTTCTTACAAGCGCGCCTATACTTGAAGCGCTCTTAGATACTGTTTTTTCAATTATATGACATGATACAAATGCCAATTGGTCAGGCATTGCATGCCTGCGCGCAAATGACATCAGATATTCATGATAAAACGGGGTGATTTTGTGGATGATATAAGCGAAATTGATTTTGGAGCTGTAGACGAGATAGTAGGCAGGGTAAACGGGGGCGGCTATTCTTTCAGCGATTACGTAGGCATGATAGTTTCGGACGGCGGAGGGGTAAATTACAGGACGATTGCCGACAATATAATAAATTCGATTAGCTATGAGCTGTCGGATGTTAAGACGCTTCTTGCGGAAATGATATTTATTGTTATAGTGGCGGCGGTGTATGTAAACATATCAAGGACTTTCAGGAGCAGGCAGGTTTCTGAGACGGGTTTTTACATAACGTACATGTTTATGTTTATGCTGCTTGCCGTAAGCTTTGGCAAGCTGTACGAAATGGCGGAACAGACGATGGGTATGCTGCTTTCGTATATGCAGGCGCTTGTACCGGCATTTTTCCTGACGGTGTCGTATGTGTGCGGCGGAGTGGCGTCAGTTACCTTTTATCAGGAGGCGCTTATACTTATTACGCTTGTTGAGGCGGTACTGTTAAAAATATTTTTGCCTCTCATAAACGTATATTTTGTGTTTGCACTTGTAAATCCGCTATTGGAGGAAGATTTATTTTCAAATATGCTTGAGCTGTTAGACAAGCTGATCTCGTGGGGGATTAAATCATTATTTGCGGTTGTCGCAGGAATCGGTGCAATCCAGAGTTTGATTATTCCTGTTGCCGGGAACATAAGAAATGGAGTCGTAATCAAGCGCGCGTCGTCAATACCCGGGGTTGGAGGCAGCGTTAGCGCGGTTATGGAGTCAGTTCTTGGCGCCGGGGCGATAATTAAAAATGCAGTTGGCGCCGCGGGTCTTATAGCGATTGTAATAATATGCGCGTACCCTGTTTTAAAGCTTATGACATACTCCGTAATGTACCATGCCGGGGCCGCATTTTCACAGCCGGTGGCGGGTGACAAGAGGATGCCGTCATGCATGGTTGCTGCATCCCGCGCGGCAAGGATGATGCTTATGGTGGTTGGTATGTCGGCGGTATTGTTCATGCTTACTATTGCGGTTGTAACGCTGGCTACGGGAAGAGGGTACTGATATGGATGTTCTTTTGGGAATGGTGAGAAATGTATGCGCATTTGTGCTGCTTACTACTGTTGTAAACAATCTCATGCAGGGGAGTGTTTATAGAAAATATATACGTTTTTTTGTGGGCATAGTGATGCTTATTCTCGTTATCAATCCTGTTATGTCGCTCCTTTCAATGGATGTAAGCTTTAAGGATAATATTTCAAAATATATAGAGGACGCCGAAAGATATGAGATTTACGAGGAGGTTAAAATGGGTGAGGTGAATGCGGCAAACGACATAATGCAGGAATATAAAGAGTCTCTTGACAGGTCGCTTGAGGCTTTGATGAAAGAGCATAATTTGTATATTGTGGACAGCCGCTGGGAGATAGAGGACGATTACTTGGAAGATAATTTTGGGGAAATAGACAGGGTTGAGGTAAGGGTATCGTCGTCAAGTGAGGTTGATATAGGTGACATCAGTATTGATGAAGATGGAAATGTTAATATGTCTGGCGTAACAGGAGGCTCGGAGGAAAAATTAGCTGATAAGTTATGTGAGGAGATGGCCGAGACATTTAACATAGAGAGGGAGTGCGTGCGAGTTGAAATTCTTATCTAAAATTGGAATATGGAAACTTGGTCTGATTGTGGTTGCAGGAGTGCTTCTTATAGGACTGTCTGCAAAAGATTTTGTGGATATGGGAAAGGATAAACAGATTGTAAGCACAAACACGGGCGATGATGTTTCAGATGAAGATTCAAACCGGTATATAAGGATAATGGAAAACAGGCTCAAGTCCGTGCTTTCAAAGGTTGACGGGGTTGGAGACGCAAATGTTATGATAACGCTCGAGTCTTCGTCGGAGAAAGTGACGCTAAAGGATATACCGAGAAGCAGCGAAATTACTAATGAAACCTCAGAGAACGGTACCGTAAAGCAGCAGACAAACAGCCGCAGCGAGGAGAGCACGATATATTCCGAGGAAGGCAAGGGAAAAGTACCGTACGTGGTTAAAGAAATCGAGCCTCAGATTCTCGGCGTAGTCGTAGTGAGCAAGGGGGGAGACAACCCGGCGGTAAAAAAAGAAATTATTGAGGCAGTTCAGGTATTATTTGGAATTGAGGCACATAAGATAAAAGTAATGAAACATCAATAATTAATGTAGCAGGAGGATGTGTATTGAAAAAGATATTTGGAAAGAATCAGGTAATCATAACGGCTCTTGCAGTGATGATAGCGGTTGCCGGTTACCTGTCGGTTACACAGGATAAATCAAATGAAGTTGCAAATATGGGGGGAAATCAGACAGAAGACGGAACGAATGAAGGTACAAACCTTGACGAGGCGTCCGCCGACGGCACTCTATTTGATATTTCGGACGAGGATATAGCACAGCTGGAAGGCGGTTATAAGCTTTCCGATAACGGGGAAATCGTTACCGGGGATACGGACAATGCCCCAACCGATATAGCCCAGTCGGGAGAATCTAACACAGGTAACACGGCCGCACCTAACAATTCAGGCAATGCGCCGCAGGACAGTGAGACCGGAGTTAATACTGCCGGCGAGGCGGTGCTTGTGTCAAGTACTATCGGAGCTGAGTATTTTGATGCCGCAAAGCTTTCAAGAGAGCAGACCCGCTCGAAAAATAAAGAAATTCTAATGGAGCTTGTCAACAGCGCTACGACGACTGAGGCCCAGAAAGAGAAAGCGGTAGGCGAGGTAATCGAGCTTACATCGAACCTTGAGAAAGAGACTGCTGCTGAAAATATGCTTGAGGCAAAAGGTTTCGGCGATTGTATTGTCAACATTGTCGACGGCAAGGTCGACGTTATAGTGAACGCCAATAACCTGACGGAAAAACAGATTGCACAGATAGAAGACGTTGTAAAGAGAAAAACCGACACAGCCGCCGAGAACATAGTAATCACGCCGGTGGGTGTTGCACAGTAAAACATATAAATGGTTACAGAATTAATTGAGGGTACCATTCGCTGCGGATGGTGCCTTTTTCCATAAATATTCCGCATTTCTTTATTGGGAAAAACTGTACACATTGAGCTGTATTATCCGTATATGCGGGCGTAAATGATTTCAGGAAATCCGCCCGTTTGTGAATCAGGCAAAAAAAGGTTTTCAAATCCTTACAAATTTGTTATAATAGCATTTAATGAAATAATGCATGTTTTACAGGAGGTCATTATGGGAATAAAAGAACAGGATATCAGACAGGTCTATAAAACGATTGACATGGGAAATGATGAATTCGGAGAGGTACAGATATCTGATGAAGTAGTTGCCAGTATTGCAGCCCTTACAATTAAAGAGGTAGACGGCGTTCATTCAACAGTTGGCTCAATCACGAACGAGATTGTCGGAAAGCTAGGAGTTAAGAACCTCTCTAAAGGGGTGAAAGCTGTTATCGAGGATGATAACGTAATGATTGACATGAACATCAATATGGAATATGGCTACAATATACTCAAGACATGTTCTGCGCTTCAGGAAAAAATTATACAGACAGTGAACAATATGACGGGACTCAATGTAGTTGAGGTAAATGTACGTATAGCAGGAGTTATAATAGAAAAAGACAAATAATCCAAGCTTCACGGTTAAGTGTATAATACGAGTGAATAATATCACAGCTGACTCCACAGTAATATTGTATGATAATGTGAGGTTTGAATAGTAAAATATGCAGTTATGAGCTGTCGCGATATAGAATAATTTGCCGGTGCTGTTATGGCTGCGGCGGCTTTAATTCCATAGCGGAAGGGAAAGGTAATGACAAGACGCAAGATAAGGGAGCATATATTCCGTATATTATTCGGTACAGGTTTCCACGCTGAAAATGAATTTGAAGAACAGTACTTGATGTACTGGAACGTACAGGACGACGCTCCGACCGACGGGGAGCACGGGGAGATAAAGTCAAAGATTATTGGGATAAGAAACAAGATACCCGAGATGGACTCTGTTATAGAAAAATGCTCTAAGGGTTGGAAGCTAAACAGAATCGGCAATGCAGATATAACTATATTAAGAATTGCGATATATGAGATGAAATATGACGATAATGTTCCGGTCAGGGTTGCGATAAACGAGGCCGTGGAGCTTGCAAAAAAATATGGGATAGACAATTCGCCGGGCTTTGTCAATGGAATACTCGCAAATGTCGCAAAACAGAATGAAGAAGGTTTAGAATGAATCAGATATATACGGTGTCGCAGGTAAACAGCTATATTAAGGGTATGTTTGCGATGGATGCGGCGCTTGCCAATATTGCAATTAAAGGTGAGATATCCAACTGTACCTATCATTCGTCAGGTCATATATATTTTACGTTAAAAGACAAAGGCGGAAGAATGTCGTGCGTTATGTTTGCCGGCAGCAGACGGGGTCTTGATTTCATGATGAGGGACGGCATGAGCATTGTTGCCGTCGGCAATATAGGCGTATACGAAAGAGATGGGAAGTACCAGCTGTATGCCTCCAGGATAATGAGGGAGGGTTACGGAGAATTATATGAAAAACTTGAGATGTTAAAGAAAAAGCTCTCGGAAGAAGGGCTTTTTAGTGATGTTAACAAAAAAAAGATACCGTATTACGCGCGCAGGGTAGGGATAGTAACTGCGTCGGGGGCAGCCGCGCTGCAGGATATAATAACCGTGAGTTTAAGGCGAAACCCTTATGTAGGGCTTTATCTATGTCCTGCGGTTGTGCAGGGGGCTGAGGCGGCACAGTCTGTTGCGGACGCCATAGCCCGTATGGACACAATGGGAATGGACGTAATAATAGTCGGACGCGGAGGCGGCTCATTTGAGGATTTGTTTGCATTTAATGAGGAAATAGTCGTCAGGGCGATATATAACTGTAAGACTCCGGTCATTTCGGCTGTGGGCCACGACGTTGACACAACGCTCTCGGACTTTGCGTCGGATTTAAGGGCAGCTACGCCGTCGGCTGCGGCGGAACTTGCGGTTGCAAGAATCACGGACGTGTTTGCAAGAATAGACGACTACAAAAGTCTTCTACTTAGACTTATGCAGGATATAGTAGCAGATAACAGAATAATCGCCGAGAGATACTTTACCAGAATCAAATATGCAAGTCCGCAGATGAATATAGAGAACAGGAAAATATATGCTGATGAGCTTGCACAGAGGCTTAGGAGGCTCATCGACGACAGGCTTAAAGCGTACAGGGCAAGATTACTTATCTGCACTGAGAAGCTCAAGGTACTGTCGCCGCTTCACAGGCTGTCCGGAGGCTATTCGTATGTTGCGGACGTCTCCGGAAATGCGCTTACAAGTGCAGGACAGGCCCGGGTTGGAGACAGTATAACCGTCACTTTGAGGGACGGAATAATTAATGCGGATGTGACGCAGGTAAAGGAGCAGGACAATGGCAAAGCTTGAAGACAACTTCAACAAATTAGAAACTATAATTGACAAACTTGAAAACGGCGACAAGGGGCTTGAGGAATCATTTAAGCTGTACGAACAGGGAATGAAGCTTCTTGCACAGTGCAACAGCGATATAGATAAGGTAGAAAAAAAATTGATTATTCTTCAGGAGGAATCAGATGAGACAACAGATGAACAGGAAAATATGTGATATAGAGACAGTTCTAAAAAAATATCTTCCTGACAAGGAAGGATATCAGAAGACTATATTTGAGGCGATGGAATATGCGCTTATGGCCGGTGGGAAAAGACTCAGGCCTATGTTTATGTATGAGATATATACAATGCTTGGTGGATCTGAGCCGGATGCCATTGAGCCGTTTATGGCGGCGATTGAGATGATACACACGTATTCCCTAATACATGACGACCTCCCGGCTATGGACAACGACGAGTACAGAAGAGGCAGAAAAACTACGCATGTAGTGTACGGAGAGGCTATGGGAATACTGGCGGGGGACGCACTTCTAAATTACGCTTATGAGACTGCCTCAAAAGCATTTGGATGTGAATACCCTGAAAGGGCAATAGAGGCGTACAGGGTGCTTGTCTCAAAAGCCGGAGTGTTCGGCATGGTAGGCGGTCAGGTTGTTGATGTCGAGATGAACGGCAAAGTACCGGACAGAGATATGCTCAAATTTATATATGAGCTCAAGACGGCTGCACTTTTGGAGGCTTCTTTCATGATTGGGGGAATTATGGCCGGTGCAAAAAAAGATGAAGTTGATACACTGTGCCGTATTGCGCGCAACGTCGGGATAGCGTTTCAGATACAGGACGATATTTTGGATGTGACAAGTACGACTGAGGAGCTTGGGAAACCTGTTAAAAGCGATGAGAAAAATGAAAAGACTACATACATCACACTTTGCGGTATGGAGGCCGCAAAAAAGGCCGTAAAGGAATATTCGGAAAATGCGGTGGCGCTCCTTGACGGACTGCCTGCGGTTAACGGCAGAGAGTATGTAAAATGGCTTGTAAGCGAACTTATCAATAGAAAAAAATAGCGGAGAGGTACTTATAAATGTATAAGATACTCGGACAGATTGAAAAACCTAACGACATAAAAAATATAGCGCCGGAGGACTACAGAAGGCTTGCCTCAGAGATAAGGGCCTGCCTTGTTAACAGTGTCAGCCGTACCGGAGGCCATTTGGCGTCAAACCTGGGTGTAGTGGAGCTCACGATGGCCCTACACCTGTGCCTTGATTTTCCGGAGGACAAGCTTGTATGGGACGTAGGACACCAGTCTTATGTACATAAGATACTTACGGGAAGATGGGGTAAGATGGATACAATAAGACAGCATGGCGGGCTCAGCGGGTTCCCTCAGATAAACGAGAGCGAGACTGATGCGTTTGACACCGGGCACGCTTCGACGTCTGTATCTGCAGCGCTGGGTTTTGCACATGCGGCAAGACTGCAGGGCAGAAAAAACAGGGTGTTTGCGGTAATAGGGGACGGATCCATGACAGGAGGAATGTTTTTTGAGGCCATAAACAACGCCGCTACGCTGAAATCAAATATGGTTATCATACTTAACGACAACAATATGTCTATCTCAAAAAATGTCGGGGGAATGTCAAAGTATCTCACAAAACTTAGAACGGCAAGCCAGTATACGACTCTCAAGGATAATATAGAATATGCGCTTAAAAAGATGCCGTATATCGGCGAGAATGTAATAGATAAGATAAGGCGCTCTAAGAGCTCTCTGAAGCATCTCGTAATACCGGGAATGTTTTTTGAAGATATGGGGCTTACCTATATCGGGCCTGTTGACGGACATAACGTAACCCAGCTTGTAAAAACATTTGAGAATGCGGTAAATCTTGATAAACCGGTTATAATACATGTAAAGACTAAAAAAGGCAGGGGCTACCGTCTTGCTGAGGAGAATCCATGTTTCTTTCACGGTGTCGAGCCGTTTGATATAAGGAGCGGCGAGCTCAGAAAAAAAAGGGTTGAAGGCTCGTTGTCTTATACGGAAGTGTTTGGCAGGAAACTGTGCGAGATGGCGGCCGAAAACGAAAGGATTGTCGCCGTATGCGCCGCAATGCCTCAGGGGACGGGACTTATACCTTTCGCTGAACAATATAAGAGAAGATTTTTTGACGTGGGAATAGCCGAGGAGCACGCCGTGACATTTGCGGCAGGTCTTGCGGCTGACAATATGATTCCAGTCGTGGCGATATATTCTACATTTTTGCAGAGGGCGTATGACCAGATTATCCATGATGTCTGCAAGACGCGCAGGCACGTCGTGTTTGCGGTTGACAGAAGCGGTATAACGGGCAGCGACGGTGAAACTCACCAGGGAATATATGACGTATCATTTTTGTCCGGAATACCCGGGATGACTATAATGTCCCCAAAAAATAACATTGAATTTGAGGACATGCTTGAATTTGCGGTAAATGAATACGACGGTCCTGCCGCAGTGCGCTATCCGAGAGGCGGGGCATGTATGGAATTGACTGAATACAGACAGAATATTGAGTACGGAAAGGCTGAGATTATATACGGAAGTACGGAGGAGAAAAGGCAGGTGCTTCTGCTGGCGGCGGGAAGCATGACTGATACTGCGGTTAAGACGGCCGACAATCTTGCGGGTGAGAATATATCTGCGACGGTTGTAAATATGAGGTTTATAAAACCGCTTGATACAAAGCTTCTTGAAAAGCTTATACCTAACCATGATATAATAGTGACTCTTGAGGAAAATGTGATAAGCGGGGGTATTTCAGAGCAGGTTGCATCGTATATGCAGTGGAACGGTTTTTATGGCAAGCGGTGTCTGCCGGTCTGTCTGCCGGACGCTTACGTTGAGCACGGAAACCCTGATGTGCTCAAGGAAAAGTATGGGCTGACATGTGAGGCGGTGACGGAGAGAATACTTAAGGGCGGGGTATTAGAGACTCGCGGTAATAAATACAATCAGGAGT
The DNA here is from genome assembly GCA_948472945.1 of uncultured Clostridia bacterium. Lineage (GTDB taxonomy): Bacteria > Bacillota > Clostridia > Lachnospirales > Lachnospiraceae > V9D3004. Next base: position 275,440 of record CAOKVX010000001.1, read on the forward strand.
AATTTGATTTGAAAGAGAGATTAGATGTTATTTTAGTAAACAGGGGCCTTGCAGATTCTCGCGAGAAAGCAAAAGCCCTTATAATGTCCGGCAGTGTATTCGTGAAAGAACAGCGTGAATACAAGGCCGGTACTTCGTTTGACGTGAATGTTCCGATAGAGATAAAGGGGCAGCAGCTAAAATATGTTAGCCGTGGCGGCCTGAAGCTGGAGAAAGCGTTTGAAATATGGGAGCTGCCTGTTGACGGCTCGGTATGTTTGGACGTAGGCTCGTCAACCGGGGGATTCACGGACTGCATGCTGCAAAATGGGGCGAAAAAGGTATATGCGGTTGACGTTGGGACAAATCAGCTGGCTTGGAAGCTTAGACAGGACGAGCGCGTCGTCAGCATGGAAAAGACAAACATCAGATACGTGACGCCGGATGATATAGGCGAGGAGGTCTGCTTTGTGAGCATAGACGTCGCGTTTATTTCACTGAAAAAAGTTCTTGATCCGGTATGCAGGCTCATGAAAGACGGCGCCTGTATCGTGTGCCTGATTAAGCCGCAGTTTGAGGCGGGTCGTGAAAAAGTAGGGAAAAAAGGTGTGGTGAGGGATTCTGCCACACATATCGAAGTGATAAATGGTATACTTGACTATATCGCCGGGCTTCCTTTTTTTGTTCTGGGACTTGATTATTCCCCTGTGCGGGGGCCGGAGGGAAATATCGAATATCTGTTATACATGCAGAAAAAGAACGGCTGCGATACGGATGAAAAAGAGATTGATAGTTACAGGGAAAATATCAGGGATATAGTTGAAAAGGCAAATTCACGGCTTTAGGAGGAGCAGGATTTGAAAAAGTTTTGTGTTGTCGCTAATATGGAAAAGGATAGGGCGGCCGAAGCCGCTGGTAAAATAAGGCGTCACATAGAAAGCAAGGGATGTGAATGCCATGTGCTTGCAAATGAGCTGCACTGTGAAGGTGAAAAAAACTGCTATACAAGAGTGGGCGAAATAAAAGAAGGAACCGAATGCGTGATTGTTCTCGGAGGAGACGGAACGATGATACAGGCCGCTAAAGATACGGCTCTGAAGGACATCCCGCTCTACGGAATCAATATAGGCGGAGTCGGATTTCTTACCGAGTCGGACACGCACAATATGGAGGACAATATCGACAGGCTCATATCGGATGATTTCAGGGTGGAGAAGAGAATGATGTTGGAGGGCCGGACAACTTCGGGAAAAGGAAAAAGTGTGGAGCTTGCCTTGAACGACTTTGCGATTTTCAGGAGGGAATTTGGAAAGCTTATAAGGTTTGCGGTATATATAAACGGGGAACTGCTTGACTCATTTATAGCCGACGGAGTTATAGTGTCTACGCCTACCGGCTCGACCGGCTACAATATCTCGGCCGGAGGTCCGGTTATCGCTCCAAATGTAAATGCGATTGCCGTAACTCCGGTATGTCCGCACTCGCTCAACGACAGAAGTTTCATAATAAACGGGAATGATTCGATTGAAATTAAGCTGCTTGAAGGCAAGAATTCGAGGGTGGACTCAGCAGTTATAAGCGTTGACGGAAGAATGCTTGGGACTATAGAGAGCGGTGACAGTGTGTATATGAAAAAATCAGACATTGCCACGGGTATAGTTCTAATGAAGAAAACTAACTTCTACAAAAAAATGAGGCGGAAACTGACGGGAGGAGGCTTTGATGAAAGCGCTCAGACAGAGAAAAATAATTGAACTGGTGGAAAGCTTTGAGATAGAAACCCAGGAGGAGCTTGCCGGACGGCTTCGCAGCTGCGGCTTTGACGTTACTCAGGCTACTGTCTCCAGAGACATACGAGAGCTAAAGCTTGACAAGGTTCCCGGCATTAACGGAAGACCAAGGTATGCGGCTTCAAACGGTTTTGACAGAGAATCCGGCAAAAAATATATCGGGGCTCTGAATGACGCGGTATTGTCTATAGAAGCAGCCGGGAATATTATAGTTATAAAGACGGCGTCAGGTATGGCTATGGCGGTAGCGTCAGTCGTGGACGCATTAAAGGTTAGCGGCATAATGGGATGTATCGCGGGAGACGACACGATAATGTGCGTTGTGAAATCAGCGACTGAGGCTTCATGTGTTGTAAGGGAGCTCTATGGACGACTTAATGATTTTTGGGGACGCGCGGCAGAACCATAAGCGTACAATATTAAAATGAAACGTCCGGACAGGTTGAAGCTTGCAAAGACATATATATCATGGTAAAATTAATAGTTAGTAATAACATTGTTTGGAGGAATAAATAAAATGTCAGGACATTCTAAATTTGCAAATATTAAGCACAAAAAAGAGAAAAATGATGCTAAAAAAGGAAAGATTTTCACTATCATAGGTAGGGAGATTGCTGTAGCGGTTAAGGAGGGCGGACCGGACCCTGCTAACAACAGCAAGCTTCGCGACGTAATAGCAAAGGCAAAAGCTAACAATATGCCAAACGATACTATTGACAGAGGAATTAAAAAAGCCGCGGGCGATGCCAATTCTGCCAACTATGAGAATATTACATATGAAGGCTACGGCCCTAATGGAACGGCGATAATAGTGAGAACCCTAACGGACAACAAAAACAGGACTGCTTCAAATGTCCGCAATGCATTCACAAAAGGAGGCGGCAATGTCGGTACGACAGGCTGTGTGTCTTATATGTTCGATGAGAAAGGCCAGATTATTATTGACAGGCAGGAATGCAGCATGGATTCGGACGATTTGATGATGCTTGTGCTTGACGCAGCTGCGGAAGATTTCAACGAGGAGGAGGACAGCTACGAGATTATCACCTCACCTACGGATTTCAGCGCTGTAAGGGAAGCGATAGAGCAGGCCGGCATACCGATGGCTTCGGCCGAGGTGACAATGATTCCTCAGAATTATGTAAGCCTCACGGACGAGAATGCTGTTAAGATGATGAATAGGATAATAGACCTGCTTGACGAGGATGACGACGTACAGGAAGTATATCATAATGCGGATATGGATGAGTGAACTGATTAGTAACACAACATGTATATGATATTGGTATATGTATAATTAATATATGAATATGGCAACCTTAGGTTCATTTGCACTGTTTTTGCTGAGTATGGGAGGAATACTATGAAAAAAATGGGATTTGCTGTAAACCTTATAATTATGGCCGCCTTTGTATTTGCGTTTAGTTTAGGCAGTGTAAATGTGCTTGCATTTGAGGGGGAGGACCTAACATTCTCAAATGAATCGGGATACTATGCCAATGCATTTTCGCTCACAATCAGCGGCGAGGGAGTTTGCAGGATATTATATACGCTTGACGGAAGCGAACCAGTTGAAGGCTCGGCGTCAACAAAAGAATATTCGGGGCATATAAAGGTTGAAAACCTAAAGGGACGGAACGTGGTATTGTCCACTAACGGCAATGCTTCAAAATTTACTGACAATGGATGGGCAAACGTGCCGTCGGCTTCACAGCTTGACCGCGCAACGATTGTGCGTGCAGTCGGAGTGAGGGCGGACGGAACGAAGACCCGAACCTCGACAAAGAGTTATTTTATCAAAAACAACATAAAAAACTCATATGCTGGATGCGCCGTTATGTCTGTCGTGACTGACCCGGATAATCTGCTGGATTCTGAAAAGGGAATCTATGTGAGCGGTAAGCTTTATGATGAATCCTCCAAGTCGGAAAGTGATTTGAAAGCGCTTGCAAACTTCATGCAGTCCGGAAAAGAATGGGAAAGACCGGCTTTCGTCGAATTTTTTTCAGGTGAAAATATACCGCTTGTCTCTACAGGCGCCGGAATCCGCATTCACGGGGGTTATTCAAGAAGAAATCAGCAGAAGAGCTTTAATATATATTTCAGGGCAGATTATGATTACGGCGGGAAGAATCTTAAAGGATACGAACTCATACCTGACGCCACGGTAAAATATGATGATGAAACCGGAACGCATGTCAATAAGCCGCTAAAAAAATATGCCAACGTAATGTTGAGAAATGGTGGAAATGACGCAGATATAACAAAATTTCAGGATATGTTTATACAGGGAATGGTTACTGACAAAAATTTTACAACACAGGGTGCAAGGCCGTGTATGTTGTATTTAAACGGTGAATTCTGGGGATTGTATAATCTGACTGAAAAGTACAGTGACAAATACATACAAAACAAATTCGGGGTGGACAACAATAATGTCATAGCCTACAAGGAGCTGGAGCTTGACGAGGGAGAGGACCCGGACGGGGCTGCATATAATGAACTTATGGGTCTCGGTGACCTTGACATGACAAAGCAGGAGAACTATGAAAAGTTTCAAAAGCTTGTTGATATCGACAGCTTCGTTGACTACTACGCTACAGAGGTGTACATAAACAATAACGACTGGTGGAGCGGGTGCAACGCCGCAACGCCGTATAACAATCTTATGTTCTGGAGGGTGGCCGACCCTCAAAAGGAGGTTAACGCCGACGGCGGAATTAATCCGTATGCCGACGGCAGATGGAGATATATGCTTTATGACACCGAGTGGTCAATGGGCATATACGGATCGTATCAGGCAGGGGCTGAGTATGACTCGATAAAATACCATGCGCTTGGAATACCTGACAAAAACTATGACACCGACTACGGCAGGACGGAGGCAAACGGCTCTCCTGTATTTACGGCCGTGTTTAAGAATCCTAACTTTAGGAAGAGGTTTGCCACAGCCCTTCTGGATATAAGGAACTATAATTTTGAGTACGGCAGAGCTTCGGCACAGCTTGATAAACTGGCGGATTTGTATGACCCGGTTATGGATAAGCACCGGGTTAGATGGAATACGGGAAATATCAATAACGGCGTAAGGACAATGAAAAATTTCCTCCTAAAGAGGCCGTCCTATGTGCTGACAATGCTTGAGGACAACTATCCCGAGTTAACGCCGGCGAAAAGAGTCAATGTTACGGTTAACTCAAATGCTGCCGATAATATTAATGTCAACACGGTTAATCCGGAAGTTTCTCCGTCATGGTTTCAGGGCGTATATTACAGGGAGTATCCGGTAAGAGTAGCAGCCGAAGAGGTAGACGGATATACATTCAGCAGATGGGATGTGACAGGAGGAGCCGCGGCGGACGAGTCGTCGCCGGAAACGGAAATTACTCTTACCGGCGCTGATACAAAAATTACCGCCGTATATAGGGATGAAAACGGAGTGGAACCAACCGTCGCGCCTACGCCGGTACCGATTGTTGAACCGACAAAAAGGCCAAATACAACTGCCACGCCAAAACCGCAGAATACGCCGAAGCCGCATGAGTCTCCGGGACCCGGAACGCAGCCTCCAACGCCGGTTTCAGGTGTGACTAAAGCGCCTGACGGGACAATGACGCAGGATGAGTCAGGTGATGGGGACTTACAGTCGGGAGATGCATTTACAGTTAAAAACATTATATATAAGTATGCGGGTGAAGACAAAGTTATAGTGTCAGCGCCTGTCAAAAATACCCTCGGCAGTATCGAGATACCTGCAAAGGTCAAATACGGGGGAAATACATATAATGTAACAGGAATTGCCGCAAAAGCTTTCCGCAATAATAAAAGGCTTTTAAAGATAACGATTGGCAAAAATATAACATCGATTGGCAAAAGCGCATTTTCAGGCTGTACGCGGCTGACTAAAATTAAAATTTTATCTTCAAAGATAAAAACTGCCGGAAAATCATGTTTTAAGTCTGTAAACAGGAATATTGTAATAACAGTTCCGCCGAAAAAATATAAATATTACATAAAGCGATTTAAAAACAGCGGTTTGATAAAGACGGCAGCATATAGAAAAAATAATAAAAGCGTTTAATACATAACGATACGAATGGGAGGATAATATGAGAAATTGTGCTAAGAAAATACACAGGCATATTAGTAATAAAGCGGCGTTTCTATTTATAATGTGTGCGGTAGCTGTAATACTTGTGGGCAGTGTTTTGTTTGGTAGGGATAACTCCCATGCCGCCGATAATATTTCGATTGAGCGCGACGGAGTTGCGGTTAACCCCGGCGAACATATACAGATGACGACTTCGACCATGACGCTTATTCTAAAATCGGAGGGTAATATATATAACGACCCTGAACAGTATGAGATTAACTGGACAATTGAGAGTGCGGAGCATCAGAAGAGGGCTACGATTCAGAACGGAACAAGTTCCATATACGGATTGGTGACAGCCCTTGAGCCCGGCGAGGTTCAGATTATGGTTAACGTAGTCGACAAGCTTTCGCCTGAGGGGGGCGGAATTGTAGCAAGCGCCTCGTGCTGGGTCGACATTATATTCTCAATCGATACGCTCCATGATGACAGTTCGTTCAAGTTTTTATATGAGGGAGATGAATCACGCTCGCTTATAAAGTATTCTGACGACCCGGCATATGAGCTTGACCTTGCGTTCGGAAATCCTGTCAACTGTCAGTGGACCAGTGAGAATGAGGAGATTGTTACCGTTGACCAAAACGGTGTTGCAACGCCTGTCGGAGCAGGAAAGACTAACATTGTCGCGACGTATACGCCGTCGGGTGATACGCAGACTTATACGGCATATCTGCCGGTTTACATTTTTCCCAAAATAAGCGTCGACGGTGAGAAGTTCTTCACGGGAGGAACTAAAGGGCTTGCAAGCGGAGACACTATATATACGGATGCATTCTTCAGCGAAATAAACACTGAGTCAATACAGGAAAAAATAGTATGGGTAATTAAGAAAGATATAAACGGCGTGAGGACCGTTATTGAGGATTCGCTTGGAAATAAGCAGTCTGATTTGGTAGAGATAAGCACGGTCGGAAATGTGTCGAACACACCTAATCTTGAGCTTAAGGCAAAAGCCGGAAATTACTATATTGAATTTTATCCCGCAGGAGCATACAAGTCTGAGACTGAAAAGACAACATTTACGCCTACGGTGCTTAATGTGACGGTATATGCAGAGTTTGATAACTATGACAAGACAATTTTGGTAAATGATGCATACAATCTTGCCGACGCGTTCAATCTTACAGTTGAGGATTTTTTAAACTTTTTCTCGACGCCGGTTATTGTGCTTAATGGCGGAGGAGACGCTTCAAACTATGTAAAATACAGCTCTGACACTACTGTAATCTCGGCGCTTCAGAAAGGAACCGTGTCTGTGACGGTCAACGCTAAGAGCGGAAGTGTAAGCAATGTTCTTGCGCTTTGTAATCCTGACAAAATAAAACCGGACACTACGTTTAATCTGACGCTGAGAATTATCGATTCATTTACTCTCGACAGAACGAGCGTAGTAATGTACAAGGGACAGAGCTTGCAGCTGACGCCTACGTTTACCTCATATTCAGGAGTCGTGACATGGGAAACCTCCGATTCAAAATTTGTTACCGTGACAGAGGGAGGACTTATCTATGCGGTTAAGGAAACTGCTGTGGGAAGCGACGTTACGATAACAGCGACGCTTGAGCTTGACGACGGAACGATTAAAAAGGCTACCTGCGTTGTAAAGGTAGAGGCTTCAATTGACAAGATAACTATTAATCCGACTTCGCTTAAACTGCAGAAAGGTGAGACGCAGACGCTTATAGCGAATTTTTCGGGAAATGTTACGATAGCGCCGTTTACATGGCGTTCGACCGATACGAAAGTATGTACGGTGTCGGCGTCGAACGACGGCAAGAGCTGTCTTGTGACGGCCGTTAACGGAGGAACTGCAACGGTTGTTCTCACGAACAATGACAATATGGTGCAGGTTTTCTGTAGTGTGACGGTAACGGTTCCTATTGAAACTATTACCCTTAACGAGTCAACTATAGACGCTAAGTTTTATACTGAGGGAACAAAAATTGCCTACACGATAACCCCGGCAAATGCGACTGACCTTGAGCTTGTGTGGTCGAGCTCAGACGAGAACGTGGCGACGATAGATTCCACCGGGCTCGCTACATTCAAGGGTCCGGGAACTACGCTGATAAATGTGTACCCTAAAAACAATCCTAATAACACGTTTGCACAGTGTATATTAAACGTAATTAAGACAGCTGATTCTATGGCTCTCAAAGAGTCGGATATTACGCTGAATGTCGGGGAAACACACATTATAGAATATACTGTTACACCTGTGGACAGTCTGCTTGATGTAACATTTAACTCGTCGGACCCTGATGTTGCTTCCGTTGACCCCGTAACCGGACTTGTCAGTGCAAAGAAGGCCGGAAAGACTCAGATTTTTGCCAAGGGAGAGGGGCTTGACGCGCCTGTTATATGCAATGTCAGCGTGCTTCAGGCGGCGACAGGAATTACGTTTGCCGAAAAGGAGATAGTTTTGCAGACCGGAGGAACGGTACGTCCTAAAGTGGCTTTAGTTCCTGCCGACAGTACGGATTCCATATCATGGATGTCGCTTGACACGAAGATTGCAAATGTTGTCGACGGTGAGATTACGGGTGTGTCTGCCGGAACTACATATATTCAGGCAAAGGCCGCGTCAGGAGTTGACGCAATCATCACTGTTCATGTAAGGGATTCGGTAAAAGGCCTTGCGCTTGACGTGACTGAAAAGGAAATGATAGTAGGCGAGAGCCTGAAGCTCAATCCTGTGTTTACTCCCCCGAATCCTTATAACCAGTCGTTAAAATGGTCAACTACTAACGGAGGCGTAGTGATTGTGAGCAATACGGGCGTTGTTACGGCCACCGGGGGCGGAGTTGCGGCAATAAAGTGTACTTCTGACGACGGGGGATTTCAGGCGACCTGTATAATAACCGTAAAGGAGAAGGCTGCGTCCGTCACGCTGAACTATACAAGCTACAAACTCGGACTCGGAAAGAAAGTTCAGCTTGTAGCTACGGTAAATAACCCAAACGCTACCGATAAAAGTGTAAAATGGTCAACTTCCAACAAAAAAGTCGCTACGGTCACGAAAAACGGAAAGGTCACCGGTAAGAAACTGGGGAAATGTACAATTAAGGCCGTTGCAAACGACGGCAGCGGAGCCTCAGCTACATGTTCAATAAGAGTTGTGAGAAAGGTCACGTCTGTAAGGCTTAACAGAAAAACAGCTTCTGTATTTGTAGGCAATACATTCAAGCTTAAGAAGAAAATTAAGCCGTCAAACGCTACGATTAAATCAGTGACGTGGTCGTCTGCAAACGAGGAGATTGCAACGGTTGACACAAAGGGTAACGTAGTCGGAGTGGCACCGGGAGTAGTGAAAATTATCGCTACGGCAAAGGATGGCAGCAATAAGGCTGCGGCATGTCTTGTGACAGTAAAGGAAAAGGTCCCGGCGACGGGAATCAGCGCTGTTAATTCCGAGATGACAATGGTAGTCGGCACATCTAAGACGGTTGAGTTTACAACGCAGCCGAACAATTCTACCGACACCCTGTTCTACACTTCGGATAATTCCAGCGTAGTAACGGTTAACAGCAGGGGTAAGGTGTATGCAAAAGCGCTTGGAAGTGCAACGGTATATGCGACAACTACAAGCGGATCGACCGCCGCAGTTGAGATAAGGGTTGTGAGCCTAAACAGAAGCAGTGTGAATATGAGGCAGTATGACACCGAGACAATTTGGGTAAACGGAGTCGACGAGAGCGTTAAGTGGTTCTCTCAGAACCCGCAGATTGCAACGGTTGTCGGCGGTAAGATTGTCGGAAGAAAACCCGGAAAGACTATCGTATATGCAGTAGTTGACGGAACAAGGGTAAGATGTGCGGTTAACATTAGGAAAATAAAATAGTAAATGTAATTTATAAGTAGTTCTTAAGAGGGGGATAAAAGATGTTTTTAAAAATTAGCCTGCTGTTGATATTTTTTGCAGTTATGATTGGGGTAGGCATCTATTCAAGGAAGACTGCAACTGATGTAAACGGGTTTGTTCTCGGGGGACGTTCGGTTGGACCGTGGCTTACGGCGTTTGCATATGGAACCTCATATTTTTCAGCGGTAATTTTTGTGGGATATGCGGGACAGTTTGGCTGGAAGTTCGGTATTGCCTCGACGTGGATAGGTCTTGGAAATGCCGTAATAGGCTCCCTTATGGCATGGGTTATACTGGGAAGGAGAACCAGGGTGCTGACGCACCGTCTTTCCTCATCTACCATGCCCGACTACTTTGCAAAGAGATTTTCGAGTAATGGACTTAAAATAGCAGCGTCATTTATAATATTTGTGTTCTTAATTCCGTATACGGCGTCGCTGTACAATGGTCTTTCAAGATTATTCAACATGGCGTTTCCTATTGATTACTCTACATGTGTGATTGTTATGGCAGTGTTAACCGGAATATATGTTATTATTGGCGGATATATGGCTACAGCCATTAACGACTTTATTCAGGGCATTATTATGCTTGGAGGAATTGTTGCGGTAATCGCAGCAGTTCTCTCAAGTCACGGTGGATTCATGGGATCGCTAATTGAACTTGGCACATATTCCGATTCAGCGACTGTCAACGGCGAGGTGCCGGGAGTGTTTGCATCATTTTTCGGACCCGACCCGTTCTCACTCTTATGCGTCGTAATTCTTACGTCGCTCGGGACGTGGGGGCTTCCGCAGATGGTTCAGAAGTTCTATGCAATTAAGAGTGAGAGGTCAATTAAAACAGGCGCGATTGTGTCAACATTTTTTGCCATTATTGTCGCAGGCGGATGTTATTTTCTAGGCGGATTTGCACGTCTGGTAGCGGATACGGTTGAGAGGAAACCTGACGGTTCGGTTATATATGATTCGGTAATACCTGCAATGGTAAAAAATCTTCCGGAGATACTTATAGCTATTGTTGTGATTCTTGTCCTGTCGGCAAGTATGTCAACGCTTTCGTCGCTTGTCCTGTCGTCAAGTTCAACTCTCACGCTTGACTTTATTAAGGGGACGGTTGTAAAAGAATTGTCTGAGAAGAAGCAAATGATAATAATGAGACTCCTTATAGTGGTATTTATTGCGATATCTGCAGTTATTGCAATAGTACAGTATAAGAGCAGCGTAACATTTATCGCGCAGCTCATGGGCATATCGTGGGGAGCGCTTGCGGGTTCGTTTCTGGCGCCGTTTTTGTATTCTCTATATTGGAAAAAGACTACAAAAGCATCCTGTTATGTGAGCTTTATATTTGGAACTGTATTCATGACGCTCAATCTTCTTAACACACTTAAGATTGTACCTCTTTCAATATTTGACGGACAGCTCGCGTCGCCGATTAACTGCGGTGCGTTTACTATGATTGCAGGCCTAATCATCGTTCCGGTCGTAAGCATATTTACAAGAAAGCCTGATACTGACGTTGACGGGCTGTTTAAGGTGTTTGAGGAGAAAGTAACTGTTAAAAGAAGCACGGCGTTGTCAGCCAATGAGGATGAAAACTGATTATGTCAAAGTCTTTGATTACCAAAAATGCCCTTGCAGGCAGCTTAAAGAGCCTAATCACTGAGAACAATTTTGATAAGGTTACAATTGCTGATATAACGGACAATATTGGGCTCAACAGGCAGACTTTTTACTATCACTTTGCAGATAAGCAGGAGCTTTTGTACTGGATATATGATAACGAAGCGTTTACTCTGACCTGCGGTCTCAATATGGAAAACTGGGGCGAGAAATTCAACGATTTTCTTAAGCTTTTGCGCAGGGACAGATTGTTCTATATTAATACAATCAAGTGCTCGGACGATTATTTTGAGAAGTACCTCAAGGGAATACTCGAGGAATTGTTTGCAAAAGCGGCGTATGAGCTGGACGGTGACGAGCTTGAGGAAAAAGAGATAAAGCTTGTGGCAAGGTTTTTCTCAAGAGGCGTGTGCGGTCTTGTGATTGACTGGATTCTCGGAGGCATGAGACAGGACGAGGATGAGTATACGAAAATGATATACAGGCTAGTTGAAAATGTAAAAAAAACTGCTTATATAAGGTACAGTTACTCTGCTGATGAGATGAATTAAATATATGGTTTCATTTGTCTGTATAGATTTTAGACAATTCAAATACAATGTCTAATGACAGTCTGCCCTTTCCGATTTATTATTTCAATAAATCAATTGGAAGGGGTAATTTTTATGAAAAAAAAACATATTAGGATTGTAAGTTCGGCGCTTATCGTGAGTATGGCTGCCATGTGCCTGACAGGATGCTCAAAGAATGATGGGCCGGGAGCGCAGGTAGGCGCAAAGTCGATGTCGGAGGAAACTGATACGGACGTTAAGACAGAGGATCTAGCAGATTCGGACGCTAAGACAGAGAAACTTGCAGATAAGCTTGTAAGCGGACTTAAAGGAGGCTCGGTTGAGACGGGCAAGGATGAGACGGTATATGTTGTGATGGACAACAATGGTAACGCTGTTTCAGTTTTGGTAAATGACGTGCTGAAAAATATTGATAGCGGGGATGTCAGAGATATTTCCGATTTGAAAGAGATATACAACCTGAAAGGCGATGAAGCGTTCAGTACATCCGGAAATGATATGGTGTGGGCGTCTGAGGGAAAAGACATCACATATCAGGGGACGACCGACAAGGAACTTCCCGTAAGCGTAAATATTAAGTATAGGCTTGACGGTGAGGAAATATTGCCTGATACTCTCGCGGGTTCTTCCGGGCATTTGGAGATTACTTATGAATATATAAATAATACTGAGTCGCAGAGAGAGGTTAACGGACAGAATAAAAGGGTTGTTGTACCGTTTATTGCAGCGTCGGGAATGATGCTGCCGTCGGAAAAATGTGCCAATGTCAAGGTTGACAATGGAAAGGCGATTGAGGAGGGCGACAGTACAATCGTGGTAGGCTATGCTGTTCCGGGTCTTATGGACTGCATAGAGAGTCAGGTAGAGGATGCTGACGAAATGCTTCAACATATAAGTATAGGCGATTCATTTACCGTTGAGGCTGACGTTAATGATTTTGAGATGGATATGTCGCTTACAGTTATTTTGCCGGATGTGATTGGAAGCAGACATCTTGAGGATATAGATGCAGACGAGGTAACAGATAAGATTGACGAACTTTCAGACGCAGCAAAGCAGCTCTCGGATGGAACGGGCGAGCTTGACGATGGTGCGGGCGAGCTTGTGAGCGGAGCAAAGGAGCTTGACGACGGAAGCAAAAAGCTTAAGGGGGCGGTAAATGAGCTAAAGGGCGGAACCGGCAGCTTAAGAAAGGGAGCTAAAGATTTGAAAAATGGTTCGAAAGACCTAAAGAAAGGCGCCGGCACGCTTAAAAAAGGTGGCAAATCTTTTGAAAAGGGCGCTAAAGACCTTGACGACGCAGCGCTTAAACTTCAGGACGGAGGAAAAAGCTTAGATGACGGCACAAAGGCTATACTAACCAACCTTGGAACCCTAAGCGCCGGAGCTGCGTCGCTTGAGACCGGTGCAAAACAGGTTGTTGACGGAATAGGATTATTAAAGACAAATGTTCAGACATTTAAGACACAGGCCGGATCTGCAGTGACCGGAATAGGAACAGTTGCGGCAGGAGTGTCGGCTGTTGACAGTTATATGAAGCAGATTGTTGCGGGATTTGAGGATAAGGACGGTGAGGCCGGGCTATTAAACGGCTCAAAACAGGTTGCGGACGGAGTTGCGTCGTTTGTGGATATCCTTAATAGTTCAACAGGGTCGATAGACGCACAGATTGAAAAGATTATGGAACAGGTAAACGCACTTTCCGGAATAAATAGCTGCGACATTCTAGCAAAGACGGTTGCTAATATTGAAACACAGATTAAGGATAATCAGAACACAGCGACAGTCGCGGATATCCTGACAAATGCGACGGGAGGAAAGATAAAATCATATGAACAGTATACGGCGCTTGTTCAGGCAAACTATTCCGTTATTGCGCTTTTGGAGGTCAGGGATTCACTTAATACAATGATAAGCTCAAAGCAGGCGGAGCTTGAAAAGCTTACTGCCGGCTCTGCAGGCGTGGCAAGCGGAATTAATACAGTCTATACAAGCTTTAGTACGCTGTCATCAAGCGTTACGGAACTTAATTTGGGGGCGTCGTCGTTAAATACACAATCTCAGGCAATAAATACCGGATTTACGGACCTTATTACAGGAATTGATACTCTTTTGGGAGGAGCGAATCAGGTATATAACGGAGCTCAGTCGGTAAATAAAGGCGCAGCGGCGCTTAAAACAGGGGCGTCGACATTGAGTTCGGGAGCGTCCACATTGTACGACGGTCTTAAAACCGTGAAAGGAGGAACAAAGACGCTTCATGCGGGTTCGATAGCTTTAAAAGACGGGTCTTATAAACTATACGACGGCTCTACAGCTCTCGATGCAGGAATTAATAAGCTCTATTCAGGCGCTTCTAAACTTGATACAGGGGCAGGCGTGCTCTATAAGGGGGCGGGCAGCCTCAATGATGGAACAGGCAAACTCTATGACGGAACTGTTAATTTAAAAGACGGTGCGGCTGAACTAAACGACGGAATGTTAAAATTTGACGATGAGGCGATAACGCCTATAACCGACAAGCTCGGAGAAAGATTCCCGGAGATATATGACCTTTTGTATGCTATAGCAGAGGAGGGGGACAAATACAACAACTTTACAGGTATCATCGATGGAATGGACGGAACGGTAAAGTTTATTTATAAGACAAATGGAATCAAAAAGGGCGAGGGGGAATAACTATGGAGCGTTTTGGAAGATTTGTTGTTAAATTTAAACACATAATACTCATTACAGCTGTAATTCTCCTTATTCCTGCGGCAATCGGATATATAGGAACACGTGTAAACTATGATTTGCTATATTATCTTCCGGATGGAATTGACACGATGACGGGTCAGGATATCCTTATGGAAGATTTTAATGCCGGAGCTTTTTCGATGGTTGTAATTGAAGATATGGATTACAAAAATGTTTCGCTGCTCAAGGAAAAAATAGAGGGCGTGGAACATGTTTCAAAAGTTCTTTGGTATGATTCATTTGTTGATATAAATATTCCGCCGGAAATGATTCCCAAGAGCCTGTATGATGTTTTCAACGCGGAAAATTCCACGCTTATGATGGTTATATTTGATGATACAAGTTCCGGAGACGGTACGATGAATGCCATTGAGGATATCAGGGATATAACGAAAAAACAGTGTTTTATAAGCGGAATATCCGCAATTATAACGGATACGAAAGCATTGTCAGAGCACGAGACGCCTATCTATGTTTTGCTTGCGGTAATTATATCAATAATTGTTATGAGTATTATGATGGACTCATTTCTTGTGCCGCTTCTTTTTCTGTTAAGTATCGGTATGGCAATAGTTTATAACCTTGGCAGTAATTTTGTCTTTGGAGAAATATCTTATGTGACAAAGGCGCTTGCGGCCGTACTGCAACTCGGCGTTACGATGGACTATTCAATTTTCTTATGGCACAGCTATGAGGAACAGAGGTCCATATGCGGTACTAAGGAGGAGGCGATGGCTAAAGCTATTGCCTCCACGATAGTGTCAGTAGTCGGAAGTTCTATCACGACTGTGGCGGGATTCATCGCATTGTGTTTTATGAGCTTTACACTCGGACTTGACCTTGGAATCGTAATGGCAAAGGGCGTTTTATTTGGAGTATTAGGATGTGTAACGATACTTCCGTCGATGATATTAATATTAGACAGAGCGCTTGAAAAGACTAGACACAAATCGTTTATGCCGGAATTTAAAAGACTTCCGGGCGTTATAATTAAGCTGGCGCCGATTTTTATAGTAATTATGCTCGCGCTTGCATGGCCTGCGGTATACGGCTACAATAATACGGACGTATATTACGATTTGACTCTAAGCCTGCCAAAGACGCTTGACAGCGTAGTGGCGACCGACGTGCTGAAAGAGCAGTATAACCTAAGCTCTGCAAGCATCGTTTTGATTGACAGAAATCTTGAGGCAAAGAAAATTGTTGATATGGTTGAAGAGATGAAAGACATTGACGGTGTCTCAAGCGTGCTTGCGATGGAAAGTATAACAAAGGGGGAGATTCCCGAGGAATTTCTGCCGGAAAAGCTTGTGTCGGAGCTGAAAAGTGATTCCTATGAGATGGTGGTGCTCACATCTGAATATAAGACCGGCTCGGACGAAGCAAACGAGCAGTGCGGCAGGATAGAGGACGTTATAAAAAAATATGATCCAGACGGCATGCTTGTCGGCGAAGCGGCGTGCACAAGGGATTTGATTGACATAACAGACGCTGATTTCAAACGCGTCAGCGCGGTTTCGATAGGCGTAATATTCCTTATCATCGCCATAATATATCTCTCGCCGGTACTGCCGGTTCTTCTTGTACTGCTGATAGAGTTTGCAATATTTGTAAACATGGCTATACCGTGTTACACTGATACTGTGATACCTTTCATTGCATCAATTGTAATCGGCACAATTCAACTTGGTGCAACTGTAGATTATGCTATACTTATGACAACCAGGTACAGAACGGAAAGGTATGCTGGCGCGCCTAAAAAAGAAGCTGTAAAAATTGCGCTTGAGACATCCATCCCTTCGATTATTGCAAGTGCGGTAAGCTTTTTTGGGGCGACCTTTGGCGTAGGCGTCTATTCAAGCATAGACATGATAAGCGCGCTATGCCTGCTTATGGCCAGAGGTGCGGTTATAAGTATGATATCTGTAATTTGTCTGCTGCCCGCTATGTTTATGGTATTTGATAAGGTTATAATGAAGACAAGTCTGACGAAACGGAGAGTAAGTTTTTAATTGCTTAGTTCAAAACAACCTAGTATTTTAAAATATATTACAATGAATGGAGATGAGATTTTCTGCGAATTAGGAACTATTATTTACGGTTCTTATAGCGTTATATTGGATTATTATATATTGTAACCAGATTCAGTTTTATTACTTATTATTTGTCTAAAACATAAAATTTTGCTATAATAAATATAGAATATTTATTTGGCGGGAGAGTTAATTATGTTAAAATGTTTTTATCCGGACAGGATTGAAAACTCGGTATTCGATATAGATTTCACGAAATTATACGAGTCCGGAAAGAGAGCGGTATTATTTGATATAGACAATACGCTGGTTGAACACGGCGCAGACAGTAATGGTAAGGTTGAAAAATTATTTGCAGGGCTTCATACTATGGGATATAAGACATGTCTTATTTCTAACAATGATGAGGAGAGGGTTACAAGATTTAATAAAAATATAAATACAGAATATATATACAAAGCTGGTAAACCATCAGGCAGAGGTTACCTACTTGCAATGCAGAAGATGGGCGTTGCAAAGGAGGAGACCCTGTTTGTCGGAGACCAGCTTTTTACCGATATATACGGTGCAAAGAGGATAGGTCTGGACAATATATGCGTCAGGCCAATCTCGCCTAAAGAAGAGATTCAGATAGTACTGAAGAGAAAGCTTGAAAAGATTGTCTTTGCGTCATATAACAGATATGTTAAGAGGAATGAAAAAAAAGCAGGCTGCCAATAATACTATTCAAATGTACACATGCTTTTGCCGGGTGTTTATTATTAATAAAAGAGTTACTTATTATATTATAATTATAATAAGTAAAACCATATGTTATAATTAAAACCATATGAAAAAAATATTACTATAATTTGGCGGAAAGGAACAATTATATGTCTTTTGAAAAGATAGAGCAGGTTATGGAAAAGGCGGGAGTGCAGGCGGTTATTGTCACTGACCCTTACAATATAAGATATTTTAGCGGATTTTCAGGCGGCGAGGGGTATCTGTATATATCGCACTCTGGCAGGGTTATGTATGTCGACTCCAGATATACGCTGTGGGCTGAGAGTGAGTGCAAGGACTGCGCAGTTGAGACTACCGGAATAAAGCGTTACAGGGAAATAAATGACAGACTGGTGAGAGAGGGTGTTGAGCGTGTTGCACTGGAGGGAAAACACCTCACATATAACATGTTTAAGGAATTTTCAGATGAGCTTGCTTGTAAGAATATTACCGCTCTCTCGGATGAACTTGAGTTAATAAGGATGATTAAGGGTGCGGACGAGATTGAAATGATACAAAAGGCCGAAAGTATAGGAGATGAGGCGTTTACTTATATTCTTGGCGAGATTAGGCCGGGAATGACTGAGAAAGAAACCGCCCTGTTAATTGAAATGTACATGCGCTCACACGGCGCGGACGCGCTTAGTTTTGATGTTATAGCGGCTTCAGGCCTTAACTCTGCAAAACCTCATGCAGTGCCTTCGGATAAAAAGATTTGCAGAGGTGATTTTGTAGTTCTTGACTTTGGATGTGTGTATAATGGTTACTGTTCGGACATGACTAGAACTATCGTAATCGGTAAGCCGAACAGCAGGCAGGCTGAAATATATGGTATAGTAAGGAGAGCCCAACAGGCGGCGCTTGACAATATTAAGGCCGGCATGACCGGACGGGAAGCCGATGCAGCTGCAAGAGATATTATTTCGAATGAAGGTTTTGGAGAATGCTTCGGCCACGGTCTCGGCCACGGCATAGGATTATATATTCATGAGATGCCGCGACTGTCTGTTTCGAGCGATACGGTGCTTGAGAGTGGAATGGTTGTCAGCGTTGAACCGGGAATATATATAGAAGGCTTTGGGGGCGTAAGAATCGAGGATGCAGTTGTAATCGAACAGGATGGGGTGCGTAATCTTACAAAGAGCAGCAAGGAGCTTATATCGGTTTAGAAATTGTAGTAAAGTATGTGGGGTATAATGACTATACATTCATTGATGCTAAGAATATAATGCGTAAATCAGGGTGTTTATGCGTTCTTATATACGGGGGATAATAATATGTCAATAGTGATAAAAAATAGGACAATAGGTGAAGGAAGACCGCTCATATGCGTTCCAATAGTATCAGATTCGCTGGACGGTATTATAAAAGAATGTGAAGATATTTTAGATAAGCCTGTCGACATGGTTGAGTGGCGGGCGGATTTTTATCTGCGCTGTAATGATACAGCGTCTTTGAATTGCGTTATGGATATTATCAGGGAAAAATTAAAATATATGCCGATATTATTTACATATCGGACAGCGTATGAGGGAGGGGAGGAGAGTTATGATAATAGCAAAAAAATAACTCCCATGCGTTATATAACCATGATAAAGTATGTTGCTGACAATCTTGGACCTGATATTATAGATATAGAGGCCGGACGGGCATGTGACGGGGACATGAGCGAGGTTATATCGTATGTAAAGGCGAGGAATATAGTCGTTATATCATCGATGCATGATTTTTTAAAAACCCCTGACGATACATATATGCGGGAAGTGTTTGACAGGATGAGCAGGATAGGTGCGGATATATTTAAAATTGCCGTCATGCCCAATTCAGGGAAAGACGTTCTGGCGCTTATGACTTTTTCTGAAAACGCGCGTAATAAATATTCAAATCCGATTATAACTATTTCTATGGGGCGTCTGGGTCTTGTCAGCAGGGTCGCTGCCGAGCTTGACGGTTCAGCTGTGACTTTTGCAAGCGTAGGGAAAGCGTCGGCGCCCGGACAGATAGATGCGGCAGAGCTTAAAAAACTGATTGCGGAATTTTCCCTGTCGGATGACAATATTTATCTGGTCGGTTTCATGGGATGCGGCAAGAGCGCCGTTGCGCAGGAACTTGGCGGACAGACAGGGTTAAATGTTATTGACACTGACGCAGAGATTGTAATGAGAGAAAGGATGGAAATTTCCGCAATATTTGCAGATAGGGGTGAGAGCGCTTTCAGGGATATAGAGACAAATGTGTTGAGGGATATCTCGGAGGAGAGGGGAAATATTATCTCATGCGGTGGAGGTATTGTTCTGCGGGATGAAAATATAACCGTAATGAAACGTAACGGCATTGTAGTACTTCTGACTGCGGAACCCGAGACAATATACGGACGCATATGCAACGATGATAAAAGGCCGCTTCTTAATGACGACATGTCTGTGAAACACATATCGGATATGCTTGGGGAACGCAGAAGCCTATATGAGAAAGCGGCAGATATAATTATTAAAACCGATTCAATGACTGTAGATGAAATTGTGTTGAAGATAGGAGAGTTGATTTAGTGAGCGCTATCAAAGCGATTATGACATAGCCGTGGCTCATATGAACCAACGGCAAAAACTCTATTTTTTAGCTTGCATGCGAAAATGCAAAAAATGGTTGAAAAGTAATCAATTTTGTAATAAAATAATAACAGTGACGTTATTTCAGAAACAACATTTAGGAGGAAATATAATGGTTGCAGGAGATTTTAAAAACGGTTTGACAATAGAATGGGACGGCGGAGTTTATCAGGTAATAGACTTCCAGCACGTAAAGCCTGGAAAAGGAGCAGCTTTTGTAAGGACTAAGCTTAAGAATATAAAGAGCGGCGGAGTGGTTGAGAAGAGTTTCCGCCCGACAGAGAAGTTTGACGCCGCCCATATTGAGAGAAAAGATATGCAGTATCTTTATTCAGATGGAATGTATAACTTTATGGATAATGAGACATTTGAACAGATTTCACTCACTGAGGAGCAGGTTGGGGATTCACTCAAATTTGTTAAGGAAAATGATAATGTTAAAATGTTATCGCACAACGGAGAGGTATTTGCAATTGAGCCGCCGTTGTTTGTAGAGCTTGAAGTTACCGAGACCGAGCCGGGAGTAAAGGGTGACACCGCTACGGGAGCTACAAAGCCTGCAACAGTTGAGACCGGAGCAAGTGTGCTTGTACCGTTGTTTGTCAATCAGGGTGAGATGATACAGATTGATACGCGTACCGGAGAATATATGAAGAGAGTTTAGAGTATTGGGGGAGCAGTGTAAGTAAAAACTGCATTAAAAAAGAGTTTCACATACAGGGGTGTAAGTGAAGCTCTTTTTTCATCTTTTAAAAATATGTTCTAACTCAACGGCGCAATGAACCCGTTTCGATAACAGTTTCAAATTGGCGCTGTCAGGCTAAGTAAAAATGCTACGCCGGAGAGTGTATTAGCGCAAATCTAGCAAGCGTGATTCCTTATATTAAGGCTCTATCTGTCGTAGACGCGGTATGGGTATCTTGACAGAGCGTTTCTCGCATCGACGCTGTCTTTTTCATTGTTGAATTCAATTCTAAGAACCCCTTCCTCAAATTCCCTGTTGTGGACTATACCAATGTTTTTTATGTTGACGGAATTGCTTGATAGTATCGTGGCGATTATTGCTATAATGCCCGGAACGTCTGGGACGTCAACATATATCTCATATGATTTTGACAGGGCGCCCGATGATGTGGACGCAATGCTGTTTCTGTAATCACGCGACTGCTCAAATGTTTTGTACAGGTTATCGCTCTCGCCTGCGAGTATTGAGGACTTGAAGCTTTTTAATTTTTCAGTAAATATATCTATGTAACGCGATATATAGTTAGGATTGCTCAGGCATATGCTTTGCCACATCTCAGGTGATGATGAGGCTATTCTGGTAATGTCCTTAAAGCCTCCGGCGGCGAATGTTTTCATAAGCTGTTTTTCATCATCGTTCTCCCTGACGACATTGACAAGGGAGGATGCAATAATATGTGGGAGATGACTGATTGCGGCGGTTATCTCATCGTGTCTGTCACAGTCTGTAATATAGGCAATCGAACCCATTTCCTCGACAAGCGTGCGCAAATAAGTTATATCGCGCTGCGATGTCTCTTTAGTAGGCGTCAGAAGATAGTATGCGTTTTCCATCAGCAGGTGTGAGGAATTCCCATAGCCGGTGCGGTCCGAGCCGGTCATGGGATGTCCGCCGATGAAATTACGTTCAAGCGAAAGTTCATTGGCAGCCTTATGTATGTTGCCTTTGACGCTTCCGACATCGGTAAGTATGCAGGTATCCTTGATTATGTCTTTAAGCTCTTTCAGGTATGATATATTTATAAGGACAGGAGCGCATAAGAATATTACGTCGCATTCGGAAAATAAATCGAGCGAACCGTATACGCAGTCGATTGTACCGTCTTCCATCGCCATTGTAAGCGAAACTGCGACGTCGGGATGACGCCTGTTATATACGTACATTTTATAATCTGAATGTTTGTTCCTTATTGCCTTTGCAATTGAACCCGCTATCAGTCCGAAGCCGATAAAACCGATACTTTTACTCATTTGCGTGCCTCCAAAAAATAATAGAATAATACTTTAATAAGACTATCATTATAAAATGTAAAAGTCAATTTTTTTAGAAATATATTTCTCATGGATAATAAAAATATAATTGACAACTTTTTTGTGATTTTGTATACTAATCAGAAATACTTTTAATTAAACGATAAACTAAATATATTGGAGGAATTTGAAATGGGACAAATTATTGGTGATGGAATTACATTTGATGATGTGCTTTTAGTACCTAATTATTCAGAAGTAATACCAAATATGGTCGATTTATCTACAATGCTTACTAAGAAAATCCGCCTAAACATTCCGATGATGAGTGCAGGGATGGACACTGTTACGGAACACAGAATGGCAATAGCTATGGCAAGACAGGGCGGTATCGGAGTTATTCACAAGAACATGACAATAGAGCAGCAGGCAGAAGAGGTCGACCAGGTTAAGCGTTCCGAGAACGGAGTAATAACCGACCCATTTTATCTTTCACCTGACAATACACTTGACGATGCGAACGACCTTATGGCTAAATACAGAATATCGGGAGTGCCGATAACGGAGGGAAAGAAGCTTGTAGGAATCATAACTAACAGGGATCTTAAGTTTGAGACTGATTATTCAAAGAAGATTCGTGAAAAGATGACAGCTCATGGACTGATTACCGCTAAAGAGGGAATAACGCTTGACGAGGCGAAAGATATTCTTTCACAGGCCCGGAAAGAAAAACTTCCTATAGTGGATGAAGTTGGAAACTTAAAAGGACTTATAACTATAAAAGATATTGAGAAACAGATAAAATACCCATATTCGGCCAAGGATTCACAGGGACGCTTGCTCTGCGCGGCAGCTGTCGGAATCACTAATAATATGGAAGAACGCGTCAAGGAGCTTGTGAACGCTAAGGTCGACGCTATTGTAATTGACACTGCGCACGGACATTCGGCAAATGTAATTAAGACTGTAAGTATGATTCGCGATAGATTCCCTGACGTACAGATTATTGCAGGAAATGTTGCGACAGGAGAGGCGACAAGCGCGCTTATCGAGGCCGGCGTTGACGCTGTAAAGGTGGGAATAGGACCGGGCTCAATATGTACGACACGTGTCGTTGCAGGAATTGGTGTTCCTCAGGTTACGGCGATAATGGACTGTTACGCGGCTGCAAAGGAATCGGGAATACCTATTATAGCAGACGGAGGAATAAAGTACTCGGGAGATATGACAAAGGCAATTGCCGCAGGAGCAAATGTATGTATGATGGGAAGTATATTTGCAGGTTGTGACGAGAGCCCGGGAGACTTTGAGCTTTATCAGGGAAGAAAATATAAGGTTTACAGGGGAATGGGTTCAATTGCCGCAATGGAAAATGGAAGCAAGGACAGGTATTTTCAGGCTGAAGCCAAGAAGCTTGTGCCGGAGGGCGTTGAGGGACGCGTATCATACAAGGGAACGGTTGAAGATACTGTGTTCCAGCTTATGGGAGGTCTGCGCGCCGGAATGGGTTACTGCGGAACTCCTACAATAGAGGAGCTTAAACAGAGGGGCAGGTTTATAAAAATATCCGCGGCTTCACTCAAGGAAAGCCATCCTCACGATATCCAGATAACTAAGGAAGCGCCAAACTACAGTGTTGAATAGACTTAGCAGAGACAATTTAGTCAAAATAGCGGCTGCAAGCGTTGTATGTATTGCGATGGTTGGCATATTAGCGCTTATATGTCTTGTCATTTCAAAAAATATTAAGGAAGATGAACACGCAGAGGTTTTGGGAGGGCAGGACTCAAGTCTCATAGAGGATTTTTTAACGCCAAATGAGTACTCAAGGCCCGGGAAACCGCTGAAAAAGGTAAAAGGTATAGTCGTGCACTATACCGCCAATCCCGGGACTGATGCCAAGGCCAACAGGGATTACTTTGAGGGTCTTTCTGTTTCCGGTTCAACTTATGCGAGCAGCCATTTTATTATAGGATTGGATGGCACTATTATACAGTGTATTCCTCTCGACGAGATTGCGTATGCGTCAAACGACAGGAATGACGATACTATATCGATCGAATGTTGTCATGTAAAGAAAAATGGGAAGTTTACGTATGAAACTTACAATTCGCTGGTCAGGCTGACGGCCTGGCTGTGCGGCGAGTATGACATCTCGGAGAAAGGAATAATAAGGCATTACGACGTTACCGGAAAACTGTGTCCGAAATATTATGTAAAACATGAAGATAAATGGTCGCAGTTTAAAGAGGACGTGAAAAACTATTCAGGCAGTATTTAAAGTGCTAGTTTAATCTCCTTGCCGGCAGAAGCGTATTCGGAGAATTCCACGCCTGCAGCGTGAAGCATATTTTTTGCGGCTATTATTGAACTTGTGTCGGCATATTTATCGCTCATATATATTATTTTTCGGATTCCGGACTGTATTATTGCTTTTGTACATTCATTGCACGGAAAGAGCGTGGTGTATATTTTGGAGCCCCTGAGGTTAGTGCCCGTATAGTTTAATAGTGCGTTTAGCTCCGCATGGCATACATAGAGATATTTTGTGTCGAGGGGGCTGCCTTCGCGTTCCCACGGGAATACGTCGTCGCTGCACCCTATCGGCATACCGTTATATCCGACGGACAGAATTTTGTTATCTTCACTCACGATACATGCTCCAACTGATGTATTTGGGTCTTTGCTTCGCTCTGCGGACAGAAGCGCTATACCCATGAAATACTCATCCCACTTCAGATATTCCTGTTTTTTCATATTATAACCTCCGATAATTACACCAAAAAAGCTGCTACATAATGTAACAGCTTTCATATATTGAATTAAAACTTAAGCCAATTTGTTAACAGCAAGTGTAAGCCTTGATATTTTTCTTGAAACTGTATTTTTGTGATATATGCCTTTTCGCTGTGCCTTGTCTAATTCTGAAATTGCATTTTTCAATGCAACAGCAGCCGCTTCAGAATTCTTTGCAGCGATAGCAGCATCCACCTTTTTGACAGCCGTCTTTACTTTAGAACGGATTGCCTTGTTGCGGTCAGCTTTAGTTTTGTTAACTAATATCCTTTTCTTTGCAGATTTTATATTTGCCATGATTACACCTCCTATGTATCTGGATTCATAAGCAGCTGTAGGGAGACACGAATCCTACTTATGCATACTTGAGTATTGTAAAGTATATCCATTGATATGTCAACCCTTTTTTATTAAGTTTTGTAAGATAAATTTCAAAAAAAAAGTATATTAAAAACGTATTTTTCATACTATATCTAGAGAGGTGATGTATATAATGGAGAGAAGAACTGACCTTGCGCTTGAGGTGAGGGAAAGCTTTGAGGGCGACGGAGGAGAGATTGAAGGCGTTTCTTTAGAGAAAGAAAATGTTTGGCTCGATGAAAGGCATAAAGACAGCATAGAGGTGTCTACGGTAGTAATAATGAATGAAAAGGGTAGACAGGCTATGGGAAAACCTGTAGGCAGCTATATAACAATGGAGACGGGCGACGTAATTAAAATGTCCGAAGCACAGTACGATAATGTTATGAAAGAACTGGGAAGCAGGATTGAGTCGCTCACCGGCGAACTGAAACACAAAAAGGTTCTTGTCGCGGGGCTTGGCAACAGATATATAACCGCCGATTCACTTGGCCCGTACGTTGTGGACGGACTTGATATAACCAGGCACTATGCTAAGGAATTTGGTGATTTATTTCTAAAAAAACATGGCATGGGGGAGATGTGTGCAATTGCACCCGGTGTTATGGCGCAGACAGGAATGGAGTCCGAGGAGATTATAAGCGCGGTAGCAGGGAAAACCAAGCCTGATATTATAATCGTTGTCGACGCGCTTGCAGCTAGAAGCGTAGGCAGGGTTACAACTACAATACAGATTACAGATACCGGAATTAATCCCGGTTCAGGCGTTGGAAATCACAGAATAGGCCTTAACGAGGAGAGTATAGGTACTAAAGTTATAGGCATAGGTGTTCCGACTGTTGTTGAAGCCGAGGTAATAGTCAGGGACAGAATTGAAGAGTTTATGTACTCATGCGGATTAAATGATGATGAGATATATGAGTTCCTTGAGGATATGTCTAAGACTGCGATAAGGGATATGTATGTGACGACAAAAAATATAGATGAGTCAGTTGAAAGGATGGGAGAACTAATTGCAGGCTCGATTAATGCGATTACACATTCGGCATGACAAAATAAAAAATGTTCCGCGTATTTTCTTTGGCGTTATGACGGTGTTTGTTACATGTCTGTCATTTTCCGGTTTTTCGTTTAATGTTAAAAATTTAGGGAGTGTGATTAGCCGGTTTGTCGTGTCTTCAAATCCGGTTGTGGATATAGTGAACAGAATTTCTACTACTGATGGGGCAAGGTTACTTGCCTGTACATATTTTATGGAGGACTATATACCGCTTGACGTTTCACTTTTGTCGGGACAGAAAGATAACTATTCTAACGTGAATGTCGGTGAGATTAGCGGTATAGTTGGAGATTCTAAATATACGCTGTACGAGAAAATTATTGATGAAAATGACGAGGTCAGCGGAAATATTGAACTGGTAAACGGTGACAGCTACAGTGAGAAGAATCAGAAAGCCGAAAATAAAAACACCGAAAAGGATAATGTTAATTCTAAGGATGCCGTAATTCAGGCCATGTCAGGCAGGATTGCAGGTGAAACTGATATTCTTGAAGGTTTTAGCAAGGACCACAGTACTAAATATCTTTTAAAAAATTTTTATATAGTTGACTCGACTACATCCGTAAAACCTTCTTTATTTAATGTAGAAAAAATGCTTGCAAGAAATTTTAAAATTGACAAGTCACAGTCGAATACGCCGCAGATTTTAATATACCACACACATGCCGCGTCGGAAGGATTTTCGGACAGCAGACAGGGTGATATTGACGACGGCATAATTAGCGTTGGAAATGACCTTACTAAGATTCTAACGGAGACATATGGATATAACGTGTACCATGATAAAACGCCGTATGACATGATTAACGGAAAAATAGACAGGAGCGCAGCCTACGCAAAGGCCCTGCCCGCCCTAAAGCAGAAGCTTGCCGAATATCCGTCAATCAAGCTTATCATCGACCTGCACAGGGATGGCGTAGGCAGCAATGATAAGAGTCTTACAATAGTTAACGGAGAAAAAACCGCAAGGGCAATGTTCTTCAACGGACTTAGCAGAAACAGCGTACACAAAATTAAATATCTCAAAAACGATTATTTATTTGGCAATCTTTCTTTCAGTCTCCAGTTAAAATTAAAGGCTATGGAGCTGTACCCTGACTTTACCAAGCCTATTTATTTAAAGGGCTACAGATACAACCTTCATTTGATGCCGCGTTCGCTTCTAATTGAGCTCGGAAACCAGAATAACACGGTGCAGGAGGCGAGAAATGCTGCCGCTCCTCTGGCGGATAT
The DNA here is from genome assembly GCA_948472945.1 of uncultured Clostridia bacterium. Taxonomy (GTDB): domain Bacteria; phylum Bacillota; class Clostridia; order Lachnospirales; family Lachnospiraceae; genus V9D3004. The sequence goes on from CAOKVX010000001.1 coordinate 303,011, forward strand.
TATAGACGCTGTGCTATCGGGAAGGTGAAAAAATAATTATATTTATTTCATATATTATGTCTGTGCAAATGAGACCGGAAAGCCGCCGGTTGACGAAGATGGAAATGAGAAATTTTTCTCTTTGGAACACTATGCGGCGTATGATAATTTTGTTAATGATTTGGAACAGTGCCTGATGCCGTATATAAATGAAAATTATTCAACATTGACAGGCCGCGAACACACTGCCATTTGCGGATTTTCAATGGGAGGAAGAGAAGCTCTTTACATTGGGCTGACAAAGAGCGAGTACTTTGGATATGTAGCAGGATTTTGTCCGGCATACGGCTTGTTTGCATATCCTCCTAACTGGACCGGCGTGGGTGAGGACGGAATGTTCGGTTCAGAGGCCGAATTGAAGCCTGCAGACGGATATTCCGACAATACGTTGATACTTATTGTCAAGGGAAAAAACGACACGACGGTACATGAACAGACATACTTGTATCACAGCGTACTGGAAAAAAACAATGTACCGCATCTATACTTAGCTCAACTTCGCCAAATTTAACCCGTTGGGCTGGCTTTTTAAATATATCCGCACATCAAATCCTATAAAGTTTGATGATGCGGATATATTTTGGGTTTTACACTTTTATATTTTATGGTATAATGTCCACGAAAGCATTGAGCAGTGCCAGCACAACAGGAGACAGATAGGATGTTTACATCCGAATCTGTCTACTGTTGTGCTGATAGGGCGAAAGCCCGTGAACGAGAAAGCCAACGGCTTTCGAGAGAGGACTGCGAAAGATGGAAGTGCGAAAGAAATATATATAATATCAGGAGGAGAACTGATGTCTGAGATAAATCAGAGCAATATAAGGAATTTCTGTATAATTGCGCATATTGACCACGGCAAATCAACATTGGCCGATAGGATAATAGAAAAGACCGGACTGCTTACCGAGAGGGAGATGCAGGAGCAGGTTCTTGACAATATGGAGTTGGAGAGGGAACGCGGGATTACTATTAAGGCCCAGACGGTAAGGATAGTCTACACGGCTGGTAACGGCGAGGAGTATATATTCAATCTGATTGATACACCGGGGCATGTGGATTTTAACTATGAGGTTTCAAGAAGCCTTGCTGCTTGTGAGGGAGCGATACTCGTAGTGGATGCGGCGCAGGGAATTGAGGCGCAGACGCTTGCAAACTGCTATCTTGCGATAGACCATGACCTTGAAATAATGCCTGTAATAAATAAGATAGACCTTCCGAGTGCGGAGCCACAGAGGGTGATAAATGAGATAGAAGATATAATCGGAATAGAGGCCGAAGATGCGCCGCTTATATCTGCAAAGAACGGAATGAACATAGAAGATGTCCTTGAGCAGATAGTTGCAAAAATACCCGCGCCGTCAGGCGATGAAAATAAGCCTCTCAAGGCGTTGATTTTTGACTCGATATACGACGCTTACAAGGGAGTTATAATATTCTGCAGGGTGTTTGACGGAAAAATAAAAAAAGGCACAAATATGCTTATGATGGCGACCGGGGCTAAAGCAGAAGTTGTAGAGGTTGGCACATTCGGCGCCGGACAATTTATCGAATGTGAGGAACTGTCTGCTGGAATGGTAGGATATATTACGGCTAGCCTTAAAGACGTATCAGGAACACGCGTGGGAGATACTGTCACAGATGCGGACAATCAGTGTGACGAGGCGCTGCCGGGATACAAAAAGGTACTCCCTATGGTATACTGCGGTTTATATCCGGCTGATGGTGCAAGGTATCAGGACTTGCGCGATGCTCTTGAGAAGCTTCAGCTTAATGACGCCGCGCTTCAATATGAGGCTGAGACGTCGGTTGCGTTAGGATTTGGTTTCCGGTGCGGATTTTTAGGGCTTCTGCATCTTGAGGTTATACAGGAGAGGCTTGAGAGGGAGTACAACCTTGACCTTGTAACGACCGCTCCGGGAGTGGTTTATAAGGTATACAAGACAGACGGGGCGATGCTTGAAGTTACCAATCCGTCAAACCTGCCGAACCCGTCGGAAATAGATTATATGGAAGAACCGGTTGTAGACGCGGAAATTATGGTTACTACAGAATATGTCGGCGCTATAATGAAGCTTTGTCAGGAAAGGCGTGGAGTGTATATTGGTATGGAATACATGGAGGAGACGAGGGCGCTCCTTCGCTATACGCTGCCTCTCAACGAGATAATATACGACTTTTTCGATTCGCTCAAATCCCGCTCAAGAGGGTATGCCTCTTTTGACTATGACATTAAGGGATATGAGAGGGCTGAGCTTGTAAAGCTCGATATTCTCATTAACAAAGAGGAAGTAGACGCGCTTTCATTTATTGTACACGCCGATTCGGCGTATGAGCGCGGCAGGAAAATGTGCGAGAAGTTAAAGCAGGAGATTCCGCGTCATCTTTTTGAGATTCCTATACAGGCGGCGATAGGAAGTAAGGTTATCGCACGCGAGACCGTAAAGGCAGTGAGAAAGGACGTGCTTGCGAAGTGTTACGGAGGCGACATAACTAGAAAGAAGAAGCTTCTTGAGAAACAGAAAGAAGGAAAGAAGCGTATGCGCCAGATAGGTAATGTCGAGATACCGCAGAAAGCGTTTATGAGTGTGCTTAAGCTTGATACGGACGATTAATTCGGACATACAGATAATATGGTTTAGAAATAGAATTAAAGAGTAAATTAACTTTAAATATTTAAAGGCTGTTATAATATATTTTTGGAGGTGTGGATATGCAGGATTTATCTATATATATTCACATCCCTTTTTGTGTACGCAAATGCCTGTACTGCGACTTTCTATCCGATAAGCCGTCAGGTAACGGCATGTCAGAATATGCTTTCGCGCTTATAAACGAAATAAAGCAGGCTGGAGTTTACGCAGAAAATTACAACGTGGGCACAGTGTTCATAGGCGGGGGTACGCCCTCGATATACGGTCACGGTGTAATAAGCGATATCATAAACACTTTGAGAGAAACATTTGAAAATGTGCGGAAAGGCTCATATGCTCCCTCCGAGGTTACGATTGAGTGCAACCCCGGAACAGTAGACACAGACAAACTTGCCGAATATAAAAAATGCGGTGTAAACCGCATTAGTCTTGGACTTCAGTCGGCTAATTATGAGGAACTAAAAATGCTCGGCCGTATTCACAGGTACGAGGACTGGGTAAACTCAGTCGCAGCTGCAAGGAAAGCCGGTTTTGACAATATAAATGTTGATTTGATATCAGGGCTTCCAAGGCAGAGCCGTGAATCATTTTCGGACACTCTCCGGAGAGTTTTGGAACATGAAACCGAGCATATATCCGTATACAGCCTGATTGTTGAGAAAAACACTCCTTTTTACGACATGTATAATCCTGATAATATGACGGATGAGCAGTATGACGAGTGGGAGAGGGAGGACCGGGCAATTTACGATATGACGTATGATACGTTATTATCGGGCGGATATAACAGGTATGAGATATCAAACTATGCAAAGCCGGGCTTTGAGTGCAGGCATAATCTTGTATATTGGGACAGGGGCGACTATCTTGGTTTCGGTCTGGGTTCCTCGTCTATGATAGACGATATTCGTTTCAAGAATTGCATAAGCCTTAAAAAATACATTGATTATTATACGCAGCCTGACGCTGATGCATTTAAAAATTTAACCGTCAGCCCTCTTTCAGACAAATTTTATACGAACCCCCTGTATGAAGAAGTGCAGAAACTTACAAGAGAAGAACAGATGTTGGAGCATATAATGCTTGGCCTTAGAAAAACTGCAGGTATAGATATAAATGAATTTAATGAACGGTATGAAACTGATTTTTTGAAAAAATATGACCGGCAGGTTAAAAAATGGACTGATGCGGGAATGCTGGTAATAAAGCGTGGAAAAGTCTGCTGTACTCACAGAGGCCTTAACGTGAGCAATGGAATCATTGTTGATTTTATATAGCTTTTAACAATGTAGGTAAAATATGAATTAAAAAAATAACGGCAGGCAATTTTCCCGCCGTTATTCATTCGTATAAACAGCTTAATCTTCCTTATACACAAACTTACACCTCAAACAGCAGGTCGCCGTATGTCGGAACCGGCCAGAAAGTCTTGTCTACAAGCATCTCAAGCTCATCGATTGGGGAGCGCAGATTATTCATAGCCTCCCTGATTACATCCTTATAGTATTCTGCGAGCGGCGCGCCTTCGGTGATACTGTCCGATTTTGTCGTTTTCATCTTCAGCTCGTCAAGCGCTTTCTGTGCGTCTGAAAGAAGTGAGGAACACTTTTCGAGAAGGTTTTCCTGAACGAGTGTGGTGGCGTTTATGCCTGTTGCCTTAACCGAGTTGATTGACTCTGCAAGGAATGTGCAGAATCTGATGATTGAAGGTATGTAGAGCTTGGAGGCCATTTCAATCATCGTGAGAGCTTCAATATGAAGAACCTTTGAATAAGTCTCATAGTTTATTTCCTCACGTGAGCGCAGTTCGGCTTCATTATATACGGACTGGCGTTCAAACATTTCAATAACCGATTTTTCTGCAAAATATTTTGTGGCGTCAACCATTGTCTTTACATTTGGCAGATTTCTCTTTTGGGCTTCGTCAACCCACTCGTCGGCGTAGCCGTTTCCGTTAAATATAATCTTTTTGTTATCCTTGAGTGTTTTCTGAATAACTTTTTTAACCGCATTCTCAAATTCTTCAGCTGATTTGCCCTCAATTTCTTTGTTCATCTTTTCGAGTGTGTCGGCAACTATGGAGTTGAGAACCGTGGTTGAATCTGATATTGACATTGACGATGCAACCATGCGGAACTCAAACTTATTTCCGGTAAATGCAAACGGTGATGTGCGGTTTCTGTCGGTGGCATCCTTTCTGAAGTGAGGGACGGTTGCAACGCCTATGTCCATCCTTTCGCCCTTAATACTTGAAGTGGCTTCTCCGTTATCTATAATTTGGTCTACGATATCCTCAAGCTGTTCGCCGAGGAATACTGAAATTATAGCAGGAGGCGCCTCGTTTGCACCGAGCCTGTGGTCGTTGCCCACATTTGAGGCTGAGAGGCGTAAAAGAGGTGCGTAGTCGTTAACAGCCTTTATTACGGCTGAGAGCACATATAGGAACATAAGGTTATTGTGTGGTTCCTTGCCGGGGTTGAGCAGATTGATACCTGTGTCCGTAACGATAGACCAGTTGTTATGTTTTCCGGAACCGTTGACGCCGGCAAATGGTTTTTCGTGCAGCAGACATTCAAGGCCGTGTCTTCTTGCAACCTTTTTCATCGTTTCCATGACGAGCTGGTTGTGGTCCGCCGCAATGTTGGCCGTGGAATAAATAGGCGCCATCTCGTGCTGGGCCGGAGCAACCTCGTTGTGCTGAGTCTTTGCAAGTATTCCGAGTTTCCAGAGTTCTATGTTAAGTTCTTTCATATAAGAGGCAATTTTTTCCCTGATTGAGCCGAAGTAGTGGTCGTCAAGCTCCTGTCCTTTTGGCGGCATTGCGCCGAACAACGTACGTCCTGAATATATTAGGTCGTCGCGCTTTAGGAAATTTTCCCTTTTGACAAGGAAATATTCCTGTTCAGGTCCGACGGAGCAGTTTACCTTGTCTACGTCCGTATACCCGAAAATATTGGCCGTGCGCGTCGCCTGCCTGCTTAATGCAGCCATTGAACGAAGCAGGGGGGTCTTTTTGTCGAGGGCTTCGCCCGTATATGAACAGAAAGCTGTTGGAATGCACAATGTAACCCCGGCTGCATCCTCGCGAAGAAATGCCGGCGACGTGATATCCCATGCAGTATATCCCCTTGCCTCGAATGTGGCGCGCAGACCTCCGGATGGGAAAGAAGAAGCGTCGGGCTCTCCTTTAATCAGCTCTTTGCCTGAGAATTCAAGAATTGCCTTTGAGGTTGAAGATGCGTTAAGGAAAGAGTCATGTTTCTCGGCTGTAATACCGGTCATAGGCTGGAACCAGTGTGTATAATGCGTTGCACCGCGCTCAACGGCCCATTCTTTCATGGCATGGGAAATTACGTTTGCTATTGATATATCAAGCTCGCCGCCGTTTTCTACAATCTCCTTGAAAGTAGAATAAACCTTTTTAGGCAGATATTCCTGCATAACCTCGTCATGAAAAACATCAGTTGCAAATACTTCTTTTAATACATTATTCGCCATAGTTACCATCCTCTCAATCAATATTGTATATAATTTGTTAGAATACACTCTTTAAAGCACGAAAAGATGTCCGTACAGAAACTACCGAACGGTAATTTCCACTGGACATCTTTGTCATTGCAAATACATTATCATATAAATGATAAAAATAAAAGACTTAACATGTAAAATATCAATAAAAATGTATCTATAAGCTATAAAGTGTCCTCTTGCAAATATCATTAATACTCTTTATAAGACTCTATATAAGAAACAAATCAAAAACGAATTTAATTATATCATGATAATCATATTTTGCAACAGAAACTTCCGAGGTTATATTTGTTTCGCTTATAACCGTATCATTTAACATAAGCGATACGTTTCCGATGATGTCTCCTGTATTTATAGGCGGAGTTACGTATTCCGGGAGGTTTATTTTAAGAGTCACGTTGTCTGCGTTTGACAGCGGGTAAAAAATGTGCTGCTCGTATTTGACGGGAATCTCCTTTATAAAGCTGCAGCTTTTTCCGTCCTCGTCTTTAACCGGAATTGGATTTAGGGGTACGGCGCCGTCAATCAGCGGTTGAATCGAATATTTTGCAAATCCGTAATTCATAAGATTTTTTGTATCAGCCCATTTATACGACTTGTTTGGAGGCCATCCGGATGCGAGCACGGCGCTTACCAGGGTCATATTATTTCTAACTGCTGCGCCGACAAAGCAGTAACCGGCCTTGCCGGTAAAACCTGTTTTTATCCCGATAGCTCCGTCGTATGATGTCAGGAACAGGTCTTTGTTGTTAACTGTAAAACTCCGTTTACCTGATAGCTCTTTAAAAGAATGTGACGGAGTTTTTATTATACCCCGGAATGTTTCGTTTTGTATTGCGTATGATGCGATGAGGCTTAAATCTCTGGCTGTAGTGTGGTGGCCGTCTGCGTCGAGTCCGTTTGGGGTGACGAATTTAGTGTCGGTACAGCCGAGCGAGGCGGCTTTTTCGTTCATAAGATTTGCAAAACCCTCAACAGAACCGCCTATATGTTCGGCGATAGCTACTGCGGTGTCATTGTGCGACTCAAGCATTAATGAATAAAGGAGGTCGCCAAGTTTGTACTGCTCGCCCTCGCAGATGTTAAGCTGGACGTCCGGCATACCCTGCGCGTATTTTGAGACGGAAACCGCATCGTCGGGATTTCCGTTTTCTATTGCAAGTATACATGTCATTATTTTTGTCGTGCTCGCCATAGGCAGGGGAGAATAACCGTCTTTGTCATATAGGATTCTTTTTGATGAAACATCCATAAGGCATGCCGATTTTGCGTAAAGCCTGCCGGGGCCGGCCTCTATTGCAGCGGCCGCATCGGCGTTTCCCTGCCTTAATATCATGAGTTCATTGTTGGGATTGGAGGGCGCAGGGGAGTAAAATATGTTATAATCACTGCATATCAGTCTGTTTTTTAGGTTGCACAGAAGGGCAAGCGATATTATTACAAGTATGATACTTATAAGCCTGGATAAAATATTTGACAGTGTATTTTTGTTCATTGATAAAACCCTGTGTTTCAGATGTTTGTAATATAATATGAATATAAATTTTAAAATATGAGATAATTTTTATTGAAGAATGGCAAATGTAAGCCGAAGTTAAATTATTTGTTCCTATTCATATTATTGTCAGACTTTTCATTTTGCGGTTGCCTTTTTGGAGGAAAAGATATACAATATACACTGATATAAATTTTGTTATTCCCGCGAGCAACGAGCCGGACAGCCATACTTGCATGGTTATTTGGCGGCGCTGAACATCCGGTGATGTTCGTCTGGCGCTGACCGAAGCGTAGCGTAGATGCCGCGAGGCGCTAATCGTCCGGTGGACGATTGTTAAGCGCTGACTGAAACGGAGTGTAGACAAATACCCCGCCCTTTAGGGCGAACTTGCTAAAAAGATGCTAGGGCAATCCCCGTAGCTCTGCTGCGGGGTATTTGACTATATTATATTAAATTATTTTGGAGGGCTGATGATGAGCAATGCAACAAAAATGTCAGCAAGAGACAGAATTTTAAATCTTGTTGATGCAAACAGTTTTGTTGAGATTGGTGCTCTTGTGACAAAGAGAAACACCGATTTCAATATGCAGGAAAAGTCAGTTCCGGGTGATGGAGTAATAACCGGATATGGCTTGATTGACGGCAGTATTGTATATGTTTACAGTCAGGATGCTGCTGCTATGGGTGGTTCCCTTGGCGAGATGCATGCCGGTAAGATTTGTAGGATGTATGATATGGCTATTAAGGCCGGAGCGCCTGTTATAGGTCTTATTGACTGTGCGGGTATAAGACTTCAGGAGGCTGTGGATGCTTTGGCAGGTTTTGGCAATATATACAAAAAACAGGCTGAGGCTTCAGGATTGATACCACAGATTTCTGCAGTGCTTGGAAATTGCGGAGGAGGAGTTTCCGTGGTTTCTGCTCTGAGTGATTTTACATTTATGGAGAAAGGTGCAAAGCTTTTTGTCAATTCACCTAATGTAATTGCAGGAAATTATGTGGAGAAATGTGATACAAGCTCATCTGATTTCCAGAGTGAGTCAAATACAGTTGACTTTGTATGCGAGGGAGAGGCAGAACTTCTCGCCGCAGTGCGCGATTTTGTTTGTATGCTGCCTTCTAACTGTGAGGATATGGGATTATGCGAGTGTGACGACGACCTCAACCGCCTTGTTCCGGAGTTTGCGGCAGATATGGCAGACCCTAAAAAGGCGTTGGCAGACATATCGGACGGAAATAAATTTATTGAGGTGAAAGCAGGCTATGCGTCAGACATGGTTACAGGATTTATTAGCCTTAACGGAATAACTGTCGGAGCAATTGCTAACAGTGACACGGTACTTACTACTGCGGGATGCGCAAAAGCAGAAGAATTGGTATGCTTCTGCGAGGCGTTTGGCATTCCGGTTCTTACGCTTACAAATGTGACAGGATATGCTGCAACAATGGATGAGGAGAGAACTGTTGCCGCCGCTGCTGCAAGACTTACGGCTGCATTTGCGTGTGCGGAGGTTCCAAAAGTAAATCTTATTACAGGCAAAGCTTACGGAAGCGCTTACGTGACGATGAATTCTAAGCATATTGGAGCTGACATGGTATTTGCGCTTGATACGGCTGAGATTGGAATGATGGATTCAAAGGCTGCAGCGCAGATTATGTATGCGGACGAGATTAATAATGCGTCGGATAAGGTAGCGTTTATTGATGAAAAAGCTGCAGAGTATGCAAAACTCCAGTCTAGTCCGGAGACTGCTGCTTCAAGAGGATATGTCGACGCTGTCATTGCTGCTGAATCAGTACGTAAACAGCTTGTTTATGCATTTGAGATGTTATATTAATTTTTTAAGGAGAGGCATTATGAAAAAGAGATTAGTTTCGTTTCTTTCAATCATTGCCTGCTTGAGTCTGGTGTTTTCAGTACAGGTGACGGGAGTTGCTGTATCGGCGGCCGAACAGAACGACGCTGAGAGTCAGTATTCTGCTGATGATTTTTCGTTCTATACGGAACCGTGGATGGAGAGCTGGTTTTCAGGTGATTTCAGCTCCATAGAGGAATATGATTCACAGTATGCTGCCAATGGTCTTAATATCACTTATAATGTTGAAGAAGACGATTATTCAGAGATTAACGAAAAAGCAGGTGCATTTGTTAAATACGAAGATGCAGAGTGTACGTCAACTGATGATGAGGTAATAATTACGCGTAAAGCAGTTTGTGAGAACAGAAATGTGAAATTTACTTTCGCCCATAACACTAAAGAATTTACGATTGCATGGACGGTTGAGGTTGAGAGCACTCAGGGGGAGGTTGTTGCAAAGGCCGGACTTAATACGCTTATGGGTATGGGAACAGTATTTTGTGTACTTATATTTATAATATTTATTATATCGCTGTTTAAGCTGTTCTCATTGGCAGGTAAAAAGAAAGATAAAGCGGTAGATGTTAAACCTGAGGCTGTTCCTCAGGCGCAGCCGGCACCGGTATCACAGGCGCCGCAGGCTGCAGTAACTTCGGACGACGAAATTATAGCAGTTATTTCGGCTGCTATAGCGGCTTATGAGGAAGAAGCTGAAGGAGCTGAAGTTCCGGCAGACGGGCTTATTGTCCGTTCAATAAAAAAGAGATTTTGATTAGGATATAGATTATAATTTGAATTGATTTTCTTTTAAGGAGGATTTTTTAATGAAGACTTATACAATTACTGTAAATGGAAATGTTTATGATGTGACTGTTGAAGGCGGACAAGGTTCCGCAGCTCCTGCGGCATCTGCAGTATCGGCTCCTAAAGCGGTGGCAGCTCCGAAAGCGGCAGCGCCTGCCGGACCACAGGGTGCAGTTAAGATTAACGCACCGATGCCTGGCAAGATTTTGGCTGTTAAGGCAAGCTCAGGGCAGTCAATTAAGAAAGGCGACGTACTTCTTATACTGGAAGCTATGAAGATGGAAAATGAAGTTGTCGCACCACAGGATGGTACTGTTGCAAGCGTTAACGTAGCCGAGGGTGCTATGGTAGAGTCCGGTGACGTTTTAGCTACACTCAACTAAATTATAGCTGAAAAAATAAACCGGGAGGTAATAATTACATGGATTATGTATTAGATACATTAAACAATCTGGCTCATCAGACGGCTTTCCTAAGTCTGGGATGGGGAAACTACCTGATGATTGCAGTGGCATGTCTTTTCCTTTTCCTGGCCATTAAAAAGGGATATGAACCGCTTTTGTTAGTACCGATAGCTTTTGGTATGCTGCTGGTTAACATTTACCCTGATATTATGGCGCCGGGTGTTGACGGAAAGGGCGAGGGATTGCTGCATTTCTTCTTTAGGCTTGACGAGTGGGCAATTCTTCCTTCACTTATTTTTCTTGGTGTTGGAGCGATGACTGACTTTGGTCCTCTCATAGCAAACCCTAAGAGTTTTATTCTGGGAGCTGCAGCCCAGTTTGGTATATTTGCAGCTTACCTTATGGCGATAGGAATGAACGCTTTATTTCCTGTTCTTGACTTTAATGATAAGGCTGCCGCGGCTATATCAATTATCGGTGGAGCAGACGGCCCTACTTCTATCTTCCTTGCGGGAAAGCTTGGACAGACGGCGCTGCTTGGACCAATTGCTGTCGCAGCGTATTCGTATATGTCGCTTGTGCCGATTATACAGCCGCCAATAATGAAGCTTCTCACTACTGAGAAAGAGCGTAAGATAAAGATGGAGCAGCTTAGGCCGGTATCAAAACTTGAAAAGATTCTTTTCCCTATAATTGTTACGATAGTTGTCGTAATGATTCTTCCTACGACAGCTCCCCTGATAGGTATGCTTATGCTTGGTAATCTTTTCAGGGAGTGCGGCGTTGTAAAGCAGCTCACGGATACAGCTTCAAATGCGCTTATGTATATAGTTGTCATCCTGCTTGGTACGTCTGTAGGAGCTACAACAAGCGCTGAGGCTTTCCTAAAGCCTGCGACGATCGCAATAGTAGTTCTCGGACTTGTGGCTTTCGCGGTTGGAACCGCAACCGGAGTTTTATTTGGTAAAGTTATGTGCTGGGCGACCAAGGGTAAGGTTAATCCTCTTATCGGTTCTGCCGGAGTGTCGGCTGTTCCGATGGCGGCCCGTGTTTCACAGAAAGTCGGTTCAGAGGCTGACCCGTCGAACTTCCTTCTCATGCACGCTATGGGACCTAATGTTGCCGGAGTTATCGGTACAGCTGTTGCCGCCGGCGTGTTCATGGCAATATTTGGAGTATAGATACCCGTTCTGTAATCGGGGTAAGGAATTGTATTAAAATGAAATAATAAACTTCTCAAAGTATGGGAGGTTATCGTAAATTGATTATTAACAGGAGGTAAGAATAATGGCCGATGCAAAAAGACCGGTAAAGTTTACTGAAACAATACTCAGGGACGCACATCAGTCGCTGATTGCAACAAGAATGTCAACAGAGCAGATGCTGCCGATTATTGAAAAGATGGATAAGGTTGGATATCACTCTATAGAGTGTTGGGGCGGCGCTACATTCGACGCATGTCTCAGGTTCTTAAAAGAAGACCCGTGGGAGAGACTTCGTAAAATAAAGGCCGGATTAAAGAATACCAAGCTGCAGATGTTGTTCAGAGGACAGAATATTCTTGGTTACAGTCATTACTCGGACGACGTAGTTGAGTATTTTGTCCAGAAATCAATATCAAACGGCATGGATGTGATACGTATATTTGACTGTCTGAATGATATTAGAAATCTTCAGACTGCGGTTACGGCGACGAATAAGTTTAAAGTTCAGGAGGGACACGGCGAGGCTCAGGTTGCGCTCTGTTATACTCTTGGAGACGCTTACACGCTTGATTACTGGCGCAACATTGCGCGTCAGATTGAAGAGATGGGCGCTGATTCAATTTGTATCAAGGATATGGCGGGACTGCTTGTTCCTTATGAAGCTGAGAAGCTTGTCAAAGCTCTTAAAGAGGGAACAAAGCTTCCTATCCAGCTTCACACACATTACACGTCAGGTGTTGCGGCAATGACATACATGAAAGCCGTTGAGGCAGGATGCGATGTTGTCGACACGGCAATGTCTCCGCTTTCAATGGGAACAAGCCAGCCGGCAACTGAGGTTATGGCTAAAACATTTGAGGGTACGGAGTTTGACCCTGGTTATGATCAGGACCTTCTCGCAGAGATAGCAGAGCATTTCAAACCAATGCGCGAGGAGTGGATAAAGAGCGGACGTTACAGCACGAAAGTAATGGGAGTTGACATTAACACGCTTCGCTATCAGGTTCCGGGAGGAATGCTCAGCAACCTTGTCTCGCAGCTTGCAGAGATGAAGCAGGAAGACAAATTTGACGAGGTTTTGAGGGAAGTGCCTAGAGTGCGCAAGGACTTTGGCGAGCCGCCTCTTGTTACGCCGTCAAGTCAGATTGTCGGAACGCAGGCGGTTCTCAATGTTGTTCTCGGTGAGAGATACAAGCAGTTTACAAAGGAAAGCAGGGATCTTCTTGCAGGTAAATATGGACAGACCGTTAAGCCTATGAACCCTGAGGTTCAGAAGAAAGCGCTCGGCGATGCGGCTCCGATTACTCACAGGCCTGCCGACGACCTTGAACCGAGTCTTGCTAAGTTTGAGGAAAAATGCAAGCAGTGGAAACGTCAGGATGAAGATGTGCTTTCATATGCGTTGTTCCCTAAGGTTGCGACAGAATTTTTTGAGTACCGCGACGCTCAGGAAAACGGTGTAGACCCTACGCTTGCAGATAAAGCTGATAAGGTATATCCGGTGTAAAATTATTTAAACAGCTTATATAAGAATTTAATATTTGTTTGTAATATTTAGAACTCCCGTCATTTAGAAATATAATAAAGGACGGGAGTTTTTCTTGTGATTTTTTATATATTATTATAAAATTAAGTTATTATTTTGAGTACCTTGATTTTATGAGGAATTTGGTTTTTGTAAGACCGGATTTGCCGAAGAGATTCATATTTTGTGAATACTACGTAGAATTTTTTAGGAGGAGTGCGTATGAGGGGAAAGATTACAGGAAGATTTAAAGTAATGATTTTTGTATCTGTAGTTATATTTGCTGTTGTCGGGGGAATTTCCCTTTCGGCATTTGGGGATAAATCAAATGCCGCAGATAACGAGCAAATTGTTTTTCAAGAGAGTCAGGCTGTTATGACAGCGCTTTTCAATTGACGATGGAGGCTCCGGGAGGCGGAGATATCTATTATACGCTTGACGGAAGCGTTCCCGTGCCGGGAAAGAAATCAACAGTGGAATATAAGGGTGCGTTTACGGTTTCTGATAATAAGGGAAGTAATCCCGTGCTTACAACGGATAAAAATTCGAGCAAATTCACTGAGGACGGCTGGGCAAATGTTCAGTGGGCATCTGAACTTGACAGGGCCAGTATAGTCCGCGCCGTAGCTGTAGCTGCGGACGGTACCGTGTCGCCTGTGTCCACTAGGACATATTTCATTAATAATGATATTATGAGCGCGTACAATGGATGCGCCGTTATGTCAATAGTCACTGATCCTGAAAACTTACTGAATTCTGAAAACGGAATATATGTACTGGGAAGCCGGTATGAGAATTCTGAAAAAACTGATGAGGATTTTGGGAATCTTGTCAATTTCATGCAGTCGGGACGTGGCTGGGAACGTCCGGCACATATGGAATTTTTTGACGGAAGCTCGGGAGCATCTGTATCACGCGGCGTTGGAATAAGGATACACGGAGGCTATTCAAGAAGAAACCAACAAAAGAGCTTTAAAATATATTTTAGGGATGAGTATGACTACGGGGTTAAAAACTTAAGCGGTTATGACCTCATACCAGGGGCGACAGTTACATATGACAGTGCGCTTGGCGAGGGGGAGACAAGGCCTACTTCAAATTATTCAAATGTTATTCTCAGAAACGGCGGTAATGACGTTGACATTACAAAATTTCAGGACGTATTTATACAGGGCATGGTCACGGACAGAAAATTCACAACTCAGGCGAGCAGACCGTGCATGTTATATCTAAACGGGGAATTCTGGGGTCTTTACAATCTTACCGAAAAGTACAGCGATAAATATCTTGCCGAAGAATTTGATATAAACAAAGATAACGTAATAGTTTATAAAGACCTTGAGATTGACGAGGGAGCTGATTTGGACCCGCAGGGCAGTGAGCTTGACGAGCTAATGGGACTTGGTGACCTTGATATGACTAAGCCGGAAAATTATAATAAGTTTCTTTCGATTGTAGATGTAGACAGTTATATTGATTACTATGCCACGGAGATATATATTAACAATAATGACTGGTGGAGCGGTTGTAACTCTTCTTCTCCGCATAATAACCTTATGTTTTGGAAAGTTGCGGACAGTGCGCGTGAGAATCCAAACAATCCTTATGCCGACGGCAAATGGAGATATATGCTGTTTGATACGGAATGGTCTATGGGCATATATAATTCGGAGCAGGCTTCAGCAGAATATGATTCGATAAAATATCATGCGATGGGGGAACCGGACCCTTTCAATGACGCGGATTGGGGTCGTGTTGAGCCAAATGGAGACCCTGTGTTCAGGGCGGTGTTTAAGAACGCTGAATTTCGTGAGAAATTTACAAACACACTGCTGGACCTTAGAAACTGGAACTTTGATTATGAAAGATGCAGAGGGGAAATATCAAGATTACAGAATATATATACAAATCTTATGGAAAAAAACAGTGAGAGATGGAGTGTGGGAAATATTTCTGACGGCGTCTGGAAGATGGATTACTTTGTCCAAATGAGGCCTTACTATATACTCTCTATACTTGAGGATAATATAGATGAGCTCAATAGCGGGGATAGGGTTAACGTAACTGTCAAAAACAGCGCAAACAAACAATATGCTGTCGGAGTTAACTCTATTCTTCCTGATTCATCTAAAGGATTTAAAGGCGTATATTATAAGGATTATCCTATAACAGTGTCAGCAAAGGATATGGAGGGATATACGTTTGACCACTGGGAGGTTTCGGGTGGAACAGTTAGTGACGATAAGAGTGCTGAGGCTGTAGTAACTCTCACTGATTCAAGTGCCGTAGTTAACGCCGTTTATGCCGGTGGAGATAATACCGGAGATGACAATACCAGTGGAGATAATACCGGAGATGACAACACGGGAGGAGATAATACAGAAAATAATCTTGATATAAGCATATATTATGTGTCGGAATTTGCAGTTCCGTTTGCGGGACAGAAAAATATAGGAGACAGCGTTGGTTTTGAAGTTCAGGTTAATGACTGTGGCCCGGTAATTAGGTATGGAACTCTCAACCTGTTTGCAAAGACCTCGCCTTATGACAGCGGTGAGGAGTTCGGACGTCTGATTCTCAGTGAAAATGAGAGCGGCAGTGTTATAATTGACGACAGCCTGACAGTTAAGAAGACCTCGGCGCAGATAAGCCTCGACGGCGTCATAGATGACGCATGGGATGAGGCCAAATATGTTACGCTTGAAAATTTTCAGAGCATGAATGATTATGGGGTAACATGCACATGCAGCGCAAAGGCAAAATTTCTGTGGGATGAAAATAAGCTTTATGTACTTGTGGTTACTGATGATGAAAATATAGCGCATAATTATAACGGCCACGAATCAGATTCAGTGGAGATATTTTATGATGAAGACGCCGCGAATCCTGCCGAGTATACAGACGATATGTTCCAGTTCAGACTTCTTCACAACGGAATAACAGAGAATGGAAAAGGAAATCCGGAGGCTTATAATGTTGAATCAGGTGTAAAGATATATGACGGAGAGGAAAAAAACGGCTATATTACAGAGTTTGTAGTCCCATTTAAAGAACTAAAAAATGCAGGGGACAGAGTGAGTTTTGAGCTTCAGGTCGCGGACGCCATAAGCAATGCTGATAGGAGGATTGGAAAACTTAATCTGTTTGCGGACGCGTCGCCTTTCAGCGACAGAAGCCAATTTGGTTTTGTCAGGTTATGTGACGCTTATCAGCCTAAAGGCAATGATTTTGCTCCTAATGAAATATATGCGGTTAAGACGGATACAGCCATTACCGCAGACGGTGTTATGGAGGAAGCATGGCAGAAAGCCGTTCCTGTCGTCATAGGAAAATATACTAATAAAGAATTAGACGGCGTGTTATATGAAAGGTCAATAGCTGCGACAGCGCGTGTTATGTGGGATTCTTCAAATTTATATGTTCTTGTAAAGGTTATTGACAACGACATTAAACAAAATGATACACTGTCAGAAAGCGATTGTGTTGAATTATATATTGATGAGAGCGTAGACTTAGAGTCAATAAATTCAAAAGATTATGTAACGGCATTCCAGTACAGGGTATCGCATGACGGAACTGCCGAAGCTGGAAATAACTATGAAAATGCGGGATACTCGGTTGCGGCTGCGGGAAGAATTACAAGGAAAGCCGAACCGACGCCTGTTCCAACGAGTGTACCTACCCCTACACCCGAACCGACTCCGACTCCTGCGCCTACCCCTACACCGACGCCTACGGAAGTTCCGGAGCCGTTCACTGCAACATTTAACGCGGAGGGTGCGACGGTCACGACATATCTCAGGCAGAATTATAGCGCGGCTGACGAAACATTTGTCAATCAGGATTCGGCTGCTGCGAGGAACGCAGAGACAGGAGATATTGATGTATCGGGAAACGGACAGGTAAACTTTACCGTTATTCCAAAAGAAGGATATAGCGTAGAGTCGGTAAGCGTATCTCCTCAGGGAAATTATAAGAATATTAAACCGCCTGTTGAGACGGGAAAAGAAAACACTTACAGGGTAACAAAGATAACCGGTGATATTACAATATATATTACGACCAAACCTACAGATCAGTCAGGTGATGATAAAAAAGAGTTTACGGCTGTTTTTGACACCGGAACCGGCTGCAGTATAACGACATATGACACACAGGATTATAATAACGCATCTTTTACACATGTTAACCAGACGAGCGCTGTTGCAAGGGACGACCTGACAGGGAAGCCGGATGTAACAGGAAACGGCCAGATTAACTTCACTGTAGTTCCAGACGCAGGGTATGCCGTTAAAGAGGTTGTCGTCACGCCTAAGAATTATAAAAATATAAAGCTGCCTGCGGAGACAGGAAAGGTTAACACATACAGGATAACCAAAATTATAGGCGATATAACGGTTAAAGTAACGCTTGAAAAATCGGATATTCCGGTTGTTACACCGCCTGTAGCGACAGATAATCCGGATGTTCCTGATAAGACAGACGAGCCAGGTGTTACGGAGAAACCGGATGCGACTGGTGAGCCGGGCACTACTGATAGACCAAATGTGACGGAAGAACCGGGACCGACAGCCCCCGGAGCTGACAGCCCGCAGGTGACAGATATACCTGTTCCCGCGCCTACAGGCGGAGTCAATACACCAAATGAACCTAATACAAATGACGAGGGCGTTGCGTCCGGCAAAGAATTCACATACGGAAATCTCAGGTACATTGTTTCAGGCAAAACTGCCATCGTGACAGGCGTCGCAAAGAAGAGTGTGACGACGGTAAATATTCCTGCATCCGTAAAATGGAACGGAACATCCTTAAAAGTATCTAAGGTTTCTGACAGGGCATTTAAAAACTGTAAGAAACTAAAAAATGTTATTATAGGAAAGAATGTCAAAATAATCGGCAAAGATTCATTCAGAGGATGCACAAAGCTTAAAAAGATTATTGTTAAGTCGGCAGCGCTCACAAAGATCGGAAAAGCAGCATTTGTAAAAACTGCAGTGAATTTGAAACTTTATGTGCCTAAGAGCAGATATGTTAAATACTCTAAAAAAGTTTTTAGGGGTAAGGGACTTTCAGGCTTGGTAAAGTTTTATAAGACGAAAGAGTGATTTTAAATTTTTTCTTGACATATAGCAGACATTCGTATATACCACCACCTGTAAAGAAAAAGACTTTACAGGTGGTGTTGCTTTTGCAGGACGAAAAGGAAAGAGTTCTTTTAGAGAAAGGTGAAACCACAATTGATTCCATGTTTGAATACGCCATGCTGTTTGATGGCACGACTATGCAATTGTCCTAATTATAATGGTGAAAAATGGTGAAAATTGCCAATGATTACTTGACAGAAACCAATATATTAGTGTAAAATTATGGTTAATAAAATAAAGTTAATGAATGGATGCATCTGACACCGATGCCGATATGTGTTCATAATGAATCTGTTTAAGCAAGAAAACACGAATGCGTGAACAATTTTCATTGTTGTTTGTGCCGTCAATTGAAAGGCGGCAGAAAGGAGAGCGTTATGAAACAGGTGGTAAGAACCGACGCCAGTTAGAATAGGAGCAGATAATCATTCTGTTTTAGCATTGAGCTGCTACGAAGTGAATAACTCCAGATATGTTGGGATATGGAAAAATTGGTATTTTGAGGAAGGAGATCCAAATAAAAATAACCCGGATTTTTCAGGTCAACATACAGCTAATTCTTTGATTAATTTGATGTATTTTAATTATGATGACAGGGCATTATGGAAAAATAAGGATTTAGAGTGTTTTTTCTATACTGATGCGCAAAGCAGGAATATAAAAGAGCTTAATACGGCTTATATCAGTGGAAATCAGATGGTAATATCATGCTATGTTCCGTATGGAACTACTTCGGTTGCATTCCCTACATGGACAGAGTCCAATGGGCAGGACGACTTAATATGGCATTCCGGAACAATAAAATATGGTACCGTTGCGGAATGTACAATTGATTTGAACACCCATAATAAAGAAAGCGGTAATTATATAACACATGTGTACGCCTATGATAAAAATGGAAATTGCGCAAAGGTTGCGGGAATAAATAATTATGTGAATACAAAAATAAACAATGTTCATGTGAAAAAGGATAAAATGAAAGGATATACAGTCAGTTGTGATTTGCCAACAGGTACAACGAGAGTTAAATTTCCGACTTGGTCAGATGTTGATGGGCAGGATGATTTAATATGGTATGACGGAACTGTAGATAATGGTAAAGGCTCAATTACAATTGACGCGGCATATCATAATAATGTAGGCGGAAAATATATAACTCATATATATGCATATGATAAATACAATAATTTAATCGCATTTGCAGATACATCCGCCTTATTGTCAACAAGAACAGAAATATATAATGCTAAGCTGACGAACAGTACAAGCGGCATTATACAATGTAGTTTTTATGCTCCCGTTGGGACGGATTCCGTATTGCTTACTGTGACTGCAGAACAAGCCGGAAGGTATGGCGTAAGAACATATAATGTGCCGGTAACATCTGTAAACGGATATGTTTTAAAAAATATATACAAATCCGACCATTATAATGCTGTCGGTCGTTATTCCGTTGATATTGAAGCGAGAAATTCGAAAAACAGGACTTTAGGAAACAAAGTAGGGCTTTATACAGACATGAAATAATGTGGGAGGATATTGGATATGGTAATAAAAAAAGGGTTTTACGGTGTAAAACATATGTGTATAGTATTATTGGTTGTAAGCTTAGCCTTATGTTTTTGTTCATATAATGCCGGCGCACGTTCTGTCCGCATGAAAAAGGTTACAATTGATAAAGGGAAGACCTATAAAATTAAGTGCAGTGCAAAGAAATACACATTTTCCAGCAGCAAACCGAAGATAGCCGCTGTAACAAAAAAAGGAGTAATTAAGGCTAAAAAGTGTGGAACATGCGTAATTAAAGTCAGGAAAAAGGGTAAGACTTTCAGGAAATATAAAATAAAAGTGGAGGAGGACGTCGTTAATCCTGACACGGATGCGACGCCGCAGCCGTCACCGACGCCACCAATGCCGACACCAGATGGTTTCTTTATTAGATTTAGCGACGGTACGGTTTCAAGTAAAAGGAAAGTTGACGATGTGAGCTATGAGTGTTATGAGTATGTGGTTGACTATGACGAATCCGGCATACAAAAATTTAAAGACACGTTCAAGGACTTCCCATCCGTTCAGCGTATAGTATGCAGAACGTCAAGATGTTATGAAGTTAACGATAAAGTAGCGCTCATGATTGAGAAGCGGTGTGTATTTACGGCAATAGATGACACAACCGCAAAAATATCCGGCCTTTATGATTTTAATTAATAACACGGTCTATTGACATGGAAAAATACTTTGGGAGGGCATTGGATATGGTAATAAAAAAAGGGTTTTACGGTGTAAAACATATGTGTATAGTATTATTGGTTGTAAGCTTAGCCTTATGTTTTTGTTCATATAATGCCGGCGCACGTTCTGTCCGCATGAAAAAGGTTACAATTGATAAAGGGAAGACCTATAAAATTAACTGCAGTTCAAAGAAATACACGTTTTCCAGCAGCAAACCGAAGATAGCCGGTGTAACAAAAAAAGGTGTAATTAAGGCTAAAAAGTGTGGAACATGCATAATTAAAGTTAGGAGAAAAGGTAAGATTTTAAGGAAATATAAAATAAAAGTAGTGAAAGAGGACACAGTTAATACTAACACAGATGCGACGCCGCAGCCTTCACCGACACCGACGCTGAAGACGCCGGATGGCTACTTTATTCGATTTAGCGACGGTACGGTTTCAAGTAAAAAGAAAGTTGACGATGTGAGCTATGAGTATTATGAGTATGTGGTTGACTATGACGAGTCCGGCATACAAAAATTTAAAGACACATTCAAGGACTTCCCGTCCGTTCAGCGTATAGTATGCAGAACGTCAAGATGTTATGAAGTTAACGATAAAGTAGCGCTCATGATTGAGAAGCGGTGTGTATTTACGGCAATAGATGACACAACCGCAAAAATATCCGGCCTTTATGATTTTAATTAGTAACACGGTCTGTTGACATGGAAAAATACTTTGGGAGGGCATGGGATATGGAAATAAAAAAGGGGTAATTAAGGCTAAAAAGTGTGGAGCATGTGTAATGCGGGGTGTTGCTTCTGAACGAAGAAACCGGAAACATTATAAACAATTATGCTTGACATATTAATAACATTAGTATATACTACCACCTGTAAAGAAAAATACTTTACAGGTGGTGTTGCTTTTGCAGGGCAAAAAGGAAAGCGTACTTTTAGAGGAAAGTGAAAGCGCTCTTGATACCATGATTGAATACGCCATGCTTTTTGATTTTTATGGGGCGCTGTTAAAAGACAGGAATATAGAGATATTTGAGGATTACATGTTTAACGACATGTCCCTTTCCGAGATTGCGCAAGAGCAGAATATGACGAGGCAGGGAGTCAGGGACACAGTGGTAAGATCTAGGAAAAAGCTTATGACTTATGAAGAAAAGCTTGGGCTTGTAGAGAGGTTTAACACTGTAAAGAGACAGATAAACAGTATGGTTGTTAAAACTGAAGAGGTAAGAGGTGCTGTAGCTACGGAAGATGGAACAGCATTCCTGCCTGCGGAGGTTATTAACGGATATTTTGATATGATAGAGAAAATGGCCGGGACAATACTTGAGGATTTGTAAATTCCCGTTGTTTTGGAAATAAGGGGTTTCGCAATCGAATAGCTAGTGTAGCTCAACGGCGCCAATTTGAACCCGTTGAGCTAAGTATGGGAGGTAAATATGGCGTTTGATAATCTGACTGCCAAACTACAGAATGTATTCAAGAACCTTAGGAGCAAGGGCCGTCTCACGGAGGAAGACGTCAAAGCGGCGCTTAAGGAAGTTAAGATTGCCCTTTTGGAGGCCGACGTCAACTTTAAGGTTGTAAAGAACTTTGTTAAAGATGTTCAGGAAAAGGCGGTTGGACAGGATGTTCTTAACAGTCTTACACCGGGACAGATGGTTATAAAATACGTAAATGAAGAGATGGTAAGGCTGATGGGAGGCGAGGCGGTTGAGCTGAAGCTGCAGCCCTCGGATGAAATTACCGTAATAATGATGTGCGGACTTCAGGGAGCTGGTAAGACAACGGCGATTGCCAAGCTTGCGGGACAGCTCAAGTCAAAAGGAAGAAGGCCGCTTTTGGCCGCATGCGATATATACAGACCTGCCGCTATAGAACAGCTGCAGAAAAATGGCGACAAACAGGGAGTTCCGGTTTTCTCAATGGGAACGAACCACAAGCCTTCAGATATTGTGAAAGCGGCATATGAGCATGCCGGAAAGAATGGCAACAACGTACTTATTATAGATACTGCCGGACGTCTTCATATCGATGAGGATATGATGAACGAGCTGCAGGAGATAAAGGAGCGCATAACTGTCAACCAGACGGTACTTGTAGTTGATGCTATGACGGGACAGGACGCTGTAAACGTATCTTCAGCATTCGATGAAAAGCTTGGCATAGACGGAGTAATACTTACAAAGCTTGACGGAGATACGAGAGGCGGAGCTGCGCTGTCAATAAGGGCAGTGACAGGAAAACCTATTTTATATGCCGGAATGGGTGAAAAGCTTACTGATCTTGAACAGTTTTATCCTGACAGAATGGCGTCGAGAATCCTTGGTATGGGAGATATCCTTTCTCTTATTGAAAAAGCTGAGGCTGAGATAGATGAAGACAAGGCGAAAGAGATGGAAAAGAAATTCAGGAAAGCTGAATTTGACTTTAATGACTATCTCGAACAGATGCAGCAGATGAAAAAGATGGGCGGCCTTAGCAGTATACTTAGCATGATGCCCGGAATGAATCTTCCGTCCGGAATTGACATAGATGACAGTGCGCTTGCAAAAGTTGAAGCCATAATCTTCTCCATGACAAAGGATGAGAGAAGCAGGCCTAATATTTTGAATCCTTCAAGAAAACAGAGGATTGCAAAGGGCGCAGGAGTTGAAATAAGCGAAGTTAACCGCCTTGTAAAGCAGTTTGAACAGGGCAAGAAAATGATGAAACAGATGAGCGGAATGATGTCCGGTAAGAAAGCAAAACGCGGATTATTTGGTAAAATGCCATTTGGTATGTAATATATACAGTTACAATGATAAGGAGGTGAAATAATAATGGCAGTAAAAATCAGATTGAGAAGAATGGGAAAGAAAAAAGCTCCTTTCTACAGAGTAGTAGTAGCAGATTCACGTTCTCCAAGGGATGGTAAGTTCATAGCTGAGATAGGAACTTACGACCCAAATCAGGAACCGGCAATGTTTAAGGTTAATGAGGAAGAGGTTAAGAAGTGGATAAGTAATGGTGCAAAACCTACTGAAACTGTTGCAAGATTATTTAAGAAGTCTGGCATACTCGAGTAATTGGGTATAGCTGTGTGGATTCTGTGATATGGCGCAGGTATATATGCCTGAGCTGTATTCCAGATACATGCGGTGGATTGGAGGTAAAATGAAAGAGTTAGTTGAAGTGATTGCGAAATCACTTGTTGACAGCCCTGAGGAGGTAGTAGTCACTGAGACGGAATCTCCGAAAGGTATAATAATTCAGCTTACTGTTGCTGCTTCAGATATGGGTAAGATAATCGGAAAGCAGGGACGCATTGCAAAGGCTCTCCGCACTGTAGTGAAAGCCGCTGCGTCAAAGGATGAGAAAAAAGTTATTGTTGAAATTCAGCAGTAAACATATTAGTGATATGAAGTTGAAGGCAAAGTATACAAAGCCAGGCGAGTAAGAGTGCCCAAGCCCCTTAAAAGAAGTAAAATGAAAGTTGAGGTGTGCTTGTGCACTTTATTTTCATATAGAAAAAATTTGTTCGCCATACAATATAGAATATAATATATAGTGTTAAATCAAAGCTTAAAATTTAAAGAATATTTTATATTATAAAATATAAAGAATTTTCTTATAAATGTTAATGTATTAATGGTAAATCTAAATTTAGAGTAATTTTTAATTTTTTCGATAAATTAAGGAGCATATATGGAAAGAGAAAAACATATCAACATTGAGGATTGTCTGCGAGTTGGGACATTTGTAAATACACACGGCGTCAGGGGAGAGATAAAGGTATACCCGCACACCGATGATGTAAACAGATTTTCCGATTTGGAATATGTGTACATGGAGACAAAAGAAGGACTGTACAGGTGTAGTATAGTATCAGCCAGATATTTTAAAAACATGGCGATAATCAAATTTAAAGGAATAGATAACATAAATGACATAGAAAAATATAAGGGGAGCGACCTGTATGTCACAAGAGAACAGGCCGTTCCGCTTGAGGAGAACGAATATTTTATATGCGACATTATAGGTGCGGAAGTTATATCTGACGAGGGAGTTAAAATAGGACAGGTAAAGGACGTAATGCAGACCGGTGCAAATGACGTGTACGTTGTCGGAACGGAAAGCGGTGAGGAGATTCTAATACCTGTAATTCCGCAGTGCGTGCTGGAGCTTGATTTTGAAAAAAAGATAGTACATGTACACATGCTTGACGGACTTATGGAAATGAACAGAAAAAAGAAATGAATCCGGGGGATGAGAAGTATTGAATTTTTATGTGTTGACACTATTTCCTGAAATGATTGAGTCAGGTGCGAAGACAAGTATAATAGGGCGTGCCATCAATAATGGTATAATTAGTTTGGAGGCTGTCAATATAAGGGATTATTCAACTGACAGGCACAGACATGTTGACGATTATCCGTATGGCGGAGGAGCCGGCATGGTAATGCAGGCAGAACCTATTTGTCTTGCCTGCGAGGCTCTAAAAAAAAGAATTGGAAAGCAGCCGAGAGTTATATACATGACGCCTCAGGGTAGGACGTTCAATCAGGATATCGCAAAAGAGCTGGCCTCGGAGGAGGAACTCGTCTTCCTTTGCGGCCACTATGAGGGAGTCGATGAGAGGGCAATCGAGATGCAGGTGACGGACTGTATATCAATCGGCGACTATGTCCTCACCGGCGGGGAGCTTCCGTCCCTCGTAATTATGGACGCCGTATCCCGTATGGTTCCCGGAGTTCTTACTAACGAGGATTCGGGAATGAATGAGAGTTTTGAGGGAAATCTTCTTGAATATCCTCAGTATACAAGACCGGAGGAATATAACGGGAGCAGGGTACCGGATATACTGTTGTCCGGGCATCACGCCAATATAGAGAGATGGAGGAGAAACCAGTCGCTTCTTCGCACTGCCAAATGGCGGCCTGATTTGTTTGAAAAGGTCAGTCTTGACAAGCATGACAGAAAGTTTTTAAGGGAAAACGGATTTGATATATAGTTTGTTGAAACCCATTTTTGTCACAGCTCTCTTTGATTAAAGCAATATATTGATGTGGTATATGCCGTGAATATACAAATGTGGTGCAGATAGTGCGGTTACCCGTTAATAAATAATTTTTTTGGGGGTGTTTTTTTGAGCAGTATACTTTTGGTTGAGGATGACGATAGCATAGTTAAAAGTCTCGGTGAATATCTGTCTGACGAGGGGTTTGCCGTCGATACAGCCAACGGGCAGAGAGCGGCGCAGGCTAAGCTTGAGGAGAAAGTTTACGACCTTCTACTTGTAGACATATCACTCGCGGATGGAAATGGGTTCGCAGTGTGCCTTGCCGCCAAGGAAAAAAATTATCCCGTCATATTTCTCACGGCGTCGGGTGATGAGTACAGTGTGGTTGCGGGGCTAGATATGGGGGCGGACGATTACATCTCAAAACCGTTCAGGCCTAGGGAGCTTATTTCGCGCATAAAAAATGTGCTGAGAAGATATGGCAGCATCGGATCGGTTATTTTACTTTCTGATATATGCGTCAATACCGATAAGGGAACGGTTGCAAGAAACGGGGAGGAAATATTTTTATCTGCGCTTGAGTACAGACTTCTCCTTGTATTTTTAAACAACAGGGGTATTATCCTGTCG
Organism: uncultured Clostridia bacterium; assembly: GCA_948472945.1. Lineage (GTDB taxonomy): Bacteria > Bacillota > Clostridia > Lachnospirales > Lachnospiraceae > V9D3004. The sequence continues at coordinate 329,539 of CAOKVX010000001.1, forward strand.
AGAAGCAGGCTTCTTGAGGAAATATGGGATATAGCAGGTGATTTTGTTAACGACAACACGCTCACCGTATATATAAAAAGGTTAAGGGATAAGATAGAGGAGAATCCACAGGAGCCGAAAATAATAAAAACAGTGCGCGGGCTCGGATATATAGTGCACTGATTCATACAACAGAATGTAGAAAAGGGGGCGGGCGTTACTGTAATGAGATATTTTAGAAACCCTGAAATAAAGTGCGATATTATAATACATCTGATTCTGTCAGCTGTATTTATTTTTATTGTACGCATACCTTCTGCGGCGCTTATTTGCGCGGTGTTTATCGCAGTTCATTTTCTATCTGCGTATAGGAGATATTCACGTATCAACAATCTGTGCTCAGATATAGATAATATCATAAACGGAGATTATCATATTAACCTTGAGAATTATAAGGAGGGCGAGCTGTCCGTACTTTGCGACGAAATATACAAGGTGTTGTCTAGGCTTAATTATTCGACAGAATTGCTTAAAAAAGATAAAAAATATCTGTCTGACTCAATAGCGGATATATCACATCAGCTAAGGACACCGCTGACTTCAATTAACATACTTGTGTCAAGACTTTCGGAAGAGGACTTATCGGATGACAAAAGAATGGAGCTTTGTATGGGGCTTAGGAAAAAGCTTTTAGGAATAGAGAGCCTTATAGAAGTGCTGTTAAAGATGTCAAAACTTGACGCGGGAACGGTTATATTTAAGAGCAGCGAAGTATCTGTGGCGCGTATAATAAATCTTGCTTATGACGCAATTGCCGTTCCTATGGAGTTAAAAGGCCAGACATTCGACTGTGTAACCTCCGACGAAATTATATGCGGAGATGAGATGTGGCTTGTAGAGGCATTTTCAAACATATTTAAGAATAGTATGGAACATACTCCGGAGGGCGGTACGGTTTCTGTTTGCGTAAATGAAACGGTTTTATATACGGAAATAATAATACGTGATACCGGAAACGGATTTGACAGGGATGATATACTTCATTTGTTTGAGCGTTTTTACAAGGGGAAAAATGCCTCGAATGACAGTTTTGGCATAGGTCTTTCGCTTTCAAGAATGATAATTGTCGGGCAGAACGGAACGATTAAGGCGGACAATTATAAGGACGGCGCGAGGTTTACGGTAAGATTTTACAAACAGGTGATTTGAGGAAGTTATTAGAATTCGCAATTCAGCGCCACCTTATTTTTTATTTTATACAAATGAGGAAGATGTTATTTGGTTTAGAAAAGGTTATATGGGAATCGGGACAAGAAAGTTTCAAAATTTTAGATTTATGATAGAGTGCGTGGGATATACGACTTTTGATTTGAGTTAACCGGGAGCAAGTCTTTTAAGCTTACTTTTGGTGAGACACAGAAAATTGCAGGGATACCGATAGACCACTCTTTTAAATACAAAAAAGGGATTGAAGAATATGGTTACCAGATTGGAAAAATATCAATGAAATAGCAGACGGTTTTTTACAAAATAGAGTGACAGTTTTTGTTTTAATGGGTTATTGTTAAGATGAGATTTAACGGGAGGAAAGAAAAATGTATTTATGGAGGATATCCTAAAATGGAGTATGGTATTTCACTGTGTATATAGTGCATATAGTTAAAAAAGATGGGTATATAGAACAGTATACACAAATGATAGGAAAAAATGTGTATACAGTAAGAAGAAAGTTTGGATATCTGATAGTGAGGAAAGAGGACTCATTATAAGTTTTTTGTATCATTTCTTCTTGGAGGTAATGGTGGAATTATATTGAATGGCATGGTATACTGTTTATGTTGATTAGAGTTACAAATCGGAATTTGAAAACCACGATTTTATGAGCGATTATTGTTCTCCGTAGGTTATCAATAAAATCCTCCGAAAGCTTTGAAAACAAAGGATTTATCGCAATGTGTCCGCCTTATCCCTTTATACGGTTTCACACAAGTTTATCCTTGTACTGATTACTTATAAGGGCAAATTCAAGGGCAAGAAAATCTCATAACAAGATATAACAAAGTGTGGCAATCGGAAAACTGTAAAACTTCCCACCAACAGTAATTACCATATAGTTAATATTGTATTACAGTCGGCGGGAAGTTTTATTGATATAAACAACGTCATTCCTTTGAATAATTAGTGCCTAAATTTTGAACGGATCAACGTCGAGTTTTTTGCAAATCAGGATAACAATATCAAATGAAGCTCCACCTATGTCACGAGAGAGCAACGTCATAAGCGTGCTATACGGAATGTCGGTCTCAATAGCGAACTGACGAAGGCTTGTATATCTATCAAGGATTAGGTTCCGCAATTTCTGCTCGCGGTTCATTTTGGCTCCTCAACAACCGTAATTTCGACGCCTCTCTCTTCGATAGCAGTAATCTGATCTTCTACACAATCCCAGTCTGTGATAACAGCGTCAAAGGAATCCACATCACATACCTTAATAAACGAATCTACGCCGATCTTTGAACTTGGTATGACAAGGCATCTGCTGCGACTGTTCTTAATTACAGTGCGCTGGAATGTTGCCGTTTCATCCGTACCATTGGACAGACCGAACTCTGCTGTCAGACCAGCCCCCGTAATAAAGCAAAGGTCAAAATGTAGCCTGCTTATGAACTCATTGGCCAAGCTATCAACCAGTGAGCCACTTTGCCGCATCTTGCCGCCAACGATATATACGTCGATGTTTTCAAAACTTCTGAGTTCCTTGCCTATATCAACGGAATTTATGACTATAGTGTAATGGATATCTCGTGGCAAAAAAGAAGCCATAATATAACCAAAGGAGCCACCGGTAAGATATACCGTGTCATTCTCACGAATTTTTCCTGCTGCAACACGGGAAATTTCTCTGTAGTTATCAAAAATAGGCATATTGTCAAAATTCCTATCGATCGGAGGCCTTACACTGACCTGTCCTATCGAAATAGCGCCGCCGTGGGTTCTCTTGCAAATGCCTTTTTGTTCTAGTAGTCGCAGATCTCTACGTGCAGACTCATTGGATATATCGTATTTACTTGTGATTTCAGCAATAGTAATCTTACCATTTGCTTTGATAGTGTCTGAAATTTCTTGATGGCGTTCTTCAATAAACATAACCATACCTCCAAATAGAGAATAATGTATTATCGAATTCGATGTCATTATTATACAACATAATCGGAAATAAATCAACATATACGGTAATCGGATTTGCGTATATTTAATTATCACATAGTTATACTTTTGTAGGTTAGAAATATCCCTAGTACAAATCGCAGAATTTGTGCTAGGGGTGTATTTCGCTCTCAAACGCCGAGGGCTTATGGATTATTATTTATCCGAAAATATCTTTTCCTTGTTTCGGCCTTGTAAGGGCAAAAACAAGGGAAAATACATAAGGTTGGAACACAAAACAGACGATATTCCCTGAAAATACATGGCTTTCAGAGGATTTAATAGATAAATCACTATTTTGCGGAAGGTTTGGGAACCGGAGCAGATTTTTCATTGGATAACTGGTAGATGAAAAGCGGTTTCCGGGACGGGACGGCATCGAGTATCACAGAGAATCCCGCCTATCAGCCAGAAATTATTGTAACAGAATGATTTCCAACCAGTATGGAACGGAAATGTCTGATTCGTGTTTGAGAAACTAAAAAAGGTTTTCATGTATTGATCCGGCGGATATGAATTATCCAGTGCTTGCAGATACCGCAAGATACTATAAAGAAGATAAGAAGGGAATATCAACGATGTGTAAAGCAATGGAAGAAGTACAAAATACTGGCAGATGAGGAACTGCAGCCGGTATAAAACTGTTACAATAATAAAAAGTAAGGCAGTAATTTTAAAAAAAGATTACTGCTTTGTTGTATGCAGAAAATCATGTGAACAATCAGGAAAGGGAATTTTATGTTCCTATTTAAAATCCCCAAATATTACAGAATTGTAATTTTAAAGTCATCCGTATGTCACCCTGACGGGGTATTATAAAGATAAATAGTCAAATACCCCGCAGCAATCTACGGGGCATGCACTAGCTTCTTTTTAGCAAGTTTACCCCAAGTGGAGGGGTTTTTGTCTACACTCCGTTTTAGTCAGCGCTTAATAATCGTCCAACGGACGATTAGCGCCCTCGCGGGAATAAAACTTTGCGACCATGAAGCTTATATGTTATATTGACAGGGTAAAATCAAGGAGATGACACTATGGACATTTTAAAAATTGAAAATCTTACTAAAATATACGGGAAAGGTGACAATCAGGTATGTGCCCTTGATAATGTATCCTTTACCGTGGAAAAGGGTGAGTTTGCAGCTATTATCGGGCCGTCCGGCTCGGGCAAATCAACGCTTCTTCATATACTGGGAGGCGTTGACAGGCCGTCGTCAGGCAATGTTTGGCTTGACGGCAGGGATGTGTACAGCCAGAACGACGAGCAGCTTGCGATATTCAGGCGTAGACAGGTGGGACTTATATATCAGTTCTACAACCTTATACCGGTATTCAATGTCGTGGAAAATATTACGCTTCCGGTGCTGATGGATGGGAAAAAAGTAGATGATGACAGGCTCGGCGAGCTCTTATCTATTCTAAAGCTCGAGGAGAGGAAAAAGCATCTGCCGAACCAGCTGTCGGGAGGGCAGCAGCAGAGGGTCTCAATCGGAAGGGCCCTGATGAATTCGCCGTCCGTAGTTCTCGCCGATGAGCCGACAGGTAATCTTGACTCAAAAAACAGCCAAGAGATAGTAGAGCTTCTGAAATATTCAAACCAAAAATACAACCAAACTCTTATAATAATAACACATGATGAAAATATTGCGCTGCAGGCTGACAGAATCATTGCCCTTGAGGATGGGAAAATCGTCAGGGATGAAAGAATCCGGGGGTGATTGATGTGGGAGTATTTAGGAAATATACTAAGAAATCACTGTTTAGTAACCGTGTGAGGACAATAGTTACCATAATAGGAATTGTTCTGTCGGTATCGCTGTTTACGGCGGTTGCTGAGGGACTTATAAGCGTAAAGGAATATGCGGTAGATAGGGTATACCAGACTTTGGGACATTTTGAGGGAGCTGTCGAATCGGACGATGGGGACGTAATTAATAAAATAAAAAACGAACAGAAAATAAACAGCATGAGGATGCTGCAGGATATCGGTTTTTCGTATATCGGAAGTGAAAATGAGTATAAACCTTATCTATATGTCGGCGCTATGAGCAAAGACTTTACGGATTTGGTGGCAGTAAAACTTAAAGAGGGAAAAATGCCTGAAAATGCTGGTGAAATTATACTTCCCCTACATCTTAAATTTAACGGTGGAGTTGAATATAATCTTGGCGATACATTAAATGTTGAGACCGGAAATAGGATGTTTCAGGGTGAGAAACTATCGCGTGACAGTGAATTTATTCCGGATGAGACTTTGTCTGATGTTACAGGACACACATATAAGGTTGTGGGATTTTATGAAAGATTCAACTTTGCAATTGAAGATTTTTCGTGCCCGGGTTATATGGCGCTGACATGTATGGATTACACACTGGAAAATGAAGATTTTAAAGGTATAATTTTCTTTACAATGGAAAACCAAAAAGATGTAAACGGCTTTGTCGAATCCTTTGGTGAAGAGGTTGATTCTATTATAAACCATGAGCTTTTGCTGTATAAAAGCGGAATAACGATGGACGACGGCATACTTTCCATGCTTACGGGATTTGCATGTATATTGTTTATCATAATAATGTTTGGGTGTGTTGCGCTTATTTATAATTCATTCTCAATATCTGTAAGTGAAAGGACTAAGCAGTTTGGAATTTTAAAATCGGTCGGAGCTACGAAAAAACAGATTATGGGTACAGTCATCTGCGAGGTATTGTTTTTGTGTATTATAGCAATTCCGATAGGTTATGTTATAGGGTGCGCAGGAATAGGCGTGACATTGTATCTTCTTCGGGACTCATTTGTTGCTATAATGGATGATATAGCTGGGGGAGACGGGTTATTCCTGTCGCTTCATATTAAGTTTTCGGTGTTTGTATTTGTAGCCCTGATGGGATTGTTCACAACATTTATATCTGCAATTATTCCGGCGCTGAGGGCAATACGCATAATGCCGATAGAATCACTTCGACAGAGCGGGGATGTAAAGATTAACGCAAGGAAAGTAAAAACTTCAAAGCTTACCTATAAAATATTTGGTTTTCCGGGAATGCTTGCGTCTAAGAATTTTAAGCGCAGCCGGAGAAAATACAGGGCTACTGTGTTGTCACTTTTTGTGAGCGTCGTACTTTTCATATCGGCATCGTCATTTAGCAGTTATCTCATAAATGTTACCGGGGTTGTGACAACGACGTCAGATTATGATATTAAATTTTTGACCAGCACTGAAATGACAGAAGAAAACATAGCAGCAGGCGATTTGGATAAAGTATATGGCGAATTTGAGAGAGAACTGATGAAAATTGACGGTATAGAGTCAACCTTTAAAGTAATAGATATTAACAGTTCAGCAGGAAACATGCTGGTGGTTGAGCCTGAAATGCTGACTGATGACTTTAAGCCGGACGAAGAATTTGAGAGTGAACTTGAGTCGACCGAATATGAAAAGGAAAAGTATTTGTATGAGAAAAATAAAAATCTGCTTGACATAAGTATATTTTTTCTTGAAGACGACGTCTATGAGAGACTAATCTCGGAGAATAATATAAATACTCCCGATGACGGCAGGCTCTACGGTGTATTGTGGGATGAATATATATATACTGACAGCAAAGACAATGGCACGCAGTGGAGTAAAAGACATGTGTTTAATAAAATGAATTACCCTGTTTCATTAAAAATTCAGGAACGAAAGCATATTGAAGGATATGACTACTCGTATACAGACTATGAAACTGATGAAGACGGCAATATAATTGAAAAAAATTATTACTATGAAATAGACAGTGAATCCGGTTCTGAGGACAACTACATTACTCTGTCATATGATGAGACTGTATGTTATACGGAGGTAAACATTGCCGGCACACTTGATACCGTTCCCGGGGGAATGATGGAATCTCCTGCCTTAATATATCCTATTAGCGCGCTGGAGCGATTTGCCTCAGATAATGAAGAGTGGTATAATGTAAATTATTATGTCGAAGCGGATAACCATAATTTTGTAGCTGACAAGATGCATAATATTCTTGATGAAACTATTAAGGATGACAATATTTCAGCGTACGGAATTAACGACGTAAGGGCTGAGGAGGATAGGATGCGCTCGATGGTTATGGTTATAAATGTGTTTGCTTACGGCTTTATAATACTCATATCGCTTGTTGCAATTGCAAATATATTTAATACTATTTCAACCAACATTATAATTAGAAAACGTGAATTTGCAATGCTCAAATCCACAGGCATGTCAGAAAAAAAGATGATGAATATGATGAATTACGAATGTATTCTATACGGAATAAAAGGAATTATATATGGAATTCCCGTATCATGCCTTATTTCGTACTTTCTGTACAAATGGATTAGTCAGGGTGTTAGCATGGGATTTTATATACCGTGGTATAGTATAGTTATATCTGTGGGCAGTGTTTTTGTCGTAGTGTTTGCAACAATGCTGTATTCAATGAACAAAATAAAGAAGGATAATATTGTTGAAACTTTAAGGAATGAAAATATATAAAATACTTGCATTGTGTGATACCATATGTTATAATTGACGAGCTGTGAAAAAAGATAGATGGTCCGCTGTGTCAGGCGTTCGTCTGATGTAAGAACATCAAAAATAATTAGGAGGTACACAGATGAACGACATTATTAAAAAAATTGAGGATGCCCAGGTAAAGGCAGAGATTGCGGATTTCCGTGTCGGAGATACCATTAAGGTATATGCAAAGATTAAAGAGGGCAACAGAGAGAGAGTACAGGTATTTGAGGGAACAGTAATTAAGAGACAGAACGGCGGAGTCAGAGAGACTTTCACGGTTCGTAAGTTTTCGAACGGAATCGGTGTAGAGAAGTCATGGCCGCTTCACTCTCCTAATGTTGAGAAGATTGAAGTAGTAAGACTTGGTAAGGTAAGACGTGCTAAGCTCTATTATCTCAGGGAACGTGTTGGTAAGGCTGCCAAGGTTAAGGAGAAAGTTAAATAATTACCGTTTTATGAAAGATATTAAGGGGGCATTTCTATATGTCCCCTTTTGTGTATTTGTTGTAAGGATTTAAATTTCCCTGCTCCGGTGATGTTGGCGCAATATACAGATATTATAATTGATATATTGGTATAGAGGATTATATAATGGCTTTTATTAGAAGAAGAAAAAGAAAATTAACCTTTGGTTCAGGCGGCAGATATACTGCTGAAAATGAGGCCAAAGGAAAAAAAAAGATAATACTCCAAATTGTGACATATCTTTTGGAGATATGTATAGTTGTAGGGATAGCCTATGCAGTTACGAAATACGGCCTTATGCAGACATCGATGATTGGAGAGTCGATGCAGGAGACTCTGAATAACGGTGATGAAGTACTTGTCAACAAATTTGCATATAAATTTGCCGAGCCTGAGCGTTTTGACGTTGTGGCCTACTGCCAGAATTCATCTGAGCACAGCTATCTGAACATAAAAAGAATAATAGGGCTTCCGGGTGATAAGATACTGATTGATAAAGGAAAAGTATACATTAACGGCGAGGAGCTCGAGGAAAGGGTAAATGTTGAACCGATGAATACAGGTGGAATTGCGGGAGAGGAATTGTTTTTGGAGGAAAATGAGTATTTTCTGCTGGGAGACAACAGAAACAACAGCCAGGACAGCAGGTTTTCAAATGTAGGAACGGTTGTGAAAGATGACATAATAGGAAAAGTATGGTTTAGGATGAAACCGTTTTCATCAATAAAGTCGCTCAATCTAAAAAGCGGCAGTGAACAGGAGAACGAATAAATGCATTTTCAATGGTATCCCGGTCATATGACAAAAGCAAAGCGTATGATGCAGGAAAATATAAAGTTAATAGACGTTATTATAGAACTTGTGGATGCTAGGACGCCCGTCTCAAGCAAGAATCCGGATATTGAACAGATGGCACAAAATAAAATTAGGGTTATACTGTTAAACAAATATGATCTTGCGGATGAGAGCGAGACAAAAAAGTGGAAAAAATATTACGAGGATAAGGGATATTTTACCGCGCTTGTCAATTCCAAGTCGGGAAAGGGAGTCCGCGCGGTCAACAGCGTTGTGATGGAGGCGTGCAGGGAGAAGATAGAAAGAGACAGGAAAAGGGGAATAATTAACAGGCCTGTCAGGGCCATGATAGCGGGAATACCAAATGTCGGAAAGTCGACGTTTATCAACAGCTTTGCGGGGAAAGCGTGCGCAAAGACGGGTGATAAACCGGGTGTCACCAAGGGAAAGCAGTGGATAAAGCTCGGAAAGAACATAGAGCTTCTCGACACGCCGGGAATACTCTGGCCGAAATTTGAGGACCAGAGCGTAGGGCTAAGGCTTGCGCTCATCGGCTCAATCAAGGACGAAATATTACAGATTGAGGAGCTTGCCGGGGAACTGATAAAATATCTGCGTGAAGAATATCCGGCGTTTATTGAGGACTACCTTGGTTTTGAGGCTGAGGGTATGGAATATGAGATTCTGGAAAAATATGCACTTAGGAGAGGATGCCTGCAAAAAGGCAGCATTGCCGACACTGAAAGGGCGGCCGCCCTTATGATGGACGATTTCAGGGGAGGAAAGATAGGCAGGATTACTCTTGAGAAAATATAGGAAGACGCTGATTTAATCACTGCTTACTTGAGCGAAATTAATATTGGGCGGGCTGCGGTAATGTATATTGTCAAGGGGGGAGAGGACTTTGTATGACGAGAGGGAGATTGAGGACAGCCTCGAATTCGTAGAACACATAGATTTATACGAAAAATGCAGAGTCGACAATATTGTTGACGTCATGGGTCTTAGGGACACCTTACATAGCGGTTTTGTGGGCAATACTTCTACGGAAGATATTAAGTCGGATAAAATTGCAAATGAAGAAAAGGAAAGCTCACTACATGACAAGTATGCCGGGTGTGATATATTTACGGAAAATGCGGAATTTCGTCACTATGTTGACAGTGTTTCTGATAAGCTCTGTCAGGAGAAAGATAATGTAGTGAAAAGGCGGACGCGGTGGAATATTGCAGATTTTATATTTATTGCAGTCTGCATTATAATTTCATTTGCGATTACATATACATTTACACATTATGTGGCGCACCATACTAAGGTTGAGGGGAGCTCGATGAACAACACTCTTAGCGATGGGGATTATCTGATAGTGGAGAAAGTTTCATATTACATACATGACCCCAAGAGATATGATATTGTTATTTTTCCGTACTCAGAGGAAGTCAACTACATAAAAAGAATAATAGGATTGCCCGGTGAGAAAGTTCAGATTATAGACGGAAACGTATATATTAATGACAGCATGCTAAAAGATGATATATATGGCATGGAGCCTGTTGAAGACCCCGGCATGGCGGCAGACCCGGTATATTTGGCTGAAGATGAGTATTTTGTCATGGGTGATAACAGAAATTCAAGTATAGACAGCAGGAGCAGTTATCTGGGTGCGGTAAAACGGGATAGGATAGAGGGTAAGGCTGTGTACAGGTTTTGGCCTTTTTCCTGTTTCGGAGGAATTGACTGAACAGATAACATTTTTCGGTTTTTCGGACAAAGAAAATTATATGGTGACAAAAAATACTAGAATATTTTGTGCAATTTTGACAAGAAATATAAAAATATTAATAAATTATAGGTTTGAGGAAAGGGCATTTTGTACAACAAACTGCTCTTTTTTTGTGAAACAATTCAGGCGGCGGTGTGATATTATAATAACTGTAAAGCGGGCCTGCTTTCTGATGATTTAATCTATAAAATTCATTTTTGTTCAGATTATCTTTAATCAAATTACAACGGTGAAATAATAAAAAGTTAGCACAGTTAGTTTATAAGCCAAAATGAAAGGGGAAAATTTTAAATATTGAACGACTATAATAATTTTTTGGATGAAGTGGTACACGGTATTGAGGAGAGGCTCGGAGACAGATACAAGGTCAGGGTTGAGAGGATTTTGAGGAACAACGCATGCGAATACCAGAGCATAATTATAAACGGACAGGATGACATCATTAATGACTGTAAAGTCTCTCCGGCTATACATATGGATTTTTGGTATGATATGTATAATGACGGAATGGATATCGAAAACATTATAAGCGAGATAATTGAAATATACGAGGTAGGGAAAAATGAGGCGAAAGGTGTAGAACAGCTTGCCGAAGCAAAAAACAATGTTGCCTCACATATTTATTTCAGAGTTGTCAATGCGGCTCAGAATGTAGAGCTGCTTACAGGCTCGCCGCATGTGAGAATAGAAGATTTGGCCGTTACGTTTCACTATATGTGTTCGAACGACGGGACTATGCTGCAGAGTTTCCGCATTACCGATTCGATTGCTTCCGATTGGGGGCTTGACAGGGATGAGCTGTATGACTTTGCGGTGAAAAATACGCCGGTACTGTTTCCGGAGAAATTCATGGCGCTCAAAAGTATTCTGCTGAATATGAATAAAGGTGAATCAATATTTGAGGAGGAAGTTGAGTCCGTTAGCGGCATTGACATACCAATGTATGTCCTCACCAATGAGACGGGATTTAACGGAGCCTCAGTTATATTATACAGTTCGTATATGAGAAAACTTGCTGAAAGGTTTGAGTGCAGCCTATATATACTGCCGAGCAGCATACATGAGGTGATATTAATTCCGGCGTCGTGCGGAGTGGACTGCGGGAAACTGCGCGAACTTGTTGAGGATGTCAATGTAAAGCATGTTGACGCGGCGGAGCGTCTGTCCGACAACGTATATATTTATTCTCTTGATGAAGATTCGATACATATCGCTGAGTAGTAATCCGGTAATCAGCAATTCTTATTTTAGTTTTGAAACCGGTTTATACTGCGCATATATAGTTTTAATATAAAATATCTGATTATTTTCTTGTAAGAGAGCTATCTGATTATCAACACGATCTTCCATGATATAAAACCGACTTATTACAGACATATAAAAAGCCTTAATTGAGGATATAATAATTGACAAAGTACTGAAAAAAGGCGTATAATTTTTATACTATAAGTCTTTTCTTTTAGTAAAATAATTTTTGATTGGAGAAAGTTATATGTCTATACTTGTAACTGGTGGTGCGGGATATATCGGTTCGCATACGGTTATTGAGCTTATTGAGGCAGGTTATGGGGTAGTTGTGGTTGATAACCTTTGCAACTCAAGCAGTGAGTCTTTGAAGCGCGTTGAGGAGATAACCGGTAAAAGCGTGACGTTTTATGAAGCTGATATCAATGACAGGGATGCATTGAAGAAAATATTTGAGGATGAGGATATTGAGTCGTGTATTCATTTCGCAGGCCTAAAGGCTGTTGGTGAATCCGTGGAGAAACCGTGGGAGTATTACTATAATAATATTTCCGGTACTCTTGTACTTCTTGATATCATGAGAGAGTTTAATGTAAAAAACTTTGTATTTTCATCATCGGCGACCGTATACGGCGCACCGGCTAAGATGCCTATAACTGAAAGCTGCCCGAAAGGGGAGGTAACTAATCCTTACGGTCAGACAAAATCTATGGTCGAGCAAATTCTTATCGACATTCAAAAAGCTGACAACGAATGGAATGTTATATTGCTACGTTATTTTAATCCAATTGGCGCGCACAAAAGCGGTAAGATTGGGGAGAATCCAAACGGTATACCAAACAATCTGATGCCTTATATGACTCAGGTAGCAGTCGGAAGGCTTGAGAAACTTGGGGTTTTTGGAAACGATTATCCAACTCATGACGGAACGGGGGTACGTGATTATATACATGTTGTTGACCTTGCGGAAGGACATGTCAGGGCTATAGAAAAGATTTCGGAAAATCCGGGACTTAAAATATATAATCTCGGAACCGGAAAAGGTTATAGCGTCCTCGACTTAGTGAAGAATTTTGAGAAAGCGTCAGGGGTTAAGATACCGTATGAGATTAAGCCGAGGCGTGCCGGAGATATAGCGGAATGTTATGCGGACCCTTCAAAGGCGGAAAAAGAGCTTGGATGGACGGCAAAGAACGACATACTTGATATGTGTGAAGATTCATGGAGATGGCAGAGCAATAATCCGAATGGCTACTGCTAGGGCCGCCGTTGTATCTGCGGATAGCACCGGGCCGTAAAAGGTCTGATAATAAACAGGAGAAGGAAAATATGCGGACAATGACTAGAAAATTATTTAGTAAAATATTATGTGCGGCAATTATATTATCGTTGGTTTCGGCTCCGGCAATACCGTCGGGAAGAGCGGAACTAAAAGCAAAAACTCCGACACTTAAGAAAAAGAATATTACCGTTAATGTTGGAAAGAAGAAAACGATTTCTATTAAGAACAAGAGTTCAAAATATAAGTTTTCATTTTTATCTAAAAATAAGAAGATTGCAAGTGTAACGGCAAAAGGTGTTGTAAAGGGAATAAAATCCGGAAAAACAACAGTTGTGGTAAAGCAGACTGAAAAGAAGACTAAGAAAAAGAAAACTCTTGGAAAAGTCAAGGTAACTGTGAAAAAAATTGATGGAAAATTAATAATTGCGCAGTCGCCGACACCAGCGCCGGTGCAGACGTCACCGAGTCCGGTGCCGCCGAATCCTACTGCAACGCCGGAACCGACACCTTGCGTTGATATAGATTTTAAAAACGGTGATATATCAATGTTCACCACTGAGGGAGAGGGAGTGAAGATTGAACTTAGCGGCGACGGATATGACGATAACGCCTGTCTTAAGGCTACCGGCAGGGGAACAGGTAATAACTGGTTTGGATGCGGAATGGCCCTTAATCTGTCAAATTACATACAGCCCGGAAAGCTATATAGTATTGTATGCTATGTAAAATGTGACAAGGACGCGACTATTACGGTTAGAAGCCGCAACAGTGGAAGCGGCGGATTCTCGTTTCCATCGCAGGTTGGAAACACTTTAGATGTGAAAGCCGGAATATGGACGGAATTTAATTCGGTATACGCGTCCCCTGACGTAGTCAACAAAGGTCTTAAAATATACTGGGATGCGTCGAGTACGGCCGATTTGTATATTGATTCTATCGTCATTAAGGAGACAAAGGGAATTGACAGTACATTTAAGGATACTTTTTCTGAAATATTCGGCAATATTGGGACATGCAACACATACACGCAGATGAGGGAAAACAAGCAGTTTACCACATCCCTTTACAACAGTGTAACTATGGAAAATGAGATGAAGCCTCAGTATATTCTCAATAATGCCAAGGTTTCTTATGATGTTCCTGACGGATACGTTGTTCCGGAAAGCTATAAGGATAACTTATATCTTGAGTTTAATTTCAATGATATTGACAATGTTATAAAGACTGCGTACGAATATGGGCTTCGCGTCCGTTTCCATGTGCTTGTATGGCACTCTCAGACACAGTCGTTTTTCTTCAGGCAGGGATATAATGAGGAGAGGGCATATGTCACAAGCAGCGTTATGGACGGAAGGCTTGAGTACTACATTACTAACATTATGAAGCATATATATGAGACGGAGCATGGAAAAGACGTTGTGTACGCTTGGGATGTGGTTAATGAATATTTCCACAATTATGACAAAGGCAATAAGTCAAAGTGGAATGAGGTTTATTATCCGTCTGAGAAATCAGAGTCGGACAGAACTAAGAAACCGGTCTATGCAAAGACGGCTTTTACGGTTGCGCACAAAGTGCTTGAACAATATGGACTTCAGGACAGCGTAAGTCTGTTTTACAATGATTACAACACATATGAGGTCGCAGATGATATTATAGAGATGATTAATTATATAAATGAGGATGGTAAAGTATGTGACGGCGTAGGCATGCAGTCACATCTTGATGTGAAATATCCGACTCCTGACAAGATTGCCTCGACAATTGACAAGTTTACGAAAGAGGGATATGAGATACAGATTACCGAGCTTGATGTGACTGATTATGATAATTCAGGCAAACAGGAATCATATTATGCTGATTTGATTAAAATGTTTGTTACAAAGAAGAAAGCCGGAGCCGACATTACCGGAATTACATTCTGGGGTTTGTGTGATTCTAATTCGTGGAGATGGGATGGAAAGCCGCTGTT
This sequence comes from uncultured Clostridia bacterium, assembly GCA_948472945.1. Classification (GTDB taxonomy): domain Bacteria; phylum Bacillota; class Clostridia; order Lachnospirales; family Lachnospiraceae; genus V9D3004. Next base: position 344,804 of record CAOKVX010000001.1, read on the forward strand.
ATTTAGTGCGCTGTTCTGTCCGAAAGAAGCGTTTTACAAGGTTATTGAAGTGGCAAAGAGTGTGTGGGAATAAAATATAAATATTAAAGGGGGACATTTTAAAATGTGTAATAAAAGTGTCAAAAAAATTGTATGCTTTTTTATGGCGGCTGCAATGATGGTTGGAGCAGTGTCCGATATTAACGTAGCGACAGCGGCAAAGAAAGCGTCTCTTAAGACTAAGAGTTTAACTCTAAATGTTGGGCAGAGCAAGAAGATTTCAATTAAGAACAAGGTATCTAAGAGAACCTATACATTTACGAGTAATAAAAAGAAGGTTGCTAAGGCAAGCAAAAAAGGAAAGATTACGGGAGTTAAAAAGGGAAAAGCAAATATAACCGTAAAAGAGACATATAAAAAGAAAGGTAAGAAAGTTACAAGAAAGTTAGGAGTATGTAAGGTAGTGGTTAAAAATGGTAATATACAGAACAATAATCCGTCAATCACTCCGGCTCCTATACCTCCTGTGGTTACACCTGTGCCGACACAGCCTGTAGTTACTCCGACTCCTACTAATGTGCCTGGTGAGGTTAAACCTACCGTTGTTCCGGCTTATGAGAAGAAAGTATTCGACATGGGACAGTCGGGAAGCGAATATAATGGAACGGCATATTTTTCACTTGAGGAGTCTATGCTATACGGCGGAATTTGTGAAGTGACTGTAAAAGTAAGGCAGAATACAGGAACTGATAAAAAGTTTACCGTCGGATATGAGGGAGAATATCTTTATTTTGAGGTTAACGGGGCATATATTGACCAGAGTTCAAAGAGACAGGAAACCTGCAGCGGTTCTGAGGAATTTACTGCCGGCAGCGGTGTGTCCACGGAACAGACTATTAAATTCAGTGCAGTTCCTAAATATACGAATGATTTCAATATACTTATTACCTGCGAAGATAACTCACCGTTCGTTATTGAGAGCATGACTGTCAACACTAATCCATGTGAGTCCGCTGAATATTCCGAAATGGTTTCAAATTCACTTCTTGCCAACGGTAATAACGCGAGAATTAAGAGAGCCATAGAAAAGGCTAAGGCAGGTGAAGATGTGACAATAGCATATCTTGGTGGCTCTATTACTGAGGGGTTTGCCGCATCTGAGACAAAGAATTCCGATTGCTACGCTGAGACTTCATACAGACAGTTTAAGCAGACATTCGGAAAGGACGGCGGGGACAACGTCCACTTTATTAATGCGGGCATGAGCGGGACATCGTCTGCGCTTGGAATAATACGTTACCAGCGGGATGTGATTGACCATGTCGAATATGGAGAGGTGCCGGATATTCTATTTATTGATTTTGCAGTAAATGACGGCAATGACGCTGAAACTTATGAGGCGATAATAAGAACTGCGCTCTCACAGGGAACAGCAGTAGTTCTTATGTTTGTACTCTATACAGGAGGCTGCAACCACGAGAAAGATTATTCGCAAATTGGAGAAATTTATGACCTCTATATGGTAAGTCCGGGACAGGGTCAGAGGACGGCATGTACCGATAAGAAAGCTTTTGACGACTGGTTCTACTGGATGGAAAACGGCGGATACGGACATCCTGATGTGGGCGGACACAGATATATGGCCGACTGTATTATGAATATGTTTAATACAATTGAAGCAGAGGGTGATGAGATTGATAACATAAGCGATGTTCTCTCAATAACTCCGTCTAACAGCAGAAGCAATTATTTCATGGGTATGAAGACGCTTGAGTCAAATACTGATATTACTAAGACGGATGCGGTGAGCGAGCTTAATCCGGGTGGATTTAGCGGAACAGACAAAGGACAGCCTAAGCTTCAGTATATTAAGGATGGGGTTGAAGGAATGGTTTGGTTCCCTAACGAGTGGGCTCACACAGCTTCATCCGGCAGTGACAGCTTCACAATGAAAATAAACTGCAGCACTCTTCTTATGGCATATAAACAGGCAGGAAGCGGATTTGGTAAGGCCGAGGTTTATGTAGACGGAAAGCTTACAAAGACACTCAGCAATGTATCGGGAGGCTGGAACAACGCCGTTATAGATAAAGTTATTGTGTCTGACTCCGCGTCAGAACATGATATTGAGATTAAAATGGCATCGGGTGACGAGAGCAAGCCTTTTACAATCTATGCTATAGGTTACAGTAAATAACTCAAGCTTAACCAAATATTTTAAAGACTTATACGCAATAAATTTTATTGATAAACACACACTTTTGTATAAAAATAATAAGTTTGAGGATTAAATTATAATCAGGGGAAAATATAATGAGAGTGAAGATAGGGAAAATTATAAGCCTTGTGCTTGCGTCTTCAATCATAATCGGTCTCGGCGCTGCGTATGACAGCGCCGAAGCCGCTAAGAAAGCGACGCTGAAGACTAAGCCAATGAGGCTGACAGTGGGAGAGTCTAAGAAAATATTAATAAAAAATAAGAATAAAAAAGCAAAATATACTTTTACAAGCACTTCTAAAAAGGTTGCAAAGGTAAACAAAAAAGGAAAAGTTACCGCAGTAAAAAAAGGGCAGGCAAAAATAACCGTTAAGGAAGTTATAATAAAAGTCGGGAAAAAACAGACAAGGAAAGTTGGAGGTTTAAAGGTTAGAGTGTTAGCGAATAATGATAAAATTTCAACACAGGCTCCGCCGCAGAATCAAATTCAGACTCAGGCTCCGTTACAGACGCCCGCAGCACAGACTCCGGCACCGGACGTTCCGATTGTAACGCAGGGACCGACAATGGAGCCGGCTTACGGAGTGTATTCATTTGACAGCTTTAAGTTTGACGGTACATACAGTATTAATATGGATAATCTGATAAAATACGGAGCTGCATGTGAAGTTAGCGTTAAGTTAAGACAGGACAGCGGAAGTGATAAGGAGGTGTCGGTAGGCTATTTGGGCAATAAGTACGGCAAAGGTAATAAGGCTGAGCCGTTTGAAGGCGGCACCGACAAATTTATGCTTTCATCCGGGCAGGAGATTGAACATACATTCAAATTAAATGTAGATAAATATATGGGAGAATGTGAAATTGTATTTGAATCAGAGTCTGGAACTGATATTGAAGTTTCATCGGCTAAGATTTCAACGCAGCCGTTTGATGGGGCTGATTACGGCAAGATGCTCAATGATTCATTTATAAGTGCAGGAAACAGTGAGCGAATGCAGAAAGTTATTAACAAATCGCGCTCCGGGGCAGATGTGACGCTTGCATATCTGGGCGGTTCAATCACAGAGGGATGTGCGGCTACGGATGTGCTTGTTAATTCAGACTGTTATGCGGAGACTTCATACAATGCGTTTAAGATGAAATACGGTTACGGTGACGGGAGCAATGTTCACTTTATAAATGCCGGTATGAGCGGCACACCGTCCTCGCTGGGAGTAATAAGGTATCAGAATGATATTCTCAATGAGATGGAATATATGGGCTATGGAAAATACCCTGATATTTTATTTGTTGAGTTTGTAGTAAACGATAGCGGTGAATGTACAAACGGCGAGGCAATGGAAAGTATAATCAGACAGGCGTTCGAGCAGGGAACGGCAGTTTTCCTTGTGTTTGCCCACACGGTTAATTTTGACACAGGTAAGCAGGATTATTATATTCCTCTTGGAGAGTTATATGACCTGCCTATGGTAAGTGTGAAAAACAGTATAAGCGACTACATAGACAGCGCAGATACTAAGGGATGTGATGTTTCAAAATGGTTTTTCTGGCATGATACGCTTCATCCTGACGTTCCCGGACACAGACTGATGGCGGATATGATTATGAATGCAATCGACAAAGCGGCTGAGAGTGAAACGATACCTGACTCTGTAACTGATATAAATATTATTCAGCCTAAGTATGGAAGTGCATTTACCGGAATGAGGCTTCTTGACTCTAATGTAGACCCTGACAAGGTTGATGCGATTGTATCGCTTGACGTCGGAAGCTTTGGCGACGTAGATACAAACCAAAACAGATTTCAGTACAAAAAGGGAGGAAAGGATGGAGTTCAGTGGTTTCCTAACTGTTGGATGCACCAGACAGGGACTGACAGCCTAAAGGCAACTGTTGAGTGCAGTAATATGATGATAGCATATAAGCTTGCCAACGACTCTAACTATGGAAAGGCAGAGCTATATGTAGACGGTGTACTCAAAGAGACAATGAACGGTTACAAAAATGACGGCTGGAACAATGCGACGGTTAGTATTGTATTTAAGGACGATGAAATAGCGACGCATGATTTTGAGATTAGGATGGCCGACGGCAACGAGAATAAGAAATTTACAATCTATGCAATAGGCTATACAAATGCAGATGATTATAAAGAGTCGCTCAAATAGAGTTTATAATGGCGTAAGGCCGGATGATTTATAAAAGGGCTGTCGCAAAACAGTGGATTACTGCAATATGTGGTGAATATATTCTGCAACATTCAATAGCATATTGTGGAATTACTGTATTTTGCGGCAGCTCCTTTATTATAAGGAGGAAGTTATTATGGCAGATTATTCTCAGGTAGAGGGAATGCAGTATCATATTCAGTGCAGTAAGGGGGATGTTGGTAAATATGTAATTTTGACTGGCGACCCCAAAAGGTGCGAGAGCATTGCGGCATATTTTGACAACGCGAAGCTTGTTGCAGACAGCAGGGAGTATGTAACATATACGGGAGAGCTTGACGGAACTTTGATAAGCGTGACATCGACGGGAATAGGAGGCCCCTCGGCGTCAATAGCGATTGAGGAGCTTGTCAAGTGCGGATCCGATACATTTATCAGAGTAGGCACATGCGGCGGAATGGATTTGAAAGTGAAAGGCGGTGACATAATAATTGCAAGCGGCGCTATAAGGATGGAAGGGACAACTAAGGAGTATGCGCCGATTGAATTTCCGGCGGTTGCGGACTACGGCATTGTGAATTCGCTGGGAGCTGCCGCAAAAAAACTTGGGTATAATTTTCATGTAGGCGTATGTCAGAGCAAGGACTCTTTCTATGGACAACATAATCCGGAAATAATGCCGGTATCATATGAGCTGCAGAGTAAATGGGATGCCTGGTGCCGCATGGGATGTCTGGCATCGGAGATGGAGACGGCGGCGTTATTTATCGTGGGCAGTTTTAAAAGAGTAAGGGTAGGATCCGTGCTTCTTGCGCTTGCGAATCAGGAGAGGGAGAAAGCAGGACTTGACAATTTACAGTTTCATGATACATCAAGGGTGATTGAGACTGCGGTTGAGGCGATGAGAATTATAATTGAAGAAGAGAAAAATGGAAAGATGTAAAAAGTTAAGTGAAAATAGAAGAAAGGATAGTGCAGGCATTAGTGCCTGAAAATTGGTGTAAATTATGGATATTAGCGATGATATTGTAAGGGAACTGATTGAAAAGGCTGTAGATGCAAGGAAAAAGGCATATGCTCCTTATTCAAAATTTCTTGTAGGCTCGGCGGCGCTTGGAAGCGACGGAAATATATATACAGGGTGTAATATTGAAAATGTATCGTACTCCGCGACGAACTGCGCCGAGCGCACTGCAATATTTAACGGGATCAGCGACGGCTGTCTGTCGTTTGAGGCTGTAGCTATAGTAGGGGCAAGAAAAGAAGAGAAGCCCGGTTTTTGTTATCCGTGTGGAGTATGCAGGCAGGTTTTGTCTGAATTCTCCGATGCGGAGAAACTGAAGATTATTATTGCGAAAAATAAGTCCGAATATAAGATTACAACACTGGGTGAGCTTATGCCGTTTGCATTCGTCGAATATTGATTGTTGATAATTATGCTTAGCTCTTAGCTCAACGGCGCCAATTTGAACCCGCCGAGGACGGCGGATTCAAATTGGCGCCGGTGAGCTACGGTATTGGTACGGTATAATCATATTGCTTACATCGGGCATCGGGTACTTATATATAAAAATAGTTGCTTTATGATATGCTATGGTATATAATTAGTAATGTTGCAATCAGTACATCGGCGCTGTTTTACCGTATTTATATAAAAATGACAGGTAACTTTATAGGAGGACTGCGATGGGGTTATTCAGGAATGTTCGCAAAACTAATAACGACTGGAATAATTCTTTGAAAGCAGAGGATATGCTTGATGTATTTGAAGATATAACAGATGACGCTTTTTCGTCAATTAATAGTATATTGATGGACGGGGAGGCTCTTGAATCATTTGATTCAGATTATGAGAGGGAGATGGAGAGCGTTTTTTCAGAACTTTCCGTTTTAAACCGGGCTGGCAGTATTAATGATATGCCCGGCATGACAGAGGAGTCGGCACAGCATGCCGGCGGTATCACGTTTGAGGATATATTTGACTGATTCTTAAATTATACAGATTGTTAAAATATATTTGAAAGGAAAAGCAGCAGGTGCATATTATGGCAAAATATAACCGTATTTTATTAAAATTAAGCGGCGAGGCTCTTGCCGGTAAAAGTAAGACGGGTTTTGACGAGGCGACATGTAAAAGTGTTGCCGAACAGATAAAAACGCTGAGCGAAGAGGGCATTGAGATTGCCGTTGTAATTGGCGGAGGTAATTTTTGGAGAGGAAGAACGAGTGAAAATATTGACAGGACAAAGGCTGACCAAATCGGTATGCTTGCCACTGTAATGAACTGTATGTATATGTCGGAGATTTTGAGGTCCGAGGGGGTTAAGACGGAAGTGATGACCCCGTTTACGTGCGGTTCGTTTACAGAACTGTTTTCGAAAGATAAGGTTGTAAAATGTTTTGAAGAGGGAAAGACGGTATTTCTTGCAGGGGGAACAGGCCATCCGTATTTTTCAACGGATACGGCTACAGCTCTCCGTGCAATAGAGATTGAGGCGGATATTATTCTTGCCGCAAAGGCGGTGGATGGCGTCTACAGCGCCGACCCGAAATCAAATCCTGACGCGGTGAAATATGATACGCTGTCATTTGAGAGAATTGTGGACGAGAAGCTGGGCGTTATAGACCTTGCGGCGTCGGTTCTATGTATGGAAAATAAAATGCCGATGCTTGTATTCGGTCTTAATGAAAAGAACAGTGTTGTTGATGCCGTACACGGAAATATAAGCGGTACAATCATTACACCATAGATGTATGAATGGAGGATATTAAAATGGAAATAAAGGATTATGAGAGCAGGATGGAAAAATCACTTGCCAATCTCAGTGAGGAATATGTATCAATAAGGGCCGGACGAGCCAATCCTCATATTCTTGACAAGATAACGGTTGATTATTATGGAACGCAGTCGCCGTTGCAGTCGGTTGCTAATATATCTGTGCCTGAGGCAAGGGTTATTCAGATACAGCCGTGGGAATCAAGTCTTATTAAGGAGATTGAAAAGGCAATCATGTGTTCCGATATAGGGCTTACGCCATCGAATGACGGAAAGATAATACGGCTTGTATTTCCGGAGCTTACTGAGGAGAGACGTAAGGAACTGGCAAAGGACGTAAAGAAGAGGGCTGAGAATTCAAAGGTTGCAGTCAGGAATATAAGACGCGACGCTAATGATTCAATAAAAAAAGAGCAGAAAGCTACGGAGATTTCTGAAGATGAGGCAAAACAGCTTGAAGATAAGATTCAGAAGCTCACGGATAAATATGTCGGTCTCATAGACAAGGCAATGGAGGAAAAGACAAACGAGATTATGACGGTGTAACCGGATTCGGATGGCACAGACCGGCAGTCAAAGAAAAATGTCAGCTGAAGCCGATTGCGCCTTGCGTAAGAGTTTCGCTCGCGAAACTCTTTTTTGTCATATCAGGTTAAGAGAAAAAGTTTGATAGGGGAGAGATAACATAATGTCTGACGATTTAAAAAAGGTGCCGGAACACGTCGCGATAATTCTTGACGGAAACGGAAGATGGGCTAAAAAGAGACTGTTGCCTAGAAATGCTGGGCATATGCAGGGCAGTAAAGTTGTTGAACAGATTTGTGAGGATGCCCATAACCTTGGAATAAAATATCTTACAGTATATGCGTTTTCCACGGAAAACTGGAAGAGGCCTAAAGATGAAGTCGACGCGCTTATGAAGCTTCTTGACAGATATCTTAAAAACTGTATAGAGAGAAGCAGTAAAAATAATATGCGCGTCAGGGTGCTGGGCGATATATCTACACTAAGCCAAAAGCTTCAGGACAAGATTATAGAGCTTGAGGCAAAGTCAAAAAATAATACAGGGCTTAATTTTCAGGTGGCGTTAAATTACGGCGGAAGGGACGAAATGCTTCGCGCTGTAAGAAAGTGTGCGGAGGAATGTGCTGGCGGGAGAATAAAACCTGCTGATATTGACGAGGCTTATTTTAACGGTATGCTTGACACTGCCGATATACCTGACCCTGATTTGCTAATCAGAACCAGCGGCGAACAGAGAATTTCAAATTTTCTGTTGTGGCAGCTCGCGTATACAGAGTTTTATTTTACGGACGTCCTGTGGCCTGACTTTAATAAAAAAGAATTGAAAAAGGCTATAGAGTATTATGAAAACAGAGACAGGAGATTCGGAGGAGTCTGATTGTCCGGAGGTAAAAAAATGTTTATTACCAGAACTATTAGTGGTGCAGTATTATTGTTAATAATGTTTGCGGCTATATTTACAGGTGGAAATGTATGGCTTGTGGTTACAGCGCTTCTGTCGGCTGCCGCAATGTTTGAAATTTTCAGGGTATTTGGAATACAGAAATCAGCTGCCGCAGTGGGGGGCTATATTTGTAATTTGCTCGTATACTGCCTGTTGTTTTTTGGTTTGGAGGAATATATACTTGCTGCTGTAATTTTGTATTTTATTTTTATTATGACGATATATGTTGTAAAGTGGCCTGTATTTGAAGTTAATGATATATCAAGGGCCTTATTTACATTTATATATGCGGGAATATGCCTGTCATTTTTATACCGTATAAGAATAGCGGATGAAGGTATATTCTACATATGGCTTGTGTTTATCGGTGCATGGGGTTCTGACACATGTGCATACCTTACAGGTATCCTTATAGGAAAGCATAAAATCCCAAGTACGCTTAGTCCCAAAAAGACGGTTGAGGGATGTCTGGGAGGCGTTGCAGGGGCTGCGCTGTTAGGAATGTTCTACGGACTTTGGGCAGACAAAAACCTTGAGGGCTCTGAATATTACGTATTGATATTTGCGGTTACGGCGGCTGTGGCGTCTATATTGTCGCAGATTGGGGATTTGTGTGCTTCGGCCGTGAAGAGAAACTGCGGAATAAAAGATTACGGACGCCTTATTCCCGGTCACGGAGGAATTATGGATAGGTTTGACAGTATTATTTTCCTGACTCCGATAATATATTATATATTGTATATTTTGAAAAATACCGGCTGTATATGATTATACAAACTTCAAAAGGTAAGACAATCCATATCATATGATATTTAATTGATACATGTAGGAGGAATAGCGTTTGAAAAATGTAAGTATACTGGGATCTACCGGCTCGATAGGAACACAGACGCTTGATGTCATAAGGGCGAATCCCGATGATTTCCAGGTTGTGGCGCTGGCGGTTAACAGTAATATAGATATTCTTGCCGGACAGATTAAGGAGTTTTCACCTAAATTGGTCTGCGTATATGATGAAAAGCGTGCGGCTGAGTTAAAAAACATAGTCGGCAACAGTGTTGAGATCGTGTCCGGAATGGAGGGGCTTATCGCCTGTGCAGTTATGGACAGTGCGGATATTGTCGTCGGCGCCGTTGTCGGAATGATAGGGGTACGGCCTGTAATTGAGGCCGTCTCCGCCGGAAAGGACATTGCGCTTGCAAATAAGGAGTCGCTTGTAACGGCGGGCCATATTATTATGCCGCTCGCCGCCGAGAAAGGCGTCTCGATTCTGCCGGTGGATAGTGAACATTCGGCTATCTTCCAGTCGCTTCAGGGACAGGACAGGGGAGGGCTTGCAAAGATTATTCTCACCGCCTCTGGAGGACCTTTCAGGGGGAAAACGCTTGATGAGCTTGAGGGTGTAACGGTAAGTCAGGCTCTGTGCCATCCTAACTGGAGCATGGGCAGGAAAATTACTATTGATTCGGCGACTATGGTCAACAAAGGTCTTGAGCTTATGGAGGCAAAGTGGCTGTTCGATGTTGATATTGACAGAATTCAAATACTTGTACAGCCGCAGAGCGTAATACATTCTATGGTTGAATTTGACGACGGAGCCGTTATTGCTCAGATGGGTACTCCGGATATGAGGCTCCCGATTCAATATGCGTTATTTTATCCTAAGAGAATGTATCTTGAAGGCGATAGGGTTGACTTTTACTCTCTTGGAAGAATTGACTTTGAAAAGCCTGACATTGATACATTTGAGGGGCTAAGGCTGGCATTTGACGCAGCTAAGGCTGGAGGAAGCATGCCAACAGTATACAATGCAGCAAATGAATGTGCCGTTGCAGAGTTTTTGGCAGGACGGATAGGCTTTACAGACATACCGCGTATGATAAAGAACCTGATGGATTCCCATAAGGTTATAAAGAACCCTGATGTCGACACCATTGTCGGCATAGGTGAAGAAATATTTGAAAAATATATGCATACGGAAAGGAGCAGGTAATGAATATTGTATTAGCGTTATTAATATTTAGTTTGCTTGTAATAATCCATGAGTTGGGGCATTTTCTCCTTGCGAGACTTAATGGAGTTGAGGTTACGGAATTTTCGGTCGGTATGGGGCCAAGGATTGTCACGGTTGTGAAAACTGATAAAGGTATTAGGGTAAAGTTTTTTGCATCAACGATGTTCTGTGAAAATTTTAAATATTGGAAAGGAAAAACCAAATATTCGATAAAGCTGCTTCCGTTTGGAGGTTCATGCATCATGCTCGGTGAGGACGACGTAGTAGACGAGGACAGGGCGTTTTGCAAAAAGTCTGTATATCAGAGAATGTCTATAGTATTTGCGGGACCGTTTTTCAACTTTGTCCTTGCTTTTATACTTGCAATTGTAATCAACGCAGTGTCAGGTTTTGATAAGCCTGTCGTAACTTCTGTTGAGAGCGGTATGCCTATGGATGCTGCCGGTGTTATGCCGGGTGACGAGATAGTAAAAATTAACGACACGAAAATTGTACTGGACAGGGAAATAGGTTCATATTTTATATTTAATCCTATAAGCGAGGGTGATAAGTATGAAATAACGCTTAAACGCGGCAAAGAGAAATATACTGTGAATGTGGAGCCGAAGCTTGCTGAAATATTATATGTCAGCGACGGTTTTTCGCACGGTATTGTAGAGCCGGAGACTAAAAAAGTGACGTCGTACCGTCTCGGGTTCGGATATGGCTCGCCGAGGCAGAAAGGCTCAACAATTCAGATTTTAAAATACTCGCTTTATGAGGTTAAATACTGGATTGATACAACGATAAAGAGTATTGGAATGATTTTTACAGGCAAGGTTGGCAAGGACGATATAGCGGGACCTGTAGGAATAGTGTCCACGGTAGGGGATTTGGTTAACAAATCGAGTGTGTTCGGTATATCCTCGGTCGTTCTCTCGCTTATTTCTTTCAGTATACTATTGTCGGCAAACCTTGGTGTTATGAACCTTTTGCCGATACCTGCGCTTGACGGAGGACGTTTGTTCTTTCAAATTATAGAGATTATAAGAGGAAAACCTATTTCTCCTGAAAAGGAAGGCATCATAACGATGATAGGATTTGTCTTGCTTATGCTGCTGATGGTATTCATAATGTTTAATGATATACAGAAATTGATATTCAAATAAGTAAGAAATTATATTTATTTTGCTTTGTCAGGAGGATGTATAATGGTTAGGAGAAAGTCTAAAGTAGTTTCTGTAGGCGGAGTGCTTATCGGAGGGGACAATCCGGTCAGCATACAGTCGATGACTAACACTAAGACAGAAAATGTTGAGGCTACCGTCAATCAGATACTTGAGCTTGAGAAAGCGGGCTGTGAGCTTGTAAGATGTACAATTCCTACCGAGGAGGCGGCTAAAGCCGTCGCCAAGATTAAGAAACGGATTCATATTCCGCTCATTGGAGACATTCACTTTGATTACAGGCTTGCGATTGCAGCGATTGAAAACGGCGCTGATAAAATCAGGATTAACCCGGGTAATATCGGTAGCGTTGAACGGGTAAGGGAAGTCGTTGCGGCGGCGAAAGACAGAAATGTTCCTATAAGAATCGGAGTTAACAGCGGTTCGCTTGAAAAAGATAAGATAGAAAAATACGGCGGTGTGTCGGCGGAGGGAATCACCGAGAGCGCTCTCGACAAGATACATATGATTGAGGAAATGGGATATGATAATCTTGTTGTCAGTATAAAGTCCTCGGATGTCGTTATGAGTATAGACGCACACAAAATGATTGCAGATAAGACCAACCACCCGATTCATGTAGGTATTACCGAGACGGGTACGGTGTGGGCCGGCAATATAAAATCGGCAATTGGAATCGGAATTATCCTCAATATGGGTATCGGTGACACAATCAGGGTTTCCCTGACGGGCAGTCCCGTCGAAGAGATATATTCGGGCAAGCTTATACTTAAGACACTGGGACTTAGGGAAAACGGAGCCACTGTAGTGTCATGCCCTACATGCGGGCGCACCAATATTGACATTATAACGCTCGCCTCACAGGTGGAGGAGCTTGTTAAGGATATAGACAAGGATATAAAGATTGCCGTCATGGGGTGTGTTGTAAACGGACCCGGCGAGGCCAGAGAGGCAGATATAGGAGTTGCCGGAGGACGAGGCGAAGGTCTCATTTTCTCTAAGGGCGAGGTTTTAAAGAAGGTGCCGGAGGATGAGCTTTTATCTGAATTAAAGAGAGAAATAGACAGATTATTATAAAAGGGGCTGTATATTATGCTGCTGCTTGAGGGTTTTTCGGATATTAAAGTGGACAAGGAATTGTCCGCTTTATTTGACGGCGTAGATTTGGAAAAAATAATAATAGATAAAAAAAACAGAACGGCATGCGTATATGTAGAGACGTCTAAAATAATTCCGTTTGAGGCAAAAAGCAGGTTTGAGGCGGAGATTCAAAGGCAGACGCTCTACGCGTCTGTAGACGAGGTTAACATATATGAACATTTTAATCTGCCCGGCAGTCCCACGCTGTCAAAAATAATTGACTTGTACGGTGATAATCTGTATAAGGAATTAAAAAATGAGAATATGATGGATTATATGATAATAAAAAATTCGGGCATTGAAATAGATGATGAAAAATGCTCGTTAACTATTACTGCAAATTCATCTTTTCTGACGGATGTGAGGGAAAAATCGCTTATAAAATGGCTTGAGGGAATGTTTCAGGGAAAGTTTGACAGAAAAGTAAGCGTTTATATGAAATACCTGCAAAAAGACGGTGAAAAATCAGATGTGAATGACCGCGCTGTCGCACCGTATGAGATATATGACGTAGATACGAAAAAAATGTATGAGGTTTCTCCGCTTGACTATGAGAGGGGAGTAGGCGGGCGAGCTTCGTTTGTAGACGACAGCGAGAGTGAATTTATTGATGTCAGCGCTGTGGCGGAGGATGGAGTTTCCGAGGTTAAAAAAGAAACGCCTGAATATGAAGAACAAAAAATAGATGGGAAAAACGGCATAAAAGAAAGCGTTAAGGCGCAAAACATAGTTAAATATAGTAAAAACAAAGAAGCAGGAAAGGGCCGCAATTATAAAAATACAAACGGTGGAAATAACAGTGTAAAGGGGCGCGGAGCATACGACAAATCAGGAAGATATAACCGGTTTAAGCCGAAAGAGCCTTTGGATGCTGATATAATATACGGAAAAGAGTGCGGCGGAGAGCTTATAAAAATATCTGAAATCACCGAGGCTATGGGTGAGGTCGTCGTACATGGACTGATAGATGAGTGTGAGTACAGGGAATTTAGGAACGGAAACGGTATGTTCATTCTCAATCTAACAGATTTTACCGATACAATACATGTAAAAGTGTTTGCAAGACCGTCCGTTAAAGAGGTAATAGAAGGAGATTTAAAAAAAGGGAAATTTATAAGGGTTAAAGGCAACGCTTCATTTGACTCATATGAAAACGATATCGTTATAAGTAATGTTATCGGTATAAAGCCCGATGCTAAATTTTCTGATAAACAGAAGAGATATGATACTGTGGCGGATAAGAGAGTTGAGCTTCACTGTCATACGCAGATGAGCGATATGGACGGAGTCGCAGCTCCGAAAGACCTTATTGCGCGGGCCGTAGAGTGGGGGCATAAGGCTATAGCTATAACTGACCACGGGCTTGTGCAGGCGTTTCCTGTTGCAATGCATGCGCTTGAGGGGATTCAGAAAGGAAATGAATCGGCGGCGGATTTTAAAATAATATATGGGGTTGAAGGGTACATAGTGGACGACGAGGCGCCGCTCGTCAAAAATGACAGAGGGCAGACGCTAAGCGATACGTTTGTCATTTTTGATATAGAAACTACCGGACTTAACCCTTACAGACATAAACTAATTGAGATAGGTGCGGTGAAAGTTGAAAAAGGAATAATTACCGACAGGTTTTCAGAGTTTGTAAATCCGATAGTATCAATCCCTTATGAGATTGAACAGCTCACGGGAATTACCGACTTAATGTTAAAGGACGCGGGTGTTTTGGAGGATGTGCTGCCTAGATTTCTTGAGTTCTGCGAGGGCAGTGTGCTTGTAGCCCATAACGCGCAGTTTGACGTCAATTTCATAAGGTTGAAGGCGGCCGAGCTGGGTATCACTGTTGATTATACCGTCGCCGACACTATGACGATGGCCAGGGTTCTTCTGCATGAGCTGAAGACGTTTAATTTAAAAAGTGTGACAAAAGCGACAGGAGTGCTGCTTGAAAACCACCACCGTGCCGTCGATGATGCCGAGGCAACGGCAGGTGTGTTTCTAAGGTTCCTGGAAATGCTTAAAGAGAAAGGAATTAAAACTTTGGCGGGGCTCAATGAGTTTGGCAGAATGGATGCCGAGACTGTTAGAAAGACGCCGTCGCATCATATTATTATACTGGCAAAGTCTGATATAGGAAGAATAAACCTGTACAGGCTTGTTTCGGAGTCACATATAAAATATTTTAACCGACAGCCAAAAATTCCCAAGAGCCTGCTTCGCAAGTACAGGGAGGGACTTATAATAGGCTCAGCCTGTGAAGCCGGAGAGCTGTATCAGGCGATAATAAGGGGCGAAGATGATAAAGAGATTGAGAGGATAGTTAGTTTTTACGATTATCTCGAGATTCAGCCTGCGCGAAACAATGAATTCATGATAAGGGATAAAAAATACGGATATGCCGGTCTTGACGATATAAGGGAAGATTACAGGAAAATTGTAAAGCTTGGAGAGTTATATGACAAGCCGGTTGTGGCAACCTCAGACGTACATTTTCTTGACCCTGAGGACGCTGTTTACAGAAGCATAATTATGGCCGGAAAAGGATTTGACGATGCCGATTTTCAGCCCCCGCTTTATTTGCATACAACGGACGAGATGCTGGAGGAATTTTCATACCTAGGTGAGCAAAAGGCTTACGAGGTCGTAGTGGAAAATTCGAATTTAATATCCGACGGAATAGAAAAGGTATCGCCGGTAAGGCCTGACAAATGTCCGCCGGTAATTGATAACTCCGACGAGGATTTGAGAAACATATGTTATGAAAAAGCGCATTCAATGTATGGAGACGAGCTGCCCGATATTGTTAAGACAAGGCTTGACAGGGAACTGAATTCAATCATATCAAACGGCTATTCGGTTATGTATATAATAGCTCAAAAGCTGGTTTGGAAATCTATGGAGGACGGATATCTCGTGGGTTCCAGAGGTTCGGTGGGCTCGTCGTTTGCGGCTACAATGGCGGGAATAACAGAGGTTAATCCTCTTCCGGCGCATTATTATTGCAAAAAATGCAGGTATTCCGACTTTGAGTCTGATACCGTGAAAGAGTATTTTGACCGTTCGGGTTTTGATATGCCAGACATGGTATGTCCTGAATGCGGTGAGATACTTATAAAGGATGGCCACAATATTCCGTTTGAGACTTTTCTGGGATTCAAGGGGGATAAGGAGCCTGATATCGACCTTAATTTCTCGGGAGAATACCAGAGTAACGCGCATAAATACACCGAAGTGCTGTTTGGGGAAGGACATACGTTCAGGGCTGGGACAATAGGTACTCTTGCCGAAAAGACGGCGTATGGTTTCGTCATGAATTATTATAAGGAACGCGGCGTGACAAAGCGAAGGTGTGAGATGGAGCGCATTGCCAAGGGATGTACGGGCGTGCACAGGACAACCGGACAGCATCCGGGCGGAATTGTAGTACTGCCGCACGGAGAGGAGATATATTCATTTACACCTATACAAAAGCCCGCAAACGATATGTCGGTCGACATTATAACGACACATTTTGAGTACCATGCTATTGACCATAACCTTCTAAAGCTTGATATACTCGGGCACGACGATCCTACGATGATAAGAATGCTGCAGGACCTGACCGGAAAGGAGCTTTGCGACATACCTCTTTGCGACGAGAGGGTAATGTCTCTGTTTTATTCTACCGAGGCGCTTGGGGTAAGGCCGGAGGATATAGGGGGATGTACGCTTGGAAGTCTTGGAATCCCTGAGCTTGGAACAAAATTCTCGATGGATATGCTGATTGACACTTCGCCGTCGACATTTTCCGAGCTTGTTCGAATATCGGGATTGTCACACGGAACCGACGTGTGGACTAATAACGCCCAGGACCTTATAAGAGAGGGTGAGTGTACTTTGTCAACTGCCATATGCACAAGGGATGACATTATGACATATCTTATAAATATGGGAGTTGAGAACAGTATGTCGTTTAAGATAATGGAGAGTGTGCGTAAGGGAAAGGGACTTTCGCCTGAGATGGAGCAGGCTATGATAGAAAAAAATGTCCCTGAGTGGTACATAGGTTCCTGTAAGAAGATTAAATACATGTTTCCGAAAGCCCATGCGGTTGCGTACATAATGATGGGAATAAGGATTGCGTGGTTTAAGGTGTATGAGCCTTTGGCATATTACGCCGCATTTTTTAGTATACGAGCCAAATCATTTGACTATGAAAGGATGGCGATGGGCAGCGAGAATCTTAATAAGAATCTTAAAGAAACCGAGGCAATTGAAAAAAAGACCGCCAAGGACAAGGAGCTTATTAAAGATATGAAAATAGTGCAGGAAATGTATGCCAGAGGATATAAGTTTGAGCCGATAGACATATATAGGGCGAGTGTGGAAAGATTTCAGATAACCGATGGGAAGCTTATGCCGTCGCTGTCAACTATAGAGGGACTTGGAGGAATAGCCGCCGAGTCTATGGTGTCCGAAGCGGCAAAGGGAGAGTTTTTTTCGATAGATGATTTTAAGCAGCGGACCGGCATCGGAAATAAAACAATTGAAAAAATGAAAACGCTCGGATTATTTGCGGATTTGCCTGAATCTAATCAACTTTCTATTATGGACTTTTTAAAATAATTATGATATACTGCCGACTATAACTAGAATTTTATTCTTTTTTATGGAGGAGAATATGCTTACATCAGAGATGAAGGAAGGAAACAAAATATCAGTAGTTGTCAATAAGTTTGAATTGGAATCCGAGATACAGATTATAAGGGATGAATATATTCTTGTTACAATTTTGTTGATTGATGACAAAATTGTGAAATTCCCGGCTGATTTAAAAGTTGATATGATTTATTATGGTGACGATAACAGCCTTTATATATGGGAAAATGTAGTTGTATCTCCGGTAAAATTTAAGAACGGACAGAAATATCACAAAATTGACCTGCCTAAGAGTGAGGGAAAGCGCTATAACCGCAGGGGTAATTACAGATTATATGTCGGAAAGGACATGAGTGTAGAATTTAGGGAAGGTACGTCCAGAAAAAGAAAGAAAACCCTCGTAAAAGACATCAGCGCAACAGGATTTGCTTTTTTAAACAATGAAGATTATGATGTCGGTTTAAGAGTTTCGCTGATTTACGATATAGTATCAGGAAAGAGGATGAACCTTTCCGGCAAAATTGTTAGAAAACAATACATGGATAATATAAATAGTACCTTGTACGGCTGTCAATTTACAACGCCGTCTGACGAGATAAGAAAAATTATAAACAGGGAACAGCAGAGAATGATAAAAGAGAAACTGCAGTAAACTTTGTTTACTGCAGTTTCTTTTGTCAAATAAGAAAATTCTTTTTGCTGTTTATTCTTTATTAATATTTTTGTAACGGTTTTTGCTTGAAAAATAGGCTGATTCAATGTATATTATACAATATATTGTTATAAAAGGAGGTAGTTCATGGAGAATAATATAACAAACGGTGAATTGTTTGATAAATTTCTAGAGCTTTCTGACATGGGCTCTGTATTTAAAATATTATCAAGATTCGAATATGTAATTCTGCGTAAACTTATAAAAAAAGCTGATGAAAATGTAGAACAGAATGGCAGGGTATATCTTGAGGAGATAAAGAATGACCTTAACATACCGATGCCGAAAGTGTCGGAATTAATTCAGGCGATGAATGACGAGGGCTGGCTTGCCTGGAAACTTGATTCTAATACCCGAAAAACATACATAGAGGTAACTGAGAACGGAAGGGAAAAGTGTCTATTACAGCGCGAGGGTCTGAAAAAAATAAGCAACCGCATTGAGAAAGAGCTCACGGATGATGAGAAAAACCAGATATTTACCAGTATACTTAAGCTTGGACGGATAGTCAACGAGGAGCGGGGGGAGACTGAAGCTTACTTTGAACTGCTTTCTAATAAGTCGGCTGACAATTTGAACATAATAAGCCTGCTAAAGCCTAAAAGTACGGTTCATTATTTAAAGACGGATTATTTTTTGCAGAAAGCAATTGAGATTCTTTCGGAGAGCGGATACACTACGCTGCCTGTTGTAGATGAGAATGGAATATACCTCGGAACTGTAAGCGACGGAGATATACTTTGGTATATTAACGAGCACGGTATGGATAACCTTGACAGTGTAGGCGTAAAGGATATTGTAAATAAGAGACGTAATCCGGCTGTACATGATTTTGACGGTAACCATACCATTATTAATTATATTATGGAACAGAATTTCCTTTGCATGGTCGACGACAGGGGATGCTTTATCGGAATAATAACGCGAAAAGATGTTATAAGATATATGAAGCGGCGCATTGAGAGCAGAAGGATGTAAAATAATATGCAAAACAAAAGCAAATGATTATTATTTTTTGCTTTTGTTTTTCTTCTTATATTATTAACTTTATTATTACATTATTTGTTTTTTGTGCCGTCAGTTACTATGTCTGCGGCATTTTTACATTTGTGTGCGAATCTCTTTGTCGTATTCTTTGCTATGACTCTGCTCTGAATTTTGCCTTTAAATCAAAGTTTATACTTTTTTAATAAAAAAAAGCTTGCATAATTATATAAAATAGTATATTATAGCAAATGTTGATGGTCCGTTGGTCAAGCGGCTAAGACGTCGCCCTCTCACGGCGAAAACAGGGGTTCGATTCCCCTACGGACTGCTATTAAAGTTTTATTATTAAGATTCAATAAATGCTGGAAAGAGTTGGTTATAGTGTGCTTTCAGCATTTTTTGTTTTGTGATTTGTGATTTATATATTTATATAATTAAAACAAAACATAAAGACAGTTTATGAGGTAGTGGGATTAAAAATATGAGTTATATATCAATTTATTAAAAGTATTTAAAAGCGGAAATAAAAATTTGTTTTCTTATTAAATAAAAAAACACTTGCATTTAATTTATAATGGTGGTAAAGTGATTAATGGAAATAGTGGATAGCGTAAGAGTGGGCTTCGGCTCACTCTTAAGTTTTGTGTAATGGAAATCAGGTGAAAAGTTGAGTAAGAGAGAAGAATATGAGAGACGTACTGAGGAGCTGCTTGCACCTATAACGGAAAGCAATAATTTTGAGCTGGTTGATGTAGAGTATGTGAAAGAGGGAAGTACGTACTATTTGAGAGCATATATTGACAAAGAGGGTGGAATCACGCTTGATGACTGTGAGATTGTCAACAGGGCCCTTGGAGAATTGATGGATAAGCATGACTTTATAGAGGAGTCTTATATATTGGAGGTGAGCTCCCCGGGACTTGGAAGAAAGCTGAAAAAGGATAAAGACTTTATAAGAAGCCTTGGAAAAGATATAGAGATTAAATTATATAAAGATATAATTCTTACCGAGAACGGCAGGGAGATAAAAGCGAAAGAATTTGTCGGAAGGCTTGAAGGGTATGACAAAGAAAATATAGAGGTGTTTCTTGGAGAGGAAACAATAAGTATTGCGCTAAAAGACATCGCTATGGTGAGGCTGGCTATAGATTTTTAAGGCGGTAAGGCAGGCAACATATTTTGAATAATGTTTAGGGAGGTTAAGTACGATGAATGAAACAGATAACAGGGAGCTTATAGCGGCGCTTGACGAGCTTGAAAAGGAAAAAGAAATAAGCAAAGATATTATACTTGAAGCGATAGAGAACTCTCTTCTTGCTGCGTGTAAGGACCATTTCGGAAAATCGGATAATATAAATGTAATAGTAGACAGATATTCGGGCGAGGTCAAGGTATTTGCCGTTAAGACGATTGTCGAGGAGGTTATGGACGATACGCTTGAAGTAAGCCTTGACGATATAGCCGATATATATCCTGACAAGGTTATTGGAGATACAATCGAGGTGGTGGTTACGCCTAAGAATTTTGGACGTATTGCCGCACAGAAAGCAAAGCAGGTTGTAGTTCAGAAAATTAGGGAGGAAGAGAGAAAGGTTATATATAACCAATATTACGAGAAAGAAAGAGATATAATTACCGGAATTGTTCAGAGGGTTTCGAAAGGAAATATATCTGTAGACCTCGGTAAAATAGATACGGTGCTGACGGAAAGCGAGCAGGTTAAGACTGAACATTTCAGGCCTACCGAGAGAATTAAGCTTTACGTAGTGGAAGTAAAGGATACGGCAAAAGGTCCTAGAATCACAGTGTCGAGGACACATCCTGAATTTGTCAAGAGGCTTTTTGAGTATGAGGTTGCCGAGGTTCAGGATGGAACTGTCGAGATAAAGAGCATAGCGAGGGAGGCCGGCTCAAGGACAAAGATGGCCGTATACTCGTACAATCCGGATGTTGACCCCGTAGGGGCGTGCGTGGGAATTAACGGAATAAGGGTTAACTCCATTGTGGATGAGCTGCGCGGGGAGAAGATAGACATAATAAACTGGAGCGACGACCCTGCAACTCTGATTGAAAATGCGTTAAGCCCTGCTAAGGTAATATCAGTGGAGGTTGACGAGGAGGAAAAGAGTGCAAACGTAGTAGTTCCGGACTTCCAGCTCTCGCTTGCAATTGGCAAGGAGGGACAGAACGCAAGGCTTGCGGCAAGGCTTACCGGTTACAAGATAGATATTAAGAGCGAAGAGGTTGCTGATATATAAGGGGGTGCCTGGTTGAAGGCAAAGAAAATTCCTATGCGCCGCTGTGTCGGATGTAATGAATCAAAGGCAAAGAGCGAGCTTATAAGGGTCATAAAGACGCCGGAGGACGAAGTTCTTCTGGATTGTACAGGCAAAAAAAACGGACGTGGCGCATATATATGTTCATCAGTAGAATGTTTTAATAAAGCAAAAAAATCAAGGGCGTTTGAAAGGGCGTTTGAGATTAATATTCCGGATGATATATATGAAGATATAGAAAGGCAGATGTTACAGCTTGTTGAGAAATAAAGTGTTTTCTTATATCGGATTAGCGATGAAATCCGGTAATGTTGTGAGCGGGAGTTTTGCAACAGAAAAATCAATAAAAGAATACAAAGCATATGTAGTAATAGTTGCCGGCGATGTTTCGGAAAATACCAGAGAGAGATATGAAAAAATGTGTGAATATTATAATGTTCCGCTTTTCTTCTATGGTACGAAAGATGAGCTGGGTCATGCAATAGGAAAAGAATATCGCGCGTCGCTGGCGGTTATTGATAAGGGCTTGGCGAAGGCAGTTATTCAGAACATTAATCAGGAGGTAGTATAAAATGGCAAAAATGAGAATTCATGAGATATCCAAAAGCTTGAAAGCACAGGGAAAGAATATAAAGAGTTCTGACCTTATTGAACTTTTACAGGCTAATGGATTTGAGGCGAAAAGTCCGAACAGTAATATAGAGGATGCTGCGATAGCGTTCCTGTTACGTACTTTTGCGGAAAGTAATAATGGTAAGGCTGCTACTCCTGATAAGAAGGATTCTGAAGCAAAAACTGCCGTTAAAGATAGTCCGGCAAACACAGTACAGAAAGCTGGTAATGCGGAAGATAATGAAAAGGCTGAAAGAGTTTCAAAAACTGTGAAAGCCGAAAAGACTGAGAAAGTTGAAAAAGCTGATAAAGCAGAGAAAGAAAATAAAGCCGAAGCTGTTAAGGTTCAGCCTGTCAAAACTGAAAAGAGGCCGGAGTCTGAACCGAGGGCAAAAGAAAAATCTAAGTCTTTGGACTCTGCTAAAAATGAGGGTACTGTCAGAGCAATGTCAGGGACAGAAAGAAAACCTGAGGGCTTGGGCCGAGAAAGGGATAATTACAACAACAGGGATTCCAAAGGCAACAGGCAGCCTAGAGATAACAGGGAAACTAAGGATAGCCGTGACGGACGTAACTTTAACCGCGATAACAGAGGCCAAAGAGGCGGATATAACAATAATAATCAGAGAAATTTTGAGCACAGGGGCAGTGACAACAGAAGTTCTGATAATCGCGGCGGCAGCAGGCCGTTTAACAGAGACGGCGCAAACAGAGGGGTACGCGACGGAAGAAAGCCTAACGCGGACAGGGTTATTGAGAAATTTGAGAAAAGCCAGAGCGGCTTTGACAGCATAAAGCAGGAACAGAAACCGGGTAGGACACAACGTCAGGGCAAAGACGGAGGAAAAAGAGATAATAAGAAATATACAAGAGATAAAAAAGATTATGATAATGACGAGACAAGAATTACAAGGGATTCTATTAACAAGAAGAAGGATCCGAACCGCAAGGGAGCATTTATTAAACCGGAGGTTGTAAAGAAAGAAGAGCCTGAAGATTCAATCCGCACAATCATCCTTCCTGAGAAGCTTACGCTGAAAGAGCTTGGAGATAAGATTAAGGTTCCGGCGGCTCAGATTGTCAAAAAGCTGTTTATGAAAGGCAAGATGATTTCTATTAATCAGGAGATATCATTTGACGAGGCCGAGGAGATTGCTTTGGAGTACAACTGTATAGCAGAGCTTGAGGAAAAAGTCGATGTGATTGCAGAGCTTTTGAAAGAGGATGAGGAGGAAGAAAATACACTCTCAAAACGTCCGCCGGTAGTCTGTGTTATGGGCCACGTTGACCACGGTAAGACTTCGCTTCTTGACGCTATAAGAAAGACCGACGTCATATCGAGAGAGGCCGGTGGTATTACCCAGCACATAGGAGCCTATATGGTAAAATGCAACGGAGAGAAGATTACATTTCTTGATACTCCGGGACATGAGGCGTTTACCTCAATGCGTATGAGGGGAGCAAAGTCTACCGACATAGCAATTCTTGTTGTCGCCGCAGACGACGGCGTGATGCCGCAGACGGTTGAAGCAATCAACCACGCAAAAGCCGCAGGAGTTGAGATAATTGTTGCAGTTAACAAGATAGATAAGCCGGGCGCCAATGTTGAGAGAGTTAAACAGGAGCTTGTCGAGTATGAGCTTGTTGCCGAAGACTGGGGAGGAAGTACGGTGTTTGTACCGGTATCTGCAAAGAGCGGAGAGGGAATCGACAACCTTCTTGAGATGATACTTCTAACTGCTGAAGTTCTTGAGCTGAAAGCTAATTCAGACAGAAATGCAAGAGGTATAGTTATAGAGGCCCAGCTTGACAGAGGACGCGGACCGGTTGCAACGATACTTGTACAGAAAGGAACGCTGCATGTCGGAGACCACATCGTAATAGGTTCTGCACACGGCCGAGTGCGTGCAATGATGGATGATAAGGGCAGGAGAGTTAAAGAAGCCAAGCCATCTACACCTGTAGAAATAATTGGACTTAACGAGGTTCCTGACGCCGGAGAGGTATTTATAACGACTGAGAACGAGAAAGAGGCAAGGACGATTGTTGCCGCATATATCGACCAGAGCAAGGCAAAACTAATCGAAGACACAAAATCTGTGCTCTCCCTTGACGGTCTGTTTGACCAGATACAGGCCGGAAATATTAAGGAGCTTAACATAATTATAAAGGCTGACGTACAGGGTTCTGTCGAGGCAATTAAGCAGAGTCTCCTTAAGCTTTCGAATGAGGAAGTGGCTATAAGGGTAATTCACGGAGGCGTCGGAGCTATAACGGAATCGGACGTTACGCTTGCCATTGCGTCGAGCGCAATTATAATCGGATTCAACGTAAGACCGGATAATATGGCCAAATCAACAGCCGACAGGGAGAAAGTTGATTTGAGGCTGTACCGTGTAATATATGATGCAATCTCGGATATTGAAAATGCAATGAAAGGTATGTTAGACCCTATTTATGAGGAAAAGGTTATCGGCCATGCAGATGTAAGACAGACATTTAAAGCATCAGGTCTTGGAACAATTGCAGGTTCATATGTTCTTGACGGAAAGATTGCAAGGGGATGTAAGGCGAGAATCACAAGAAATGATGAGCTTATATTTGAGGGAGCTCTCGCATCCCTTAAGAGATTCAAGGATGATGTCAAGGAAGTAGCCGCAGGTTACGAATGTGGTCTTGTGTTTGAAGGCTTTAACGATATCAATGTTGAGGATAAGGTTGAATTATATACTATGGTCGAGGTGCCAAGGTAGTTATTTACGGTTGGGAGACAAATGCACAAAAGATAATGTATTATAGGATGAATGTTTACAGACAATGAAGTATGTGTATACTATAGATGTCGGAATTATAATAACACAGATTGTTTATACAAAGGCAAAGGACTGCACTACAGTCCTTTTGTCGGTTATATTTCATAATAATATTATGATACAATGTTGCGGCTTAATATCATTATTATTGTATTATGTATTATAGCAGATTCGTTGATATAATGTTTTGGAGATGAGAATATGAATAACAGAAAAAGTATTAAAGGGACTAGGGTTAACGGCGAGGTTAGAAAAGAGATGAGCAGGATTTTGAGGGAGGAACTAAAGGACCCAAGAATTCCTGAGATGACGTCCGTAACTGATGTTGAGGTTACTGGTGATTTGAAATATGCGAAGATATATGTGAGCGTACTTGGCAACGATACTGAAAAACAGCACGCGATGGAAGGATTGAGGAGCGCGGCCCCATTTATAAGAAGCCAGCTTGCAAAAAATGTTAATCTCAGGAATACACCGGAGCTTACATTTGTTCTTGACGAGTCGATTGAGTACGGAGCTAAAATGTCAAAGAAAATTGCGGAACTTCATATTGACAGCCAGGAAAGTGAAGATACGGATATACAGTAGGTGGACATGCATTAAACGACATACAATGGACGTATATGCATAAACGGGTAAAAAGGAATACATGCGGCAAAGGTGCAAAATCTGAGCGTATGTTTTATGAGTTGGAGGCAGCAAATGTGTGATGCTATATGGAAGTGCGTAAGGAATTCAAGGATAATCGGAATAAGCGGTCATATCAGGCCGGACGGCGACTGTATAGGCGCCGCCATGTCCATGTATCTTTATATAAAAAAGATGTACAGCGATAAACATGTGTATGTATATTTTGAATCTATACCGGAAAGATTCAGGTATATAAAAGGTATAGACGAGGCTGTGACCAATTATGAGGACAAGAACGCGGATTTATTTATTTCCGTTGACTGCAGCGACCCGGAGAGGCTCGGCGAAGCCCGGAGAATGTTTGAAAAAGCTGACTTTACGGTTAATATTGACCATCATATAAGCAATCTTTCATTTGCCGACGTCAACCACTTTGCCGCCGACAGCAGCTCTACGTGTGAGGTGCTGTATGAGCTGTATGATAAAAATGCGGTGGATTATGATATAGCGGCCTGTCTTTACACGGGAATATCTCATGACACAGGGGTGTTTAAATATTCCAACACGTCCAAAAGAACAATGCAGATTGCAGGCGAGCTAATTGAAAAGGGTATTGATTTCACTGAGATTTTGGAAAAAACTTTTTTTGAGAAGACTTATGTTCAGAATCTTATGCTCGGAAGATGTCTTCTTGAGAGCAAAAGAATTTTGAATGACAGGGTTATAGTTACCGCTGCAACACAGGAAATGATGGATGAATATGGCGCTGATAAGGATGATTTGGACGGGATTGTAAACGCCATATTACAGACTAAGGGCGCGGAGGCTGCGGTGTTTGTATATCAGCTTGGCGACGACGAGTATAAGGTCAGTTTAAGGGCGTCAGGCAGCGCTGATATGAGCCGCATTGCGCTTTTATATGGAGGAGGCGGACACGTAAAGGCCGCCGGTTGTACAATTAAAGGTAATGCTAAAGCCGGGCTTGAGTCACTTCTTCGCGAACTTGAGTCCGAGCTGGAAAAAGTATGAGGTCAATGACGTTGGATGGACTGATTAACGTATATAAAGAAAAAGGATATACATCGTTTGATGTTGTCGCAAAATTAAGGGGAATACTACATCAGAAGAAAATAGGGCATACGGGTACGCTTGACCCGGACGCTGAGGGAGTTCTCCCGGTCTGCCTCGGAAAAGCAACTAAGTTGTGCGAGATGCTTACCGATAAAGACAAGGTTTACGAGGCTGTAATAAAATTAGGGGTGAGGACCGACACTCAGGATATGTCCGGCACAGTGCTTGGGACAAAAGGGTATGCCGGCGATGTTTCGGCTATAGAGAATGCCGTGCGCTCATTTGAGGGCAGTATGGAGCAGATACCGCCAATGTATTCTGCTGTCAAGGTGAACGGGAAGAAGCTCTATGAGCTTGCAAGGAAAGGTATAACTGTAGAAAGGCAGCCGAGGAGTATAACCGTTTACTATATTAATATTAAAAATATTAATCTTGACGAGGGTTATGTAAGCATTGAGACATGCGTTTCAAAGGGGACATACATAAGAACGCTGTGTGAAGATATAGGCATAGCGCTTGGATGCGACGCATGTATGGCAAAACTTATAAGGACGCGTTCAGGTACGTTTGAAATTGCAGACAGCTTAACGCTTGACGGCATTGCAAAGCTTGCCGACGAGGGCAGACTGCACGAGGCCGTAACCGCGATTGATAATGTTTTTTCAATGCCTGCCGCCGTATTAAAAAAAGAGGCCGACAGATATTTGAGAAATGGAAATGAGATTAGTTCGGCAATGTTCAAAATGATTGAAAACATACCGCAAAAAAAGGCGTTTCTGAATACGGGCGATAATGATATATGCGTATATTTTTCAGATATGACATTCGGGGCCGTTTACAGAAAAATCGGCGGAGACGGTGATCTCTGCAGATATAAGGTTTTTAAAATGTTTTGATAAAAGGTTTAAAGAAAAAGAAAGATTTAGATAGATTTTAAATTTTTAGCAGATAAAAATATACTTAATATTTAAGGAAATAATGTTTGGAAGGATATTGTGACTGATGCAGGCTATTAAAGAACCGGCGCTGCTTTCTTCTGTGCAGAGCGCCGTTACAATTGGCAAATTTGACGGTATACATATTGGACACAGGAAACTGCTTGACAGGATATCAGAGTGCAGAAAAGATGGTCTTATACCGGTGGCAGTTGCGCTAGTCATGGACGGACGTCATATATATACCGCACATGAGATTAGGCCGTTGTTTGAGGAGAACGGAGTTGAGGTTCTTGTGGAATATGGTTTTGATTACAGAATGAGAAATATGAGTCCGGAGCAGTTTGTAAAGGAAATACTGGCTGAAAGGCTTAATGCTCGCTTTGTATGCGTTGGCGATGATTTTAGATTTGGATGTAACCGTGAGGGAGACACGTTAGAGCTTGCAAGGCTTGGCAGGAAATATGGGATTGAAACAGAGATTGTTGAGCGTGAAAAGATTGACGGCAGTATTGTGAGCAGTACGCGTATACGCGCTATGCTGGATGAAGGGGACGTGTCTGGTGTGTCTAGGCTTCTTGGAAGATATTATTACTTATCGGGAACCGTCGTACACGGTAGAAAACTTGGCAGAACGATGGGGTTTCCCACAGTTAACCTTGAAGTGCCGGAGGATAAGTATATTCCGGTTAACGGCGTGTATGCCTCGTATGTTACGCATGGAGACATGCGTTATGCTTCCGTTACCAATATAGGTGTTAAGCCCACGGTGGAGGGGCATAACAAAACAGGCGTTGAGACGTATATATTTGACTTTGACAGTCAAATATACGGTGAAGATATTAAGGTTGAGCTTGTGGATTTTTTGAGAAAAGAAATGAAGTTCGACAGTTTGGGCGTACTTAAAGTACAGATTGAGGCTGACAAGGATAAAGCTCGCAGTATTTTGCTGTGAATGTGTTTGCTGACAGAAGCGGGAGCAGTTATATGAAATCAGATTTTTATTCAGGGCGTTTTGACAGTATACAGGCTATGAGGGGACTGGCCGCGCTGAGCGTTATTTTTCACCATATTTCGTTTATTGAAAATGGTTCGTTCGGCGTGGACATATTTTTTTGTATTAGCGGTTTCATAATGATGTATGTAACGCATAAAAGTACGGAAAAGTTTATAATAAAAAGGCTTATACGTATTGTACCGCTTTATTATTGTATAACATTTGCCACGTTCGCAGGGCTTGTCATATATCCGGCGCTGTTTGACAAGACGTCTGCCGACCCGCTATATCTGCTGAAGTCATGTCTGTTTCTTACACCATTGTTTGGCGGACCCAGGCAGCCGGTTGTCAAGGTTGGATGGACGCTCAACTATGAGATGCTGTTCTATTTTGTAATCTGGGCCGCAATGCATATAAATAAGAGATACCGCGGCGCCATAGCTTCGTTTATACTTGTTTGCCTTATTGTACTGGGAAAGTTTGCGGGCACGGATAATACAATAATGCTGGAGTTTATTTACGGGATTATTGCATATGAGCTTTTAAGGCGTTTTAACTACGACAGAGTCAAAAATGTCGGGAATTTGAGGACTGTTATAATGTCCGTAGTGGCGTTGGTATGCCTGATTTTTATGGTTAGCGTCAAGTATGTGGACGTGTTACGCGGTATGAACAGAATAGCAGTATACGGAGCGCCCGCATTTATTTTTTTCATACTCGTATTTATCGTATGTCATGAAAAGAAGATTCTGTCTTTCTGTGTATATTTGGGAAATATAAGCTATTCAATGTATCTTATGCATTATTTTATAGCGAGATTCTTTAATAAATTTGGGGAGGGACTACCGAGACCCGTAATTGTCGTTTCGGTTGTGGGACTCTCCGTAGCGGCGGGCTCGTTAAGCTTTTATGTGTTTGAGAGGAAACTGAACGGATGGTTGAGGACGAGGTTTAACATATAACCGTTATTATCAGACTAAAATAAGAGCTAAATGACTGTTAAGGTCATTTGGCTCTTATTTTACTGAATAGAAAAATTCGTCTTATAAAGTATTAGTAGCGGCACAAAGAAAAATCACCGGCGTGCCACGGTTTTAATTGCCCCAAAGTTACAGAGCTGTTTACACAGATTACAGCCGTTACACATGTCGCTGTCTATGTTGATGCTTCCGTCGTCACGTTTCGAGAGGGCAGGACATCCCGGAGTCGTACACAATCCGCATTGCTTACACTTGTCGCTGTCGACAACGCATAAGTTAGGGAATGATACTTCTTTTAACAGTACGCAAGGCGATTTTGTGATAATGACTGAGAGTGCGTCGCGCTCTGTCTCGCGCTTTAGAAGCTCCTTAACCGCCTGCAGATCATATGCGTTCACCTCATATACATGTTCAATTCCAAGGGATTTGCACAGATGCATGAGATTAATTGCAGGAACTGTATCGCCTTTTAGCGTCTTTCCGGTAGCAGCATGGTCTTGATGTCCGGTCATTCCGGTTGTGGAGTTGTCGAGTATTACGACGGTTGCATGTGACTGATTGTAAACCATATTTATTAGCGAGTTGATTCCGGTGTGCATAAAAGTTGAGTCGCCCGTTACCGAAACCCAATTTTTAATAAACTCATGCCCGTTAGCTTTTTCAAGTCCGTGCAGGCCGCTTATGCTGCCGCCCATACAGAAACATACGTCGACTACGCTTAAAGGGGCTGCCGCACCGAGCGTATAGCATCCGATATCGCCGTAAGCGTGAATTTTGAGCTGCTTCATAGCAGTATATACGCTTCTGTGAGGGCATCCCGGACAAAGTATCGGAGGTCTCGCCGGAGCCTCGTATGAATCGTTCACTGATACGGTTATGCCAAGCGCTTTTCTGAGCATATTTGCGCTGTATTCTCCCTGTCTTGTAAAAAGATTCTTTCCTTCAACTTCAAGTCCCATCGCCTTTACCTGTTCCTCAATAACAGGCTCTAACTCTTCAAACACGATAACCCTGTCAACTTTTGAACAGAACTCTTTTATAAGTCCGTGCGGGAGAGGATTAACCATTCCAAGCTTTAGCACTGACGCTTCAGGACATACCTCTTTCACATACTGGTATGCGATTCCGCTTGTTATAAAACCAATTGATGTACTGTTATACTCAGACCTGTTGATTTGCATTGATGATGCGACGTCTGCAAGTTTGAGCATTAACTCTTCCATTACTATGTGCCGCTGCTTCATATTGGCGGGGATGTCGACAAATTTGGTCCATCTGCGCTCGTAAGGAATGTCGTTGGGTACATTTCTCTCGCCGAACTCAACGACTCCCTGTGAGTGCGACAATCTGGTAGTTGTCCTCACTATTACCGGGGTGTCGTATTCCTCGCTTATACGGTACGCCTCAACCATAAAGTCCTTTGCCTCCTGACTGTCGGACGGTTCAAGCACAGGCACGCAAGCTGCGCGTCCAATCATTCGCGTATCCTGTTCGTTCTGCGAACTGTACATGCCGGGATCGTCCGCGACAACCATGACGAGTCCTCCTGTTATGCCGGTGTAAGAGCTTGTGTACAGCGGGTCGGCCGCAACATTTGCGCCGACATGCTTCATGCATGTTAGGGACCTCACGCCCCCGACGCTTGCCCCGAGTGCAACTTCCATCGCAACCTTTTCGTTTGGAGACCATTCGGCGTATATCTCGTCATATTTTGCGACATTTTCACATATCTCCGTACTTGGTGTTCCGGGATAGGCCGCGGCAACTTTCACTCCCGCCTCGTAAGCTCCTCTTGCAATTGCCTCGTTTCCGAGTAATATTTTCTTCATATTGTATACCTCAAATTTTAAATTTGGTAGTGCTTATAGTGCATATAATAGTTAGTGCATAAAATTGCAGAAACTAAGTTTAAATTATAGTATATCAGAGAATATATGTGGGTGCAATATAAATTATTTGTCAGCCAAACCATCCATCTGACCGCTCAGATCCTCCCACTCGTTCATTTCGGCTTCAAGCTGCGTTTCATACTCGGTCCTCTCGTTTGTAAGGCTGTTGAGAAGTCCGGAGTTTGACATGTTTTCAGGCAGTACAATTTTTTCATCTATACCGGCTATGAGCGCTTCAAGCTCGGATATTTTATTCTCGCACTGCTCAATGCGGTTCTGAAGTTTTTTGATTCGCGCTTTTTCCTCTTTCTGTTTCTGCCAGTCATCTTTGGCTTCGGACGACTGGGGGACGGAATCAATATTTTCTGTGCCGGTTTTAGAATTTTTTGCGCTAAGTTGAGTATATTTCTCCAAAAAATAATCGTAGTTTCCTATGTATCTATCAATGTGCCTATCCGTAAGGTGAAGTATGCCGGTAGCGGTCTTGTTAATGAAATATCTGTCGTGAGAAACATACAGAACCGTTCCGGTGTAGCTGTTGAGCGCGTTTTCCAATATTTCCTTTGAGACAATGTCAAGGTGGTTGGTCGGCTCGTCAAGAATCAGGAAGTTTGACTCGGAAAGCATGAGCTTTGCGAGAGAAAGTCGTCCGCGCTCACCGCCGCTTAGGTCGCATACCATTTTAAATACTTCGTCCCCGGTGAATAGGAATGCCGCAAGGAGGTTGCGGATTTCGGTCTCTGTCATGTCAGGGTAAGTGTCGTGTACTTCGACAAATACGGTTTTGTCGTCTGACAATACTTGCTGTTCCTGGTCGTAATATCCGATGTTTACATTTGCTCCGACCTTAATCTGTCCGGCGTCGGCGCACTCAAATTCATTGATAATTTTGAGAAGCGTAGTTTTGCCTGTTCCGTTATCGCCGATTATTCCAAGCCTTTCACCTTTTTTTATCTCAAAGCTTACGTCGGAGAACAGATGGATGTTCCCAAATGATTTCGAGAGTCCTGAAACGGAGAGGACGTCTTTGCCGCTCTCAGTTCTTGGATGAAAACTTATCTTCATCTCGCTGTTTACCTCAAAAGGCTTTTCGATGCGCTCAATTTTGTCAAGCATCTTTTCACGGCTCTCAGCGCGCTTTATAGACTTTTCACGGTTGAATTGTCTTAGTTTTGTTATGACTTCCTCCTGATGTTTTATTTCTCGCTGCTGGTTTTCGTAGGCTTTTAACAGCGACGTCTTTAGAAATGCCTTTTTTTCAGTATAGTCGCTGTAATTTCCTGAAAACACCGTTCCTTTTGTGTTGTCAAGCTCGACAATTTTGGTAACGGTTCTGTCAAGAAAATATCGGTCATGTGATACTATAAGAACGGCGCCGTTATAGCTTCGTATGTAATTTTCAAGCCATGCTATCGAATTCATGTCAAGATGGTTGGTGGGCTCGTCAAGTATGATTAAATCAGGTTTAGACAAGAGTATCTTACCGAGCGCAACCCTTGTTTTCTGTCCGCCTGACAGCGTATTTATTTTCTTGGAAAAATTCTCCTCGTCAAAGCCGAGTCCCTTAATTATACCGGTAATTTCACTGCGGCATGAGTATCCGTCGGCGTGTTCAAAAGAGTTCATGCACCTGTTGTACTCTTCGAGCATTTTTTCAAGCTCCGTGCCGGAAAGCCCTTTCATTCCGGCTTCAAGCTCGCGAAGTCTCTGTTCGAGGAGGAAGATTTCTTCTTTGACAGAGCTTATCTCGTCGTATATTGTGAGCTCCGAGGCTATATCCTGCTGCTGTTTCAGATAACCTACCGAGCGGCCTGAGCTTAAGAATACATCGCCGCTGTCCGCGGATTCCTCGGCTGTGAGTATTTTCAGCAGAGTCGTTTTTCCTGCGCCGTTTATGCCTACTACGGCACATTTCTCATTATCGTTTATATGAAAAGATATATCTGAAATTATCGTATTTCCACCATATGATTTTGTTAAATGACTGCATGATAAAAGCATATTATGTTCTCCGTATATATTACTGATAAATTTATACCATGTGCGCAGTGTGTACTCGAAAGCCTGCGGCTTTCTCGTTCACGGGCATTCGTTCTATTCTGCTATTTTCGCAGTGCGTACTCGAAAGCCTGCGGCTTTCTCGTTCGCGGGCATTCGTTCTATTCTGCTATTTTCGCAGTGCGTACTCGAAAGCCTGCGGCTTTCTTGTTCGCGGGCATTCGCCCTATCGGTGGCTTCATAAGCAGATTCTGCTGTGAACAGCGAATCTGCTTATGAAGCCACCGGCACTGCTCGTTGCTTTCGCGGATATTATACCATATTTTCAGTTTAATTGACAAGTCCTTAACAATCTACTATAATTGTACGTAATATCGCACATGTCGGAGGGTTACGATGGCTTCAAAGAATATATCCAGGGCAGTTATAAGAAGACTTCCGAGATATTACAGATATCTCAGTGAGTTAATGGAAAATAATATAGTTAGGATTTCGTCAAAAGAGCTCAGTGAGAGGATGAATGTGACGGCTTCACAGATTCGTCAGGATTTTAATAATTTTGGTGGATTTGGACAGCAGGGCTATGGGTATAATGTTGAATTTTTATATACTGAGATTGGAAAGGTACTTGGACTTGAACGCACACATAATGTTATTATTATAGGCGCAGGTAACGTGGGGCGTGCAATTGCCAATTATCCTGATTTTAAGAAGAGGGGATTTGTATTTACAGCAATATTTGATTCTAATCCATCTCTTGAGGGCATAAAGATTGGCGAGTGTGTTGTTCAGCCTATGGATAATCTTGAAAGGTTTGTAAGTGAAAATGATGTTGAGATTGCGGCGCTCACAATTCCCAAATGCGCTGCAAGAGAAGTCGCGGCGGGGCTTGTCTCCCTTGGTGTAAATGCAATATGGAATTTTGCGCCTACCGACTTAAACCTTTCCGGCGACGTGCTAGTCGAAAATGTACATCTTGCCGAGAGCCTTATGAGATTGTCGTACAGGATAAAAGAACTCGAGGAATAGTTGAACGGTTATACGGGGGTAGATTATTATGGCGAGGAAGAAAAGGGAAGAAAGAAAAAATGTAATATATGACAGGGATGTATTGTGGAATGTTATAAAAAGTGTAAAAATACCTATCCTGACCCTTGACGAGCGGTGGAATACACTGTTTGCCGAGCTTATAAGAAGGCCTG
Source organism: uncultured Clostridia bacterium (assembly GCA_948472945.1). Lineage (GTDB taxonomy): Bacteria > Bacillota > Clostridia > Lachnospirales > Lachnospiraceae > V9D3004. The sequence goes on from CAOKVX010000001.1 coordinate 379,467, forward strand.
AGATTAAGAAAAAGACCAAGCTGATGAACGAGCTTTTAAAAGAGCAGGGCGGAATGGTAAACAGGGTTAAGGAGATGAAAGTGCTAAAAAAACGTCTCATGACCAATATAGTTGACAATATGAGCGAGGTTGACGATAAAGACGCCAATGATTTGAGAGAAAAGAAGCAGGATGTGAACCAGAGGCTTATCCGCGATATCAATGGAAAACTTGACGATTCTAAGGAAAGGCTTATGGAGCTTCCCTATGAGATAATGAAGAACAACAGGGAGCTGCTTCTTGAAAGTATGATATATGGGTATACTATTATTAACGATAACGAGGATAAGGCGGAGGAACTTGAGTCCGATATAGAAAGACTCAGTCTTGAACTTGAGGAGAAAACAAAACAAAAGGAGCTTATTGATAAACAGACAAACGCCCTTTATTCATATCTGCACGATATGATTGGAGCGGATATACTTGAGAAGCTGGATTCGAAGATGTAAGAACTGTGTATTCATAACATATTTATTATTAAGGAATGCCGATTCGGTGAAAGGAAGTATGTTATATTTATGAAATATCTTGCAAATGCCGATAAGGCAAAGTATATCGACAGCTTGTCGACTGACAAATATTTTATTCCTTCAATAGTCCTTATGGAGAGGGCGGCGTATGAGACGGCTAAAGTCATTATGAATGACGGTGAAACTAAAAGTTTAAAAAATGTGCTGGTCATCGCGGGCAATGGCAATAACGGCGGTGACGCAATAGCAGCAGGCCGGATTATTCATGAAAATGGATTCAATGTAAATATTTTTTTGACCGGCGCTGTTGATTCTATGACTGAACAGACAAAGCTGCAGTACAATATAGCAAAAGCTTCAGGAGTAAATGTTATAGGAGACAGAGATACAGAAGAGCGGTATGACAAAATTTTTTCGGGATATGATATTATAATTGACGGTATATTCGGAGTAGGTCTTTCAAGGGACGTTACAGGAAAATATTACGATATAATTGAAGCTGTCAATAAATTAAATTCAATAATATATTCTATTGATATGCCGTCTGGTATTAACGCTTCTACAGGGCAGGTTATGAAAACGGCAGTCAGGGCCGTACACACTGTCACTTACGGTCTTTTAAAAACCGGTCTTGCACTGTACTGCGGACGGGCGTACGCAGGAAAAGTCTCTGTAGTGGACATAGGATTTCCGCACGGCGCAGTAAGAGATGCAGACATACGTGAATTTTTCTTTGAGCAGACAGATATGGACAGACTTCCCGCAAGAAAAAGTCTGTCAAACAAGGGCACTTATGGGAAAGTGCTGGTTGTAGCAGGAGGCAGGGAAATGGTCGGAGCTGCTTTTATGTCTGCGAAGGCGGCTTACAGAAGCGGATGCGGACTTGTAAAGGTTTTGACCTGCAGTAAAAATGTGCCTGCGATATCCTGTATGCTGCCTGAGGCTATTGTTGCAGGGTTAGAATGGGATGATTATGATAGTGTACGCGAAACTGTATGCAGGGAAGTGTCATGGGCCGACGCCGTTGTTATTGGTCCGGGACTCGGTACTGACAAAATGGCCTGTAATATAGTTAAAACTGTGCTGCAGAGCGGCACATGCAGTATAGTTGCCGACGCCGACGCAATCAACATTATTGCAGACCGCTGTAATAAAGAAATTAGAGGGCTTTATTCTGATAATCTTGATCGAATTGTAATAACGCCTCATTTAAAGGAAATGAGCAGGCTGTCCGCAGATGAAATCAGTAAAATGAGGGATGATATGTCAGATTATGTTATGAATTACTGTGCCAGAAACAAGGGGGTTATACTGGCATTGAAAGATGCTTGTACAGTTGTGGGCAACGGCAATGCAGTATATTTTAATATGTCGGGAAATGATGCGATGGCAACAGGGGGAAGCGGCGACATACTTACAGGGGTAATCGCTTCATTTATGGCGCAGGGACTTGACAGATATGACGCCGCCTGTATGGGTGTGTACGTGCATGGCCTTGCGGGTAACGACGCATGTGTAAGGCTAAACAGATATTCCGTTATGGCCGGAGATATAATTGAATCTCTATCCAATGTTCTTAAAATTGAATAGATGTTTTGCTGATAAGTTTTAATATTATAATATACCGCATAATGCAATTATAAATCTGTTATTAGTTTTAGAGAGGAATATGGAATGGTTCAATTTGACAGGACTAAAGTGGTTATCAATCTTGACAATATTCGTTATAACGTAAATGAGCTTAAAAAGAAAGTTGACCCTGCAAGTAAAATTATGTTTGTCATTAAGGCTGACGGGTATGGACACGGTGCGGTCAGGATTATGGAGTATCTGGGGGAAAGCGTTGACGCATACGGAGTTGCGGTTATAAATGAGGCTGTTGCGCTTCGTGAGAACGGCTGCGGCAAGCTTATATTGATTCTCGGTTACACGCCAAAGAGCTGCCTTAAGCATGTAATAATGTATAATATATCTCAGACTGTTACCGACTATGAGACTGCCAGGCTTTTATCTGAGGAGGCAGTAAGGCAGGGCGTAAATGCAAGAATACATATTAAGCTTGACACCGGAATGGGAAGAATAGGGTTCCTGCCGGGTAATGAATCAGTTGAAACAATAAGAAAAATATCAGAGCTTCCTAATATCATTATGGAAGGGTGCTTTACTCATTTTTCAAAGGCTGATGAGAAAGAACTTTCATATACTGAGAAGCAGTACGAGACATACATTGAAATGCTTGAAAAGCTCGAAAGGGCGGGTGTTACATTTGAACTAAAACATGCGTGCAACAGCGCTGCCGTTATACAGTTTCCAAAAGCTGACCTTGACATGGTACGTCTTGGAATTGCCTCGTACGGTCTCTACCCGTCAGAGGATATTGATAAATCTGTGATTGAGCTAAGGCCTGCGATGGAGTGGAAAACGATAATAAGTTACATAAAAACAGTAGAGCCCGGGACGAGGATAAGCTACGGCGGTACATATACAGCCGACTCTATAAGGAGGATAGCAACTGTTCCGGTCGGATATGCCGACGGGTATCCCCGCGCCCTCTCCAACATAGGAAGAGTTATTGTCAACGGCATAAGCGCGCCGATAGTCGGACGGGTATGTATGGACCAGTTCATGATAGACGTTACCGACATACCTGATGTAAAAGTTGAGGATTCGGTGACACTTGTCGGGCGTGACGGCAATGAGCTGATAAGTGTTGAGGAGATAGCCGATTACGGCAATTCGCTCAATTACGAAGTGATTTGCGACGTGGGAAAGAGAGTCCCAAGGGAATATATATGCGAAAGCCGTGCATAATGAAGTGTTCTGTTAACATACCTCCTAGAATAAAATAATATGTATAGCATTTTGACTTTCGGAAATAATGAATAATGAAAATAGTTATTTCGTGAAATGGAGTGTGGGCAAGTGCTTATTCGTAGAGGCGATATATATTATGCAGACCTGAGGCCGGTTATTGGCTCGGAACAGGGCGGTATCAGACCGGTTTTAATTATACAAAATGATATGGGTAACAAACATAGTCCAACCGTCATATGTGCGGCAATTACATCGAAAATGAACAAGGCGAAATTACCTACCCATGTCGAGCTTGCGGCTGACAAATACGGTATCGTCAAAGATTCGGTAATTCTGCTTGAGCAGGTTAGGACTATTGACAAGTCAAGGCTGCGGGAGAGGGTATGCCACCTTGACAGCACAGCGCTTAAAAATGTAGACAGAGCGCTGATGATTAGCTTATCATTAGCTACATAATAAAAATAGTATGTGTAAAATACGATGGTTTATCATTCCGGTTTATATGTATTGAATTAAAATGATGATGTTATGAAGTAAAATGATATATAAAAAAGAACAAACCGATAGGGAATCGGTTTGTTCTTTTGGTAATATAAAATTACCAAAGCGTATAATAGGGTGGGAGTAGAAAGTGCTTTAATATTAAAAGCCACTATCTATTGAATATTATACAAACATTTTGTGAACAAATAATGAACAAGCCACAAAAAGATGATGAAATAAAAATTACAAATTATATAAGAAAATATAAATATGCTATAAATACATTTTTAGGGTGATAACAATCCCTGTAAAATGAATAATAAGGAAAGAATAATGAAGATTACAATTTTGTGCGTAGGTAAAATTAAAGAGAAATTTTATGTCGAAGCGGTAAAGGAATATTCAAAAAGGCTGGGCCGATACTGCAGACTGGAAATTATAGAGACAGCAGATGAGAAAACCCCGGCTGAGCCGAGCGATAATGAGATTAACATTGTCAAAAAGAAAGAGGCCGAAAGAATTGAGCGGTATATCAGCAGTGATGCGTACGTTATTGTTCTCGCAATCGAAGGCCGTAAGGTGTCGTCAGAAAAATTTGCTTCAATAATAAGCAGTCTCGCTGTAAATGGTACAAGTCATATACAGTTTATTATAGGCGGCTCTCTCGGACTGTACGATAACCTGTTAAAACAGGCTGACCTTAAGCTGAGCTTTTCGGAAATGACATTTCCGCACCAGCTTATGCGGGTTATTTTGTTGGAGCAGGTTTACAGAGGATACAGGATTATCAATGGGGAGCCATATCATAAGTGAGGGCGGAATTTTGCAGAGGTTTAGGAAGTGCCTTATGTACAAGATAGCATTGCAGAAATCGGGATTAACGGCAGATAAGGCTACGATACACTGAACATTAGTTACATTATCTTTATCTGCCTCTCAGACTTATTTGGTAAAGGCCGTTATATGTATACTTTTGAGAATGTCTGTAAAGAAGATTCAGAGGTCATATTAAATGACGGGGCAAAAAAGATTTTCTTGAATGCAGATGGAAAGAATGGAGTTATAATTGACGGAAAAGAGAAATTTTCATTTGTGCCTGAATTGTGTACAGAAGGGATGCAGACATTTCTTGCCAGTAGAAAAGGAGATATTCGTACTAATACAGTAAATGCGGTTACTGACTTAAAATCAGGCAATCTTTTCTACATTACTTGTATTGATAAGCAGTACAAACTGAAACCATTGTATGAAAAATACAAGGGCACATTTCATTGCGTGTATCAGACTGAAATGTATACAAACGAACAATGGTTGGAGATTATGCCTCTCAATGCTTCAAAGGTAAATGCGATAAGGCAATTAAAGTCATTATTGGGATGTGAAAAAATAGTTGCTTTTGGAGATGGAAAAAATGATATAGATATGTTTGAATTGGCTGACGAAAGTTATGCAGTTGAAAATGCGCATGAAGATTTAAAAAAATATGCTACAGATATTATTTTATCGAACGAGAAAGATGGCGTTGCTCAGTGGCTTGCTCGGAATTTTGTTTCGTAAATCAAACAGAATTTTACGGAAAACTGCAAGGAGAAAGAAAAAAATAATGTAACTATAATTATAGGCAGGGCTCTTGTAACCCTGCCTATAATTACATGAATTAAAGCGTAAAGTAAATTAAAAAAAAGTACTTCAAAATTTTAAACCTAGAGCTTATTCCTCGTCATAGTTGTCGAACATAAGGTCCTGGTCAAAGTCAATGTCGTCGTCCTCATAGTAATCAGGAGTGACAAACTTGTAAACTGCGTATGCAATAGCCGCAATAACTGTGACAACGCCTACGACTGCAAGTACCCACATTACACAGTTTTTCTTTTTGTCCTCCGCCTCTTTTTTGTGGAAGAGTTCATTAACCTTTACAGAGTTGATTATGTCATTAAATCTGTTATCCATATTAAGTAACTCCTTTCATTTATTTAAAAATATTTCTTTTCTTATATAGTATATCATTATCTCGAATATAATACTACTATAATTTAACTAATTTGGCAAATGATGCTTTCATTTTTCTTGTTCCTGCGTTGTCAAACTCGACAGTTACTATGTAATCGCTTTCGTCCTTAGTAAGTTCGGCGACGGTGCCTTGTCCGAATTTGATATGCTTTACCCTGTCGCCCGATGAATAGTCTATTACTGTAGCTGTATTTTTGGCGCCCATACCTTTGCTTATATACGGGTTGCCGGTTAACAGCTTGGAGGTGCGCTTGGAGCCGACAGGTTTGTAAGGCGAATTGCGGAGTGAGTTGTGCGGCGTGTACGAAGAGGAGGTTTCTGTATAGTCTGAAGGCGCGGTACGGTTCTTTACTGCTGTCTGTGTATATCCGGATGAGGCCGACTCTTTCACAAGATGCCTTGGAAGTTCAGTGAGGAATCTGGATGGATAATTAATCTGCAGTTCGCCGTTTTTCATTCGGCGCGAAGCACAGCTTAATGTCAACGTCTTCATTGCCCGGGTAATGCCTACATAGCAGAGACGTCTTTCCTCTTCAAGCTCAGAATCGTCGTATGATGAGAGAACCATTGAAGATGGAAAAAGGTTTTCCTCCATCCCGCACATGAATACGTTTGTGAATTCCAGACCTTTGGCGCTGTGTAACGTCATTAAAAGAACAAGATTGTTTTCATCCTCAACCGAGTCGATATCCGCTACAAGCGCAATGTTTTCAAGAAATGCGCTGAGTGAGGATTGGGAATCCGGTGATGAAGCATCTTTATATGTCTCGTCAAATGAAGCAGCCTTGCTTATAAATTCCTCAATGTTTTCGATTCTTGCCTTTGCTTCGTCAGTACCCTCATTTTCAAGGAGAGCCATATATTCTGTATCTGAAATAATATTGCTGACGAGATTTACGGTATTTATGTCAGGCTGTGACGCAAGCATTGCCCGGTAATGTTCAATAAGTGAAACAAATGACTGGATTTTTGTAAGGGCGCGCTCAATTCCGTCAACGTGTTCCGCGCTGCGGCAGGCTTCAAAAAAGCTTATTCCGTGCATAGCCGCATAGCCGCTTATGCGGTCTATAGTAGTCAGGCCGATTCCTCTTTTGGGAACATTTATTATTCGTTTAACGGCAATGTCGTCTAGGCCGTTGTCAATTGTTTTCAAATAAGCGATTATATCTTTAATTTCTTTTCTCGAATAGAAATTAATGCCGCCTACTATTTTGTACGGTATGCTATTGCGTATTAGGCACTCCTCGAGTATACGCGACTGGGCGTTTGTTCTGTACAAAATGGCGTAATCCCTGTAGTTATCTCCTGAGTCAACTCCCTGAATAATTGTATTAACGATGCCGGCGGCCTCCTCCATATCGCTTCCGTACCTTACGAGCGAGAGAGGAGCCCCTTCGTCATTTTTACTCCAAAGTTTTTTTTCTTTTCTGCTTGAATTGTTGCAGATAACCTCGTTTGCGGCGTTAAGAATATTTTTTGTCGAGCGATAATTCTGCTCAAGTTTTATGACGGTTGCGTCCTTATATATTTTTTCAAAATTTAAAATATTGTATATGTTGGCTCCGCGGAATTTGTAAATTGACTGGTCGTCGTCTCCTACGACGCATATGTTATTCTCAATCTCCCCGTACTCGTTCGTATGGTTTGCGAGAAGATGCAGCAGCTCAAATTGTGCGGTGTTGGTGTCCTGATACTCGTCGACCATTAAATAGTGGAATCTGTTTCTGTAGTATTCGAGAGCCTGTCCATCATGCCTGAACAATTCTACTGTCTTCATTATAAGGTCGTCAAAATCAAGCGCATTGTTCTTCTTGAGACGTTCCTGATAAGTTGAGTAGGCTTTCGCAATTTTTTCGGAAAAATAATCTCCGGAAGCTTCTTTTAGATACATATCAGGTGTTATGAGGGAGTCTTTTTGCGATGAAATTATCGATAGTATCTTCCTCTCGTTAAGCATTCTGCTATCGTAGTTGAGCTGCTTAATGATATCTTTCATCAGAGAGCGCTGGTCGTCGGTATCGTAAATGGTAAAGTTTCTGTTGTAACCGATGGATTCAATGAAGCGTCGGAGAATTCTGACGCACGTCGAATGAAACGTGCTGACCCATATGTTTTCAGCCCCGAACCCTACTATATCGTCAACCCTCTGACGCATTTCACGCGCCGCCTTGTTCGTAAATGTAACAGCCATTATATTCCACGGACTTACGCCCTCCTGTGATATAAGGTGTGCGATTCTGTGTGTGAGAACTCTGGTCTTGCCAGAACCGGCACCGGCAAGTATAAGAAGCGGCCCCTTGTTGTGCATAACAGCACGCAGCTGTTCATCGTTCAGTGACGTATATAAATCCATATGTATTCCTCCCACGATAATCCTCTCATTTTAAAACAAACATATGTTTACTATAGCACAATAAAGGATTATTGTCTACCAATTGTCTGTTAATTGTTGGAGGATTTTTCTAGCGTATTTAATAATGATAAATGTGAGTATAATGATGTATACTGATTAGAGACTACGATGTCTTGAAATTTTCGCCGTTGAGCTACATAGATTGAGGTATGTTGTCATATGTACATTGACGCTAAGTTTGCTATATAGAGAGAATGTGATATATTAATATCCATAACACACATTAGGAACTTGTATATGTACAGGTGATTACATAAATTATTTTGGAAAATAAAATTGTATAGGAGGATGTTATGTTTCGCAAGATGAGGAGAATTAAACAGGAGATGACTTATGATGAATGTGCCGATGTCTTAGAACGGAGGTCATGCGGGGTTTTGGCCGTATTGGGTGACAATGGCTATCCGTATGCTGTACCGGTAAGCTATATTTATGACAATGGTAAGATATTATTTCACTCTGCAAAATGCGGCCATAAGATTGACGCTATCACCAAATGTGATAAAGTTTCATTCTGCGTGGTTGACAGAGACGATGTAAAGCCTAATGAATATACTACGAATTTTAGAAGTGTAATTGTATTTGGAAGAATGAGGATAATTCGTGATGATGCAGAAAAAAGAGAGGCCGCTGAAAAGCTGGCTGTTAAATATTCTCCTGATGACAGCCACGATAACAGGAATAAATTCATTGAAAACTGGTGGGATGGTTTTTGTATACTTGAAATGGCGGTAGAACATCTTTCGGGGAAAGAATCTTTGGAATTGAAGCGTGGATAAGTGTGTTTTTATGAGATTTAGTATATGATTTTAAAACTTGAATAAAGTAAATTTTTATGGTAGTATAATTTACAGTAATTATATTTTGTATAGGAGGCTTTGGGATGAGAATAGCGCCTGTTTCTATGGGGTACAGTAACGTACCATTCAATTATAATATTCTTTCAATTAATGGAAATCCAAGGTCGCTTGGCAGAGTTGAAGCTGTAAGTAATTTGAGTAATAGAACTTCTCCGCTTATTGTGATGCAGCGTAATGTCAAAGACTCCGGTAATGAAGAAAGTGGAATAAATCCAAGAATTCCATCTGTAGCATCTGGCGGATTTGCTGACATTATAAAACGGCAGCAGGAAACATCCCCAAATAACGGAACTGAAAATCTTAGAATGGATATTAGCTACATAAGGGATGCGATGAATGTAATGATGATGGGTGTCAGCAGAAATATACCTGAAGCTGATTGTATGAACCTGATATAATTTCTGCTGCAATCCAATAATTATTTTTTGGCTGTATCATCACTTTTATCTTTTTTAAGCTCAGTGTCGATTAGTTTTTCGATTATAAGTTTTTTTACATATACGTCAAAGCTTAACATACAAATAAACCCAAAAGTAGATAGTACGTCATTGTCAGCCTCATTTTCAAGTTTTGGAAAAGCGGCTTTTGATAACTTGAATTTCTTGACTACGTCTTTCATAAGAATCTCCATGCCCTCATATTCGAGGTCGAAAACATACCTGTATATGTCTTCCAAATCCATCTCGGATGAATTGTCGAAGAATCTCTCTGAAAGAGGTGCGAAAATATCCTGAATGTCGCTGATAGACATGAAATTCTTAAAGTAATATAAGAAAATCAGCAGGAGCATGTGGTTTTTGGAATATTTTTTCTTATCAGGAGGGGGCAGAAGATTATTTTTAGTATAATTGTTTATCATTGTCTTTGTAAGGATTTTATCCCCGTCAAATCTTTTATACGATGATAATCTTTCGTCCATAAATGTTGTAACCTGATCCATATACAGAGGAATGTCAGGTATATCGTCCGGATTAATATAATCAAGCTTAGTTATTGCCTCAAGAATCGTCCTCAGCTTATCATCTTTTATATTATCATTTTTTGTATCATCTGACATTATAGACCACCTCCAGTTAATATATTATATAGCAAATAATTCATAAAGTAAAGAATAATGTTTTACGTTATATATGCCGGTCGATATATTACGGTGTAAAATTAGGATTATTAAGGTGTGTTTCAATGAAAGTATTTTAAGTGGAAGTATTTGTAGAAATATGATAGAATTAGTATAGTTAAATTGTTACAATACATATTATTAGGCTATTGTGCTGAAATGCTTATTTACAGGCAGATATGCCAATATTGTGATTTGACAAATACGATTAACTGATAAGAAATAATCAGTTTATTCTCGCGTATGCAACGAGCCAATCGCAAGCTTGCTTGCAGTTGGCGACTGCGCGTGGGTCAAATACCCCGCCCCTTGGGGCGAACTTGCTAAAAAGAAGCTAAGGTATACCCCGTAGCTTGCTGCGGGGTATTTGACTTTATATGTTGTAATATTTTTAAATGTTGACTGCAGATAGAAAGGGCTTAACTTGAGTAATTTTTTGGGTGATTTACATTGTCAAGTTAAGAGAAAGGGCAGAGCAGGCCGCTGAATGGTTTCATTCTAGATGGGATATTCCGATAAAGGCATATTCAGAAAGCATTTCTGAATGAATTGAAAACAAATCCGCAGTTCCGCAGTGGTATGTTGTCATGGACTGTAGCGATATTATCGCAGGACTTGGTGTAATTGTAAACGATTTTCAGGACAGAAAGGATTTGACACCGAATGTCTGCGTCTTTTATGTGGATAAAGCTTATAGAAACAGGGGGATTGCAGGGAGTATCTTTCAATTTGCTTGTGACGATATGAATAACAATGGCGTCAGTACCCTATATCTGTTGACTGACCACAATGGTTTTTATGAGAAATATGGCTGGGATTACTTATGTATGGCTCTTGGTGACGGTGAAGAACAGATGTCGAGGATGTATATTTATAAAAATGATAGATAGCAATTAGAGTTGAAAATTAGTGTTGTTAACAGATTATTTATTTTACAGCGTGATGAGGAGTGGTTATATGTTATTGGAAACAGAGCGCTTATATATGCGCGAAATGGAGCAGTCAGATTATGAGGCTCTGTGCCTTATACTGCAGGACGAGGCTGTAATGTACGCGTATGAGGGTGCGTTTACAGATGAAGAGACGCAGGAATGGCTTGACAGGCAGCTTAGCAGATACAAAGAGTACGGTTTTGGTCTTTGGGCTGTTATATTAAAAGAGACAGGCGGGATGATTGGCCAGTGCGGGATTACAATACAGACTTGGAAAGATAGACAGCTGCTTGAGATAGGATACCTTTTTCAAAAGGCTTATTGGCACAAGGGTTTTGCGACTGAGGCGGCAAAAGCCTGTAAGTGGTATGCATTTGATAATCTAAAAGCAGATGAAGTTTTCTCAATTATAAGGGATTCCAATACGGCTTCCATAAATGTGGCGGTGCGTAACGGCATGACTGACATTGATACATGCGTAAAGCATTATAAAGGTGTGGACATGCCGCATATTCTTTACTCGGTCAGTGCCCTGTACATTAATTTAATATAATTTATGGTAAGCTGCTCGATAACTCAAACTCTGCATATAAGCGTAGATATTAAGCAAATGTTTTTGTATCCACTGGTAATATTAAAGAGCTGGGGAGGAAATTGTTAATGAAAGTCCGGGACGTAGACAATATTTCTATATTTAGGACACATTTGCCAACAGAAGTTAACTTAGGCATTTCAGCTTGCTTTAGGTATTTTAATTAAAATATAAGCTTGAGTGATTATTTATGAATTTAAATTTTTTATTTCTGAATCAAGATAAATGAATCGGGCTATTATTAACACAATGATATGAATTAGAAAATTTGAAATTAAATGAATTAGATTATTTTGAATCAAGATATATGCTTAGGCTATTTGAACCGAGATAAATGAATTATATTATATTAAATGAAAATGCGCTCAGTAAATATTATTTACTAAAAACAGAATTAGGAGAAGATTATGAAAAAAGGTGATATTTGTGAGGGAATAGTAAAAGATTATGAGTTCCCCAATAAAGGAATTATTTTTTGTGATGATGTAAAGGTTACGGTTAAGAATGTTCTTCCGGGCCAAAAAGTATCATATATGGTTCAGAAAAAGAGGCATAATAAGGCTTTGGGAAAATTAATGGAGATTTTGGAGAAATCACCATTGCAGACTGACGAGCCATTTTGCCCTAATTTTGGTTTGTGCGGCAGTTGTATCTATCAGACGCTTTCATATGAGACGCAGATTTCAATTAAGGAAAAGCAGGTTCTGTCGCTAATTGACGGAGTCTGTGAAGGATATGTATATGACGGTATAAAACGTAATCCTAATATTACGGGATACCGCAATAAGATGGAGTATACATTTGGAGATGAGTATAAGGATGGTCCGTTGACACTTGGTTTACACAAGAGGGGGAGTTTTTACGATATAGTTGACGCTTCGTGCTGCAAGCTCGTAAATAACGATTTTGGAAAGGTACTTTCCACTGTGAAAAATTACTGTTTAGTGAATAATTTGAGTTATTATCACAGAATAAGTCATGAAGGATTTCTGCGGCATCTACTTGTAAGGAGGGCGGCGAGCACGGGAGAGCTTATTCTGGATATTGTCACTACATCACAGGCGGAACACGACTTCGGCGGACTGGTTTCACGGCTGCTTTCTATTGGGCTTGAGGGAAAGATAGTCGGTATTTTGCATACATTTAACGACAGTGTGGCAGATACGATAAAAAATGAGAGGACAGATATTTTGTTCGGAAAGGATTATTTCTTTGAGCAGATAATGGGACTGAAGTTTAAAATTACTCCTTTTTCATTTTTTCAGACTAACTCATTTGGCGCTGAAGAATTATACGGAGTTGTCAGGAATTACATCAAATCATCAGCGGATGGCAGGATAGTTTACGATCTGTACAGCGGAACAGGAACAATTGCCCAGATGCTGTCCCCTGTCGCCAAAAGAGTTATCGGAGTCGAGATAGTCGACGAGGCGGTTGCCGCCGCATCTGAAAACGCCCTGCTGAACGAACTTTCAAACTGTGAATTTATCGCAGGCGATGTACTTAAAACACTGGATGGCATAGAAGAAAAGCCGGAGGTTATCGTCCTCGACCCGCCGAGGGAGGGAATCCATCCAAAGGCCCTTGCGAAAATTCTTGATTACGGCGTAGAAAACATTGTGTATATTTCTTGTAAGCCGACTAGTCTTGTGAGGGATTTGGAGGTGATACAGGAAAGAGGATATAAGGTTGAACGGGTGTGTTTGGTTGATATGTTTTCGTGGACGGGGCATGTGGAGTGCGTAGTGTTGATGTCAAAAGTACAGAAGTAAATACCGAAAAAGGCTTGAAAACAAGGCATTTCCGAGAGTTGGGAGTTCTTTTCCGGCTCTCGGATTTTTTCGTTTTGGGGTGCTTGCAGCCAGGAGAAATCGAGGGTTGAGTTGACAGGTTGAAAATGGGCAAGGTTGAGTTGATAAGATGATTTTGTGTAGAGTTGAGTGGATAAGGTGATTGTCTTGCGACAATGAGGATGCGGACAAGCAACCGTGCAAACGAAATTAGTTTTGCGTTCACAAACTTTTATAGACTTTTGCGTATTTTTGTGATATAATATTTAGCATAGGCCATCGACACTTCGAAATAAAGGCGTATAAGCATTCGGTGGTGCATAGAAGAACAGAAAAGCATACAAAGTGTGGAGGTAAAGCGGATGCGTTTTAGCTACAATAAATTGTGGAAATTATTAATAGACCGCGGAATAAATAAAAAGACATTGCGTGAAATGAGTGGGATTAGTGCCACATCGGTTGCCAAACTTGGAAAAGGTGGCAACGTCAACACAGATGTGCTGCTTAGAATATGCAACGCTCTCAATTGTGATGTTGGAGATATTATGGAATTTGTTAGAGAAGAAAATTTTGAAGAACAGGAACGAAAGGATGCATTTCCTAATGGGTAAAACTAATACATCCTTGGCAAGGGTTGAAAAATATAGTGCTGTAGATGAGGCATTGAACCTTATCTATTTATATATACAAGAAGTTTATTCGCCGAAGGAAGTAGAACTGATTTGCGGTGAGTTAAAAAGCATTGCAAGAAGAGACGATTTTCAGTGTGTTGAGGTAGTTTCATCTAAGCGAACATATACTCAAGTTCAAGATGCTCTTTCCAAGATTAATGAGAAACAGAGCATAAGAAAAAGCAAAGGGGTATATTACACCCCAAATGATGTTGTCCGGTTTATCCTCACGAATAGTATTAAAGCCTCATTCGGAAAGCTTACAGCATCCAATGTTAGTGATTTGAACCTGGATAACATACCATACCGTTCATTTTGCTGTGGGAAGACCGTGTTTGACCCAACGTGTGGAGCCGGAGAATATCTGCTTGCAGCACTTGAAATTAAAATTGATTTGTTGAAGAAAAATGCAAAGATTACCAATCGTCTTATACAAGAGGTAGTTTCTACGATTTATGGCAATGATGTGAATGTTGAATCCATTATTATTGCAGAATTGAGATTGCTACTGTTCATTATAGAATCTTGTGGCGTTGATTATTGTATCGGACTTGGAAATGTAATGAACAGACGATTCACATCCTTTGATTTTATTGCAGACGAGGCCTCTTTTGAGGATAAGTATCATATCGTGATAGGTAATCCACCTTATGTTGAGGATTTCAAATCCGGTCTTGAACTTAGTGATAAATATGGGAACATTTATGCTAATATCCTCCTAAATGCGGCAAGGAAACTTGAAAAGAACGGTTCTATCGGATTTATAATTCCTCTTTCATATGTGTCTACACCGAGGATGAAAAAACTTCGAGAGGAATTAGGAGACCTGGTTTCTGAACAATATATTTTAAGTTACGCAGATAGACCGGATTGTTTATTTGATTCGGTGCATCAAAAATTATGTATTCTAATCGGCAAAGACCGAAAGGTGGAAAAAACTGTTTTTACCGGAAACTATCAGTATTGGTATAAGCAAGAACGCGGTACGCTTTTTACTGATATCCAAATGGTAAGGAATAGATATGAGAATGCAGATTTTATTCCTAAGTTAGGCACACAACTGGATATTGATATCTACAAGAAAATAACTGATACACGAAAAATGCAATCGGTATATGCTATATCGAGAGCTGGCACTGAATCGGTTTTCTTAAATCGTCGAGAGGCGTTTTGGATGAAGGCCTATAGAGAAAAGGTAGATGACCCTGAATATAAGGTTTTCAGTTTTCATACCCCGTTAGAAGCTGATTTTTGCTATTGCCTGATCAACTCTACCCTTTTCTGGTGGTATTGGATTAGTGTGTCTGATTGTTGGCACGTTAGTATAGATTTAAACGGATTCATGATGCCGCTACAGGTTGATATGACTGGTGCCACGGAATTGGCTAACAACTTAAGAGAGCGATTGGAAAAAACGAAAGTATATGTAGGCACAAAACAAACGCAGTATGAATATAAACATCGAGAGTGCTTGTCAGAAATTTGGGCTATAGATGATTTTATAAATGCTGCGTATGGACTAACTGAAACCGAAAGCAAATATATTAAGAATTTTGCTATTAGGTACAGGACAAGCGGAGGAATTGACGCAGATGAAAATAATTGATTTATTTGCAGGATGCGGTGGCTTATCCCTTGGCTTTATCCAAGCAGGATTCAGCGTGGAAAAGGCGGTAGAGTATGACCCCGTTATAGCGGACACATATCAGCGTAACCATCCGGAAGTTGATGTGATTGTTGATGACATAAAAAATATAGACACCTCTGATATGTTTGCAGGAACGACGGCAGATGTCATTATAGGAGGACCACCTTGCCAAGGTTTTTCTATGGCAGGTGCGAGAATTAGACAGGGATTTATTGACGACCCTCGAAATTACCTTTTCAAGCACTACTTTAATGTTGTAAAAGCGGTTAAGCCTAAAGTTTTCGTTATGGAAAATGTAAAAGGCATATCTACTATGCAGGGTGGGAAAATTTTTGAAGAAATCAAAAGAATTTTTCAGGACCCCGAAGCACTTAATGGAAAACCATACCGTATATACCACAGGGTAATCAACGCTGCAGATTTTGGAGTACCCCAACGAAGAGAAAGAATGATTATTATAGGGGCTCTTGTGGACGAAGCAGACATTGACACCTTATGGGAAAAAACTATAAACGAGATAAAAAGCGAGTACCCTACCTATTTTGATGAGGTAACGGTTCTGGATGCGATAGGAAATCTTTCGATGACAAGCGAAGATGGAGTGATTGATAATCCATCGCCGGAAACTGCTTATGAAAAATATTTGTCCTGCGATGCAAAAACGCTTACAAACCATTCACGGTCACGCCATTCAAAGGTTGCAGTGGAAAGAATGAGCAAAATAAAAAATGGAGAAAATTATACGACTCTGAATGAACAGATTAATTCTGTTCATAGCGGTTCGTATGGTAGACTTTGTTGGAACGAGCAAGCGTCGACAATCACCACAAGATTTGACACTCCTGCAGGTGGTCGATTTATCCATCCAGATGAAGACCGTACATTAACACCGAGAGAGGCGGCGCGAATTCAAAGTTTCCCTGATAGCTATGTTTTTTATGGAGATAAGCGTTCGATAAGTCGTCAGATTGGTAATGCTGTCCCTCCGAAAGTATCGTACTTTCTTGCAAGATTGGTAAGGAACATATTGGATGTAGAAAATAGCGAAAACATTGGAGATTGATTTATATGAAGAACTTATTGTTCACAGGTAATCCAGCGACTGGTAAGACTTTTCTTGCCAGGGCCGCTGCGTACTACCTGTGCTATGAAAAATTAAATATAGATACCCTCCAATCAAAGGACATCTATAAGGATTTGGATAAAATTGAGGATTTCATTTGCAGTGATAGATGTGAGTTTATTCAAGTTCATCCGAGCATGACCTATGAGGACATTGTATATGGGATTGATATTAAAGCAACCGGAACAATGACGGTCGATTATGTGGAGAAGAGAATAAAAAAACTGTGTGACAGAGCAGGAACCACGGAAGAACTTTATGCGGTAATATTTGACGATATTTCAAGAGTAGATGCAGGAGCGTTGCTTGGAAATTTGATTTATGCTATGGAGTTCAGAAATGAATCTGTTCCCCTTTCAGATGGTTCTACTTTATGCATCCCGGATAATGTCATCATAATTTTAACTGAGTGCAGAAATTTCCATGCAGGACACCTTGACTACGCATTGAGAAGAAGAATGGACTATGTTGCCGAACTGAAATCAGATCGGGATGTGCTTGAAAAATATTATGATACTGTAAATGCAAATGCTGGGCGAATCATAATTGATATATTCGATAGCATAAAAGACTTTATTACTACGAATGCTGCTCCTGGAATCCTTGATGTTGCAGATAAGTATATGCCTGGGCATGGTATGTTCATGGTAGAACGCACGGGAACTGCTTATTTTGTACTGGATAAATTTAAGCAAAAAATGATGTATCAGATTTTCCCGTTCATCAATAATCTTTCATCCTTGGGGATTTTACGCGGGAATATCGAGGTATATGAGAAGGCACTTGAATCCAAGCTTAATACGGGAATATCCAGCTTGAATCGTATATCTGACATTCGCAAGGTTATGGTTAATTCAGGCGAGCGTGTTGAACCATATTCGTTGGAAGATACCATAAGCTACTATGAAACCGAGATTATCGCTAACCGTTGTTCCGATTATAAAGGTCTTTTGGAGAGTGTTATAGATGCGATTGTATTGAATGGTGTTTTTCCGTGTGATATCGCAACCGATTCATTGTTATTCAACATTGAGGTTGCATCTGTTCCGAGTAAATCTGTTCCGGTAGCATACGCCTCATATTTGGTAAAAATGAATGATGCACCAAGTTTTTACTATGAGACGGCAGTCAAGGGCAAAGACAGGAGAAATCCCCATGCGTATTATTCAACTCGCCCCGGAAATGTAGGAAGATGGGCAGAACGTACAGATGTGGCAGCCTATGAAATTTCATACACAGACGGTTCTCCGAGCGATACATACCTTCCTTTGAACGGTTTGCGACTGCATACCTTTACAGTCAACAATGTTTGCAAGGATAATAACCCCGCAGAAATCTATGGTGCCGTATACAGATTGTTGCTATATTATTTGAAACTTTACGAGATGAATATTTCCTTAGTTAAAGGTCACAGCGAAGTATATGGTGACTTGAATGCATTAATACATTTGGAAATAAAGTATCTCGAAGCTTTACACGCAGAATTAAGAAATGTTACTGCATCAACACAAACCGAACGAGAAAAAGCGCGAATTGATTATTTCGGTACAAAAATGAGAAATTTGCGTACATTATGGACTCAGTGCGGAACTCAAATTCGAGTCAATAAAGAAAAATTCGACGATTTAGTTCTGGGCGTATCAGCGTTCAGTACTGACGCATATGAGGATATTTTCAATGTAACGAATGATACGGAAAAAATCATAGAGATAAAAGGAGTTGTAAAAATGACTGATTTAAAAGATTATCAACAAATTATGGAGAATATTGGTGTCCGTCAGATGGTATTCCAAGGTCCTCCTGGCACTTCAAAAACTTTTGAAAGCAAGAAATTTGTGCTAAAACAATTAAATCCGGAATCCGATGCATTGGCAGCTCGTTTTGTTAGCCAGGAATCTATTTCTGCTGCATTGGATGAATATAAACTGAACGAAAGTGATTATGCCGACCCTTCATCCTCTTCCAAGTTATTGACTGGTGGATGGGATTTGGTTCAGTTTCATCCGTCATACGGTTACGAAGATTTTATCCGAGGTATTGAAGTAAAAGCTGATGGAGGTCTCCCTTCCTACAATAGCGTAAACAGAATTTTGGGTAAAATTGCTGAGTTTGCTAAAATTGCAGAAAAAGCTAATCCTGATGAACCTCCAAAATTTTACCTTGTCATTGATGAGATAAACAGAGCTAATATTGCCACTGTTTTTGGTGAGTTGATTTATGGTTTGGAATATCGTGATAGCAAAGTTTCTACTCCTTATGAAGTAGAAGACAAAGTAAGCACTCCGGTATCAAGAACAAAGGATATTGTTCTTGGAAAGAATCTGTTTATTATCGGCACCATGAACACTGCTGACAAATCTATTGACTCGATTGATTATGCTATCCGCAGACGTTTTCTCTTCGTTGATAGCCCAGCAGACAGAAATGTAGTTATTAACTGTTATCAGAACGCCTCTGAAAATGACGATGAGAATTCTATCGAATTATTGGTATTCGATGCAGTACAGGCTATATTTGATAACGAAAGCTACTTTAATGATGAGTATCAGAAAAGTGATGTGCGCCTTGGACATACATATTTCCTTCGTAAGCGCAAAGAGGGTTATGAAGAAGATTTTGTGGAACGTTTCGTTTTTCAGATTATTCCTATCCTCAGAGAATATGTGAAAGATGGCATCTTGGATACTATTGAGGATTTGATAGCAATTGAACACACTCCTTCTGAAATTAGAGACGCCACTGACCGCAGTGAGAGAGTACGCTTCATCAGTGATAATATCATGTTGTATGTGAAGGAATTCGGAAACATGACTCGTGCAGGAAAGCGTATTGACAATGAATATGTTGGAACTTTTGTTGAAGAAGTGAGGACGAAGATAGGATATTGATTAGGAAGGTGATGTTATGGCACGAGATGTAATAATACACCAAATAAATGACTGGTCTGTACTGAATAGCAGAGATGAGGTATGGTCTAAAGTTGACCTGTCGACTCCAGAACTTAACTTTGGCATTCATAAATTTCAAGGTCGACTTTGGAGCAGTGGTTATGTCGGTGTTGGAAGGCTTTATGACAAGAATGGACGCTATCTACAATCATCCGGCAAAGAACACATCGTTGTAGTAAACTCGCAGTATGGTATGGAACCTTGGCATATGCTTGAGACCGTGATGACTGATGATGAATACGATGATTATATTGCCGAAATGGATGCGGATGGGAGGTCTTTGTTCCAAGTGTTCTATGACCAGCCTCTTATTAAGCTTTCTCAAGACATAGAACAAGATGGAGAACTTTTATACGCATTAAGTTTTGTTACGTCCTGTTATGGTTTGTGCAAAAAGGGTTTGAAAAAAACAATGTTCCATCAAGAAGAAAATAATTCTTCAAAGGTCAGAGGGAAAATTGAAATCCAAAAAAATATACGCATGAACACTTGTAAGGGAAGAAATGACAGGTTCTATTGTAAATATATTGATTTCACCGAAGACAATATCGAGAACAGGATTTTAAAGGCTACTTTGATAAAATGCAAGGAAATTATAGGTAGGCGTTTTCCTGTTACATCAGAAGTGTCAAAACGAGTGGCTTACTGCATGAATTCTTTCCGACGGGTTAAGACCGTTCGTATCAAGACCAGTGATTTTAATGGTGCGGATGCATCAGGGCTTTATATGTATTACAAACCTTTGCTGCAACAGGCAAGATGCATATATGGTCAAAAATACTACGCTTATAAAACCGAAGAAGGTCAATCGATTGCGAAAAGTGTTTTTACAATCCCGTATATGATTAATATGGAGGCTTTGTTTGAGTTTTATACTCGTATTGTTCTTAAGAGAGCAATTGACTCAAATAAATATTCGTTAGACCGCTATTCGAAAAGACTTTTTATTCAAAAAGGCGTTGCAGACATTTCGGAAGTTGAACGAGGCATACATTTGATGCCGTATTGTATTCCTGACATTATTATTCGTGATAATGACACGCAGAATCCAGTTGCTGTTATAGATGCAAAATACAAGCCGAATACCAGAAGCGCCAGAGCAGATACACATCAGCTACTTTCATATGTACTTCTAACAGGTGTAAAGAAATGTGGTTTTGCATTTCCAGGTGCAGAAAGTAAAGCAAAGATTATGCGTTCAACAGAAACAGCTGCACTTCCTTTAGCAGTTGATTCGATTGATTATTACGAATTGATTTTTGGTAATGATTCCGACAATGTGGCTGAAGCATTGCGGCCGATACTACCATGAGAGGAATTGCGATGAAATACTATACTGTATATCGTGAAGATACCGAAGAGATAATTGCGTTTGGTAATGCCGTTCAGTGTGCAGAGATTCTTGGTCTAAAGGATGCACGGCAGTTTCATGCCTTTGTTTCCAAAACTCGCTCTGGATTGAGAAAACGATATAAAGTGGTAATAGAGGAAGATGACGAGGAATGAAAAAGGCCGTTTAAAGTGAGAAACTTTTAAGGAGGGTAGATTATGGCAGCACATCGTTCATTTGCTGAATATGTAAAAAAGAAATTTGATAATAATTTCTGGGCAGCTGCCGAAAGCTACCTAGAGGCAAACCTTGATTCTTTGGGTATCGAATTAAAGAGAATCCATCGTGCCGGAGAGACGGAGATTTCAGAGGTCAAGGTAGAACACGTGTGGGTTGAAGACAAACCGGGCATGGAGGTGCATTTCGATGTGGCCATTTCCATTTGGTTTGAAACCCATGAGGGAGATTACCATTACGACGATTATGATGAAAATATCGTGTGGATGATGGCTCATTGCCGTGGTGATCTGGATAAGAACCTGGATGATTTTGAAATCCTGCGGGTATCAAAATACAACGGCAAAAGCCGTGTGAAAGACCCGATGGACGATTCTCTTGTGCCGATTATCCCATATGAAAAGTTGGATGATGTGGCAACAGCATTCTTGCAGGAATATTATCCGGCGGCACTTCGCATTCCAATGCGTGGTCAAGACCCTGTATGGGTTGACCCGACAGAACTTGCAAAGAACATGGGGTTAACCGTCAAAAATCAGCGTATCCGTGAAGATGGTTCTGTATTTGGACAGATTTATTTTGATGATACCGATACAGTAATGTACGATGCAAACGAGGATGCAGATGTTCCTACACACATCAAAGGAAAAACAATTGTTGTGGACCCGCAGATTTATCTGCTTCGAAATCTTGGTTCATTTAATAATACCATTGTCCACGAGTGTGTTCACTGGGCGAAGCATCGTAAGGCATTCAAACTGGAACAGCTATTCAATACGGATGCTTCTTACATTAGTTGCGAGGTTGTTGGCGACGCAGATTCCCGCATATCCATAAAATCTACAAAGTATATGGAAAAGCAGGCTAATCAGCTTGCACCGAGAATCCAGATGCCGAAGGAACCTTTTACAATAAAGGCTAAAGAATACATAGCCTATTTCATGAGACAGACCGATGCAAGGCATACGGTTGATGTCATGGAAATGGTAATCGGGGCATTGGAGCGGGATTATGGTGTTTCAAGACAAGCCGTAAAAATCCGATTGGTAGAGCTTGGCTTTGAAGAAGCCATCGGCACATTTAACTATGTTGATGGACACTATGTAAAGCCACATGGTTTCCGCAAAGGTGCTATCAAAGTTAATCAGACATTTACTTTGAGCGCCCAAGATGCTGCAGTTCAGCGTTTTATGAATTTGGAACTCCGTGAAAAGACCGCAAACGGCGATTATCTTTTCGTGGATAACCATTTTGTTTATAACGCTCCCCTATATGTCGGTTATAACGAAGATGGTAAACTTGAACTGACTGATTATGCCCGAGCGCATATGGATGAATGTTCTCTTGCTTTTGATATGGAAATCACAAGCAAGGTAGAATCCACATACCATACTGCCTGTTTCCTTAATCGTGAGCCGAGCGATGTAACCTTTGATATTACATATCACAACGGATATCAAAACGCGCCGCAATCGCGCCAGGTAGAGATGAGGAAAAAGCAACAGGCTGAATGGTTGGAAATTCGCAGGCAGATGACGGATGACCCTTAACAGTGTATGGATTTATTGCTTGATTGGCGTGGAATGAAGTACACGGACCTTGGTGATGCGATTGACCGTGACCCTAAAACAATCAGCCGAACAGTGAAAGGAACAACAAATCCATCTGTTGAAACAGCGGTTCTTATTTGCTTTGGCATGAACCTTCCTCCTGTTATCAGTGAAAAGCTGTTGGATGTTTTGAATTGCAAGTTAAAGCCTATGAATCCAGATCATCAGTGGATTAGCGAGGCTTTGCACGTGAAGTATCCGGAGCCATTGTGGGCAGTCAGAGAGTATCTGGAACAGTACGGTGTAAATATTTAAAAATTTTTTTCATAAAAAAACGGACATGGCGTGTCCGGTGAAATGGGGGTGACATGATGGGATTAACCATGCTTGAGATGATAGATAACAGGTTGGCGCACTTTTTTCCGCAGCCGGAATTATATGATGTTTCCCCGTTTAGCATTGAGAATCTGCGTAATTGTATCATCATGTTCATTCTTAAAGATGCGTACTATTTGACTGAGCCGAAACAATCGTTAAGAGAAAATCGAGGAACGGATGCTGACGATGTAAGAATGCGTGACAGCAGAAATATTGCATATGCTCAGCATTATCGAGACCTTCAGTATAATCATGTAAAAAATGACTTAGGTATTGAAATACCGGAGTTGCTTTCTGCGGATGTTGAAACCATGCGTGGAAAACTGCAGGGGCATAATATTACCCCGATGCAGTATTTTGAATTAAATACGCTTGCAGACCATTCACTGCTTAAAGCTATCGTAAATAAGCGAATCTGTGACGTAAAGAAAATATCCAATGCAACCTTCCTTGAATATATGCAGGATTATGATAAATTGGTAAGCCTGCTTCTTAAAAAACTGGATGGCTCGGATGAGGATGTTATTTTCGGTACAATCGCCTTGTTTACATTAGAATGGAAATATAATGTAGAACTGTTTTATTCCTGTGCAGTCAATGCGGAAGAAGTAGGGGTTCAGGATGTTCCGGTGCATCGCCTGGCGGGATTATGCGCCGAACTTTCAATGCCGTTAGCACCGGATTTTACACAGATGCTTCATACAGAAAGTCGATTTGTCCTACACAGGCTGAAACTGGTACCAACCGTATATACCGCATCGGAATCAGATTGGGATGAAGTAAAAGATAAAATATGCCATTATCAGACGGCCAGATATTATATTGAGAAAGAGATTGTACGCAAATGGGATATGGCAGGTTTCTTTGCCCGATACACCACAAGAGAACAGTGGGCAAAATTCTTCCGGGAACACTATGATTTAAGACAAATCTACGTTCCGAAGGAATGGAATAATAAACGCATTCGCTATATGAGAAGTATTTATAGTGCGATGATTAAGAACCAACCTACACCATAATCCCGTTTTTCCGATTTTTCGTTCTTAAAAGCCTTCATAAAATTTAGATAAAATTAAGCCAGAACATGAGAGTAAATACTCTTCGTGTTCTGGCTTTTTTGCGTTTTACGGCAATTTTTAGCGGACACGGCGTGTCCATCGCAGAAAAAAATTCCAGTGTAAACTATAAATAAAAACGCCTGACATTGAGACGGGTACACAGAAATGCGTATCCATCTGAGTGCCAGACACTCAAATAAAAAATATTCCAATGCCCGAAGTGGTCGACCTTAAGGCGGCGGGATACATCAAGAGTCAAATTCACGGTATAGCCGTGGACTGACCAAAGATGTACCCACCGTACTTTGTCATGCCCATTTTCGGTATCAGAGTCGGTGTGTAGCATCACATCGGCTCTTTTTGTGTCCCTGCCGCCACCCAGTCGGGCGGAAAAGAAAGGCAGGGACTTTAAATGAGAAAGTTCAAAACAGCGGAAGACAACCGTACAAATTACATCTATTACTTCAACGATGGTACAAGCTACACCATCACTCCCGGCGAAAACGGAGAGAACGCAACCATTATCTCACAGCTTCACAGCATGGACGATGAAGAACTGGATGCACAGCGTAGAGAGGCATATCACTGTCCGGTTCACTTGGACGGCTACCACGATGGGGACGGCGACGATGCGGATGACCGCAACCCATACCTTGAGGACGATACCTACAATCCTCTGCAGCAGATTCTCACTTCTATCGCAAACGAGGAGCGTTCCGTTCGTATGGAAAAGCTGAAGGTGGCTCTTTCGGAACTGACGGACAAGCAGAAGGATACCGTTATCAAGAAGTTCTATCATGGCATGACCAACGTGCAGATTGCAGCAGAAGAAGGTGTTTCAGAGGCAGCCATCCGTAACAGGCTCACGAAGATTTACGCAACGCTGAAAAAGAAAATTTAAAAAAGTTTGATTTGAGGGGGTTCGATTCCCCCTCATTTTTCGCTTATGGACAGAGGGGTGAGAAAAACTCCTCGGAAAGGAGCCAAGTGCAATGGTAAAACACAAAATCTCTATTAACATTGCAAAACCCGGCGGCACACCTTCTCCGGTAGTCCGAAGCGGAACGATGCAGATTCGCAAGAGAATACTTGATTTGCTTTGGTCAGCAGGTAAACGTCCTTGTTCTGTCCCCCGGCGACTCGGTGCAGACTGTCGAGATTCACGAACTGAAAGGAGGCGAAAACCATGACAAATGCAAACAAGTTTAACCTGCTCCTTGATGTGGTGAAGCTGATGCACTCGTTGGCAGACGGACTGGAGGCTGTGGCTTATGCATTCGCAGACAGCCAGGAAATCTTCGTTGAAGCCAAGTGTAACGCGGCGAAATAAAGTACCCATCTACTGTAGCTTTCCTGCAGATTAA
>CAOKVX010000002.1 GCA_948472945.1 uncultured Clostridia bacterium
CAGTTTGCCGCTGTTACGCCGCTTTCTGCAAGTGTCTCTGTGTTACATTCCCATCCTGAAAAGGATGAATCATTTCAAATTCCGCATGAAAAACAGCAATATCTTCTATATTCATTATACCGTTATATCTATCAAGCAATGCCCTTATCCTTACAGACACATTATCAGGCGATGCAGTTTTATGTCAGACACAATGTTTTCTCTGTTTTTGTATTCACCTACCGGATAGCCGTTGGCCATATCCTCAAAAACCCCGACTTTCAATTCATAATGGAATCCCTTGATAACCTCCTCCGTAAGCGGCTCGTCCAATGTTTTTAGCATTTTAATAAACAGTTTAAAATGACCGTTCATTTCTTCAATGTCTTTTGCCCTGTAAACAATGTCATTTGTTGCATACAAAGAACCCGTGTCAAATAAAGATGCCGTCTGTTCACTGGTTAATGTACTTCCCTCTATTTTATTGGAATTATACGCCATCATTTTTTGAAACTTTGCATAAATACCCTGACGGTCCCGTTTTTCAAACTCAAACATTAGCTGCTTTTTTATTTTTAATATACTGTCACCATACATGTCTACACCTCTTTTCTAAATTTTAACTTCAAAAAAAAACCAATTGCTTCAAGTTTTTCAGATACAATTATATTACATCGTGTTTTTTATGACAACAACTAAAGTGTATCGGATTCTGACACACTTTAGCAACATTGTAAATATTTATATTTCCGTTTAACCAGTCTGTATTTCATCTTTTTAAACCAGAATTGATAACAGGAGCATCAAACATCTGATTATCAGGTTCACAATATTTTTCCCGGAGTGCCGGTAAATCTATGAGTTTTTTCGCTGAAGCATTCTATCACTTGATAGTCGGTTCCATTAAAGTTATACAGTATTTCACCCTGTTTAAATTCATATTCCTCCTGTTCATAATGAAACATCAAGCCTTTTACCCTACCATTTACGTCAAAGTTGTATTCTTTAAGCGCCCACACACATTCCTTACTGCTCCGTCCCGTGTCAAACATAAATTCCTTATTATTGTAAGCGCCAATTAAAAAGCACTGCAGCTCATTACTGACACGGCAGAATTTTACATGATAACTTTTTTCTGCTTTAATATGTAATTCAATCAATGATATAACCGAAGCCGTTTATACGCACAGGGGCAGGGGATTTCTGCATAAGGAAATAAAGAAAATTAACATATAATATTAAAAGGAACGATTTATCCGTTTAACCGGAAAAACCGTTCCTTTTTTATTTAATATATGCCACATTTTTTGTGTGCAACGCGTGTGCTACATGTGTGCAACCTACATAAATTTGCGCCAATCCACCGATATTATAACAACGCTTTTATGCGGTTTCTCAGAACTTTCCTGCCTCTGCCGCCTCCTGTACGGAAACTGCAACTGCAACAGTCATTCCAACCATTGGGTTGTTTCCTGCACCGATAAGTCCCATCATCTCAACATGGGCAGGCACTGATGAAGAACCTGCGAACTGTGCGTCACTGTGCATACGTCCCATTGTGTCGGTCATACCATATGAAGCAGGTCCCGCTGCCATGTTGTCCGGGTGAAGCGTACGGCCTGTGCCGCCGCCCGATGCAACTGAGAAATACTTCTTACCAGACTCAGTGCACTCTTTTTTGTATGTACCTGCTACCGGATGCTGGAAACGCGTAGGGTTAGTTGAATTACCAGTGATTGATACGTCAACTCCCTCTTTCCACATTATTGCAACTCCTTCGCAGACATCGTTAGCGCCGTAGCAATTAACCTTTGCGCGAGGGCTGTCAGCGTCCTTTGAATAACACTTGCGGAATACTTCCTTAACCTCATTCTTATATGGGTCGTACTCGGTTTCTACAAATGTAAAACCATTTATACGAGAAATAATCTGTGCAGCGTCCTTTCCAAGACCGTTGAGGATAACCCTGAGAGGTTTCTGACGAACCTTGTTGGCCTTCTCTGCAATACCGATAGCTCCCTCAGCGGCTGCAAACGACTCATGTCCTGCGAGGAAACAGAAACACTCTGTATCTTCTTCAAGGAGCATCTTTCCAAGGTTACCATGTCCAAGACCTACCTTACGAGTGTCTGCAACTGAACCCGGAATGCAGAAAGCCTGAAGACCTTCACCGATTGCTGCAGCAGCGTCTGCAGCCCTCTTACAGCCTTTTTTAATTGCTATAGCTGCTCCTACTGTGTAAGCCCAGCATGCATTTTCAAAACAAATAGGCTGAATACCCTTAACCATATCATATACATTGAGTCCGGCATCCTTAGTTATCTTCTCAGCTTCTTCTATGGAAGAGATACCGTATTCACCTAATACTTTATTAATCTGGTCAATTCTTCTTTCATATGATTCAAATAAAGCCATTTTATTCTCTCCTCCTTATTATTTAATTTCTTCATCTGTTCTTGGGTCAATAATCTTAACTGCATCAGCAACTCTTCCATACTGTCCACATGCCTTTTCGTAAGCTGTGTTAGGATCGTCGCCTTTCTTAATGAAGTCAGTCATCTTTCCAAGACTAACGAATTTATAACCAATTATTTCATTATCCTCATCGAGTGCTATACCTGTAACATAACCCTCAGCCATCTCAAGGTAACGAGGTCCCTTTGCACGGGTTCCGTACATTGTTCCAACCTGTGAACGAAGACCTTTTCCTAAGTCCTCAAGTCCGGCTCCAACTGCAAGTCCGTCCTCTGAAAATGCCGACTGGCTGCGTCCGTATGCAATCTGTAAAAACAGCTCTCTCATAGCAGTGTTAATAGCGTCACATACAAGGTCTGTGTTAAGAGCTTCAAGAACCGTTCTTCCAGGAAGTATCTCAGACGCCATTGCAGCCGAATGAGTCATTCCCGAACATCCGATAGTCTCAACCAAAGCTTCCTCAATAATACCCTCTTTTACATTTAACGTAAGCTTACATGCACCCTGCTGAGGAGCACACCAGCCAATACCGTGGGTAAATCCTGAAATGTCTTTGACATCCTTTGCCTTTACCCATTTTGCTTCTTCCGGGATAGGCGCGCATCCATGTGATACACCCTGCGCAACCGGACACATCTCTTCTACTTCTTTTGAATAAATCATGTTGAAACTCCTTTCATCATTATAATAATTAATTATAGTATCTTCATAATTAAAACTTAATCAACCTTAAATAGAATACAATATTGTCGAGAATTTGTCAATCATGCGGTAAATAAGGAACACACTAAATCCCCCTGTCTCATCTTGCGCCCTGCGTATTGTGGTTGTGCTTTAAACATTTCATGGACTCTACCGCTCAATTACAAACATTTCAGTGTTTCAAAACTATATTTTCAGAATCCTTAAAAATCGAATTACCCGGCACATATCCCCTGACTCTTGAGAGCGGATAGATGTTTGTATTACGTCCCACAACTGTTCCGGGATTTAGGACGCTGTTGCATCCGACTTCCACATTGTCGGCTAGCGCCGCCCCCATTTTTTTAAGGCCTGTGCTGATATTTCCCAATGTACCGTTCCCATACATGGAGGTATTGACGCTTATAACCGACTTGTCAGATTTTACATTTGAGCATATGGAGCCAGCCCCCATGTGGGCGCGGTATCCAAGAATTGAATCCCCGACATAGTTATAGTGGGGTACCTGTACGTTGTTAAATAATATGACATTTTTAAGCTCGGTAGAATTACCTACAACAACATTTTCTCCGACAATCGCCCGACCCCTTATAAATGCTCCGTGCCGAATCTCTGCGCCCGCGCATATGATAGTGGGGCCGCTGATTGAAGCCGTAGGTGCAACGACCGCACTTTTTGAAATCCACACATTTTCACCCTGCAGTTTATATTCATCCAAGGACAATGTTTTTCCAAGCTCAATGATGTAATCGCCTATAAGCGGCAGAACATCCCAAGGGTATTCCTTACTTTCAAACAGCGGCGCCGCAATCGTCTTACTCAGGTCATACATCTCATTAATCTTCATATACTCTCTCCTTATATTATTATAAATAAAACAAGCTTTACATAATGTACAAAACAAACTTTACATAATATACACTTTTTATAGTTAACATCTGCTCTTCACGCTTATCACAATATCAAAAAAAATCTAAAACAAATTTTCCATATACAGAGTAAGGCAACTGCCATATTCAAAAGCAACACTATTTGAACACGTCAGTACTTGGGTGTTTTGTAAAACTTACCCTTAGCACTGCTACATGTGAAATAAGCGAAAGCGTTTGTTTCTTTGAATACGGCAGTCACTTACTCGTAATACAGATAAACAGTACAATATAAACCGCCCAATTAATAGTATGTCTTAAGCTTCGTTATCCTCTGCCTAAGCGCCGGTATAAAATTATTATCTTTCACATAGTCAACATTCCGCCTTATAAAGCCCTCCAGCTTATCCATATATACCTGTTCCGTTATTTTTCCCTCGGCAACCTGCGATAGGCCGAGCTCCCAGCTTGCGGTAAGTTTAGGGTCGAGCATGCTGCGTATAGATGCCCCAACCACTTCATACACGGATTCTCCCATGAATGTAGGCGTATATATCTGAGTCTTCTTATTAAGTTTAATATACTCAATGTTGACAAGTTTTTTTAGTATCTCAGCCCTCGTGGCGCTGGTTCCTATACCGCTGCCCTTAATCTGGGCCCTTAACTCCTCATCCTCTATAAGCTGTCCTGCGTTCTCCATCGCAAGAATCATCTGTCCGGAGTTGTACCTTTTTGGCGGCGATGTCTCGCCTTCCTTTATATTAATACCCGTAAGCATAAGTTTTGTCCCTACCTTTATTGCCTTAATAAGTGCCGCAAACTCCTCGTCAGTCAAGGTCTGGATATTGTCAGATTCAGCGCCGTCATCCCGCCCGTCTTTATCAGCCGGGCTCTCCGCGTTCTTTTCTCCTTTTTCATTTGAGGCCGAATCCTTTTTCTTAAATGAAAATTCCGCTACGGGAAGGAATCCGCTGTCTATCAGTATTTTATTTGTGGTATAAAAACACTCCTCCGGTGAGACTGTGGACACCTCAACTGATATCTTTTGATAAACTGCGGCGGGATAAAACACAGAGAGAAATCTTCTCGTTATAACCTCATATACATTTGCCGCAATTTGTGAGAGAGCACCCAGCGCCCCAAGGCCCTGACCCGTAGGTATTATGGCGTAATGGTCGGTTATCTGGCTGTCGTTTACGTATTTGGTCTTTGCTATTCCTGAATACCTCTTTTTTTCAAGTATGTCATTTGCAAATTGCGCGGTAACGGAATAAGAAGTAAGACCTTGAATATTCTTATGTATTTCCTTTGCTATTGCGGTAGATAAAACCCTTGCGTCGGTTCTCGGATAGGTGACAAGTTTTTTCTCATATAGTTCCTGTGTTATTGAGAGCGTCTGATCAGGACTTATCTTAAATAATTTTGAGCATATGTTCTGCAGCTCCGCAAGATTGAATAAAAGAGGCGGATTTTTTTTCTCTTTTTTCTTCTCAATACTTTTTACCACGGCCTCCCTCTCGGGCTTCAATTCCTCCAAAAAATTTTCGGCGGTTTTCCTATCTTTGAAACCGTTGTCCTTATAGAGATGAGGAGTTCCATAGTATTTACTCTTTTCCGTCACTTTCCATTCAGCCCCAAATGTGAACTCCTCAAATGTAAACTCGCCAAGTATCCTGTAAAAAGGAGTTTTTACAAAACTTCTAATCTCGCGCTCCCTGTTTACAATCATGCCAAGCACGCAGGTCATCACCCTGCCGACAGATATTGCAAGCCACTTTTTACTTTTTACGCAGTCATTTACAGTCTGACCGTACACAACTGAAAGAATCCTTGAAAAATTAATGCCCATCAGATAATCTTCTTTGGCGCGCAGATAAGCCGAGTTTGAAAGATTGTCATACTCGGATAACGGCTTTGCTTCATCTATTCCCCTTAATATTTCCTCCTCCGTCTGGGAGTCTATCCATACACGTCTTTTATCCTTGCTATCCGGAACTTTTGCTACGTCGTCGACAAGCCTGTATATGTACTCGCCCTCGCGTCCGGAGTCAGTACATACATATATTGTATCAACATCCTCACGGTTTAAGAGGCCCGCCACAATTTTAAACTGCTTCTTAACATTGCCAATGACTTCGTATTTAAATTTTTTAGGCAAAAAAGGAAGTGTAGCCTTAGACCATTTTTTCAGCTCAGGGGCGTACACTTCCGGATAACTCATCGTAACAAGGTGCCCTACGCACCATGTTACGATAATATCCTCACCTTCAAGGTAACCATCCATCTTACGTGTATTGCTCTTAAGCGCTTTCGCAAACTCCGCAGCTACGCTCGGCTTCTCAGCAATAAACAATTTTTTCATAATATCCTACTCGTACAACGGGTATTTGCCCGTTAGCGTCTTAACAAGCTCCATTGCCTTAGTTTTGTTAGCGTCCACATCATCAATGAGCATTGCGATCGCGTCGGCAATCACGTCCATATCTTCAGTATTCATTCCGCGTGTCGTTACAGCCGCCGTTCCAAGACGCACGCCGCTCGTGACAAACGGTTTCTGAGGGTCGTTTGGAATTGTATTCTTGTTGCATGTAATGTTTGCCTCGTCGAGAAGAAGTTCCGCCTCTTTTCCGGTAACTCCCTTGCTTACAAGGTTTACAAGCATAAGGTGATTGTCCGTTCCTCCTGACACAATATCTATTCCCCTGTCCATAAGCCCCTTTGAGAGCGCCTGCGCGTTATCTATTATATTCTTTCCGTAATCTTTAAATGATGGCTCAAGCGCCTCTTTGAAACATACAGCCTTTGCCGCGATTACATGCATAAGCGGACCGCCCTGAATTCCCGGAAATACAGATTTATTAAGCTTGTATTCATTTGCAAATTCCTCGGACGAGAGAATCATTCCGCCCCTCGGTCCCCTGAGAGTCTTGTGCGTTGTTGTCGTCGTAACGTGCGCGTAAGGAATCGGGCTTTCATGGTGTCCCGACGCAACAAGTCCGGCGATATGCGCCATATCTACCATGAGGAATGCTCCTACCTCGTCCGCTATCTCCCTGAAACGCTTGAAATCTATCTTTCTTGCATATGCGCTCGCGCCTGCAACTATAAGCTTCGGCCTGCAGTCTTTAGCAATTTTCTCAACCTCGTCATAATCAATAAATCCGTCGTCATTTACCCCGTAAGGTACGATATTAAAATATGACCCTGACATATTTACCGGTGAACCGTGTGTAAGATGTCCGCCGTGAGCCAGATTCATTCCCATAACCGTGTCGCCCGGTTTAACAAGGGCAAAAAATACAGCCATATTAGCCTGTGCGCCTGAATGAGGCTGTACATTGGCATAAGTACAATTAAAAAGCTTTTTAGCTCTCTCAATTGCGAGAGTCTCTATTACATCGACATATTCGCAGCCGCCGTAGTAGCGTTTTCCCGGATACCCCTCAGCATACTTATTAGTGCAAGGACTTCCCATAGCCGCCATCACTGCCTTTGACACAAAGTTCTCAGATGCAATAAGTTCAATATGGTCATTCTGCCTTTCTTTCTCCTGCATAATTGCCTTGGCAATTTCAGAATCATAATTCTCAATTTCGTCAAATGAATACATTAATAATTTCCTCCTGATAAAATAATTTGTTGTGCAAAACACCTGAAGAGGTGATTTAATTAGCTCTTACTTACACTCATCTATAGCTTTTCCTATATCGTTTCTCATATACTTATTAGAGAAATCAACCCAATTAACCGCCTCGTACGCATTTTTACGCGCCTCTACAAGATTGACGCCCTTGGCGGTTATGCCGAGCACTCGTCCGCCGTTAGTTACTATACTTCCATTGTCAAAACGCGTTCCGGAATGGAAAACATAATAGCCCTCTTTCCCATCAAAACTCTCAAGTCCCGTAATTGGTTTTCCTTTCTCATAACTTTCAGGATATCCGTCAGATGCCAAAATTACGCACACCGCCGCATTGTCCTCAAACTCAAGCTCAATCTCGTCAATCTTTCCGTCTATGCACGCATCCATAACGGTTATGATGTCAGTCTTCATCCTCGGAAGTACAACCTGCGCCTCAGGGTCCCCAAATCTTGCGTTGTACTCAAGTACTTTCGGACCATCAGATGTAAGTATTAGGCCTACAAACAAAATTCCGACAAAATCCCTGCCCTCTTTTTTCATGGCATCCATTGTAGGCTGGAAAACATATTTTTCACAAAAAGCCTGTGCCTCGGTGTCGTAGAACGGCGTAGGTGAAAATGTTCCCATTCCACCCGTATTGAGTCCTTCGTCGTTATCTTTAGCTCTCTTATGGTCCTGTGCGCTTGTCATAGGCTTTATATGTGTGCCGTCACAGTAACAGAGAACCGAGACCTCACGGCCAACAAGAAATTCCTC
Organism: uncultured Clostridia bacterium; assembly: GCA_948472945.1. Taxonomy (GTDB): domain Bacteria; phylum Bacillota; class Clostridia; order Lachnospirales; family Lachnospiraceae; genus V9D3004. The sequence goes on from CAOKVX010000002.1 coordinate 8,425, forward strand.
GATTACTATGCTGTTTCCTGCGTTTCCAAACTGCTTGTCCTGCATAAGGGTCTTAACGCCCTCCAAAGCCTCGTCTTTAGTATTGCATATCAGAACTCCCTTTCCGAGCGCAAGTCCGTCGGCCTTCAACACAATCGGATAATTACAGGTCATAAGATATTTTTTTGCAGCGCCGGCATCGTCAAATGATTCGTATGCCGCCGTCGGAATGTTATATTTTTTCATAAGGTCTTTAGAAAACACCTTGGAGCCCTCAATTATTGCAGCATTTTTTCTCGGTCCGAATATCCTTAAGCCTTTGGCCTCAAACACGTCGACTATTCCGCCGACAAGCGGGTCGTCCATACCGACAATTGTGAGGTCTATTCCTTTCTCACATGCAAAATCCGCAAGCTTTTCAAACTCCATCGCTTTGATATCAACACACTCTGCCACGCCTGCAATTCCTGCGTTTCCCGGTGCGCAGTATATCTTTTCAACTTTCCGGCTCTTTGACACACTGAATGCAATCGCATGCTCCCTTCCGCCGCTTCCTACTATTAAAACTTTCATCTCTACCTCCTACAATCCGAATATTATTATTTATAAACAATGCACTTAAAAAGTTATACACTACACATCGTAGAACGACTGTGTTTCAACATGCCCTTAGTGGTGTTACGCAGCTTCTTTTTGACAATCCCGAAATATTTATAAGTTTGATTTACACCTTTTTTCTTACCTTTCCGTCGACAATCTCTATCTTATTGTTCGCAATTAGGTCGACAGATTCCGGAAGTATATTCCACTCAGCCTGTTCCATTACCCGTCTCTGAAGCGTCTCGGGCGTATCATCGTCCATTACCTCAACGGCTTTCTGCAAAATAATCGGACCGGTATCGGTTCCCCCGTCAACAAAATGAACTGTTGCACCAGTAACCTTATTTCCTCTATCAAGTACGCTCTCGTGTACGTGAAGGCCATAATATCCCTGCCCGCAGTGCGACGGTATAAGGGACGGATGTATGTTGATAATTCTTCCCTCATATTTTTCTATCACCTTTTCAGGAACTATTACAAGATATCCGCCCAAAACAATGAGATCGGCGTTATATTTTTCAAATGCGCTTATAAGCGCGTCTGCAAATGCCCCTCTGTCACTATAATCTTTCGGAGAGATACATTCCGAACTGATATTATGTTTCGCGGCCCTTTCAAGAGCATAGGCGTCAGGCTTATTGCTTATGACGGCGACAATATCAGCATTAGTAATTTTTCCTGTATCAACAGAATCTATCAAAGCCTGAAGATTAGTTCCTCCGCCTGATACAAGTACGACAACATTAGTCATGTGATGCTCCTTTCAAGACGACAAAGAAATAGCGATATTCCTTAATATACGATATACGCTAAATCAAAGTTATTCCCTTTGTTCCGTCCACAACCTCTCCTACTATATAAGGCGTCTCGTTAGCCGAGCTGATTGCGGCAACACATTCATCCGCTTTATCAGGCGACACGGCGACAAGCATTCCTATTCCCATGTTGTATGTATTATACATCATATGTTCTTCAATATTGCCCTCTTTAGCAAGCAGCTCAAATATAGGCGGAACCACAAAGCTTCCCTTTTTTATATTGGCATGTTTTCCCTCTATTAACATTCTTGGAATATTTTCATAAAATCCGCCGCCCGTAATATGGCTGCAGGCTTTAATAGATATTCCGGCGTCCTTAATAGCCGAGAGCGCTTTTACATATATCTTCGTAGGCATAAGAAGAGCTTCGCCTAGCGTACTTCCGAGACAGTCATAACTTTTGTTAAGTGATTTTTCATCTATATTGAAAACTTTTCTTACAAGCGAATAGCCGTTGCTGTGTACTCCCGAAGATGCAATACCTATAAGCACGTCGCCCGCCTCAAGCGTGCCGGCGTTTATCATGTCGCATTTGTCAACAATACCTACGGCAAATCCCGCAAGGTCATATTCATCCTCCGCATAAAATCCAGGCATCTCCGCAGTCTCTCCCCCTATGAGGGCAGCTCCCGACTGTCTGCATCCCTCTGCAACGCCGCTGACAATTCCGGCAATCTTCTCAGGATAATTCTTTCCGCACGCAATATAATCCAGGAAAAACAGAGGCTCTCCTCCGGCGCATGCGATATCGTTTACGCACATCGCCACACAGTCTATACCAATAGTGTCATGCTTGTCCATCTCAAATGCAATCTTGAGCTTGGTTCCTACTCCGTCAGTTCCCGACACAAGCGTAGGCTCTTTCATTCCACTAAAACGGCTAAGTGAAAATGCTCCCGAAAATCCTCCGATATCTGTCACAACCTCAGGCCTCATCGTAGACTGCACATGTTTTTTCATGAGCTCGACAGCCTTGTAACCTGCCTCAATATCAACTCCGGCATTCTTGTAATCCATTTTCGCGACCTCCATTTTTTTATTTCGTATCTTGCGATGCAAGTGCGTTGAACATTGTTGACAACACACTGCAAATTATGGTTTTTACCGAAATTAGTATAGCACAACTTTTTTTCCAAAGAAAGTGTTACTTTGTTATTTTTTATAAATAATCACTTACTCTATATTAAGATTTTATGTATAATGTTTGGATAAAATCGATTATAAAATTATAGTCTTGCGCACATAATACAAGTATGAAAACAGGAAATTACCATATTAAAAAGCTGCCCAAATGCCTAATCGTCATAGGTCTATTTGAACTATTATACCTTTTTGTGCTTATCCAAAATTCAATACTGATGATTAACAGCCACTACACTCCGGATTATGAAATGATTGATTTGAAGCCTTACACGGAAAAACAGCTGCTTACATCCGAAGATTATCAGGTTCTGTTTGAACAGACAGGACTTGCCCCAAACGCAGTAGATAATATAATGAAGAAAAATGACTGTTACGAACTGCTTAAACAGTACCAGATCAATTTTTTTAGAAAAACATACGTGGCGACATCAAACAATCCATTCATGACAAGAAGTGAATATATATGCTCAAAATCAGGCTCAAAAACAAAAGGATTCATAACAGCCCCTTTGGAGGAAGGGTATTTGCTGTATACGCCGTCTTCATCCACACTCGGCTGGAGAAACGGACACATAGGAATAGTTATTGACGACAAGAACAATCTCGTTTTTGAAGCCCTAGCCCCGGGCATGCTGTCTGATGTAGGGACAGCCGAACATTGGACATCCTATCCGGCGTTTATTATGCTAAAGATTAAGAACAATATTACAAAAAATAATGAGCGTTTAATTCCCGACATAATATCCACAATAAACAATAAACTTATGGGTATTCCCTACAATCTGTTTGCAGGGGTACTGTCAGCCAAAAACCCGTCTGTATGCAAAAGCAGTCAGTGCGCGCATATTATCTGGTATGCGTTTTCTTTGTACGGTCTGGATATAGACTCAAACAGGGGTATGATTGTAACGCCTGAAGACATTGCAGACTGTGATTTGTTTGAGATTGTGCAGATATACGGGGTAAATCCCTCAAGGTATTCAATCGGAAAGTAAACATGAAAAAAGTCGTCAAAGTACTTTAGCCTTTTTCATGCTTCTTTTCGTTAAAGTAGCTGTTGTACAGCTCATAGCGTCTGTCTATATCAAGAAGGTCGTCCTTGTTTTCAGTCATGTCGACAAACTTCTTCCACAGGCCGCATGTGGTAAACTCGGGACATCCTCCGCGGTATATACAGTTAGGAACCATGACGCCCGCTATTTCAGGCTCCTTTTCAGAAATCTCCATTTTAAGGTTTTCCATACACTCTCTGGTCTCATTGCTCGCCTGAAAGCATAGCCTGAACCGCGAAACATTTATAAGAGCCTGCGCATTGGCCCTAACGTCCATATTCACCTTTGTGTCCTGCGGCTGCTTGTTGCGGTCAACGCCGGTTCTGTCGCTCCTCTGCGTACTGACCCACTTGTCCCATCCAAGCCAGTGTCTGGCAAAATGTACGCTGACCCACGAGAAGATTCCCTCCCATCTCCATTTGACGGAGAGAAGCCTTATAGGGCTGTGCTCGGATATTAGCAGCTTTCTCTTAAATGAATCAGTAGCCGGCGTATTGGTGGCATCTTTATTGACAGTACTGCGGCACTCATTCTTCACATCAGTCCAGTCACAGTCAACTTTCTGTATCTGAGTGTTTACTTTCATAAAAATCTCCTGTCCGATAATCAGAATATAATTGATATGTAAACTATAATATAATCTATGCAAATTATAATATAACCATAGATAATCGTAGATAATATAACTACAAACTCAATTATTCATATATAAGACCCAATAAACTATGTAATATATTAACTAAATATATACAGTTTTATACCAAATCAATTTTTTCCTAAGCTGTCTTCAATACAATGAAATCATCTCTGATTCTTCTTAAGAAACTCCGGAATCTTAATCCCCGGCTCCTCGCTGCCTGCCGAGTTGATACCGGTATGGCCCATTGTGTCTGACGCCTGTCCGAACACCGGAAATACAGGGGTTTCCTGTCGTTCAGACACGCCCTGAACCGTTGCCGACGTCTGTGACGAATATCCTGAAAATCTCTGCTGCGTTGCAGAATTGTTACTGCCTAAAAATGATGGGAATGAACTCTGAACTCCCGGACCTGTCTGGGCGCCTGAAGCATTTTCTATTCCTGTGGCAATAACCGTTATAGAAACCTCATCAGTCATAGTCTCATCATACATTGTTCCGAAAATAATATTGGTGTTTGCGTTTGCGCCTGCCGCCTCCTGAACATAAGAAGCCGCCGCTTCGCCGTCGAGAAGTCCGACGTCACCCGATATGTTGATGATTACGTGTGACGCTCCCGCAATCGTAGTCTCAAGGAGCGGACTGTTGATTGCCTGCTTGATTGCCTCCTCGCACTTGTTGTCGCCCTTTCCGCTTCCGATACCGATATGTGCTATTCCCTTATCCTGCATTACAGTCTTGACATCCGCAAAATCAAGGTTAATCAGTCCCGGAACATTAATAAGGTCCGTTATTCCCTGAACTCCCTGCTGGAGCACTTCGTCAGCTTTCTTAAGGGCCTCGGGCATTGTCGTCCTTCTCTCAACTATCTCAAGAAGCTTATCGTTAGGAATTACAATGAGCGTGTCCACATTCGCCTTAAGGTTTTCAATTCCTGTGACTGCATTGCTCATTCTCACCTTGCCCTCAAACCTAAACGGCTTTGTGACAATACCTATCGTTAAGGCTCCAAGTCCTTTCGCTATCTCGGCAACTACAGGAGCGGCTCCCGTTCCAGTTCCGCCTCCCATTCCGCATGTTACAAATACCATGTCTTTTCCTTTAATAAGCTCCGCAAGCTCCTCTTTACTTTCCTCGGCAGCTTTCTGTCCTATTTCAGGCTTAGCTCCGGCTCCAAGTCCTTTTGTAATCTTCTCTCCTATCTGAATACAATGGCTGGCATTACAATTCGCAAGATGCTGTTTATCTGTATTTACGCAGGCAAACTCAACTCCCTGGATTCCTTCTTCTATCATTCGGGTAACGGCGTTGTTACCGGCCCCACCTACTCCGATAACAAGAATTTTGGCAGCAATGTCTGCCTCGTTTGACATTAATTCTATCAAAATGCTTCCTCCTTTTTTGACCCTGTTAATATATATTAGAACAATTTAAAGATGTTATTATTATCATTACGTTTTCTATCAGTACACATAATTATGTCCTTTTATCATATCTATAATATATTCTTTTGATGAAATAATCAATCCTAAAATAGAGCTTTTATATATTTTAGATTTTTTTTATCACTATCGCTTTTTTTGTAAACTTTTGTCATTTATGTCCTTTAAATATTATCCTATCTCCCTTTTCGTATGTCCTCAAATCTATCGTTCCCTTTAATTTTTTCTTCTCGGCCTTTTTGAGAACATCCGAAACCGACGCTATCTGCTGGTCGTACATTTCACGCTTTCCGAGCAATATTACTATATCGCCGCAGTTTAGCGTAACTTCTGAATTGTTGTCAAATGATACTTTCTGCACTTTTAGCGAATAATGTTTGATAAGTTCTGATATGTTAAGTATCATTTTTATCTGTTCCTCATTGTCTACATCTATCTTTGCATTCATCGTAAAACTTTTGAAAGATACACCCTCGATACAGGGAATACTGTCTTTTGCTTCCTTTCCCGTCTCCAGAATCATTCCGTCCTTGTCAAAGAAAGCATATTCACCCATATAGTAGAAGCACGCCACAAGCGCTTTCTCATATATTCTTATCGTCATTCCGGCATTACCGTCAAATAATATTTCATGCTCCCTGACAAATGGCAGCTCGTCAAATGCACCAAGCTTGTCCTTAATCAGAACAATAAGCTTGTTTCTTCCAAACAGTCCGCCGGTGTAATTTTCAATAATTACGTCCTCGGGAACAAGCTCATTGCCGGTGACTTTTATCTCCTTCAGGTCATATACATATAAGACCAGCAGTAAAAGTACGGCTGCGGCCGCCACGCTGCACCCGGCGGCAATCAGTTTTTTCTTTGTGCCAGCTATCTTACCCACAATGTATATTACCCCCTAACTTTTTAAGGACGTCAATCACATCTACATAACCCCGTCTTATATATCCTTTATCTTCCACGACAGTTTCCCCCTCGGCTGCAAGCCCCGCTATTATGAGAGCTGCTCCTCCCCGAAGTTCCTTTGCCCTGACCTTTGCTCCCCGCAGCTTTTCCACACCGTGTATTACGGCCCTGTTGCCGTCTATTGATATATCCGCCCCAAGCTTTTTCAAATCTTCCGCTATCTGAAATCTAGCCTCAAATATATTTTCCACGATAACGCTGGTTCCCCGCGCCTTTGAAAGCACGCTCACAAACTGCGACTGCATGTCAGTCGGGAATCCCGGAAACGGTTTTGTCTCAATATACTTTATTGCTCTTATGTGTGCGCCGCCTTTCACCTCATAGTAATCATTGCCGTATTTCACGGTGCATCCCATGTCTTTGAACAGATTCGTCATACCTGCAAGTATATCCGGCTTGTTCATAAGACAGCACACCCTGCCGCCGGTAATTATACCCGCGCATATATATGTTCCCGCGGCAATGCGGTCCGACAGTACGGTATGCTCAACGTCATGGTATTCCTTTTTCCCTATTACAGTAATCTGTGAAGTTCCCGCACCAAATATTGATGCACCCATATCCATAAGCATTTCACAAAGTTCTTCTACCTCCGGCTCCCTCGCAGCATTATAAATTGTCGTAATGCCCTCAGCACCACACGCGGCCAGCACGGCATTCTCCGTCGCTCCGACGCTTGGAAACAAAAGCTTTATGTCGGCGCCTTTCATCCTGTCACAGGTACAGCATATCTTGCCGTCGGTCTCCGTAATATTCACGCCAAGCTGTCTTAGCGCCTCTATATGATAATCAACGGGTCTAGCCCCAATCATGCAGCCGCCCGGATAATCCAACTCAATACATCCGGTCCTCGCTATCATAGCGCCCATAACAAGAACCGAAGCACGTACACGTTTTATCATCTGCGCAGGGACGGTCCCGGATGAAACCCCTGATGCGTCAATGACCATGTCCCCGTCTTCATATTCAATTTCACAGCCGAAACATTTCAGTATTTCGGCCATATTTTTAACATCACTTATATTCGGACAATTATGTAAAATTGTAGTTCCCCCGTTAATCAGCGCAGCCGCCATTAGAGGCAGCACGGCATTTTTTGAACCCTGAATATCGATGTCGCCGCAAATGGTATTTCCGCCATATATTTTATATGTATCCATATTCATCCGCCATACATGCAATATTAATTACATTATATGCCGCATATTTTCATGCGTGCTTATCTACTTTCTATTCTGTTCGATACGCTGAGTACAAGGCCCATCTCAGCAAGAAGAATTGATACGGACGTTCCGCCATAGCTTATGAACGGCAGCGATACTCCGGTAGCCGGAACGAAATTCGTTACAACGCAAATGTTAAGTATTACCTGAAGCGCAATGTGAATCAGTACGCCCGCACATATAAGACCCCCAAACAAATCCGGCGCATTTACCGCTATAATAAAAATTCTCCATATAAGAATAAGGAACATGGAAACAACCGCTATCGCTCCAAAAAGCCCGAGCTCCTCACATATTATCGTAAATATCATGTCGTTAAACGCCTCGGGTATAAATCCCAGCTTCTGCATGCTCTGTCCAAGTCCTGTTCCGAACATCCCACCCGAAGCTATAGCATACATTCCCTGACGAATCTGATGCCCTTTCTCATGAGTCTCTATATTGCGCCATATCTCAAACCTCTCAACCCTGTAGGCCCCGCCGAGAACTATAAACAATCCTCCGATTCCCGTGCACAATAACGCCGCAATACCGTAAAACCACTTCTTTTTACTGGAGACAAAACAGATTCCGGCCATTATTACTCCTATTACAAGCGCCGTACTGAAGTTCTCAATCGCAACGGCCATTATCGGAACCAGCATAAATATAAATACCCTCATCACGCCCAACCCTTTATTCATGGCCCTGGGCGCCTTATATATGAGGTACGAAGTGTACAGTATAACAGCTATCTTTGTAATCTCTGAGGGCTGGAAACCCATTCCCGCAATGTTTAGCCATCTCTTTGAACCGTTTAATTCCTTTCCGGTAAAGAGGACAACAATCTGCAGTACAATTGACAAAAGGTACAGGCATGTAACAAGCCTTATTTTCAAATGCCCAATCGGCCTTATAAGTAATCTGTAATCAAACTTAGAAACTATAAGCATTGCAAATATTCCAAGCAGCACTGCCCATGTCTGTTTTTTCAAAAAATATGCGGCATCATAATTATATTCCTGCTTTGTCTGGGCAGTATATGAACTTGCGCTGTATACCATGACAAGACCAAATGCAACGATGAAAATAACAAGTATCAGCATGCTGTAGTCATAGTAACTCTGCTGTTTTACTTTTTTCCTGCCGCTCTTCACTATAAGCTCCCCCTTTTACCGGTTTTAACTAATATTCTCAAACTCCGCACATAAAAACTTAAAATTGATTAACATACTTTTTAAATAATTTTCCGCGCTCCTCATAGCTTACAAACATATCCCAGCTGGCACATGCAGGAGAGAGAAGCACCGCATCTCCGCTTTCCGCATTTTCCGCACAGTAGTCGACCGCTTCTTTGAGCCCGTTCATATTTATATAATTATTAAATCCAAGGCTGTCGCAAGTCCCTGCAATCTGTCCGGCCGTCTCCCCAATTAAGACAAGTTTTTTTACCGTGCCGCCAAATGATTGAATCCACTCGGTAAAATCAGCCTGTTTGTCATATCCCCCTCCAATCAGGTATGTCGGTCGGACCATTGACGTTATTCCTTTTATCGCGGCATCGGTGTTTGTAGCCTTGGAATCATTGTAATATTTTACTCCGTTTTTTTCGCACACATATTCTATTCTGTGCTCGACGCTCTGGAACTTTGTAACAGCGTCATATATATCTTCATATGAAACATTCATAGAGCGGGCCATTGCAACAGCCGCCATAACATTTTCATAGCTGTGGATTCCGAGCACATTCAGCTCGTCAACGCTGCACAAACGCCTGCGGCCTCCGTCAAGCTTAACAATTATATTTTTTCCGTTCTCAAGATATACTCCTTCATCCAACGTGTGCCTGCTGCTGAAAAACAGCACTCGCGCATTTATTTTTTCAGACTTTTTCCTAAGAACCTCATCCTCGTAGTTTAGGACTATCACATCATCCTTTGTCTGATTTTTTGCAATGTCCAGCTTTGCCTTTATATAATTATCCATCGTGTGGTGTCTGTTTAAATGGTCGGGCGTTATGTTTAGTACCGCGCTCACCGCCGGCCTGAATGAAGATATGGTTTCAAGCTGGAAACTGCTGACCTCAAGTACTGAACACGACTTTTTATCTGTTCCTCCGACGGTTTCCGTATACGGAAGTCCGATATTGCCCGCTACGAAGATATTTCGGTCGGTCATTTTCATTATGTCGCCCATAAGCGCCGTTGTAGTAGTCTTTCCGTTGGTTCCCGTTATAGCGACAACGTCGCCCTTCTCATACATATATGCAAGTTCAACCTCGCCGATGATGGATATACCTCTCTCTCTGAAAGCGCAGACGGATGGCGCGTCAAGCGGTATGCCCGGGCTTATTACACAATATTTTATTTGTGATAATATCTTCTCCGGAACTGAACCCGTACACATTGAAACATCAGCGCCGTCTCCAAACATTTCCCTGTAAACGCCATCTTCAAGCGTCTTTTTGTCGTCGTACAAAACTACCGAGCTGCCTTTGCTAAGCAGAAGCTTTGCAGCCGCAATTCCGCTTTTTCCTACTCCTGCGACCAGTACTATTTTACCCATATCCACATCTGACATAATCTACTCCTCCAAGCTTACCGCGCTATCCTTTTCTATACCAAGATAAGGCAGTATATTTTCAAACAGTTCCCCTATAACCGGAGCCGCTATTGTTCCACCATAGTATATTCCCTGAGGTTCGTCAACCAAAACCAGAGCCATCACAGTCGGATTTTCCGCAGGTGCAAACCCAAGGCAAGATGCGATGTATTTACCGTTTCTTCTCGGCAGCTTCTCGGAGGTCCCTGTCTTTCCTCCTATATGGAAACCTTCCACATACGCTTTTTTACCGGTTCCCTCGGACACTACCGCTTCAAGGAGACTCCTCATCGTCTGTGAAACCTCTTCGCTCACAACTCCGCTTTCACTCTCATACTGTATCTTTTCTATCCTGTCGGTCTCATCGTCAACTATTCCCACTCCAAAATGTGGAATTACAGTGTGTCCGCCGTTTACAATTGACGATGCCGTAGCCATAAGCCGAAGCGGGGTAATCTGGAATGACTGCCCAAACGAAACCGTCGCAAGCTCAACCGCCCCAACATTTTTCTGCTTATGAATTATAGTACCTGCCTCCCCGGGAAGGTCAACTCCCGTCTTGTTTAGTACTTTAAACCTGTTTAAATATTTATAAAAATTATCTACTCCCAGCCTGGAGCCAATCGTGATAAATACAGGATTGCAGGAATTCATTATACCTTGCTTAAATGTTTCTGCCCCATGTCCTCCCGCCTTATGGCACCTAATTTTTCTGTCCTCAACTGTGATAAATCCGGGACATGAAAACGTATCGTCAAGCTTAACTACATTTTCCTCAAGAGCAGCGGCGGCGGTTATTATTTTAAATGTGGAGCCGGGCTCATATGTATTGCTGATACAAGGATTGCGCCACATTGCATTGAGCTCGTCAGAGCTAAGTTTTTTGCCGCTTTTATTTTCATAGTCACCATTTTGCGTACCGTCGCTGTCCGTCTCAGGCGCCGAAAACGGGTTGTTAAGGTCAAACTCGGGCGTAGTCACCATCGCGTATATTTCCCCGTTCTGGGGATTCATTACTATTATACTGGCCGCCTTTGCCTGTTTCTGCTCAAGCACCTTTTTGGCCGCCTGTTCCGCATACTGCTGTATGTTTATGTCAAGCGAAAGAAGAAGTCCCTTTCCATTTACGGGCTCCTTTCTGTTTTCCGCTGCATTCTCTATCTCAATGCCTCTTGCATTTGTCAGTGTGAGTATGGCTCCATCCTGTCCCTGAAGATATTTGTCGTATGTCACCTCAAGCCCTATAATACCCTGATTGTCAGCCCCGGTAAATCCAATTACATGTGATGCAAGCGTGGAATACGGATAATATCTTTTATAGTCCTCGTCTACCATCACGCCTGCTAGATTGTACTCTCTTATTATATCTGAAGTTTCTTTTGGAACATTTGATTTAACTTTCTCCCTCGAAGATATTTTCTCAACGCGTTTCCTCACATACTCTGCATCAAGCCCAAGCTCCTTTGAAAGCACCTCGATTACCCTCTCGGGCTCCTTTATTTGGCTGTGTATTACCGAAATTGTTGAGACGGATACATTTCCTGCAATTACAGTGCCGTTTCTGTCGTACAGCACGCCCCGCTTTGCCTTGACCGCCCTTTCCCTCTCGTGAAGCTCCCTTGCTATCTCACCATAGTAGTCCGCCTTGCATATCATAAGATATGACAGTCTGCATATGAGTACGACGGCAAGCGTTATAAACATAATAACGACAAAAGCCATCCCGCGTTTCTGAAATGTTTTTATCCTGCCTTCTTTAGATAAATTAATGACAGACATATAATCCCCTTATATTCTTATCATTAAATTGTATTAAACTGCAACAAGTCCTATTCATGTACTATTAAAGTCCGTTAAAGTCTGACAAGAAGCAGAACGAATCGGCAGGCTATCTTAGCGTTCATTCTGACATTTGACGTGAAAATCCAAACTAATAATAATAATAATAGAGCAATCCAGATTGTGAATACGGGCGGATATCTGCAGAAGTTTTACTAACCGTCGGACCCGTCTCCGGAACCGTCATCATTAGGTTTGCCGTCTGAACCGTTTCCGTCCGATCCGTTATTATCATCGGCGTCGTCAGAACCACTGTCATCCGGAGCTTCACCGCTGTTCGGATTGTTGTTGTATATTCCCAAAAACGGAAATGTTTCTTTCATTATATCATGCGCAAATTCAGTAGCATATGTAGAATGGGCCTGATCTTCAACCTGAGGCCTGTCAATTAGAACGTATATTACGACCTGAGGCTCATCTACAGGCGCAAAACCCATAAACGAAACTATGTAGTCTTTCTCAGATGTCTCCCCGCCGCTGTCATGGTTTCTTGTCTCTCCCGTACCGGTTTTGCCGCCTATATCATATCCTTCAACCGCCGCCGGCTTCGCTGTTCCTTCTTTGACAGTATCCCAAAGCCAGTTTTTTATATAATTGCTTGTCTGTGTAGTCACGGTCTGCCTTACCATATTGCCGTGGTTTTTATATACGAGAGAGCCTCCGGAAGTCTTTATCTCCCTTACTACATGCGGCTCATAGTAATAACCCCCGTTAATGAGCGAACAGAACGCCGACGCCATCTGTATCATCGTGACACTCTGCGTCTGTCCGAAACAACTCGTCGCAAGCTCAACTATTCCAATCTTGTCCTTATTGTGGGTAATTCCCCTCTCCTCACCTGTAAGATCAATCCCGGTCTTTATGCCAAATCCGTATATCTGATTTACATATTTATAAAATGAATCTCCTCCGAGCGAAAATGCCATGCGCATAAGCGCACAGTTGCATGACTGCATAAGCGCCTCTCTGGGAGTTACAGTTCCGTGTTGAATCCTGTTCGCACAACCTATAGTCCTGTCGCTTACCTGCATCTCTCCCTCACACACATACGTGGTGTTCGTGGCTGCAGCTTTCTCATCGAGGGCTGCGGCAACAGTAAACGTCTTAAATGTCGAGCCAGGTTCATACATATTGTTTACACAAAAATTCTTCCACAGCTCATTTCTCTTTGCATCTTTCTCGGAATCCCCAATCGCAGCCAGTTCTTCCTTTGTATAGTAGCCTTCGAGGCTGTCCGGATTGTTGAGGTCAAACGACTTGTCGGACGCCATCGCAATAATCTCACCGTTATTAGGGTCCATCATTATGACTGCTATATTTTCCGCACCCATACTTTTTCCAAGCTTTTTTATCTTTTTTTCAACTATAGCCTGTACATTTGAATCTATACTGGAAATGATTGTATTTCCGTCTATTGCCGGCTTAACAGTTCTCTGTAGCTCAAGTTCTGAGTTGTAATATCCGTATTCGCGCCCGTAGCTTCCTGTAAGTTCACTGTCATAGTATGACTCTATTCCCGTAGTTCCATGTTCTCCCGATACAAAGCCTATCACATCGCACGCTGTTGCGCCGAGGGGATATCTGCGCTTATATTTTTCCTCAAACCATGTACCCGAGATAACCGGCACTTTCTCACCTTTTTTCTTTTTTCTAAAGTTCTCCTTTGCCTGTTTCTCTATCTCCTTAAACGGGGCAATTTCGTCCTCGAACATATCTTTCTTTAATATCAGATACTGTGACTCGGGATGCGCCGCTATTTCCGTCTCAATCTGCGCCCTGTCAATCTGAAATGTATCCGCTATCGTCTGTATCGTAAATTCCTTATTGTCTGCGTCATTCAATATTGTTTTCGGAGACACAGCCAGATTATACACCTTGACATTTACCGCCAAAGATGTACCGTTCCTGTCCGTAATGTCTCCCCTTCTGTACAAAATCGGATTACTCACATAACTCTGCTGCGAGAGCACGCGGCGTGCGTACGTTTCTCCCTTGACTTCGCTTACGTAGTAAACCCGTACAAGCATCGCAATCATACTGGCAGATAATGCAAACATAATTACCGCAAGCGTATTTTTCATACTTATGCCAAATCTTTTTTTTACTTTTTTATTTCTCAAAGCAATCAGTCCCTCTTACTCTTTGACTATGTCCGTCAACACCTCAATTTGCGGGTATATCCGAATACTGTATTATTCTGTCACTTCTCTTGTTGTCATACGAAAACACTTTGTTTGAATCAGCATGTACCATTCCAAGCTTCTTTGTCGCTATCTTGTATACCTCGCGCAAATCGACCGAGGAATTAATGCTGTCGTACGCCTCTGTATTTTTTGCTTTTAAATCTGAAATCTGTGATTCGAGTGTAGCTATTTCTTTTTCAGTCATAATTATATCTGAATACAGCATGATGTAACTTATGCACATATATAAGATTATTCCGATTGAAGCCATTGTTATCATCACCGACAATAGGCTTACTTTTTTTCTTTTAGAATATTTATGTCTTTTCCTTGTATTTCTCCCGGCATCCGGAGTACGGCGTTTCTCCCTGCCCGGATAATCTTCGTACCTGTCAGGTATTTCAAGCACCCTTGCGGCGCTTCCATCCGTGTATTGTGAAAACTTTCTAATGTTGTCCGCCATTCTGATACCTCCCGGTCATTCATAATATTCTTTCAAATACCCTGAGTTTTGCACTCTGCGCCCTGCTGTTGTATTCCAATTCTTCATCATTTGGCAATATGGGTTTTTTACTTATCACTTTACCTTTAGAAATTCTTCCGCAAACACAAACCGGGAAATCTGATGGACATACACAAGGATTTTCACACTCCCTGAATATATTTTTCACAATTCTGTCTTCTAAAGAATGAAATGTTATAACACATATTCTTCCTTTATCATTAAGGATATCTATCATATCCCTAAGATTCTCCTCAAGAACCTTCAGCTCATCATTCAACTCAATTCTGATTGCCTGAAATGTTTTTTTTGCAGGATGTCCTGCTTTCCTTAGCTCCTTTGCAGGATAAACGCTCTTGATAATATCTACAAGCTCTCCTGCGGTTTCTATTGTGTATCTTTCCCTCCTTTTTACGATTGCTCTAGCTATCTGTGAGGCAAACTTGTCCTCACCGTAATTCTTTATTACTTTTCTAAGCTCACTTTCCGTATAATCATTTACTATATCCTTGGCAGTCACAGCCATTCTGTCATCCATCCTCATATCAAGAGGCGCGTCGTCCTCACGGTAAGTAAATCCCCTGCCGGGATTGTCAAGCTGATATGATGAGACTCCAAGGTCTAGAAGTATACCGTCTACCCCGCCAATGTCCATTCCACAAACTATCTCTTTCATAAAGGAATAGTTGCTTCTGACGACGGTTATCTTGTCACCGTATTTTGAAAGCCGTGCCTTTCCGGCCTCTATAGCATCCTTATCCTGATCTATGGCTATTAACCGTCCTTTGTCTGACAGTCTTTCTGCAATATGGAATGAGTGGCCTGCGCCTCCCATTGTCCCGTCTACATATATTCCGTCGGGATTGATATTCAGATTATCAATACATTCCCCGAGAAGCACTGACTTGTGCCTGAATTCAATCTTTTCTTCCGCCAATACCTTCTCCTTTCAGGAACAATTTAAAACTCAATTCCAAACTCTGACAACCTCTCAGCTATGTCTTCCATATCACAGTTATTGCCATCTTCCCATCTTTCCTTACTCCACACTTCTATCTTTGACAATACTCCGACAAAGACAATATCTTTAGTGAGCCCTGCGTATTCACGCAGCTTTTGTGGTATAAGTATTCTTCCCTGCTTGTCCACCTCGCATCTTGCGGCCCTCGCAACAAAATGCCTTATAGTCTGTCTTGTTTCCCGGCGCAGTTCAGGAAGTTCTCGAAGTTTCTCGGCAAATTTGAGCCACTCATCATTTGAATAAACACAAATACACCCATCAAAGCCCATCGTTAGCATAAAGGATTCCCCCAGCTCTTCTCTGAACCTTACAGGCATTATTACCCTACCTTTCGCATCAAGCGAATGTGTATATTCTCCTGTGAACATATTCGCCATATTAACCACTTCTCAATCTTTCATGACACTTTCCACCACTCACTACCACTTTTCAATTTATTTTAGAACATTTCAGGGAATTAATCAAGTGAAAATTATATAAAGGCACATATCGAAAAGCTATGTGCCTTATAATCTTAGTTTATGATTTATTTATTATTTTACTATATGAAAACCGAGAGTCCCGGAGTTTGCACAGTCCTATTCACTTCTCCCGACTTTGTATATGTAACAGGCTCGTTTACAAAGTACGGTTTTCTGACAGAAAAATTACCATTATCTGTATCTATATTATACTCAATTGTCAGTTCTTCTTCCCTGTTAACCTCCGTCTTGTCTGTTTCCTTATCTTCAATCTCCTGTCCAAGCTTTTCGCGTTCTTCCTTACGCTTTTCAAGCAATCTCTCAAGTCTGGCCTGTTCTTTTTCCCTTAATTCATTTGCCTCTTCTTTCATACCATCATCAGCTTTAGATTTGTATTCATCTGCCTTACCTGCAAATTCACAGGCGTATCCCATCGACCTTTCCATTGTCGCGGTATCGCCTCTTCGCTCTGCATCCCTGTAAATCCTCATAGGTGTATTAACTATGTTTATATTTGTATTTGCCCCGACAAGGCCCTCCATTATCTTTGTGTTCATTGTTTATCCCCCTTTCTTATTCCCGCAAACAAACGCTTCGGGCGTACATATGACTTGTCAAAAAATCACCTAAAGAGTGCAGCCCCCGGCAGTCATTCACGAATGACTATTTGGAACGAATATTCAAATATTTTCGCTCAGTGCGAATTAGGTCGGCTGACCGTCTTTTATCCTATATAATAACTATATAATATATATCGGGCTTAACAATGTAATTAAATCTTTTTTTAATTTTTCACTATACATTGAATCTGAAAAGAATGACGTCACCGTCCTGTACTACATATTCCTTTCCCTCCGAGCGGACCTGTCCTTTTTCTTTGGCCGCAAGCAGGCTTCCAAGTTCTACTAGCGCGTCGTATGCTACTACCTCCGCCCTGATAAATCCTCTTTCAAAGTCGGTATGTATCTTACCGGCTGCCTGCGGCGCCTTAGTTCCCCTATTTATAGTCCATGCCCTTGTTTCCGGCTCTCCGGAAGTAATATAGCTTATCAGCCCCAAAAGCGAATAGCTTGCCTTTATGAGCTTTTCAAGCCCTGATTCCTGAAGCCCAAGGTCCTCAAGAAACATTTTCTTCTCCTCGTCGTCAAGCTCCGCAATCTCCTGCTCAATCTGCGCGCATATTACAAATACTTCAGAGCCTTCCGCTTTCGCAAGCTCCCTTACTTTAGCAACTCCATCATTGCCCGCCGCATCATCCGCAAGCTCGTCCTCAGATACATTTGCAGCATATATTACAGGCTTGGAAGTGAGAAGATTGTATTCCGCAAGCCACATTTCCTCATCCTCGTCATCAGCCTCGTAATTTTTTGCCATCTTTCCGTCTTCAAGAAGCTCTTTCAGCTTATTTTGGAAGTCATATTCCTTTGCAAGTTTTTTATCATTTTTTGCCCCCCTTGAGGTCTTTGCAATTCTCCTGTCAAGAACCTCAATATCCGAAAATATAAGTTCAAGATTTATTGTTTCTATATCACGCAGAGGGTTTATTTCTCCGTCAACGTGCACTATGTTTGCATCCTCAAAGCACCTAACAACATGTACAATCGCGTCAACCTCACGTATATTTGACAAGAACTGGTTGCCGAGTCCCTCTCCCTTTGAAGCGCCTTTTACAAGTCCCGCTATATCTACAAATTCAATAACAGCCGGAACAACTTTTGCAGAGTTATGCATTTTCGCAAGAACGTCAAGTCTCTCGTCCGGCACTGGCACAACGCCGATGTTGGGGTCTATCGTACAAAAAGGGTAGTTAGCCGATTCGGCCCCCGCCTTGGTGAGCGAATTAAAGAGTGTGCTTTTGCCTACGTTAGGTAAACCGACTATGCCGAGCTTCATTACATTTTTACCTTCCAGAAACTACTTGTTTTCATGTGTTTCTGCCTTTCTATGTATTTTAACTGAATATTTCCCGTTCAATTTCATAATTTCATGCTAAAGTGTACCATAAAAGGGTTCAAAAGTAAACTGTGGAATTGAGTAGCTCTGTTATACCTAAAATGATTTTTAGGGTCTGCTGTCATTCTTTCATTAATTATAACAATGTTACTCTGTTTTCGCTTCTGACACGCGGACATAAAGTTCGTATGTCTTGCCTTCCAACTCTGCCGTTATGGCTACCAGACCTTTCTTCTTTCCGGTCACAACCCCGGTTTCGTCCACCGTGGCTATCTCCTCACTCCCGGATTTCCATATAACCGCAGCGGCATCGTTGTTTCCGTCTTCCACTGGCATGTTTCTTCCGTTTGTTCCGTTCCCTCCGCACCGACCGCAGGATAATACGGAAACATTGTCAGACACATTACAAAGACAAGTGATAGTGCAAACAGTTTTTTAAGTATCCATTATTTTCTTTCCATAGTAAAACCTCCCTAATAATATATTTTCTTTAATTATAGCAAGGGAATTTATAAGATTACAGTCTAAATATTTTGGCAAATTTTTTATAAAACAAAAGGTTGGAATAAATTGGTTTTTTACTTTTACCAAACTAACTATTTTTGAATATTCTGCAAAATCAGGTCATACTGCCCATACATTTTCTGAACCTCATTTTCCAGTGTATAATAGTGGCCTATATATGGTACAAGCAGTATCAAAAACAGCAAAACAATTGCAAGTATCGGCAAATATTTCACAATACAGCAGACTGAAACTCCAATCATTGTCATAAGTGCAAATGTTACTGTCACAATCAGATGTATCAACCGCTCGTGCTGAAAAAATAAAATTTGAGTCAGGTGTTCACGCAGAACCGCATCCCAGTCCGTACTTTCTGACGGATGCTTTAGAAGCGCGTCGATTCTTAGGCGGTAGTTTATAATTCTTTTTTTCATACAAACCTCCATGCGATGGGTCGTATCAACTTAAAACATATATAACGCTCAATTACATTATCGTTTGTATCAATACTAAAATAAGTAATATTTACGTCTATCTTACTATTTTCAATTCTACAAAATAGTTTACTTTAAGTCCATCAGCCAATAATTTCATTGTACATTCTATAAGCACAATGCTCATTTATATCTTCCGGTAATTATATTCCATATCATATAGAAAACATAAGTTTACATGCTAATTATAACACATTTTATATTCAAATATATTGTGAAAGATATATTTATTCACATATTTATTCATATAATTACGCTCATAAACATTCCTGCCTGTCTTGCTTAAAATAACAGCAGCATGCTATTCTAAAAAACGATGTATTAATCGTCACACCAACAAACAAAGTCCTTGAAATATGAACTTAACAATCATCCAAAGAATGCTAAAGACCGCTGCCCGCAGAAATAAAAATGCTTAAATACTATAAAATTAGGAGGTCTCTCAATGGAAAAACCATATGACAACCCTATTTACAAAATCGCTTCGAAACTTTCAGGCGAAGATGAAAACGTCCTGTCTGATGTATGCGAATGTATAGTTAACACCTCAGACTATTTTAACAGCCACAAGGAGGATTATGAAAACCGCGGCATTAATTACGAATGTAAAAACGAAATAATCCAGTGGATTGGTATGGTGGACAGCCTGCTTCGAAACGGCTATATCTGTGAGTGTGACTATGCTGAGGAATTGGACGATGTTCTCGCCTGTTTAGGTGATTTAAATGGTGTCAAAAGACATAGTCTTCCCCTTGAACAATGCTGGTTCGACGAAAGGGACGAGATTACTGACTGGTGCGAAATCATAGACCAAAAATGGAATCCGCAGGGCATGTGTGTTGCTGCCATTGACATTGACAGCGACAGCTATGTCATGTTCCCATGTAGTCCGGACCATCTTGACGCTTTATTCGGATATGCCAATGAAGCAGGTTTCCTCATTGACCAGGCATACAGGATGTAAAGAACGGTTCGCTGAAACTCGGCTCACTATAATATTGTATATATAAAAAACAGAAATTTTCTGATTTCAGCTTAATTGTCGGTTTCCAACAGAATGACTGGATATTTACTGAACTTGTAAAGTTTGCATGTGGAAAGTATAGAGCAACATATGTAATTGACTACTCTGACCGATATACCCAGGTTCTTACAGGCGGAGGAGGAATTGCTGAATAAAAGTCACTTTATTTGTCTCCGGCAATGATGTCAAGCACATACCTCATCTCATGCCACTGCTCTCCGCCCCATGTGGAATTAGATATACCTTCATCCATAAACCCCATTTTTTCATACATCTTCACCTTCGAGTCAAGACAAGTCAAAATCACATTATTTCTGTTATTCTCATGTTCCCTCACAAGATAACGCCGCATCAGCTCTTTGGCAAGACCCCTGCCGCGGTACTCAGGCAAAACGTCAAGCCCTAACAGCATAATATTTCTTCCGTCCGGATTGTGCGTTTTTGCATCCTTAAAAAATTCATCCCTAAACAAATCTTCGTCAGTGGCAAGACCGCTAAGGAATCCCGCAATTTTTCCGGTTTCCATATCCTCAGCTACAAGGAAAAATTCCGGCGCTTTCTCAATACGCTCAAACATCATTTCCCTTGAACACGCCTCATTAGGCGGGAAACATATCTCCTCAATCGACGCTGCCTGCTCCGCCTCTTCCTGCCTTATATTTCTAAAAATAAACCGTTCACTCAATTTATTATCAGGCGGCAAAAAGCCCTGAAAGTTTTTTTGCGTAGTATTTTCAACCATAAAAATTCCCTCCGGTCCAACTTATTTTTTCCATAAACTGCTGTAATGTATATATTTTAACGCCTCCTAGCCTGCCAATCTCTAATTATTGTTAAACAGCGGCGTCGACAGATACCTATCCCCGGAATCGGGGAGCAGTGCAACAATAGTTTTGCCCTGATTCTCAGGACGTTTAGCCAAAATATCAGAAGCCTTTAACGCGGCTCCCGATGAAATTCCGACAAGGATTCCCTCGCATGAGGCAAACGTCTTCCCCTCCTCGAATGCGTCTTCATTCTCAACAGCAATTATTTCATCATATATTTCGGTATTTAACACGTCAGGCACAAATCCTGCTCCAATTCCCTGAATCTTGTGTGCTCCCGCAGTTCCATTTGACAACACAGGGCTGTCCGCAGGCTCAACCGCCACTATTTTAATATCTGGATTTTTTGATTTTAGGAACTCTCCCACACCTGTTACAGTTCCGCCTGTTCCGACACCTGCAACAAAAATATCAATTTTTCCGTCAGTCTGTTCCCATATCTCCGGGCCGGTTGCCGCCCTATGGGCCTCAGGATTGGCCGGATTGACAAACTGTCCAAGAATTACAGCACGAGGAATTGACTGCTTCAATTCCTCAGCCCTTTCTATAGCGCCTTTCATCCCCTTTGCTCCCTCTGTAAGCTCCAGTTTGGCGCCGTAAGCTTTTAAGAGGTTACGCCTCTCAACGCTCATCGTATCGGGCAGCGTAAAAATGGCTTTGTAGCCCTTTGAAGCTGCGACAGCCGCAATCCCGATTCCGGTGTTGCCGCTTGTAGGCTCAATTATTGTGGCCCCGGCCTTTAGTATTCCTTTCCTTTCAGCATCCTCAATCATGGCAAGCGCAATCCTGTCCTTTACAGAACCCGCAGGATTCAGATATTCAAGCTTTGCAAGGATTACGGCCTTGCTAATACCGGACCTGTACATATATCTGTTAAGCTTCAAAAGCGGTGTTCCGCCTATTAACTCTATTGCGCTTTCTTTTATATCACCCATTAAATATACCTCCGAAATAATTAATATATTATTATATCCAAGCCAAAAAAAGTCAAACACCACGCGGCATGCTGCGGGCATGCCTTAGCTTCTTTTTTTGATTCATGCTGTCTCCACCTTGCCAAACGCAGCGTCCAGCGCGGCAATCAAATCCTCCGCTTTCTCAATGCCGACTGACAGGCGTATCGTATTCCCCTTAATGCCCTGTTCCAACAATTCTTCCTCCGTGCACTGGCTATGTGTAGTCGTAGCCGGATGGATTACAAGCGACTTTACATCAGCAACATTGGCAACAAGCGAGAAAATTGCAAGATTATCAATAAATGTACGGGCAGTCTCAGAATCTCCTTTAATTTCAAATGTAAATATTGAACCTCCCCCGTCAGGAAGGTATTTTTTGTAGAGGGCGTAACTAGGCTCAGTCTCCAGCGACGGATGGTGCACCGCCTCAACCTTGGGATGATTTTTAAGATACCCGACAATCTTCAGCGCATTGTTAACATGGCGCTCTACGCGAAGCGACAAAGTCTCAAGACCCTGAAGAAAAATAAAGGCGTGAAACGGAGAGAGCGTTGCCCCTGTATCCCGCAGTATTACAGCCCGTATATAAGTTACGAACGCCGCCGCTTTGGCAGTGTCCGAAAAAGATACTCCGTGATAGCTTGGATTAGCTTCAGATATCCAAGGATATTTTCCAATCCCTTTCCAGTCAAAATTGCCGCTGTCAATTATAACTCCCCCTAACGCAGTACCATGTCCTCCGATAAATTTTGTTGCGGAGTGAATTACAATATCCGCACCATATTCAATAGGACGGATTAAGTAAGGAGTTGCGAACGTAGAGTCCACTACCAGCGGAATATTATGCTTATGTGCAATCTCTGCAATCTTTTCCAAATCAACCAGATTAGAATTGGGATTTCCAAGGGTTTCAACAAAGATTGCTTTAGTATTTTCTCCAATTGCAGACTCAAAGGAATCCGCATCCCCAGGCTCGACAAAAGTAGTTGTGACCCCATTAGTCAACGGAAACGTATGTCTCAAAAAATTATAAGTCCCCCCATAAATTGTTTTTGAGGACACAATATGTTCCCCTGACTTTGCCAATGCCTGTAACGTATAAGAAATAGCGGCGGCACCCGATGCCACCGCCAAAGCCGCAACGCCTCCCTCCAAGGATGCTATGCGGCGCTCAAAAATATCCTGCGTGGGATTTGTAAGCCTTCCGTAGATATTTCCGGCATCCTTTAAATCAAATCTGTCGGCGGCATGTTTGGTATCGTGAAATACATATGACGAAGAGGCATAAATAGGCACAGCCCTTGCATCGGTTTCCAAATCAGGCTGCTCCTGTCCTACATGAAGCTGCCTGGTCTCAAACGCCCAGTTGTTAGAATTATATATATCTATCATAGCTTTATCCTCCAAATCAGTTATTCTAATTTAACTCATTCTAGCATGGCATAATTTTTTTGTCTAATATATATAGAGGATAATTCATTATAGGATAAATCTATAGTTAAGCGTTTTAATTTTATTAAAGCTATTAGTATAATAATAAATATATTAACACATATCTCATACTTAAAATATACAGTTTTAAATCACACCTTAAACGATGCGACTGTCTGATTCAGCTTCTCGCTTAACCGTGAAAGTTCTTCCATCTTTGCAAGTACGGCGTTTGAATTTTCATTTGAACTGTGCGCCGTACTCTCCATTCCCTGAATGTATTCCGCAATTTCACCAACAAGTGCCGTTATTGAGGATATCGCCTCATTTATTCCCTCCATACTCTCGCTCATCTGCCTTGATGCCGAGCCCAAATCATTCGAAATACCGCTGTAAAATACAGCATCCTGTCTGTACATTCCCGCAAGCTCGGTCATACCTCTGTAATCCATCATCACTTTCTCATTCATAAACTCTAACAGTTTTCCTGAGCTTTCTGACAGTATAGTCACATTCTGAACAACGCCTTCCGTCACCTGCCTAATCTTATCTACAGCCTCTTTCGAGTGGTCCGCAAGCTCACGAATCTCATTTGCAACTACGGCAAATCCCTGTCCTGCCTCTCCAGCTCTGGCGGCTTCAATTGAAGCGTTCAGCGCCAAAAGATTTGTCTGCGAGCTGATTGACAATATCTCTTCGGTCAGCGAATCTATATCATGTACCCGCTGGCTGTCCTCTATTGCAGTCTCCAGCTCTTTCTTAGTCTCACGGTAAAGTGAAACCGCTTCTCTGCCTGACTTTTCCGAGTTATCATGCTGCATTCCGGCTCGCTCCATTATGTCGCCTGACTGCCTTGCGGCTTCCCCAGCCTTATTTGCAACACTATCCACCAGGATGCCAAGCTCCTGACCGGTTGTTTTTATATTCTCTGCAAGCTCCCTGGCCTCTGCAGTCTGGTTCATAACCTTGACGACTGATGTTAATATATCTGATATTCCCTGTGTAAGCACAGCCATCTCCGCAGAAGTTCCATCGGCAATCGTACCGATGCTCTTCGCCTCGTCCTTCGTATTAAGTATTATACTCCTGATTTGCTGTTTTACTTCTGATGTAGCCTTTTTAATCTGCTCAGTCTCATTTTTATATTCTCTTGGTATAGATTTCTCACATACTGTGTTCTCCGAAAAATCACCTGATGCAAACTGTTTAAGCATCTGCACGGGCGCAAGCATCCTGCCAATCATTCCCGCCATAAACACTGCAACAAGAACAATTATGATGGCGGCAATTAAGATGGCTACGACTACCATTGTCGTAAGCGAATTAAGTACATTTGAGACCGGAACCACAACGCCAAGCTTCCAGGCGCTTCCCTCAATCTCCGAGGCGGCAAAATAACTATTAACTCCGTCATAATCCTTAAGCTTTATTACCGTTACTGTCTCGCCGTCCATCAACTCTTGCAGACCAGGCATTATATCGGTGACAATTACGGCAGCGTCCTCAGAAGGCTCATATTCTTTATTTTTATGCGTTATATATTGTCCGCTGCTGTCTGCAAGGAATCCATATACACCGTCTTCATAATTTATGTTTCCTGTCAGCTCCGTAACTGTCGACAGCGTCACATCCAGTCCAACAACAGCCTCAAGCTCTCCGTCTATGTAAATCGGAGAAGCGATAGTCGTACACATCTGGTTGGTTATCACATCCCAGTATGGGTCAGTCACAATCGTTGCTTTCATTTCAGCCGCCTGCTTATACCATCCGCGTTGTACCGGGTCATATCCCTCAGGTATTTCCGCATCCCTGTTTGACTGGAAAAATAAACTGTCCTTAGTCCCGCAGTACAAGTTCAAAAGTTCCTCCCTGCCTTCCGAGTATGTGTCCATAACGAGCTGTACAGCCGCCGCCTCCGTATTTCCGGAAGCTTCAATACTGTTTGCCGCACCCTCGGCAAGCATCTTCTCATTTTCAATCCATGTGTTGATTTCCTCAGCATATTTGTCTGCATTAAGCTGAAGCGCCTCCGTCTGATTTCGTATAAGCTTCCCTCCGGCAACTATTACTATTCCGACTGTCGTAAGTATAATGCTAACCACTACAATTAAAATAACGCAGACTGTCAATTTACCTTTAATAGTTCTACTCATAATCTTCTCCCCGTTTCTATTTTTATGGAAACGCTGATTAAATCACCGTTTCTTTAGCGGGATTCAGGAATATTTAACAGAACCCTCGCCACAAACATTCCGTCTTCCATAAAAAATTCCGACTCTCCATTATAATATGACACCACTGTTAAAATACTTGACATTCCGATTCCGCAGCACTTATCAGACTTTGGAAGACAGACCTCTGACTCCAAATGCCGCGCACATGTATTTCTGCACTGAACAACAATTTTTTTACCTTTTCTTGTTACGGATATATGGATTGACTGTTCAGCTTCTCCCGACTCCTCACAACCATGAATGGCATTTTCAAATATATTCGCCAATACAGCTGTCAAATCAATGTCTCTGACAGTTATTTCACCTGAAACCCTAATGTTCATCGTAACTTTAATATTTTTTTCCCGAGCAAGCCTCTCATATAAAGATAAAATACTATTAATTGTATCATTTCCGCATATTCTCGGTGAACTCCTGCTCTCAATATCTTCACGGTATTGTTGCACATAGTTAAAAAGCTTATCAATCTCCCTCTTTTTAATATATTCCTCCATCAGGAGGCAGTGATGCCTCACATCATGGCGTATTCTTACTGCTTTGCGCTCCGATTCACGCAGTATCTCAAGCTGCCTGAGCATAAGCTGCTCATTTATTGCAAGCAGTTCGTTTTCTTTCTGATAACGGCGTTCTTTCCCCTGATGCAGATATATTTGAAAAACCATATATTGAATCATCCCGGCCATGAAAAAAAGGATAACCGTACGCACGACATGAAACATAGACAATCGGCGCTCTCCCGGCCAAACTGCGACAAGAGCAGCAATAAGTATAGATAAAATTACCGTTACTGCGCTGAAACAATCCATCTCCTCCCGCAGGTAATCTATCCCGCTGAGAAAGCTTTTGCGAACCTTTGACGCTATGAAGTATACTATAACCGCCACCATCACTACACGGACTATTATATCTGCCCATATACTGTAGCCAAACCATATCCTAGACGTATTTATTCCACAAAATACAACTACGGACAAAATATAAAAACTGAGAGTGAACCTATACATTGATAAATATAACGTGTCACTGCTCATCTTCATGCAAAAAACACCTACCACCGGAATACAGACCAAAGGCGAAAACCTTACATATGTATCACTGCTGCACAAATACCAAAAGCTAAATACCGTCACAGCTGCAAGCAAAAACACAGAATAAATCCAAATTGTCAGCCTAATAGAAAACCTAGGGCGGTCAATTAAAAGATAAACAGCCATTATGGTCAATGCCCCAATACCATTTCGCAGTACCGAAATCCAAAGTGAACCTCCTAACATTCTTTTACTCCTTCAATTTCAATAGACAAACCTAGTGCAATAGTTTACAATACACTATTCAACAGATATTGAAATTAACATAACACACTGTTTCATTATTTCAACAATGAAGGAATGATTTACACTTTTGAGGGTACAATCTGCAGTTTTTAGACATCACTGTTGCTCTTAGCCAGCATTAGTCTTCATCACAGTAATAGTTGAAATATTTCTCCATCAATGGGTGATAAGAACCTCTTGGAAGAAATATTTTTCCTCCGTTGTCCATATGTATCTCACGTGAATCAAGGCTATCCACATGCTCAAGATTTACTATATAGCTAATTCCTACCTTAACAAACTCGGGGTAATTAGAGAGCATATCAAATATCCTTGCCATAGTCAATCTAAGAATGTACGAAGCGCCGTCCGCCAGATATACATGCTGGCATTTTTTCTGCGCCTCAAAAAATACGATGTCGTGCAGCGCCACACGGTGAAGCCTGTTGTCTATACGAAAAGCCAGATATTTTTTCTTCTTCTGGATTTTATCTAAAAGCCTGTCAAGCACCCTGAACAGCTCTTTCTCCACAACCGGTTTTAAAAGATATTGGTCAGCGTCTACGCTGAACGCCTCCAGCGCATAATCCGACGACGTCGTAAGAAAAATAGCCATACAATTGTTTCCCATCTTTCTAAGTTCCTTTACCGCATCTATTCCAAGCTTGCCCGGCATAAAAATATCCATAAATAATATGTCGGGAGCATATTCATTTTCCACTACCATTCTCAGCAAATCATCCGCTGACTCAAATCTCTCGATAGATAATTCCAACCCTTCGCGCATATCAGAAAAACATTTCAACATGCTTTCTGTCTTATCCAGTTCCCATGGCTCGTCATCGCACAGTGCAATATGGTACATAAATTAATCTCCCGCAAGTTTTTGTTTATTATAACATTATTTTGTATAAACACACAAGTAAAGCATTTCCATTGCTATAAGAAGACTCCCGCTTGTTTGTACGAATTTCAAGTTCAGAGAGTATCAGATTAATAATGCTGACAATTTTGATTTGGGCTTTACAGGAACAATCTGCGTTATAATGTAAAATGGAGACGTGACATACGTCTTAAGATATTTTATATCAAAAAATATTAGAAATATGATATGACTTTATAAGAAAAAATTTATTGCGTGGACTGCAAGTTCGCCCCAAGGGGCGGTATTACACTCCGTTTCGGTCCGTCCTAAACAAACGTCCACCGGACGCTTAGGACCGTTGCTCGCGATAATAAACGCCTTAACCCTGCAGGCGCAGCTATTATATCATTAAACATCATAAATAATGATGTTTACCGCCTATTTTACGTACCGGATATAACACAGCGTCAGAGGATTTTTAATCTATCTTGGAATTTTTTAATTTAAATAATATGGATTATCTGATTTATTACAGGAAAAGTATAATGTCAAAAGAATGAATGAAAACCTGCAGAAGAAAAAACATGATTAACCCTAATTATCGTCTGACAATAACTTTACTATACCCAAAGCTTTGCCCTGCATATTGCTGTTCAGACTCCGATAATATGCAACCAGCCTTATCTCGTCTTCTGATACCTCCTGAATATCCATACCGAAAAAATACTCTATAGGAATTTTAAAATACTCAACTAAATGTATAAGCTCCGCATAAGAAATCTGAGTTGATCCGTTTTCATAGCGGCTCAATGTCTGCTGACTTATGTTCAGCTTAGAAGCAAGTTCAAACTGCGTAAGTTTCTTTCCTTTGCGTAGTTCCCTAATCCTGCTGCCAATATACACATTATCTATTACCATAACTTTTACACATCCTCACTTTTGTTGCCCGTTATTTTAACTATAATATGTGTATTATAATGTCAAAACATCACCTTTATTATTCATATCAAACGTAATTACACTCAACATGTGCGTGATAGTTGTTTAACATAATTTGCTACAGTAAAAAGCTCTTTTTATTTCCTAAACACTAACTTTTTCTGATTCAAATACCCCGCGGCAAGCTATGGGTATTTCCCGGCTTTTATTTAGTCCGCCAAGGGGTGCGGTATTTGAGCGCGCCTGCGCGGATAAAAGCCACTTATTTCACGGTGTAAAATACCTCCCTAAAACTATTCATATTAGCGGAAAGATCCCCTCTGAAAACTCCTGTTCCGGCAACTATTACATTGACACCCGCATCCACAACCTTTTTTACATTGTCAAGCTTGATTCCTCCGTCCATCTCAATATCAATGTCCAAATTGTGTTGGGTTATATACTCTCTCAAAGCCGCTGACTTATCAAGCGTCTCATATATAAGTTTCTGACCGCCGTAACCCGGATACACACTCATCAAAAGAACCATATCTACTTTGTCAAGATAAGGTATTACCGCTTCTAAATCCGTATCAGGATTTAAGCTGACCGCCGGCTTTTTACCTGCCTCTGCTATTTTATCAAGCGTAGCGCCCAGGTCCGCACACGCCTCAACATGTACGGTTATACCGTCAGCTCCGGCCTCCGCAAATTTGTCTATATACCTTATAGGCTCATTTACCATAAGATGTACATCAAAAAACAAATCCGTACACTTTCTAAGAGAACGGATTACCGGTATACCTATAGATATGTTCGGAACAAACGCCCCGTCCATAACGTCTATATGCACATATTCGGCGCCATTCCTATCAAGCCTTCCAATCTCCTCTCCCAGACATGAAAAATCTGCGGCAAGTATCGACGGCGCCATCTTATATTTTATATCCATAGCTCTCCTCTCCTTAAACTTTTATACCGTATAGGAACGTCACTACCATTTTTTTTGGGATTTGACCTCATCAAGCATTAACAGATAACTCTCATATCTTTCGCCTGACAATTCACCCGACTGTACTCGTTCCTTAACCTCACATCCCGGCTCATCCCTGTGCAGACATCCATGAAACCTGCACATTCCATCACACTCAGCATATTCAGGGAAATACAGTCTAAGCTTCTCAGCACCCATATCAGGCAAGCGGAGCGATGAAAAACCCGGTGTATCGACCATATAACTGTTTCCGTCAATACAAAATATCTCGGAATGTCTTGTCGTATGCTTTCCTCTTCCAAGTTTCCTGCTTATAACTCCCGTCTCAGCCTGCGCTTCAGGATACAGCAGATTCATAATAGAAGATTTGCCCACGCCCGAAGGGCCGGCAAGCACAGTAGTCTTTCCATTCATTATGTCCATCAGATTTGTCAATCCCTCGCCTGAATGCGCGCACACGCTGATAAATTCGTAGCCGCACTCCGAGTATATGTCCCTGTATCTTTTGAGCGACATATCGTCCACAAGGTCGGACTTATTGAAGCATATTACCACAGGTATGCCGCTCATTTCCATCCTGACAAGAAAATAGTCCAAAAGATGCAGGTTAGGCTCAGGCTCGGCCGCCGCAAATACAACCAAAGCCTGGTCAACATTGGCAACCTGCGGCCTGAAAACTGTATTTTTCCTGTCGCAGATTGCAGTTATGTTTCCCTGTCCGGCGTCTTCATCCAATATACCCAGCTCAACCAAGTCACCTACAAGGGGTTTTTCATTCCTGTTTCGGAAAATTCCTTTCGCTCTGCACTCATATATTCCGTTGCCCGGCACATGTACATAATAAAAGCCTGCAATTCCTTTTATAATCTTACCAACCATAATCTACTGCGCAACCTTTGAAAAGCTAATATTATATGCGTTAAATCTCGCACCGTTAACGTACATCACAATCTCTCCTTCCGATTCACTCCAACCCTCAACGCTTATCTGGAGAGGAAAACTGTAATAATTCATGACATTCTCTCCGCCGTTTACAACTTTTGTCTGTCCGTCCTGCGTTAAAACTAGCTTGATTGTTCCCGTCTGTGTCTCGTCGGTAAACGGATTGTCACTTATCGTTAAATTGCCAACATATTTATACGTCACCTCAGGACCAAGGCTCAATGTTATGTCTACTGACGTACCTGTCTCAACCTCCGAGCCGTTCGGCTGGCTCTGACCCATAACAAGGTTTTTGGCAACGCTGTCCGAATAGTTGCCCGATGTAGCGCCCAGTTTCAAGCCTTCCTTTTCAAGCACCTTTTTAGCCTGTTTTTTAGTCAATCCGGACAATTTTGGAACTTTTACATATTTTGTTGCCCTGCCCTTGCTAAGAACAATTACAACCTCGGATTCCTTTTCAGCCTCAGTATTTTTTTCAGGTATAGTCTTTATTACCTTGTCTATATCAACAGTATCGCTGTTATCATATGACAGTTTAGGTGTGAACCCGGCCTCCCTTACAGCCTTCTCCGCATCTGATACTGAGTACCCTGAAACGTCCGGAACTTTTATTTTGGCAGCTCCTGAACTTAATATAATCGTAACCGAATCTCCCCTGTTAATAGTTGTTCCTGCTACAGGATTAGTTGATATTACCATGCCCTCCTCAACATCATCGGATTCTTCATCTCTGGTGTCAATGTTAAGGTCGAGATTGAGAGCGTTTAGATATGACATAGCGTTCTGCTTATCCATTCCGCTGATATCGTCAAGCTCAACCCCGGTCTCATTATCGTCTGAAGGTGCAAAAGTAGCTTCTGCCGTCGCAGTCGGTTCAGGTGTGTCCTCAGGTATTTCCGGCGAACTTCCGCCAGAAAAGAAAACTTTAACAATAATAAATATAACTATTAGTGCAAGCACAACTCCGGCCACGATACTTCCTATGACAACCGCTTTCTCAAGCTTTGGGTCTATATCGGAATCATTATCTTTTTCTATGTCCGGCAAGTCAATGTCCTCCTTAGGGTCAGGGTTTGGAACGACCACCGCCCTGCCGGTCCTTATCTTCATAACCTCATCATCCGACATATGAATCGTTGCAGAGTCATTTACAAGATTATTAATCTTAACAAAATCACCGTCAGGATCTGTGACAGCCTGTTTCAAATTATCAATCAGGCTTGTGACATTTAGATACCTCATCTCAGGTTTTTTCTGCATACACTTTGATACTATCATCTCAACGCTGTTAGGTATGTCCGACTGAAGCTGTTTTAGAGGAATTGCCTCCTCCTGAATATGGGCGAGCGCAACAGCAACCGTGCTCTCGCCGGTAAACGGAACGCTTCCGCTGAGCATCTCATACATTGTTATACCCAGCGAATATATATCACTTTTTTCATCGCTGAATCCGCCCCTCGCCTGCTCAGGCGAGATATAATGTACGGAACCCATTGCGTTTGACGTAATGGTGTTGGAGCTTGCCGCCTTTGCAATTCCGAAATCCGTTACCTTTACTTTTCCCTCTTTTGATATAATTATGTTCTGTGGCTTAATATCCCTGTGAATTATATGATTATCATGCGCCGCCTCAAGACCCTGGGCAATCTGAATGGAAATTCCGAGAGCCTCACGTATGTCAAGTCTTCCTTTTCTCTCAATATACTTTTTTAGCGTAATGCCCTCAACAAGCTCCATCACTATATAATGAAGCCCATCTTCGTCTCCGACGTCATACACGCCGACAATATTTGAATGTGACAATCCTGCAACCGACTGTGCCTCGGCGCGGAACTTTGTAACAAATTTGGTATCAGTGCTGAATTCCTGTTTGAGCACTTTAATTGCGACAAAGCGGTTGAGACGTCGGTCCATTGCCTTGTAAACATCCGCCATACCGCCGGTTCCAACTTTTTCAATAATCTCGTATCTGTCACTAATCAACATACCGATTTTAATCATTATTTGCACCAAGCCTCAAAGCGAAAATACCTGAATTTTCATTTGA
This sequence comes from uncultured Clostridia bacterium, assembly GCA_948472945.1. GTDB lineage: Bacteria > Bacillota > Clostridia > Lachnospirales > Lachnospiraceae > V9D3004. The sequence goes on from CAOKVX010000002.1 coordinate 41,373, forward strand.
GGCGCAAACACAAAGGGTGAAAGATATATGTTTGCATTTTTTCCTTTCCTCTGTTTTTCTTTCACAGCTTCAAGCTCTTATAATCATACTTTAACAACAAGAACCGTAATATTATCCCTGCCACCGGCCTCATTGGCCTTTGACAAAAGCTCAATTATTGCTTTCTGAAGATTGTCCCTGTTGCTTTTAATTGTGTATTCTATGTCTATGTCCTCAATCATATTAGTCAGACCGTCAGAACACATTAGAATTATGTCATTTTCCATGACTTCCATCTGAAAATAATCAGCCTCAACATCAGCGCCTATCCCGAGCGCTCTGGTTATTATGTTTTTGTTAGGATGGCTGCGCACATTCTCCTTTGCCAGCTCACCCGACTTAACCATCTCCTCTACAAGCGAGTGGTCCTCCGTAATCTGCTCAAGCGATTCCCTAAGCAGATATAACCTTGAATCGCCGATATTGGCAACATACAGCACTCCGTCAAGCACAGTTGAAATGACAAGGGTCGTTCCCATTCCTTCATACTCCTGAGATGTCCGCGCCACCTCTATCACTTTATCGTTGGAAGTCCTGACAGCCTCCTCCAATATACTTACAGGAGTTGTAAATTCACTATCTGCTATAGAGCTGCATACAGTCTCGACACATATTCTTGACGCCATATCTCCCGCATTATGTCCGCCCATACCGTCGGCAACAATATATAGATTAGAAAAACATCCTATACTATCATCCGTATTGTAGACATAATCTTGATTAATAGTTCTTTTCTTTCCAATATCTGTTACTGCAAATGATTTCATACGAATATCCGTCTTACTCCCTTTCTGCAGAATCGATAACATATCTCCTGCGTATTCATCCACAGACATCCTCAATTGCCATGTCTGCTTTCTTCTATATCTTTAAGTACGTTTCTATATTTTAACACACCCACACCAAAAGGACAAGTCATAATAGTCCTCCCGCAATGCAGGCCGTCGTGATCCCTGCCGGAACTTGTAGAAGTTCTTCACTATGAACCAACAATCGTTCCCCCATTAGGGTGGAGCACCTGCCCTGTCATGTAACTCGAATCATCTGATGCCAAAAATACATAACACGGCGACACTTCACAAGGCTGTCCCGCCCTGTTCATCGGAACATGCGACGTCTTCTTACCAAATGTGGCAACTTCCTCCGCTGAGTAAGACGATGGTATCAAAGGCGTCCAAATAGGTCCCGGCGCGACTGCATTTACCCTGATTCCCTGTTCTGCAAGAGACAGTGACAGCGATCTCGTCAAAGCCACAATTGCCCCCTTGGCAGAACTATAGTCAATCAAATCTTTATTACCCTGATAAGCAGTTACAGAAGTAGTATTTATTATGCACGAACCCTTTCCCATGTAAGGCAGTGCATATTGTATCATATAAAAAAATGAAAATACATTGTTTCTGAATGTCAATTCAAGCTGTTTATGTGAGATGTCCAAAATACTCCTCTGTATAAACTGAACCGCATGGTTATTTACCAGTATATCCAGTCTTCCATAACAGTCAATCGTCTTTTCGACACAATATTTTGCAAACCCGGGATCTTTTAAATCACCGCTCATAAGCAGCGGTTTAGCGCCAAGCTCCTCTATTCTTCGGGCAGTCTCCAGAGCGTCCCTCTCCTCATTATAGTAGACTATTGTCACCAAAGCCCCTTCTTTAACAAAATCATAGGCAGCCGCACGGCCTATTCCGCTGTCACCTCCGGTAATCAACGCAACTTTATTTTCAAGCTTCCGGTTTTTCTTCCCACACTCTGAAATGGGAAACGGCTCCATCACATATTCAAAACCCGGCTGCCTGTCTTGGTGCTGCGGAGGGAAAGATTCACAGTCCTTTTCACAAACCGATTCACAGCTGCAATTATTATACTTGCCCATATTATACAATTCCTATTTTTATTTGTTATATAATATGCACAGACATAGATATGGTTAAATATCTATGTGAATAAGTTCATTTACCGGAACTGTTCAAGTATCTTTTTCTGAGCTGACCGCACGCGGCGTCGATATCCTTTCCCATACCCCGTCTAATTGTAGCGTTTATCTTATTTTTCTGCAGATATTTTTCAAAACACTTAATATTCTGAATCGCTGAACTGCGACAATCCCTTTCCTTAACGGAATTAAGAGCTATCAGGTTGACATGGCAGAGCATTCCCCGCAGAAGCGACACAAGCCCGGCCGCACATTCCGTCGAATCGTTTACCCCGTCAATCAATGTATACTCGAACGTCACCCTTCTTCCTGTTTTCTTTATGAAATACCGACAGGCCTCCATAATTTCATCAATGCTATATCTGCCCGCAACCGGCATAATTGTCTTCCTTATTGCATCGTCAGGTGCATGAAGCGATATGGCAAGCGTCACGGCAAGCTCCTCGTCCGCAAAATCATATATTCTGTCTGCAAGTCCGCACGTTGATACGGTAATATTTCTCTGGCTTATATTTAAGCCGTCTGCGTCTGTAACCATACGTATAAACTTAAGGACTTCGTCATAGTTGTCAAACGGCTCGCCTATCCCCATTATAACTATATTGTCCACCCTCACTCCGGTGTCGCGCTGTATATTGTATACCTGCGACAACATCTCGGACGCGGTTAGATTCCTCTCAAGCCCAAGAAGCGTAGACGCACAGAATCTACACCCCATCCTGCAGCCTATCTGTGACGAGATGCATACGCTCATTCCGTAGCTGTACTTCATCGCAACGCTCTCAATTATGCCTCCGTCATACGAGGCCATGAGATATTTTGAGGTCACGTCTATTACAGAAGTAAGTTTTTCTTTTATACATAGCGGAAGTATATAATAATCTCCTGACAGCAGTTCACGAAGCTTTTTAGGTACGTTTGTCATCTCATCCCAATCCGAGACCAGCTTTCTGTGAAGCCACTCATATATCTGTCTTGCACGGAACGCTGGATACCCGGCATCTGTAATATACTTTTCAAGCTCCTCAATTGTAAATGATAAAATATCCCTGTAATCGTCCATACGTAACTCCAATCGCTCTTTTACATCTTTTATAATCAATAATGAAAATTCAAATTCAGAACATTATACACATTTTACAAAATTAATCACCGACGCCTAAACATCGCCACGAAAAAACCATCGCTTTTATATTTACCCGGAAGGATTTTAATATTTCCAAATTCGTCGACAGAATCGCCGATATGTTCAGGAACAAATCTTTTAAGATTAATCTGCACAAAATCAGGATGCCTTTCAAGAAACGAACTGCAGTTTTCTTCGTTTTCACCTCTGTTAATAGTACATGTGCTATACACTATTATTCCTCCGCGCTTAACATAAACAGCCGCATTATCAAGCATGTCCGACTGAATAGATGAAAGAGCGCACAAATCTGACTTTTTTATATTGTATTTAATATCGGGCTTTTTAGCTATCACACCTAGACCCGAACACGGGAGGTCTGCGATAATTATATCGTACATTTCCCTGTCGTTTTCATTTCTTACCAGCGAGTCAGCTCTGCATATTTTTACGTTGTCTGCCCCAAGCCTCTTTATATTGGACATTATAATTGAGGTCTTTGCATCGCTCACATCCCTAGCCTCAACATCGGCAATTCCGCCGAGAAGCGCGGCTGCGTGCATAGCCTTCCCTCCTGGTGCGGCGCACATATCTAGCAGCTTCAATCGTTTGGTATTACCCAAACTGTGTTCATCAGCCACACCTGTCACAGGTATAGGTATATCTAAGTCCTTTATAAATGCCGGCCAGGAATCTTCTCCGGCGCCCAAATATCGGGCTATGACATGAGCAGGAATCATTGAGCTCTCGTCCTGCACTGCAAATTTTCCGGCGCTATATCCGGGAATGTCCTCAATCCTCCCCGGGTTCTCCACTCGCATGGCATACTCAAATATCTGTCCCTTTGAAGTTATAAATCCGGCTTTATTAAGTTCATCCGCAAGCTCCGATACGGCTTCACGGCTGATTATTCCAGGTCTTATTGTCAAATCCGGTTTTGTGAGAAAATATTCCAGACTACGCGCAATCTCGTCCGTTTCAATATATTTCTTAAATTCATTTATGAAATGCACGATAATCCACTCCGGCATAGAATATTTCACGGAAAAATATTTAACCGGCTCGCTAAAATCCGGATATTCTATCTCCTTATACGTCCTCGCAATATTCCTCAAAACTCCGTTCACATATCCCTTTAGTCCGCCGTAACCTTTTTTTACCGCGAGCTTTACAGCCTCGTCCACCGAGGCGTTGTCCGGAACTCTGTCCATATACTTAATCTGATATACCGTCATTCTAAGTATATTTCTTATGTACGGCTTGAGTTTTTCAGTCCTCTTGGATGAATATTTATTTATTATATAGTCAAGCTCTATCATCCTCTCAACCGTTCCCTCGGAAAGCACGGATATAAATGCCCTGTCTCTGGCATCGGCTGCGCCGTTTTTAGATATGACGCCGTCAATGGACTCCTTTAAATAACCCCCGTTCTCAAGTACATTGTATATGACCTCAAGAGACAGCTCCCTTGAGGTCATTATGCGTTTTACATTCTTAGACATATTAATCATCGTTCCCTCTTCCACCAAATAAAAGGATTAACCTTACAAGCTGGAGGATTGCGGTAAGCGCCGCCGCAACATATGTCAGTGCGGCTGCATTTAACACTTTCTTTCCCGACGCAATCTCATCATTATACAAAATACCGTTGCTCTCAAGGCAGACAAGCGCTCTTTTCGAAGCGTTAAACTCTACCGGCAGAGTGACAATCTGAAAGAGAACCGCGGCAGAAAACAAAATGATACCGATATTTAACAGAATAGGTATACCGCCCATTATAATCCCGGCAAGTATTAGAATCCACGACAATGAGGAGCCGAAGTTAGCAACCGGAACAAGCGCAGACCGTAAAGTCAGCGGAGTGTAATCTCTCGCATGCTGGATGCAGTGTCCAACCTCGTGGGCCGCTACTGAGACGGCGGCAACCGAAGTACTGTCATATACACTGTCAGACAGATTCAATACTTTTTTTCTCGGGTCATAGTGGTCCGTAAGATTACCGCTCACATGAGAAATTGTAACATCATTAATCCCATTTGCGCGAAGAAGCCTCTCCGCCACCTGCGCGCCGGTCATTCCGCTTCTTGCGCGAACTTTATTATACTTTGAAAATGTCGATTTTACCATTGCGGACGCAATAAGCGATATCACAACGCCTATAAGCACAAGAAAATATGTCCTGTCAAAATACAAGCCATATCCTCCTCTTCCGTAACCATAGCCATAATAATGGCTGCTGTAATCTGCAAGCATTGCTCCTAACATATACATTCCTCCTGTCTAAAACTGACTTTACGCTAACTTATCATAAGCATTTTCTGTTAACTGCAAAGTTTGAGATAACTTATTATATCCCGTTTCCTAATTTCATTCCGGTTTCAAGCCTGCTTCCTCTCAAAAAAGACGACGACTCCATCCTTTTTTTCCCTTCCGGCTGAAGCTCGCTTATTACAAGAATATTCTTCCCTGTCTTAACGTATATATATTCCCCGGAAATTTTTACAATTTCTCCTATATCAAACGAGCCGATATCGACTCCCTCTGATATAAGGCTGTCATCTTCCTCAACAAAACTTTTCCAAATTTTAAGCATTTTTCCGCCGATATAGGTATATGCGCTCGGCCACGGATTCATCCCCCTTACAAGCCTCTCGGTCACTTCAGCAGGCTTGCTGAAATCAATAAGACCCATTTTTTTATTAATCATGCCGGCGTATGTTGACTCTCCCGCCTGAGGAGTCCTCGAAATCCCGCCTCTGCTTATCATATCAAGAGCCTTGACAATTAGCGGTCCTCCTATCGACGAAAGTTTTTCACCCAGACTGTCGGCCGTATCATCCTGTTCAATTGCCACCTTTTCAGTTAGAAGTATATCGCCGGTATCAATTCCCTCGTCCATGAGCATTATAGTCACTCCCGACTCCACGTCGCCTTCAATTACGGCATGCTGTATAGGAGACGCCCCCCGCCATCTCGGAAGAAGCGACGCATGGATGTTAAGACATCCATATACGGGAGTTTCAAGCACTTCTCTTGTAAGTATCTGTCCGTACGCTGCAACTACAACAACGTCCGGAGCTTTGTTTTTAAGCCATTCAATACTTTCAATATCTTTCATCCTGTCAGGCTGAAATACTTCGATACCGTTCCTCAAAGCCTCCTCTTTGACCGGCGGATACTGCATTTTGCCGCTTCGGCCTTTTGGTTTATCTTTCTGCGTAACTACGCCGACGATTTCATGTCCCGCCAAAATCAGTTTTTTCAGAGGGCCAACCGCAAACTCAGGCGTTCCCATATATATAATTCTCATTATTTTATTACTCCTCTTCACCGTCCTCAAATTCACTGACATCCCTGAGACTGCCCTCGACAAAATCAACGTATATTTTTCCGTCAAGATGCTCTATCTCATGTATCAATGCTCTTGCAAGAAGCCCTGTACCCTCGTACTCCGCCTCCTCCATATTTTCATTCAAAGCTTTCACCTTTACATATTCAGGCCTTGTAACTATACCTACCTTACCCGGCACCGACAGGCATCCTTCCGAGCCTCTCTGTTCGCCGTCAGTCTCAATTATTACAGGATTGATAAGTATAATCGGACTGTCAGCATTCTCCGATACGTCTATCACGGCAATCCTCTTAAGAATCCCCACCTGCGGGGCCGCAAGTCCCACGCCCTCTGCATCATACATAGTATCCAGCATGTCGCTAATCAGAGTCTTTATCTTGTCGTTAACTTCTTTCACTTCCTTGGAAGCCTTTCTAAGTATGTCATCTCCCATAACCCTAATTTTTCTAATCGCCATTATACTTTCCTCCCCACATGTATATGTAAATGATAGTAACGCAGTTTATACGGTTCTGTCAACTATATATAATTCAATAATTAAGTCTACATTTGAAATTCAAACTAACTTTTAAATTATCAGGCCGGCGACAAAATTGAAGTAATAAGAGAATACCTTGGAGAAAAAACCCAGACTACACCAACCTCTACGGTTACGGTATGGAACATGAATAAAAATTATGTTTTGAGCGAATAGATTTTCATCTAACAAACAGTCTGTAATTACCTAATGGCGGGCACCGTTTTCGGCGTCCGCCATTATCTTTATTATAAACTGCCTACATTATATTATTTTAATATAACTGACAATATCCCCGCTGAAAAATTCTGCATAGTTATTACTTCTGAAACATTTTTTTGAAGGTTCGTTTGACGACTGCACAATACCGGTCAATACTTTCACACGGCTTGAAACAGCTTTTTCTGACAGCTCTATAATCTTTTTTCCATAACCCATGTTTCTCTTATCAGACGCTATAGTGTAGCTTATCCTTCCTATATCGTTAACTGTGTCAATCCTTACATGGCCTATTTTCTCAGCTCCGTCCATTAAAATAAATAAAGAACAGCTTTCGTCCGATAACTTACTTTCATACCACTTAATATGGGTATCAAAATCAATTAATTCTTTAGAAAAAGAATTATCCCTTGTCAGCGTATCGTTTCTCCATTCCAAAATTGTTGCGGCGTCATTAATATCTGCACTGCGTAAAAACAAATACATCATGTTTCTCCTAATATCATTTTTCTATTCTATAGTCAAATCCCCCGCAGCAAGCTACGGGGTATGCCTTAGCTTCTTTTTAGCAAGTTCGCCCCAAGGGGCGGGGTATTTGACCCACGCGCAGTCGCCAACTGCAAGCAAGCTTGCGATTGGCTCGTTGCGTACGCGGGAATAAATCAAAACATAAGGTATCAGCTGTTCCGTGTTCACAGCGCATTCATATTAGTCGGAACCGGACACGAACAACACTCCGGCATACGCCGGAATGCTCCGGCAAGGAACTGATACCTTAGTATTATTATATCAATTTCTACCTGAAAAAACAATAATCCATTACGCCATCTTAATGCAATCCCTAAAAAATAATTGGCTCGGGCTGCATTCTGTAATCATTACGGGTACGCTCTACGCACCCTCTTCAATTGCAGACATTATTCTTAAATTTACATATCTAATAAATATCCGTTATAATACTGTACTTTTTATCGCCGTATTTTCTGTCGATATACTCCAAAACCTTGTCACGCAAAATTTTAAGCTCCCTCATGTTATAGTGTTTTATGTACAGCATATACCTGTAAACATCGCTTACTTTCGCCACGGTGTGCGGCGCGGGGCCGATTACCGTGGCGGCGTCGCTTTCCTTAAAGTACAGCCTTATGTTCCTCGCCGAATCTTCCGTTATAACTTTTGTTAACTCCTCGTCGTCTGACGCAGTCATCATGCTCATTACGTGCGCCGCCGGAGGATAGCACATAAGCTTTCTAAAAGTTATCTCCTTGTTGTAAAATGTCTTATAGTCCTGCGCCGCGGCACACAAAACGGCAAAATGAGACGGCCTGTAAGTCTGTATGAAAACCTCCCCGGGGTTTCTGCCCCTCCCGGCCCTCCCGGCCGCCTGAACAAGCGTCTGGAAACATTTTTCCGAGGCAGTGTAATCACCTGTGTTCAGCGCCGTGTCGGCTGCCAAAATTCCGACAAGAGTTACTTTTGGAAAATCATGTCCCTTTATTATCATCTGCGTGCCAACAAGTATATCCGCCTCATGATTAGAAAACTTCCCGAGAACCGAGGCATGTCCGTCTTTGCCGCCTGTTGTGTCCGCGTCCATGCGCAGCACACGGGCGTCCGGAAATTCACTTTTTACCATCTCCTCAATCTTCTGAGTTCCCTGCCTGAATCCACCTATATACTTAGAGCCGCATGACGGGCAGGCTTTGACCGTGTCGGTCTCATAACCGCAGTAATGGCATATAAGTTTTCCATTCTCGCCGACGTTTCCTGTGTAATGCAGGGTGAGAGACACATCACAGTGCGGGCACTTTACCGGCTCACCGCAATTTCTGCAGGATATGAACCCGGCATACCCCCTTCTGTTTATAAATAATATAATCTGCTCACCGCCATCAAGCCTCTCCCGTATCTTTTCTTTCAATCTTTCGCTGAATATAGAGTAATTCTTTTTCTTAAACTCCTCCCTCATGTCGGCGATATGAACGACCGGCAGGCTGCTTCCCGGAACGCGCTTTGACAATTCAAGTAATTTTATTGGTTCATTGCCACCGTACTCCTCAGTAGTCCTGTAATACGTCTCAACAGACGGGGTAGCCGAGCCGAGTATAAGCGACGCACCGGCATTTTCCGCCCTCTTATATGCAACCTCTATCGCATTATATCGAGGCGTTATCTCACTCTTATAGCTGCTTTCGTGCTCCTCATCAATAATTATTAGCCCCAATCTGTCAAACGGGGCAAAAAGCGCGGAACGGGGACCAATAATAATGTCCAGCTCACCATTCTCAGCCCTCCTGTACTGGTCGTACCTTTCTCCGGCTGACATTCTTGAATTGAGAATTGATACCCTGTCGCCGAAACGCCCATACAGTCTTCCTGCATTCTGGTATGTTAGGGCTATCTCCGGTATTAGAACTATAACCTGTCTGCCTGACTTTATAATATGTTCAATGACAGACATATACACTTCCGTTTTCCCGCTTCCGGTTACTCCGTGTAAAAGATACGTTCCCCTTACGCCGTCTTTAAAATCTCCCGTCACCGTATCAACAGCATTTTGCTGCTCGTCGGTAAGCTTATATTTTTTTGCATGTATTCCGGTGTTCATATCCGGATTGCGGTTTATCCTCTCGGATTCTATTAGTATTATTCCGTCCTTTGCAAGACTGTTAAATGTCTGGCTGCCCACCGACAGTTTCTTAACGGCATCGGAATAATCAATCTTTCCGTCATCCGACGATAAGAGATTCTCAAGAACCCTTATTCTAGCTGCGGCGTTTGATTTACCGCGCAGTTCCGCCAAAAACGCCTTGGCCTTATCCCTGTCTGCCGCAAGACGCACCGTTCTCTCTTTTACTGCCCTAACCTTATTTTTCACGGGCATTACAGTCTTTATGGCTTCATTGGCCGTACAGCCATATCTCTCCTTAATCCAGAACGCAAGTTCAAGCAGCTGTTCGGCAGCCGTAACCTGACTATCCGGAATCTCCCTTATACATTTTATTTTTTCAACGTCGTACTTAGGCTCCGTACCTATGCCTACAACATATCCCTTTATCCTGCGGTTTCCCCGCCCGAACGGAATCATGACAGCGCTCCCAACTTTGACTCGTTCCTCAAATCCCTCGGGAATCCTGTACTGGTAGGGTTTGTCCAGATTCTCCAGGGATATGTCTACAATTACATCCGCATATAATGCTCTGTTCATCAGGACACTTCCTTTGTCTACATGTTTTTTAATGCATCGCACAATTTATCCATATGCATTCCTCTAGAGCCCTTAACCATAACCATATCTCCCGGTTTTAATATACCCATTATATAGTCTGTAAGTTCATCCCTGCCGCCAAACGATTTTATAATTATATATTCATTCACAGCTTGATTTGATTGATTTTCCATCATATCAATTCCGGTTTTATTAATCTTATAACTATTTTCAATTTCTATATTACTATTTATCTCTTTACTAATTTGTCTTTTATTTACATATCCCTTTTTAATTTTCGCGGCCGCCTCGTCAGCGATAAATGCGGCTTCTTTTCCAACAGTAAAAAGCATATCCGTCCTTACTCCGCCGTTGTACCTGTCCGCTATGTAAGCGCCGATTGAACGGTGAATCTGCTCTGACATATCCCCAAGCTCCAGTATGTCCGCAAGTACGACAACTTTTCTGCCTGTACAGCTTTTCTCCCATAATACCGAAAGTCCGCTCTTCATGGAATCAGGGCTCGCATTGTAAGTATCGTCTATGATAGTTATGCCCGCGTTTTCAAATATCTGTCCCCTCATTGCAATAGGCTTATATTGTTTTAATTTATTTACAGCAGGCTTTATATCAAGCCCGAAATAATTAGCTATCGCAATAGCCGCAAGCGAATTGTATACATTGTGCAAGCCAAGGACCGACAGGGAAACCCGTTCTGCCATGCCGTCCGCAAGCCTTATGTCATATGCCACTCCGTCCCGCTCGTTATGTATGTCATATGCCCTGTACAGGCAGCCGTCTTCCTCACCGTACCGAACGACTGTTAAGCCTTTCATAATCTCATACGCCTCTTTGCTTAACGCCTTTTCCGTCAATGCGTCCGGTACGTTCAACATCTCATCATTTGAGGGCATAAGGATTATCCCGTCCCGTTTCCTAAATCCACTGACAATATCAAGCTTCTCACGCCTTATGTTTTCCCTGCTGCCTAACTGTCCTATATGTGAAACGCCTATATTAGTAACTACTGCCGCGTCAGGCGCCGCAATCTCAGAAAGCCTGTGCATCTCGTCCGGCTCGCTTATGCCCATTTCTATTACAGCGATGTCATGCTCGGGCGTAAGCCTGAACATCATCAGGGCAACGCCAAGCTGGCTATTCATGTTGCCCTCGGTCTTTAGGACATTCATTCCTGATGAAAGAGCGGCGGCTATCATTTCCTTTGTCGTCGTCTTTCCAACACTCCCGCTGACTGCAACTACAGGTATGTCAAATTTTCTTCTGTACCACGCGGCAAGCCTCTGCAGCGCCGCCACCGTGTTATCCGTCCTCACGCAGAACTTACCGTCCGGCACGTCTTCCACAGATATGTCCTTAGACACTATCGCGGCCGCAGCCCCGTTTTCAAACGCGCTTTTTACGAACCTGTGTCCGTCTACACGTTCTCCCTCTATCGCGGCAAATAAACCGCCCACAGCAATCTTTTGCGAGTCGCTGCCGACCGACGTTACCCCGGCTTTTTCACAGTTGTCGGGGAGCTTACCGTAAATAAGCTCCCCTCCGGTATATTTTATTACGTCTTCTATGCTTATAAACATAATATCTTTCTCCCTGTCTATTTCAATATATTTATGGTTAATACCCCATACAGCCGATAAGGAATTACCCATCATGTTGTTTTAGCTGTTAGAATGTGTATGGCAATTGGTTGGCTTTCCAGAGCTGATTTGACTATCAATTTTAAGCCTTATATGGTTCAACCAAATCCCTGTCGTCAAGATAATAACGCCTTCCCCTTATCTCCTGGTAATTCTCATGGCCTTTCCCTGCAATTACTATCATATCATTTTCTTCAAGCTTTGACAAAGCAATTTCCACGGCGTCTTTCCTGTCCTCTATCATAACATATTTTCCGTCGTCATAGCGCCATAATCCATTTTTCACCTTGTCTTCCCTGTCTAACACTTTGAGTACTCCGCTCTCTATATCCTCCATTATGTTATACGGATTTTCGTAGCGCGGATTATCTGACGTTATTACGGTAAAATCCGCAAGCCGCGCAGATGCCTCACCCATCTCAAAACGCCTGATCCTTGAGCGGTTACCTCCGCACCCAAACAGACATACAAGTCTTCCTTTTACATATACGCGCATCGATTCTAGCAGCGATTTCAGGGCCAGAGCGTTATGCGCATAGTCGACTACCGCATAAGCGCCGTTACAAAGCCTTATAACCTCAGTGCGTCCCCTCACGCTGAAACCATACAGAATCTCAGCCATAAGACACATTCTTGTAGAGAGCTCATCCTCACATAATATCTCACTGCACAGCTTTACAGCCGCAAGAGCATTGTAAACAGAATAAGTGCCCGGCAGCTTCAGCGTTATATTCATTTCATTCACTGTAAATGATACTCCCGGAATACCGTCTACATACTCGGGTTTTATACTGCCCGCATCGTCTAATCCGTAGTGTATAAGTCTCTCGCATTTGTTTCCGTCAATTATCTCCTTATATCGTTCATCGTCTATATTATATATTCCACATCTGCAGTTTTTAAAAAGCATCGACTTATATTTAATATACTCCTCCATATCCGCGTGTTCTTTATCTCCGATATGGTCTCTCGATATATTTGTAAATATACCATAATCAAATGTTATCCCATGTACCCTCTTTAGCTTCAGCCCCTGCGAAGATACTTCCATCACAACCGCCTTTACTCCTCCTTTTTTCATGCGCGCGAGAGTCTGCTGAATAACATATGACTCCGGGGTAGTATTTTCATTTTTGACAGACCTGTTGTTATATCTTATCTCTATGCTGCCGATTATACCGGCGTTAATTCCCGCGGCGTCAAGTATATCCGCTATCATATATACCGTCGTCGTTTTTCCTTTCGTTCCGGTCACTCCAATCATAATCATATCTCTTGCCGGATTGCCGAAATAATTTGCCGAAATTACGGACAGGGCCTCGCGGCTGTCATTTACGAGTATTACCGTCACGTTGTCCGTTACCTTTACAGCGCGCTCGCATACAATGACTGACGCCCCTGCGTATACGGCCTGCTGCGCCATTTCGTGTGAATCAGAGTGGAATCCCTTTATGCACACGAATACAGAGTTTACCGTCATATCATGCGTACTATAACACACGCCGTTTACTTCCCTGTTTAAATTGCCTGAAATGACCTTATATTCAATCCCCTCAAGCAAATCACTCAATTTACTCATTCATTTCACCGCCAAATAATCAATACTCACCTGTAAATACCTCATTAGCATCTCCATAAAGCAATATATTATCCCGTATGCTGTCATAACTTACGACGACGCTGCCGCCAGTCATGTTTACCGTAACCTCGTCTCCAAGTATTCCCGCAAGCCGTCCTGCCACATAAGCCGCGCACGCCCCAGTTCCGCAGGCAAGCGTCTCCCCGCTCCCGCGCTCCCAAACTCTCAGCGCTATAGTGTTTTTACCGATGTACTGCACAAACTCCGTATTTACCCTGTCGGGGAAATCTTCATGATATTCCAGATAACTTCCGACTTTCTCAACAAGCGTCCTCTCCAAATCAGGGACCCATATTACAGCGTGCGGATTGCCTACCTCAACGTATGTTATGTCGTATTTTTTCCCGTCCAGCGTATATGACTTCTTCTTCTCATTGACGTACTTTCCCATATTTACTTTTACACCGGTCACGGTGTCCCTGTTACATTTCAATGACACCTCTTTCACTCCGGAATCCGTCTCAACGCGGAACTTAGTCTTTATAACCTGTTTTCTCTCATAAACGTACTTACAAAGGCATCTTATCCCGTTTCCGCACATTTTCCCCCTAGAGCCGTCCGAATTATACATAATCATACGTACGTCCGCAATGTCTGAGCCGGCTATAATTATGAGCCCGTCGGAGCCCACGCCGTGTTTTCTGTCGCTCATCCTCCTTGCAAGCCTGCTTATCTCATTATCGTCAAGTCCCTCAATCTCATGCTCCTCCACATATATATAGTCGTTACCGCAACCATGCATCTTAGTGAATTTCACACATAAAACCCCCGCATATACTCTTGTAGAAATATATGCGGGGATACCCGTCCATATTCTTAACAAATGTAAACTTCGCAACAAAGCAGGATATTTTTTCTAATTCTCCTGCAATAGCTTCTCAAACTCCGCCAGGGTAACCGGCACAGAAAAATAAGAACCCTGATACAGTTCACAGCCAAGTTCCAATAATTTTCCCTGAATTGCGGCATCATTGACATACTCTGCAATAACCATCATATCAAGCGAATTTGTCAACTGTACAATTGATGAGATAACCTCACAGCATCTCGGATTCTCCAAAATCCCCCTCACCAAGGAGCCGTCCAGTTTAACAAAATTAAAATAGCTGCCGGTCAGATATTGAATAGATGTACTTCCCATTGAAAAATCGTCCACCGCCAACATGTACCCCATTTCACGTATCTTATAAAAACGCTCGTTTTGAGCGTCATCTAACCGAAGGGGGCTGCCTGCATATTACCGCCATGCATCTCAAAAAAACAAAGGACGCTTGACGCAATCACAAAACAAAGTCCCCGCCAAAGGTCACCGTTAATATATGTAAAAATTCCGTTGATTGTCGGGATAATAAGCTCATATACGCTTAATACGTCAAACACCTTCAATATCACCATATTAACAACCACAAAAATTCGCATCTGCATAAATACCTCCTCCCGCTCCCATCATTCACCAAACAAGGAATCTCATTCTCATTCTCAATGTCATTGCATGTATAAATACCATTATCGGTCAAATCAAGCCTATCTCATCAATATCTGAAATAATTAAATGTTACATATCATTATTATACAGCAAAAGTATTTTTCTGTCATTTTCTTTTTCACCGTATAAAAGGCAAAAACCCTTTTCTAAAACCATTCTGCAGTCCACAAAGAATACTTAATGTTGATAATCACAAACAATATAATAACATTGATACCGTGCGCATGGGGAATCATACAAAAAATACATGCATACCACTGATATGGATATACATGTATGTATTTTCATGTTTCATAAATAAACGCGGCAGTTATCTCCTGACGCAGCCAACCTACTCCATCACATCCGACATGTCGTACATTCCTGGCGCCTTGCCGCACAAATACCTTGCTCCGGCAATAGCTCCCTTTGCAAATATTTTTTTCGAGTACGCCGTGTGGGATATTGTAATTACCTCGTCTGTTCCCGCAAATATTACATCGTGCTCACCGACAATGTTTCCGCCGCGCACGGCCGATATGCCCATCTCTTTTCCGTCACGTTTCTTTCGCACGCCGCTTCTGTCGTATACATACTCATATGCGCCGTTCATCTCCTCGTTCATTGCGTCTGCAAGGGACAGAGCTGTTCCCGACGGCGCGTCGAGCTTCTGGTTATGATGCTTCTCAACTATCTCAATATCAAAACCCTCTGGAGCCAGCCTTACAACCGCCTGCTTCAAAAGCTTCATCAGAACATTTACACCGATGGACATATTGGCGGAACGAAGAACCGCACAGGTTTTGGACAACTCCTCTATCCTGCCGAGTATCTCGTCCGATAGTCCCGTAGTGCATATGACAACCGGCTTTTTGTGAATCTCACAGTAATCTATAATCTTGCCCACAACTGCCGCCGTGGAAAAATCTATAATAACGTCAAAGCCTACATCGACCTCGTCTATTGACTTAAACACCGGATAATTGTTCTCAATACCGTCATAGACGTCTACGCCTGCCGAGATGCACACGCTGTCATCCTGACTGACAAGCTCCGTTATCACCTGACCCATCTTTCCGTTACAGCCATTTATCAATATATTAACCATGTACTTTACCTCTTTCTTTTACTGTTATAGTAATCATTTTGCTTATTATTTTTTACGGGACATGCCTTAGCTTATTCACTGTGCAAGCGTAATGCCAACTTTCTTCATCTCCTGTGCAAGTATCCCGGCCTTTGTCTCGTCCATCTCCGTAAGCGGCAGCCTGAGCGGTCCGACGTCCATTCCCATAAGGTTCATGGCCTTTTTTACAGGTATCGGGTTAACCTCTGAAAACAGTGCGTTAATAAGCGGTATATATTCAAGCTGAATCTCCCTGCTCTTTTTCACGTCATTTGCCAGATAGCTTGCGACAATATCATGCGTTTTCTGCGGTTCTATATTGGAAAGTACCGAGATTACTCCCTTTCCGCCAAGCGACAGAATAGGCACAATCTGGTCGTCATTTCCCGAGTATACGTCAAGGTCTCCCTGCGTGCGGTTCATCAAATCCGCAACCTGCGAAATATCGCCGTTTGCCTCTTTGACTGCAACTATATTATCAACCTCTACGTAAAGCTCGGCCATAGTGCTGTTGTCTATGTTAACGCCCGTACGTCCCTTTATGTTGTAAAGGATTACCGGTACATCGACACTTTTCGCTATCGTCGTAAAATGCTGTTTAAGCCCTTTCTGTGTTGCCTTATTATAATACGGCGATACTACGAGAAGACCGTCCGCGCCGCGTTTCTCGGCCTCCTGTGAAAGATATACCGCTGTCTGCGTACAGTTAGAGCCCGTTCCCGCTATGACCGGTATTCTCTTTTTAGTACAAGCAGAAACTACGCTGATACACTCAAGATGCTCATCGTGCGTGAGCGTTGACGCCTCTCCAGTAGTACCGCATACGATAATGGCGTCCGTTCCGCCTTTAATTTGGAATTCGGTAATCTCCTCAAGTTTCCCATAGTTCACCTCACCATTTGCTTTCATTGGCGTCACGAGCGCAACACCTGCTCCCTCAAATATTGACATAAATACATCCTCCTTAAATAATAGTATTCTCGTTTAAATTGACAAACTTTCCTGATAAAGCAAAAACAAGCCGGCACAAAAGCGCCGGCCCAATAATAATTAATTAACACAACCGATAGCACTCCATCAAACGATGACAGTCATAAGACTATTAACCTTATGCCCAGAAAGAAAAGCTTCAGGACTTCTCCCCTTCGGCGTACCTCCCTTTCACATCCTTCGCATGCACCTGAATGCAATCCGGAATGTTAATGATGATTAACGCACCTCTATCATAATATAATTTATTAACTTAATTAGAACAATACCATTTGAAAGCCTGTTTGTCAAGCTATGATTTTAATTGTTTTACCTGCTTAATCTCTGACACTATATCTATATGCTGAATGAGCTCTTTAGGAACGTATTTACCGGTCATTATTAGGCTTACGTCGCTGCCGCAGCGCTCTATGAGCCTGTATAAATCCTGAATCGTAAGAACACCGATATCTAACAGCCCCAGCACCTCGTCAAGGACAAGCAAGTCGCACTCTCCGGTCTCAACGACCTTGTTGGCAAAATGAAAGCCGTTAACCATATTCTGTTTCTCTTCCTCCTGCCTTTCAGGCTCAAGGTTCTCGTAAAGTTCATCTTCCTTTTCAAAACAGAATACTTTCATATCCGGTTCAAGTCTTTCTATGCAGATGTAATCGTTAAGGTTCTTTCCTTTCAGAAATCTTATGAATACAACCCTCTTGCCTGCACTTACGGCCTGAATGCTCTGTCCGACTGCAGCCGAGGTTTTTCCTTTCCCCTCACCATATATTACCTGAATAGCGTTATCTTCCATAATATCCTCCAAGTAGTATCCGCTTATTCCCGCGTGCTGCGAGTCATGAGAACATGACTGCGCCCGCCTTCGGCAATTGCCGCGGGGTGTCTGATTCAGAGAACATTCTATCATACGTATACATAAAATGCAAACGCCGTAATTTAACATTCAGAGATAGATTCCTGTACATACTCCAGTTTACTTACGGATACCTCGTACGCAATGCGCTTTTCAACTTCATCTTCAGATATTTTTTTCTGATATTCCCTGCTCTGGATTCTTCCCCAAACCTGTACATGGCCTCCGACCTCAAAAGTCTCGGCAAACCTTGCATTTCTTCCCCAGCAAATACACGGGACATAATCCGACTTTCCATACGACCTGTTAACTGCGAGCAAAACATCCGCAATCTCACGTCCCAGAGGCGTTTTTCTGTAAATAGGAGGCTTACAGATATATCCGTCAAGAAATATCTGATTAGGTTTGTGTACATCTTCATCCTCATCCTTGTTCTCTGATATGGTAAGTTCCCTGACAAACACTGAAAGAACAAGTCTGTTCTTCGTCTCGTCGTGTCTGTTATACGACCTGAATTGCCCTGCAGCCTCGAGATAACATCCCCTGTAATCTTTCGTGACATCCACAAGCCTATCAGATATCATAAGAGGAATGATATCATAGGTGTCACTAAGCCTCGGCACTGAAAGGTCTAACGTATAGAATCCCTCCCCATATACCTCGTGACTGAATTCAAATTCACTGACTACTGTTCCTGAAATACTTACCTGATTGTTCGTAAAAATTTTATCTGGCATAACCTTCTCTCCTTCTTCGTTCAAATGTACTTTGATTGATTTATGAGATTAATTATATTCCATATTCTTACATTTGTAAACTACTATTTAGTAAATAATGGTAGTATAACAGTATTTATTTCGACATTAATCACAATTTTTCACAAATTCTATCATCATATTAACAAGATTTTTAATTGCTTTCTTCTCAAATGCAGGGTAATCGACTGAAGCCGAATTGTCCGCCTTATCAGATATTGCCCTCACAACAATATACGGAATACTGTTCAAATATGAGGCCTGTCCTATCGCAGCTCCTTCCATCTCTGTACATAATCCGCCAAACATTGATTTAATCTTATCCTTAACTTCATTGTCAGCTATAAACTGGTCACCGCTAACTACCCTTCCCTTGAAAACTCCAATATCAGGACACGCCGTTTTACACGCTTTATATGCAGAATCAATCAACTTTTCATCAGCAGGAAATGACAACACATCCATTCTCGGTACCTGACCGGGCTCATAGCCGAATGCGACGGCGTCGACGTCATGTTGAAGCGTGTCCGTCGATAGAACAATATCTCCTATATTAATCTCATTGTTTAGCGAGCCTGCAATACCAGTATTTATTATTGCGTCAACGTGAAATTCATCTGCAAGAATCTGCGCACATACAGCTGCATTTACCTTGCCGATTCCCGACTTTACGACAACAACATTTTTTCCGCACAGGACTCCCTTATAAAAATCCATAGATGCCTTACTCTTAATTTCCGTCCCTGACATCTCCGTTTTCAGCCTGACTACCTCCTCGTCCATAGCCCCTATAATACCTATAACCATTAAGTTTCCTGCCTTTCTGATTATTTCATAATATGTATCGTTATTTTTTCTGACTGCATTATCATATTGCACACATAAACTTCTTAACGTAAAAAATATATACTGTTATTTTCCGTCGTACCGTATAACGGAGTCAACATTATATTCCTTAAGCCTTTCCCTTCCGTTAAGCCCTGCGAGCTCCATAAGGAAAACTACTTTAACTACTACTCCTCCCAGTTCCTCAATTAGCCCGGCGATTGCCTCAATTGTGCCTCCTGTTGCAATAAGGTCGTCTATAATTACAACCCTCTGGCCCGGTTTTATTGCATCCCTGTGAATCTCAACTACTTCACTGCCGTATTCAAGCTCATATTCCGCCGATACGGTCTCCCTCGGAAGCTTGCCTTTTTTCCTTACCATGACAAAGCCCTTGTTTAACGCATATGCCACCGGCATCCCAAACACAAATCCCCTAGATTCAGGTCCGGCAATAATGTCAAAATCAATGCCATCCAGCTTTTCTAAAATCCCGTCAATTGCAAGCTTTAAGCCGTCCTTGTCCTGAACAACACTCGTAACATCCCGAAATATTATTCCCTTTTCGGGAAAATCAGGTATGTTTATAACATATTCTTCTACTTTCTTCATCCAAACAAACCTCCGTTATCATTACTTCTTTTTGCAAATATAATATGTGTCCGGTCACATCATAACATGGCTCCTGACACATAATTATCTTTATGCGCTCTGATAAGCAAACAGCCTTATCACATTATCTCCCTAATCCATCCCTCAGGAGCTTCTATTTTACCCATCTGTATTCCCGTCAACGTATCATAAAGCTTCTTAGTAGTTTCTCCCATACTAGTCATTCCACTTGGAAGACATATTTCTTTTCCGTGGTCAACAATTTTGCCTACCGGTGATATTACGGCCGCAGTTCCGCAAAGACCGCATTCTGCAAAATCAGAGAGTTCATCAGCATACACTTCCCTCTCCTCAACATCAAGACCAAGGTATTCCTTTGCAACATACATAAGTGAACGCCTTGTTATTGACGGAAGTATACTGTCAGACTTTGGCGTAACAACCTTTTTGTCCTTTGTAATAAATATGAAGTTGGCTCCGCCTGTCTCCTCCACCCTAGTTCTGGTCTTAGCGTCAAGATACATATTCTCGTCATAGCCCTCCTCGTGCGCGGTTACAATTGCGTGGAGGCTCATTGCATAATTAAGCCCTGCTTTAACATGTCCCGTTCCATTAGGGGCCGCCCTGTCAAAGTCACTTACCTTAATCGTCAACGGTTTTATTCCACCCTTAAAGTAAGGACCGACCGGCGTTGAAAATACCCTGAATTGATAATTGTCAGCAGGCTTTACTCCAATTACAGGAGAGATACCAAACAAATACGGCCTTATATATAAAGTAGCGCCAGATCCGTACGGAGGTACATATGCTGCGTTTGCCTTTACAACCTCGTCCACCGCCTCAACGAATCTGTCTTTCGGAAACGAAGGCATCTCTAGTCGCTTTGCCGTGTCAAACATCCTCTGAGCATTCAAATCAGGGCGGAATGTAACTATCTTGCCGTCCTCAGTAGTATATGCCTTAAGTCCCTCAAAACATGTCTGGGCATACTGCAGTACAGAAGCGCACTCACTCATTGTTATTGTATCGTCACTGACGAGCGCCCCTTCATCCCATGCCCCGTCCACATAGTTTGAAACATATCTCTTATCTGTCTTCTGATATCCAAAACCAATATTCGACCAGTCAATATCCTTCTTTTCCATACGTCATACCTCCAAATATGACGGTTTTTTCAGTAACCGCCTTTGTATTCTTATTGTTTCATTTATTTTACACCTTGATTTTTTTCACGTCAACCCAAAACACATTTAATAACTTCTTTCATCATCAACGCTTAATCGCGGTCTATCTTACCCTATTGATGCAATATTTAACGGCTTATTCGTCAAGTGTTATTATTTATCGCATTCAGTTTATTATATTTAATTAATATTTACCTCAAAAGTGCCATATAAAGGTGTACAATATATATTGAAAAAGTTAATGAACAGTAAAATAATACATGAAATAACAAATGAAATGGAGCCTCATATGAACAAGACATTTTTTTACAAACAAAACAAACATAATTCTTTAAAATTTTTTTTAAAACCCCTGCTTGTATTTATAATCTGCTTTGCAGCCATTTATCCCTGTAAGGCGGCATCCGCCGCAGAGCTTCGGGGTATTTGGATTTCATACATTGACTACGAGGACGCGGGGCTGTATGACCAGAGCGAATCATCATTTAAAATTAATTCAGACGCAATGTTCAAAAAACTGAAATTATACGGTTTTAATACGGTATATTTTCAGGTACGTCCTTACGACGACGCGGTATATCCGAGCGATATTTTTAAATGGTGCAAATACCTTGCGCCTTCGGAGCCGTCCTACGACCCTCTTGAAATCCTTGTGGAAAAGGCACACAAATATGGGCTTTCGTTCCACGCCTGGATTAATCCGTACCGTATAACGCAGGACAATATTCTTAATCCCGAAAAAAATTCATCAACTGAGCGCATTGTGGACGGAGTAAAGGAAATAATCGAAAAATATGACGTCGACGGAATTCATTTCGACGATTACTTTTATCCATCAAAGCATAAAGGAATGCAGTATTATTCGGTATCTGTCGAAGACAGGAAAGAAAATGTAAATAAAATGATTAGAACTGTTTATTCAGAAATAAAGAAACATAACCCTAATTTAACTTTTGGAATAAGTCCGGCAGGAAATACCGAATATGCCGAGAGTATCGGATGTGACATTGAAACATGGGTTAACGAGGACGGATATGTAGACTATATTATCCCGCAGTTATACTGGTCTGACAACTATAAAACAAGCGGCGGGTATACCAAATTTTATTCCGACACACTTGAGGAATGGACAACAATTATTAGCGGCGAGAAACCTACATATATAGGACTTGCTCTTTACAAAGCCGGCTTAAAAAGCAGCGTTGACAAGGGTTGGAGGAAATCAAATTCAAATATAATCAATCAAATTAAGCTTGAAAGAAATTATGGCTGCGACGGCTATGTCATGTTCAGCTACCGCTCTATATTTACAAAGGAGGGAAAAAAGGAATTCGCAAACTATATAAAGTCA
Source organism: uncultured Clostridia bacterium (assembly GCA_948472945.1). Taxonomy (GTDB): domain Bacteria; phylum Bacillota; class Clostridia; order Lachnospirales; family Lachnospiraceae; genus V9D3004. The sequence goes on from CAOKVX010000002.1 coordinate 64,228, forward strand.
TTATCCGGCCTAAAGCTTACAAAGCCGAACATAACGCTCAAAAGGGGAAAGACCTATAACATAAAAAGCAAGGTAAAAGTTAAATCCAAATTTAAGACAACATTTAAGTTTAAATCTGAAAAAAACCGCATTGCCTCCGTTTCACAAAACGGCAAAATCAGGGCTAAAAAACGCGGAACTACCAGGATTCACATTACAGGTATCGCCGGAAGCAAAGTAACCTGCAAAGTAAGGGTGAAGTAATTATCTTCACCCTTTCTTTTTAAGTCAAATAATCATTCCCGATTATTTATTGTTTGACACACATTTTATCTTTTAACCTTAACTTTTTTACTGCCGCTCCATTTACTGTAAACATTTCCGTCTGACGACTTGACAAATGAGCGAACCTGAACATAATATGTTTTTCCCTTTTTAAGTCCCTTGATTGTCTTTTTTGTAATTTTAGCATTAGCAATTTTCACTTTCTTCGCCTTTTTCATATTCTTTTTTGACGAATAGCGGATTATATATCCGTCAGCGCCTTTGACTCTCTTCTTCAGGGTTACGGTAATTTTCTTTCCTTTTATATTCTTAATACCCTTAATCTTAGGAACTGCCGGAACCTCTGTTTTGTTACTGCCGTTTACAGGCGGCATGACCTGTCCGTTGTTTCCTGTATTTCCGGTTCCGGCAGGCGGTGTAACCTGCGGTTTAGGCGGTGCTGTCTGAGGATAGCTTGTTATTTTATAGACCGCACCCGCCTGCGTAGGAAATGATACTGTGTCGCCATCTATAACCGAAGGGTTTATGAGCTCCCCGTTAGTCTCGTCCAGTATATAATACGATGACACTCCCGCGTAGCGGAGCCTGCACTCATTTCCGCTGCCCGACGTGATTTTCATCTCATCAGATATTCCGTTATTCCAAGTTACGTCAACTGTGAAGTTTCCTCTGGCCTTAATACCCGTGTAGCTTCCGTCGCTCCAGTCATAAGGAAGCGCCGCGAGAGGTTCAACATAATCTCCCTGACTCTGCATAAGCATCTCTGCAATACCCGACGTTGCGCCGAAATTACCGTCAATCTGAAACGGCGGATGCGTATCAAACAGGTTTGACAGCGTTGAGCCCTTTAGCTGCTCGCCGAGAAGCTTGAGAGCCCTGTCTCCGTCCCTAAGGCGCGCCCACATGTTTATTTTCCACGCCTTGCTCCATCCGGTGCCGGCGTCACCGCGCTTTTCGAGCGTAGTCCTTGCAGCATCCATAAGTATATCATCCTGCTCGCTTCTCCCCGCAACGACGTATGTTCCCGGGTGGAGCGCAAATAACTGGTTCTGATGTCTGTGCGCGTCGCTGTTTGTTATCTCAAGGGTTGTCTCATCCTTCCACTCCCTGAACTGCCCGCCAATCGTCAGGTCGTCGGCTTTCGGCATATAGAGCTTTTCCTGTGCGGCTATAACTTCCCTAACCTCGGCGTTGTCACTTAGTCCAAGTATATTCGCACCTTTTTTTACATACTCAAATACTTCCCATATAATTGTCTGGTCCGAGACGCATCCAAGCGTGTAGTTGCCGTGCTCAGGAGAATATGAGGGATTCGACACAAGCGTTCCGTCGGTATCTGTGCATAGATTGTCAACCCAAAACAGAGCCGCCTGAAGTATAGTGTCAAAATTGTCTGCAAGGAACTGCCTGTCACAGTTAAACATATATTTTTCCCATATATCCTGGCACTCCCACGCAGCCGCTGCCGGAAAATAAAACGCCGTCTCAAAATAGCTCGGCGACGTATTGCCGTAAATGTTGTTTTCATGGTGAATAACCCATCCGCGCACATCCGAGCCGTCCTCTTTACAGTAATATTTATCTGCCGTAACCTTACCTTTTTCAACCATATCATTAATATATCTAATAAGCACGTCGTGGCATTCCGTCAAATTAGTCTGCTCTGCAGGCCAGTAATTCATTTGGAGGTTGATATTCGTGTGATAATCCGACTGCCACGCAGGTGAGAGACCCTGCGCCCATATTCCCTGAAGGTTTGCCGGCAGAAGCGAGTTCTCCCTTGACGAGCTTATGAGCAGATATCTCCCGTACTGATAAAACAATATCTCAAGATACCTGTCTTCCTCCGCCGAGTTTGTCTTCCCATATCCGCTTACAAGTTCATCGGTCATAACGTCGGGCGCTTCCGTAAGCCCTAAATTAAACGTACATCTGTCATACAATTTCTTATAGTCGGCAACATGCTCCGCATAAAGCGAATCATATCCTTTCTGTATGGCGGCATTTACATAGTCCTCAACTTTGTAATAAGGGTCCTCGTCCTCAAAATAATCATATCCTGTAGTTGCGTCGCTTTTATAGTTAGTCGCCGAGCTCATAATTATGACTATTTCATCAGCATTTTCAATCTTTAGTCCGTCTCCTCCGCTTTTGGTTATCTGACCGCCGCTGTTAAGCACTTTTATGTACTGTGCAAATTTTAAGCCGTTTTCCTTTTGGTCGGACGGCTGTCCCTCCATCGTAATTACTCCGTCGTTTTCATTGACAGCTATAGTCTTTTTAGTCTGCTCCGAATCAATCTTAACAGTCTTAGTAAGCTTTCCCGCCCCGCTTGAAGTAAGCCTTGCAACAAATACATTAGACGGATTATTCATAAAATATTCCCTCTTATAAGTTACCCCGTCCTGTTCATATGTAACTGTCTGCACGGACTTGTCTATATCCGACGTCCTGAGATAATTTTCATATTCCGAATTGGAATCCTCAATATATATGTTTCCAAGCGTCTGGTACGAGCCAAAGTTGTCTTTCTCCCCCTTTAGCTTGTTGAGGTTATTTTTAAAGTCGGACTGAGTCAGCAGGTCCGGAAAATTACTTGACACAATTTTTCCGCTGCCGTCAATATATGCGGAATTATTATCTCGGAAATCCGCAATCATATCGTTTACCATGCCCCTGATATTCTGAAGCGCCCCGTGCACCTCATCTTTGGAATAATTATTATCCCCGCCGTCATAATTCTGATTTGAACCAGGCCCTCCGCTCCAGACGGAACTTTCATTCACCTGAATTTTCTCCTGTCCAACCCCGCCGAAAACCATCGCCCCTATTCGTCCGTTGCCTATAGGAAGCGCCTGAGACTCCCAGTCTGTCGCCGGCTCGTCATACTTAAGTACAAGCGGCGGCTGTTTTACTTCCACATTAACCATGTCTGCCTTAGCCTCCTTAACAGTTCCGTCCAGCGTACAAAACTCCGAACACCCAACAAGCATAGCAGCCGCCACAAAGGCGGATGCAAATCGATTAAATCTTGATAATCTGCTGTTCAGCATACATCTGGAATTATTTTTCTTTTGCTTCATAAATTTCATGCGATATCCCCCAAAATTAATACAATTTATAAGTTAAACTTAGAATTATATTATATAGCGCATATACCCCGTATTCAATGATTTTTTTAATCATATATTTATTTTTTTGTCCCGTCATATAAAGTTATTTTATTATCTATGAACCCAATATAGACACTTCCAACCATAAATGATAAAATATATATGTACATAATGTTTTGTGAATTGGTTACAGATTGTGGAGTTAAGGTGAAAGAAAAACCGGAGAAAGGATAAAATGCAGACACATATCTTTCACCTTTCGTGTTTGCGCCTCTAATGAAAATAATAAAAATTTTCACCGGAGGATTGGTACAAAATATGAAAAATGGGGTTAAAAAAATTACAGCGGCACTGCTGTCTGCCGCCTTGGCATTTACATCAGTAAATGCTGCACCGTCAACATGCGCAAAAGCGTCAAAGAAACCGACAATCAAACTTTCAAAAAGCAGCACGCTCACAAAGGGCGAGACAAAAAAGCTTAAAATTAAAACGTCCGGAATCAAAAAAATTGTTTCCGTCAAATGGAAATCTTCAAAGAAGTCAGTGGCAAAGATCACAAAGTCTTCCCTGAAAATTGCAAGGATAAAAGCCGTCAAAGCCGGAAAGGCTAAGATAAGCGCCACCGTCAAATATAAGGAAAATGCGTCTTCAAAGACTAAAGTAAAAAAAGTTAACTGTGCGGTAACCGTCAAACCTGCCGGAAAACCGACTCCGCCTCAGAATTCAGCTCCGCCTACACTTTCGCAGACTGCCGTTCCAACACCCACACCAAAACCTACCCGTACTCCGGGTCCACAGAATCTGTTCGCGGCGCTCTCCGATTATATGAAAAATGTCGGCTCCTGCGTATCATACAATTCATGGGGCAATTCGGCGCTTGACGACGCTGACACAAAGGCTTACATAAAAGAAAACTTTAACAGCATAACCGCGGAAAATGAAATGAAGCCCGAATCCATACTAGGCCGCTGGACAAACAAAATAACAACGGCCCAGGCCAGACAGCAGGGCGTATATATTCCCGAAAACTATACTGAAAATTATGTGCCGTTACTTGACTACACTTCCATAGATACGCTAATGAAGTTCGCATCGGAAAACGGACTGCGAATCCGCTATCACGGTCTTATATGGCATGAACAGACGCCAAACTGGTTTTTCCGCACAAATTACAGCGACAGCGGAAAATTTGTAACTCCCGAAATAATGGATGCACGTCTTGAATATTACATAAAAAATGTAATGAATCACGTCTACTCCAGCCAATACGCCGACACCGTGTACTGCTGGGACGTCGTAAATGAATTTTACCATATGACGGAATGTATATACCGCATAGAAAACGGCCAGAAAGATAAAACTGATAATGTAAAATGCTATTATAACGTGTATGGGGAGGAAATATTCGAGGACCCTTCGTCACCCGAAACATCAAAAGTCGTTGATAACCCGCGTTATGTGAAGCTTGCGTTTAAATGGGCGCACGAAGTCCTTGAACAATTCGGCCTGGTTGGCAGGGTCGAGCTTGTATACAACGACTACGATACGGATTTTACGGATGTGAGGGCCTCCGTACTTGCAGTTACAAAATACATCAATGAGAAAGACTCTATCAACCCGAACGGTGATAAGCTTGTCACCACAATCGGAATGCAGACACACGACGTCCTCGGAGTACACTTCATTGCGGACCACAGAGCTTCGATGGATGCATTTAAGGCAACCGGCCTCAACCTGCAGGTTACCGAGATGGATCTAAGGTTAAACAATTATACCGTCGAAGACCAGCTTAAATACTGGGAAGACTTTATAAGACTCGTGATAGACGAGGCCAAGAGCGGCGCAAATTTCACCGGATTTACATGGTGGGGCCTGTGCGACAGCAAATCATGGTTTGGGGTGGCCCAAAGCCCCCTGCTATGCGGCAGCTCGGTAAAGGACAAAAAACCTGCATACTATAAGGTTATTGAGACGGCGTACTCGGTAACAATTGATTAAGGATTTCTCAATGAGTAAAATAAAAAGAGTAAGGGTTATAATATTCAGCGAACACACGCTTTCATTAACCCTTACTCTTTATTTACGCTAACAATAAAAATTAATATAACTTACTGCATAACTTATAATCATGCAATTTGCGCCGATATACAAATGTCAATATTCCTCAATAAGCAAAAATCTTTTTAATCTCTTTCTTTGCTTTCTTTGTAAGAACCTTTTCCCTGTCTAGCGCAAACGGCTCCCCTACCACGGCATTTGGGATAAGGCTTTTTATCTCAGCCATGCCGCCGCTGCAGTCCTCATTTCCCTGAGTTATCACAAACGGTTTTACAGTCTTTCCGTCCATATTAAAGCATTCAATAAATGTACATACCGCCCTCGGCGCAAACCCATACCACAGAGGAAATCCGAGATAAACGGTGTCATACTGCGACATGTCTCCGACGCCTGCGTAGGTGTCAGAATCGAGCGGAGGCCTTGCATCAGACTCAAGTTCACGCTTTGCAGCGGCGGCAAGCTTTTTCTCAGTGTACGGATAAACATCATTTATATCTATCCAAACAAGATTTCCGCCGACTCCGCGCTGTATATACTCCGCTGCCGTCTCGGTCTCACCCGAGTACGAGAAATAAGCGACCATTACCCGGTTGTCAGTCACCTTAACCTCGCAGGATGCCTCCCTGCCTCCAAAGCTGGCCATGACGGAGGCTGTTCCCGGATTCAAAGCCTTGACAGTGACGCTTTTATTATTAGTACCTCGGGCAGAAACTATTTTCAATATATTGCTGTCGCTGCTCTTCCACTTAACTCTGCCTTCATAATTGTCAAGCGTAAGCGTCCGCTGTGAGTTCACATTTATCTCAATACATTTATAATTCACTGAGGCATAGGCCTGTTGAATTTCATCACAAATAGCCTTATAAATAATCCTATTGGTACTCTCTGTGTAATGAAGCCCGTCTATTGTTGAAAATCCCTTTGACATCATCACCCTGTTTGTGTCGATGTAAAATACATTTTTGCCCGCCTTTTTTACATAGGATTTAATTCTGCTGTTAAATGACGGTATTGCTCCGTATTTTGATTTCATAGCGCCGTCAACCGGGTTGACCGACATTAGACGGAGGTCGCATTTGCTCCATCTGCCTTTCATCAGACTTGTATATTTGTTTATATATGTACCGCAATTCCACAAATCATTTACTCCCCAGCCTGATATAATTACCCACTTATCTATATACTTCTTTTCTTTCATGAGCCTGTCAATTTGCGGAATACCCTCGCTTACAAACCAGTTGTAGCCCATTCCGCTCTTACACACAACCCATGTGTCTTTCATGCCTTTCATGTTGATTGTCAGGTTTAGCCTGCGTATTCTGGAATCACCTGTATAAATAATTCCAATGCGCTCTGACTCTATATATTTTTGTCCATCTTCGGAATCCGAACTGTCTTCCGCCGTCTCCGGCCTGTCAACGCCGCCTGCAGAATTTGATATGCCGGCCGTTTTTCCTGAACCTACGGCATATAAGTTTACATTTTTACCGCTGCCTGCTAACACATATCCTGAATCTGTAAAAAGAAAGCCACATAACATAACAATGGCAATCATTATATGATAAAATGCGGCTTTCTTTCTAATATTTTTTATAATAACCATACTAATCGCAAAGCTCCCTGCAAAGAGCGTCCATCTGAGCTATGCTTTCGTCACTTAAGGCAGACTTTATCGTCACGACGTTCTCTGCAAAAGTAATGTTCTTGCTTTTCTCAAACATTCCTTTCATCTTCCTTGCTGCCGCAGCGGCCCATGTTCCATTTTCCACAAGACCGATAAACCTGTTCTGGAAATTGTGCTCTGTAAGATGGTTAATAAACTCTTTCATAAATGGGAAAATATCACCGCTGTACGTTGTAGTCGCAAGCACAATCTTACCGTATCTGAACGCATCCTCAACGGCCTCGGCCATGTCACAGCGCGCAAGGTCGTTTACGACAACCTTAGGGCATCCCTTTTCAATAAGCTTATCCCTGAGAAGCTCAACAGCTTTCTTTGTATTTCCATATACGGACGTATAAGCAATAACGACGCCATCAGTCTCAACTCCGTAAGACGACCATGTATTGTAAAGGTCAATGTAATAACCGAGGTTGTCCGTGAGAACAGGTCCGTGAAGCGGACATATGATACTTATATCATAGTCTGAAAGCTTTTTTAACAGGGCTTGTACCTGCATACCGAACTTGCCTACTATTCCAACATAATATCTTCTGGCTTCGCACGCCCATTTTTCATCGACGTCAAGAGCGCCGAACTTTCCAAATCCGTCGGCCGAGAAAAGCACCTTGTCAGCAGCGTCATATGTTACGATAACTTCCGGCCAGTGTACCATCGCAGCTTCAATAAACTTTAACTCTCGCTTTCCGAGTGACAGCGTATCGCCCTCTGCGACTACTATTCTTCTGTCCTCATATTCATTGCCGAACAACTGCTTCATCATAGGAAATGATTTGGCGGACGATACTACAACCGCATCCTTAAATTCTTCCATAAATCTAACCAAATTAGATGAATGGTCCGGCTCCATATGCTGTATTACAATGTAATCAGGCGTCTTTCCGTCTGTAGCTTTTTTAATATTGTCAATCCACTCGTCGCCAAAATCAGTATCAACCGAATCCATAACGGCTATCTTCTCATCAATAATAACATATGAGTTATATGCCATTCCGTTAGGCACTTCGTACTGTCCTTCAAACAGGTCGATATTATGGTCGTTTACACCAACGTATTTTATATTATCAGTAATTGTCATATTACATTCCTCCATTTATTTACCTAAAACTTCGCATATATGTAATAATACAGATTAAATTATAATTTACTTATATTATACACTTAATGCGGATTTAAATTTTATTTACCATTAAATTATTCTATCATCTATGTATGGATTGTCAAGGAGAAAAATAAACTTTTAACCAATAAATCCAATTACTTCTAGTCCATTCAGCCCTTTCAGCTTTTATTTTTTCTTTCGCTTTCAATTTTGAGTATTCACCCAATCTAGCTCAACGGCGCCAATAAAATCTATTCTCATTACAGTCAGAGTTAATCCTCCCAGTAGTCAAATACAAGCCCCTCGACAATGCTCGCCCCGGCCCACGGCATGAGTGCAAACCATGTGCTTGCAGGACTTCCGTCAGGATACTTCTCAACCAGCAGACCCTCGCTGTAACAGAATCTTTCAGACATCCATCCTCTTCTCCCATAGCCGTACTCGCCGTCATAGGTATTGTATGTCTGGCAGCCCCATCCGACGGTATCCTCCATGCGCTCAAGAACGTATCTGTCGCCCGTCTGCCTGTAATAGTAAAGCATCTCGTCAACGACCGTACTAGACATAGGGTGGATATGCGGATTCGCGGTGGACGTAACGCTGCCTCCGCAGCTCGACCATCCGATATCGCTTAAAGGCGGAACTTTAACCGGAGAATTGTAGATGAATTTGAAAGTAAATTCATAATCAAGCCCGGTCTTCAGATGCTCGAGATATATTTCATCGCCCGTAACCTCATGCATATATCTCACTGCCCTTATATATGCGAGAATACCCTCAGAGTCAACGGCCTTGTCAGTGTCAAGCGGCGCGCCGTAGCACTCCGATATTTTTACATATTTATTGTAATAGTGCATTTCACTGGTTTTTAAAGAATCAAGATAAGTCTTATCACCCGTAATATAACTGTAATATGCGGCGGCGGCAAGACACCATGCACCCGACATGGAATCATACTCAAGTCCCGAGCCGTCCTTTGCAGAGAACACAAACGGATATTCACCGGCGCTGTTCTTGTTGCGGTCAAAAACTTTCAAAATTGGCTTTACAAAATCAAGCCAGTTGTCATGGCTAACGCCGTTAATCTTCTGCTCATAGTAATATGCTTTCAATATATAATACACTGCCTGCCCCGCAAGATATGCAGAATGTCCGCCCGTGTGCATATTATTAAACCACCAGCCGTGAATGCTCCAAACACCGTCATTTACCGCATCAAAAGGGAGGCCTGACTTAGCATTCATGCACTCCGAGACAACCTTTTCGATGAATCTGAGCGCCTGCCCCTTCATAGTAACATTTGACGTCCTTATTCCCGCAAGAAGCATCGGAACAGCGACGGACAGACCATTGGTCCATGATAATGAGCCCAGCTTGTTGTAGGTAAACGTACCGTCCTCGTGCTCCCAGACAAATCCGGAATAACAATCCTCATCCTCAAGCCATGCATACTCTGAGATTGCGCCCGCTATATCCTGCACTGCCGTTTTGTAATCGAATCCCTCAATTTTTCGCGGAGGCTCGTGGTATATAGTATATACATTCCTGAACACATCATGTATCGCGGTCTCATCCTGCGACTCAAAATCATATATATTCATATGTACGGTAAATGACCCGTTCTCTGCCATACATATACAGTTCTCATATTTAAGCCCGTCGTTTTCAATTATTGTAGTAGACTGTACAAAAAGCCACGGAGAGTTTTCATAGCCCAGAGTATAACCTACCGCCGCGCCATCTATTACACTGCAGCAATAACCCGCAAAACCTAGCGGCGCCCCGTTTTCCTGACCGTAGTAAGGCTTTGCATCAACACCGTAAATATGTCCTGAATCGAAAATCAGCGCAGCCGGAGCCGAAAGTCTGTCGCCCCTGACCATCCAGTAATCGGAGGCCGGAAGTGATGGCTGGCCCATCCTGATTCTAGGGTACTTTCTCGGTACATCTATCGGACTCTCGCCCCTGTTTGTTCCATACATGAATCCCGGCATATATATGCGTGGATTGACACTTTCATGGGAAAGTTCAAACTTTATAACCCCTCTCCACTCACCGCCCGATATGTTAGTCACGGTAACATCAATCCCATAAGGACTTGACGGCGTTCCGTCACCTCCTGTACATACTTCTTTAACATTCAATATACCATCTGCCGTCTTATAATCTTCATAGTCCGACCTCTTTATTTTTCCGTCATAATTTTTGACAAGGCATCTAAGCTTTGGGTTCATAATTCCATATCACCTTTCTTTTTTCATAATTAACACTATTTTCCCGTACCCTATATTCAACTATTAATTAAACTCTATATGCAAACTCTATATGCAATTCTATATTCTTACTCTTTTAAATAATAAAAAAAGAAAAGCATGACCGTACAGCCATGCTTAAATCATTCCTGAAAATATATACCATAATATTAAGCAATTATTCAGCCAAGTACGCTAAAGCCTATGAAATGGTAAAGGAAAGCAGAGAAATACATCCCTGTCCCGTATATCTTATGTAAAGCGGATGTACACCGTCCGGAATGTCAATGTCCGATGAATATTCTTCCCATACGTTTGTGTATACAACCGGGAGTGTTGCGAGTACCTCACCGTCAATCGAAGTCATTATCTCAAACGCCCCGCTGCCGTATCCTCTGGCTTTTAGCGAAATCATTTTTACATCCTTAAAGTCAAAATATTTGAATCCGGCCGTCGCACCTGCTTTCATATTGCTTATGTAGCCCGGCTCCTCGTCGCCGTCGCGCCCGTCCTGAGTAATTTTAGGAAAGACGTCGCTCATCCACTGCCATCCGGTCCTTGCCTCCTCAACTGAACAGAACAGGTTGCAGGCAATATGTGCGGGATACTCGCCTTTTCCTATAAGCGGGCCTCCGTTGGCGCCGCATGAAGTCATTTCAACCTGAGGAATAGTGCCGTCCTCAAGAATCTTTATCTCCTCTATGCAGTCCTGCCGGCTGAAGTTTGAACCATTTGTGTGCCTGTGATAGAACACATACCATTTATCTTTAATCTGTATAATACTGCCGTGGTTGTTGCCGCCGTAATAAGCCGGAGTCTCAGCCTTTTTATATGTATCAATTCCGATATCGTTGTTGCTTATTATTACGCCGCGGTATACAAAATCTTTCGTCGGATGCTTGCTCGTAGCATAGCACAGCTCCGTCGACACGGTTGACGAATAAATAAAATAATATGTATCTCCGACCTTTCTTATAGATGATGCCTCAAAAAACGCATGTTCTTTATACTCCCCATCCTTAGCGTAAGGTTCGCTCTCAAGAATCAACACGGGCTCCTCTATAATAGTAAGCATATCTCTGTCTAGGACCACAGCCATTGAACCCGACCTTGTTTTGTCTCCTATAAGACAGAACCCTCCATACAGATATGTCTTATCGCCCTCTGTCAGAACAGCCGGGTCAAACTGAGGCTCGTCTCCATCCCTTTCGCCAAGTCTTGTTCCGTCCTTATGATGAACATATCCGTAAAATTCATATTTTCCCGCAGGAGTGTCACATACCGCCACCGAAACAATCTGCTGCTTATCAAGACAGTAGTACAGATAATACCTGCCGTCAGGGCCTTTTGTCACATCGGGCGCATAGAGACATGCCTTGCCCTCCGCATTAAGCGGGTCGTCCGTCGCCTTATATATTACACCCTCATACCTCCAGTCACCCAAATCATCTACGGGCGCCGAATAGCAGACATAGTCGTTCAGACAGTACATCAGCGAATTAAATCTGTCATGCGAGCCGTACGAGTATACCCTGCCGTCAAAAACATACGGCTCGCAGTCAGGCGTATATTCCCATGCCGGAAGATACGGGTTAAATGCCTGTTTTTTCATAACTGTATTCCCTCCGTAATCCTGTAATCTGTAATAATATAATAATGTATTTTTTTATAACACAATATACGGCTCTCCATCACTGTCAAACTCAAGCCTGCAAACCCCCGTGCATCGCGGCGTGCCGCTAAGCTTCTCCTTGGCATGATATACTGTATATACATTGCCGTGTTCGTCGGTAAAAAATGAATTGTGTCCCGGGCCGTACTCGCCGTCAATCGTGTATGACGTATGTACAGGGAACGGCTTTTTATACCAGTTTACTATGTTGAGCAGGTCGTCATACTCGTCCGCAATAAGATATCCTACCGCATAGGAATCTCCTACTGCCGAACCGCCTGAAAATGCAAGGTATACGATGCCTTTCCTCACAAGGGCGAACGGACCCTCATTGTTTATTGTGCCGTCGGTATTCTCCCAGCCCCACAGAGGCCTCGAAAGAAGAACCGGCTCGCTGGTGAGCACATATGGATTCCCACTGTCAATAGTAGCAATATATAACATAGAACCCGTATCTTTTTCAGAAAAAATATGTTCTCTGTATGACCAGCACAGATACGAAACTCCTCCTGCCTCAAAGTAAGTCATGTCGAGCGTTATGCCTGCATCCGCAAGATATTCTCCGTCCTGCTTCTTAACCCTCACAGGTTCCTCCCAATCACCTATATTGCTTATGCAGCCGCCATTTTTCAGCTTCATCATATGGCACTGAGGTCCGAATGTCTCTCCGCTTACCGCAAAAAGTATATAAACATCCCCGCCTATAACGTGAAGCTCCGGCGCCCAGAAATTCTGAATCAGCTTCTTTTCCTTATCATCCTGTAATATAAGAATCGGCTCCGCGCCATCGAACAACCCTTTGACTGTATCGCTTTCCCTTACAAATATTCCGATATTGTTATTGTTGTCGTTTGTCGCGATAAAGTAATACTTGCCATCCCACGCAAATATCTGAGGGTCGGCCCACCCGGACGCGAGCGGAAATGAAAATTTCATTGCGCCGTCGGCATCATGCCCTTTTCTATACGACTGCATCTTATCATTCATTCTTGCAAGCGTATCGTCGTCAACCGAGGCAGTATCGCAGTCGGGTATTTCGGTATCACTTAATAGGAACGGCATACTCATATCAACTTGATTTACCAGGTCTGTGCAGTAATTAATGTATACCCTGCCGTTAATATCTTTCCACCTAATCTCAAAACGCCCTTTTTCCATATTGTACAAAATATGCAGTTTGTCAACATACGCGTCCGAGTTAAGATACAGCATTTTCATATCCGAATAATCAACAAGATCCGACGTAACCCACATCGCAGCGCATCCTTTTGTGTCCTCATCAAATTCGGCTCCTCCGGCACAAAGAGGCGCTGCAATTACATATAAATCATCCGCCGCCCTGTATATGGACGGATTTTTCAGTCCTTTATATTTTATAGTGTTATCAGCGGTTACTGCGCCTTTCGCAAACAAAACTCCATAATTGTTGTTAAACGGCTCAGCGTCACCTGTTTCAGTGACGCGCGCAATGTGTACCGAAGCCGCGATATCATTTGAATAGCCGTTGTCATCCGCCTGTCTTGTGTATACTTTTATCATATTTTTTGTTCCGTTTACATTTTCCATATTATTTCACCTTCACCCTAACCGTACTGTACTTGCTGTAAACATTTTTACTACCGTTTTTAACAAAAGCCTTGATTCTGTAATAATATGTCTTTGACTTTTTAACTTTCCTGTCGACATATTTTACCGTCGTCTTTTTATTAATTTTCTTAATAACTTTATAGCCTTTATTTTTTTTCAGAGACCTCTCAATCACATATCCCTTTACCTTTTTATTTTTCTTCCATTTTAGAGTCACTGCTTTCTTCTTTGCAGATGCCTTGAACTTCTTAACTTTCGCAACCGTCACCTTGGAAGGAACAGGAGACTGTACCGGTGCCGGAGAGGCAGGCTGCTGAATTACAGGCTGCGTCGGTGCCGGTGCCGGTGTCGGCGGCTGTAGGTCCGCATCAAACGTAGCGGCAAACACTACATTTCCTGCCTCTGCCCTGTACTGGCGAGTCACATTAGATACATAAGGCGCTACTCCGTCAAATGCATTTCCTGCAGTATAAGGCACTATTGTGTAAGAATATTCATACACCCTGTCTGTAGTAAGCCTATATGCGTCAAGCGTGTCCGGTCCGCAGCTTGCGTTTCCTGCGCCCGCAGAGATATGATTGACTGAAAGTATCGTCTCACTAAGCTCTGTAAGGTCAAACGGATGTCTTGCCTTAGTCAAATCGTCCGCGGTAAAATGAAGCGCCGACGCCTCAAAATCTTCAATTGCCGCTATTGCGAGGGCAGTCCTTTTATTATCATTTGTAACGGTGAACCACTTAAGTCCCGTTAGCGTTCCCGTGTCCTGTGTGTCAAGATATGGGTAAAACAACTCTGTAACTGTTGTCTTATACGAACCAACCATCTCTCCCGTACATCTGTCCGACATCGTCTCCACAGGACCGCGTCCCAGCCAGTATACATTCTCATAGCCCTCTGGAAGTACCATCTCGGTTCCTACGCGCAGAAGCCTGTTGTTTTTTAATCCTGCATTTACAGGGTCAAATTTTATGTCAACCGTGACAGCTCCGCTGCCGTCGATTGTATATATCATTTCCTGCTCTACGTTCGCAAGCTTTTCAAACTTAAGAAGCACTGTTATAACAGTTTGGTTATGCGAGTTTGTGGCAACGTCAATCGAATCCGCATACGCCGTTTGCCCTGCTCCCTGCCACTCTTCGCTTTTCTCCCTGTCATTATTTATCGGAGCCCTCCAGTAATTAGGTATCGGTCCTTTTTCCATGACAAGCTCATTCTTATAAACATAGTTCTCAATAGCGCCTGTCGATTTGTTAAGCTTAAATTCAAACTGGTTGCCTTTTACAGTGTAATATGAATCATCTTCCGACAAGTTTACAGGGTTTGTAGATACTGTCTTTGTAACCGTGCTGTATGTGTTCGGAATCTCAAACTGTTCATGCGAAATATCATGGTTTGCCGGTACAATCACAACATCGTTTCCGTCAAGCTGTCCTTTCATCTCCTGCTTGGTCTTAACTGTCACATTGAAATAATACCTGCTGCCTGCATTAAGTGTCTGCGGAAGATATTTTCTTATGTTAACCTTTACATAATCCTCCGCGCCAGGCGCGATATCCGCTGAGAGCGTCTCACTTCCGAGCAGCTTATCATCCTCATACACCTCGCATACAAGGTTATATTTGTTTAGGTTGTCAAAGCTTGACTCGTTGTACACATAAATGTACTCCTCGTCCAAATCCTGTTCCGAAGTCGAATCAAACCAGAAATTCTGGTATCTGTATTTTACCTCATAAAGCTCCGGCTGTACATCCCTGTCCGGAGATACCAGCCCATTTACACAGAATGAACCGTCGTTTGGCCTGTCTCCGCTGTCTCCGCCATATGCGTAGAACATCCCGTCATTCTCATCCTTATAAAGGTTTTGGTGGGCTTTCTGCGTCGCATAGTAGTCATAAGGGCCGTACTCGTTATTTTTATCCTGCAGGACCGCTTTCTCAAGAGGCAGCATTCTCGCCTGGTCAACCCAGTCCCAAATAAATCCGCCGAGCATGTTGTCGGAGCTTCTGATTGCATCCCAATATTCCTTTATATTTCCTACCGCGTTGCCCATCGCATGGTCGTACTCACACAAAACATACGGCATATTTGATTTTGCCTTATTTACAACAGTTTCGACCGACGGGTACATGTTGCTGTCCATATCGACCCCATTAGAAGACCCTGAACTCTCGCAGTGTACAGGCCTTGTATAATCGTTGTTCTTAAAATACATTATAAGGTCATAGAACATTCCATCGGCGTAAGTTGCGCTTCCGCTGTAGTAGTTTTCATTTCCGGTAGACCACATAATTACCGAGGTTCTGTTTTTTAATCTCTGGAATGAAGTTATGGTCCTGTCCATAACCAGCTCTTTAAAATGAATCTGCTGCGCAGGCTTATTCATAATGGCATGCGATTCAACATTTGTCTCGGCCATAACATACAGTCCGTACTTGTCACAGAGATAATACAAATATTCGTCGTCAGCATAGTGTGATGTGCGGACGGAGTTTATATTGTATTGTTTCATAAGTTTAATATCTTCAAACATAGTTGCATGCGGATTATATTTTCCGTACACAGGGTCGCTGTCATGACGGTTTGTTCCTTTTAATTTGAACTTCTTTCCGTTGATTAACATCGGGGTGTAGTCCCTGTCAGCCGTTACCCTAGTTCCTTTATCGTTGACCTCCGACCTCGTAAATTCTATTTCCCTGAATCCAAGGCCCTGTGAGATTGCCTCGACAAGAGCCCCTGTATTTTTATCTACAAGAGACAGAACCATTACATACATATTCGGCTGCTCGCACGACCACAGCTTAGGGGCCGTTACGAAATGTGATGAGTCCGGTATTATGGCCGACGCCGCACCGTCATTTTTTCCGGCTGCAATTGCCGGCACGTCTATAGTATATCCGTCCATGAATATACTGCCGTCCTCGTTAAATATCTGTACTTTTATCTCATAATCACCGGCATTTACAGTCGATGTGCTGTAATTCACCATTTTAAGGTCCGTAAACTTAAGTTCCGCATTTACGTAGTTTTCATCGAGGTCAGTAGTAACAAAATAGTCGTCGAGATGTACGAGCGGCGTTGCAAACAAATACACATCCCTGAATATTCCTCCGTCATAGAAGAAATCCTGTCCCTCCATCCATGTTCCGTCGCAGAACTTTAGAACCTTAACGGCAAGTAGATTTTCTGCCTGTCTGCTGACCTTTCCGTCAGAATCTTTCTCGAGATAATCTGTTATGTCAAAGCTGTGCGGACTGTATGAATCCTCGCTGTATCCGACCTCCTTGCCGTTTACATATACATAGTAGGCCGATTCGACGCCCTGAAAGCTTATGTTTATTCTTCCGTTGGAGTCTGCCAGTCCCTCGTCTACTTTGAAGTTTTTCCTGTAAAGACCCACCGGATTATATTTAACTGGACTCTTTGGCGATGTGACGTTAGAATCGTATGACCACTGCCAAGGCATCTGCACGTTTGCATAGATTGAAAAATCAAATCCGTAGTGCTGCCAGCTTGCCGGAAGCTCAAGGTCATTTTTCCAGTCCCCCTGCTGTGCGTAATCCTTTTTATAAAAATCACTGTACATTGCCTGGTCCGCAGTTGTCTGGTTTTGTACGACCGTGAGAGACCAGTCTTTCACATCATCATCGCTGCCCGTAAGAAACTGTACGTACTCCGACTTATCCTTTGCGTAGTCCCTCGCCCCCGCAATCGCATTTTCGACCGATTCGTACGATACGTAAGATGTTGAAGTTGAAGTCGCCTCCTTAGTGTTAATCGCATACACTTCCGCGCCCTTAACCTCATTTCCATCCACATCAGTATATGTTGTACCTTTCCATTCATTGTGGGTAAACTTTGTCGTCTTATCGACGCTCGAATCCACTATTGAAGTAAGATTTGTCGTAGCCGCGCTTACTTTCTTAACATTCACATCATAAGTATACGCCCCGCATCCTAAAAAAAGTGATGCGGCAAGCGCAATTGCCATAAAACGCTTATTGTTTTTCTTCATTTTCCTCATAAAGAAATCCCCTCACATTCATATTTTTATCTTTAATTTCGCATATATTTCCATGTATAGGGCAAATGATGATTTGTATGTGTTTCGTCGAACAGATAATCATTTACCCATATATAAAATGCAAAATTTATAAAACACCCATTCTGTTTTATAGAATAACTATATAAATTATGAGAGGATATTACAATGATATATTCAGTAATTGCGTTGATATTTTATTTCCAACTGTAATCCGGCTCTATTTTAATATATTTGTATTTTGTTTTAATTGAGTTTTTTGATGTCTGTGCTATAAACTTGTATTTACTTCCTTTTTTATTCTTTCCGTATACATTATATTTTGTCCGAATATTCTTATCAGTCACGCTCCATTTTTTCTTTGCCTTTTTATACTTATACGTTTTTTCTGTTGTTTTGGACTTATCCCATGAATATACGTAAGAATTATTCTTCTTCGTACCCGTCACTCTCTTCACTTTTTCTACAACTTTAATTTTATGGGAAATCTTTTCTTTTTTTGCCCAGGAAATACATTTTGCACCGGGCACGGTATACAATATACCATACTTAATACTTCCGAACGTATCGACACCGTCGACTCCGGATTCCACTTTCGTTTTTTTTCCATTGACAATCAGTGATTTTACTTCATTGTTAATACTGTCAACGTCTTTGAACGATATAAGCTTCACGTTTTCATCCGATACTATCTTTTTAATATTCGAACCGAATATCGCGCTGCCTATCCTTACCGGTCCGTTTCCTCCCGAAGCAATACGGATAATATCTATCTCCCCTTCAAAAACTGATTTGCCAAGATATGAACCGTTTACTTTTATATCTTTAAGCGAAGTACATCCCAGAAATGCCTCTGTTTGAACCATTGTCCCGGACGGAAGTTCAATATTGTTAAGAGACGTGCAGTTAATAAATGCTCCGGGATGTATATGTATTATGCTTTCCGGAAACGACACTTTTTCAAGCTTATTAAAGTCAGAACAAGCGCCTATTCCAATTTCCCTAACTCCTTCAGGTATTATAAGTTCCTTAATATTGTCTTTACATGTCCCCTTAAGCCGCAAAAATGAATAGACAATTTCATCTAGATTAAGATATCCGTTATATCCAATACGTACAACCTTATATCCGTCTATCGTTTCAGGAATGGCAAGCTTTGTCTCAGAAGTATTAATACCTCTTATTTCTATTTCTCTCTGCGTTTCATCAATAATTCGGTATACGAAAATACCTGATGTAATAAACTTGGATTCATCCATATATTCTGCCTGCTCAAAACTGCCGGACTGCCCGCTATTAATTGTTGGCGTTGATGTCGGAAATACATCCTCCGCCATGCAGTCAGCTTTTCGACTCCAGAATACTGTTATTAAGAACATAAAACTTAATACAATACATATATTATTTCTTTTCATATTACATTCCTCCCCAAAAAATTATTTTGAAATTTTTACATATAACCTTTATGACGAACCGTATTCATATTAATACTACCACCAAATATAATGGATTGATGTGCATACATTGCGCTTAAATCCACAATTATACGGTGCTTCATTTTCTCTCCAATATAAACCGAATAATATTTGTCACCAGAATAACTTAATGGGTCTAAACTCAGATTACTTCCTAATACCAAACGCCTTCTTGCAAGTTCATATAAAAAACATTTGATTTAAAATTTCATTCATATCATATTGTGCCTTTGCATGATAAGCTTTTTTAGCCTATAATTTCATTTGATATCTTTCAAATATCTATATGATATTTAATAGTTGGTCTTTAATAAGCATCAATTCTATTATTATTTATACTATAACATATTTTCACTTTACAAACAATTACTTTATGTAAAAAAGAGCTTATTATTATCAATTATTTCCTAATAACTAGCCAAATACCCTGTCAGGCAATACGGCAAATATTTATTTACATAAAAAGGTCATCAATCAGACTGTCCGACACCATTATAATTTGGGGCATTAGAGGTAAATTAATAAATATTTCAAGTTTGACAAAACTGGTGTTATCACCCAAGGGAAAAATCTAAATGCAGAATGGGGTGCATATGTCAGAAGCAAAGAAATTCAAATAGAACAGCGGCATTAGCTGTACGCCAATGCCGCTTTCAAAATCAATTAACTTTCCCAGCCCTCTTCGGTTTTGAGTAGCTGCCCTTTACAGTTCCTTTCGGACTCTTTTTATATGCGCATATCTTGTAATAGTATCTCTTTTTGCCCTTTTTGTCTGTGTATTTTGTTACGCTGCCTTTCTTAATATTGGCAATCTTTTTGTAGCCTTTCTTTTTTTGGGCCGAACGCATTATAATATATCCTTCCGCCTTTGATACTTTCTTCCACTTTATAACAGTTTTCTTTCCTTTTCTCTTCACACTCTTTATAGTCGGAGCTTTAGGCTTTTTAACCGTGTTGTTATTAGGATTTGATACAGCCGGACTAGTTATCTGAGGCTGCTGCGAGCCTGTGCCCGGATTATACTGCTGAGTATCAGATTGAACTGTCACTTCACACGAAGCAGCTTTCTTACTTCCGTCGCAAGATGCAGCATATATCACAGCCTTTCCCGGAGCTTTCGCAGTCACCGCTCCCGTAACGCCGTCTACAACGGCAATGTTTTCGTCGCTGCTATAATATCTTATCGTACGGCAAGTGGCTGTGTCAGGTCCGGCAACCGCGCTGAGTGACGCGCTCTGCCCCGGTTTCATCGTAAGCGCGCCCATATTCATCACGACAGAGCTGACATTGACAGGTATGTTGCCCACAGGCATAACTGCGTCAAGTACAAACGTACCGGATTTCAGCGTAACCTTAACTGTATGTTTACCACTTTTCTCTCTGTTAAGTCCTGACGTTACGTATGACGCGCAGTGATAACCTGATGTCCCGGCCGCAGCGCCCGCGTCAAACATTTTGCCGTCAACCTCAATGTCCAAAACCGACTGTGAATCATTTTTACCGATTAGCATGAAGCCGTCAGACTCAATATCAAATGTAAATGAAGCCCCGGCTGACGACGACTTACTTGTTGAGCGGTACCAGTCATTACTGCTTCCGTTAGCCGCAATATCCCAAGCGCCCTCATATGATATTTTGTCGGAAGCATTATCAATCAGCGCCTCGCCGTATGGTATAACATCAAGTATATTGTCTGAATCATTTGCCGATACCTTTGTCACCATAAGGTTATCAAAATGAACCTCGTCCCATCCGTTAAATACTCTGATTCTTCCTGAAAGCTGTGCGTTATCGTCAGTGAATTCGTGTACCTGCACCCCGTCAATGTACGCCGTTATGTGAGCTCCCCTTCCCTCAAGTCCAAGCCTGTATGTATCTGAGGCGGCAACCGTTCCACCGGCGATTCTCCTGCTTTCTTTCTGAAGCGTCCACTCTCCGTTATATTTTATCTGAAGGCTGTACCCGCTTCCGGTGTAGGCAAGCCCGGTCTGTTCGCGAATCACAATTCCCGAATACCCGCCGTACGGCATAGCTACGTCAATCTCCGCCTTATAATTCATCCATCTGTAATCTCCGATAACGGCATTTGGCGTATTATTCTGCCACTGGCTTACCGAAGAACCAAGGACATGTTTCATCATGCCGTCCTCGACAACGTACGCACCGGAATAGTCGACAGTATATCTCGGCTCGTAACCTCTTTCCGCAAGATAATTTTCCGGATATCCCGAATAGTTGTAATCATCGGCATAGATCACTTCGGACGCCGTATCCTGTGCCGTACCGGATATGTTTGTGTCAAGAACAGGGTTGTATGATTCCTCTGGAAGTCTATCCGTATATTCACTGTTACCTTTACAATCAAGCGAAGTTACCGTCACTATCGAAAACGGCTCTATGTCAACCATATATTTTTCATCAACACACTCAACGCCTCCCTTATACTGCATATAACTGTCAGTTGAAGACTGCCACATTTCAAGGGTCTTCCCCTTAGGAATATCCATGCCGTCAACGTCAATGGAATATGTAAGCTCCCTGTCACTGTTGTTTACTATTACCGTCGAGAAATTTTTCCTGTCAGGCGACGCCAGAGTCATATAGCTTGGCTCACCGTTCTCATTCGTAAGATGCTCGGTCCCTGAAGAATTATTTCCCGAAGCCTCCTGTATAATCCTCCATATCCCTGCCGTATTGTCACTGTTCTCCCATCCGGTCTTGGCAAACTTCGTAAAGTGTGACAGACAGTATATTGACTCGTCATAATGTATATGGCCCGACCAAGGCTCCCTTGCGCTCAAAAGCTCCTTATGGTCATACTGTGACCCCTCGTAAAACGATCCGATTGCGGGCTGGAATATATAATGAGACCTTCTAGAATAAACTGCGCTTTTAATCATACAGTCGCACATTGCAAGCGGGCTCTGATATCCTCCGATAGTTCCCGCACCGTAAGCAGTAGTTTTATTTTTCTGGTATTCAGAATAGCTGAAACTGCCGCATCCCTCGCTGTACCACACTTCCTTGTCGTCGATATCCGCCATATTAATATAGTCCGGAGTCGACTGCGCCGTACCGGTAGTGTAGTGCAGTCCGATTGCGTCAACCGCATTGTAAAGCTCCTCGTCTTTCCTCATATCAGGAACTATATTCAGCGAAATATATTCATCCGAGGCAACTATTTTCATCTCACGGTAAGCTTTTATCGCTTTCTCATCCATATAATCCGGAAATTCGTCCTCAGTCTCAACCCGGTCTGCAAACCATTTAATAAAGTCCACGTCCGGGTCGCCTGTCTCATTTTTATCAGGGTTTACATAATCGAGTATATAACCGTATTTTTCATATGCATCATAAATAGTTTCTCTGTACCACCTGTACATCGCCTCATAACCTTTGCCTGTACGGTCATTGTTCCAATACTGCTGTACCCACGACGGCATCTCCCATCTGAGAATGCTTACCTTTACATTACTGTTAACCTTTTTTGCATCAGCCGCAAGAATAAATCCGGGGCTCCTTGAAGCATCGGCCTCCTCGTCCTCATACCGCATCGTACACGAGTCGGCTCCGGTAGAGTTATTGCCGTCGTTTCCCATCTCAATCTTAACATGGTTCATTAGAGGATGCGCCCCCCCAAACAGCACCTTTAGCATCTCACCGTATGCGTATGGACTCTCATACTTATAATCAATCAAAAGATTACTCGTACTGTTCGCACTGAGAACACCAAACCCCTTGTACGTAAGCCCGTTAACATTATCTGCCGCGCGCTCCACATCCTGACCGTCGATAGTAACTTCAACCACCTCATTACCTCCCGCCGCCTTAACGCGGTCGCTTACCAATGTATGCGGAAGAATCATCGAAAAAATAAGCGCTCCGCATACAAATTTTGATAATTTCCTCATAACAACATCCTCCAATTTCGTCCGGGTTTAGAATATTAATTCCCATGATTTTTAATTACGTCTCATTCTTATATGTCTCATTATTTTCATTAATCATATAAATAACCCACAGTTTAATATTAAAAAAATTATATCAGACGCACAATATTCTCTCTATGATTATTTGTTACCGTTGCAAGTCTTTTGGGGAAATATTTTATCGTACGCCAAGGCATATTTCCTATGTATTATCTCTTTTATGAACTATAAAGCCCTGATATGTGACAAATATACATGCGCATATCAGGGCTTTCATTATAATTTGTTTATAAATAAATTATACTAATCCCATTTTTATCCTAATCCACTTTCGGCAGATTACTCAGGCTTCTCTCAAGCTCCTCGTCTGTCGGGATGTAGTCGGCCATATCACCGTCGTTAAATTTCTGGTATGCGACCATGTCAAAATAACCCGTTCCGGTAAGACCAAATACAATATTCTTTGCCTCGCCCGTCTCTTTGCACTTTAACGCCTCGTCTATGGCAACCCTTATCGCATGGCTACTCTCCGGCGCCGGAAGTATTCCCTCAACCTTCGCAAATTGCTGAGCCGCATCAAATACTTCTGTCTGCCCCACGCTTCTCGCCGATATTATTCCATCGTCATAAAGTTGCGATACTATGGAGCTCATACCGTGATACCTGAGTCCTCCGGCATGGTTTGCAGAAGGCATGAAACCGCTGCCCAGAGTATACATCTTTGAAAGAGGACACACCTTTCCTGTGTCGCAGAAATCATACGCATACTTTCCTCGTGTAAGACTCGGACACGAAGCCGGCTCAACCGCAACTATTTCATAGTCGGCCTCTCCTCTAAGCATCTCGCCCACAAACGGTGAAATAAGCCCTCCAAGATTGGAGCCTCCGCCCGCACATCCTATAATCATATCGGCTTTTATACCGTATTTGTCAAGCGCCGCCTTTGTCTCAAGACCTATAATGGATTGGTGCAAAAGAACCTGTGACAGAACAGAACCCAGAACATACCTGTATCCTTCACACGAGGTTGCCGCCTCAACAGCCTCCGATATAGCGCATCCGAGGCTTCCCGTCGTTCCCGGAAACTCCTCGTTAATTTTTTTACCAATTTCTGTAGTCATAGACGGCGACGGTGTAACATTGGCCCCGTACGTCCTCATAACTTCTCTTCGGAAAGGCTTTTGCTCATAGGAAACTTTTACCATATAAACTCTGCAGTCAAGGTCAAAATAAGAACAAGCCATTGAAAGTGCAGTTCCCCACTGGCCTGCGCCCGTCTCCGTCGTAACTCCTTTAAGTCCCTGCTGCTTAGCATAGTACGCCTGCGCAATAGCAGAATTGAGCTTGTGGCTGCCCGATGTATTATTTCCCTCGAACTTATAATAAATATGCGCCGGGGTGTCAAGCTTTTTCTCAAGACAATACGCGCGCACAAGCGGCGACGGCCTGTACATTTTATAAAAATCCCTTATCTCCTTAGGAATCTCAAACAGCGCCGTGGTATCGTCCAGTTCCTGCCTTGCCAGTTCTTCACAAAATACCGGGGACAGCTCCTCCACCGTCACAGGTTTTAAAGTAGCCGGATTCAGTATAGGGGCCGGCTTATTTTTCATATCAGCCCTGACGTTGTACCACTCTTTCGGCATCTCATGTTCTTCAAGATATATTTTATAAGGTATTTCTTTATTCATACTTCAGTCCTCCATGGCAATATTTCTAATTACAAATTCTTTAAAACATTATAATTATACATAATAGCACAACTTGATATATATGTATACCTATTTTTACCTTTGTTGTTATTTATAACCTCATAAATTGAATATAAGCATTATATACTATAAACCTCATTTACACACTCACCATATCCAAAAGGTTTTCTGTAATTGCCGCCATGTCAGAAGATGCCTCCTTGGTATCGTGAGAAATCTGCACATTTTCCTCAACAACATCCGAAATCTTTCCAAGCTGGCTTACAGCAAGCTCAACAATATCCACATTTTTCTTTACCATACCGGTAATAGCCTCGACATCACGCCTCGACTGTTCAATATTTTCGACTACTTCACCGAACGTGTCCGCGGTCTGTCTGGTAATCTTCTGTCCCTCCCTCACCGCAAGCATAGAGTTCGTAATAAGCTCGTTGGTTTCGTTTGCAGCCTGTGAGCTTCTCGCGGCAAGCTCGCCTACCTGCGCGGCAACTACGGCAAATCCCTTTCCGGTGTCGCCGGCCCTCGCAGCCTCAATCGACGCATTTAATGACAGTAGGTTAGTCTGTTCAGCGATAGAATTTATTTCGACAATTATTTTTTCAATTTCCATTGACATGTCGCTTATTTTTTGCATCGAATCCTGTAACAGAGACATCTGTGACTGGGTTTTAACTATCTTCTCAGTTGTAGCTCCGGTTGCGGCATTTATATCTGTTGACGCGCTCACACTGTTGTTCAACTCACAGGTAAGCTGCTCCATAATTTGTTTCAAATCTAATACAGCCTGCTCCTGCTTTTCCGTACCGTGATATATACTGTCGGCATTTTCCAAAGTTTTACCGGACACATCGCCAAGCTCGCTGCAAGCGCTCTTGACATTTTGTATAAGATTCCTATTATTCTCAACATCAGCCTCTTGCTTCTTCAGCAGGTTTTCATTTTCCCTGATGCTTTGGCAAATGCTTTCGACCATTTTGTTAATGCTCTCCGAAAGCTGTTCAAATTCAGCATTTCCTCTCTCATTTACAGTAATGCCAAAGTCGCCCTCCGCTATCTTCTTCGTAGAGTTTGTGATATTGTTTATTCCCTTAACCATCTTGTTGTCAACCATTCGGTTAATCATTACGAGCAGTACGCCGAAAATCAGCAGCATGCTGAACGAAACCATCAATGTCTGGCTGCGGCGTGCGGAGTAGTATTCAGAAGCAGGCAGAAATGTTCCAATTACCGTATCCCCATCCTCCTCTGCATAATAGTAACCGGTCTTTCCGTCTATTTTAACCTTTCCATTCCCCGAAAAACTATCCGGAAAACCAACATCCGACGCCGGCTTGCCAATCAGTTCTGCGTTCGGATGAGCAAGCATCAGTCCGCTTTCTTTATCAATCGCATAGATATATCCGTTTGTTCCAAAATCAATATTGTTTAGTACTACAGAAATGTCAGTTCCGGCAAGAATTTCCTCAAGCACCTCAGGCCGCACTCCCACCTGAACCAGTCCCTTAGCGTCAGTTCTCGCTACGCCGATATACTGCATTATGATTCCCTCAGCCACATTTACCTGCGGCTCCTGCACAATCTCTTTCGACGGGTCGTCGACAATTTCCATAAAAGCGTTCGACTGCTCTCCGCTCTTCATATCGAAACCAACGTACGATTCGATTGAACTACTCGTAATTATACCATTCTCGTCAATAATATGTACCTCATTTACCATGAGTTTATCTTTGATTTCCTCGAGTCTCTGCCGGGTATAGGCAATAGACGGATCCACCGCAAGCATGTCTGCAAACGCACGCACCTTTGCCAGATTATTCTGTCCGAGATTTTCCGTAAGCTGCGCTATTGTCTTTTCATTGTCTGCAAGCTTTTCCCTGACATCTGCAAGCTTACTGCGGCTCAAAGACATGTTGCTATACTTGTTTGTAAATGTCTGCAATACAAATACAGCGGCAATAGTAACCGTCAGCGCTGCAATCATATATACAAATAATCTCTTTGTGAATATTTTTTTCATAAACCCATATCCTTTCTTTTTTTCTCGCTTACACATCGACGCTAAGCGCAGGTGACGCCTGTTAAGGATGAATCAACCCTTAACGCGGATGCCGCATGATTCAAATATACTGTCCTTTTGAGCAAAAAAATGACAACTTTATATATTAATTTTTTTAATATATTTTTTATTATAACAGAACAATATATTTTTAAAAGAATATTTAATAATTTTTATGCAATTTTCAATATTTTATCAACATTATTGAAGCAAAACGAAATACATATAAATTCCCTCTTAATATATCTGTTACATATATAAAAGCTACCGCAAATATATTGCGCCAGCTTTTATTATTATCATATAATTTAAGAAAACATTCTTTTCAACATATTTAACGGACAGTTCTGCTACTCCGTTAACACACATCTCACTTTAACTTTTACTTTTTTGGATGTTGTCCATGTATTATTCTTAGTCTTTTTAATTTTAACATACTTCTTACTTTTTCCGGACTTTGCTTTGATCTCATATTTGCATTTAAGCGGTTTATCTGTTTTCTTCCATTCCTGATTTTCTTTATCATACCTGTATATTCGCTTTTTAGGTTTTATTTTCTTCCAACTGTACAGGCATTTTCCGCCTTTCTTTTTAACGGTTATCTTATTAACCGACGGAATGTTGTTATACGTATAATTAATTTTTTGCGCTTTACAGTATTTCATCGCTTTAGATGCTTTTACCGTTACAACAATATTTTCAAGTTCTCGATTACAGGAGAGCTCCGTATTTTTGTCCAGTCAGAGCAAGCATACCTGCGTTGATTAGTATATATTTTATAATGGAAATTCACAAAAACAAAGTTTTGCATTCTCCTATTAAATATTGTATTAAATGTACCATTTTTTTCTTTAATAGTCAATCAATTTCCATGAATTTATTGTCAAATAAAACAAAATTTTGATATCTTTAGTTTTTTATAACATATAAAATATAGATGGACGATTGAAACCTGAAAAAAGAATATTAACATGCTTTGTCATCCTCTGATGCATAATATCTGCCGCTACAAAAACTTGCTTTTATTGTTAAGTCAAATACCCCGCAGCAAGCTACGGGGCATGTCTTAGTTTCTTTTTAGCAAGTTCGACACAAGGGGCGGGGTATTTGACCCTCGCGGCGTCTACACTCCGTTTCGGTCAGCGCTAAATAGCCATGCTTGCATGGCTGCTTGGCTCGTTGCTCGCGGGAATAAAAGCTGCCACAAATATAACGCGACAGCTTTTCAAAGCATTTTAAATTGTTATATGGCAATGCATTGAATCGATTAATCAGTCTATATCCGGACTTATACCGACTGAAGATATTCCTTTGTCATCATTTTCTTAATATTGAGTGCAAACAGCACCGTCGCCGTCGATGCGGAAAGTACGTCGGAAATCGGCTCCGCATAATATATTCCCATGACTCCGAAAAAATGCGGCAGTATAATTGCAAGCGGAATAAGAAGAATCAATTTTCTTAGCACCGCAATGAATATTGACAGCTTTGCCTGTCCCATACTGATAAATGTCGGCTGTATACCGCTCTGTATTCCAAACACAAGCATGCCTGCCATAAACACGGGCATACACTCTGCAACAAGACCGATGACTTTGTCGTCCTCCGTAAACATCGAGGCATAAAATGATGGAAACAACATTGTTGTAAGCGTTAGCACAGATGTAAATGAAAAACTCAGCCCTATAAGCCGTTTGTAAGTCTTTTTCACCCGCTCAAAAAGGCCCGCGCCAAAATTATAGCTCAGAATCGGCTGCACCCCCTGTGTAAATCCCTGTACAGGAGCAAAAATAAGCATCATGACAGACTGCATTATT
This sequence comes from uncultured Clostridia bacterium, assembly GCA_948472945.1. Lineage (GTDB taxonomy): Bacteria > Bacillota > Clostridia > Lachnospirales > Lachnospiraceae > V9D3004. Next base: position 92,985 of record CAOKVX010000002.1, read on the forward strand.
GTCAGGGTTCCGACATATATGTCGCCGCCGTACTTCTGAAGCCCCCTGTTTAAGACAAGCGAAATGAGGCACTCCGTAGCGCTCATTATAAACGGTGATAATCCAAGCGCAAATATCTGTTTTGTCACATCAAGTTTCAGCCTTATATAATGCGGCTTTATCCGGAGCGATGATTTTTTCCCCCACAAGAATGCAACGACCCATACCGCGCTGAAAAACTGTGAAATCACCGTTGCAAGCGCAGCGCCTTTTACGCCCATATCAAACACAAATATAAATAACGGGTCAAGCGCTATATTTATTACTGCTCCAATCAATACCGAAAGCATCGCCGTCTTCGATTTTCCCTGACATATTATATATGGGTTAAGACCTAGCGCAAGTTCAACAAATATAGTTCCAGCAAGATATATTTTAATATACTCTGACGCGTAAGGATAGGTAGCGTCACTTGCACCAAACATGTACATAAACGGCTTCTCAAATGAGTAAAAAAACGCCATTATGATAAGCGTAAATATAATCAGCAGACATACGCCGTTTCCAAGAATTCTCTCAGCATTCTTCTTATCGCCTTTTCCCATTGAAATAGCAGCCAGAGGAGCGCCTCCGCTACCTACAAACGCCGAGAAAGCTGACACGAATGTCACAATCGCAAATGTCACCCCCACACCCGTAAGGGCTGTAGAGCCAGCCCCCGGTATGTGTCCTATATACATTCTGTCAACGATGTTATATAATATGTTAATGACTTGCGCAATTATTGCAGGAAAGGCCATCCTGAACATAAGCCCCCATATACCGTCAGTTGCCATGCGCTCCTCAGAGCCTGCTGCTCCAGTAACCATGTTAATGAAAACATCCCTTTCTAAATATAAATTAAGACATACATCTTAACTAAATTCTCAGTTTACAGTTACATATTTAATTACAGAATTTTAGGATATCCGAAACCTCTTTCCTTTGAGGCATTACAGCCTCCTTAGCCGCATATCCGAGCGCAATCACAGATACAATTGTCTCATCGCACGGTATGTCAAGTTTATCCCTTATGATATCGGAATTTCTTATGCCCATTACGAGCGTGTCAAGCCCCATCTCCTTAGCCTTGAGAAGAAATATTTCATTGTGCAGACCGAGATCATAATATCCCCATCCGTCTCCGCACTCATTCACCGGCGTTCCCGATGATACGTCAAATCCGGCGTTTCCCGACACAAAAGTTGAAACTATAAGGGCTGCGCCTGCCGAATTGTTTATGTTAAACTGCGGCAGACATTCCTTAGCAAATTCACTACACTTTTCCGGGCAAAGAATACAGTAATATCTTGCGGTCTCCGAATTTTTCCATGACGGGGCAAGCGTCGCCGCCTTTACTATTTCATTTACCTGTTCTTCAGTCACTGACTTAGACGCGTCGTAGGAACGTATGCTCCTCCTTGATTCTAACACTTTCTGAAATTCCATAAAGTTACCTCCCTGTTATAATTTATTTTCCTGCAAAATTTATTTTGGACATAATATATAAAACAGGATATCAAGGAAGTCCCGCTTCCCTGATATCCCTATTTTACCGCAATTAAAACTATAAGATTTTATGAAAAACCTACTTGTAATTAACAATCTTTCCAAAGTCAGCCTTGAGCGACGCACCGCCTACAAGACCGCCGTCGATGTCAGGCTGTGCAAAAAGCTCCGCCGCATTGCCTGCGTTAACGCTGCCGCCATACTGTATACGCACAGCATCAGCCGTAGCCTGGTCGTACATCTCTGCGATACAGTCGCGCACACCCTTACAAACCTCCTGTGCCTGCTCAGTTGTAGCAGTCTTGCCGGTTCCAATTGCCCATATCGGCTCATATGCAATAACCATTGACTTAACCTGATCTGCGGCAACGCCCATAAGGTCGGATTTAATCTGAAGACGAATCCAGTCCATAGTAACACCCATCTCTCTCTGCTCAAGAGTCTCACCACAGCAGAGAATAGGAGTAAGTCCTGCCTCAAATGATTTCTTAACTTTCTTGTTAAGAAGCTCGTCATCCTCTTTAAAGTACTCGCGTCGCTCTGAATGTCCGAGTATTACATATTTTACCCCGGCATCCTTAAGCATTGAAGCTGATATTTCGCCTGTATATGCACCTTTCTCTTCAAAGTACATGTTTTCAGCCCCAACCTCGACATTAGTTCCTTTAACCGCCTCAACTACAGGGACTATATCAATTGCCGGAACACAATATACAACGTCTACATCATCACTTTTTACAACATCTTTAAGCTCGGCACATAATTTAACAGCCTCGCTCGGAGTCATGTTCATTTTCCAATTTCCTGCAACAATCTTTCTACGCATCATTTAATCTCCTTATCAATCTATTTGTCATTAGCTGCCGCTATACCCGGAAGTTCTTTTCCCTCAAGGAATTCAAGAGAAGCTCCTCCGCCCGTCGAGATATGGCTCATCTTGCTGCCGTAACCAAGCTGGTTAACCGCTGCTGCCGAATCTCCTCCGCCGATTATCGTCGTAGCGTCGGCGTCAGCCATAGCCTTTGCCACAGCGAGGGTTCCCTTTGCAAGTATAGGATTCTCAAATACACCCATAGGTCCGTTCCATACTACCGTCTTTGCACTCTTGACTGCATCGGCGAACATATCAGCAGTCTTTGTACCTATATCAAGTCCCTGCATATCAGCAGGAATTTTATCTGAATCAACAACAGATACTTCTATCTTGGCATCAATCGGCGACGGAAATTCCTTTGTGATTGTTGTGTCAATCGGAAGAAGAAGTTTCTTGCCAGCCTTTTCAGCTTTCTCCATCATTTCCTTACAGTAATCAATCTTCTCGTCGTCTACAAGTGATGTTCCTATCTCATATCCTTTTGCCTTAAGGAATGTGTATGCCATTCCTCCGCCTATAATAAGCGTGTCACATTTATCTATAAGATTATTGATAACATTGAGCTTGTCTGCAACCTTTGCTCCTCCAAGAATAGCAACAAACGGTCTCTCCGGATTCTCAACGGCATTACCGAGAAAATCTATCTCTTTCTGGTTTAAGTAACCTACAACCGCCGTATCAACGAGGGCGCTCACTCCTACGTTTGAACAGTGAGCTCTGTGCGCGGTACCGAAAGCATCATTAACAAATACATCGCAGAGTGATGCGAGATCTTTCGAGAAAGCTTCTCCGTTCTTAGTCTCCTCAACACGGTAACGGGTGTTCTCCAGAAGAATAACATCACCGTCTTTCATAGCCTCAACCGCTGCCTTTGCGTTAGGTCCAACAACCTCAGGGTCAGCGGCAAACTTAACGTCCTGTCCAAGAAGTTCGGAAAGTCTCTTTGCAACAGGCGCAAGTGAAAGCTCAGGATTCGGCTCTCCCTTAGGTTTTCCGAGATGAGAGCAGAGTATAACCTTTCCTCCGTCAGCGATAAGTTTTTTGATTGTAGGAAGTGCGGCTACAAGACGGTTCTCGTCCGTAATCTGTCCGTCCTTCAAAGGTACGTTGAAATCACAGCGCACAAGAACCCTTTTTCCGCTTACATTAATATCGTCAATTGATTTCTTGTTTAACATTGTTAAACTCCTTTCTGTCATTTTCCTTCTATAAAATTACTATCATTGTAGATATCAATTTTAGCAGCATATTTGACTGCCTTATTACAAAACAGGTCCGGCCCATTCAGACCGGACCCTAATGGATCTAATTCTTATATAACTTGAACAAAGTCAAATCTCTTAAATCTTCAATTATGCTAACTCTGAGAAGTACTTGATCGTTCTAACCATCTGGCTTGTATATGAATTCTCATTATCATACCATGAAACAACCTGTACTTCATAAAGATCGTCTGACACTTTGTTAACCATTGTCTGAGTTGAATCAAAGAGTGATCCAAATCTCATTCCAACGATATCGCTTGATACGATTTCATCCTCATTATATCCGAATGACTCCGTAGCTGCTGCTTTCATAGCCGCATTGATTCCGTCAACAGTAACGTCATTTCCCTTAACAACTGCTGTTAAGATAGTAGTAGATCCTGTTGGGGTAGGAATACGCTGAGCTGCTCCGATAAGCTTTCCGTTAAGCTCCGGAATAACAAGTCCGATAGCCTTTGCAGCTCCTGTTGAGTTAGGAACGATATTAACTGCTGCCGCACGTGACCTTCTTAAATCTCCCTTTCTCTGTGGTCCGTCAAGAGTCATCTGGTCTCCAGTATATGCATGGATTGTACACATGATACCTGACTGGATTGGAGCAAACTTGTTAAGCGCGTCAGCCATAGGTGCAAGACAGTTTGTTGTACATGAAGCAGCTGAAATGATTGTGTCCTCTGCTTTCAATGTCTCATGGTTTGTATTGTAAACAATTGTAGGAAGGTCATTTCCTGCTGGAGCTGAGATTACAACCTTACGTGCGCCTGCATTGATATGAGCCTGAGCCTTCTCTTTTGATGTATAGAATCCTGAACACTCTAATACAACGTCTACTTTAAGGTCTCCCCAAGGGCAGTTGTTTGCATCAGGGAACGCATAAATTTTAATCTCTTTTCCATCTACGGTGATTGAATCATCACTTGATGTCACCTTATCAGCTAACTCATATTTACCCTGTGATGAATCATACTTTAAAAGATGAGCGAGCATCTTTGGGCTTGTTAAATCGTTGATAGCTACTACCTCGTATCCCTCTGCTCCAAACATCTGTCTGAATGCAAGACGACCGATACGACCAAAACCGTTAATTGCAACTTTTACTGACATTTTAAATTCCTCCTAATAAGTGTTTTGAAAAATAGTTTGATAGATTGATATTTTTTCTACAAACTGTATTTTCATTTTACATAATATTTACCAAAATTTCAAGGGCTAATTCACATATAAACAGCGCTATTTATAAATTTAATTTAAAAATAATATAAATTTTAAATAAAACTAAATAGTCGCAGACATATTCCGCCAAAATATATTACTCAAACTCTGCCAAAGCGCGTGCCTCGCCCAATTAAATAATCACTTGCTCACATTTGCTCTAGCTCAACGGCGCCGAAATACGCAATCCTCGGCGGGTTCAAATTGGCGCCGTTGAGCTAATTGCACGGTATGTTGTGAATTATGATAATATTATTTGTATTATGCCCTGAGTTTATACTCAAGCCTTATTTTATCCGCAATAAGGGCAACAAATTCAGAATTTGTAGGTTTGCCCTTTCCGTTATTTATCGTATAGCCAAACAGCTCGTCTATAGTATCCATCTTTCCGCGGCTCCATGCAACCTCTATCGCATGTCTGATTGCCCTCTCAACCCTGCTCGAAGTTGTTTTGTGCTGCTTTGCAATCGACGGATATAATAATTTCGTAATAGAGTTGAGCATCTCACCGTCGTTTACCGACATCATAATTGCATCCCTAAGATATTGATAGCCTTTTATGTGTGCTGGAACGCCTATTTCATGGATAATGTTCGTTACGTCAGACTCAAGGTCATGTTCCCTTCTTCCATAGATACTTTCACCCGAGCCTCCCGGGGCAGTTATAAATTTTCCTTTAAGGCTTCTCTTAATCTGTCTTATCCTTGAGATAAGCGCGTCATTGTCAAAAGGCTTTAATATGTAGTAAGCGGCCCCGAGCTCAAAAGCTTTTTCAGTCACTATTTCCTGGCTGATAGCCGAGACAACTATTATTTCAGGAATGTTAAACTGAGCTCCCATCTCATTTTCCATCTCCCTGACTTTCTCCATAACACCGAGGCCATCAAGCTTCGGCATAATAATATCTAGTAGAACGACATCAGGACTAAGTTCATTTATCTTCTCAACCGCCTCTATGCCGTCCGCCGCTGTTCCGACGACTTCCATATCATCCTGTGTTTCTACAAGTTCTTTCAAGGATGCAACCATTCTCTCATTATCGTCCGTAATCAAAACTTTTATTTTTCCCATTAATAGGCCTCCTATTTACAATATTTGTAATTTCTTTTACATTATATCCAGTTTTTACCAATTTTTCAAGTTTTATTTTTCGCATTTTGTGACAAGTAATTTAAAAGCCGCCAAAGTCAAATACCCCGCAGCAAGCTACGGGGTATGCCTTAGCTTCTTTTTAGCTTCTTTTTAGCAAGTTCGCCCCAAGGGGCGGGGTATTTGACCCACGCGCAGTCGCCAACTGTAAGCAAGCTTGCGATTGGCTCGTTGCGTACGCGGGAATAAAAGTTTTGATATATACTTATTTCACATCCTTACCGGTTGGTTCTATGGTTTGTACGCGACTGCAAGCTTACCATTATTCTCTATATTAAAATCATAACCGCCTGCCGACAACGTAAATTCCGCCGTCCTATGACCATTGTGTACAACCATTTTATTATAAACCACTCCGTGAATTTCCGCCAGCCCCTCCACGGCATCTTCTTCCACCGGAAGATATAATAATGCGGTTGTCCTCTCCATTATAACTGCTTCCTGCATCCGATGTCGGCTGCAGAATGATGTTTTTAAATCCCGGTTTTTCCTCGTCCACACTTATTCCTGCCATGTAGCGGTACATCCACTCCACTACCGAGCCGTACGCATAATGATTCCTTACAGACAATCCCGGCCTATATAGATTCTTCCCCTCTGCCGCTGTCCCATACAGGGCTGTTGTCCTCTGTATACACCTGAATCCGATAAACAATCTGCCTCTCACCGATTACGTTATAGTCCATCTGCCACTCAAAACGGATGCTGCCGGATTCTATACCTACCGGGCTTTGCATGTAATTTACGGTAAGTCCTTTTAAAGAAGCTGTCTCTGATGACACTGTAACTGATATATTTTCTCCGATGCCTGAACACATTATCCCAAAACTCCTTTTTCTTTTTATGTTATTGTTTGACTTTAACATATCATACATTGTAAAATTACTTAATAGACAAAGGTTCATAATATATAAATATTTACAATTATTTTTAGAAAGAAATGTTATGACATTAGACGGGATTAATCCATATATAAGGCTTGTAAACAACTATAGCGCAGATTACAGCCATATCCAGCGCGAACGGATAATATATGATTTTGAATTTATCTATATTTTAGGCGGAACGCTTACTATGTATTACAATGAAAAAAAGTACGATTTAAAAAAATCAGATTTGTTTTATATTAAGCCGGGTGTCAAAAATCATATGGAAACATATGCACGTGAAAATAAAAAGACCCACTGTATGCCTTTTGATTGGCAGAGATGTAAGCCCTATGAAGGTTTTGATGTTAAATATATTGACAAATTAAAAAAACGGCGCATCGAAGAAGCCAAACTCCTGCTGCTTGGCAGTAAAATGTGCATAAACGAAATATCAGATAAGCTTGGTTATTCCAATGCCTTCTATTTTTCTAAATGCTTCAAAAATTTAGCAGGTTACTCTCCAACGCAATACAGGAATTTGGTGTGAATATTTCAATGCTCTACTCACGGCGCCGCATTCATAGCATTAAATCAATTACTTTTTAATTTTTACAGCCTTCGACCATTTACCATATGACTTCCCGCCGTTATTCACATACGCGCGGATTCTATAGTAATAGGTTTTATTTTTCTTAACTTTTTTGTCAGTAAATTTTACAACGCTGTTCTTCTTAGTGAAGACAAGCCTTTTAAATCCACTGTTCTTTTTAAGCGACCTCTGAATCTCATAGCCTGCCGCCTTACCGTTTTTCTTCCATGTCAGGATAACTTTTCCCGATTTTTTCTTAGCCTTAAACGACTTGACCGGTGCGGGAGCGTCCTTAGCCGGCGCCGCAGTCGGTGACGCGGCGGGCGGATTAGTCTGTGACGGCGAAGCGGTTACCACGGGCGTTGGAACGGGAGTCTGAGTCGGCCTCGGGTCCGGCAGGTCTGCATCCGTTACTTCCGCAAAGGCAAAGTTGTCCGCTTCCGCCCTGTACTGTCTTGTGACTTCCGATACATATCCCGTCATATCTCCCCATGCATTAGTCACCGTATAAGGAACAAGAGTAAAGGAATAGTCAAAGTTGGTTTTATCTGCATATATTCTGTACTCTTCAAGCGTATCAGGCCTGAAACATCCATTGCCTGCTCCCGATGAGATACTGTTAACCGCAAGGTATGTCTCGTCATGTCTTTCAAGGTCATACGGGTGCTTTGCCTGCGTAAGCTCGTCAGCCGTAAAATGAAGCGCTGATGCTTCAAACTCCCCTTTACTTGCAATCGCGATGGCCGTTTTCTTTGCGGGGTCTGTTACGGTAAACCATCTTACACCCGTTACGTTACCCGTATCCTGCGGATATACATACGGATAATACATTCCGTCAACGGTTGATTCAAATGCGCCAAGCTTGGCGCCCGAACATCTGTCAGACATTGTTTCATAATCGCCTTTGCCGAACCAGTTTACTTTCTCGAATCCCGCGGGAAGCACAAAGTTATTTCCGACCCTGAGCATTCTCTTATTGCTGACGGAAGCATTGGCAAGGTCGTATGAAACATCAACGTCCACTGCCCCGCTGCCGTCAACGGTATATTTAATTTTTGCATATGCATTCTGCATCCTGTCAAACGACATGGAAACCTCAAATACATTCTGTTTCCTGTCATTTACCGTTACGTCAATTGAATCGGCGCGGACGCTTTCCCCGGCTCTCTGCCATGCACCGTCATAGCTTCTGTCATTTTCAAGAGGGGCTCTCCAGAAATTAGGCGTCGGGCCTTTTTCAAGTACAAGTTCATTCTTATATACATATTCTTCGATTGCGCCGGTATCTTTCATAATCCTGAAGCTGAACATATCTCCGCTAACCTCATAGCAGTCGTCCGTCTCATTGACGGTAACCGCATTGGTTGCGATGGTTCTCGTTACATTGGAAGCAGTTTCAGGAATTTCAAACTGCTCATAGGACATCGCATATCCTTTTGGTATAAGAATCTCTTTTTTCCCATCAACGTCAGCATATATATCTTCCTTTGCATTTGCCGAAACATTGAGATAATATTTGCTTCCTTTTTTAAGTTCCGACGGAAGAAACTTTCTGTATGGAACGGACAAATCCCCCTCTTCCCCCGGTCCGACGTCAACGCCGTCGGCTGTTCCCGAGCCCAGAAGCGTTCCGTCTTCGTACAATTCATATACAACGTCAAACTTATTCAGGTTGTCGAAACTTGATTCGTTATATACCCGCACCCATTCGCCGGCAATATCGGATTCCGTAGTTCTGTCAAACCAGAAATTCTGATATTGGTATTTCACCTCTTTAAGCTCAGGCTGAACATCCCTGTCAGGAGATACAAAACCGGATACACAGAAAGTAGTCTCGGTCGTAATGTCCCCGTTGTCACCGCCGTATGTGAAAAACATACCGTCATTTTCGTCTTTATAAAGGTTCTGACGGGCATAGTCCTCTGCATAATAGTCATATCTGTTGCCTGTTACAAGTTTATTCGGAAGAATATCATCCAATGAACGGAACCTTGCCTGGTCAGACCAGACCCAAAGAAATCCTCCGAGCATATTATGATTTTTTGCATTACGGATAGAGTCCCAGTATTCCTTAACACTGCCTGCGGCATTACCCACTGCAAGGTGATACTCGCACATCAGATATGGCATCGTAACATTTCCCTTAGAAACATAACCTTTTGGGTCCCACGGATACATTTCACTCTCTACATCAACGCCATTCTGTGCTCCCGAGCTTTCAGAATGCACAGGTCTCGTCTTGTCATGGTCCTTAAAGTACCAGATAAGGTCATAGAACATTCCGTCGCAATAGTCTTTATTGTCGTTATAGTGGTTCTCATTACCGGTTGACCACATTATAACGGCCGTTCTGTTCTTGAGCCTCTCAAACGCCGTGACCGTCCTGTCCATTACAAGCTTTTTAAAAGGAGTCTTGAGCCTTTCATCGGACCTTTGAAGCGCATGGCACTCAACGTTCGTTTCCGCCATCATATATAAACCGTATTTTTCACAAAGGTAATACAAATACTCATCGTTGCTATAGTGTGAAGTACGAATCGCATTAATATTATGCTGCTTCATAAGCTTAATATCCTCGTACTGCGCCTCGTGAGGACAATATTTTCCGTATAACGGGTCAGTATCATGGCGGTTTGTTCCCTTAAGGTAAAACGGCTGCCCGTTAATTGTCATCTGCTTATAATCATTGACGTTTGTCGTGCGTTTTCCGTTGGCATCAACTTCAGTCGACGTAAAATCCATTTCCCTGAATCCAAGGTTCTGTGACAGGGATTCAATAAGCGAACCAGTTTTCTTGTTATATAACGAAAGAACCATTACGTAAAGATTCGGCTCCTCGCACGACCAAAGCTGCGGCTCATATACCGGATACTCAGTTTCAGACACTTCCGTTACCGAAGCCTTCGCGTCAGAACCCGCCGCAAGCGAAGGGATATCAATGCTCCATCCGTTCATAAAAGGCACGCCGTTTTCATTGTAAAGAGCCACATTGATTGCATACTCTCCGTCGGGTATATCCGATGTACTATAGTTAGAAACCGTTATATCTTTAAGAATAAGGTTCGCATCTTTATAGTTGTCATCAAGTTCGACATTGACAAAATAGTCCTCAAGGTGAACAAGGGGAGTGGCATACAGATATACGTCTCTGAAAATGCCGCCGTCATATAAGAAGTCCTGATCCTCCATCCACGTTCCGTCGCAGAATTTATGTACTTCTACTGCGAGAAGGTTAGATGCGCCTGTATCAATACTGCCGTCACTATTCTTATATAAATAATCAGTAATATCAAAGCTGTGCGGACTATAGGAATCCTCGCTGTAACCAACTTCCTGTCCGTTTACATAAACATAATAGCAGGATTCAACACCCTGAAAGCTTATGTTAATTCTTCCTTTGGAATCTGCAAGCCCCTGATTAACTTTGAAGTTCTTCCTATACATACCTACGGGATTATAGTTGACGGCACATGCAGGCGACTGTACATTTTCCGACTGCCAGGGCATGTCTACATTAGTATAAATAGGGAAGTCAAATCCGTAATGCGTCCAGCTTGCGGGCAGTGTCAGGCCATCTTTCCAGTCACCTTTCTGCTGATAATCCGGCTTATAAAATCCCTCATAGTCCGTTTCCTGCGCTTCTGTCTGATTGCGGACTACGGCAAGCGACCAGTCCGTCACGGAACCGTCTTTACCCGTAAGAAACTGTACATATTTAGACGCATCTTTCCTGTAATCCCGCGCGCCGGTAATTGCCGCCTCTACGGAATCATAAGATACAGATGAAGTAGAGGTTATCGATGCGTCCTTTACATTAATGTTATAAACCTCAGAGCCTTTAACCTGATTGCCATGCGTATCAGTATAATCTATTCCCATCCACTCCTGATGTGTGAATTTAGCTTTGTCATTCACACTTGCATCTCCTGCCGGTGCAAGGTCAGGCAGAGCATTATTATTAAACGGAGCCCATCCTTTTACTATATTAATTCCCGTTGCCTCAGGCGTCGGCTGTACCTGCTGCGTAGCCGGCTGAGTCGGCTGTGCGGCATTCTGAGTCGGCTGCACATTTCCCTGGGTCGGCTGCGGTTCCGCCTGTTTCGGGTAAACCTTAACCTTCACGCTTCCAAGCCTTCTGGTTTTCTTTTTTAATGTTTCCTTTACGGTAATTTGGGCCGTACCTTTCTTTTTGCCTTTTACCACCCCTTTGGCGGTAACTGTCGCAACCTTTTTCTTTGAGGTTGTAAACTTATATTTAGCTTTTTTGACTATGTTCGCTATCTTAATTGTCTTCTTTTCGCCAACCTTAATCGATATATTCTTCGTCTTGATGGCAGCTTTTTTCGCCGCATCCGCATCAGACATTCCGCCTGATGCCGTAACGCAGAACATAGCGGCCGCAAGAATATAACTGACCGTTCTCTTAACCATTTTTATTCCCTCCCTTATCTGTAATAGCATATACTTCAATTTCAATAACTGCCGGTTCCACGCCGTCACCGTCCGCAAGCTCCGCCGTACATGTAATCACGCCCGTCCGGTTATAGTTTGACTGAACAATGAAACCTATATGTCCTCCTTCAAGCTCCACTTCTTCTTCGCCGATAAATGTTCCGGGACCCGACACCGATATCTTAACCTTTGACTTATCATATGGAAGAACCGTTCCGTTTTCATCCATCAATTCCACCATAACCTGCGTAAGGTCAGAGCCGTCCGCGGTAAGCGTATCATAATCCGCGCTCATTACAAGTTTTGCAGCAGCCTTAGGAGTTTTTCTCACATGGGCGGCGGCTTCTCTTCCGTCCACATACCCCACGGCTTTCAATTCCCCCTCCTCATAGCTTACATTTTTAAATGTAAACGCAGGGTGGGGAAGATTTTCAAATGTATTTGGTGCAAGTCTTCCTACAGACTTTCCATTTACAAACAATTCCACTTCGTCACAATTACTTAAAACCATAACATCTTTTGCCGAAGTCTCGGTCCAGTAATTTGCGATATATAATACGGCCTCATCCTCCACGTCTTTCTGCGACCTGTAAAGGTTCGCCGCAGGTTTTGCATACCTGAATATATCATACAGGCCGCTGTAAAACACATGTCCCTGTTTTGTATAATTTACTTCATTGTTGTAGTCAAACATGCTCCAGCCGAAACCGCCCGCACAGTACGCATTTCCGTAATAGTAATTCATTGTGTCACCGAATGATTTGATAAACTCGCATGCTTTTGCATCCTCCGCTCCCGGATATCCGTCACCGCTCACCCAGTCCGACGCATGTTCCGTTATGATAAACGGCTTTATTCTCGGAACATCAGGATATTTATAATTCACGGTGAAGATGTCCTCCTGACACTCGCTGTCCTCATAGCTTTCCATCTTTCTCACACCGTGTGTGGGCCTTGTCTTATCCATAGATTTTGCAATCCTGTTAGTCTCCCCGTACAAATCATGGCTGTCTAATGATTCATTTACTCTCACGCCCCAGCTTATAATCGACGGATGGTTTTTGTCCCTCGATATCATTTCCTTTATATTTTCTTTGTAAACGTCTTTCCATGCATCATCTCCCACATGCTGCCATCCCGGCGCCTCCTCAAACACTATAAGCCCGATTTCGTCGCATCTGTCAAGGAACGCCCTGCTCTGCGGGTAATGCGAACAGCGCACCGCGTTTAATCCCGTTTCCTTTATCAGGTCCGCATCCGACGCCTGAAGCCTGTCACATACGGCCCTGCCAATCCAAGGCCACTGCTCATGCCTGTTAATCCCCAACAAAGTCAGCTTTTCACCGTTTATGTAAAATGCCGATTCGGAATCCGTGTCGGTAAATTCAAACCACCTGAACCCGAATTTTTCAGACACATCATCAGTACATATACTGCCATCTTTCAGCCTTATTACCGCAGTATATAGATTCGGCCCTTCAATACTCCAAAGCTTCACGTCCTCCACACTACCCGTGTCGATTACGCAATCAGCTTCACAGCCCTGATTAAGTTGAATATGCCTGCTGCCTTCAGCCGCAATTTTGCCGGACATGTCACTTATAACCGCCTCAACTACAATATCCTTTGATTCAGCAGTATTATTTTCAACAACGACATTTACATGAACCCGGCTGTCCCCCTCGGCAATCCCCGGAGTAGTAACGGTCACATCACCAATGCGCAGCTTATCTGTCACAACCAGATTTACATTTCTGACGATTCCGCCAAACAGGCAGTAATCGACATCTCCCCCCTCAGGCGGAATCCCTGTCTGTTTTTCAGAGTTCACACGCACTGCAATGACATTATCTCTTCCGTCAGTCTTAACATAATCTGTAATGTCAAATGTAAATCCCGTGTATGCGCCCTTGTGGTTTCCGACGTATTCGCCGTTCACATATATGTCCGCAATCGTCGCGACGCCCTCAAATACGACATATATGTTCTTATCCGCAAAAAAGCCGTCAAGTGCAAAATGTTTTCTGTACCACGACACAAAGCGGTAGGATTCTATCTGTTTCTGAAAATCCTCCCCTTTGTATGATTCCAATATCCTGTTCGCGTGCGGCAGGCATACCGGTCCAAACGCCTCTTCGCTTAAATCAGGCAAATGCCCGTTCTCACAATTACACGGTGCATAAAGCCAGTCCGTATTAAAATTCATTTCTTTCCTCACCGCCGTAAAAACGCTGGAAGTATAAGAAACTTTTGTTTCCATAATTTATCATCCTTTCATTGCAGGTAGTTATTTGACACCGGCGTACCGGCCTATACATTATCCGGATATTTAGCTGTCACTATTTATGATATACGGTATTTCCCTCTGCTATCTTTGGAGCAATCCTTGTGATATACTTGTGCGGTTTCTTTTCAATTATATTTATCATTGTCTGCACGCACAACGCCCCCTGCTTCTCAGGAAATAATGACACGGTAGTAAGCTTTGTGTTCATATATTGTCTTGTATAAGTTCCATCAATCCCCATTACCGATACATCCTCCGGTATGGATAGATTATTTTCCAAAAGCCCGTCCATGATTCCGTATGCATATTCATCATTAAAAGCTAATATCGCAGTCGCAGGGTTGTCCATCCTTACATACTCGTAAGCCGCCAGTCTGCCCAGAATGCGAAAATCAAAATGCGGATAACCCTGCTCCGGCCTAAACGGTATTCTTATCAAATATTTTTCAGGGTCTATATGTTTGTCCCTGAGCCATCCGACATATGCCGCATCCCTTGACGAATATCTGTCATACGGAGTGGCGTATACTATCCGACGATGTCCCATTTTCCACAAATAGTCCATACCCATTTCCACAGCCTTAAACATATCTATCTCAACCATTGTAACAGATTTTTTGATGTCAACTACATCTCCATAAGCCGCACATAAAACAGGAATATCATAATTCTTTCCATATGTGTTCATGTACCCGGCCGCCGCTATCTTACTTGGAAAAATGATACCGTCCGTCATTAATTCCCTGATATCATCCAGCTTAGTATTCCCATCAAATAATATTCTGTAGCCCGTATCTTTTGCCGCATCTAACATGCCCTGATACATTTGGATATAAAACGGATTCCTGAAGTCGCTGCAAAAAAATATAATCTGTTTTGTTTTCTGTTCCTGCACGCCTGTATTGGATGAATCGTGGATATAATTAAGTTCTTTGGCTATCTGCAATATTTTCCGCCTTTTATCCTCATCAACATATCCGCTTCTGTTCAGCGCCCGAGACACTACCGAAACGGATGTACCCGCCAATCGTGCAATATCCTTTCTTGTCACCTTGTCCGCCATGATACACGCCTTTCCCTATATCAAACGACACTTAAACTACATTAATTAATGTAGTTTAAAGATATCATTTTAATTATTATTACTCAATATAATAATATGTGGTCATGCGACCACATATTGTGTTACTATGAAGCTTTCAACTGCGCAGTTAGCAGCCAGCAACGTAAAACGACCAAGAATCCGGCCTCTTTGCCGTAAGGCAGACCTTAATAGGCCGGATTCCGTAACTATGGAGCCGTAGGCTTTGTAGTTACCATATTGTTTTATTATTTGCCGTAAACGCTTGGAATATCACATAATATATCATATAATGTAGTTGGAGGACAAAGAATACAACGTCAAATCATAATTTCATCGTACGGGGGTGCTGCAATGTCAAACAAAAAAAATAAAAAACAGAAAGTATTCATAACATTTGACGACCAGATTAACTATCTCAAAAATAACAAGAAGCTTATAATAAACGATGAAAAATACGCCAGGGAAATGCTCAAAAGAACCTGCTATTACTCGCTCATCGTGGGCTACAGGGAAATATTCAAGGATAAAGAAACCGGAAATTACAAGGATGGTACGAAATTTGAAGACATAGTAAAACTGTACCATTTTGACGAGGAGCTGCGGGCTGTATTTTTGGAGTACATATTCAGGGTTGAGGACCAGATACGCTCGCTCGTTTCATATTACTTCTGCGAAAAACACGGCGAAAAACAGTCCGAATACCTTGACCCGTCAAATTACAACGTCACACCCCAGAACAAGCACGATATAGACACGATGGTACATATACTTTCAAACCTTGCCAACAAATCAACGGATTACGAGTCAATCATACATGCGCGTGAAAAGCATAAGAACGTGCCGCTGTGGATTCTCGTTACCGGCATGACATTCGGCAACATATATAAAATGTACTCTTTCCTGACAGCCGATATTAAAAATAAAATAACAAACGCATATGTTTCACTTTCCCCGGACGAGCTGGGCCAGCTTCTCGCAGTCGTGTCAAAATTCAGGAATGTCTGCGCGCACCGCGAAAGATTATTTACTTATCAGGCAAACAAGTCAATTCCCGATATGCCTGTACACCGATACCTCAATATAGCTAAAAATGAGAACGGCGAATACAAATACGGCAAAAACAAGCTGTACTCAGTTGTAATTTCCATGTATTACCTGCTGCCGGAAGAAACTTTTTTGGAATTTCGCTCAAAGCTGTGCGTCCTGCTGAACAAATTCCTTATAATAGACAAAATATACCCCGAACCCGAACTGCTTGATTTAATAGGTTTTCCGCCAAACTGGCACGAAATATGAAAATACGGGCGGGAATTATTTAGAACCTGTCGAGCCAAAACCGCCCACACCGCGCACGGACGGTGAAAGCTCGTCCTTTTCCTCATATTCTCCATATATATATGGAGCTATAACCATCTGCGCTACCCTCTCCGCTGGCTCAACAATGACAGGTGCGT
This sequence comes from uncultured Clostridia bacterium, assembly GCA_948472945.1. Taxonomy (GTDB): domain Bacteria; phylum Bacillota; class Clostridia; order Lachnospirales; family Lachnospiraceae; genus V9D3004. The sequence continues at coordinate 109,747 of CAOKVX010000002.1, forward strand.
CAGAGTGGTTGTGGAGCGCTATTATAATCTCGCCCCTGTAATCGCAGTCTATCACCCCGACCTTATTTGCGGGCGCAACGCCCTTTTTGCAGGCGAGTCCGCTTCTGGCATATATAAGCCCTACTGTATACTCAGGCAGTTCAACCGCTATACCCGTATGTATAAACTGCGTCTCGCCCGGAGCAATTGCGACCGGAGCATCAAGGCACGCGTATAAATCGGCTCCCGCGGCGTACTCGCTTCCGTACGACGGCATCACCGCGCTGCCGTTAAGCTTCTTAAAATATACTTTGCATGTTTTCATTTTTCTCCCCTTTTATTTTCTCCCTGTTGCGGGTGTAATACGGGCAGAAGATTATCGTCTTCATCAGTGAGGCTCTCTTATCGCCTCACCCCGCCTGCGGAGTCCACAAAACTATCTCTCCCTTTTCAAGCGATTCCTGAACCATTATCGTCCTCTGGTTTTCAGAGCCCTTGAAGTGCAGTTTTAGGTTCTTCTCGTCCTCGTGGAACTCTCCGTCCACAAGTATGTCTATATACGATATTATCTCGCGTGTAATTTCGGACTCTCTGCACATTTTACCGACAATGTCCCGGTCAAACAGATAACCCGAATACGCCCAAACATTTTTCCCGTGTACGCCATACTCCTCCATAGGATATTTCTTGCGGAAACGCCTTAGAAGCGGGAGTATTCCCTCCTGATTGGAATATTCAAAAGGTTCGCCGCCAAGAAGCGTAAGCCCCGCAACATATTCCGGCTCCATATAGGACATAATATCGTCTATATTCTTATCAGTAAACTCACTGCCGTAATTAAAATCCCATGCGACCTCGTTAAAACAGCCCTTACATGCGTGCGTACAACCGCTGACAAACAGCGAAACCCTGATTCCCAGTCCGTTGGCAACATCATATTGCTTTATGTCTGCGTAATTCATTGTAACCGCCATTCCTTAAACAAACTTCATATCTTTATGCAAAATAATACACATAACCGCACCGATTTGTGTACAGCTCCGTTACATCAAATGACTTACCGGAATACTGCGCCGTCTAACTGAAAATTAACTGTACAGTACGCGAGTGTACTGAGTTTTCACACGCTCAGATATGAAGTTTGACTATAATTTTATAGATTATATGATTATATATGGAGCACCCTCGAATTAATCTCCTTCGTCTTTCCTACATTCCAGAAATTCTCTCCGAGATAACCGCAGGTCCTTCTCGTGACATTCATCTTCGAGTGGTCCTTATTACCGCACTGTGGGCACTCCCAGCCAAGCTCGTCGTTTATCTTTATCTCCCCGTCAAAGCCGCACTCATGGCAATAATCTGATTTTGTGTTGAACTCAGCATACTGGATATTGTCGTAGATGAACTTGACAATCTCCTCGAGCGCGCTTAAGTTGTGCTGCATATTAGGTATCTCTATATATGAGATTGCTCCGCCCGACGATATATTCTGGAACTGGCTCTCAAACGTAAACTTCGTAAACGCGTCTATTTTTTCCCTAACGTCAACATGGTATGAATTGGTGTAATAACCCTTGTCCGTCACGTCAGGTATCTCGCCGTAGTTTTCCTTGTCAATCCTTGCAAATCTATAGCAGAGAGATTCGGCAGGAGTTCCATACAGTGCGAAACCTATATTTGTCTCCTCTTTCCAGGTGTCTGTAGCGCTTCTCAGCCTTTTCATAATCTTGAGCGCAAACTCTGTGCCGACAGGGTCGGTGTGCGACACTCCTGTCATAAGCTTGGTGACCTCATAAAGCCCGATGTAGCCAAGAGAGATTGACGAATATCCGTCATGCAGAAGCTTGTCAATCTTCTCTCCCTTATCCAGTCTTGCAATAGCGCCATACTGCCAGTGTATAGGGCTCACATCAGAGAGCGTTCCCTCGAGCGCGTGATGCCTGCACATAAGCGCCTCAAAACACAGTGAAAGCCTATCCTCTAATATCTGCCAGAATTTTTCCATATTTCCCTGTGCGATAATACCTATCTGAGGCAGGTTGAGGCTTACAACTCCCTGATTAAATCTTCCCTCAAACTGATAATTTCCATCAGAATCAAGCCACGGCGACAGGAAACTCCTGCATCCCATACATGAGAATACGTTTCCTTTGCAATTCTCACGCATTTTCTTCGCCGATATATAATCAGGATAAAGCCTCTTTGCGGAACATTTTACCGCAAGCTTTGTTATATAGTCATATTTTCCGCCTTTCAGGCAGTTGTTTTCGTCCAGTACATAAATAAGCTTAGGAAATGCCGGCGTGACATAGACGCCCTTTTCGTTTTTAATACCCTCAAGACGCTGCCTTAATATTTCCTCAATAATCACGGCATTTTCCTCAATATATTCATCCTCGTCGTCGAGGAACATGAACAGTGTTACAAACGGCGACTGCCCGTTTGTCGTCATAAGCGTGTTTATCTGATACTGTATAGTCTGGACTCCGGAGCGCAGCTCGTCGTTAAGCCTGTCCTGTACAAGCTGCCCGATAATATATGGGTCCATCTTTCCGCCGTACTGCTCATTATATTTTTCTTCGTATTTTTGCCTGCTGGCCCTTAAATATTTGCCAAGATGCCTTATGTCAACAGACTGTCCACCGTACTGGCTGCTCGCCACGGCGCTTATTATCTGCGTCATTACAGTACAGGCAACCTGAAAGCTCTTAGGACTCTCAATAAGTTTTCCGTTCATAACAGTACCGTTCTCAAACATATCTTTTATGTTTATAAGACAGCAGTTGAATATTGTCTGTACAAAATAGTCCATATCGTGAAAATGTATCGCGCCATCCTCGTGGGCTTTTACAATGTGTTCCGGAAGAAGAAGCCTCTTTGTCAGGTCCTTTGAAACCTCACCTGCGATAAGGTCTCTCTGTGTGGACGCGATGTAGGCGTTTTTATTGGAGTTCTCCTCCATAACATCTTTATTCCTATTCTGTATAAGGCTCATAATTGAATCATCGGTCGTATTGGCTTTTCTGACAAGCTCCCTGGTATAACGGTATATAATATATGTCTTGGCAAGTACAAATTTGCCCTCAGCCATAATTTTCTGCTCAATCATATCCTGAATACTTTCAACATGCATTGTATCCCTGCGTAAACTTTCAATGCTGGCAACTATAGCCTCAATTTTTTCATCCGTGAGTTTCTCATACCGGTCAACCTCGGCATTGGCTTTCTTTATTGCAGTCAATATCTTATTGCGGTTATACTCAACAACTCTACCATCTCTTTTTATGACCTTCATTCCTGACACTTTCCTTTCTAAACGAATACGCATTATATGCTGCACACTAATAACATGTTATTTATGTCGCATCCTCCGCGGCAACAGTTCATATTATAGCACCCTTTTTTTTATTTGTCCATATATATTGATGTCTGTATTTGTCGCGACACAATATATAGTTGCTGTCCAGAAAGCTTGATTTTACTAAGAACCACATTTGTAGTCTAAATTTTATGCCACAATATTTTATTATATATTAATAATTATTTAACTCTAAGTTCGAATATAAAATCTACGTAATTTACAAATAATTATCTGATTCAAAAACACTATTTGAGCACTTCAGCAATTAAGTTCACGCGGCGAACTTTTAGTACTGTTTTTTATTCTCCGCTTCCAAACGGCAGCACATTTCCTGAAAATCTGATTATGTCATTTATTTCATCATCCGGTATATGTGTATACTCTGAAAGTTCACGGACACTTGCAACCCGGCCAAGCTCCTTTGATAGATAAGCCGCCGCATCCTTTACAAGTTGAGCTTTGCCAATTACAACCTGAAGTTCTCCCTCCCTTCCAATCTCAGAATCAATATGGTCTGTTATTCCATTTCTTATGGACTCTCTAATATAAGAGTCAAATGAACTAAAGTTCTTTAGAACAGAACAGTCTAAACCGGACATTATATTTTTTACGGCAAGTATAAGCGCAAGATTGCCTTCCTGTATAAGCTCGTCTTTCGCAACACCTCTTCCGGAATATCTGGAAGAAAAATTGACGACCGCAGGCAGATACGCATTAATTATTGATTCCTCCGTTTCATCATCGCTGCCTCCCGACACTACGCGCTCATAAACTTTTTTTAAGTCAGAACCGGCCGCGGCTGTTTCCCTCACTGATTTCCTGTAATGTTTTGTCCTCGGCGAATCAGGACCCGACTTGTCCGACAAAATATCAGAAGCAAATGCGGCGCTTTTTCCCACAGATTCAGCCCCGCCATTATCTTTTGGCGCCGCCTTTTGAAAAACCCCGTTTTCATACAACGCATTTTCTGAAGCCGGTTTTTCTGACATTACATCCCCTGCCGCCGCTTTTTCCGAAACTGTCGTATATCCTATAACTTTAATATGTCCTTTACACAGATAATCATACACAGCGTCTTTTTGTTTTTCGTTGAGAGAAAGTTCCTCAAAATAACCGTCTACCTCTTCTGTCGTAATAGAATTCCCATTCACCCTTGCCATACCAACAATGTCATACAGCATCTCCATAAATTTTTTCTCATCCTGCATTTAAATACCTCCAGAAATTACTTTAATCGTCCCAATATCAGAACAAAGAATGTTGCTTGCAACATTCTCCGCGCCGAGCGCGGTCGCATAAGCTACATCTTCGTTACGCGCGAGTGCGCATCCTTAGCAGAGCGCTTTTATATAATAGGAAATTGCTTCGCAATTTCCTATTATATAAAAAATGACCGCTATATTCATATGAGACATACGCAGAACACAAAACGGCAAAGTGTAGGCGTGTGTTTCGTTGAATATAGCAATCACTTTCTCTAATCGCATTTTTAACTGTTAAATATCAGCATTAATTATTGATAAGCTTGTCTTCACCATTCCAACTGTAAAGCTTGCGAATCTCTTCTCCAACTTTCTCAGCCGGATGCTCGGCAGCAAGCTTTCTCATTGCAGTGAAATGAGCTTTTCCACCTGCAGCAGACATATCAAGAAGGAAATCTTTCGCAAATGTTCCATCCTGAATATCCTTGAGAATCTTCTTCATTGACTTCTTAGTCTCGTCAGTTATAATCTTAGGACCGGTTATGTAATCACCATACTCAGCCGTATTTGAAATCGAATATCTCATACCTGCAAATCCGCTCTGATAAATGAGGTCAACTATAAGCTTCATCTCATGAATACACTCAAAGTATGCATTCCTTGGGTCATATCCGGCCTCAACGAGCGTCTCAAAACCAGCCTGCATAAGTGCGCACACACCTCCGCAGAGAACGGCCTGTTCACCAAAAAGGTCTGTCTCTGTCTCCGTCCTAAATGTAGTCTCAAGAACTCCTGCCCTTGCACCACCGATTGCAAGCGCATATGCAAGTGACTTCTCAAGAGCTTTTCCTGTAGCATCCTGATGAACGGCAACAAGACAAGGAACTCCCTTACCTGCCTGATACTCGCTCCTCACAGTGTGTCCAGGTCCCTTAGGCGCTATCATAGTAACGTCAACGTCTTTCGGTGCAACAATCTGTCCGAAATGAATATTAAATCCATGAGCAAACATAAGCATATTTCCCGCCTCAAGGTTTGGCTCAATGTCTTTCTTATATAAATCAGCCTGCAGTTCATCATTTATAAGAATCATAATAATGTCTGCTTTCTTTGCTGCCTCCGCAGCCGTATATACTTTAAATCCCTGCTCCTCAGCTCTCTTCCATGACTTTGAGCCTTCATACAGACCGATGATGACATCACAGCCTGACTCTTTTGCATTAAGTGCATGGGCATGTCCCTGACTGCCGTAGCCGATTACCGCAATTGTCTTTCCCTCCAGCAATGAAAGGTTACAATCTTCCTGATAATAAATGTTTGCCATTATAAAAATCCTCCTATAACAATTAATTAAAATATATTTAGTCGTCTACCGAAGCAAAACCTCTTGTCAATCCAGATATTCCTGTACGAACAAGTTCGTTAATCTCGAAGCCGTCTAATTCCAGCTGCTTAATAAATGCATCCGTCTTATTAGTCGCACCCGTCATCTCCAGCATCATTGCGCGCAGTGATATATCGACGACATTGGCCCTGAATATATCTGCAATGGTTTTAAGTCTTGTCCTGTCCTCCGCTCCCGCAGCAACCTTTACAAGAACAAGCTCCCTGCAGACAGACAAATCACGCTCAAGCTCAACAATCTCTATTACATCCTCAAGTTTTGCAAGCTGCTTAGTTATCTGGTCAAGAACATTCTCCTCACCGGTAACAGCCACCGTCATTCTCGATATGAGCGGATTCTCCGTCTCACCAACCGTCAGGCTGTCTATGTTGTAACCCCTGCGGCTGAACAATCCTGCAACACGGCTGAGCACACCCGCGGTATTATCAACAAGAATTGACAAAACCATTCTCCTGTTATTATCTTTGTTCATATGCATACCAACCTTCTGTATTAATCCAACTATACCAGAGTCAAAAACTAATCTGCATGTACCTGCATATAAGCGTCATTCAGCCTTACCGGCCCGCCAAACATGAGGAAACAGCACCCTGATATTATTGTATTAAATCGTATCACTACGCTACTGCTTTGTCAACTATAAATATTCTTGCGAAATTATCTGATTTTAAATATTATATAAAAAAATGAATGATATGTTATGCCGTTAACCAACAAACATAAAGGGCTTTTTATATACATCTGTACTTAATAAAAAGGCTAAAACAGGCTAACGCCGAATACATCCGGCGCAGCCTGTTCCCAAGGAATTCATATGAAAAACTAACAATTTATCAGTTTTTATTTGTTATCCTTTAATACCTGTATAACTCTGTTGAATGCGTCTTTTGCAATATAATCAGCTGTGAAGAGTCCCGAATGGGTTCCATATACAGCATAGTCATAGTGACGGTCTTCCTCAGGCTTAGTTGCCTCGCCTTCCAAATCAGGACGGTCGGTAAGAGCCCAGATACTTACGTTTGTAAGTGTATCAGGATTGTTCTTTGCAAAGTCACAGTATACTTTAAACATATCCTCACACTTCTTTGCGTGAGCTTCAATATCTGCATCTGTTACAGGCGTATTCTTATCAGCAGAATGTTCTTGGCTGAGACGAACACAGAGCTCGTTGATACCTACTTTGACGCCAAGGCCTGCAAATTTCTCCATTGCTTTCTTAACATCACTTGCATTCGGCCAATATGTGAGTACATATCCTTCCATTCCCATGCAGTCAAGAAGCTTATTGTTCTCGTCTGCGTTGAGGTAATTAATAAGTGCAACGATACGAGGTGTCTTAGGATTATCCTTGTCATTCTGGAAACAGTTAAAATCATTGTAGAAAAGCTGTATGTCTTTACCGGTCTTAGCTACCGCATCTTTTGCATACTGGAATGCAAACTTGATGTACTCTCCACCTAAAATCTTGTAGAAGTTTCCTGTTTTATGAAGGAACAATCCTGTTGTCTCGTCAGCAACAGCGTCCTTGCTTGAATCAATTGCCTCGTTAACTACATCCCATGCAATTACCATGTCAGGGTACTCTGTGTTAAAGTGATTTATTACCTGATCAGCATAGCTCTGCATACGAGCCTTGAGTGTCTCAGCGTCAACAAGCTTTGCCTCTTTTTCTTCAGCAGATTCAGGAACTTCATATCCCTGATAGAAGAATGCTTCCGCCATACTCTGCTCCCAGAAAAGAACGTGTCCACGAACTTTTAATCCGTTGTCTTTAGCCCATTTAACCATCTCGTCAGCGCGGTCAAACTGGCATTTTACAACAGTCTCGCCTTCCTCAGCTACTGCTGAAGCAGAAGCTCCAACGTCGATTAATGAATAGCCTTTCATCTCATTCTCAAATGAGACAATTTCAAACTGCTGTGCAGCAAGCTGTGTAAAGCTCTTGTCGCTTATCTTGTCATAGTTGATAACCGTTCCTACTGTGAAGTTTGCATTTTCCTTGAGTGATTCCTCCGGAAGAATGAACGGTGTAGGGGTAGGTCTCTGCGTCCTCTCAGGAGCAGGTGTTGCTGTAGGTGCAGAAGTTGGTACTGCCGTTGGCACAACTGTCGGTACTGCAGTTGGAACCGGCGTTGGAACTACATTCGTAGTATTTGCAGTAACAGTAATCTTACATACAGCCTTTACCTTTTTATTAGACTTTGACGTTGCGGTGATGTTTGCCTTACCGGCTTTAACTGCCTTTACAACACCCTTTTTGCTTACGGTTGCAACCGCCTTTTTACTAGTCTTCCATGTTACATTCTTTTTCGCTTTAGAAGGTTTTACCTTCTTAACCTTTAATGTAAACTTCTGTCCAACTTTAAGTGTCTTTGATTTTGCATTCAAAGTAATTTTCTTTGCTTTAGGAGCTGCCTGTGCATCAGGTGTTACAGAAACCGCACCGAAAAGCATTGCGGCAGATAAAACTACTGCCAATGATTTTTTAAATGATTTTCTCATCTTATTCTGCATAATAAGAGTTATACTTATTATGCACTCTCCTTTCTATATTTTTATTTCCATGTTATTTTAGCAAAGAATATCAAAAAGTACAACCCAAAATGTTGAAATATAACAAAATGTTTTGATAATTCTCTACCTTACAACATAATATATTGCAATGTTTATTTTAAAAGGCAGTTGTGTCTTTTTTTTGTCATAGTCTGGCACAATTATTGATATTTACTATCAAATTATTGACATTTACTTTCATATTACATATGTACAATAGATTTAAGAATATTTCAGACATTACACTAAAAAAGCTTACATGTACAAAGTTATATAGGTTTTGAAATACATGAAATAAAATTATATTTAAAAATATACACAATACAACATACAACAAAAAACCACCTATAAGGTGGTTTTTTAAGCTGGGCTACTAGGATTCGAACCTAGAGATGCTGGAGTCAGAGTCCAGTGCCTTACCGTTTGGCGATAGCCCATCGATATCAACGAAAGTTATTATAGCAGACATAAAAATAAAATGCAAGCATTTTTTTTACTTTTTTCTATTTTTTTATTATGCCCTTTTTTATGAACACTTTTACGACCAATCTCACAAATAATCCGGAATTAATGCCTCAAAAATTAACATTTGCCTGTTTTATTATATAGTGATATACTACACATGATATTCTGAAACTTACGATATTCCGACACTTGCAGAATATAAGCCTATTTTGTTATTGTTAAACTCAGAATTCAAGCATTCGATACGCATATGTGAAGTATATTCTCCAAAAGCTTAACGTATTGCGCATATAAAGTTGTTCATACTATAAATTAAAATGCGTTACTAATTAGTAAAATGTATTTAAAATATTATTCTCAACGAATCAGAGGTAAATTATATGGCTTTAGATACAAAAAACAGGCAAACGAATCTGTCGGACGACGCCGACATATACTCGTCACATAAGGACATCCCTGAAAAAGAAAAGTGGAAGTCTATGAACCGGTCAGAGCGTATCACGCATTTCAAAGACTACTATGCGCTTCCGATACTCATAGCCGTTATCGTCATAGGTATTGCATCGTACCTGATAACCGACGCGGTTACAAACTACAGAACCATCGTTTTTATGGCGGCGGTAATAAATGAAGACTTTGACAACGACACCCTGGAAGAGTTCAACGCAGATTTTCTAGACTATTTGGGATGTGATGATAAAAAGGACAAATCAAACGTATGCGACGGTTATATCATGTCCGGAGGAAGCAGCGCTGACGCAGTATCAGCCACTGAGTCGATAGCATCGTATATATATGCCAAACAACTTGACGCAATGATTTGCGACACGTCGACTTTCAACCACTATGCTTCGCTCGGGTGCTTTGCCGATCTCAGCGAACTGCTCACGGACGAACAATATAAAAAATATTCTGAATATATATATTATCCTGTTCTGGAGGAGCCGGACAAGAGTATTCCAACACCGGACAAAGATACAATACGTCCTGATAAAACATTTCCGTGCGGAATATATTTAGGCCAAAGCCCTGTCTACAAATTGCTCGGCGGAGTACAGCCTAATCCTGTCATCGGAATCAATATAACGTCAGGCAGAAGCGAGAACGCAATAAAATTCCTTGAGTATTTGTTCCCTGAAAACGGTTGACAGATGAAATACGCCAACAATACATATAATGAAATACATTTATGCTTCACTATTAATACATTCCGGAGACCCTGTCTTTCTTTTTCTTAAACTTCTGTTTGTACATTCTGTTGTCGCTGATGTTCATATAATACTCGAGATTTCCTACGTCAAATTCTTCGATAAGAACACTTCCGTAGCTTATCTCAACCCTAAAAGGCATTGAGTTAACGTCATTATATCCCTCGATGTATTCAATTACGTTGGCAATAAAGCTGTCGCATTCCTCCTGAGAGTAGTTTCCAGCCACAACATTGAACTCATCACCGCCGACACGGGCGCAGATCTCTTTGCCGTGGGTGGCATAATTGAGCGCTTTACCTATCATTTTTATCGCTATGTCACCCTGCATATGTCCGAAATTGTCATTTATTTTCTTCATATCATCCATATCAACAGTCATAACCATTATAGGTACGTCGGTCTTCTTGCAGTCGTCAAAAACTTCCGAAGCCATCTTCTCAAAACCACGACGGTTGTAAAGGTTTGTGAGAGGGTCGGTTATGTACAATAGCTCCAGTTCATTAAGCGTTTTACGAAGTTTCTCTTTATTATATATATTGTCAAGCGCACTGCTTATCTGAGTGGCAAAAGTACAAAAGCTCTCATTATGCCTTCCATAATCATAATAATTAATGGCAACATATCCGTAATTGACATCAAGGAAATGAAGCGGCATGAAATAATATATCTGCGGTTCTTCTTTCACATACATCGGCGGAACCATATCTTCAGTTTTAAATACAAGCGGATAGTCGCCCGTATGTCCCCTGTCAATGATAGCCAAGGCACAAAGAGATTCCACGGTGTATCCCTTTTTAGTTGTGCTCACAGTATTCATCCCGCTGTTTTTATCACTTTTTGTCAGGCAAAGGAAAAAGTTCTTATAATTATCATGTATATACATGAACTCGTCAATTACCTTGCTTAACTGCTCAAGGGTCGAAGCGTCCTCAAGCGCAACCGTCATATACCTGAGCGCCCTGTTAGCACTGAATATCTTGCTGTAGTTGCTGTTGCTTAACTTTCGCTGCCTTATGTTATTCCAGACATCATTGTCCGTACAGCTGCAAGAATTCCTGTAAATGGGTTCAGCGTCAACAACCACCACATTATCCTGTTCCCGTCCGTTTAACACGTTATCTATAATATCCACAGCCCCGTAGGCCATCTTTTTTAAAGGCATGTCAACCGTTGTAAGCATCGGGATACTCTCACTCGACTCCGAAACATTGTCAAAGCCTGAAAGACTTATATCGTCGGGTATACTGTAACCCCTCTTAATGAGTTCCTCCATCAAAGCCAGCGCCATGTAATCGTTCGCACAAACAATTGCCTCCGGAATGCCCAGCGGCGAATTAAGAAATTGGTCGCAAGCCTCCTCCGCTTTGTCTCTCCAGTAATCGCCGTGAAATATGTAACTCTCGTCATAAACCATATTGTATTCTTTCATAACAGATTCATATGCGGCAAGGCGAAGCTGTGCATCAAGCATCTCCCTTTTACCCGACATGTATGCAATCTTTTTACAATTATGTACATTTATAAAATGCTTTACAAGTTCAGATATTCCCGTTGCATTGTCCACTATCAAATTATAATAACCGTCAACCCTGCATCTGACCGCAACTTTCGGCACGTCAATTTTACTAAGCTTTTCTTCAAGCATGCTCTCAACTGCCACCTCGGAAAATGTGTCCTTTAAATATATTACCCCGTCAATTTTTGAATAATCCGGAAGATTGAATATATTGCTTTCCCCATTAAGATAGTCCATCTGCTGGCCGTATGGATTATCCCAACATATAAAAGCCGCGTTATATCCAAGTTCCCTAGCCCTGTAAGCAATATTCTTACATAATATATTCTGGTATTCTGTATGTAATTCCGTGACAAAAACCACAATTGTCTTCAAGCTATTTTTATACATTAAATCCTCCCAATCTATCCTTTCGTACGGCGCACGACAGAATCAAAAATTACCCTATATGAAAAAAAGACCGAAAAAATACCGGCCTTTTTATATGAAGCAACCGGCTGTCATACCACCTATATATTTTTTAAAGCATACAGGTGGGTTAGACCCTATGGCTTTGTGCAACTATCTTTCAATAGCATTACCTTTAATCCAAAAATATTCAACATAATATTTAATTAACAATACACAAAATATAATAACTTTCTCAATATAGAATACTACCAACAAGAAACTTTTACAAGCAAAATGTATATTATTTTCATCTTTTTTATATTTACTTTGTGCAAATTTAATAATTACACTTTCAATTTGGTTTATAATGTCATTCTGACGCAATATCAGGACTTACTGTCTCAACTGGACCTATTGTCTCGTCAGAATTTTGCTGCGCGTCTTCTTTGTCATACAAGAATACTTGAATTAAATGCGGAGCGCTCTTAATCATTCCTGCGTCGACCCCGTCAAACTGAATCTGAATAAAACATTCCCCGGAATCTGCATTTTTTAAATCTATAAATGCTTTTAATGTCTCCGAGTCGATTCCTGCAAGATTTTTTTCAGTACTCTCAACCGTAATATTATAAACCGCGGCGCTGTCTATTAATTCAGCCGTATATCCCTCAGGCACATTTCGTATTTCAATATCACCTGCCCCGAGTGAGATATCTTTAGTCTGCATCTTCTCAAGAGTTACACGCACCGATATATTTTCCTCCGAATTAACCGTATCAACACCTTCCGGCAGGAAATTTGACAATGGCACATTAGTTTCATACTCTCCCTCGGCGCCGGTTATATCTACCGGTATCTCAAGGTAGTCCAAATTTCGGGTTGCTTTATGAGGACCGCTGATTAATATGCTTTCAGGCGTAAACTCATATTCCCCGTTGTAAACGTAACCTTCTTTCGGAATTCCGTTTACCCTGACTACTACCGGTATCGTCTTAGTCCTGAATATAGTTATGTTTACTGCAACCTCATTTATGTTCAATCCGCTGTTGGAAAACGTAAAATATGATGAGTCAATCTCCTTGCCGTCTTTGTCGTAAGCAATCGGTTCAACGCTATCGCTAAAACTTTTCTTTGCACCGGCAACATTAACCGACACCTTAAGCGTGTCTATCTGGCTTATCTTAGAAGCTCCTCCTGACACAGTAATCATGTTCGGTTTAACTTCATAATCTCCTACGCAGTATCCGTCTGCAGCATCGCCGACAGTCTCGACAACGACTTGTACATTTTTCGTGTCTATCTCTTCAAGCTTAACGACCATCATCTTATTTTTCGTATCTATCTCAATATTCTCGTTTTTGTCACATTTTACTTCAATATCGGTCGCATAAACCGGCGATAGCTGTGCCAAATCAGCATATGCGGAAAAATCGGCGAGTTTAAGGCTTCTTATTACGCTGGCTTTTCCCTTTACAACAAAATCAACACTCTGTCCCTCCACTATTTCATAAACCTGATTAATCGACGTGATTGCAGACTGATTCAGTACCTGAACCTGAAGTCCGCTAAACGTCCTTGTCGTGACAGGGTCCGCTATATTAATAACAATAAGCCAGACAACTATGGCGATAACGGCTGAAAGAATTTTATAGCCAAGATTTTTCATTATTACAACAGTTAGAAAGTTTTTAATCCTGTTTTTCTTCATCCTTTTTCCCCCTCCTGTCCCTTATATGTAAAAATGACCTCCGCTTATTATCGGAGTCACTTCTACCGAGTATTTCGTTTATACGCTGACGCAGATCTCCGGAATCAATATCCCTTGTAAGCGCTCCATTCATGGCAAGCGAAATGGCACCTGTCTCCTCGGAAACAATTATCGTAAGGCTGTCTGACACTTCGCTCACTCCAACCGCCGCCCTGTGCCTTGTTCCAAGCTCCTTGCTAAGCTCAAGGTTATCAGACATCGGCAGATAACAGGTGGCCGAAACGATTCTGTTATCCCTTATTATGACTGCGCCGTCATGCAGAGGAGTGTTATGCTCAAATATATTTATTATAAGCTGACTGGTAACTATTGCGTCTATTCCTATTCCCGTCTTTTCTATTTCCTTTAATAATATCTCATTTTCCAGTACAATAAGAGCGCCTGTTTTATTTCTGCTCATCTCTGAGCATGCCTTGACAAGCGCTGAAACCGTTTTATCCGATACCTTGACATCGTCGTCGTCATTTTCAAATGACAGAACGCTGCTAATCACATTTTTTCTTCCAAGCTGCTCAAGGGCGCTTCGCAGTTCGGGCTGAAATACTATGAGTACTGCAATAATTCCAACATTTATCGCATTTTTAAATATCCATAAAATCACATCCATTTTGAGAAGAATTGCAACTACAGAAAAGAACAGCAGAAAAATGATGCCCTTGACAAGCATCCATGCTCTGGTGTTCCTGACCCATAATATAATCTGATATATCGTAAACGCAATAATAATTATCTCTACAATATCAATTACGGCAAGCTCGGGCAGAGACAACCCAACCAGATAATTTTCTATAAATCCTTTAATAACTTCCATACTTTACCTATCTTCCTCCACGGTCCCGGTCACTTTATGCTCACTTTCCTCAAAGGTTTTTTCTATTGTCTCCCTGAGATTCATCGTATTGCTTGTAGGAATCTGTGCATGTATAGTCTTAACCTGCTTATCAAGGGCAGATACGCTCAACTTCGGCACGGCTCTCACATAATAATAGTATTCGTCATCCTGAAACTGTATATTTTTAACTCCAGAGTAATCGAGCGATATCCTGAAAAATTGTACCATAAACGCTATCAATCCGGAAACGCAGACTCCCACTATCACATTCACTATATTGTCTGAATTCTCAATAAATGAAGACGAAAGTACAAACGCAACAAGCAGCAGAACTGTTCCCGTCAAAAGTGAAACATCAGAAGAGTGATTGAAGTTCTGAATTCTGATTATGTATGTAAGAAGTGCTATAAAAGCAAAAATTATCATACTAAACAGCATATATCTGTTGCCCCTTATATTATCCACAATAACATTAAAAAAATTAATCGTGTTTGAGACGCTGGTCTCTCCTGACAATCCTGCCGCACCCTCGACCGCAAGATATACATAGTATATAAGAATTCCCAAAATGTTTGATATAATGGAATACGGCGCAAAGAACACACCGCATATAAGCGGCATCACATACGGTATTCCAAGAATATAAAGAAACGGTATGGCCAAAATCACATATATCTGCCCGGGCACAAACCTTACATATGCAAAATATATTATAAGATACACAACCATCATTACAACAGCAAGCACAAGAGACACAGAGTACACCTGCACAATCGAAACAAGCATTACAATTATCGAAAATACAGCATCAGGAGAAAACGCCGCAATTACTGACAGTCCAAGCGTAATTATAACATTATCCATGACCTCGCTGTATCCCATATGATAATTCATCAGTCCGAATATAGCCAAAGCAGAGACAAACTTAATCAAAATCTTCACATATACCCAGTATCTGTCCCCAATTCTCTTAATAAAATTTTTAAGTTCCAAAAGCTTAAAAATCATCTCTTTCCTCCTCCTCATATTCTTCCCCGTCGTTCTCATAATACTTGCTTAGATATTTCAGGTATTTAAAATATCTCTGCACCCTTTTTCTGGCATGACCGTATCTTGAAGAATACACAAACAAAGAAACAAAAACGTAAAATACAACTAAAAAAATATATATGCCAAGCGTTTTAATTCCAATAGAATCATACGGAAGCTTCACCGCATTTTTTATTACATATTCTATATTGTAAAAAATCACAAGACCCAAAACAAGCGCATAGGCAATCGTCATACATACAACGGATTTGAGAATATTGAGCCGCACATAATCTGCTTTGTAAAATCTAACCGTATTTAAATCCTTTTTTCCGACACCCTGTTCATATGATGCCATTCGGAACATAATCTTAATCTTCTTTTTGCTAAGCATAATTCACCGCCAAATTTATAATATGATGCCATGATCAAAATGTCAAAATGCCATTCATGCATGATAAGGCATTTGACATTTTGACCCGCCAAACATGCGAAAGGAGTGATTTACTGTTATTTTCGAAGTAAATCAGCAGATTTCGAATGTTTCAAGGATTGCGAAAGTTGTGAAACAACGGAGCAATCTGCGGCATCAGTTGGGGGTAAAATACTTTTTGACCCCAACATCATAATATGAAATTATAACATAGTAACGGATTACATGCAAACTGAATTACACAAATGGTTTTATATTTTTAAATTTTTAAAACGTATCTCGCCCTTATAGAATTCCTCCACAGGCATCTCCGGGTCCTTACTGTCTATAATGAGCGGCTCCTCTCCCTCGTCAGCAAGCGAAGGATTATACCTGAAAAGTCTGAAATAGCCTGATTTTACAGCCTTATTCTCCTCATGCTGCGTACTGCCAAGACCTGCCCTGATTCCGTGGCTGATACAGGTTGAGTATGCGATAATAAGCGACGGCCCGTTATATGCCTCGGCCTCTGTTATTGCTTTTACTGTCTGATTGAAATCAGCTCCCATTGCAATCTGTGCGACATATACGTTTCCATATGTCATAGCCATCTGAGCAAGTTTCTTCTTTTCGGTCAGCTTACCCTTTGCACAGAATTTTGCCGCTGCTCCGCGCGGCGTAGCCTTTGAAGCCTGCCCTCCGGTATTGGAGTAAACTTCCGTGTCATACACAAATATATTGATATCCTTTCCGCTTGCGATAACATGGTCAAGTCCTCCGTATCCGATGTCATATGCCCATCCGTCGCCTCCGAATATCCAGTGGGATTTTTTTGCCAGATAATCTTTGAGCTGCATAATGTGTCCGCACAAATCGGTAACCTCAGAAGCAACGCCGCCCCTGAACGAATTGTCGCGCAGCTTATGGCGTATTACTCCTACAAGCTCTTCGGTGTCCTCATAATTCTTATTTCCGATATCGTAGCTTTCCAGCCAGTTTTCACACGCATACTTAATTTCCTTATCAGAACATCCGGAAAGCTTTACTACATCCTCTTTCAGATTATCGCGGATTGTCTCGGCTGCAAGGAGCATACCAAATCCAAACTCCGCGGCGTCCTCAAACAGAGAATTTGACCATGCAGGGCCTTTTCCCTCGCTGTTTACGGCATAAGCGGTGGACGGCATCGAATTTGCCCAAATAGACGTACAACCCGTCGCATTTGCGATATACATTCTCTCTCCGAAAAGCTGTGTCAGAAGCTTTGAATAGGTAGATTCCCCGCATCCCGCACATGCGCCGCAGAACTCCATAAGAGGTTTCTTAAACTGGCTTCCCTTAACTGAATCCGGCTTAAATTTATCGAGAACATCTCCTTTCGGCTTGAGCGTCGAAGCATAATCAAAATTAATCTGCTTCTCCATTTTAGAATGTGCAGGAACCATCTCAAGCGCCTTTTCGCCCTTTTTGCCCGGACAAACTCCCACACACGAACCGCAGCCCGTGCAGTCGACATGAGAGATTACGACCGCAAAGCTGTACTGCGGCAAACCCGTCATAGGCAGCATATCCATACCCTTAGGTGCATTTTTCACTTCATCATTATCAAGAACGGCCGGTCTTATAACGGCATGCGGACATACATACGAACAGCGGTTACACTGTATACAGTTTTGAGGTTTCCACACAGGCACGTCAACAGCTACATTTCTTCTCTCATGAGCTGACGAACCTGATGGAAGATACCCTGTCTGATACGGAAGAAATCTTGATACCGGGATGTCGTTACCCTGCTGCCTAGCTACAGGCTGCTGAATCTTCTTTACAAATTCCTCAAGCTCTTTTCTGGCAGGCAGTATCTCTTCCTCCGTCTCAAGAAGACTGTAGTTTTTCCAGCTGTCCGGAATTTTGATTGATTTTATATTCTGCACTCCGGCGTCGATGGCGTCATAGTTCATCGAAACTATTTTCTCACCCTTTGCGCCGTATGAATTTCTGGCCGCCTCTTTCATATACTCAACAGCCTCGTCTATCGGTATAATATTTGCTATGGCAAAAAAAGCCGCCTGAAGTATCGTGCTAATCTTATTGTTTAAACCTATCTCCTTTCCGATTCCTATACCGTTTATCGTGTACAGCTTTATACCGTTTTCGGCGATATATTTCTTAGTGCGGTTAGGAAGCGCCTTTTCAAGTTCATCCTCATTGTATGAGCAGTTGATAAGAAATGATCCTCCGGGTTTTATCTCACTAACCATATCGTATTTATCAAGGTAAGTTTCATTGTGGCATGCCACAAAATCCGCCCTGTCGACAAGGTAGGTGCTTTTAATCGGAACATCGCCGAACCTTAAGTTAGACACAGTGAGTCCTCTAGATTTTTTCGAGTCATAGTCAAAATACGCCTGCACATACATATTGGTATGATTTCCAATAATCTTTATTGAATTTTTGTTTCCGCTGACAGTTCCGTCACCGCCAAGTCCCCAAAACTTGCACTCATATACTTTTTTCGTATTTTTTTCGGATTTGTTTTTCATATTCATATACGCCGCGTCATTTTTGAGAGATAAAAATGTCACGTCGTCATTAATTCCTATAGTGAACTCTTTCTTATCTCTGTTATGATACACTGCGGCAATCTGCGCAGGAGTAGTATTTTTTGAGCTTAGGCCGTATCTTCCGTGATATATCTCCACATCATTCCTTCCGGCCTCCCTAAAAGCCGCAGAAACATCCAGATACAGCGGCTCTCCTATCGCCCCGGGCTCCTTCGTCCTGTCAAGCACATATACTCTCTTTGCAGTTTCAGGTATTGCCTCAAGCAGGCGTCTGCTGTCAAACGGCCTATACAGATGGACCTCGACAAGACCGTTTTTCTCACCCGCGGCGTAAAGCGCGTCTATCGTCTCCTCGGCCGCCTGACATACAGAGCCCATCGCCACGATTACATTCTCCGCATCTTTATCGCCGTAATAATTAAACAGCCTGTAATCAGTTCCAAGCTCATTGTTTATCCTGTCCAAACATTTCTCAACTACTGACGGCATATCTGCATATACTTTGTTGCAGGCCTCCCTAACCTGAAAGAACACGTCCGGATTCTGGGCCGAGCCCATCATTGAGCCATGCTCCGGGTTAAGGGCATTTTTCTTAAATTCAATTACTGCCTCTTTATCTATCAGCCCCTCAAGCTGCTCGTACGACCACATATCTATTTTCTGAACCTCATGTGAAGTCCTGAAACCGTCAAAACAGTTTAGGAACGGAAGTTTTCCCAGAATTGACGCCATATAACTGACAGGAGTCAAATCCATAACCTGCTGCACGCTTGAGGACATAAATATTACCGCTCCCGTCTGCCTGCAGGCGTATATATCGGAGTGGTCTCCGAATATCGACAGCGCATGCGTGGAAATGGTTCTCGCCGCAATATGAAATACTCCCGGGAGCTGCTCCCCGGCAATCTTATATATATTCGGAATCATAAGAAGAAGCCCCTGAGACGCCGTATAAGTTGAGGCGACCGCACCTGCGGTAAGCGCGCCGTGGACGGCCCCCGCCGCACCTGCCTCCGACTGCATCGCGCTTATTTTCATTACATTTCCATATATGTTTTCCAAGCCGTTAGCCGCCCATTCATCTACAACTTCTGCCATTGTGGACGACGGCGTTATAGGATAGATTGCCGCAACGTCGCTGTACGCATACGACACGTAAGCGGCTGCCTGATTTCCATCCATTGTTTTCTTTTCCCTTTTATATTTTTTCTCCATAAAATAATACCCCACACTTTATATGATAAAGTATAGGGTATACATTTTTTAGATTTTTATGTGTTTTCAATCTCAATCGTGCATGTGTGAATTACATTGCGCTCCAAGTCTTTCCATGTGAAAGTCCTGTTTTCATACAGAATATATCCGTGACAGGAATCCTCTTTCGGCAGCGAGACTGAGCCCGGATTCATATAGTAATAGTTCTCATGCGATACACATTTAGGGACATGTGTGTGACCGTTAAGTAGCACGTCGATATGTCCAAGCGGAGGCAGATGAGACTCATTGTAACGGTGTCCGTGAGTGGCGAACATTGTAAGTCCGTCCTCCTCAACCATACAATAATCCGCCATAATAGGGAAATCAAGCACCATCTGGTCAACTTCCGCATCACAATTTCCTCTGACGCACATTACTATGTCTTTCCTATTGTTAAGAAGGCTTATCACCATTTTAGGACCGTACTCCTGAGGCAAATCGTTTCTAGGTCCGTGGTATAATATATCCCCAAGCAGTAAAAGCCTGTCCGCACGCTCAGAATCAAACGCGTCCATCAGCATCTTACAGTAATGTCCCGAGCCGTGGATGTCCGAAGCAATCATCATTCTCATTGTCAATCCATCCTTTAATAACCCGGCCTCTCAAGCAGGGTAAATATATTTCTTTTATAATATTCAACACCCGGCTGGTCAAACGGATTTATCCCAAGCACAAGACCGCTCATTCCGCAGGCAAACATCATAAAATAGTATAGCTCCCCAAGAGATTTCGCATCTCTTCCTGAAATCTTTATAAGGAGGTTTGGAACTCCCGCGTCGACATGCGCTTTCTGCGTTCCTTCCAAAGCCTTACTGTTAATATACTCTATTGATTTTCCTGCAAGATAATTGAGACCGTCAATATCATTCTCGTCTTGTTTCATTACGATACCGCACGAAGCGTTTCCGACGGAGATAACAGTCTCAAACATAATCCTCGGCCCTTCCTGTATATACTGTCCCTGCGAATGCAAATCAGTCGTAAGATCAATTGTAGCCGTATATAACCCCTTGCCGTCCTTTCCCTCGCTCTCGGCAAAGAGTTGTTTCCACCATTCACCAATATAGTGCATAGACGGCTCATAATTCGCAACTATTTCAACTGTTTTGCCTTTAGAATATAAAATATTCCTTATTGCAGCATAAAGCATTGAGTCATTTTCATAGAAATCTTTTTCAATACATTTTACTCTCATGGACGCCGCGCCTTGCATCAGTGCGTCTATGTCAACGCCGCTCACAGCTATTGGAAGCAAGCCTACCGCCGTAAGTACCGAATACCTTCCTCCGACGTCGTCGGGAACGACAAAAGTCTCGTAGCCTTTCTCGTCTGACAGCTCTTTCAACGCGCCCCTTGCTTTATCTGTTGTTGCAAATATTCTCTTCGCTGCGTCGGCGCCGTACTTCTTATCCATAAATTCACAAAGAACTCTGAAAGCTATTGCTGACTCAAGGGTAGTCCCCGATTTGCTTATGACGTTTATACACACGTCCTTTTTGTCAAGTATCTCTAGCAGGTCTCCAAGATACACCTCGCTTATATTATTTCCGGCAAAGTATATTTGAGGTGATTTCCTCGCATCATCGGAAAGATTATTGTAAAAGCTGTGGTTCAGAAACTCTATTGCCGATTTAGCACCCAGATACGAGCCTCCTATTCCAACAACCACAAACGCATCGCACATTCCGCGTATTTTCTCAGCCGCTTTCTTTATCCTGTCAAACTCATCCTTATCGTAGTCGACAGGCAAGTCAATCCAGCCGGTATAGTCATTTCCCGGACACGCGCGGTCAAGGAGCATTTTCTTTGCTTTCTCAACCTTTCCTTTCATCTCCTCAATATCATTTTTGGAAACAAATGCATCTGTAAGCGAATAGTCTAATTCAAGATTATTCATTTTGTACACCTCCATAACTCATTTATTATTATATCTGCTTCGTTTTTGCATTACAGTTGTATTTATTAAATCTAAACTGCCAAAGCTAACATTATGTCAAACTCCCATATATGCACTGTTAACTGTTATAGTTCTTTCGCCTGCCATGACCAGTTCTTTCCGGTTGTACCCGGTACGTTCATGCGCGCCTCGTCATCCAGTCCAATAATATCCTGAAGCGGGACAATCTTTACGTCCGCATCACAGTCATATAGGTTGTCAAGAAGCTTTTCGGCACATTCTTTTGAGTCAAGATTAGGATACCTCTCCTCGCACCATCCGATAAGGGTCTGGTTGTCATGTGTTCCCGAATATACAACCTTGTGCTCCGGAGGAAAATATCCGTCAAGCGGGTCATAATCTGAAAATTGGAGCACATCCGTTCCAAGCACCCCGCATCCGGCTACGAGTCCCCTGACTCCCGGAGTTATAAGCCCAAGGTCTTCAGCCAAAACAGGCAGCGGTCCAAATATGCTGTAAGCCTTTTCAAACAGCTTTCTTCCAGGTCCAAACTTCCATTTGCCCTCTTTCGCGTTACAATTTTCCGGAACTGACCAGTAGGCCTCAAATCCCCTGAAATGGTCTAACCTTACATAGTCGTACAGGCCAAATGCGCGTTTGAGCCTTCTCATCCACCAGTCGTATCCGGTCGCTTCAAGTTCCCTCCAGTTGTAAACCGGATTGCCCCAAAGCTGTCCGTCCTCAGCAAAATAATCCGGTGGCACTCCGGCCTGTTCTTTTATATACCCTTTATCATCGACACAGAAATATTTTGGCTCGGCCCACACATCTGCTGAGTCGGCGGACACAAACATAGGCATGTCTCCGATAATTGATATTCCTTTTTCAGCAGCATATTCTCTCACACTGCGCCACGCAGTCTCAAATACATACTGACAGTACATGTGAAACTCCGCCCTCTCATTAAGGGCTTTGTCGCTATACATTTTTTCATCATAGCGAATGAAGTCTTTTGGAAATTGCTGCAGCGGAATATTGTCTAACTTTTCTTTAACAGCCAAAAACATTGCATATGGCTTTAACCATTCTTCATTTTCATCTATGAATGCGCGGTATGACGTCATATAGCTTTTCTTTTTCCATATTTTATATTCTCCCTCAAGCTCGTCCACCGACTTGCCCAGAAGACTCACATTTCCCGCAAATGCGGAAGCTCCGGCATACGGCGAGCCGTGCTCGTCCGTCGGATTAACAGGAAGTATCTGCCAATATTTCTGTTTATTTTCCGAAAGGTAATCAATGAACCTGAATGCAGGGCCGTATATAGTTCCCGGGCCTTCTTCATTAGGAAGAGACGTTATGTGGCAAAGTATTCCGTTTCCTTTTTCCATTCTTTTGCCAAGCGGATTCTTTTTTCCAAAATAAACTATAACAGCATCCGAAGGATACAGGGACACCGTCACCTTGTCATCATCAAAAGTTAACTTGCGCCCCGAAACAAGTTCAGACGCTGTAGTTCCATATGCCGGAAGCTCAACCTTGTTAGAATTACATCTGCTGTTATTGAATAGTACGACAGCATATTCCCCGTCAAGCTCCCTTGTATATCCGAATACCTCAGTGCCATAATAAAACGGCTCAAAACTTCCCTCGGTAAACACAGGGAACAACTTTCTCAGCCCTATTGCATTGTGGTAAATAGTCATCATATCCTTATCTTCACTGCCCCACGGATATGTTCCTCTGTTATATGGGTCTTCATATCCCTGCATACCCGCTTCGTCACCGTAATATATGCAGGGAACTCCCGGCATTGTCATCTGCAGAAGGGCAAGCATCCACATTCTTCCCTTTGCAATTCCAATCATATCGTCGGAAAGTCTGAAATTCCTCTTCTCCTCATCCGAAATATTATCCGCATCCGGCGCTTCACCCATATATGTTATTGCTCTTATCCTGTCATGGCTTCCAATCAGATTTAGCGATGAATAGAAATTCTCCCTTGGATAATTCTCATACAGACTCATCATAATCTCATACAGATTGACCGCATCAATTCTGCCTAGTACAAAGTTTTGCACGCCGTCCCTGAACGGGTAATTCATGGCCGCGTCGAGTTCTTCGCCAAGAAGATACTCTCTAAGTACACCGTAGCTTATCTTGTTAGAAGCGTCCTCCCATACTTCGCCGAGCAGTACCGCGTCTTCGCCAAGCTCAGAGATCATAGCCTGCTTAATTCCCTTAATAAATTCGTCGGGCAGCTCGTCGGCAACGTCAAGTCTCCAGCCTTTCGCCCCAGCTCTCAGCCATTTCCTTATAACACTGTTTTCGCCGTCGTAAATAAACTTGCAGTAGCTTTCAGTCAGCTCCTCAACATTCGGCAAATCGTCGACTCCCCACCAGCAGTCGTATTTTCCATCCTCGCCGAAACGATACCACTCCCTATAATCAGAATCCTCAGACTGAAACGCCCCCACCGTCTCATAGTTTCCATATCTGTTAAAATATACGCTGTCACAACCCGTATGGCTGAATACTCCGTCCAATATAACAGAAATACCATACTTCTCAGCTTCTCTGCAAAATATCTCAAAATCTCCGTCTTCCCCAAGCATTGGGTCAAGCTTCATATAATTCCCTGTATCGTATCTGTGATTGCTTGCGGCGTCAAATATTGGATTTATATACAAAACCGTAATTCCCAAATCACTGAGATAAGGCAGCTTTTCCTTAATTCCCTCAAGGTTTCCACCGTAAAAATCCCATGCGCTTATTCTTCCGTCCGGTGTCTTTTCATAGGAAACCGGTTTGTTCCAGTCCTCAACAAATCTTCTTTCCGGTCCGTTCACATGAGTTTTGAGAGCTTCGTCGACCCTATCCTCAAAACCGTTCCCCCTATGGAAACGGTCCGGAAATATTTGATAAACTATGCCCTTTTTATACCAGTCAGGGACTTTTCTCTCACTGCTGACAGTAAGCTGGAACGACGGTGGGTCGACAAAATACAACTGTCCTTCGCCGCCCTTTGTATTTTCCGCAGTTCCATACCACATTGTAGTACCGTCTGCACGCGTGATGAGGAAACTATACCATATAATTCCCACGTCATCAGGCGTAATATTCACGCTGAACGATACAAATCCGTCCTTTTCCTCCGGCTCCATATCATAAAGGCTTTCGCCAATTCCGTCTATCCATGTTCTTAATGAAACCTCTGCGCCTGCGTCGTCCCACAAATCCATCTTTAAAAATACCGTACTGCCAATATTGACTGCACCAAACGGATTTCTGTATTCTGTTTTTCTTGAGTTATGATATCCTTTCATGTCAAAAAAATCCTTTATTCTTTTTTATTATTTGATTTCTCATCTGATTTTTCCGCCGGTGTTTTTGCGCGTTCAGACTTGTCTTCGGTCACAGGCTTTTTTATCTCTTTTCCGGTATCTTTTTTCTCCTGACCGGTCTTGGCCGTCTTTGTAGTTTTTTCTGCCTTTAAAGTCTTATTGACATCTGCCGCCTCTTCAGATATATTTCCTGCTTTTTTACTGTCTTTTAAAGTCTCTTTATCAGAATTCGCCGCCACTGCATCTTTCTCAACATCTTTTTTCATTTGCCCGGACTTTTCCGCCTTTACGGACTTTACAGCTTTTTCAATCTCTTTCACAGGTTCCTGCTTTTGAGACACTTTTTCTGATTCTTTATCAATCGACGGCGCCTCTGCGGCTTTCTCCGTCTCCGCTGTCGTCTTATTGTCTTTTACAGACTTTACAGTTTTTGCAGTTCTTGAAGTCTTTGCTTTAGACGTTTTTGAGGACTCTGCTTTTTTTCGCGGCGCCGCTTTCTTTTTTTCGACATTTTTCTTAGTCACCGGTGTTTTTTTTTCTTGTTCTGTCTCTTCGTTCTCACCTTTACCCCCGACGTCGTCAGGCTCAGAATCAATTTTTCTGATACCGGCAGCTTCAGGATGAAGCCTAAGATACATGTCTACATAGTTCTCGGCCGCCTGCTTCCAGCTGAAATCCTCGTTCATAGCAGTTTCCTGCAGTTTTTTCCAGTCATCTTTCTTGTTGTAATACACGTAAACCGCATTCTTTATCGTAAACAGCATCTCGTGGGCATTATAGTTGGCAAAACTGAAGCCAGTTCCCTCACCGGTATACATATTGTAAGGCTTGACGCTGTCTTTCAGTCCGCCCACCTCCCTGACTATAGGGAGCGTTCCGTATGCCATTGCTATCATCTGCGACAATCCGCACGGTTCAAACCGTGACGGCATAAGAATCATGTCGGCTCCGGAATACATGCGGTGGCTTAACTTTTCATCAAACATAATCTTAACCGATAGCTTTCCACGGTATATATTTTCGTAATACCGCAGCATATCTTCATATTCCCTGTCGCCTGTTCCAAGTATTGCAAGCTGAAGCGATTCCCTCATCAGTTCGTCGAACACTTCCCTGACAAGGGTCATTCCCTTTTGTTCGGTGAGACGTCCTATCATAATAATCAACGGAATATCAGGATTCTGCTCAAGTCCAAGTTCTTCCTGAATGGCGCGCTTACACTCTTTCTTTCCATCAATATTATTAACATCATACTGACGTGCTATATCATTATCTTTCTGCGGGTTGTATGCTTCGGTATCTATTCCGTTAAGTATTCCATACAGTATATGATTTCTCCTCTGGAATATTTTTTCCATATGTTCGCCATAATAACTATTTTGAATCTCCCCCGCATAAGTAGGGCTGACCGTGGAGAGTATGTCACTGTAACAGAGAGCCCCCTGCATATAGTTAATGGACGTCCTATCACAGCGAAGCTGCTGCGCCGCCGGAGCAATGTGTGAAAGACCCAGGATATCACCGAGAATCAAATCGGTAAACTGACCTTGGAATTTCAGATTGTGCACCGTAAAAACGGTTTTTATATTATCATACAGAGGCATGCCGCCGTAAAACTCTCTTAGAAACACAGGCGCCAGAGCCGTATGCCAGTCATTACAGTGAAGTATATCGCACTCAAAATCCGGCAGGTACTGTATACATTCAACAATCGCCTTTGAAAAGAATGCGATTCTCTCCCCGTCGTCAAAATAACCGTAGGCGCCATGCCTTGCAAAATAAGATTCATTATCTACAAAGTAATATGTCACACCATTGTGCTCAAGCTGCTCAATACCGCAGTACTGGTTTCTCCATCCAAGCGGCACATAAAATTGTGTGACATGCCTTAGCTCTCTTTTGTATTCTTCAGGCATATCCAAAAACTTAGGTATAATTACCCTCACATCACATCCCGCTTTTTTTAGTGCGGGCGGCAGAGACCCCGCCACATCGCCAAGACCTCCTGTCTTCATAAATGGCACTGCCTCAAAAGCTGCAAATAATACATTCAATCTGTCTTTCATACTAATCCTCCAATACTCGAAACCCTACTGCCAGCCTGCTGGTAGACACTAATTGTTCTTTTCCTTGATAAAAATATTATCCGTTGTACCTTTGATGACAATACCGCTCTGAATAGTATTTTTCATATCGATAATTGCATTTTCTATAACCGCTCCGGACTTTATTACACAGTTTTGCATAATTATACTGTTCTTTACAACAGCCCCCGGCTCTATAACTACATTCCTAAACAGTACGCTGTCCTCCACCGTTCCTGAAACTTTACATCCCGCAGGAATAAGGCTGTTTCTCACGTCACAGCTATCTCCGTATTTGGATGGAATAGAATCATGTTCCTTAGTAAGAATCGGCGTGTCAGTCGTGAAAAGCTCATTGTGGACGCTGAAATTAAGCGGGTCCATACAGCTTTTGAAATATGTTTCGATATTAAATATATTCCTTACATAACCGTCAAACTTATACGTCTGTACATTTATTCCGCTGTCATACTCTATTATCTGGAATAAATCCTTGAAATTAACCGCAGCATACCATTCAACAATATCCATCAGCAGACTTGTGTTAATTATAAAACAGTCTATAAACGCTTTATCCCCCTCTTTTACCCCAACAGTGACATTTGTAACCTTGCCATTGTCCTCATGGATACAGTTTACCATTTTGTCGTCCTGATGCGCTGTGGTATACGCCATAGTTATATCCGCTCCGCTCTCCTTATGCGCCTCGTACAGTTTTGAGTAATCCATGTTGCAGACAGTATTAGTCGCAGCAACAATAACATATGGAGCAGGCGAGCGCTCAAAAAATATTTTATTTCTGGCAAAATCCCTTATCATAAACCTCTCGCAGGAATTGTTCACACCATATACAGAACCCGGAAGTATAAAAAGTCCTTCCTCTTTTCTGTCAAGAGACCACTCGCTTCCTGCGCCAACATGGTCAATTATGGAGCGGTATTTATACGGTGTAATAATTCCAACCGTCATAATCCCCGAATTAACCATATTGGATAACGGGAAGTCTATAATACGATACCTGCTCCCATACGGAAGCGACGCTATCGTTCTGTCTCCCGCAATAATATTCAATTCGTTAATACTAAAATTAGCCGTTATTAATCCTACAATCTTATCCACTACAGACCCCTCCCCTTATGCCTTAAATACATAATCATTTCCAATAACAGTAATATCCTTCTCAGAATCCTCATCTCCAAGTACAACGCCTTTGCTGACAACACTGTTCTCTCCAAGTATCGAACGGTTAACAACAGCCCCCTCCTCAACTCTAGCGCCAGGCAAAAGTATAGAGTTTATGACCTTTGCTCCTTCTCCGACATAACTTCCAGTACTCAGTATGGAATGCTCAACATCACCGAGCACACGGCATGCATTTGCAACATAGCTCTGCGACAGTACAGCGCTCCTTCCGATATACTGAGGCGGATATACGTTTGAATTGCTCATCACCTGAAAATCTTTACTCTCCAATGAAAACGGCGGGTCCGGCTCAAGAAAACTCATGCTGGTTTCATAATACTCAGGAATTGTTCCGACATCCCTCCAAAATCCGTTAAATTTATAGCAGAACAGCCTCCTGTTCTCACCCAACAGCTTAGGGATTATATTCTTACCAAAATCATGGTCTGAATTTTCATCCTTGCTGTCCTCTATAAGGGCATCGACGAGAACCTTTTTGTTAAATATATATATACCCATTGACGCGAGGTTAGAGTCAGGATTCTTTGGCTTCTCCGAAAACTTTGTTATTCTTCCATCCTCATCAGCAGTTATTATTCCAAATCTCGGCGCTTCTTTCCACTCTACCGGTATTACTGATACCGTAAGCTCCGCTTCATTTTTTATATGCTCGCTGAGCATATACTGGTAATTCATATGATAGAGATGGTCTCCAGACAAAATTAGTATATATTCCGAATCGTAGAGATTCAAAAACTCCAGATTCTGATAAATCGAATCTGCCGTGCCCTTGTACCATTCACCTCCTGCCTCAGTCGCGTAAGGGGGAAGCACGAATATACCCCCGTCGCGCTTATTGAGATTCCATGCCTTTCCACTGCTTATATACGAATTAAGGATAAACGGCCTGTATTGTGTAAGAACCCCCACGGTGTCTATACTTGAATTGGCACAGTTTGATAACGAAAAATCGATTATCCTGTATTTTCCTCCAAATGAGACTGCAGGCTTTGCAATACTTTTTGTAAGAGCCCCTAACCTGCTTCCCTGCCCTCCGGCGAGAAGCATTGCAATACATTTTTTCTTTTTCATTGTAATCCCCCTTTATAATTATATCACCGTTTCGCTGCCATTTATTGTAAATTCCATATTTCTTCCGCATACTGACGTATTGTCCTGTCACTTGAGAAGAAACCTGATTTTGCGGTATTATGAAGTGATATCTTTCCCCATTCATTCCTATCGCCGTAGAGTCTTTCAAGATTATGCCATGCCTCGACATAGCTTCTGAAATCTTTTAGCACGAAAAACTCGTCATTACTTCGCATTACATTGTCAAATACAAGCTCAAAATTTCCTGATAATCTGCCATATGTCCCGTCAACTAGCTGGTCCATTACAGTCTTTATCATGGAATCATTGTTATATTCATCCCATGCATAATAATTTCTCTCAGACCTGTATCTTTCAACCTCCTCCGAGCGCAGTCCGAATATTTTAATGTTTTCTTCTCCCACGAGTTCTGCAATCTCTACATTGGCCCCGTCAAGCGTTCCGAGCGTTATCGCTCCGTTCATCATAAACTTCATGTTGCCCGTACCTGACGCCTCCATTCCGGCTGTAGATATCTGTTCGCTTATGTCTGCTGCCGGATATATATACTGTGCGTTTGAAACCGCGAAATTAGGGACAAACGCAACTTTAATCTTTCCGTTCACCCTCTCGTCGCTGTTGACTACATCCGCTACAGAATTTACAAGCCTTATCACGTCCTTTGCATACGCATACCCTTGCGCCGCCTTACCCGCAAATATAAACGTGGTAGGCCTCATATGAAAATCAGGCTCAGTAATAATTCTATTGTACAGATGCATGACTTTGAGCACATTCAGAAGCTGTCTCTTATATGCGTGGAATCTTTTAACCTGAATATCAAATATTGAATCGCAGTCTACAACAACACCGCTTGTCTCGGCGATATACTTTGCAAGACGCTCCTTATTCTTTCTCTTGCATTTATTGAACTCTCGCAGGAACGACGGGTCATCCTTAAACTGCAATAGCTTCTCAAGCTCGTCTGCGTCTGACATCCACTGTTCTCCGATACTCTCGGTAATCAATTTGCTGAGGGACGGATTGGCCTGTGCAAGGAAACGCCTGTGTGTAATTCCGTTCGTCTTATTCTGGAATTTCTGAGGTGTCAATGTATAGAAATCATTCAGCACGTCATGTTTTAAAATATCAGTGTGAAGCGCGGCAACACCGTTAACCGTGTGTCCTGCAATAATTGAAAGATTAGCCATACGTACCTGTCCATTCCATAATATAGCCGTTCCCTCAAGCAGCTGCTGCCAGTTATCTATATCTCTAGGGAAACTTTCCCTGTATCGCCTGTCAATCTCCTCGACAAAGTCATACACACGCGGAAGAATTCTTCTGAACATATCAATCGGCCATTTCTCAAGAGCCTCCGGAAGAATTGTGTGGTTAGTATACGATATGGTCTTTGTCGTAATATCCCATGCCGTATCCCAATCAAGTCCCTCGTTATCAATCAGAATTCTAAGCAGCTCAGGCGCACAGAGCGCAGGGTGTGTATCATTCGTATGAATAGAGACAAGCTCAGGCAGTTTCTTCAAATCATCGCCGTACTCCCTCTTGAATGTCCTTACAATATTTGCTATTCCGGCAGCCACAAACATATATTCCTGCTTTAATCTGAGAATTTTACCAGCATCGCTGTTGTCGTTAGGATAAAGAAGACTTGTAATAGCTTCAACGTCTGACCTGAACTTCATGGCCCCGCTGTAGTCTCCATTGTTAAACGCATCCATATCGAAGTCCTCCTCAGCAGGTTCGGCGCTCCAAAGGCGAAGCGTATTAACCGTCTCTCCCTTATAACCTACTATAGGCACATCGTATGGGACTGCACGTATCGTCTCGGCTCCTTCCCAAGTACACCAAAACTTGTCTCCCTCGTAATGACGGACTACCTCACCGCCAAAGTGTACAAGCTCTGCTGCGGCCGGTCTTGCAGTCTCCCACGGATATCCGCCCTCAAGCCAGTTATCAGGCAGTTCAACCTGCCTTCCGTCCTTAATCTCCTGTTTAAACAGTCCGTAACGGTATCTTATTCCGTTACCCTGTCCGGCATATCCGAGGCTCGCAAGCGAATCAATAAAGCAAGCTGCAAGTCTTCCGAGTCCTCCGTTTCCAAGACCCGCGTCTTTCTCCTGCTCCAAAATAGCGTCCAAATCTTCTCCCATATCAGAGAGACCTTCCCTGACAATGTCCAGCACTTCAAAATTAATCAGATAATTTTCAAGAAGCTTTCCGATGAGAAATTCCATTGAAAAGTAATAAACTTTTTTCTTTTTATTCTTAACAGCCTCTCCGTCAGACTGTTCCCTTATCTCCTTAGCCTCTCTGCCAATAAGCTTGACCAAAACGGTATACCTTTCCGCAATGCTTGACTTCTCAAAGGTTTTTCCAAAAACCCTTCCAAACATAGCGTTATATTTCTGCTTAAAATCCTCTTTGTCCTCAAACAGTAACTCTGCTGCCATAAAAATATTCCTCCCTGTCTTTCATCTAATTAAGTTGAATTTATTTTATTATATTACTTATATATTATTTTTCTTTGCCGGTTTTTTATTCACATCCATTTTGTCATCTTCAACCGGTTTCTTATCTTCGGACGCTTTTTTATTCTCAGCAATTTTTTTATTTGCATCCGTCTTATTATCCGCGTCACATTTTTTTTCAGCGCTTCTTCGGTTATGTCTTTTCAGTATAACCCCTCCTATAGGAGGAACTTTTATCAATACCGAGTTGTCTTTCCCATGCCACGGGACTTTCTCGGTTTCAATATCTTCCTCGTTCGATACGCCCGAACCGCCGTACTCACAGTCGTCAGAATTAAACACTTCAGAGTAAAGGCCTTTCCTTGTAACTCCAATACGATAATCAGTATATGTCTCAGGCGTGAAATTAAGTACAACTATTAAATCATCCACCGCCGCGTCACCGTGCCTTACAAAACATATTATACTCTGTTCACTGTTGTCTGCGTCGAGCCACTCAAATCCCTCCCACGAGGTGTCCTTAATCCATAACGCTTTATTTTCCTTGTAAAAAGCATTGAGCGCCTTAATATATTGTTGGTGCTTTCTGTGAGTTTCAAATTGCTCTACAAGAAACCACTCAAGCTGCTCATAAAATCTCCACTCGATAAACTGCGCTATCTCATTGCCCATAAAATTGAGCTTTCCTCCGGGATGGCACATCTGATACAGTGCAAGAACCCTGCTGCCGGCAAATTTACGCCAATAATCCCCCGGCATCCTGCCGATAATCGAGCATTTGCCGTGAACAACCTCGTCGTGCGACAGAGGAAGTATAAAATTCTCGTTGTAAGCGTACATCATCGAAAATGTAATCATATTGTGATTGCCCGGCTTATACGGAAAATCAGTTTTAATGTAATTGAGCGTGTCGTTCATCCAGCCCATATCCCATTTATAGTGGAACCCAAGCCCGTCAACCTCAGGCGGTCTTGTGACAAGAGGCCAGGCTGTGCTCTCCTCGGCAATCATAAGAACGTCCGTAAAATTCTTTCCAATTATCTCATTCATATTCTGCAAGAAATCTATAGCCTGAAGGTCGCCCTCAGTCCCGTCCGGATTATATTTTTTATACTGAGGGTCGTCGATTCCAAAATTCATATATAAAATACTGCTCACTCCGTCAACCCTGATTCCGTCAACATGGTATTTTTCAATCCAGAAAAATGCGTTGGATATTAGAAAACTCCTGACCTCTCCTTTTGAATAGTCAAATGTATAAGTTCCCCACTGCGCATGGTCTTCAGACTCGTAAACTTTCTGTCCGGTAAAATTGCCCAGTCCGTGTTCGTCTCTGCAGAAATGACCCGGAACCCAGTCAAGTATAACCCCTATTCCGGCCTTGTGGGCTTTTTCAACAAAATGCATAAACTGCTGAGGCGTTCCGTATCTCGATGTAGGAGAATAGTAACCGGTAATCTGATACCCCCACGAACCGTCAAACGGATGCTCCATCACCGGCATAATTTCCAAATGTGTGTATCCCATCTCAACGGCATATGCGACAAGCTCGTCAGCCATCTCATCATATGTGTAAAAACTTCCGTCGTCATGGCATCTCCACGAGCCGAGATGGACCTCATATATATTAAACGGCTTATTCATATTACCGCCGCGCTTACGCTTTGACATCCATCTTGCGTCATTCCATTTGTAATTGTCAATATTCATGACAACTGACGCGGTGCCCGGTCTAAGCTCGGAATAAAACGCATATGGGTCCGCCTTATATAACTTGTCGCCGGACTCACACTCTATAAGATATTTATAAATATATCCCTCTCGTATATCCGGAATGAATATCTTCCATATCGCTTTGTTCTTGTCGGCTTTCATCACATGCTTCTTTTCATTCCAGCCGTTAAAATCCCCTACTACGCTCACTTTTTTTGCTCCGGGCGCCCAAACCGTAAAGGTGTAACCTTTCACTCCTTTTTTCTCGCAGGGATGAACTCCCATCTTCTCAAAGCTCTTTGTCCACAGCCCCTCCTCAAATAGTCTTCTTTCTTCTCGTGTAATGCTATTATTCATAATACAACACCCACCTTGTCCTTATTTAGGACAGGCCGGACAGTTATTTTGGCCTCTCCTATTTTTATTTATATTTTATCATTTTTTCATATTAAAGACAAGACATTTTTCCAAAATTATCTAACATTTATCCATACGCTGGCAATATTTTTTAACATATTTTTCCAGAATAATTTATCGTAAATTATCTTTTTTTTATGAATAAACTGACTGTTCTTTTATCATTTCAATATATAAAAGGAAGTCCTGAAAATTTAAAATTTCCAGAACTTCCCAAAATAATGTTTATCTTAGAATTCTATGAATCAGCATACGCCCTGTGCAAGCATTGCGTCTACAACCTTTTCAAATCCTGCAATGTTTGCACCTGCAACGTAATCCCCGTCGCATCCGTACTTTTTAGCCGCACTGTCGGCGCTGCGGAAAATGTTAACCATAATATCCTTAAGCTTTCCGTCAACCTCCTCAAATGTCCATGAAAGCCTCTCGCTGTTTTGGCTCATCTCAAGCGCTGACGTCGCAACACCACCTGCATTTGAAGCTTTTCCAGGTGCAAAGAGAATTCCGTTTTCCTGAAGATACTTAGTAGCTTCAAGGGTCGTAGGCATGTTCGCTCCCTCTGCCACGGCAAAGCATCCGTTTGCAACAAGAGCCTTTGCGTCATCCAAATCAAGCTCATTCTGCGTAGCGCAAGGAAGCGCAACGTCGCATTTAACAGTCCAAACTCCGTGCTCCCCAGCTTTCTTTTCATGGTATTCAGCAGACGGTCTTTTAGCCGCGTACTCTGACAGACGTGCGCGCTTAACCTCTTTAACCTCCTTAAGCAGGTCCACATCTATTCCCTCAGAATCATATATCCATCCGGTAGAATCAGAACATGTGACAGGCTTAGCCCCAAGCTGCTGCGCTTTCTGAATAGCGTAAATCGCAACATTTCCTGCTCCGGAAACAGCACATATTTTTCCTTCAAGCGATTTTCCGTTAGATTTAAGCATCTCGTCAGTGAAGTAGAGAAGACCGTATCCTGTAGCCTCCGTCCTTGCAAGGGAACCTCCGTATGACAATCCTTTTCCTGTTAACACTCCCTCATATACGCCGCGTATTCTCTTGTACTGTCCAAACATATAACCTATCTCACGCGCACCCGTACCGATGTCGCCGGCAGGAACATCCGTATCGGCTCCAATATATTTGCAGAGCTCTGTCATAAAACTCTGGCAGAAAGCCATTACTTCTCTGTCCGATTTTCCCTTAGGGTCAAAATCCGAACCTCCTTTACCGCCTCCTATCGGAAGTCCTGTAAGCGAATTTTTAAATATCTGCTCAAAACCAAGGAACTTTATAATACCGATATTTACTGAAGGGTGAAGCCTGAGACCGCCCTTGTATGGTCCGATGGCCGAATTAAACTGAACTCTGTATCCGGTGTTAACCTGAACCTGTCCGTTGTCGTCCACCCACGGCACTCTGAATTTAAACTGTCTCTCAGGCTCGCATAACCTTTCAAGAAGAGCTTCTTTCTTAAACTTTTCCTCATTTGCCTCGATAACCGGCCTTAAAGAATTAAGCACCTCGTCGACAGCCTGAAGAAACTCAGGTTCACTTGCGTTCTTTGTACGTACTCTCTCGAGCACCTCGTCTACGTATGACATTTTCTAATCCTCCTGAATATAAAAATATTTAATAAGTGCAAAACGTAGTATGCTAATTCCCATCCGCATATACGAAACACTATATTACTAACTTATATGAAGCGATTCCCCATATAGTTAGTTCTCTATTCCCAACAAAAAGTTATCTTCTTAAATTAATTTATTATTTATATTCTACTTATCTTTGCCTTGGAGATATTCATGAATTCCCTTTGCAGCCGCTTTACCGGCTCCCATTGCAAGAATAACCGTAGCTGCGCCAGTAACGGCGTCTCCGCCTGCAAATACGCCCTCCTTGCTGGTAAGTCCCATCTCCTCATCCGCAACTATACAGCCCCACTTGTTTGTGTCAAGTCCTGATGTTGTTGATGAGATAAGTGGATTTGGAGATGTTCCAAGAGACATGATAACCGTGTCGGCTTCAATGTCAAACTCTGAACCCTCAATAGGCTGAGGTCTTCTTCTTCCTGAAGCATCCGGTTCTCCAAGTTCCATTTTAACACATCTTATTCCTTTGACCCAGCCCTCGTCCGTAGTAAGGATTTCAACCGGGTTTGTAAGCAAATCAAATATTACTCCCTCTTCCTTTGCGTGATGAACTTCCTCAACCCTCGCAGGGAGTTCTTCCTCGCTTCGTCGGTATATGATATGCGTCTCGGCTCCAAGCCTTAACGCTGTTCTAGCGGCGTCCATCGCAACATTTCCGCCTCCGACTACAGCTACTTTCTGTCCCCTCATTATAGGGGTAGTTGAGTTCTCATCAAACGCTTTCATAAGGTTTGACCTTGTAAGATACTCATTCGCCGAGAACACTCCGTTTGCCTGTTCTCCCGGAATTCCCATGAATTTAGGAAGTCCCGCTCCTGAGCCGATAAATACTGCCTCAAACCCCTCTTCAAATAAATCGTCTATTTTTACAGACTTTCCTACAATGGAATTAAGCTCAAGCTCAACACCGAGCGAAAGTACATTTTCAATCTCTTTTTTAACTATATCTTCTTTCGGAAGCCTGAACTCAGGAATACCGTATACCAAAACTCCTCCCGGTTCATGAAGAGCTTCAAATATAGTTACTTTATATCCAAGCTTTGCAAGATCTCCGGCACATGTAAGGCCGGCAGGGCCGGAACCGATTACCGCTACCTTTTTATCAATTCTTTCTTTCGGAGGCTGAGGCTTTACACCATTCTGCTTTGCCCAATCCGCCGTGAATCTCTCAAGCTTTCCGATAGATATAGGGTCGCCCTTGATTCCTCTTATACATTTTCCCTCGCACTGGCTCTCCTGAGGACATACTCGTCCACATACGGCGGGGAGCGACGATGATTCGCTTATTACGTCAAAAGCTTCCTTTACATTCCCTTCCTTGAGATGCCCGATAAATTCAGGTATATTTATAGCTACCGGACAGCCTTCAATACATTTTGCATTTTTACAGCCTATACATCTCTTAGATTCCTCTACAGCCTCATCTATATTGTAGCCGAGACACACCTCGTCAAAATTTTTCGCCCTTGTTTTCGGCTCCTGCTCCCTTACCGGAACTCTGTTCAATACGTCCATTATTGGTCACCTCCACAATTTCCGCATCCACCGTGGTGGGTATCTCCTTCTTTTGCTTTGAGGAAAGCGCGTCCCTCGTTCGTCTTATATAACTGCTGTCTCTTCATAGCCTGGTCGAAATCTACTTTATGTCCGTCAAATTCAGGTCCGTCAACACAGGCAAACTTAACCTCACCGTCAACCGTGACACGGCATGCTCCGCACATTCCAGTTCCATCAACCATAATAGGATTAAGGCTGACAACTGTCGGCATGTCAAGCTCCTTTGTGAGCTTACATACAAATTTCATCATTATCATCGGGCCGATTGCTATGCACACGTCATACTTCTTACCTGAATCAACAAGCTTTTGTATAGAGTTAGTAACCATTCCGTGGTCTCCGTACGAACCGTCGTCCGTGGTTATATACAGTCCGCCGGCTACCTCTTTCATCATATCTTCCATAATAAGAAGGTCTTTAGTCTTAGAACCAACAATAACATCCGCCATAACGCCTCTTTCATTAAGCCACTTTACCTGCGGATATACCGGAGCCGTTCCAACACCGCCCGCAACAAAAAGTATCTTTTTATTTTTAAGCTCCGACAGAGGCATGTCAGTGAGCTCCGACGGCCTTCCGAGCGGTCCCACAAAGTCCTGAACGCTGTCGCCCGCTTTCAGATTGGCGAGAAATTCCGTTCCGGCGCCTACAATCTGAAATACAATTGTTACCGTACCCCGTTCCTTTGAGTAATCGCAGATAGTAAGAGGTATTCTTTCACCCTTACTGTGAGACCTCAATATAATAAACTGTCCTGGCAGACAGTTTTTAGCGACACGCGGCGCCTCAATTTCCATCAAATAAATGTTATCGGTAAGCTTTTCATCTCTGATTATTTTGTACATGGTTCTAATCTCCTTTGCAATAGTATGGAAAATAACCTCATTGCAAAAAATTATAACATAATTATATTTTGATGACAACAGAAAAATTATGCGTCTGCGGACTTACAATTAAAAATATTCTAAAATATCTTCAAATACTCTCCATATCTTTTCTCCTGATTGCCTCCCTGTTTATCTTGCCGCTCACGGTTTTAGGGAGGCTATCGCAGAACTCTATCATGCGCGGACATTTGTACATTGCCGTGTGCGCTTTGACAAAATCTTTTATTTCAACCTTTAACTTTGACGATGGTTCGTATTCCTGATGAAGAACAATTGACGCTTTCACAATGCTGCCCCTTGTCTCTGACGGATAGCCCGTCACGGCGCACTCGAATACCGCAGGGTGTTTCATGAGTACGTTTTCCACCTCAACCGGACCGATGCGATAGCCGCTGGATTTTATTACGTCGTCCGTGCGGCTGACAAAATAAATATTGCCTTCTTCGTCGCGGTACACTTTATCTTTCGTATGGTATACCCCGTCTTTCCAAACTTCATCATACATTTCATTGTCATTATTGTAACCTGAAAATATTCCGACAGGATATCCTCTGACGGCGCCGCGCAATATGACGAGCTCGCCTGTATCAAACGGTTTTGTCTCATTTCCGTCGTCATCAATAATTCTTACGTCATACATTGGCGACGGTTTTCCTATACAGTCAAGATGCTGTTCTTCACCGTTTAAAACTCCGGTTATAAGGGCCGTCTCCGTCTGTCCGAAACCAATCCTTATTGAAAGCCCGGTCCTCTCCCTAAATTTTTTCATCACCTCTACGGGCATCGGTTCACCTGCAGTTACCGCCTGTTTAAGATTAGATAGATTATAGTCTTCTATATTTTCACGCAGAAGGTATTTGTATATTGTTGGAGGCGCGCAGAAAGTATCAACCCTGCAGTCCTGAAGTATTTGAAGTATTTCGTTTGCATAAAACTGCTCATAGTCATACACCATCACCGCCGAGCCGCATATCCACTGTCCGTACATTTTTCCCCACGCGGATTTTGCCCATCCGGAATCCGCGATTGCAAAATGAAGCCCGCCGTCCACAACTCCGTGCCAGTCGTGCGCAGTTATTATATGGCTTAGCGGATACGAATAATTGTGCATAACGGCTTTCGGATCCCCAGTAGTGCCGGATGTAAAATACAGTATCATTGTGTCGTTTACATTTGTTTTTACACGCTCAAAAGACGCCGGCGTCCGTTCCGTCTCTTTGCCAAGGTCATAAAAACCCTCCCTGTTTCCCGAAGTGACATACCTGAGAATATTTATCCCGTATTCTTCTGAAACATTCTTAGCCGCGCGCTCGACATTCAAAAGTATATTCTCATCATAGGCGCATATGACGCATCTCACATCGGCATCCTTTATACGATAGCTTATATCTTCGTGAGAAACCATGTCCGAGGTCGGTATGGCAACTGCTCCGAGTTTGTGTAGAGCAACCATTACAAACCAGTACTCAACCCTTCTTTTCATGATTAACATGACCCTGTCGCCCTTTTTTATGCCTCTTTCGCAAAGGAGCGCTGCTATACGCGAGCTTCCTGCACCCAAGTCGCCAAATGTATATGTACTGACCACCCCGTCAAGGCTCTTAAATACTATAGCCCTCTTTGATGGGTTTTTTTCAGCTATAACGTCAACGACATCATAGGCAAAATTAAAATCCTCTGGCACGTCAAACCATACACTTTTGAGTTTTCCTTCACCGTCAAACTCTTCCCTCATATATTTTCTGCATATATCATTCATCTGCCCAGCTCCATTCATCACATTATCGCAAAGGAAAAATCACCATTTGCACATACTTTTCCATCAACACTAAGTTCTCCATGCATAAAATAGAACGGATGCCTCTCTTTTTTAATCGAAATATCTATTTTTATCCTGTCTCCCGGTTTTACCATTCCCCTAAATCTCACTTTGTCAAGACCGGTATACAAAGGTGTGCTTTCTTTATCCATAATATCCCTGAACATAACGCATGAAGCTTGAGCCATCATCTCACACTGAATGACACCCGGCACAATCGGGTTGCCCGGAAAATGTCCCTGAAGAAAAAACTCGTCACCTCTTACGTTGTAATAACCTGTAGCCGTGCCATCCTCATTGAGATATACCTCGTCAATGAGAAGCATTGGCTCCCTGTGCGGAAGAATATCCATTATCTCACTTCTGTCCATAAGTTTTACCTGCTTTCATTCCAAAACCATGACACACAAATGACTAACATGCAAAAAAATGCAACTAGCTCAACGGCGCCAATTCGAACCCGCCGAGGACGGCGTATTTTGGCGAACTACTGTTTTTTTCGTTCTTGTCTTGCGTCAGCAAGACTGCGTCCTCCAGCCTTGTATTTCGCCAAAATTCACCATCCTCGGTCAAAGATTTCTAAAACGGTTATTTTGTGAATGCGAAAGCAGTTGAATGAGTCGTAGCGGTGGCTACGGCGATTGAAACTAACACGCATTAGCAAAACAGCAGTTTTCGAAACGGGTTCAAATTGGCGCCGTTGAGCTAGTGTATTGTACCGTTAATTTCTGCCAAATTACGCAGAATGAATCTTCAGAGTGCAAGGCTTTTTAATAAGGCGCGGCTGCGCCAAATGAAGCTAAACAAATGAAATTCATGCAAATTATTTGGAGAAATGTAAATGGTACAATACACTAGAATAAACGAATACCTTTCCCACATCATAACTAAACAGTATAGTACAAATCTATTGTTTGCGCCGAATGTCAAATATGGTAACCGCTTACCTGAGAAGCATAGTCAATAGCATGGTCTGATATTTAAATTTATTTAATATTTGTTATTATTTATTTTTATATTTAATTTTGATTATATGATGTTTTATAATTAAATGCGCTTTATCGCAACGCACGCATTGTGTCCGCCAAATCCCAGAGATGAGGACAATGCGCAGTCTATATCTGATTTCACAGCTTTGTTAACAGTATAATCAAGGTCGCATTCATCATCTTTCTCTATATAGTTGATTGTAGGCGGGATTATTCCCTCATCAAGCGCAAGCGCCGACGCAATAAGCTCGACTGCTCCGGCCGCTCCGAGCATATGTCCCGTCATTGATTTTGTTGAGCTTATGTGCAGTTTATATGCGTCATCTCCGAAAACTTTCTTCAATGCGTTCGTCTCCATCACGTCGTTAAGCGGCGTTCCGGTTCCGTGCGCGTTGACATATATATTTTCTTTTCCGGTTATTCCAGCTTCATTTGCTGCCATCTCTATAGCGGCGGCGGCTCCAATTCCATCAGGATGAGGGGCTGTTACATGATATGCGTCGCATGTATTTCCATAACCTGTAACCTCCGCATATATCTTTGCATTCCTCTTTACCGCACTTTCATAATTTTCAAGAATCAGCATACCGGCGCCCTCGGCCATTACAAAACCTCCACGCCTCTTATCAAACGGAACGCATCCCTCCTCAGGCTTCTCGCTGAGCGAAAGTGCCTTGCAGTTGATAAACCCGGCCATAGCAAGTTCGTTTATTGCGGCCTCGCTTCCCCCCGCTATTATTGCGTCGGCATAACCATGCTTTATCGCCCTGTAAGCCTCGCCAATTGTATTGCTCGATGTGGCGCATGCGGTCACGACTGGAAGGCTAGGCCCCATTGCGCCGAATCTTATTGCTACCGCGCCTGCCGCCATGTTTCCAATAAGCATAGGAATAAAGAAAGGCGATACTCTCTCGGGTCCCTTGGCCATAAATTTGCCGTCCTCAGTACAAAATGTATTGATTCCGCCTATTCCGGAACCTACGTACACACCGAATCTTGTCTTGTCTATGTCTGATT
The DNA here is from genome assembly GCA_948472945.1 of uncultured Clostridia bacterium. GTDB lineage: Bacteria > Bacillota > Clostridia > Lachnospirales > Lachnospiraceae > V9D3004. The sequence goes on from CAOKVX010000002.1 coordinate 151,818, forward strand.
CAAGAATCTTACTGTCGTCGACAGCCTGACATGCGGCTGCCATTGCATACTGCATGAACAAATCCGAACGTCTTATGTCCACAACCGAAGAATAATAATCCTTTGGATTGAAATCTTTAACCTCACCGTCAATCGAAACCACAAGACCGCCGGCATCAAATCTTTTGATAAAATCTATTCCACACACACCGTCTTTAAGATTGCTCCAAAAGCTGTCAATATCATTTCCTACCGGCGAAACTACTCCCATACCGGTTATAACTACCCTGTTATCCAAAATTATACCTCCAAGTCTTAACGCCGGATATTTTTCCAAACTTCTCACTTAAAATTCTATTATAGATTAAGCGACTATTTTATTTCCGCCGGCAGTGAACCATGTCGCCATGCCGCATGGCTTTTTGGCAAAATATTACTTCTGCTGCGTCTGATGCTAAGCAAAAGAGTATGTCGCGCCGAATCAAACAGCCGCTTAATCTTATTTCGTCTATAACTGAGAAGCTTAGGTTATATATACATACCGCCGTCTATTTTAATCACTTCACCTGTAATATATGTAGAGTTATCACCTGCGAGGAACGCCACAAGCTCCGCCACTTCCCCGGCCTGCCCAAATCTGCCGCATGGTATATTTTTCTTAATAGCCTCAATCTGGTCCCCGCTCAGCGCCCCTGTCATATCCGTACAGATAAATCCGGGAGCAACCGCATTACACGTAATTCCCTTTGAGGCGTACTCTTTCGCTATTGATTTTGTAAATCCGATAACGCCCGCCTTTGAAGCGGCATAGTTCGCCTGCCCTGCATTACCCATGAGTCCTACCACGGAGGCAATGTTTACTATCCTGCCGTTCTTCTGTCTCATAAAACTTCTGATGCACGCTTTTGTAACATACATGCATCCTTTAAGGTTAGTGTCTATAACACTGTCTATTTCCTCGTCCGTCATCTGTATAATTAATTTATCCTTTGTGATTCCGGCACTGTTCACAAGTATATCTATATGTGAAAAATCATTAATAACGGTTTCAACCGTCTTTGAAACCTGCGAAAAATCACTCACATCACATACGTACACCTTAACTTTCCGGCCCATTTTTTCTATTATTCCCGCCGTCTCACCGGCCTTTTCACTCATATGGGCGGCAAGTATTGCGATATCGGCTCCCTGCTCAGCAAGCTTTACCGCACAGGCTGCACCTATCCCTCTTGAACCCCCGGTTATAATTGCCGTTTTTCCAACAAACATATTGATGCTCCTCTCCGCATGGTATATAACATCTTATAAGTTTTTTACGATATCAAAATATTATGCGTAAACCGAAAGCGCTTCGCAAACCTTGTCAAGAGATTCTATGTCGCTCACATTGTACACTTCGACATCCTCGCCCTTAAACGTCTTCTTAACAAACCCCGACAAAGTAGTGCCAGGTCCGCATTCGATAAACGTGTCACATCCGTTTTCATACATTCTCCTAAGAGTCTTCTCCCACTTTACACTGTTAGAGACCTGCCTGCTTATAAGCTCGCAAATCTCGTCAGGATTGTCGGGATATGGACAGGAAGTATAATTTGAATACACCGTAATGTTCGGCTCATTTACCTCCATACCCTTGAGCGTCTCAGCCAGTCTGTCTGATGCCTCCGACATATACGGGGTGTGGAATGAACCGCTCACCGCAAGCTGAACACACCTGATGCCCTCTTCTTTTACTTTCTCTTTGAATTTCTCAATTCTGTGTATTTTTCCTGCAACCGACACCTGTCCCGGACAGTTGTAGTTTACAGGATATACCCTGCACTCCTCGCAGAGCGCTTTTAGCTTATCGTTATCCGCCCGAAGAACCGCAACCATAGTTCCGGGATATTTTACATTGCACTCTCCCATAGCCTCCGCTCTGTTGCATACAAGTTCAAATGCGTCGTCCTCGCTCAGCATTCCCGCATAAGCGTCGGCCGCTATCTCACCGAGTGAAAATCCGGCTGTCTCATCTGCATGTATTCCACGTGACTCCAAAGCAACGGCACACGCATAATCTGTCGCAAACATACACGGCTGAGTATTTTCCGTCTTTTTGAGGGTTTCCTCGTCAGAATCAAAGCACTGACCTATTGTTCCTGACCTCAGCCCCTCAAATCTGTCATAAAGCTCCCTTACCTCATCAATGTTTTCATACAAATCTTTGCCCATTCCGGAATACTGTGCTCCCTGTCCGGCAAATAAAAAAGCTATTTTACCCATTCTTTCGCTCCTGTCAATATATTTTGTGCACTTTCACATATGCTACTAATTATATATGCGCAGTTTCCGGTTTTTTTAATCATTCCTGCAATCTGTCCGCACATTACAGAACCTTCTTTCACATCACCTTCAACTACCGCCCTCCTAAGCGCACCTGCCCCCATTGCCTCAAGCTGTTCGGCCGTCGCATCAGGCGTTCTCTCAAGTTTCACGAATTCTCTCGTCATCTGGTTTTTAAGAGAACGGACGGGATGACCGAGTGTCTTTCCCGTAACTACCGTGTCGATATCCTTGGCTTTTAACACCTTTTCTTTATAATTATCATGGACATCGCACTCGTCAGCCACAAGAAATACCGTTCCCATCTGCACAGCAGAGGCTCCAAGCATAAACGCCGCGGCCATTCCCCTTCCGTCGGCTATGCCTCCGGCTGCTATTACCGGAATTGTAACCGCATCCGCAACTTGGGGAACGAGAGCCATCGTCGTAGTCTCCCCGACATGACCTCCAGATTCGCATCCCTCCGCCACAACGGCGGACGCCCCTAGACTCTCCATCCTTTTTGCAAGTGATACGCTTGCCACAACAGGAATGACTTTCACTCCCGCGTCGCGCAGCCTATCTATGTACCGCGCAGGATTACCTGCGCCCGTAGTAACAACGCCTATTTTTTCCTCACACACAACTTCAACAGCCTCGTCAATAAACGGACTCATAAGCATAAGATTCACTCCAAATGGCTTATCGGTAAGTTTCCTTGCCATATGAATCTGTTCCCTAAGCTGTTCTCCGTCAGAATTCATAGCTGCGATAAGCCCCAGGCCGCCGGCATTTGAAACAGCCGCCGCAAGTTTTGCGTTCGCTATCCACGCCATTCCCCCTTGAATTACCGGATACTTTATATCGAGCAATTCACATATAGGACTCTTTATCATATGGCACCCCCATTATTTATTTTCTTCAATATAATCGCAGAGCTTATCAATATTGTCTATATCCTGCGACAGTTCAATTTTACAGTCCGTCTCCTCCTCAATCTGCATTACAAGTTCCATAATATCGAGGGAGTCAAGTCCAATCTCCTTAAATGTTTCTGTTGTTGAAACCTCAGACGCTTCTTTTCCGAGATATTCAGCTACTATATTTACTACTGTTTCTTTCATAATTCTAATCTCCTTTTAAAAAATATATAATTTTTTTCACATGCTAACGGTGGGTGTTACACCCATGTCAATCAAAAAAAAATAAAATTGATGAATTTTTTTCAATCATGAGTTATGATGTTACTATCCCAAGACGAAAAATACAACGTGACGGAGGACGTATATTATTATGAAATCAATTTTTCCAAAAGTCAATAGCGGACTTAATATTGTAATAGTCGGCGGCGGCAAAATAGGCGTTGCATTAATCGAACAGCTTACCGCCGAGGGGCACGATATAACCATAATTGACAATAACCCTTCAAGAATACAGACAATTACCAATATGTACGACATAATGGGCATAGTTGGAAACGGGGCAAGCTACGGAATTCAGATGGAAGCCGGCATAGAGAGCGCCGATTTAATAATTGCTGTCACCGGCTCGGACGAGCTAAACCTCCTGTGCTGTACGGTGGCAAGCCAGGTCGGAAACTGCGCATCAATAGCAAGGGTAAGGACGCCCGACTACAGTAAAGAGGCCGGATACCTTATAAAAAAACTCGGCCTTGCCATGATTATCAACCCCGAACTTGAGGCGGCAAAAGAAGTTGCAAGGATTATATCCCTACCTACCGCCCTTGACGTCACCACATTTACACACGGACAGGCCGACCTTGTTAAAGTTAAGGTCACTTCGTCCAGTCCGCTTGACAATATGATGGTTACAGATATAGCGCAAAATATTTCAAACGACTTCCTAATAGGGGCCGTTGAGCGGGATAATGAGATATTCATACCTTCCGGTAATTTCACAATAAAAGCGAATGACAAAATTTCAATCGTCGCAGCTAGAAAAGATATACACAATACGCTCAAAAAGCTCGGTTTTAAGATGACTACAGTTAAGAACTGTATTATTATCGGCGGAGGAAAGGTTGCATACTATCTGGCGTCCCAGCTTTTATCAGCCGGCGTTGAGGTGAAGATAATAGAACAGAGCAAAAAGCGCTGCGAACAGCTAAGCATACTGCTGCCGAAAGCGGTAATAATAAACGGCGACGGAACCGATGCCGGCCTTTTGGACGAGGAGGACCTTCAGGGAGTCGACTCATTCGTTCCGTTAACCGGAATCGACGAGGAAAATATTATGCTAACGCTTCACGCAAAGCATGTTTCAAACGCCAAGGTCATTACCAAAGTCAACCGTCTTGGATTTAAGGACGTAATCAATACACTCGACCTCGGCAGCGTCGTTTATCCTCGGTTCATAACAGCGGAGGCGATTATCGCGTACGTAAGGGCGCTCAACAACTCAATGAACAGCAACGTGGAAACGCTGTACCACATGTTTAACGGGCGCGCGGAAGCTATTGAATTTTATATTAAGGAGAAATCAGCGGTTACTGATATTCCTCTTATGAATCTAAAGCTTAAGGACAACCTTCTTATCTGCCTCATAAACAGAAACGGACGCGTATTCATACCCGGAGGTAACGATTCGTTCAAGGAGGGCGATTTTGTAATGCTTGTCACAACGCACAAAGGTTTTGGAGATATTAGGGACATTTTAAAGAAATAATTATCTGAGATATGAGAGGTATACGCAAAATGAACACTTCAATTATAAGATATATTTTAGGGCATATTTTAAAAATGGAGGCAGTTTTTATGCTTCTTCCCTGTATCGTTTCAATCATATATAAAGAACCCAAAGAGGGTCTCACTTTTCTTGCGGTATTAATTGTATGCGGCCTTGTCGGTATTTTTGCCTCAATTAAAAAACCTGCGAGCTCTACGTTTTATCTCAAGGAAGGCTGCGTTGCAACTGCGCTAAGCTGGATACTTCTCAGTATATTCGGAGCTCTGCCGTTCGTCCTCACCGGTGAGATACCGTCTTTTACGGACGCGCTTTTTGAGACCGTTTCCGGTTTCACGACAACCGGTGCGACAATACTTGAAAGTCCGGAATCGCTGTCTTACTGCTCGCTATTTTGGAGAAGCTTTACGCACTGGATTGGCGGTATGGGAGTGCTCGTATTCCTGCTCGCCGTAGTTCCTTTGAGCGGGGCATCCAACTTTAATCTTATGAAAGCGGAAAGCCCAGGTCCGTCAGTCGGAAAGCTTGTTCCAAAGGTTCAGTATACAGCCCGTTTTTTATATTTAATTTATGTATTCCTTACCGTAATAGAATTTATCTTTCTCGCAGCAGGCAATATGTCTGTCTTTGACGCGCTGACAACCTCGTTCGGCACTGCCGGTACCGGAGGTTTCGGCGTCAGAAACGACAGTATTATGAGCTATTCTCCGTACATCCAGTGGGTGGTTACGGTATTTATGGTACTTTTCGGAATCAATTTCAACGCCTATTACTTCCTGTTAATTAAACAGTTTAAAAAGGCTTTCAAGATTGAGGAGGTAAAATATTACATTATCATTATAGGAGCGTCAATACTCATTATAACGGCGTCAACATTTACGACGATAAGCAGCCTTTCCTCTACATTCCGCCACGCATCATTTCAGGTCGCATCCATAATTACTACAACCGGTTTCTCTACCGCGGATTTTAACACATGGCCGCAGACCGCAAAATGCGTTCTGGTGCTTCTTATGTTTATCGGCGCCTGCGCGGGAAGTACGGGCGGGGGTATAAAGGTATCAAGGCTTGTAGTTCTCGCAAAAACCGTTGTAAAGGAACTCAACTCATTTATACATCCTAAAAGCATAAAAAAGATTAACGTAAACGGCAAACCGGTTGAGCACGAAGTTGTCCGCGCGGTAAACGTATATTTTATAACATTTATGATTATATTCAGTTTTTCGGTACTGCTCATATCATTTGAGGGCAAGGATTCCGTGACTAACTTTACTGCGGTTGCCGCCACAATAAACAACATAGGACCGGGGCTTGAGCTCGTCGGTCCTATGGGTAATTTCTCATGTTTCAACATATTTTCAAAATATGTCCTTATTTTTGATATGCTTGCGGGACGCCTTGAACTGTTTCCACTGCTTATAATGTTCCACCCTGCAATCTGGAAAGACGTCGTCCGCAAGAAAATAAAACGCTAATGTGCTTACTGCCGTTATTAAGCCGCTAGTGTATTTTACTATTCATTCATGCAATACATTTGGCGAAATGTGAACGGAATAAAACATCTTTTACAGCTAATCCCTTACATCAAATATCAGGTCATACTGTTCGTCACTTCTGTCACGGCGTACAGTAGGACTTTGTGATTGTATTGTATAAGACCACATATTTTTAATCTGCGCCTTTATTTCCGAAAAATCCCATAAAAGGCTGCTGCGGTAGGCGCTGTTCGGGTCCCTGACAATTATCCTGCCGTCCCGTAAACCCGCCAGTACTATAAAATGCCCGCGCACGGTAAATATTCCGGGCCTCATACTGCATATTACAGGATGTCCGGCCTCCAGTTCAGACATTACGGCTCTTTCGCTAATGCCAAGCTCCCGCCCATACAGGCCGAAATTTTTCGCGCCCTCAGTCAGGAAGCTCCATGACGTCCCTGTTCCTTTCAGGTAATATCCACGCTCCATAGCGTACGAAGCTGTTTTGTCAGGCGTCACCTCAGCGTCTCCCGTCACTGCAAGCGCGACCATCGCCATGCAGACAGGCGCGCAGCCGGCAAGTCCTATACAGCTGTCTCCGTAGCTTTCATAGCCCCATCTTGTATCCCACTGCAGAAGCAGAGGAAATTCATCCTCCAACTCGCTTTCAGTGTATTCAGGCTTTTCCCCTCCGTCCCAATCTGTATAACCCATCACAAACTCTGACATTCCCGGCTCATTACAAAAAGCGGCCAAAATATTTTCAGGGTACGCATCATAATTTTTATATATTTTTTTGTACGTTTTATCAAGCCCCGCGAGCTCTTTCAGCCGATTTTTTAACGCACTCCCCTCATATATTTGAGGTTTAAGCGGGTCAATCGAAAGCTTCTCATAGTCCGAAAGGTTTAACTTAGGGAGCGCTGTTAAACTATCCTCCGAATCTTTTCGGCTAATATTACCATCATTTTCTTTCACAACACCCCTGCTGTCCGCTTCGTAACTTTCTTCAGTGTAGGAGTCATTACTGTCATCGCGCCCTCCCTTTACCATCTCAGACGTCTTAATATTATCCACGCCGTTCGGCACTGCAAAACCATTATTGCGCCTTGTGGCAATAAGTGCGGTAAGCACGGCAAGGAGCATAACTATAACTGTTCTAAATAAAATTGTTTTGTATTTCATATTCATATATTCATCCCTCATCTTATTTCCCCGAGCAAAAGTCCTAAGCGTTCGGTGACGCTTGTACGGAACGGACCGAAACAGAGTGCAGCGTAATTTGCTTCGATGTCCATGTATTGTTTTCTTAATAAAGAGTAGTAATCTAATGTATCTCAAATGTTCCGCCGGTGTATCATTGTTGTATCAATTCATCAAAATACGACATTCCCCAGTCAAACATCTGCCTGTCTTCGGATATAATGTTCCTTACCAGAAACGGTACTTCTACTTCAGCGCTATCAAAATCGTCATGGTACACAGCGTTTATTACTATTCCTTTACTGTCTGCCACCACATCAAAATCCGGCATTCTGTTCATAGTAATTTTATAAAACTCAAGAAACAGGTTACTGTGAATATCGCAATTACTCCAGTCTGAAACACGTTCTACTATTATCTGTTTATCCGGTTTCCCAGCCTCTTGCTTATTATCTTCTGTTTTATAAATAACAACGGTATCATGCGCCTTTGTCTCATACATGGAAATCCTGTAAACTGTCATAAATTCCGTATCCACTATCGCTCTCACCTCTTTGTCCCCGCCTTCATAAGCGAGATACCAACAGGCAAAACCGTTTGCGTCACTGTCTCCATAAACAACATACTGATTGCACGATTTTATTTTTCCAACGGAAATGTCAGGTATTATATTATTTAAATACATGTTAATCATGTCAAACTGACTGCTGACGCTTTTAACTAATTCCCGCTTATTTTCGTCTGAAAGCTTTATGTTTAATTTTTCAAACTTATTTTCATTTACAGATTTTGAGTATATTTTCATTTTATCCCACACATTGTCGTATTTCACCTGAAATGTGCTGACATCCAAATCAATCACTTTATCTCTGTTCTCAAAACTCCTCCAAAACATTGAACAAACCGTACAGGTAAAATATACTGACAGGGCAAATATTCCGAAAACTGCAGCTATACAAAAAAACTGTCTAAGTTTCATGGCGCACCTCCGGTATTATAATCTCTATCTGAGTTCCAACGCCCTTTATACTCTGTATATTCCACTGCCATTTGTGCAGCTTTATTATCTCCTCGCACAGAGCAAGTCCAAGTCCGGCGCCCCCCTCTTTCCTTGACCTTGATTTATCAACCATATAAAACGCCTCGGTAATTCTTTTTACCTCGTCATCGTCAATCCCGATGCCGTCGTCACGAACCGTAATTATCGTACAGTCTGCTTTTTTGCAATTATCGCCGTCTCCTGCACAGTCAATACTATCGCTGCCTTGGAAAGTCTGCTGACACCTGCCATACTTTATTTCCTCCGCATTAAGCTCAATAACACCGCCTTGTCCGACTGCTTTTCTCGCATTATCAATAAGGTTTGACAGAAAGGTTATCACAAGGTCCCTGTCTCCATATATTACACCAGCTTTGGCTGATTTTTTAAGCGTGACGCACTTTTTAGACAAAGAAAATGAGACGATTTCGTCAACGGCTTCAAACAAGTCCATTACATTTATCTCCTCAAACCTAATCTCATCATGCGCAATTCCCGAAAGCTCAAGCATTTTATTAGACAGCTTTTCAAGCCTTTTTCCCTGACTGTTGATATACCCCGCGCAGGTAATTCTGTCACTTTCAGGCATGTCCATAGTGAGAAGCATCTCACTATACCCTATTATCGATGTAAGCGGCGTTCTCATTTCATGTGCAAAAGCGCCCGTAAAATTCTCAAGCTTAATTATATTGTCCTGCAGATTATCAGCCATTTTGTTAAAATGTCTGGTCAGCTCCGCAAATTCATCACTGCCCCTGACCTTGGCCCTGCTGTCATAGTCGCCTTTTGCCAGCCTGTTTGTAAGAATATTCAGATCCCTTACAGGTTTCGTAATACTTCGTGATATTAGCGCCGCCACCGGAAATGATAAAAGTATCATAGCACCCAGAACAACAATATATATCTGTAATATCTTCTGCTGAATTTCATATACATATTCGATATCACGGAACTTTTCCACCGCAATTGTGCCGGAATCTATTTCCAATAATATAACGCTCTCAACATAATGCCTTTCGCCGACTTTTCTTATGCGTGTCGCACCCTCTCCGACATTTATTTTTATACCCCATTTTTCCTCGGCCAACGACCTGTTTTCATATAACAGGAAACCGTCGCTGCGCCAGATTCTTATATAATCCTGCCCGCCATCGACATTTTCATAAATATTTTTAACTATATCCACCGCTGTCGACTCTCCTACCGGATATTTATCAGGCAGCGCTTCAAACGACGCCTCAAGCGAATATCTGAAAAGCCACAATTCTTTTTCGTCGCTTTCCCTCTCATGGGTAACATTCGTAACAAATGTTACCTGAAGTATGACATTTCCGAGCAGTACAAGGCTTACTGCGATAAGAACGGATATGCTGAAAAATTGTTTCCAAAATAATTTCATCTATTTCACCACCAGACGATATCCTATTTTGTAAACTGATATTATTTCATTCTCAAGGTCCAGCTTTTTCCTAAGGCGCTGAACGTGCAAATCTACGGTTCTGCTGTTTCCGAGATACTCGCAGTCCCACACCCTTTCATATATTACCTTTCTGTAAAGCGCAATATTAGGGTTTCTCAAAAACAGTAGAAGAAGCTCAAATTCTTTCAGAGTAACGTCGGCCACTATTCCATTTTTCCTTATTTCCCTCGATTCGGCGTCAATTTCTAAATCTTTAAGCCTGTACTTCGTTGTTGATTTTTTATATCTTCTTAGTACGCTCTCGACGCGTGCGAGCAGCTCGGTTATCTCGAACGGTTTAGTAATATAGTCGTCCGCACCCGACTTAAGACCTTTCACCTTGTCGCGGGTACTGTTTTTTGCGGTCAGGAAAATAACCGGCAGCTCCATAGTCTTTGCGTACCCTAAAAGCTCATACCCGTCAATCTCAGGCACCATAATATCAAATATTCCTATATCAAATCTATATTCCTCCAACAAATCGGCCGCCTCAACACCGCTGTATGCAACATGACACGCATAACCTGCATTTTTAAGATTCATAAAGAGAAGTTTTGCTATAATTTCATCATCCTCAACAATCAATATTTTGTTAGAGCTCATTATAGTTTCCTCCGCGCTTAAATGGGTAGTCAAAAGGCCAAAGCCGTTATGCTAAACAGCAAAACAGCATTTGACCTTAATATTGTTATATGGCAACGCTTAAACGAGCGTTTCCATAGCTCAACGGCGCCAAATATGTTTTTATTATGTCACGCAATTGTATCAAAGTTGCATCAAAGCTTTTAATTCATCCACGTGCAGCTTTCTGTATTCTCCCGGAGCAAGCGTATCATCCAGCCTAACCGCCCCCATCGAAAGCCTTTTCAGGTATGTGACCCTACACCCTGACGCCTCAAACATTCTCTTTATCTGATGATACCTACCCTCTGTTATCGTAACCCTGACCTTTGAATCACATCCGGAATCTACAAGCTCAAGTCCGGCAGGCCGCGTCGGCTTATCGTCGCCGATGTCAATTCCCTCCCAAAACATTTTTACGGTCTCCCCGGTAACTTGTCCGTCAACCTCGGCATAGTATACCTTTTCCACATGGTTTGCCGGGGAAAGCAGCCTGTGAGCAAGAGCTCCATCGTTCGTTATAAGCAACAGTCCCTCCGTATCTTTATCAAGCCTGCCTACAGGAAAAAATCCCTCTCTCCTGACTTCAAAAAAATAGTCCATCACCGTTTTATCCCTGCCGTCATGCGTCGCACTTACACATCCGGCAGGCTTATATAACATGTAGTATTCATATTGGGAATACTTTATCTCACTGCCATTGTAACAAACAATGTCTCTTTCAGTGTCAATTTTAGTTTCCGGCCTGTTTGCAGCTGCACTGTTGACCGTAACGCATCCCTTTTTTATATCGGATTTTACGGCGCTTCTTGTTCCAAAGCCCATTTCACATAATAATTTGTCAAGTCTGATGTTCATATATTATCACCGATGTTATAATTTTTTGAATTACCCTTAATACTGAATTAACTTCAAAGTTTAAATCATTCAAAGCAGATAATTATTTTCCCTATTTGCAATCTGAAAGCCGACTAATTTATAGGTTGCATATCCTCCCGTCACTAACGGTTCTGCATTACAAATTTCCTCCGCTTCTTCACGGGTTTCTGTTTTAAGAATATACATGCCTGCCATTCCCGGATAACCTTTAAAGACACCGCAGATTTCCAGCTTTCCCTCATCGTCCAGCCTTCTTATATTCTCAACGTGTTCCATAACTACCTGTTTCGTTATCTTATTATACGTCTTGCTTTTCTCAATAATCATCATGTACATCAATTTTTCCATATAATAGTCTCCTTTTAAATTCTTATGATTAATCGGTAATATTGTATTATATTTATATAACAATGGCAATGTGTTTAGTGGAAAATGTTTTACATGATATGCAAACATTTACGTTTCCCCTTTAAAAATAATTTGAATCATGTGTCCAAACTCATTTCCTCTTAACAAACAATTATTTTTCATTTTACGCAACTCTATTATTGAAAATTAAAACTGTTCTATAAACTGTACATACGCTTCAATCATTTACATATACTGTTAATATACTCCCTTTTCGAGGTAATTTTTATGAACCGCATAAAATGTTTAATGATTATCGGAACCATATTTGTCTTGATAACCGGAACTCTGGCACATTTTGTGTACGGATGGACAGGAAAAAATCAAATAGCCGGTCTGTTCACTCCGGTAAATGAATCAATATGGGAGCATATGAAATTATTATTCTTCCCGATGCTGTTATATACATTTTATGCAATTATTAAATTTGACGGTGAGGGATCGTGCCTTATTTCCTCAATATGTTTCGGAATACTTATAGGCACATTTCTAATACCTGCTCTGTATTACGCCTATACCTCTGTTCTCGGAAAAGGGGTTCTGATTGTAGATATCGGCATTTTTGTCCTGAGCGTAATTATCGCATTTTTTATCGCTTACAAATTCACCTTGTCGTGCAGGTTACAACCGTATACCTTAATACTCGCCGCACTGGTATACATCCTCTTTGTCTGCTTTTTGATTTTTACGTATAATCCACCGGACCTTGCGGTTTTTGCCGATCCAACAGCAGATTAAATCTATATATATTTCACATCAGTAAAATACATATAGTCTTTCAGAGTATCAACTGTTTAAAAAAGCTGTTTATCGTCATACGTTATAATAGTTATATTTCTTCCGCTTGATTACAAGCACTGCCGCCGTTACAATCAGCGCCATCACTTCCGCAGCTACAACAGAACACCATATTCCATCCAATTCAAAAAATATTGGAAGGACAATTACGGCCCCTATTTCAAATATCATAGTACGCAGAAATGAAATTAACGCCGATGTAAATCCATCGTTCAAAGCCGTAAAAAATGACGAGCCAAAAATGTTTAAGCCTGAAAACAGGAATGACACCGAAAATATTGTAAATGCATGCACTGTCATTTTTAAAAGCGTTTTATCATATCCGACAAAGATAAGCGATAACGGCCTGCTGAGTATTTCACCGGAAGCAAACATAACTACAGAAAAACTGCCAATAATAACAACGCTCTTTTTCAATAAGCCTTTCACCTCATCTTGATTGCGTGCGCCGTAATTATAGCTGATTACAGGCGCAGTTCCAACAGAATAACCTATGAAGACCGCTTGAAATACCATACTTACATACATGAGAACACCGTAACTGGCTACGCCGTCCTCTCCGGCATATTTCATCAACCGGGCGTTAAACAGCATGCTGACTATAGACATTGAAATATTGTTCATCAGCTCCGAGGAACCGTTTGTACAGGCTTTTACAAGCGCACGAAAATCCCATTTAAATTTTTTAATGCGCAGCATACTCGTGTTTTTTCTCCCGAAATAAATCAGCGGGAGAACGCCGCCCACCAATTGGCTGACTGCCGTAGCTGTTGCTGCTCCTATTAACCCCCAGTTAAATACTGCTACGAACAGCGCGTCCAAAATCATATTGGATGCGCCTGACGCTATAGTTATAAATAGTCCTAAACCCGGCTTCGCGGCCGTTACAAACAGACATTGAAACTCATACTGTAAAATAAAGAACGGTATTGCAAGTAAAATAATTCTTCCGTAAGTTACGCAGTCTTCAAGCAGACGACCCTCCGCCCCCAAAAGTATTACAACTTTGCGGATTGATATCAATCCAAGCACCATCAAAATAATACCCATTATAATGGACACATACACAAGCATTGAAAATATTTCATTAGCTTTTTTTATATCATTTTCACCCATTTTTTTTGAGATAATGGCGCTGCCGCCCGTGCCCAGCATAAATCCAATACACCCTAAAATCATAAGTACCGGCATTATAAAATTAACCGCGGCAAACGGCGTTTTACCGGCATAATTAGAAACAAAAAAGCCGTCCACAACGCCATATATTGAAGTAAAAACCACCATAACTATAGACGGAAATGAAAAACGCAGCAGACGTTTATAATTGAAACGGTCAGATAGCTGTATCATTGTTTACCCTCACTCATTTTATTAAATGCGGAAATTTTATCTTTTAAGCAATCCAAATATTTTTCTGTTAATTCAAGATACTTTTGAACATCCTCTTTACCCCATGACGCCAAAATTTCATCTTCCATCCGCAATACACGGTATGCTGTATTTTCAGCCAGCTTTTTTCCTTTGTCCGTAAAATATACCTTTTTTGCCTTTGCATTAAGCGGCTCCAAATATACAATCGACTCGCTCTCAAGCTTGCGGATTGCAGAATTAATCGTCTGCTTGCTTATGCCCGTATAAAAACTTATATCCTGAAGCAGACATCCTTCCCCGTTATCGCAAACGGCATATAGTATTTTCATAGCGCTGTCCGAAAGTCCAAGTTTAAGAGAAAGCTCATGATATGCAGAATCTATTTCACTTATAAGATAATTGTAGCGTTTTATTTCTTTTGAGATTACACTTTTCATACGTTGCCTCCAATTTGGTACGAAATAGTACCTTTTTATATTATAGTATGATTTCGTACCAAAGTCAGGAGATATAATAAGGCTATCAGGGCAAACGCTTGAAATTTAAATTTTAGATAAGCTTCGATCAACTGTCTGTATTCATGTATGCAACCAAAGCGCGAGCGTGCCCGGAATGAATACAGACAGTTTACCGAAGCCGGAAAAATAATTTTAAGCGATTGTACTATAAGCCTATTGTTTCAGCCCTTTCATTTAACTGTTAATCTCACAGCGCTTTCCTTTCCGTTAAATGTCATGACAGTGATGCGCACCTTTCCTTTCCTCTTCGTTTTCACAATCCCTTTGCCATCCACCGTGGCAATTTTTTTGTTTGAGGACCTGAATCTCAGCTTAAAACTTACACTTTTCTTCGGAAACCTGACTTTTAGTTTTGCCGTTCTGCCTTTTTTCAGCACATTTTTAGCTGACTTCACCTTAACTGAAGGCGGGGCTTTCTTCACTGTTACAGTAACCGAAGCCGTCTTTCCGGATGATGCGGCCAATGAAATTACAGCCGTTCCCGTTTTCTTTCCCTTGACAATTCCACGCCTGTTCACCGATACTATTTTCGGATTGCTGCTTTTATATGTAATAGTTTCTTTGGCGTCCTGCGGCATGACGCTGTATGATAAAACCGCTTTTTCTCCTTTGCCAATGTTAATCCTTTTGTATTTTGCAGTAATACTCAAAACAGATTTTATTCCGCCATTTCCCACAGTGGTATGATTAAGCGCTGTATCCGATAAATCCGATAAAGTTTTATCATTGTTGCCAATGGTCTGTAAATCAGCAGGCTGATTATTATTGTTATTTACATCTGAGGCAGGATTCCATGTAGGCGTAGGGACTGCGGCTGCAACGGAATCTTCCTGTTTTTTATATTCCTCATCAGTGGCATTAATACCAAATGCTTTGATGCAAACATTATTATAATTTACATGTTCCCCGCCCGCCTCTGAATAACTTGTAGCATCCATCCATTTGTTTTCATACGAATTGTACAAAAAACTCTGGTTAGGCAGACTCCCGAAAGAACATTCTTTCTCGTAACTATTTGTTCCCTCTATCGGAATATATACATAGTTATCGCTGCAAAGAAATGTAACTATCACAGAAAAACTCTCTCCCGGCGCTATGATAATGCCCTCGTTAAGGGGCACCGTATGATATCCGTTATATTCAATCGTACCCTTTGTGGTACAGACGTTTACAGAAACTCCATCGGCAGGATTTTTTGTCTTAAGTCTGCGGTTAATTGACACCTCGTACTCCTGTCCGTCCTGCACAGTATAAAATGCAGCCGCAGATATTTTTTGGGGCACGCTGCCCGTATTTGTGAATACATTTGCAAACGAAACGTCTTCCCTAGAACTCAATATTGATTCGTAACCTACGCCGTCATATCCAAAATTAGTATCATAATTGTCCTTGGAATCCGCATCAAACGAAACAAACTCGCACAGCGACGCATCATAATAGGATACCCAGAAATAACCTTCTTCTCCCCATTTACTGCCATAACTGTTTGCGACAAGCCACGCCCCATTTCCCTCGGGCGGCCGTGACTCAAAATTCGAAAAACTGTCATCCCATCCCACAATTGTTACAACATGGTTAGCGCGGCTTCCATCATAAACGTCCTGATACATAGAATACTTTCCGTCCAACTCTTTTACATTATCATCTGCAAAATATAGCGAGACGTTAATTGAACCGTTTTCCATGACCGCCCGCTTTTTTTCTGAAATATCAGCAGCATCATATCTTTCCATATTTGCAAGATGTACAATGCTCTCTGTTCGAAGGCTTTCATCGGCAGATAACATATTATCAGTCATATCGGCGACGTCTACGTATGTATCTGCCAAAAAAGGCGCATCCTGTTCATCCGCAGCCCCCCACCAGTTGGCGAGTGTGGCTATCGCCGTGTAAAAATTTCCTCCCTGGTCGTAAATTCCCTCATCATCAAATATTTTTCTGCCGTCTTTACAAAGCGGATGCAAGACCTCGGTTATTCCTCTGTAACTGTACCACGACAAATGATTTTCAGAAAAATCCGTTCTGTCTTTTTTAAGAATTCCTTTCCGAATACTGCTGGTTTCCAGCGATTTCAATGCTCCAAATGCCCAGCAGCACCCGGTAACACCCTGATTTTTTATTCCGGTTACAATGTTTTCTTCCACGGCATTGTAAGCCGACGGTATGACTGCTTCGCGCTTTCTAACCGATTCATTTTTTTGCCTCTCTCCCGGCAATGCCGTTGAAAAATCAACCTCATTTCCCGATTCGTCCGTAAATATGTAGCGGTTTAAACCGTTGTTGCAGCTAACGAGCTGCCTATTTATTAATGAGAAACCTGAAGACCTGCAATCTTTTTCATGTATCAAAGATTTTGTATAAACATCCTGAAAAGGAAACATCCATGCCGCAAGCATTATAACAGTAATAAAAACTGCAGATTTATTTATCTTTTTCATATATTCCACCACACTTCAGACAAAATTGCCTGATTTGATAACTGAACCACATTCACAATTTGTATGATGACGCTCTAAAAAACATGGCTCAGTCCTTTGTAACTGAAACTGATTGGCTTTATGCCATTTACAAATCGAATATAGTATGTTTTGGTTTTCTCGTCCACTTCTTCTACAATTCCCTCGCCGAACGCCTTATGGCGAATCTGGTCTCCGACACTATATACCACTGTGTCAGTTTTATCAAACATTCTTGATAATATTATATACTCCGCCTTTATTTCCTCCGGAATGACCCCGACTATTTCAAGAAGATTTTCATCTATATCAAATAAAAACCTCGACGGTGTTTTTGAAAATCCCTTTACACCAAAGCCCTCGCTTTCAGTAAGATAAAGTTTTTTCCTTGCACGGGTAATCGCAACAAAACAAAGTCTGCGTTCCTCCTCAAGCGCATCGTTTTGCCTTTCTTCCAAACTGCGTGCAGACGGAAAAACACCCTCCGTGAGTCCAACCAAAAATACATTGTCAAACTCTAATCCCTTTGAAGTGTGAATTGTCATAATCCTTACACAGTCGCTCTTGTCCTCGGTATCACTGTCCTTAAACAATGTGATATCCTGTAAAAATGTTGAGAGTGTAAGATTTTCGCCGAACTCTATTTCCTGAGTCACAATACTTCTAAGAAGCTCTGTTATATTGTCTAGGCGGTCAATATCACCGCTCTCACGTATATAAAGCTCATATCCCGTTTCTAACAAAATATTTTGCAATAACTCTGAAACCGAAAGATTTTCCGCTGTTTCACGCAGTCTTTCAATTGCGTCCACAAAATCTTTCGCCTTGCTTCCCTTAAAAAGAGCAGTATCACAGAGCGAGCTCAGCGCCCTGAAAAGTGATAGGTCATTTTGTTCGGCATATTCGGTTAATGCCTTTAACTTTACCTTGCCAATTTTTCTTCGAGGTACATTAATGACTCTTTTAAATGAGAGGTCATCGTCTATATTGTCTACAAGACGCATATACGAAAGTACGTCTTTTATTTCCATACGTTCATAAAATCCCACTCCGCCATAGACAACATATGGAATATCAGCTCCGAGAAATCCCTGTTCAACAAACCGCGAAACATATCCCGAACGGTAAAGAACGGCATAATCCGAATATTTGCCTCCAGAATCAACATGGGCTTTTATCTTAGAACAGATATATTTAATTTCATCCTTGTCACTTTTTGCATGTAGATAAATAACTTTATCTCCTCCTGAAACATCAGTGTGCAGATGCTTTACCACACGATTACAGTTTTTTTCTATAAGAGAATTGGCGGCTAACAATATCGGTTCGCGGGAACGGTAGTTGCGGCTCAATATAATATCCTGAGCTTTGAGCTCCAACTGATTCTCAAAGCATTCGTTGTTCAGCCATTTTTCAAAGTTCACAATCACGTCCATGTTAGCTCCGCGCCATTCATATATATTTTGGTCTGGGTCGCCCACAACAAATAAATTGCGATTGTATTCCGAAAGTCTGCGAATCATCTTGAATTCCTTGGCTGTTATATCCTGAAATTCATCTACCATAATATAGCACAGCTTTTTTTGCCATTTGAGGAGCACATCAAGGTAATTGTTAAAAAGATAAATTGTAAAATTAATTAGATCAAAAAAGTCCAGTCCAAAATATTTACGCTGCTTTTTTATATACCTGATAATTATTTCATCCGACTGAGTTTTTGTTTTGAGCGTTGTATAATCAAAATTTGGATTAGACAGATACTCAACATATGTAAGCAGATTTTTATAATATCTTATTTGGTCAATCATAAATTTAAAGCTTGCAGTATCCATTTTGATACCCATCTCATCGTAGACTTCCTCTAATATTTTCTTTTGGTCAATATTGTCAAGCACAATAAAATTATCCGGATAGAAAAGCTTTGTTATCTCTTCACGCAGAACCCTCGTGCAGAAAGAATGGAGAGTAGCAACGAAAGAGGTGTCAAACTCCTCGCCAAGCATGGTTTTAATTCTTCTTTTCATTTCATTGGCCGCTTTATTTGTAAAGGTTATACATAAAATATTTGACGGAGATATGCCAAGCTCGTTTATCAGATAGGCATATCTGTGAGTAAGGGTTTTTGTCTTGCCGGTCCCTGCACCCGCAATAACACGTATATAACCTTCTGTTGCAGTTACAGCATTAATCTGAGACTCATTAAGTTCTTTAAATATTTCATGTGATGTCCCCGATATTGTACTCATACTAAAAGTCTCCTATGTTTATTTAATTACACTTGTTTATATTTTTCAAAATCGCGAAATACATCTTACTCATCTCATAACTCTTTCAATACATGTTCGGCCACACCTTGAATTATGATGCTGTCATAAACCTGATTAGGATAGTTTTCCTTATCATCATTCTCAGAAAGCAAGACTATCTTTCGATTCTTTCGGTCAATGGTATAGGTCTTGAGCGTTGCCGAATCCTCAATTAAAGCGACTACAATATCCCCCTCGTCAGCGCTGTTCTGCCTTCGTATCAAAACTAAGTCGCCGTTGTCTATTCCTGCGTTAATCATTGACTTTCCTTTCGCACGAAGCCAAAAGTATTCGCCATTTTGTATATAGTCTGACGGAAGCGGAAACTCTTCACCATACAGCAGCTCTTCGGCATATACTGGCGTACCACAGGAGATATCACCGCTTACAGGCGCATGGAATCTGCCCTGTAATTCCTCAATGTATGGCGTAATTATATGTCTCCCGTCAAATCGCAGTATGTTCATTTCATTCATACGATGCAGATACTTATGCACCGTCCCTACTGCCAAAGACAAGTTCCGCGATATCACCACAATAGTCGGAGAATAACTGTTCTCATTATAATATTCATCAACAAAGGCTATGAGCCTCCGCATCGTTTCATCACTTAAATACCTCATACAAGAACCTCGCAGCGCAAATGAAAATATATTCACGATAGAATCGTAACAAACATATATGGGTTTGTCAAGCGAAAAGTCCTGCACAGCTTCTAAAATATATGGCAAAAAGCCAATATATCCATAAAATAGATATATTGGCTTTTAAGTCAAATACCCCGCAGCAAGCTACGGGGTATGCCTTAGCTTCTTTTTAGCAAGTTCGCCCCAAGGGGCGGGGTATTTGACCCACGCGCAGTCGCCAACTGCAAGCAAGCTTGCGATTGGTTCGTTGCGTACGCGGGAATAAATGATTATATCATATAAATTAAATTGTTCCCGAATCGTCATCCCAGACAATCTATATTGTTCTGAACCGGATATAACTCATCTTCCGAATAAGCTCCGTTCTTTGCGTGACGTTTTGTTATATCGTTCGGCATTGTAGTAGGGTCTGAGATTTTTAGACTCATAGTTGACGACATTCCCCGCAGGTTCATTGTTACTACAAGAACTCTTGAACCGTCAGGCTTTACAACAATATCTGATTCAGTCTCACTCTGACTATTCTGCTGCGGCTCGGTTTCTGTATCTAACCGCTCCTCTTTTTGCTGTTTCTTATTCTCAATTCTCTCAGTTGGTTTAATGGACATCAAATCATCAAAACTTACATTAGTACTTTTCCATGTCTTGCTTTCCGGTTTTTTCATAGTACTAAGATAGTACTCGCTGACACCGTACATCATACCTAATTCCATCATATGCCCACCCCTCTCGCAATGAACAAATATTCCTAAACACGCATCGTCTCTACACCCTGTTTCTCCCTTTCTTTTTTAATCAAACTTCACATATATGACATATACATAACTGTAAAATTTGTGTTTTTATTTAATATATATATCGGCATTATCTGCTAAAAACAAAAGCAAAATAATGAATAAACTTCCACTTTATATCCAATACTATTACTAATTAAATACCCGCCGCAGAATTGACGCGGCATTACTTAACTTCTTTTTATCAAGTATGTCCATAAAGGCCGGGTAACATTAATAAACAGACAATATTAATAATTAATTTGGAGGTTTTTATATGGCAGTATCATTTGCAGAAAGCGAAACAAAAAAAAATCTTATGAGAGCGTTTGCCGGTGAAAGTCAGGCGAGGAACCGTTACACTTTTGCAGCGGCACAGGCCAAGGAAAATGGATTATATGTTATCGAAGTGCTGTTCCGCTATACAGCAGACCAGGAAAAAGAACACGCACAGGTCCTTTACAACCATCTGAAGCAGTCGGCAGGAGAAAATATATCAATCGAGGGAGGATATCCGGTAGATATCTCGGACGACCTTGCAACGCTTCTAAAAAAGGCTCAGCACAACGAGTATGAGGAACATGACCCTGTATACAAAAAATTTGGAGAAACCGCTCAGCAGGAGGGTTTCATGGAAATTGCATCCTCTTTCTTTCAGATTGCCGAGATTGAAAAAATACACGGAGACCGCTTCGGTAAAATGGCCGAACATCTCGAAAACGGCACCCTCTTTGTATCCGACGTAAAAACAAAGTGGATATGCCTTAACTGCGGCAATGTTGTCGACACAGTACAAGCCCCGCTGTCATGCCCTGTTTGTCACCACGATCAGGGATATTTTATAAGACTCGAGTTATCCCCTTATGAAAAATAACGCCATGAAACAAACTAAAGACGCACGGAAAATGTCCCAAAAGCCATCAAAAGCTTTTGGGACATTTTCTTAATATCGCGCATTACTGAAATACAGTACATAAATACTTTATTAAAACTTTCCCGTTCAAACTCTTAAAGATTTATTAAACATTATTTTCAATATATTCATACATAATTTTAATATGCGCATCTTTCTACAAATATTTTCACCATTTCACATATATTTTGTGTTATAATGATATACAAAACTTAAGGAGATGACGGCATTGCGCAAAGGCAGAAATATTTTGTTATGCTTAATGACAGTATTATTTCTTGTTTTATTTATTGGCGACGGCCGGCGGAGTTTTGGCATGGTGGGTTGACAATGGCGGAACATTTAAGAAAGACGGCATTGAAGACAATAATATAAATAAAAATGAATCCAAAAACAAGGGGGACATAAATGAGAAAAACTAAGGTGATATGTACAATAGGACCGGCGTGTGAGGACGTGGAAATCCTGTGTGAGATGTGCAGGGCAGGTATGGACGTGGCAAGACTGAATTTTTCACACGGAACACATGATGAACACAGGAAAAAGGTAAGTCTTGTCAAAGAAACAAGGGAGAAAATGAAGCTGCCTATAGCCATTATGCTAGATACCAAAGGCCCTGAGTACAGAATCAGGACGTTCAAGGATGGGAAAATATTCTTGAACGACGGAGATACCTTTACATTTACGACTGAGGATATTGTGGGCGACAACATCCGCGTGGCGGTCAACTACGAAAATCTTGTCGAAAACCTTGAAATAGGAGATACTATATTAGTAAATAACGGTCTGGTAATATTTAAGGTCAAGGAACTATGCGGCAGCGACGCCATATGTGAGGTTGTGGTGGGAGGTTGGCTGTCCGACAAGAAAAGCATGAATTTCCCTAATAAGGTTATGAAAGACTGCTTTCTTAGCGAACAGGACAAAGAAGATTTACTGTTTGGAATCGAAAACGAGGTTGACTTTGTAGCGGCGTCATTTGTTTCAAATAGACAGAATATAGAGGACATCCGCAGATTTCTTGACGAAAACGGCGGCGGCGATATTGAAATTATTGCAAAGATTGAGAACCGTGCCGGAGTGGATAATATAGAGGAAATATGTGAGGTTGCCGACGGAATTATGATTGCAAGGGGCGACCTTGGCGTCGAGATACCGGCTATTGAGGTTCCGTCCATACAAAAATATCTCATAAGCAAATGCCGCCTGCTAGGAAAGCGTGTAATTACTGCAACAGAAATGCTCGAGTCGATGATTCATAATCCGAGGCCGACAAGGGCTGAGCTTTCAGACGTAGCGAACGCCGTATACGACGGCACCTCGGCAGTCATGCTTTCCGGAGAGACAGCCGCCGGCAAATACCCTGCCGCTGCGGTAAAGAGCATGGTAGAAACCGTTGAATTTACTGAGAAAAACATAAATTATGAGAAGCGATTCAGGAATTATGAATTTACTATTAAAAACAATCTTGACGCAATTTCACATTCAACTTGTTCTATGGCGATTGACGTCAACGCAAAATGCATAGTAGTTAATTCACTTACCGGACATACTTCGCGAATGGTAAGCAGATTCAGATGCCCCGTAGATATAATAGGCATGACTACCTCCGAGGGCGGATGGAGAAAACTGAACATGAGCTGGGGAGTGAAGCCTGTATTATGCGAAAAATACGAATCAATGGAAGAAATGTTTGCGAATGATATGAAAAAGGCAAAGGAAGTGTTTCATTTGAACGAGGGAGATAATGTTGTTCTGACCGGAGGATTGATGGACGGAAATACGGGCAATACCAACATGATAAAGGTGGAAACAATCTGATATCTACCGTCTAAAAATGTAATGTAACGAATAATAAAAGAGATACGAAAAAAGGAGGGGAAATCACCCCCTCCTTTTTTTGCGTAAACCAGACGTTTGCAAAACTCCTTAGTTCCATAATCCAGTTGTGCATTATAGAAATATCATACGCATTAATAGCGATTATCATTCGTCAAATGAACTGTCAACAGCTTTATCAAATATAATAGTAACTTCTCTCGACGGCGCATTATCAATCATTGAGACTATAACGCAGAATACAATTCCTGCTATAAATCCTGGAAGCAGCTCATATATTCCCGTTTTCTGAGTTAGGAATATAAACCACAAAACATCCACCGCCGCACCTGCAAGCACACCTGCAATTGCGCCCTTATATGTAGTGCGTTTCCAGAAAAGTGATAATATGACTACCGGGCCAAACGAAGAACCAAAGCCCGCCCATGCATTTTCTACCATATTCATAATAGCCTGTGCACCCTGTCCATGACTGCTTGCTATAAGATACGCAACTATCGCCACAACGAGCACAACTCCTCGTCCTACCCATAACATCTCCTTATCGGTAGCCTTTTTTCTAAATACAGGTTTGTAAATATCGCTTGTGAATGATGACGACGCAACCAGCAGCTGACTGTCTGCCGTCGACATTGACGCCGCCACAATCGCCGACATTAAAAGCCCTGCGATGAATACAGGGAAAAGCAGCCTTGCAAGCTCAATAAATACTATCTTCTGCATACCTGTAGGCAAAAGCGCCTCACCAAGCATCATCCTGCCGAAATAAGCCATCAGGAGCGCCGCCCCAAGACTTAGAACAACCCATACGCTTGCAACTATCGCGGACTTCTTAACCATGCTCGGCTTCTCAATCGACATAAAACGCACAAGTATATGCGGCATACCGAAATACCCCAGTCCCCATGTCAGGCCTGAAACTACTTCCTGCCAGCCCGTACCAAATGCATTCATTGAAAAAGCATACTGCGCACCGTCATTGGCGTCAGTGTAAACCTGAGACAGGGCCGCCGCATCCGGATTCTGTGTTAATACTATAACTATAGGCACAGCCAACAGCGCAATCAGCATTAATATACCCTGAAAAAAATCCGTCCAGCAAACGGCCTTATAACCTCCAAGGAACGTATATACTATAATAATAAGCGCAAATACAATCATTGCTATCTGTGCGTCCATTTCAGGAAATACCGTTGTGATAACCGTGCTTCCCGCAACAAACGCAGATGCGACATACACCGTAAAGCATACTAAAAATATTACCGCACATATAATCTGCAATGTTTTTGTGGTAGATGCAAATCTGTTTGAAAGATACTGCGGGAGCGTAATGGAATCACCGGCCGCTTTAGAAAAACATCTAAGCCTCTTCGCCACGAACAGCCAGTTCGCAATAGTTCCCAGTGCAAGGCCCACTCCTATCCACATCTTTCCGAATCCAAACGCCATTACACTTCCCGGTAGTCCCATAAGAAGCCAAGCGCTCATGTCCGATGCCTGAGCACTCATAGCCGTCACCCAAGGACCCATAGCCCTTCCGCCAAGAAAATATTCCTTTTCACCGCCGCCTTTGCTGCGCAGAAAGAAAAATAATCCTATAGCAATAACGACTACAAAATACAAAATAAATGCTGCTACTTCAAGATTCATAATAATCTTCTCTCCTCTCTTATAATCACACATAAACACACAAATTATAACATCATCAACACTAAAACACAATATGTTATACCACGGGTCAAAAGTTCATGTGTTTCATGCCGGCATGGAAAAGCATGACTTTTAAACCCGCAAAACACCGAAAAGAGGCCATTTTTCAAAGAAAAATGAGCGGATTTGAGGTGTTTTAGAATTGCGAAAGCACAACGTGCGAAGCAATTCACAGGTACCACGGGTCAAAAGGTCATATGTTTTATGTTATAAAATCTGCTCCATTCCAATCCTGTACGGACTAAGCCCCATGCTCTCATAAAATTTTACAGCCCCCGGATTGCAGCTCCATACATTAAGCGTAACATTATAAAAGCCGTTCTCGCGCGCATACTGCAAAACATACTCGTATATTTCCTTTCCGATATGCCTGCCTCTGACATTTTCGTCAACACATATGTCGTCGATATATAATGTTTTTATGTCTGTCAGTATATTGCTGTCAACATGCTGCCGGTATATGCAAAACGCATAGCCGAGTACCGTATTGTTTTCATCAACACAGACAAATACCGGCCGCCTGTCATCATTTATTATATCTGTAAGTTCAGCGTCACTGTACTTTTTCACATCTGCTTTAAACAAATCAGGCCTTCCTTTGTGATGTACCGTGAGGACCTGAAAAAGAAGCCTGTCCAACCCTCCAATATCGTCAATTACCGCTCTCCTAATCTCCATGTTTTAACCCCGCCTTTATTAAAAAATAAGGCATGTATCCTTTCTCAATTTTATGTCATTTCATATAAAAGTCAAATACCCCGCAGCAAGCTACGGGGTATGCCTTAGCTTCTTTTTAGCAAGTTCGCCCCAAGGGGCGGGGTATTTGACCCACGCGCAGTCGCCAACTGCAAGCAAGCTTGCGATTGGCTCGTTGCGTACGCGCGAATAAATGTTTTTCACAGGTCTCCTTATATTATGAGAACTTATTTATATGAATTAATAAAAAATATTATATTACACTATTAATACTAAAACAATATTATTTTGTTTAAATGAATTACTAATCAGTTTCATAAATATCTTTATGATATAGAAACATGAGTTGCGTAATTATCACATATTGTGTATAATAATTAAACATACTAATGAAGTGCTATTTAATCCGCATCATTATGAACTACGGCTCTTATACGTTACAATCGCAGATAAAGATGCAGGAATTACTACCGGGCTTTTGTATATAACAATAAAGAACGACTAGAATGGAAAGAAAATGAAACCTGAAACACAATTTGGAAAATGGTACCGCAGGCATATTGGGCGTGTCATACCATCCTATGGTGTAATTTCGCTTGTATGCTGTTTTATACTTAACAGTGCAATATATACCGGCACACAGATATTGCTGGCCGATGTAAGCAGACATGACTTTACATCAGACATTGATAATATGATTCCATTTGTTAAAGAATGGATAATTATATATATAATTTGCTATATATTCTGGGCCGTTAATTATATCCTTATCGTTCAAGAGGGAAAAGATGTCTGGTTTCGTTTTGCAGCGTCGGATATGCTTTCACGAGTTATATGCCTTGCATTTTTCATATTTCTTCCGACAACGAATATAAGACCCGAGATAATTGATTCCGACTTTACAGGCAGGTTAGTACAGTTCATTTATGCTTTAGACAAACCTACCAACCTGTTTCCGTCTATACATTGTCTTGTCAGCTGGTTCTGCTTCGTCGGAATAAGAAGAAGCCGCAGAATTCCTTTTTGGTATAAATGTTTCTCGTGCGTATTTGCACTATTGGTATGTGCTTCAACGCAGTTTACAAAGCAGCATTATCTTATTGACGTCTTTGGCGGGCTCTTCCTCGCCGAGATTTGCTATTTGCTGACAACAAATACTGATATATACAAACCTATAATGCGTTTTTTCATACGTATTAACGATAAGGTTTTTGGAGGACCCGTTTAATGATTGGATTTTACAGCTACACAGTTATACTAACCTATTTAAGCCTCGCAATCTCAATGATTGGAATAACTCAGGTTGTCGAGGGACATTTCAGAATGGCAATCCTGTGCCTGGCTCTGTCAGGACTGTTAGATATGTTTGACGGAAAAGTAGCCAGAACAAAAAAGAATAGGACAGACGACGAAAAACTCTTTGGAATACAGATTGATTCACTCTGCGACATGGTATGCTTTGGCGCTTTCCCGGCGTTATTCTGCTATTATCTTGGCGTGCGCGGACTGTTAGGCGTTTTCGCCGTATCATATTACTGCATATGCTCGGTGATAAGACTTGCTTTCTTCAACGTGCTTGAGGCAAAAAGACAGTCTGTAGAGGGCGGCGCAAATAAATTTTATCACGGTCTCCCAATAACCTCGATGGCAATAATACTTCCTATTTCCTATCTGCTGAACTTTGCGGTAGACGAAAGCGTATTCAGATGGATATTGTTTGCACTGCTGTTCATTGTCGGAACATTTTTTATTGTCGATATCAAATTAAAGAAACCGTCCAACAAGTTTCTTGCGATACTGGTTTTAGTGGTTGGAATTGCAGTTATAGTTATTATTACATTTTCCAAAAAATATCATGTGGAACTTCCGCGTTTTATAGAGCGCTCCCTATTCCATATGTTTTTTAAATAAACTTATCTATACCAAATATAATATCTATCTGTTTTGTATCATATATATTATTATACTTAATCATTTTATTATATTTAAACAATGTATTTTGATGAGCATATTATTAAATCATAAGGAAGGTATATATTATGAAATGCCGTGACCGCTCCGGAAATGAACTTAATGAAAACAATATGCAGGACAAAGTTCTGTCAGCGCTATATGGAACTAGGGCGGGCAGAGCCCTGTTAAGAGTACTTGTTCAGCCTGCCGTGTCAGCGCTCGCCGGCTTATTCTTAGACAGCTCCGCTTCAAAATTTCTTATCAATCCGTTCATAAAACGCACCGGTATCGACATGTCAGAATACATTGATACTAACTACCGCTCGTACAATGATTTTTTTACACGCCGAATTAAAAGCTCATGCCGCGTGGCAGACATGACTCCAAACCATCTTATCTCACCGTGCGACGGAAAACTTACAGTGTTCCCTATCACTAACGATTCGATATTTACTATAAAAAATACTGATTATACTCTTGAAAGCCTTCTTAGAAATAAAAAACTTGCCAGACACTACAGGGGAGGTACGCTTCTTATGTTCAGACTATGCGTAAACGACCTGCACAGATACCGTTTTATTGACAACGGTATCAAAACTAAAACACATCACATAAAAGGCGTTTTTCACACGGTCAATCCTACTGCAGGTGATTACTACCCAATCTACAAAGAAAATACCCGTGAATTCTGCGTGTTAAAGAGTGAAAACTTTGGAAATATTCTTACAATGGAAATAGGCGCTTTACTTGTCGGAAGAATTGTCAATTACTCGGCCAAAAAGGAAGTTAAGAGAGGCGAAGAAAAAGGCCGCTTTGAATTCGGCGGTTCAACAATTATAATATGCCTTGAAAAAGATACAGCGCTGATAGATGAAGATATTATCGCCAACTCCACAGCAGGCATTGAAACTATTGTGAAGTCTGGCGAAAAACTCGGTGCTGCAATGTAATTTAAAAATATGTTATATTATTATAAACACATCTTTCATACAGCGTCACGGTCATCAATATTATGTTCATCACAGTCGTCACAGTCATGTTCCGACATGAACTCCCTGTTTGTTACGCGTTTTTTATCTCTCTGTTCCTCTACACATTTTGAGAGCATTTCCTTTACATCTCTCGGCTTTTTTATACTTATAATATCAAAATTGCCGAGCGTCTTATCAGCTGAAGCACAACGTATTGTTCCGACACCGAAAATCCTCTGCCAAATTGACCTTGTAAGGCTCAAATCCATTATCCTGTAAAGCCTCACCTCGTCCTCTTTCTGACTAAGAAAACCCGTCTTCACAAAAAGTCTCTCTTCATCAAGCTCATACTTTGTGAAAGATAAAGGCAGACCAAATAATGTTCTCTTTCTGTCTCTCCATAAAATATCCATATCAAATTCCCTCCATGATATAAATAATCGTATCACTCTTACATTCAAATGCCCCGCAGCAAGCTGACGGGGCATAACTTAGTTTCAACTTAGCAAGTTCACATATGCTTACATAATATTTAAAAGAGTGATATTTTCCAAACTAATTATTATTGCTAACTGTTTTTGAGAGCCGAAATAGCATCTCCAATTGTCTTGTCAACAGCCTCCATTCCGAATTTATCAACCTCGGACTTACTTCTTGGACCGTGCGTCAGACAGCCTGCTCCTCCGATGCAGCCGCCTATACATGCCATACCTTCAATAAAGTTGGCGTCTAGTACATTTTTGCTCTTTCTCAACAGCGCCGCCTTACACTCTTCAATACCATCGCACGCAATTGCTTTTAGCTCAAAGTCCTTATCACCGTGCTCCTTAATTCCCTGCGCAACCGCATCAGAGAGACCGCCGCACCTTGCAAAAATTCTGCCGAAATATGAAGCATTGTCAAGAACATCCTCGTCTAGCGTCGTTACATCTATGTCCCTGCTGTCAAATAAAGCCTGCAGCTCCTCGAAAGTCATCGCAACATCGACGTAAGGTTTTACTTTATCAAGCTGTACTTCAGCCTTTTTTGCCGTGCAAGGTCCTATAAATACTATCTTCGCTGTCTCATCGGTTCCCTTAATATACTTCGAAATAGCGGCCATCGGAGAAAGATTATGTGATACAAACGGCTCCATTTCAGGGAAATTTTTATGAATAAACTGTACAAATGCAGGACAACATGAGCTTGTAAGAAAACCTTTCTCCACGAGCTCCTTTGACTCGGCATCCGCAACCATGTCAGCCCCAAGCGCCGCCTCTACTATCGTATCAAAACCGAGCTCTTTTAGTCCCTTTATTACCTGACCAAGTTTTGCATACGAAAACTGGCTTGATATTGACGGCGCAACTACGGCATACATTTTATACTTTGTATTATTCTCGCTCTCTTTAATATACTTAATTGTATCAAGAATATATGACTTATCGGTTATTGCGCCAAACGGACACTGATATACACACGCACCGCAGGAAATACATTTTTCGTTATCAATTGCTGCGGCCTTATTCTCATTCATCGATATGGCTTTAACCTTACAAGCACTCTCACAAGGACGTTTTCTATTAACTATAGCCGAGTACGGACAAACCTTTGCACATGCGCCGCAGTCAACACATTTTGACTTATCAATATGCGCGACATGATTATGGTCAAAAGATATTGCGCCCTTTTTGCATACGTCTTCACATCGATGGGCAAGGCATCCTCTACATGAATTGGTTACGTCATATCCACCCATAGGGCACTCGTCACAGGCAATATCAATTACCTGAATCACATTAGGATTTTCCTTATCTCCGCCCATTGCAATTTTAACACGCTCTCCAAGAATCGCCCTCTCCTTGTAAACGCAGCATCTCATCGTAGGCTTCGTTCCAGGTACAATCGTTTTTGGAATATCGAGTACATTGTCAAGAAGCGTACCGTTCCACGCCTCCCTGGCAACTTCACGCAAAACCTTATACTTTAAATGCTGTACTTTCGTATCAAATTTTCTCATATTATTCTCCTTGTATTGTGCAGTTAGCTTTGTCAGTTCAGGACAACACTTTACAAATTTAATTTTAAGCGCACGATAACAGGAAGATAGAAATGCTATTGTCTACCCCCTGTTATTATCCTAAGGAAGCACTGATCAAATCAGTGCTTCCCTGTAGTGTGCAGCAAATGCACACAGATTCGTGCTGTTACTTTTTTCGTTTCTTCATTCTGCATATTACTTTTAAGATTAGGCAAAACTATGTCGAAAAAACAAATTCAAATTATTAATATTTACCAAATCCTCCATCAAGCGATATAATCTGCTCATTGTCATTTTCCTGATAAGAGTTAGAGGCATGTGAGAATCCGCCGCCCTTATCCCCTGATGAAGACACTCCGCCATATGAATAATCTTTAAGTTTGTATTTTGATATCATACTTCTAAGGCTCTCAGACTGGTTTGCAAGTTCTTCACTGGCTGAAGCACATTCTTCACTTGTAGCTGAGTTTGTCTGTACAACCTGTGAAACCTGATTAATAGCCTGATTAATCTGAGTAATGGCAGTTGCCTGATTGTTAGATGCAGTTGCAATCGAGTCAATCAAATCAGCAGCCTTTGCTATTGATACAACAATAGCGTCAAACGCCTTTGACGTATCTGCTGCAAGCTCCGTACCATTTTTTACCCTTGTGATTGAATCCTCAATCATGTCGCTTGTCTCCTTAGCAGCTGCCGCACTCTTTTCTGCAAGATTACGAACTTCCTCGGCAACAACCGCAAATCCCTTACCGTGAACGCCGGCCCTGGCAGCCTCAACCGTAGCGTTGAGCGCAAGGATATTTGTCTGGAACGCAATATCGTCAATAGTCTTGATAACTTTTGATATCTTATCACTTGAATCATTAATGCTATTCATTGCGTCCATCATACCCTTCATCTGGTCCTGTCCGCGTTCAGCACCGTTACGCACATCATGGGCAATATTATCAGCCAGATTAGCCTGCTCAGCATTGTCCTTAGTCTTGTTGGCAATGTCCTCCATAGAAGCCGTAATCTGCTCGATAGCGCTTGCCTGTTCCGTAGAACCCTGTGCAAGGGCCTGAGAAGCGTCTGCCACCTGTCCTGAACCTGCAGTAACCTGTATCGAAGACTCCCTGATGCCTGAGAGAGCGTCATTATTCTTTGTGATAATGTCTATAAATGCAAAAGCAAGCACATCCTTGTCAGAACGCGGATGGATCTCAACAGTCAAGTCCCCCGATGCAATTTTGTTCGCAACGTCTACCTGTCTTCTTATAGACGCAATCATCGTGTTGATGTTATCTGCAACCTCTCCGAACTCGTCATTAGAAAGTTTTTCTGCCTCAATCTCAACATTACCGATACTTATCTCCTGAACAGCAGTCTGTATCGCCTTTAACGGCCTCATTATCTTTTTAATTATGTAAAATTCTGCAATAAAACTTGTTACAAGGCATACTAAACCAAATATAATAATAACTTCCACCATTCCGGTAATATGCTCTGAATTTTTTCTGTATATGTCAAGACCTATAATTAAATCACACAATACTATAAATAAATCCAGTAAACCAAATGCAATATAAATCTTTATTTTTAATGATGTTGTCTTTCCCATTATTTATCGCTCCCCTCTGTTATTTCGGCATCTTTCGCCGCCTGTTCCAACAATATTATCTCATCATCACGTATCAGTTTCTCAGGATCCAAAAGCATCTTTACTGAATCTCCTACCTTGCCTAGACCATATACATACTTGTTCTTTGACATTCCCTGTCCAAGAGACGGCGGCGGGGTGATGTTTGCAGACGGAATATTCACTACCTCTGCTATAGCCTCTACGATAAGTCCGACTACAGTTCCCTTAACTGAAATAATTATTATACATGTGCGGTCCGTATATTCAAACGGCTTCTGTTTGAACCTTATCCGAACATCGATAACCGGTATAATTTTTCCACGGAGATTAATGAGTCCCTTAATATAATCTTCCGTTTCCGGAATAGCCGTGATTGCCTGGATTCCAATTATTTCATCTACAACCTTAAGCTCCAATGCAAAAAATTCATTGTTGGATTTAAATGTTATATATTTATCTTTCTGTGTATCTTCTTCCAATTCTTCAATAATATCTTCCATTTGTATCAACTCCTTTCTGCCTGTATCAGTCCACCAACATCGAGAATAAGCGCAAGGCTTCCATCACCAAGCTGTGTACAGCCTGAAATACCATCAACTTTTTTAATATATGTAGGTATCGGCTTAACAACAATCTCCTGTTGGCCCATAAGACGGTCTGCAAAAATACATACTTTTTGGCTTTCATGCTCGAGAACAATTATTATACCCTGAGACTTAACGCGTCTCTCCAAATTCAAATGATACTGCTGCTCAAGCCTTACTATAGGACAATATTCGTCTCTTATAACAACATATTCCTCACCGTTAGGCTCGGTAATAATCTCCGCATCATCAGCCGAGAAGAACTCCTTTACGCTGTTTGACTCTACCACAAATGTTGATGAAGCAAGCTCAAGCACAATTCCCTCTATTATGGCAAGAGTAAGCGGTATCTTCATTGTAAACACCGAGCCCTCGCCCTCAACTGAATCAATATCCAGCCTTCCGCCAATCTGCTGTATATTTTTTACTACGACGTCCATACCAACTCCACGTCCTGAAACCTCGGTAACAGTTTCTTTCGTGGAAAATCCGGGATATGTTATATACTGGTATATCTCTTTGTTCGTAAAGTCTGACAAAACCATCTTGTCGCTAATAAGACCGTTTTCCTGCGCCTTATTAAATATCTTTTTAGGGTCCATTCCCTTGCCGTCGTCCCTTACGATGATAAATACTTTACCGCCCTCGTTCTTAGCCTCAAGCGTGACCTTACCCTGTGCAGGCTTTCCTGCCTGTACCCTGTCGTCCGGGGTATCTTCAATACCGTGGTCGACCGAGTTTCTTACGAGGTGCATTAATGGGTCGGATATATGCTCTATAATACTCTTATCAACTTCCGTATTCTCACCGACAATCTCAAGCGCAATATTTTTGCCAAGCTTTCTTGATGTGTCAAATATAATACGGTTCATTTTCTGGAATGTATTAGTAAGCGGCATCATTCTCATTGACATTATTACATCCTGAAGCTCTGATGTAAATTTTGTAAGCTGTCTTGCAGCCTTATTAAAGTTGGAAAGATTAAGCCCCGGTACCTGAAGGTCAGGATTTTGAAGCACAACAGACTCAGCTATTACAATCTCACCTATAAGGTCCATGAGCGAATCCATCTTAGATATGCTCACGCTTATAAAGCTCTGCTGTTTATCTTTCTTCTCATTATGTTTTGCGAGAACCTTTGGCTTTCCGGGCTGCTTCGGCTGTATTACGTAATCTCCCGGAACAGGTTCGTCTTTCTTCTTCTGCTGCTTTTCTTCTTTCTCTATCTCACGCTTTTTAATTGTATTAACGTCTGACTCAAGGTCAATGACAGGAGAAGATGCCGGCTCAAATCCACTCATAAATTCATCTATTGAACATTCGGAGATGTCAATAGTGTCAACTTCGGACGAATTATCGACAAGATTTCTTACCTCGTCCATTGATGCCTGTGTCTGTAAAAGCATCTTAAATCCGTCGCAAAGGATAATATCCGCGCTCTTTTCATTAGACGCGATATCCTCCGGAATATACTGTAAATCTTCCGCAACCTCACCGAGTGCATACACTGCAGAATACGCCCTCAGATTAGCCATCATTGTATCACTCTTGTAATTAATTACAATTCTGTAAAAATGACTCTCAGATGATGACACTGGTGCAATGTAAAACTGATTAGGGGCAACATACTCATTTTCCTTAGGAACTTCCTTTCCCGAATCAGTAATACCATTTTTTATCCGCTCAAGAAACTCATCAATCTGGGCAACCAGTTCAGTAGAATCCCCGTCAGGGTCATTTCCCTCGCGAATCTTGTCAAACTCAGCAGATATAAAATCAGAAACCTGGAAAATATGCTCGACAAGCTCCAAATGCGGAACATTGTCGGGATGAGCTTCTCTGAGATAATAAAAAACATCTTCAAGCTTATGAGCAAGTTTAGTGATGTTATCAAACATCATTATTCCTGACGAGCCTTTAATTGTATGCATAGCCCTAAAGAACTCATTTATAGCAACTTCATCAAATCCATCCGAATCTTTCTGTTCAAGGGTAATTGCCTCAAGCTGTTCGAGCAACTGCCCATTTTCAAACAGATACATATCAACCATACCGTCTGTGTTAAATTCTTCTGCCAAATCTCCCCCTCCTCTCATATCTGATACTTAAATTAATATAACGGAGTTTTTAATTCAACTCCAGTTTTTTTAACACTTCCTTGAGCTTATCAAGGTCAATTGGCTTTGCACAATAGACGCTGCAGCCCATCTCAAATGCTTTATCAACATTTTTTTTCTCGTTGAGAGCAGTAGTCATAATAACTTTAGCTCTCTTATTTTCCGGAACATTTCTTTCCTTTTCCATATCCCTTATCATTTTCAGCGCCTGATATCCATCGAGAGCAGGCATCATTACATCAAGGCATATAAGGTCATAATATTTTTCTTCATCCAACGCCATCATAAAAGCAAATGTTGCTTCCATTCCGTCCACAGTTACATCGCATTCTCCAAACTGTGATAGATATTCAAGCATAAGCTTTCTACTCGGAAAATCGTCTTCAGCTATAAGTATCCTCAAAACATTTCCTCCTTTCCCTATCTCGATTTGTTTTTCATATTAATTATATCATAAACCCTCTGCGGAATTTTCAGCAGTGGTTGTTGATAATCGACAGCTCCAATATCAAACGCCGCTTTCGGCATACCGTACACTATGCAGGTAGCCTCGTCCTGACCGACTGTCACCGCGCCTTTGTTTTTCATGTTAAGCAGACCCTTTGCACCGTCGGCTCCCATTCCCGTAAGAATTATTCCAATAGCATTATTGCCTACAACCTTAGCGACTGAGTCAAACAGCACGTCAACCGACGGACAATGCCCGTTAACTTTCTCACCCGGAGAGCATTCAACCTTATATGTCTGTCCTACCTTTACTACTTTCATATGCGCATCCCCGGGAGCTATAAGAACCTGCCCCGGACATATTATATCTCCGGTCTGAGCCTCCTTTACCGCAACCCTGCACTGGTTGTTAAGCCTGTCGGCGTACATTTTTGTAAATCCCGGAGGCATATGCTGTACTATTACAACCCCGGGTATATCCCTGTGAAATTGTTTTACTACATCAAATATAGCTT
Source organism: uncultured Clostridia bacterium (assembly GCA_948472945.1). GTDB lineage: Bacteria > Bacillota > Clostridia > Lachnospirales > Lachnospiraceae > V9D3004. The sequence continues at coordinate 188,140 of CAOKVX010000002.1, forward strand.
CTGTCCCCCCGGTTGAGGCTCCTATTGCAACCATATGTATATTGCTGCCGGTAGCAACCGAAACAGGCTGTACCTCAGGTTCACGAAGCTTTTTGAGCTTACCTACCTTGACTGTGGATGCAATCTTTATCTTTGTTGCAAGCTCGGTACTCATAAAATTATAAAGCTGGTCTCCGGTCAATCCCGACGGCTTATTTACAAACTCTACAGCTCCAGCCTCAAGCGCATCAAATACCGCGTCACTCAAAGAACTTATCATAACTGTAGGAAGAGGATACTGCGGCATAAGCTTTCTCAAAAATTCAATACCGCTCATCCTTGGCATCTCAACATCAAGAGTCATGACATCCGGACTATATTTTATAATTGCATCCCTCGCCTCATATGGATTGCTCGCAGTCGCAACAACCTCAAGAAGTGGGTCGGCCCTAAGACATCTAACAAGGAGTTCTCTGAAGACAAACGAGTCCTCCACAATCAAAACTTTTATTTTATTCAATATAATCCCTCTTCTCTTTGATTATTTACGATAAACCGAAGGCTGGACATATCTGTACGGCACCGCCGCCCTGTCGACCGATTCAGTAGTTCCGACAAACAGATAACCTCCCGGTTCAAGACATTCATATATTCTCCGCAAAATATCATTCTTAACGTCCTTTTCAAAATAAATAAGAACGTTCCTCAAAAATACAACCTGCAGCGGCTTCTTGAACGGCATCGGAGACAAAAGGTTAAACTGTCTGTACAAAACCTGGCTTTTCAATTCGTCCACAACCATAAACTTGCCCGGCTCGGTTGATTTGTGGAAATATCGCCTCTTCCATGAATCGGGAAGCGGTTCAATCTGCTCCTCCGTATATTCCCCTTTCATCGCATATCTCAGTACGTCCGTCGATATGTCCGTCGCAAGCAGCTTAGTATCCCAAGCGCTGCTCTCAAGCGAAAAGAAGTCTTTTATTATCATGGCAAGCGTATATGGCTCCTCGCCTGTCGATGAAGCGCCGCACCATATTCTGAGGTCCTTTTCCTTTCCTTTCGCCTCTTTTATTTCCGGCAGTACTATATTTTTAAATAATTCAAAATGCTCCTTTTCCCTCATAAAATATGTATGGTTGGTTGTCAGTGTATTGACAAGTTCCTCTGTCAGTTTTCCGCTTACATCTTGTTCAACCTGGTCCATGTAATCAGTATATGACGAATATCCGTTCCTCACCAGAAAGTTATCCAGTCTCCCTGTGACTAAAGAACGTTTCTCCGCAAGATGTATTCCGGTTTTATTTTCTACATAATTAATAATCCTTATAAATTCGTCATTTGTCATAGCTTCTCATCAATCCTATCTATAATTTTAATGCATCTGATTAACAATTTTAAAAAACACTTCCAGTATTTCCGGGTCATACCATATCCCGGAATGTTCTCTCATGTACTCAAGAACTTCACTGCAGTCATATGAATCCCCCTTTTCCATATTGTTTGAAAAACTGTTATAATCATCTATCACACGCATTATTCGCGCTGACAATGGTATATCTTCACCCTGACACAAATCAGGGTTGCTGTCAGTAAAATCATGATGGTGGTATCTGGCAATTATTATAGCCATATTAAGAAACCTGTTTTGTGAACACACGCTGTACACACCCTCAAGTATCTTAGCGCCCCTCTCGGCATGTTCAAACTTTTCACTTTTATTACAATTTTTTGAAGTTATTTTACCTATATCATGCAGCAGAGCCGCAACCTCTATAGTTTCAAGGTAATCCTCTGAAATATAATTCTCGTACTTTGGGAGAAATGAGAGGCTTTGTGCTAGAACCCTTGCATTATACGCAAGTTTCTCAAGACGGTTATCTTTCGCACCTATTTCCATCTCCGCAACATTGGCAAGTGCAAACAAAATATGTTTCTGTTCAAGTTCTATTCTCTTAAACTGCTGTTCTATTGTTATATTCAGCTTTTTATTATATTCCTCAAGCTCCTGCTGCATTCTTCTAAGCTTGACATTTATTCCAATACTGTTTTGAATTTCAAATCTGTCATACGGTTTTCCGAGAAAGCTTACCGCTCCCAACTCAAACGCTTTCTGTTTGTCGTCGTTTGAGTCAAGCCCTGATATCACTACAATAGGAATATCTTTCGTCCTGCTGTTGTTCTTTAACATAGACATAAATTCAAACCCGTCAATATCCGGCATCGTAATATCAGTAAGTATTATGTCAGGCAGACCCTCGCCCATTATCTCAACCGCTTCGGCAACGCTTGTTGCACATTTTATGGCATAGTTATCAGAGCCTAGTATAAATTCAAGCAGCAGAGCGTTGTCTTCAATATCATCAACTATCAATACATACGGTTTATCAAGCATATCCATAGCCATATTCTCATTCCTTATTATATATATCGAGGAATACGTTATATTCCTGCATTGATTGTTCATGGTCACTTTTTCTTAAAGCAAGCTGCAGGCGGAATATCTGTTTCATAAAATCCATTCCCCCTCCTTCACACAGCTTTTTAATCTTGTCGGAAAACATTTCGGCTTTATCAAAGTTTCCCATTTCTATGCAAAGAACAAGCTTACTCAGCGTATCTTTAATCTCGGCCCTATTCTCTTGTGTACCCCACCTGAAAACATTGCTGATATCGTCACGCTCAACCTTGTTTATTATCATGTCAAACTTATTCTGTATGCTCTGTGTCCTGTTAATATCCTCTTCTGTTTCGTTTTCCTCATCTTTTTCTGCTTCCCCGACGTCAGGCGTCAGGCCGATTACAACTGAAAATGCAAATGTCGAGCCCTTTCCAAGCTCCGACTCAACCTTTATCGAACCGTTCATCATCTGTACAAGCTGCTTGCTAATTGCAAGCCCAAGTCCGGTTCCTCCGTAATTGCGGGTAATAGAGCCGTCAACCTGTGAAAAGCTTTTAAAAAGTTTATCAATATTTTCTTTGGCGATGCCTATTCCGGTATCAATTACCATAAAAAACAGCTCAATATTTTTATCTGTCCTCGCCACCTCCACGGCCTCCACACGGACGGAACCCACAGATGTAAACTTAACCGCATTTGATATGTAATTATTTAGTATCTGCCCTATCCGAAGCGCGTCTCCGTAAAGTTCATCAGGTATAGATTCGTCATAGTTGACCTGCAGCGATATGCCTTTTTGGATAGCCTGCTTTACATTGGTATCATATGCATGTTTCATCATGTCCCTGAACGAAAACTTTTCTATATCTATCGAAATTTTTCCTGCGTCAAGCTTTGCAAAATCGAGAAGATTGTTAATTATCTTCTCCATGTTGTGGCAGCACCTCATCACAATATCCAGCGTTTCATCCTGCACCTTTGTGAGACTGCCCTGCTCTTTGAGGAACTTTACGTTTCCCTTTATTCCATTGACCGGTGTCCTAAGCTCGTGCGTGACGTTTGCCACAAACTCGTTCTGTTTTGAAAAGGCCGCATTAGCGTCAATCTCAGCCCGCTCATAGCGCTGTTTCCACTTGACCTCATTAGTATTATCGTCTACCCTTACAACATATGTACTTTCATCAAATCTGCACATTGTCAGATGAACGGGAAAAATGGTTCCATTCTTCCTATATGCGTTAACCTGCTTTTCATCTTCCAGTACGGCAAAAAGCTCCTCAAAATCTTCTATATTGCTAAGCAGCGCCGGAAACAGTTTTTTTAATTGTGTACCGATAATCTCTTCATCATACAGAAACTTTTTTTTTAATTCCTCACTTGAATACACAATATCCCCATTCTCATTAAATGCCAGCAACATTCCAAGTATAGGGGTTAGTTCATTAAGTTTTTCTTTTTCTAAAACTATTTTCATGGCAGTATCCCTTTCACACGTGAAACGCATCACCATAATACCAATCTGTTTTTCATTATACTTTAAAAACAGTCTATTGTAAACTAATTTTTTATAAAATCAACACTTTTTTTATAAAATCTTTATGAACACAACATTGAAACAGCCCTTGTCACATGCATAGCGCAGTACATGAAACAAGGTCTGTGTAAAATTGTGATTTTTATATTTTATTTATCGAAATTAATTAAATTATCACCCGCACTCAATTGCGCCGCAAAGCAGAATAATCTCTATTAATTATATAGCCTGCCCTGCAGTATAAAATGCAGCTGACATTTAACCTGCTCTGTCCTATAACTTTTTGCCTGTAAGAAGCTCATAACTCTGAAGGTATTTGTCAATTGTCTTATCTACGATGTCCTGCGGAAGAGTCCAATTATGGTTTTCATTGGACTTCAGCCAGTCACGAGCAAACTGCTTGTCAAACGACGGCTGCGGCCTGCCCTGCTCATATCCCTCCTTAGGCCAGAATCTTGAACTGTCAGGAGTGAGCATCTCATCCCCAATTATAATATTGCCTTCCTTATCCAGCCCAAACTCAAATTTGGTATCTGCAATTATTATTCCTTTGCCAAGCGCATATTCTGCGCACTTATTATATAGCGCGATTGTGTAATCCCTAAGCTTTGCGGCATACTCCTCTCCTCTGCCCGGATATGCCTTTTCAAGGTGTTCTATACTCTGCTCAAACGATATGTTCTCATCATGGTCACCTATCTCGGCCTTAGTCGACGGCGTATATATAGGCTCAGGCAGTTTTTCCGATTCCTTAAGCCCCTTTGGAAGCTCTATACCGCATACTGTTCCGTTTTTCTTATAACTCTCCCATCCGCTTCCCGTAATATATCCACGAACAATACACTCAACAGGCAGCATTTCAAGCTTGCGGCACATCATACTGTTACCGTCAAACCTGTCCTGTCTGAAAAATTCAGGCATATCACCAACATCCACTGACAACATATGATTAGGCAGTATATCCTTAGTGTAATCAAACCAAAATGCCGACATCTGCGTAAGCACGGTACCTTTCTTTGTAACATTGTTATTGAGAATCACGTCAAAACAGCTTATACGGTCGGTAGCGGTGATTATAAGGCTGTCGCCGATATCATATATTTCACGTACCTTTCCCTCTGTTATAGGTGTATATTCAGTCATATCCTGCCTCCTTATTTTTGGGTGATTTTGTTTGAGTCTGCAAAATTAATATCTTTATACTAACTTAATAAGTGTAATTATTCAAGTACTTTTATAATAAATATACGGTCGCCGTTTTATACGTATTGCGTTTGACCGGTACTATTTACACTAATTTTCATAACTAATCTTCAGCTGTATCTTCCAAAGATATAAGGTACGCTTCACTTTCCTCCGTCAGCTCCTCCACGCTGCGCAGAGTACGGTTAATCGCCCTTGTTCGCCTGCCGACAATTTCGGACAGTGTTTTGTCGGCTGTCTGAATCTGCTTTTGCGCTTTTTCAAGCATTCCGCCAAACTTAATAAATTCCGACTTCACCGCGCGAAGAGTATCCCACACCTCCTGCGAGCGCTGTTCTATTGCGAGCGTCTTAAATCCCATCTGCAGGGACGCTAAAAACGCAGAGAGCGTAGTGGCGCCGACTGCCGTAATCTTATACTTGTCACGGAGTTCTTCAAACAAAGCTACATTTTGAACCACCTCCGCATATAATCCTTCGGTTGGCAGAAACATCAGCGCAAAATCTGTAGTTTTAGGCGGCGCTATATATTTATCATGTATTTCTTTCGCAAATGCACGGATTTTTATAGTAAGCGAGCGCCTTGCCTCATCAATTTCCTGTTTATCATCAGCGTCAAGTAACCTGTTATAATCTTCAATAGGAAACTTGCTGTCAATCGGAAGAAGCAGAGGCGCATCGCCATTGCCCGGAAGCTTTATGGCAAACTCTACACGCTTACCGTCCATAATCTCAACATTCATTTCGTATTGGCTCGGAGCCAGAATATCCGAGAGAAGCTTTTCAAGGCGAACCTCACCGTATGTACCGCGCTCTTTTACATTTATCAGGGCGTTTTTCAACGACTTTGTATCGGCGGCGAGAGCTTTCATCTCGCCTAATCCCTGACCTACGCTCTCAAGCTGCTTACTTACCAGTTCAAAGGACATTGCAAGACGTGTTTCAAGTGTTTTCTGCAATTTCTCATCCACCACGTTTTGCATCTGCTCAAGCCGCTTTTCATTACTTTCCTGCAATGCTTTCATTTTACTTTCAAGTGTCGCATTAATTTTATCTATATTCTGAACATTGGCATTTTGGATGGATGATAAACGGCCGTCGACCTGTTCGCTAAATGTGCTAAGCTGATTGTACTGTTCCTCACGGCTTGTTTTAAGGGCAGCCGTCACGTTTAATCCAATCCGCTCATTGCTTTCCGTACCGGCATTTTGAATATCCATCAATTTTGTTTCCATCTGCCGCCGGAACTCATAAAGCTGGCGGCTTACCTCCTCGCGGTTCGACGACAGTGTTTCCTGAATGCTGTTTTGTATAACCCCAAAACGCTCAAACTGCTCCGTGGCGCCGCCTGCAATTTGTTTCTGCACGCTGTCACGCTGTTCCTCAGCTGTATGCTTCATTATAGTAATTATTTCTCCGATATTTGACTTCCTGCGTCCGATAAGCTGCAATATAATTACAATAAAGAGAAGAATAATATTTATAATACCTATAATCTCCGGCAATCCCATGAATCATATCCTCCTGATACTTTTTTCTACATCATAATACATTTAACCGTATATTTCTATATAAAAATTTATCTCAGTAAGCAGCATGGAACATCTGTCAGATACTTTAGCTCAACGGCGCCAATTGTCTCTAATCGCCTTCCGGCAGGAATATGCATATACAAAGTCTTCCGCCCTCATATTCCGCCGATATACTTCCATTCATCCTCTCAACAAGTGTCCTTGCAATAGAGAGTCCCAGACCCGTAGACTGTCTCGCGTCCTCAACTGTGTAAAACCTGTCAAACAGCCTGCCGATTTGTACTTCGTCCAATGCGGAGGCTGTGTTTGAAAAATATATTTTTCCTGTTTCCGTAAGTCGGATTTCCAAATCACCATCACTATATTTGGCGGCGTTATTTAGCAGATTTGAGAATACCCGCGCAAGAGCGGAACGCTCAATACCTCGCATAACTTTCCTTTCTGGAATACATATAACAGGCGTTATGCCTTTTTCTTTGAGAGAAGTATAAAACTCTGCTATACAGTCTTCCAGCACGTTGTTTATAGCCAGCGGCCCACCCGACACATCCTCCTCAGACACAAGAATAACCGAATACCTGAAAAGCTCTTCCGTCAATTTGGAAAGCAGCTCCGCTCGCACCCTGATTATGTTTATATACCTGCGGGCCGACTCCGTATGTTCCTCCTGTTCAAGCAAATCAAGATATCCGCAGATTGCGGTTAACGGTGTTCTCAAATCGTGCGATATATTTGTGACTGCATTTTTTATCTCCATATCCCCCTGTTCAAAACGGCGCCGCTTTGAACGGAATTTTCTAAGCTGAATGTTGACCGCGTCTGCCAGCTCCATCATATGACTGTCTCTGCATGATATGTCTATCAACGTATTAGTATCGGTTATGAGCCTGTCGGCAAATCCATCCCTTATCTCATCCGCGGCTTTCTCCAAAAGCCTTATTTTTATTATAAGTGCGCTAAATATAACAATCATAACACCGGCCAAGGCCCACAACAATACTGTCATTTCAATCTCCCCGCATATTATTTTCAAAACATAAGAACTAATAGAACTAATATTTTAAATAGAGAGCAAGTTATCTTTTTATTGGTTTCGCATAGCGAAAGCATGTATTTCACCGAATAAAATAATTACTTATTTCAAATCCTTTTTTCTAAATATTATTATACCAAATCCACACGTAATCAGAATTATAAATATATCATAGACATAAAACCATAAAGGCGGGTCAGCAATATCGTCACCAATCATTCCCGAAAGCTGTATTGACTGTCCTCCCGGCAGAAAATCGTTAATAATCTCATATGCACTCCGCACACTGTCATCGGAAATATACCGCGGGTTATCCTCGTATATAGTTTTGGGATTATCTCCATTCATGGTATACTCCATTATCTCTATTTTTTCAGGTTCCAAAAGTCTGTTGAGCATAATTACACTTATAATAACCATCGCAAGCGCCAAAAAGATGCTTACAACCGATGCGACAGCCCTATTATTATATATCATTATGAGCATCACGAATATCCCGGCATAGACAGCCGTTAGTAAAAATATACAAAAAACCGTCGACGCAACTTCCTCCGCCTGCGCCTCAAAAAAACCTTTGAAAGGTATTCCCAACGCAAGTCCTGCCGCCAAATAAATCAAGCAGAACATCCAGCCCGCAACCGTACATACTATATAATTCGAGAGATAAATACTTACCCTTGTATGCCCGGCAATCAATTTGTTGCGTATAGTATGGCTGCTATATTCGGCTCCAACATACAGAGTTACAAATGAAGCCATCATTACGCCAATAACGATTGCATACATGAAAAATCCATCGTCCAATTTGCATGACGGGTCAGTATTAGCGCCGGCAAATCTGAATACGGCAAACAAAGCCATAAATAATGCAGAAATACAAAACTCCCTGCTTTTAAATAACCTTGTAAAATCTGCTGATAATAGTTTACGCATTTTTGCCACCTCCCACAATATTTACATAGTAGCTCTCTAGGCTCTCGTCATGTTCCTGCATTGAAATTATCTCACAGTTTTTCTCTCCGAGAAGCGCGGCCAGCTTTGATACAGCCGGTTTGCCAAACACGTCGGCCTGAGTTTCCGATACGATTTTATATTCAATGTTCATGCCGTCAAGCACACAGGCTAAAGCTCTTGTATCGCTGACTTCCATGCGCACACATTTTCTGCACGCCTCCTCAAGTTCGTAGGCGCTTATCTCTTTCACTATACGCCCATTGTCAATAAATCCATAATACGTGGCAAGTTTTGCAAGCTCGTCAAGAATATGGCTAGAAATCAAAACCGTAATCCGCTGTTCACGGTTTAACCTTAGAATCAGCTCCCTGATTTCAATTATCCCCTGAGGGTCAAGTCCGTTCACAGGCTCATCAAGAACAAGAAAATCCGGATCTCCGGCAAGTGCCATTGCTATGCCGAGTCTCTGACGCATACCGAGCGAAAAGTTTTTGGCTTTCTTCTTTCCGGTATGCTCAAGTCCGACCAGCTTTAACGTCTCGGAAACACCGTCAAATGACGGAAGTCCAAGAATACGATACTGGTGTTTTAAATTATCGCAGGCGGTCATTTCAGGGTAAACGGACGGCGTCTCCACAACAGCCCCCATCCTCCTTCGCGACTTGGCGATATCCCTGTCAGTACTTTTTCTTCCATACAGCGTAAATTCTCCGGAAGTCGGCTCAGCCAGCCCGCATATAAGTCTCATCAGCGTTGTCTTTCCTGCGCCGTTTTTTCCTACGAATCCGTAAATTGCCCCTTTGGGAATATTCATTGATACCCCGGCCAACGCCTTGAAGTTCCCGTAATTTTTGCTAAGAGCATTTGTTGTAAGTACATATTCCATAGTCTTATCCTCCTTTTATGCCCTTATATTAAACTGCAGGTGTAAAGAAACCGGTAAAGAAAACAGTAAAGAATCGGTATAGATTTACAGGCCGACGTTTTCATTCTGCATCTTAAAACCAATTCCCCAGACGGCTTCTATATAATTTTTACCGCTGACTTTACGAAGCTTTCCTCTCAGATTGCTTATATGCATTTTAAGCGAATTATCAGTACAGTCGGGCGTTTCACCGCTTATTCGCTCAAGCAGCAGTGACTTTGTTATAACCTGCGCCGGATTCTGCATAAGAAGCTTAAGAATTGCATACTCCGTTCTTGTCAGCTTTACGTTTATCCCGCCGACAGACACCTCACGGCTTTCCGCGTCTAGCGTTATATCATCATATTTTAATATAGATGTATTTGAATTATACGCGGCGCTGCGAAGATGCGCAGAAATTCTAGCCAACAGCTCTTTAGTGTCGAACGGTTTAGTCACGTAATCTACAGCGCCGCCGAGCAGCAGATCAACTTTATTGTCAATATCAGCTTTCGCACTCACGACAATCACCGGAATTCCCTTTATATGCATGAGCACATCCTCGCCTTTTAGTCCCGGAAGCATAAGATCCAGCAGTACCAGGTCAGGCTTTGACTCTCCCAGCACATACAGCGCTTCTGTTCCCGAGTATGCGCGCAGGACGCCGTACCCTTCCTTTGAAAGCGACTCCTCGAGCATGTCTCCGATATATATGTCGTCGTCAATAATAAGAATATTTTTCAAGTATGTCATCTCCACTATTATTTACTTTTATTTTTACCTTTTTGTATTTTGTATTATAGGACTTATTTTCATTTAATGCAAAAAACATGGCACAATATAAAAATATGCCATGTTTTTTAATATACATTCTGAGCTCTACCTCAATTTTGGACCGATGTATTTATTTTATAAGCGCCGCCGTCTCCCTTGCGATTGCAAGCTCCTCGTTGGTAGGTATAACGCAGACCTTTATTTTTGACTCCAGTGCGGAAACTACGATATCCTCTCCCCTGACGGAATTTTTCTCATCGTCAAGCGCTATTCCAAGAAAACCGAGATAATCGCATATTTCCTTACGGATATCTTTGTTATTCTCACCAAGTCCGGCGGTAAATGTTATCGCGTCAACTCCGTTCATTGCGGCAGCGTACGCCCCTATGTACTTTACAACCCTGTAGCAGAATATGTGCTCCGCCTCGGCTGCAAGCTCATTTCCCTCCGAAGCAGCTTTCTCAAGGTCACGGAAATCACTTGAAAGACTGCCTGAAAGACCGTACACGCCTGACTCTTTGTTAAGGATTGTCATTACTTCCTCAACTGATTTATTTTCCTTATGCGCAATAAACTCGACAATTGCAGGGTCTATGTCCCCGCTTCTCGTACCCATGACAAGACCCTCCAAAGGGGTAAGTCCCATCGAGGTATCTACTGATTTGCCGTTCATCACCGCCGATATGCTTGCTCCGCTTCCGAGATGGCATACAATAACTTTGCTGTTGTCGGCATCCAAGCCCGCAACCTCATATGTTCTCTTCGACACATAGCTGTGACTTGTACCGTGAAATCCATATCTTCTTATCTTGTATTTATCATAATATGAAACAGGAAGTCCGTACATGTAAGCTTTTTTAGGCATTGTCTGATGAAATGCAGTGTCAAACACAGCTACGTTAGGCTTTCCCGGCATAATTGCCTGACAAGCTCTTATGCCTATGATTCCGGCAGGGTTATGTAAAGGTGCAAGCTCGCTGACAGCCTCAACGTCCGCTATAACTCCGTCGTCGACTACTACGGAAGTGGAGAACTTTTCCCCTCCGTGCACGACCCTGTGTCCTATCGCTTCTATCTCGTCAAGGGTTTTAACGACGCCGTCCTTTTCATCAACAAGCGCGTCAAGCACAATGCTTACAGCCACTTTATGGTCAGGCATGTCTTTGTCAAACTCAATCTTCACTCCGTCGGAAGATGTATATTTGAAATGTCCCGACTGACCGATACGCTCACATATACCAGTTGCAAGAGCTTTTTCAGTACCTGAATCAATCAGCTGATACTTTAACGATGAGCTGCCGCAGTTAATAACCAATATCTTCATGTGTAATTCCTCCTAAAATATATAAAATAATATAAACTAAACTATACGTTTACTTATCTGAAAAACAAAAAATAAACAAATATAAGGTATTTTAAAATTGCGTAAACACAAAGTGCGCAGCAATTCTTAAGCATCATTAGTATACAACTAAGCGTTTGATTTGTAAAGTGATATGTTGTATTGTATTATATACTTTAAATGTACAATATAGGAACCGAATAAATTAATTACACTGAATATATATGTAAAAAGGAGTACAGCAATGAGAGTTACAGGTATCATTTGCGAATACAATCCGTTTCACAACGGCCATAAATATCACATTGAGGAAACACGCCGAATATGTGACGCCGATTTCATTATAGGTATTATGAGCGGGCCTTTTACACAGCGCGGAACGCCCGCGATAACAGACAAGTACTCTCGCGCCAAAATGGCGCTCTTATCAGGATGCGACATTATACTTGAACTGCCTGTAAGATTTGCGACGTCAAGCGCGGAAGGTTTTGCATACGGAGCCGTTAACATTCTAGATGCCACGGGAATTACCGACGGAATATGCTTTGGCACCGAAACCGGGGAACTCGGTAATTTTAAGGCAATTGCTGAAATAATTGATACCGAGCCGCGTTTGTATAAGGATATTCTTTTGTCTTCCCTTAAAAGCGGTCTCTCATTTCCCGTCGCAAGAAGCCGGGCAATTTCCGCTTTTCTTGAGGCAGCGCAAACTCCGCTGCAGACAGATATATCACTTCCAAACAATATTCTTGCCATTGAATATATTCGCGCCTGTAACCAAACCGGTCTTAACGCGCATACTATAAAACGCTCCGGCAGCGGATATCACGATTTATCACTGTCAGATACGGAAAAAGGAATGTGCAGTGCGTCAGCGCTGAGAAATGCTATTTTTAAAAATGCCGTTCTCTGGAACGGCATAACGCCCGAAACAGCCGTAAGAACTTTTACGCCGTACAATTTGTATGATTATTTATCACAACCGGTCTCGGAAAAACATTTTTCAATGCAGTTATACTCATCTATTGCGGCACACATAGCTTCGCTGTCAGACTATGTTGATATTTCAAATGACCTTGCCGCCAGAATACGCGGCAGCATAACTGATTTTGTGGATTGGGCACAGTTTGTATCACTGCTGAAGACAAAACAGTACACATATACACGAATACAGAGAGCTCTTTCGCACTGTATGCTCAACATAAAAAAATGTGAATATGGAAATGATAAATATAAAGCTCCTTATATCAGGGTTCTCGGTTTTCGCAGGTCATCTTCACCGCTAATGAAACTGCTCTCACAAAAAGCTTCAGTCCCTGTCGTCACCAAACCCGCTATTGTCAATTCATTTAACAAAGCCTCCGATTCGTATGCAAAAACACTGCTCACCGAAGATATTTATGCGTCGGAGCTATACGAAAAAACGCGTTCTTTCGTATATGGATGCAATAATGGGTACAACGAATATACACACGGAATGGTAATTGAATAATTCACACCACAGTTTCATATATATGTGTTAATGACAATTGTGAGGCAGTCAGTATTGTTCCGCCATACCTCCATTAAATATACATTTTTATTTCTCATTCTGATACTTCTGGTCCTCTGTCCAAAGATATGCATAAACGGGGCTACCAGAGGATTATTGTTGTGGTTCAATACCGTACTGCCCACATTGTTTCCTTTTTTTCTTGTGACTAGGCTTATACTTTCGCTAAATATGATTCCGCGAAGCCTATCAGGTTTTTACCCGGTCATGACAGGCCTAATAGCAGGCTACCCTACGGGCGCCGCAACAATCTCAGAACTGATAAAATCAGGTCAGATAAAATTAAACCAAGGTCAGCTCCTGATGATAATAAGCAACAACGCAAGCCCCGGATTTCTAATAGGAATAGCGGGCTGTATATGCAGCGACGTTCCCTCTGGACAATACTATATATGGTTCAGCACAATAATGTCATCCGCCGTCATAACATTACTTTACTGCAAAAAATATCTCAAAAAAACTACATCAATGTCTGATACAGAAAATATAGTAAATGATAAAATAAATAGAAGGAATATAGAGAAAAAAAATAAATTATCTGAATATTATGTTGATATACATGAAAATGGAATAAATAATACCGCCTTCCTTGGCACGCTTGAAGACACGATGTTTGAGTGTTTCAGGCTGCTTGTACTGATAGGCGGTTATATAATAATATTTTCTATTCTTGCGGATTTTTCAAGTCTTATTGTGAGCGGCTTTCTTCCCCACAGCATAATCGCCGGAATATTTGAAATAACGACCGGAGTTACGCTCATTTTGTCTGACACAGGTGAACTGCCGGTTATAGTAAAAGGTACGGCCGCAGCCGCGCTATGCGGCTTCGGCGGAATATCCGCACTGCTACAGACATCAGGCGTAATAAGGGATTCCGGTATATCATTGATTAAGTACGCTTTCCACAAAATATTGTGCGGAGCCGCCGGCGGAGCTATATTTTATGTTTTGTATAGTTTCCGCTGACAGTAAAAAATTTGAATCAGATAGTAAGCAGCTTTAGACCCACTACTCATCTACTTCTTCAAGCAGTGAAGCAATCTCCTCCCCGGCCAAATCTTCCGCTTCCTGATTTTCTTTCTGTACTTCATATGGAAGCGACATTTCCAGCTCCCTTTTATTTTCACGAATTGTTTCCAAATTCATCTTCATAGTATTAAACAATTCGTCATATCTTACAGCGGACTCCTTATAAGCTGCCTGGATGGCGCTCTCAGCATTAGTAAGCAGACTGTTGGTATATGTTATTGCGTTTATCCTGTACTGCGCCGCTTCCTCGTTGGCATTAGTTATAATTCTGTTAGCCTCCTGGGTTGCAGCCGTTATTATCTCCTGCGCACGCTGGTTTGCCTGCCTTACCATCTCGCTCTCGTCTATAAGGGCCGCGGCTCTGGAATTAGCCTGTTCTACCACTAGCGCTGCGCTCTTGTTTGCGTCGTCAATTATCCTGTCGCGGTTTGCAATAACTTTCTGGTATCTCTTAATTTCCTCGGGAGTTCTCAATCTGAGTGCATCGAGCATATCGTAAAGTTCGCCCCTGTGTAATATTACCTTATTGGGATTGCCCATAGGTGATCTGGCATTATCGACAAACTCAAATATGTCCTCAATCATTTTCTCTATATTATTCGCACCCATACTTCCACACCTCTCTTAAATAAACTCGTACTGCTCACTTTATAATATATAGTTTAGCATATATATTTTAAAAACACATGGCAGTTAGTCTTATACCTCTTGATTCTGACAATTTCATATCTGCCGTCATTCCAACTTTCCAAGTCCGTCCTAAGCGACGTCTCAGCAACTATGATAGTATTGCCATCTATTATTTCCGCCGAGGACAGCGCATTCAATACATCTGTCTCCATGCCGCACCCATACGGTGGGTCCATAAATACAATATCGAAAAGCTTATTCCGCTTGGACAGGTTACGGATTGCCTGCAGTGCATCCATTGGAAGCACCTCCGCGTCATCCCTAAGACCCGTATGCGAAAGATTCTGTTCTATACATCTTACAGAGTCCTTATTCTTATCAACAAACACGGCCTTTTTCGCCCCTCTGCTAAGCGCCTCAATGCCAATACCGCCGCTCCCGCTGAACAAATCGAGAAACGTACTGTCCGCCAAATCATTTT
The DNA here is from genome assembly GCA_948472945.1 of uncultured Clostridia bacterium. Taxonomy (GTDB): domain Bacteria; phylum Bacillota; class Clostridia; order Lachnospirales; family Lachnospiraceae; genus V9D3004. The sequence goes on from CAOKVX010000002.1 coordinate 203,484, forward strand.
GCAGAATATTAAATAATGTTTCCTTTATTCTGTCAGTAGTAGGCCTTACATCCCTGCCCGGAGGTGTCACAAGCGTCATTCTTCTTGCTTTTCCGGATATAACACGCATATAATACTAACCTCTCCCTGCAATATTATGTAGGACAAACCTCCCACACATAATAGACCTAGTATATCTGTTTTGAATAAAAATTTCAAGACCTATTGAATTTTTAAGTATTTAAGCAGCTGCACATCGGCGAAAAACATAAACCGCCGGGAAAAATCCCGGCGGTAAAACAAACATATATGATTAGTATTTTTAATTCTGCACACCGTGATGCACGGCCGTAGTACTGTCTGATATCACCTTAAATACATAACCATGTGACTTTCCGTATTTTATAATAGAATCAAGCGCATCTATCGTCTTATTATTGTTCGAGAAGTCATGCATAAGCACTACATTATTTCGGTTCTTCCTAAGCCCTTTTGTCACACTTTTGTATACCTGCGCGCTGTTTTTGCTGCCGCCGGCGTCACCCGAGCTTACATTCCAGTCAAAATATGAAAATCCGAGATTGTCAACATCTTTCACAAGCCGGCTCATAATTCCCTTGTTATAACGCCTGCTGACTAGATTCGAGCTTCCTCCGGGGAATCTGGTCGTCCATACCCTGTATCCCAGAGTTTTATTTAGTTTATCCTGCAATTTCGTCACATTAGAGATATAGCTTTTATCAGAGCGGTAAATAGCTGCATAATCATGTGAATATCCGTGTATCGCAATCGCATTTCCCTCCGATGCCGCCCTTTTTATTTGCTTTTCACCCTTTTTATCATAGTTTATTACAAAAAAGGTTGCATTTACATTATTTTTTTTCAGAATATCAAGTATTTTTGGCGTTGACGTGAGTGACGGGCCGTCGTCAAACGTAAGATATATGACGCTTTTCTCCTTTTTTACCACCTTAACTATACATGCATAGGTTTTCTTTCCTTTCTTTGCCAGAATCGTTGCAGTACCGTTTTTGATTCCCTTAACACATACATGACTGTTTTGTTTTTTCACAATTTTTGCAATTTTATTATTTCGGGAAGACCATTTTACTTTTCCTTCAATTCCGCTAACATGGAGCCTAAGCGTCTCTCCCTTTTGCAGCTCATACTGCACATATTCAAGCCCTTCATCAGTAACCTTTACCTTGCAGGAATATTTTTTTCCATTAAAAACTGCACTTATTACAGCCTTTCCTTTGCTAATTCCATGAACATCTCCGTCATTGCTCACAGTCACAGCTTCTTTATTGCTGCTTGTCCATTTTACTTTTGCATCGTCACCGGCATTTTTAAGATTAAGCCTGAATGTTTCCCCTTTTCCTATAGTTTTCGAAGAACAGCTTATACTTACATTTTCATCAACCGCAACCGCCGGGCCTGATACTTCTGAAGCCTGAACGACCCCTGTGTCTGCCGGAAACGGTGTTGCGGCAGGAATCTCTGACGCTGTTACGTCGGATGATTTCAACAAAAAACACGCCGCTGCAACAGCTGCCAGCCCATATATTTTTTTTATATTCAGTTTCATTTTATCACTCCCAATTAATTTCCCGGTTATACTTTACTTTCAAAATTAGAATATACCATTCTAATTTTAATTATAAATATTTTTTTAAAATAGGCTATGGTATCTGCTTCATTAAATATAATAATTTTCTTTTACTGCAAATTTAAGCCAAACTTTTTTAAAATTTTTAAATATCTCCGTTATTATCATCCCTTATTTTGGTCATATATCAAATTACTGCTGTGATAAATCTCACGAAGCTTAGGCTTTTCAATCTTACCTGTAGGATTACGCGGAATATCTGCAAAAATAATCTTTCTCGGTCTTTTGTATCTGGGCATCTCCTTACAGAATTCGTTAATCTCCTCCTCGGTACATGAAACCCCCTTAACAGTTTCAATAATAGCCGTGGCAATCTCACCGAGGCGCTTGTCAGGAAGACCTATAACCGCAACATCCTTTACCTTTGTATATTTTCTTATATAATCTTCAATCTGCACAGGATAAAGATTCTCGCCGCCGCTTATTATTACGTCTTTCTTCCGGTCAACAAGATATATAAAACCATCCTCGTCCATCTGGGCCATATCGCCGCTGTAAAGCCAGCCGTCCTTTAATACCTCGGCGGTAGCCTCCTCATTGTTGTAATAACATGTCATTACGCCGGGACCTTTAATTACCAGCTCTCCGACGCCGCCCTGTGCAACCTCTTTTCCATCCTCGTCCACAATCTTTACTTCCCATCCGTAACCTGCTTTGCCTATTGCACCGACTTTATGTACATTCTCAACTCCAAGATGCACGCAGCCCGGGCCTATTGATTCAGACAGTCCATAGTTTGTATCATAATCATGACCCGGAAAGTATTCTTTCCATCTCTTTATGAGACTCTGCGGAACCGGCTGTGCTCCGATATGCATCAGCCTCCACTGTTCCAGCGTATAGTCGTCCTTATTCAGCTCACCAATATCAAGCGCCTCAAGTATATCCTGCGCCCACGGTACAAGAAGCCACACAATCGTACATTTTTCAGATGAAACCGTCTCAAGTATTGTTTTTGGGTTGACGCCTTTTAAAAGTATGGCCCTGCTGCCGGACACAAGACTGCCAAACCAGTGCATCTTCGCTCCGGTGTGGTAAAGCGGCGGTATGCATAGAAATATATCGTCTCCCGTCTGTCCGTGGTGCTTCTGCTCACACACGGCGGAATGCATAAGACTTGTATGCTTATGCAGTATTGCCTTTGGAAATCCCGTTGTTCCGGACGAGAAATATATAGCTGCATCATCCTCGTCGGCAACGACAACATCAGGCGCGACACTTGAGTAGTTGGCCGCAAGTTTGTCATAGTCCTCGGCGAACGACGGACAGTTACCCCCTACATAAAACAGAAGCCTGTTAGTAATTATTTCGTCCGCTATCCCCTCAATACGGCCAATAAACTCCGGTCCGAATACCAACACGTCAGCCTCCGCAAGGTCAAGGCAATATTTTATCTCATCAGAGTCATATCTGAAATTTAGGGGAACCGCAAGCGCCCCCGTTTTTAAAATTCCAAAATATATCGGCAGCCATTCAAGACAATTCATCAGAAGAATTGCAACCTTATCCCCTTTCCTTATCCCTCTCGACATCAGAAGGTTGGCAAACCTGTTAGCTTTCTCATCAAACACGCTCCATGTAATCTCTCTTCTGTAATGACATGTCGCCGCCGGCTCAATGAGCTCATAATCGCGCCACGTAACTCTTCTTTTTTCCTGTATATCGGGGTTGACCTCAACAAGGCATACATCGTTTCCATGCTGTCTTGCATTATTTACTAAAAAATCTGTAATAGGCATTATCTTTGACCTTTCTTTTTTATTTGGTGAGTTTATTATCTTTTTTATCCCTCAAAACCAATTGCAAACGCTTTCTGGTTTAACTCCACCGTCTTTGGCGGCACGGTCTCGGCTATCACGTCAAGCCACTGCTGCTCTGTAAAATCCATGCTCTTGGCTGCAACACCGAGTATAATTACATTAAAGCATTTTGTGTTGCCAAGCTTTTTAGCCTCCTCCATCGCATTAATTGAGACAACCTTATGCTTCTGTTTCAGGGTCTCTATTATATTTTCCGGATATTCCGCGTTGCCTGTGACAACCGTCATAGGCGCTATCTCGTAATCATTTACAATTATTACGCCGTCCTCCTTAAGAAAATGCGCGTAACGCATCGCCTCAAGCTTTTCAAACGCAATAAGGACGTCGGCCTGTCCCTCCTCGACTATAGGCTCATTTACCTTGTCGCCGTAACGGACAAATGTGACAACGCTTCCGCCGCGCTGTGCCATTCCGTGAACCTCAGAAAGCTTTACGTCGTATCCGGCCTTAGTAGTTATTGAGCCGAGTACACGGCTTGTCAGAAGCGTACCCTGTCCTCCGACTCCCACTATCATTATATTCTTTGTCTCCATAATTAAATTTCCAATCCTTTCTAATGGTATATTTGTATCAATTATCCAATCTTAGCACTGATAATTAATTGTAATTGATTATTTGATTCAAAAGAAACACTGTCCGATATTACTCATCCGCCGCGCGCGGTGTAAAACCAATTGCGTCAAACTTACAGCGTTTCATACATAATCCGCATCCGTTACACATTGTCTCATCAATTATGACCGTTCCGTCGTCATTTTTTGTGATTGCCGGACAGCCCGGAACAAGGCAGACTCCGCATTTTTTACAATTCTCGGGTATCGCGTAGCATTTTCCTTTAGGAACGAATGTTTTGAGAAGTGCACACGGTGATTTTGTTATAATAACCGAAACCGCCTCCCTTGCACACTCCCTTTTTATGACTTTCTCAAGCTCGTCAATCTCAAAAGCGTCAATCTCATATACGTGCTCGACTCCGATTGATTTGCATAGACTGTATATGTCAATCATGTAGGTAGTCTCGCCTTTAAGCGTTTTTCCGGTAGCGGCATGCTCCTGATGTCCGGTCATTCCCGTAGTTGAGTTGTCAAGGATAATAACCGTTCCGGTAGCCTTGTTGTATACCATGTTCATGAGCGAGTTGACTCCGGTGTGAAGGAATGTGGAATCTCCTATAGCGGCAACCCAGTCCCTAACATAGCCCGGGCCTTTCGCCATCTCCATTCCGTGGAGAGTTGATATACTGGCTCCCATGCACACGTTGGTCTCAACAACATTAAGCGGGGCGACGGCGCCCAGCGTATAACATCCTATATCTCCGGCCGCATGTATTTTAAGCTTCTTTAAAACTGAGTATACGCTCCTGTGCGGACATCCCGGACACAGTATCGGGGGACGCGCCGGTACGTCAAATGATGTGGAAAGTAATGTTTTCTCTCCAAGCACAGCCTCCCTTAACATGTTGGCGCTGTACTCTCCCTGTACAGTAAATATTTCTTTTCCAATGGCATTGATTCCCCATGATTTTATCTGTTCCTCAATGACAGGCTCAAGTTCCTCAACTATGTAAAGTTTCTCAACCTTTGAGGCAAATTCCTCTATAAGTTTCTTCGGCAGCGGATTCACAAGCCCAAGCTTTAATACCGAGGCGTTAGGCAGCGCCTCTTTTACATACTGGTACGGAATTCCGCTAGTTATTATTCCTATCGAAGTATCGTCGTATGAAACTGTATTTAAAGGCATTTCACAGGCATCCTCCGCCATCTGCCTTAGTCTTTTTTCAACGAACCTATGCCTTAGCTTTGCATTGCCGGGCATCATTACGTTTTTCTGAAAATTATGTTCATACACTTTATCCACAGGACAAACCCTGTCCTCAAGAGTGACAACCCCCTGTGAATGTGACAGTCTGGTAGTCGTACGAAGTATTACCGGCGTGTCGTATTTCTCGCTGTATTCAAACGCAAGCTTCATAAATACCCTTGCTTCCTCGCTGTCAGACGGCTCTATGACAGGAACCATAGCAGCCCTGGCAACCATTCTCGTATCCTGTTCATTCTGAGAACTGTAAATACCCGGGTCGTCGGCAACCACTACGACAAGTCCCCCGTTTACGCCGCTATATGAACAGGTGTAAAGAGGGTCCGCTGCAACATTAAGACCTACATGCTTCATTGCAGCCATCGCACGCACCCCCGCGCAAGACGCTCCTATGGCAACCTCCATCGCAACTTTTTCGTTAGGAGACCACTCCGCATATATTTCGTCATATTTTGCAATATTTTCACTAACTTCAGTGCTCGGCGTTCCGGGATACGCAGCCGACACTTTTACCCCGGCCTCGTACGCCCCCCTTGCAATCGCTTCATTTCCAAGCATTATTTTAGTATCTTTCATAAAGCTTTTCTCCTTATCTGCTGTTTCAGTCATTTATGTATATAATACCTTTTCCGGCATCAAAAATCAACCGTATTCCCGTAATTCACTATTTGCCAATTAACACCGACTTAATTATTTAGCAACAAAGACCTTGACATTATTTACTTATATATATAGGATATATATTAAAAGATAAATTTCTGCATTTAGTTTACTTTTTAAGTGAATTAAGCTAAAACTAAAATACCAACCTGAAAGGATTCTGAAAAATGTTCAACAAATCATTGATAAAGTCGAATTATAAAAAAACAATCATAAAAAAAACTCTGTGCCTTGCCCTTGTGCTTTCAATGCCGCTTGGCATAACAGGCTGCGGTTCCACAGATTCAGATAATAATAAAGCTACCGAAGCGCCTGAAAGCGCCGACGCAAACTCTGAAAATAACCTTGAGGACTTCTATCCGTCAAAAACACCGAAAGAGTTTTCAAATGATTACCTTACAATAACTCTGACCGACGATTATGAGCAAAAGGAAACTGTAGATTATCTATTTAATTATTCAAGCGAATATTCACTTTGCTTTGGTATGTCGGAGACAAAAGAGGCAATAACCGCCGCAGGATATACGGTGTCCGGTATAGACGATTATGCGGCCGTGGCCATGCAGGCGGCCGGAATAACATCTGAAGTTACGTCATACAACGACGCGACCCGCACATTTACATGGGAGAAAGAGATTAACAATATACAATATTGTTATAAGGCATATGTTACCGAAACAGATACCTCATACTGGATGTTCCAGTTTGCCGCACAAAAAGACGTTTATGACATACTCAGCACCGAATATGACTCATATTACAATTCTATTGTATTCAAAAATTAATAACTAAATGATTATCTACGGACCATGCATTCTGGTTATATAGAATTGTTACAAAATGGTCATTGTATTAATATCAGATGTGATTATACTTTATGTTGTCAGCTGACAACATTAGAAAAATCAGAAAACTAAGATTACATATCTGAACTTGGAGGTAATACAATGACACATACAACCAAAAATACTGCTGCAGACCGAAACACTTATTCAATTACAGTTACAGCGCTGTTTACCGCGCTTACATGCATATCTACTATGCTTATACAGATTCCATCCCCGGCTAACGGTTATGTCAATCTTGGAGACTGTTTTGTTTTGTTGTCTGCATTTCTTCTCGGGCCGGTACTAGGCGCTGCGGCGGCGGGCACAGGTTCTATGCTGGCCGATATATTTTTGGGATATACATATTATGCTCCGGGTACATTTATTATAAAAGCCCTAATGGCAGTCTGCGCATACTTTCTATACAGACTCGTATGGCGATTTGTTAAAAAGCATAAAGTTATCGCCGCTTTTACAGCGGCCGCTTTCGCCGAGATAATAATGATTTCAGGTTATTTTGTATTTGCGGCATTCTTTCTCGGCTTGGGGCTCGGCGCCGCGGCAGATATACCCGGTAATGTTGTACAGGCTGTGTTCGCGTTAATAGTGACGCCCTTGCTTTTTACTCTTATCAGCCGTAACCGCAGCATAAAATTTTACCGCTGAGGAGGCCGACAATCAAAAATAATCAGGGGAGTGAACATGTATAATGTCAAATATAATCTCAGGGAATGTAATAAATGAAAATCATCTTGCCAATATAAAATTCAGCGGGGAATTGCTTGAAAAAATAAAAAAACAGTCTGCCGACGCTGTAAGCGAATTATGTGACAACGCCCGTCTTCGCGAGGGTGCAATATTCATCGTAGGTTGTTCTTCAAGCGAGGTTGCCGGAGAATTAATCGGAACTTTTTCAAGTCCGGATATTGCATCTGCGATTTATGATGGAGTCCAGTCAATACTTGTCCCACGAAAAATAAGACTCGCCGCTCAGTGCTGCGAACATTTAAACCGCGCGGTAATCATAGACGGCTGTTATCCTGACGCCGTAAATGTAGTTCCGCAGCCAAAGGCAGGCGGCTCATTTGCAACCGCCGCCTACAACAGTTTTTCACATCCGACAGCGCTTGAGACGATAAAGGCGGACGCAGGAATTGATATAGGCGGAACGCTGATTGGAATGCACCTTAAGCACGTGGCGGTTCCTGTCCGTCTCGCAACAAAGCATATTGGAAACGCTGTCGTAATCGCAGCAAGGACAAGGCCCAAGTTTATCGGCGGAGTCCGCGCAGCTTACGATGAATCATTATTATAACGCACGCAATAAATATGCCGGCCAGCACTCCCGCGCTGTCTATAAAAACATCAGATAAACGACAGCTCCGACCCGGCACAAAATACTGGTGAATCTCGTCAGTTACCGCATATATTGTTCCTGTTACATACGGAACAATTATATTTTGAGTTATTTTTTTTCGCCAATCATATACGGTTCCGGCAATAAGCAGTCCTAAAACTGCATACTCCGCTGCATGCGCTATTTTTCTGACCGGATAATCAATTTTACCCGCCATCTCGTACTGTCTTTCCTCGGACATATCGTTAAATCCAGGTACAAATATACTGCATATAAATTTTCCCGCTCTTCTGCTTTCATTTGTCGAAGCGCCGCCGTTCTTTGCGGAAAATGAAAATATTACCGCCGCCCAGAGCACGGCTAGAACAAGAAATATAATTTTTCTACCGCTATATTTTGAAAGTAATTTCATTTTGTCTGTCCACCCGTCTAAAATTTACAACACAGCCTCCCTCATAACTTTAGCTATATCGTCATTTATTATTAAATCAGCCCTTGAATCGGCCTTAGTCTCACTCTTGTTTATTAGCACAAGCTTTCTTCCCGAAAAATAATCTATAAATCCGGCGGCAGGATATACAACAAGAGAGGTCCCTCCGATTATAAGGACGTCTGCCGAAGCGATTGCATTTACCGCACCGGATATTATGTTACTGTCAAGACCCTCCTCATATAATACCACGTCCGGCTTAACTATATCCCCGCATTCAGTACAGCGCGGCACGCCGCCCGATGAAATTATATGTTGCACATTGTATGGTTTATGACACTTCATACAGTAATTTCTAAGCACGGAACCGTGAAGCTCATATACATTCACTGAACCTGCGTCCTGATGGAGTCCGTCGATGTTCTGTGTTATTACAGCTTTTAGTTTCCCTATTTTTTCAAGCTTTGCGAGTGCAATATGACAGTCATTCGGTTTCGCATCGGGATATATTAAGTTTTTTTTGTAAAAGTCGTAAAATTCATCCGTGTACCTCATAAAAAAGGAATGTGACACAGCCTGCTCCGGCGTGAAATTCCTGTCAAGTTTTTTGCTGTAAAGACCGTCAGAACTTCTAAAGTCAGGCACACCGCTAGCCGTGCTGACTCCGGCTCCGCCAAAAAATACTATGTTATCGCTATCATTTATTATGTCTGCAAGTTCTTTTATTTTGTCAACCATAAAATCACCTATCCTTCATTATTAAAACGATAAAAGACAGGGAGATTTTACGCTATCTTCCTGTCTTTTACTCATTTATTTCTTGTCTAATGTTATGGAGCGCTCCAAAGAATCTCTGATTATCCTCTCCAGATATTCTTTCTTGGATAAATCTCCTATATCGTGGAATACTGCCGAGTAAGCGACAAGCGCAGTCCTGACATACGTGCTATGTTTCTCAAAAATTGTTCGGTCAATTGGGATTCCTTGTGCTTCAATAAACTGGCAGCAAAAGGTCACAGCAAGTCTTGTATTGCCCTCACGAAAACCATGTACTTTCCATACTGCCGCTAAATCTTCTGAAAAACATTTTATCCTGTCATCCAAAGATAAGCCGTCCCAAAAACGTGATACCATATTATTTAATATTCCAGACAAATCAGTTCCAATTTTTGTTTTGTCTGAATATTCTATAGATAAACCACCTAGTGCAGGTTCCTCTTTTTCTATGTTGATTGTACAGATTTTGCCAGCCCATTCATAAATGTCCTGAAAGATATATTTATGCATTTTGGTCAAATGTTCAACATCATAATCTCCCTCTAATGGATTCTCTGCAAGTTCCCTTAGACGAAGAGAAACATAATCTGCCTCCGCATCATCCAGCATCTGCCGATCTTGAATACCCAAGACATTTTTGAGAATATTGGTTCCGGGATATACATATGGATCAAGCATCCTGCTTCACCTTATATTTTTTGTCCAGATATTTCTTTAAATCTTCTGTAGTAGCTTGCCCGTTTTTTTCCAGCTCAATATATTTCTTAAAATCTTCAGTTGGTTCAAGTCCATCTACTTTAATCATACCAATAGCATAATCCCAAGCTGCTTTCGCTGTCATAATAATTCCTCCAATCAATTCAATTATTTTAAGTATACCACATTCTATGCATTAATACCATAATGTATCTGCCATTTTAACAGAGAAACAAATCAAGCAAATCATGGGCAAGGCGGGATATGCATATAATTATGCACCAATGAAAAGCTTTTATAGGACATTAAAGGCAGAATTTATAAAGTGAAAACTTCATTACTTTGCAAAATAAGCAATAAAGGGGTCATCCCAGTAATAGACGTAAATATCCGTCAGCTTTACACCATTTCATTTACATGATACGATAAAAACAAATATAACACATTTTTCACCATACAAAAATAATTAATGTATTTACGCAAAGGGAGATAAATTATGGGTATTGAGGGATACTACTCTTCAGGAGAGTTTGCAAAGATGGCCGGAATCACCAAAAAGACAATACGATATTACGATGAACACAATATTCTCAAGCCTTCATATATCAACCCCAAAGGGGCACGGTACTATACCGACAAAGATTTTGCAAGACTGCAGCAAATACTTCTTTTTAAATACCTCGGTTTTTCCCTGGACGATATAAAAGAAATGACTATAAATGACTCCGACCACATCTTTTTACATGATTCGCTTGAGCTTCAAAAAAAATTAATTGAAGACCGTATTGAACAGCTTGAACTTGTAAAAAACGCAATCGGCGACATGTCGCGCGTTGTCGGTTCTGGAAAAGCTCCGGACTGGAGCCGCATGTTAAATCTTATACATCTGACCGACATAGAAAAGAGCATGAAAAACCAATACCGCAACGCCTCAAACATATCTGCCAGAATTAACCTGCACAGCAAGTACTCAACTAACAAAACCGGATGGTTTCCGTGGATATATGACCTGTGTTGTCTTGATAACGGAATGAAAGTCCTTGAGCTTGGCTGCGGAGACGCCTCACTTTGGATTACAAATATGGATAAGCTTCCGGAAAACATAAACATTACGCTGTCAGATATTTCCGAGGGTATGCTTAGGGATGTAAAACGCTCGAACTGTGGAAACGACCCCCGCTTTTCGTTCAGCGTAAAAGACTGCCATGATATAGGTGAAAAGAAAGACAGCTACGATATCGTGATAGCCAACCACGTTCTTTTTTACTGCAGTGATATTTCTTCTGCATGCAGAGAAATTGCCAGAGTATTAAAACCAGGCGGCCGCCTTATATGCAGTACATACGGTAATAAACATATGGCAGAGGTCGGCAGCCTCGTATCGGAATTTGATTCACGTATCGCACTCGCTGCTGATAACCTTTATAATAAATTTGGTAAGGAAAACGGAGCTGATATTCTAGCCCCGTATTATAAGTCCATAAACTGGATACAATATGAAGATAACCTTGTTGTAACAGAACCTGAAGCTTTAATATCTTACATTTTATCATGCCACGGCAACCAAAATCGTTACATCATAGACAAATACAAGGATTTCAAGTCATATGTAAAAAAGAAAACAGCGGGAGGTTTTCATATCACAAAGGATTCCGGTTTATTTATCGCCGAAATATAACATACAAACTGTTTTATATAAATTTATTGTAAAAAATATGTTAATTTAATTAATTTGATTATTTTTCAAAAAAAGTCTTGACTGTGCCCCAAGGGCATCTTTTATAATATCATGTAGAATTAACAAATAATTAGTAATGTCATCTAAACTTTTATACAAAAACAGGAAAGGAGAAATGTGAATGAAGGGAATAATATTAGCCGGAGGTTCCGGTACGCGTCTTTATCCTCTCACAATGGTAACTTCAAAACAGCTGCTGCCAATCTACGACAAACCTATGATTTACTATCCGATGTCGGTACTTATGAATGCCGGAATACGCGATATACTCATAATATCTACACCTCAGGATACTCCAAGGTTTCAGGAGCTTTTGCAGGACGGACATCAGTTTGGCGTAAATCTCTCGTATGCGGTACAGCCAAGTCCGGACGGACTTGCACAGGCATTTATTATCGGAGAGCAATTTGTAGGGGATGATTCCGTTGCAATGGTGCTCGGCGATAACATATTTGCGGGACACGGACTTAAAAAGCGCCTTAAAGCGGCAGTACAAAATGCCAATACCGGAAAGGGCGCCACAGTGTTCGGTTACTATGTCGACGACCCTGAGCGTTTTGGTATTGTTGAGTTTGACCACAATGGCAAGGCGGTTTCAATTGAGGAAAAACCAAAGCGTCCTAAGAGCAATTACTGTGTAACCGGACTGTATTTCTATGATAACCGCGTTGTAGAATACGCAAAAAATCTCAAGCCAAGCAAACGCGGCGAACTTGAAATCACTGACCTTAACAGGATATATCTTGAACACAATGAGTTAAACGTAGAACTTCTCGGACAGGGCTTCACATGGCTTGACACTGGAACACACGAAAGCCTTGTCGACGCAACCAACTTTGTAATGACTGTCGAGACACACCAGCACCGTAAAATTGCCTGCCTTGAGGAAATAGCCTATCTTAACGGATGGATTACAAAAGATGATGTTCTTAAAACCTACGATATAGTCAAGAAAAACCAATATGGACATTATCTAAAGGACGTTCTCGACGGCAAGTATAAGGAACAGTTATATTAAAAAATATAAAGGAGAATTTAATTTATGAATATTATAGTTACCGGAGGAGCCGGTTTCATCGGAAGTAATTTTATTTTTCACATGCTTGACAAATACCCGGATTACAGAATAATCTGTCTTGACTGTCTGACATACGCAGGCAACCTATCAACTCTTGAACCTGTGATGGATAATCCCAACTTCAGATTTGTCAAGGAAAGTATAACTGACCGCGACGCGGTTTACCATCTGTTCGAGGAGGAGAAACCTGACATTATAGTCAACTTTGCGGCCGAGAGCCACGTTGACCGTTCGATTGAGGAGCCTGAAATATTCCTTGACACAAACATTAAAGGTACGGCGGTTCTTATGGATGCCTGCAGAAAATACGGAATAACACGATATCATCAGGTATCTACCGACGAAGTTTACGGTGACCTGCCTCTCGACAGACCCGACCTTTTCTTTACGGAGGAAACACCGATTCATACAAGCAGCCCATACAGCTCGTCAAAGGCGGCCGCAGATCTGCTCGTGCTCGCATATTACAGGACATACGGACTGCCTGTCACAATAAGCCGCTGTTCAAACAACTACGGACCGTATCATTTTCCTGAGAAGCTTATACCTCTCATGATTGCCAACGCCCTGAATGACAAACCGCTTCCTGTGTACGGCGAGGGTCTCAACGTGCGCGACTGGCTCTATGTAGAAGACCACTGCAAGGCTATTGATTTAATTATTCACAAGGGACGAGTGGGCGAGGTATACAACATTGGCGGACACAACGAAATGAAAAATATCGATATAGTTAAAATCATTTGCAAAGAGCTCAACAAACCTGAGAGTCTCATAACTTACGTTACTGACAGAAAAGGGCACGATATGCGTTATGCGATTGACCCTACAAAGATTCACAGCGAGCTTGGATGGCTTCCCGAAACAAAATTTGCTGACGGTATCAAAAAAACTATTAAATGGTATCTTGACAACAAAGAATGGTGGGAGACAATTATTTCCGGCGAATATAAGAACTATTATGAAAAAATGTACGGTGACAGATAATTAGTTTATCGTTAATTACTGCGAGGGTGTTCCGATTAACTTATTCATATCGGAGCACCCTCTTATAAAATATATTCTTATATAAAATTCATTCAAATGCTTCTGAAGTCATCACAATCGCAATACAATATTATTCCGGAATTACCCGACAATTAATTACTCAACAGTAACGCTCTTGGCAAGATTCCTAGGTTTGTCAACGTCAAGTCCCTTCGCCACAGACACATAGTAGCTCAATATCTGGAGCGGAACAACGGCGAGACTAGCCATAAAATGTTTATCGGTCTTCGGGATATACGTAACAAAATCCGACGAACTCTCGACACTGTAATTTCCAAACACCGTAAGCGTCATTAATTTTGCACCGCGGCTTCGACACTCTACCATGTTACTTACCGTTTTTTCATAAAGCTCCTCCTGAGTGAGAACTCCTATTACAAGCATTCCCTCCTCAAGCAAGCTTATCGTTCCATGCTTTAATTCACCTGCCGCATAAGCTTCGGAGTGGATGTAACTGATCTCTTTTAGCTTAAGGCTTCCCTCAAGGCAAACCGCATAGTCTATTCCACGCCCAACAAAAAATACGTCCCTCTCTCCCGCCTGCGATGCGGCAAACTTCTGAATATACTCCTGATTATAAACTATCTCCTTTATCTTTTCCGGAATAGTGAGCAGTTCATCTATCATCTGTCTGTAGTACGCGTCATCAATCGTACCCCTTCTCTTTGCAAAGCTTACCGCAAGAGCGTAAACTGCGATAAGCTGCGCGCTGTAGGCTTTCGTAGTTGCAACCGATATCTCGGGTCCCGCCATAGTATAAAATACGTTGTCTGCCTCACGCGCAATCGACGAGCCCACTACATTTACGATTGCCATTGTTTTTATTCCACGTTCCTTTGCCTCTCTCAACGCCGCAAGGGTATCGGCTGTTTCTCCCGATTGGCTTATAAGTATGACAAGGTCATCCTTATGAAGAATCGGACTTCTATACCTAAATTCAGAAGCAAGGTCAACATTTACCGGTATCTTTGCAAGGTCCTCAATGACATAACGCGCAACCATTCCCACATGCCAAGCCGAGCCGCATGCTATTATATGAATATTATTTATATTGTCAATATCTTCATCCGTTATTCCTACAGACGACAAATCAATAGAGCCGTCGGACATCACCGTATTTAACGTATCCGCAACGGCCTTTGGCTGCTCGTGGATCTCTTTCATCATAAAATGTTCAAAGCCGTCTTTCTCTGCCGCAGCAGCATCCCAGTTAATCTCAACAAGCTCTTTTGTAATCGTATCACCGTCAAGATTATAAAATGTAACGCTGCCGTCCTTTAGGCGTCCAATCTCCATATTTCCTATATAATATACCTGTCTGGTATACTTTAGGATTGCAGGAACGTCGGATGCCAAAAAAGCATCCCCATCCTTAATACCAAGTATCATAGGGCTTTCTTTCCTTGCAACATATATCTCGTCAGGGTATTCCTTAAACATAATTGCAAGCGCATACGAACCACGTATACGAACCATCGCATGGTTTATGGCATCAACGGGAGTTCCAAGGTATTTTTTATAATAATAATCAATAAGTTTAACCGCTATCTCCGTGTCCGTTGACGAATAAAATTCATACCCATTTTTTGAAAGCTTTTCACGCAGCTCCTGATAATTTTCTATAATACCGTTGTGTACTGCTATAACATTCCCATCATCGCTGGAATGCGGATGTGCATTGTTCTCCGACGGCTCACCGTGCGTCGCCCATCTGGTATGTCCGATGCCGCACCGTCCAAACACGGAATGTCCCCCGTCCGTTTTATCTGACAGGCCTTTCAGCCTTCCTTTTGACCTTACTATCTCAATATCTTTATCTCCGTCCCTAACTGCAATCCCGGCCGAATCATAACCTCTGTATTCAAGCTTCTCAAGACCATCCAGCACTATCGGCGCCGCCTGGCTTAATCCGACATATCCAACTATTCCACACATACGTATACTCCTCTTTTTAGATAAACTTAACCAATTATTTTCCGGGCAATCCGCTTTGCCCCCCTGCCGTCAATCAGCTGCTGCATATTTAACGAAATATTTTTCCTCGACTCATATTGCATATACTGCGATTCCAGCAGCGTCAACACATTAGAAACAACATCGTCCCGCCTCAAGTCACCTGCATACGGAATTAATTCTTCCTCACAGAAATGTTCTACATTCAAAAGCTGATTATCCGCCATAGAATAGCTTATCGCCGGCGTCCCGCAGGCACACAGCTCATAAAGCGTAGTCCCCCCGGCAGAGATAACTACATCCGCCTCAGTCATATATTTTTTTATTTGGCTGGTATGTTCTATTATTATTATATTATCATGCATTGCGCTAAATGACTCCAACGCTTTCATATCCTTATAATATCTGCCGCATACTACTTTAACATTTATATACTTTGATAAATCTATACTTTTTACAAGTTCCAATATAAACCCGTAAGGGTCTGTACCACCTGACAATATTAAAAGATTTTTAATATTTTGATTTACTTCCTTTTTTTCATTGTCCCAAAATTCCCTGCGCAGCGGCGTATACTGCGGTCCGAGAATAAGTTTTGACTCATCATATTTTGAACTGAGGCCAAGCTCTCGATAATATCCCGCATAACATATTATACCGTCAACAGCATACACTTCATCTGCGATATCTTCAATATACAGCAATTCTGTGTAATCTTTAAGCACATCAAAATAATACTTTGTTACCATATAGCTGTCAATAAGGAGTGTGGTGATTTTCTCTTTTCTAATATATTTGATTAGGGATTTTGTCTCACTTTCCATATCATCCCACTTTGTATTAAGACATATATGCCTGTATCCGTAAGATGAAACCATCTCTGCAGCCTGACTGTCAGCTCCAATAAATACGGCCTCTCCTCCAAAATGCGACACCGCTCCGGCTATTGACATGCACCTTACTATATGTCCCGTAGCAACAATATTATTCATATCAGCTCGTATATATATTTTTTTCATTTAATTAACAAATCCTCAAAAGTCCTGTATCGGTTCAGGGCAATCTATCATATCCCACGATAGAGGGTCGCCCATACTTATATCTCTCCTGAATGCGCTACCCATCACAACGTCATAGAATCTAGGCTCAAGTCCGCCTCCCGGTCTGACAGATTTTATATTTTCAGCAGTCACCGGCTCACCCTTTTTTACATCTCGTGAAACGAACAGTGAGCGGCAGTATTTTCTTCCTTCTTTCTGCGAGTCAGTTAATTTATATGACACGTTTCCAAGGGCAGCCTCAACATTTCTTATACCCGAAACCATTTTTTTAAACTCCTCCGGCTCCATTGAAAAAGCTGAGTCAACCCCGCCGTCTTCCCTGGCAAGCGTAAGGTGCTTTTCAACCACTTTGGCGCCAAGTGCAACCGAGGCAACCGCAACCTCACTTCCAAGGGTGTGATCTGAAAGGCCCGAAATACAGCCAAACCTCTCAGACAAGTCAGGTATCATCCTTATATTCATATCTGCAAACGGCGCGGGATAGGCCGACGTACATTTTAAAAGCATAATGTCGTTATTGTTCTGATGCCTGCATGTATCAACCGCCAGCTTTATATCTGATTCAGACGCAAGTCCTGTAGATATAATCACAGGCTTCTTTGTCTGGGCCGCTTTTCTTATAAGCGGTATATCCGTTATCTCATAGGACGCAATCTTATATATTGGACAGTCTAGTTCCTCAAGAAAATCAACCGCGCTGAAATCAAAAGGAGACGAAAAACAAATCAGGCCCTGCCTTTCTGCCTCCTCAAATATATCTTTATGCCACTCCCAAGGGGTGTAGGCTTCGCGGTACAGATTGTAAAGTGTTGTCCCCTCCCAAGGCGAGCCTTTCTGCGCACGAAAATTTTCACCGTCACAGTCAAGCGTAATTGTATCTGCCCTGTATGTCTGAATCTTTAATGCGTCCGCGCCCACATATTTTGCAGCTCTCACTATTTCAATCGCCCTGTTTTTATCCTGATTGTGGTTGCCCGACATTTCAGCTATTACAAATGTCCTGTCTCCACCTATTATACTGTCTTTAACGCATATATTATTCATAATCTCCAACGTCCTTTCCGAATTCAGTGTAATACGTAGGCTGCCTGCGCCCGCTGCGTATTACCCCAAGAGCATCGTCGTAACCCGCATTATATATGCATGTCATTTTCTCTCTGTCTTTCCGGATTGTATTATGTTGAACTTCATTTCAGCTATTATCCAATCCTCCTCATTGTCTATGTCCTGAACATGAGTCTGAGGCAAAACATACGGCATCACCCGTTCCGACATAAGCTGTCCCCTGTTCAGATAAGATTCGGCACTGAACATATAAAACTGTCCGGCGTCATGATAGCGCGAAACAAGATCCTGCGAGCGCGCAGTCATATATTCGGGATATTCATAAGACAAAAATCCATCATTAATGACAAATGCCCTCTGTACAGGGTATGAAAAGGCTACTACAGGTATAAGCGTATCACTGCCTGAATCCTGTAATTTATTATATGCATCCCTTAATATATCCGCGGTGACAAAAGGCGCCGTAGGGTACAGACAGCAGCCTGTCCCAAACCTCTTTCCACGCTTACCATACTCCTCCAAAACTTCAATTAATACGTCGTTGGTCGTAGCGTAATCATCGGATGTCTTTTCACTCCTCAAAAACGGCACTTTCGCGCCGTATTGTTCTGATATTTCAGCAATGTCACCGTCATCCGTTGACACCATAACCTCATCAAATATGCCGCTGCCTATGGCAGCCTCTATAGAGTAGGCGATGATTGGTTTGCCACAGAACATCTTTATATTTTTACCCGGAATCCGTTTACTTCCCCCACGCGCCGTTATTATAGCTATATTTCCCATATTTTCTCCTGCACCGCCGACTACTTTTGGCTGCCGGCTAATCGTTTTGCTTAGAGTAATACTGTTCCTCAAGAAGTTTTTTGAGGTCTTCTACACCGTACCACTCGCTGTTGTTGCCTGACGAATAAGAAAATCCATACTCAAGCTTTCGCCCGCCTTTGATAACTTTCGACTCATTCCAGAAATTCATGTGCGGGTATACTATATAGTGTTTGTCGTATTCATATGTATGCATTGAGTCCTCTGTTGTAACCATTATCTCGTGCAGCTTCTCTCCTTCGCGTATGCCGACCTCAGGCATCTCACATCCCGGAAGCATCGCCTGCGCAAGATCCGTAATCTTAAATGACGGAATCTTAGATATAAATGTCTCTCCGCCTCGAGATTCCTCAAGCGCCTTTACGACGAGCTTCACACCGTCCTCAAGGCTTATCCAGAACCTTGTCATCCTGTAATCGGTAATAGGCAGCTCCGTACCGCCATTTTTTATTATATTATCAAAAAAAGGAATAACCGAGCCGCGGCTTCCCGCTACATTTCCATATCTGACTATTGAAAAACTGATGTCCTTTCTGCCCGCATATGAATTAGCGGCAATGAACAGCTTATCCGAGACAAGCTTAGTTCCTCCATACAGATTAATCGGATTGACAGCCTTGTCAGTGGACAGCGCCACAACTTTTTTCACATCGGTATCAAGCGACGCATTAATCACGTTCGACGCCCCATTTATATTAGTCTTTATGGCCTCTAACGGATTATATTCACATGCCGGAACCTGTTTCAGCGCTGCGGCATGAATCACATAATCCACTCCCGTCATTGCCCTTCTAAGCCTTGCCTCGTCCCTCACATCCCCGATAAAAAATCTGAGACGGCTGAACTTAGGATGATTTTTGTACTCGTTCTGCATAATAAACTGCTTGTATTCATCCCTTGAATATATAATTACCCTCTCAGGATTATAGTTATCCAAAACATAAGATGTAAAAGCATGTCCAAATGAACCTGTTCCACCTGTAATCAATAATGATTTATCGTTAAGCATAATCTGAGCTCCTCTCACACTTTATTATTATAAATGACGTGCCGATGCGGCGCGTTATAAACCAGCTTAAATTCTGCACTGGCAGAGTTACTATACTATAAAAGCAGTGCATACTCGTAAGCCTGCGGCTTACTCGTTCACGGGCTTTCGCCCTATCAGTACCTATACAAGCGGCTTAGACTATGAACAGTCTATCCGTCTTGTATAGGTACTGGCACTGCTCAATGCTTTCGTGGACATTATACCATAACAATATAATTATGTACAGTAAATCCACTTTTGCCAATCACAAATCATCTCATATCCTTATGTATCGTTGAATCCCGCCATCTGTGATTGTTATATAATCCGTCACTATATAAAGATATCACCGCGTGTATTGTATATTAATTATATGATACATAATACATTACACGCGGTGAAATTGTTTAAGTTAGCTCAACGGGTTCAAATTGGCGCCGTTGAGCTAAGATATTTAATTGTTTAATTAGTTCTTGTTAAATGCATTTATAAAGCTGTAGTATGCCGGCTTTACGTCGTACATCGTCTTGTCAAACAGGAGCGGATGGCTGTTGCCCTCACTGCTGTAACCGCCTCTCCACGAGACTTCATCACAAAGACCCCACCATGTGATTCCGGTAATGCCATGCTTTCTGTTCTGGATGTCAATTAATCCTTCCGTCAGAGTCTTAACATACTCCGCCTGCACCTCATACGTCTGTTCCGGTTTATTCGGGTCAATTCCCAAATCAAGCTCTGTAATCTGTACCTCAAATCCTGCATCTATAAAATTCTCTACAGTATTAAGATAATGCTCTGCCGTCGGGAATGTAACTCCAAGATGGCTCTGCATTCCAACTCCGTCACATATCTTTTTCTCAGCATTAAAATAATTTATCATCTCGATTATATTATCCTGACAGTCAAAATACGTATTGAAGTCATTGTAAACAAGCGTTACCTTGCCGGCAAGGCCATATTGCTCTAGGCAGTCATATGCGGTCTCAAATGCAAATTTTATATATCCCGGCCTGTTTTTAAGAACAGAACGGTTGCCGTACACTGCCGACCAGTTGCCTTCCGTCTTTCCGTTATCAGGATCATACTCATTATTGTGCATATACTCGTTTGCAACGTCCCACGTATATACAATATCTTTATATGCCCCGTCGTCAAGCGTATATACATGATGCATGACGCTTCTTATATACATTTCAAGCCTTGCATTCATCGTCGCCTCGTCAACATACGCCGCATTCTTATCATATCCTTCCCTGAAAAAGAATTCAGGAGTCTGTGCATGCCATACAAGCGTATGGGCTCGTAGCTTTAAGCCCCTCTCTTTCGCAATTCTAAGAACATTGTCAAGTGTGTCAAACTGAAGCTCCGGAACCTTATCTTCGGCATAGCTGTCAGGAATAACGTAATCTTCCGTATTCTTTCTTGCCTCATCAACGCCGATTAATGTTGGAGCACCGAGTATTGCGTCAGGCTTCATCTCATTTTCAAGAGAAATACTCGAATAATGCTCGGCAACATATTCCACGGTCCTAATCTGTTTTAACTGCGAATAGTTGATACATGTTCCTATAACTCCAAACACAGGGTCTACGATACTCCTAAGGCTCGTAAGCTCCGGCAAAGGTTCAGACGGAATAAATTTTATCGAATGAATCTTAATGTTATAGGAGTTATTGCTCTCCCGTCCCCTGATTCTTATTCCTATACCATACAGGGCGCCTTCTCTGTCCATGCCTTCAATTTTGTTAAGGTCATACTCAACGACAGTTTTCCCGCCTGCAGTCTCGGAAGTTCTGAACCCTGAATCTGCCAAAGTCATCGTATCAACCCAAACATTAGCAGGGTTTGCCTTATACATGCTCAACGACATCGGAACCGAGGCATTCTCCGCCGTAAGCTCAACTACAAGTTTACCATAATCAGAAAGATTAAACGGTTTCCCTGTACCTGCAGGCCAGAACACCATTCCTCCGCCTCCATAGCCCGGTTTAGCAGTAAAACTTACTCCGTCCTCCGAATAAGTTACATTGTCGACCTCAACAGCGCTATACTCATTGGATTTACTTATTTCCACGTCATAATGATTACTATCAGCATCACCGTTATTGTCATCATCAGTTTTCACAAGTTTAAAAGCGTTTAATATAAAATTATAGAATCCCGGTTCCCATACACCCTCGGAATGTGCTGCCGGATATTCCGAATATATATGAGGTACTCCTCCTGTTGTAAGCGCATTGTGGTACCTTGTAGGTTCACTTTTGACAACACTATCATATATTCCGTGGCATATCATGACAAATGTATTGTCTATATATTTGTCTGACAAAGTTATAGTATCTTCATCAGCGCCTTCAACCGCCAAAAGTCCGTCCTCACCCTGTCCAACGTCAGGATTAGTGTATGGAAGCAATCCAAATGTCGGACAATATCCCGCAACATATCCGAACAGGTCAGGTCTTGAAAGGCCTATATAGAGAGCTTCCCTTCCTCCCATCGACCATCCGCATACTCCGGTATTTTCCCTTCCTGTCTTGACAGAGAAATTATCCTCCATATATGGCATCAGGTTATTGATTAAATCCTCCCTGAAATCATCATAATGCTTATAGTTTTCAAGAGAGTGAACAGGATCTTCAGGCTCGTCAGATACACGTATTCCAGGGAATACGATTATCATATCCTCACACTTGCCCTCTGCCCTCATATTACCAAACATTCTGGCAATTGAGCTCTCTTCAATATTTGTTCCAAACATCTCCTTAGTACATGCTATCCCGTGAAGCATATATACTACAGGATATTTTTTAGACTCATCATATCCCGGCGGAAGCACAACATTAGCGCTTCTGTTGGATTTCGTTATATCGGAATAATAGCTTATGTTTCTAAACTCTCCGTATTCAACGCCCTCCTTTAGTTCTTTAAAATCAGAAGGCACATCCTTAACTATCTCGGCCTTATCGGCAATACTTGGCTCCGGAAGCTCGGTAAGGAATTTTATTGATTTAATCTTTACGACTCTGCTGTTGCCGCCAAAGTCAATGTTGACAAGTTTAACAGCCGTAATTCCCCCTCCGGAGAAGCTATCGTCAGCGCTATACGTAACAGTATTATAAACCGAGGATGAAACAAGTCCGTCTTTCATCTCATGCTGGCCTGCCGCCGTCTGTCCCATACCGTCAGTAAATTGGTCGTCAAACAGATATGCGTTAACTGTATTATCACACGAATATGTTATCTGCACATGCTTATATTTTCCAATTTCAGATGAAGGATTCTTTATTATTATCCCCGCAAACGCAGGTATAGTAACCGTGCTGTAGCCATCAGCGCTGCTGTCAACCGTAACCTCTTCGTCGGAAGTGCCATTGTCGCTAGACACATAGTCGCTGTTCGTTAAATCTGACGGTCCGATGATAATTTCCTCTGAAGGCTTTGGTGTTTCAGTTGGTTTTGCAGTCTGTTCAGGCACTGCGGTCTTCTGTGGCTCATCTGTTCCCGGTTTTGTTGTCTCTCCCGGCTCATTATATTTTGAATGCGAGAACACCACCGAAGTTATAGTTACAGTAGCAGGCGTTGCTGAAAGTATATCGTTATTAGTATTGTTAAAAAACAGACATTTATTGACATACCATGCTTTTGTCGTACTGTTTCCGCTTATAGAAGCCTTATACTCACCGGACGATGCTCCCTTAAATACTCCGCCCCATGCTACTATATCCTCTGTATCTTTATCCTCATTCCTCCAAAGGCTACAGCCAAATCCGTCTCCGACATCCTTTGCATCTTTGTAGGTAACTGTAACCGTGTCAAAATTATTTTCTTCAAGTCCTTCAGGAAGAACAAATGAAACTCCGCTGTACTGTCCGCTGACTTTTATATTTACAGTCCCGTCATCATTAAGCGTAAATGATGCATTGTTCTGAGGCTTTACCGTGTCGTTTCCAAATACAAGAGTATATGGCGCCGAATAGTGGTCAATCATCTCCGCAGGAGGCGTTGGCCCCGGAGTCGGTGTTGGTTTTTGTGTAGGAGGCTGTGTCGGCCTGCTTGTAGGACCGGCAGTTGGTTCTGTTGTCGGTTTGTCTGTTGGTTTTTCCGTCGGTTTATCCGTCGGTTTGTCTGTTGCCGGCTTATCCGTCGGTTTTTCCGTCGGTTTATCTGTTGCCGGCTTATCTGTCGGTTTTTCCGTCGGTTTATCTGTCGGTTTTTCCGTCGGTTTGTCCGTCGGTTTATCTGTTGCCGGCTTATCTGTCGGTTTGTCCGTCGGCTTATCTGTTGCCGGCTTATCCGTCGGTTTATCTGTTGACGGCTTATCTGTCGGTTTGTCCGTTGGTTTATCTGTTGACGGCTTATCCGTTGGGACATCCGTAGGTTTATCCGTCGGCGACTGTGTCGGCCTGTCCGTTGAAGACTGTATTGGCTTATCTGTCGCAGACTGAGTACTCTGAGGTCCGTCCGATAAGTGAGGACCCGATGGCGGATTCGTAACATTCGTCACCGGTGTAGGCGTACTCTTTTTTGCAGGACTTACCTTAACATTACATTTTAACTTTTTGGTACGTACGATTGCCCAAACCTTTGCCTTACCTTTCTTTACTGCTTTAACTTTACCCTTTTTAGATACCTTGGCAACTTTCTTATTGCTGGTTTTCCACTTAATTTTTCCCGAAGCATTCTTAACTTTAAGTTTGTAAGACTTGCCTACGGTTAAATTAAGCTTTTTCTTATTCAGCTTCATTTTGGCTGCCGCATCCGCTCCGTTTGGAGCATATACAGAGCCTGCTACAATTGAAAAACTAATAAGAACTGCTAATAATCGTTTTTTCATAAGCTTCAGTCTCCTTTAATTCCGTGTCGTGATCAATAACAAAATATATTTTATTTTATTACAGTTTTTATATTTTGTAAATATATTTTTCAGCATTAATATTAGATTAATATTAATATTAGAACAAATATCACTTAAGAATATCCGCTTCACCATTACCGCTATACAATATAAAAATTGAAAAAGAAAACTAATAATAACATAAATCAATGCACATAATAACATAAAAAGCGAAGGCGGTATGTTATTATGCAGTCACTATGGCAGTCGACGGAAACACTTCCTAATTTTCCAAAATTATCGGAAAACAAAAAAACAAGCGTACTTATAATAGGCGGCGGGATTACCGGCGTGCTTACCGCGTATTTCTTACATCAGCACAGGGTACCGTATATTCTCGTGGAAAAAGACGAAATCTGTGGGAAGACGACTGGGCACACAACTGCAAAAATAACGCTGCAGCACGGACTTATATATCACAAACTCATAGAACAGTATGGTATCGAAAAAGCCCGGATGTACTATCAGACTAACTTAAGGGCGTTAAACCAGTATAAGCAGCTTTGTCAAAATATAGAATGTGACTTTGAAAAAAAAGATAACTATGTATACGTGACGGAAAGTACTCAGAACGGAATGGAAAAAATAGAAAATGAGGTTCGCGCTCTTGAACATCTCGGACAAAAAAGCTTTCTAAAGAATCATTTAAATATTCCTGTCAAGATTACCGGCGCAATATGCTGTCCGGAACAGGCACAGTTCCACCCGCTCAAATTTCTGCGGGTAATTTCGGAAAACCTAAATATATATGAGCATACATTTGCAAAGGAAATGATTGGGACGAAATGTATAACGGACGGCGGCTGCATTGAAGCTGAAAAGGTGATAGTGGCGACACACTTTCCGTTTATAAACAAACACGGCAGCTATTTTATAAAAATGTACCAACACAGGTCTTACGTGCTTGCGCTCTCGGACGCTCACGACATTGACGGTATGTATGTAGATGGGGACAAAAAGGGGATGTCATTCAGAAACTATAGAAATATGCTGCTGCTCGGAGGCGGAGGACACCGAACCGGTAAAGCAGGCGGAAATTGGTCCGAGCTTAGACAGTTTGCAAAAAATTACTATCCGGATTTGCGTGAAGAATATGCATGGGCGGCTCAGGACTGTATAACTCTCGACGATATTCCTTATATAGGTAATTACTCCGCCAAAACGCCGAACCTTTACGTCGCAGCTGGATTTAACAAATGGGGCATGACAGGAGCAATGTCCGCCGCAATGCTTCTCACCGATAAAATACTCGGAAAAAATAATCTTGTCCTTAATGTTTTCTCACCGTCAAGAAGTATTTTAAAGCCGAGGCTTATTTCTAATGCCCTTGAAGAGGCAGCAAACCTAATCACACCCGCCACTAAGCGTTGCCCGCATCTTGGCTGCGCCCTGAAATGGAATGCTGCCGAACACTCTTGGGACTGCCCATGCCACGGCTCACGTTTTACAAAGGACGGAAAAGTGCTGGATAATCCTGCGAACGGGGATTTGAGGAAACCGTAATTTCTGTATTAATATAGATACGGTTTTAACTTCTATAATTAAATATTAAAATAACTATATACGGATGATAATTTGGGAAGTTCTGATTTCAATGTCGTCTTATGATTGTCATTTGCACCACTAGATAAATTCCTACTTAACATTTCTTTCATCGAACAAGCAACCCCAGACACTGACTCTATGCCCCAATAATTACCACCGCTTAAATTACTTACACGCAATACAGATACCGAAGTTCTTTTGAAATTTTCAACCTTTACAGTTGGTACAGTTGCGAATGCATATGTAAATAATCTTGCATCACTAATCGAATATCCTTCTCTTCCTACAGTAATATTAGTTTTAAAATTATCCGCAGAATAAATCATATCCCATAGCATAGGAATTTGTGCATTATCATTCCAATTTGTTTTGCATTGAATAACATGTATCTCTATTTCCGAAAAGTCTCTGGCAACTAAAGCACTTAATACTTCTTTTAAATTGTATCTCATCTTACCTGAATGTCTTATTTTTACAATTTTCCCATCCTCATCTTTAATTATGATATTCTCTTTATCCATACTATATTCTGGCTTATCTGGAAATGTTAATGCTATCAGGTCTGATTCCGTATTAGATATAAATGTACCATAATTAACTGTTATAGCGTTACTAATTGGGTCTGGCACCAATCTTTTGTTGTGTTTAATAACAACACTTCTTCTTCCAATACAACATATATTTAAATACCAACATACAAGAGCTTCCCAATTTGCCCCGCCCCCTGACACTTCACTTTGGCTTCGAGTGCCATCCGTTCTCACCCTCGAATTATTAGTTGTATAAAAAATATCTTTTAAGTGATCACCTAAATCAAAAAACTGGCTTGCACTTCTGTTCGGAACTAATGTACTAATTTTATTTTTCCATATTGGCCATGCATTTATAAAACCTTTTGTGTCAAATAAACTTTTTATTGATTCTTCTCTCAACATTTCAAGTATACTCTGACCCATAAAAACACCCCTTCGTATATTACAAATATTACAAATAAGAACTATTACAACATTTTTATTATTTCAGTTGCGACTGCTTCAGCTAACAACGGTGGTACAGCATTACCAACTTGTGAATACTGAGGAACTTCTACACGTCTTCGCAATCCACCAGTTGTCCTTTTCCCCAAAAACTCAAAACTATCATCAAACGATTGTATCCGTGCTAACTCTCTAACCGTAAATGTTCTTGGCTCAAATGGTGAAATATAGTCGTCAGCAATAGTCATGACAGTTGCTGACGGTTTGGTCCTGTCTAGTCTCGTACGAATATTTTTTTTTGTAAGTAAAATTTCAGCATTTTCCCTACTTACATTTCCATCTTTAAATAATGCAATAACCTCATTCACCCCAATTCCCATATTTTCTATACAATGTGCTATTAACGCAGGCGATTCGGAAATATCAATTCCTTCTGACATTATACGATTTTTCAGTTCAGCGCCGTCTTCACCTTCCCTAAACAAAGAAAACCTTTCAGAAATAATCTGCTGATGTGTAGATATCTCATTATTATGTATAACACCGTTACTACTAATAGTATTTCCATTTATATCTGGAGTACGACCTTCTTTTGACATTATTTGAAATTCAGTATTTGATACATGAACCTGATTACGAACATTTTCATTGCGAATCAAATCACTTATTGCATCTGTAATAGTTAAAGCAGTTTCATCATTATGTGTTGCTTCTGGATATGACGGAGCAGCCATATCATTTCTATATGCCATAACAATTATCCTATTTCTTCTTTGAGGCACACCATAATGTGCTGCATTTAGAATTTTTGGTTCAAGAGTCTGATAACCAATTAATCTAAATTCATTACGCAATATTTCTGGTACAAATTCACCATCTTCATATTTATGTCCTGTTACACCAACAAATCCATAAAGTCTAGTGTCTATAAAACCTGTTACATTCTCTAAAACCACATATTTAGGGGATATTTCACTAATAACTCTCAAATATTCTCTAAATAACATGTTTCTCGGATCATTTGGATTTCTTCTTCCTGCTCTACTGAACCCTTGGCAAGGCGGTCCGCCAAATATTGCGTCTATTTCGGGAATAGCCTGACTTCTAAATATTTCCAGATTCTTAATAGCTTCGCGAATCATATCTCCATTCAGTTCTCTAATATCTCCTCTATGAAAATGTGTGTTTAATCCTTGATGTAACCCTAATTGTTCATGTCTATTCATATATGTTTGCTGAACATCAGAATTAATATCACTAGAGAAAAGAATATGAAAACCTGCTTGAATAAGCCCTTCGCTCATTCCACCAGCACCACAAAATAAATCTATTGCAAAAGCCATTACGATTTCCTCACTTTCCTAAACTCCATATTATGCAGCGCAAAATATTAGTAATGCATGTTTTTATATTAGAACATCTGTTCAGCATAGTCAATATACTTTTATATTTAATATAGCATACATTATACTTATTTTCCAGCAAAAGAAAGCACATGCTTTAAAATAAGATTTCTAAACCCCAATCCCGTAAACTTCATCAACCGCCTCCTCCCATTCACCGCTTTTCCTTAAAATAAACTCAACGATATCCCTGACGGCTCCCTCCCCGCCTTTAAGCGGACTGACATAATCAGCTTTCTCACGAACTTCAGCACAACTGTCAGCCGGACATCCTACAAACCCCGTCAGTGTCATAGGCGGCAAATCATTTAGGTCGTCCCCGATATACCCGATTTCTTCCTTAGCTATATTGCGACTGCCGATAAAATCTTTTAGGAACTCCATTTTATTTTTAATATTCTGGTGAAGGAAATCTACTTTTAGCTCTTTCATTCTTCTTTCCGTGGCCTTGCATTCACGTCCTGTCAAAACTAATATTTCAATGCCGGCTTTATGTGCAGCAAAAAAACCGGCGGCGTCCTTAGTGTTAAATTTCTTTAGTTCATTTCCATTTTCATCATAATAGACGCCTCCGTCAGTCATTGTTCCGTCAACGTCAATCACCAGATATTTTAACATCCTGTCCATTACAAAAACCCTTTCATATTTTCATATCTCACGCAAACTTAGTACTCCCGCAATTATAAAACACCTTAAAGCCGCTCACTTTCTATAAAAAATAAATTTTCCAGCAACATAAACTATTATAACTTATTATATTCAGAAGGTGTAATAAAACTTATATTCATATCCAGTTTATTAATCGACTCTGCAACTGCGATGTTAAACCTGTTGCCGTGCTCGGTATAATTTCTTATATTTGAACTGTAATAATTCTGCTTTTCTGTCGAATATCCGTCTGCTCCTGCAAGCTCAACATTTCCGGCCTTGACGCTTTTAAGAAGCTTCAGGAGCATTATCAAACTGTTGCAGCCGTGTTCAAACGCACCCGACAGGCTGTTGTAATTAATATAAAAGTCCGCGCCGTCTTTTTCCATATTTGAAGTGACAATCGTCATGTATAGCGAATTTCCATTATTTCCACCGTCGTCACTGCTTTCATTGCTGCTTCGTCGTTTACTGTTGCTGAAAAATACAAAATCAGGTGAAAAAGCCTCCGGCACAAAATTAACTCCGATTACAACAACGTCGTTGCTTCTTATATAATTAAGTATGTCTTCCCGATATTCTTTTATCGTAGCTCCGGGAGCTATTAACAGAATATTTTTTCCGTTTAACTCGCGCATAAGTTTTCTTCTGTCGACTGCGTCGTCAATCTGGTTATTTTTATAATCATCATATAACATATCCGCATATCCGGCGTCAAACACCGTCGTTTTGTCAGCATCGAACCTCGCTAATATGTGATTAATATCTCGGTTCGTCAGGTCCCCCTTTCCCAGATAATGTTCCGCATAGTTTCTGTGAAGGTTAAACTTAGCAGACAAAAAATATGCGGGCGTATATCCCCATTCCGACTCCCCTTTAAGCGGCGCTATATAGTCCTGAATTGCATCCATAAGGTAGTCGATATCATAATTTTTATCCGTATAGTCGTTGAGATAGTCCGCTATAAGCTCAACGGGCAGATTTCCCGGTATTCTTCCCATGCCCATAAGGCTCCCGTCGACAGCCACGGGCCTGTTCAGATGCTTATCAATAAAATTTTGGGCCAGACTGCAGCTCAGCGACATATTTTCATGCAAATGAAGCGAAACGCGGATATCCTTGTCAAGATTATTGTCAATCAGACTGGCAATACGGTCCAAATCCCGCCGCTTCATGCTGCCGAACGTATCTACGATAGAAAATTGATACGGATGTATATCATTGACCTGATTCAGTATCCAAAGTATTCTCTCATCGGAATACCCCATAATATTAATCGGATTGACGCTGAGCTTATATCCTTTTTCTTTTACCGTGCGCGCAAAATCCATTCCATCCTCAATGTCATAGTCGTGCGCGGTAACGCGAATCATCTCAATACCCTCCCCGTTATATGGAGAAAGCTTTTTTATATCGTAATTGCTCCTCATCGCCATAGCTGAAAAAATAGTCTCCCTCCTGTTTGCAGGAAGGAGCTTATTTAAATCCTCGATACGGCTGCATACGGTAACGTCCGGATTATACCCGTCTACATTTCTCAAAAATCCTACTTCCACGACGTCAACTCCGGCCCTGACTAAAGCATGTACGACATCCTTAGCGCGTCTGAATCCCCATTGCCAGTCGTTTACATATCCTCCGTCGCGCAGCGTACAATCTAACAATTGCAAATCATATTTCGCCATTTTTACTCTGCTCCTTTATCATTTCAATTACAAGCTTTAAATCTGACTCTGTATCTACAGAAAGGCTGCGGCATTCGGACACCAGAGAAAGCTTTAACTGTTTCCCATAGTCGATAAACCGCAGCGTATCTATCCCCTCAATCGTCTCAAATCGTCCCGGAAGAGAATTTTTATAAAAATCAAGCATCTTTTTGTTGTAGCCTATGATTCCAATATGCTTATAGTATTTAAAATCCAGTTTCTTAAACGGAAAAGGAATCGGCGCCCTGCTCATATATAAAGCATTCATATCATTGTCAAAAACCATTTTAATATTGGACGGGTCCATCACCTGCGCCGGTTCTGCCATCTCTGTTATGACATTCGTTCCAAACTCCCTGTCAAAGGGCGCCTCATCCGGAATCGCCGCCCTCACCGCATCAATATTAATCATAGGCTCATCCCCGTTTAACTGGAGATAAAAATCGGCTTCTATAGTCTCGGATACTTCCTGAAGACGATGCGCCGCGGCTCTGTGCGTAGCAGCCGTCATAATTACCGGAATTTTATTCTCATCACACACTTTTTTTATACGCTCGTCGTCAGTGGCAACATATATTTCATCCAGCTCGCCCACCTCACAAACCCGTTTGTAAACCCACCAAATCATCGGATGTCCCAAAATGTCTTTCAATGGTTTTCCTGAAAGCCTGGTCGAGCCGTAACGTGCAGGTATAATTCCTACTATTTTCATTTTGTTACACCTTCTTTCATAACATTTTGTTATTAGGTTCTAGTTGTTAAGCTAAAAAGTTTATTATAATGCGTCTTTTCACACAAATATTTAACGGCAATTGAACACGACAAAGTCACGGCAATCAATGTTAAATAACTTATAATCGGATTCCCTGTAAAATAAATTACCTGCGGGAACTCAACATAAAAGAAAACATTCGTCATAAAAATAACTGCGGAATGTTTTCCAAAAAACCGCAGAATACCGTGTATATGTCTAAAATATTTGGCAAACAGAATACATATCATAAAAACAATAACCAAAACCGGCAGGCCGCCAAAATTATTTATATCCGTCATTTCAGTTCTCAGTAAACTTAAAACAACAATCCCGCAAAACAACATTGCACACGCAAGCGTATTTTTCCATACCTTATCCTTTCTCTGCAGCAGTTTATCCAGATAACCTTTCTGAGCCGCAACCACACCGCCTATAACTGTAGGAATGTACTGCCAATAGGCTCCTCCGCCCGTCGATACAATTCCATCTTCCATAAATAAGCTCATGACATAAACTATTGCTATAGAAAACAAACCATATTTACGACAGAACTTACTAAACATTGGAATAAATAAAATAATTAACTGGGCAAGGCACAAATACCAGCTGCCCAAAATACGCGGCTGCCCAAACAAATCATGCCACTCAAAGACGTCGAGAATCCACAGCTGCAGGCTATACCCATAATATTCAAATATATTTCCGACAAAAAGCTGGTACATAACGCTCATTACTATAAGTACAATCCACCATTGTCTCATAAGATTCAGCCAGCATCCGGCTATGAACTGCCCGACACTCTTACAGCCCGACTCATATTTTACAGTCAGCCCATATGCCGAGATAAATACAAATATCCATACGCATATTCTTGCCGCCACTACAACTGGGTGAATTTTGTCGTATAAATCGTCCCACAGAACAACTCCATTTGCAATTAACCGTTCTTTCTCAAGAAATATATGATGAAAAAGAAGCAATAAAATCGCTGCGCCTTTCAGTACATTGGATTTTTCCTTATCGAATCGTTCAGCATTCACCATAACTTTCCTCTTTCTCTTCCAAAAACCTCTTTCAATTTGATGCGTAATATTTTAAATTAACGGACGAACTTTATAATGTTTCTATTCTCCTTAATATCTTTCATTTTCCGTAGATTTCAATAAATATTCCATAAAGTTTCGTTTATTTTCCAAAGCCGTAGTCGTCGGCCTTCCAAGATTGTCTCTTGCTCCGATTGCACATTTCACTACTATAAAACTCATTTCTCCTCTGACTTTTGCAGCCTCCAACTCTTTGTCCAAGTCTTCAAAATTGTCCACAGACACTGCATACGGATAACCGCAAGCTCCGGCAATTGCAGTAAAATCAATCTGTCCGGCCACAGTCGGCATACCTCCGACCGTTTCATGCGCGCCGTTATTAATTACTATATGAATAAGATTTTTCGGTTTATTTGCCCCCAAAACAGCCATGCTTCCCATATGCATCAGAACGGCTCCGTCACCATCAATACACCAGATTCTCATATCCGGTTTATTAATTGCAATGCCAAGGGCAATAGAGGAACTATGACCCATCGAGCCCACCGTCAGAAAATCATATTGATGTGATTGACTATTATGTTCACGTATTTCAAATAATTCTCTTGATGTCTTTCCCGTCGTGGACACAATTGGGTCATCCCCCGAAACTTTAACAATATGACGTATGATTTCTTCACGAATCATAGCGTTGTCATTCTTATACTCTATCTTTTCATTATAGATTAACGCATCTTTCCTAATAACAAACGCTACGTCCTTACCCATAGCCAAAACAGAACGGAACTCATCCATTGCAACGGATAATTCATCATCTGTTGTATTCCTGTCAATAACAAATGTTTGAATATCCATATCTTCTAAAAGTCTTACAGTAACCTCTCCCTGATAAATATGTTGCGGCTCGTCATAAATTCCGGGTTCTCCGCGCCAACCTATAATAAAAATCACCGGAATAGCATAAACCTTATCATTAAGAAGACTTGCAACTGGATTAATAATATTCCCCTCACCGCTATTTTGCATATAAACTACCGGAATCTTACCGGTAGCCAAATGATAACCGGCAGCTAACGCTGTACAGTTTCCCTCGTTAGATGCAATTATATGATGTTTAGAATCAATACCGTATATATTCATCAGATAATTACACAGTGCTTTAAGCTGTGAATCCGGAACACCGGTATAAAAATCAGAGCCTATTATTTTTACAAAGTTTTCAACTTTCATAAATTTATCACCTCAGTATTTGATGATATAGTCTATCTATTGTCTCAGAAGTTATTTCTATCGGATGATTCTTCAGGCGTACAGAATTAACAGAATTGTTAAGAATTGCATAATCTTCCGGGCTTGCCTTCGGTATCATAAGCTCCAGCCCGTCAAATACATCCTGTAACTTTTGTACCGCTTTCTCACAATTATCACATCCCATTGCCCCTGCAATCTCCTGAAATATGTTTTTTAAATAATTTTCCCCTCTGGAATCAACACACTTATCAATATTATTAATCATCCAGCGAAACAGAATCCTATCACATAATGCCACAGCATGTCCATGAGCAATTTTATAAAGACTTGTTAGCTTATAACTCATTGCATGTCCTGCTGTCGTCTGCGTAATATTTATCGCCTTGCCAGCTATATAAGCGGCGCTTAACATCCCTGTATTGTCATCTTCCGTATTTTTAAGATAACCTTCCATACTTTCCATCACTTTTATGATAGCTGACTTTGAATAGCCTCTGCTTTCCTCTGTGCTGTTTACAGACCAAAAGGATTCAACAGCATGACATAAAGCATCCATCATAGTAGCTTTCTTATGATATAGAGGCAATGTCTTCAAAACACTCGGCTCCATCAAAACTGTGTCCGGTAAAATATAATCACTTGTAATGCTTTGCTTTACATCATTAAAATATATAACTGCAAAACGTGTAGCTTCGCTTCCCGTTCCCGCAGTCGTAGGTATTACCAAAAAAGGTACGCTGTTAGGAATAATAATCTGATTTAGATAGCTACCGTCAGAACCATCACCTTCCATATTAATGTATGCCTTAATACACTTAGCTACATCGATTGCAGACCCGCCACCTACAGCTATTATGGCATCGCAGCGTTCATTCCTGAATTTTTTTACTCCATTGGCGACAGATTCGTATAGCGGATTAGGCTGAAAATCCCTGAAAGATACTATTTTAATCCCATTGTCCGCCAATGTTTTTAGCTTGTCGTTAAATTCCTTTATATAACGAATAGAGCCGCCGCAAACCAGAAACAACTTATTGACAGAATTAACACTTATCCATTCATCAAGCTGCTTATAATTATCTTTTGATGTTATTAATTTTTGAACCATTTTTTATTCCTCCGCCGGGATGAGCCGGATAATATCATGAAACGGCATCAGCATCTTATCACATTCTTCCGCCCTATGATTCTCAAGAATCATTCTGGCGGCCTCCTGAACTGCCGGAACCTGTGCCCTCATCAACTGATTTGCATAGATTATAATGTTAGCTCCGTATTCTTTCCATTTTTCCTCTTTTATAGAATTAAACGAGGTCGGAACAAGTACTATCGGTGTGATAGAATCTTTCATTCTAAACCTTTCAATAAATTCACATATCTCATCAGGTTCTTTTTTACGGCTATGAATCATAATTGCATCCGCGCCGGCCTCAACATAAGAAAACGCACGATTCAACGCGTCTTCCATGCCTTGTTCAAGAATGAGGCTCTCAATTCTCGCACAAATCATAAACTCCGCTGTCTTTTGCGCTTTTTTACCTGCTGCAATTTTTTCGGCGAAATTCTCAATAGAATCCTGCGTCTGCACAACCTCGGTGCCAAACAGACTATTTCTTTTCAAACCAGTCTTATCCTCAATAATAATCATAGATACGCCGAGACGTTCAAGAGACCTTACGGTATACACAAAGTGCTCGGTCCTTCCGCCGGTATCCCCGTCAAATATAATAGGTTTTGTAGTAACCTCCATTATATCCTCAATAGTGCGAAAACGCGAAGTCATATCTACCAGTTCAATATCCGGCTTTCCTTTAGCTGTGGAATCGCATAGGGAAGAAATCCACATCGCATCAAATTGCCTTGCACCGCCGTTCTGATAAACCACAGTATTTTCTACAACAAGTCCGGTAAGTCCATCATGTGCTTCCATAACCGTTACAAGACCTTTTGCATCAATCATTTTTTTCAACCTGCCGCGGCGAATATCCGGCATGGCAAGATCAGAGCGCTGGCGAGTATCAATATCCTTATACTTGTTATCTTTTGAGTAGGGATATTCTATAAGTTTTCCTCCATAAGAGGCAAGTATTGAAACAACTTCATCCCTTATTGGTTTCTGAAAACCTGTACGCCAGTCGTCACCATGAACTACAATAGACGGCCTGTACTTTTCAAGATTTTCTCTGTAGGACAATGTACTCTGATTTACAACTCTGTACACTCCTGAAATATTTTCAAACATCACTTTACGCTCGGTTGCGGGAACCAGCGGCAACCGTTTATATGAAGCTACCGCCTCGTCGGAAAGTACTCCTATTATTAATCTGCCCAGCTTCTGCGCCTTTTTTATAAGAGAAATATGTCCTCCGTGAATAATATCTGTCGAAAAACACATATAAACTGTGCGAGACTCAATTTCTTTTAACTTTGCAGATACAACAGCCAAATCTTCCGGATTGTCAATTTCAGCGCAAAGAAGATTTTCAATGTCAAGAGCTGATATGTTAGCTGCCCCGTCAAGTTCATTCAGCGCATTTTCTGCATAAACACCTGTTTTCCCCATCTCACAAAATTCTATAATTTTGTCCATCCAAATTTGCCAGTCGTCCATTAACACCTTATATAATGCCTGTGCTTCTACAGCTTCATTGAAAATATCCACTCCGACTTTCATGACAATACCATTTTTAATCTGAGCCTTAAAATCTTTCTTGGGAAGCGGCAACGTAGACGATATGGTCATACATGATGAGGAGGAGGACAATACCTTATCAAACACTTCATTTTCAAAAACAATATCACCGTGCATAAGAATGATATCATCGTCCAAATATTCTCTTGCACAATATATTGAATATATATAATTTGTCTCCGCATAAATTGGATTTTTTACAAAGGTTATATGGATAGAAAGTTCCAGACTATTACAGTAATTTACCAGTATATCATCAAACCTGCCTGTAGTTATAACCACTTCTTTTATACCCGCGTCGGCAATCTGCCTAAGCTGCCGTGATAATATTGTTTCTCCCGGGCCAATTTCCGTCATACATTTTGGATGTTCAGACGTCAGTACTCCCATACGGGAGCCAATGCCTGAATTAAGGATTATCGCTTTCATTTAATACTTCCTTTCAATTGTATATTGACTTACTACCGTCTATAAAATTCAACAGTTTAATTTGTTATTCTACCTGCCCCGAATTATACGGTCAATAATTGATACTATAACCTTTGTTCCTGTACCCGTTTCTTCTAACTTCCATTCTTTCATAAATGAATGAATACCATTTAGATATATATCTTCATCAAAGTTTAATATGTTGTTTTCCAACATATCATTATCCTCCGCCAACGAAAACGGCAAATCTTCTAATGGAATAATAAAATCTCTACGTCCTTTATACGTTACATAATCATGAGCAAATAAAAAAGCCGGTCTCCCTGTTACCATGTAATCAGTTACAATCGACGAATAATCTGTAATTACAATATCCACAACACATAAAATATCTTGAACTTTTTGAATATGAGTTACATCTAAAACGTCACTATTCCTCAGTGACTCCTTTTTTGATGCGTCTGCGATAGGATGACCTCTATACAAAACTTTCCAAATCCCTCCAAACCTCTTGGAAAGATTTTTAACTAAGCGGTCATAATCCAGCTCGTTAACTTTGTCCTCGGCGTCTGACTGTCGGCATGTCGGCGCATACAAAACATAATTTATGTCATCGCTTAAACCAATATTTTGTTTAAGTTTGCTAATTACTGACTCATCATTTTTTACAAGACAGTCATTAACAGGCATTCCTTTTTGAATTACCGGACCATCGTACCACATACCTTCTCTGAGAAGTTTTGTAGCAATATCACTATTTGATATTTGATAATCCGTCATCTTTGAACATTTATAAACCTGTCTAATATGGCTCGGACTAAAATACTGAGGACAATGTCCCTCTATTTTTTTCAGTGGGATTGCCGCATGCCAGGTTTGAATAAGAAACTGATTTTCGCGTTTCCAACGATTACAAAAATGATGACTGTCTATCCAGATTCGGGCGGTAGCATAGTAGTAAATCTTTTTAACTGAATGAGACGAGACACGTTTATATTTACCGCTCATTTCACCCGTATCTACACTTTTGTCAAGAATCCATATCACTTCGTAATCCTTTCTATTATTTAATATATAATCAGAAATAGTTCTAGGATTACCTCCGCACAATGCATTGTCAAAGCTTGAAAAAACAATTCTATTATTCTTTAATGGAAAAAGGCCAAATAATTTATACAATAAATGAATCAATGATTTTTTCATATATATTCCTCCCGGTCACCTCTTCAAAGTCAAAAATATCCCTAATATCCGTTTTCTAAATATTACAGCATATAATACGAGCAGCAAAAGTACCGAATACCTGAGTATAAAACTCTTATACAACAGATTAACGCCGACCATAACCGTTACCATAATCAGAGATAAGATAATCAGCAGTTTCCACGGAAAAATTTCTGCATATATACCTTTTTCCTTGGATATTCTGACTGAAAGAATAAAATGCCCTACACTCATAAACAGATAACTGATCAATGTCGTATACCCGGCGGCAACATAACCCCACGCAGGGATTGCAAAGTAGTTTAAAACAATATCAATTACAGCGGCCATCACGGTAATCACGGCTATAGACTTTGTCTTCTCATAATAAAATTCAACCTTTGACACCAAACCGTACATCATTATAAAGAAATAGCTTACAACAACAGGCGGTATAATATAAACGGCATCCTTATACTGTTCCGCCGCAAAAATTGTAATTAATTCCGGTGCAAACAGCATAAACACCGTCGACATTCCCAAAAACATAACCATTATGGACGCCGATATTTTCTTTGCATTATCAAATTTATTTTCTTTAATCTTCTGGTATATCCACGGTGTGAAAGTTGCGTCCAGAGACGAAGTTACAAGAACCATCAATCTGCCTATATTGTACGATACGCTGTATAACGCAACTTCAGAATTGCCACAAAAGTTACCAATCATTATACGGTCGGCCTTATCAAGTATTAAAGTCGATAAAAAATACGGTATTAACGGCATATTAAATGTAAGCGCGTATTTCCATATCTCTCTGTCATAAAAACATCTTCCTTTTGAGAAAATGAAAATATAAAAGATAACGTATACCGCACACCAGACAACCTGATATGACAAAACTTTTACTTCCCCGCTGTCATACGGTATTTTCAAGACAGCAAACAAATTGAGCAAAGTACAGCATACCGAAGTGCTAAGAGTTACGGCAGTAAATTTTTGATAACGGTATTCATATCTGTTTCTTGCGGTCCAAAATAATAATGCCGGCGCAAAACTCTGAACTATGAAAAGCGATAAACAAAGCACAAATGACATTCCCAAAGCTTTTTCAATGATAGAATGAAAAATGAGAAACAGCGCAGTCATACTTACCGAAATAGCCGTTGTAAGACCTAACAGCGCAGATGCAAATTTATCGCGTCCTTTCTCATATTTCACCATGCCTTTATCAAACACGCCATATGACAGCCTAATGGTACATATTACAACGATTAAGTCATTCCATGCAAAATACGAACTTGAAAATCCATATTGCTCAGTTGTCAATATCCTAGTAAAAATCGGAAGTGTTATAATATTCAAACCATTCTGCAAAATACTGCATAACAAGAACCAAAAACTTGCCCTGGCCTGAATTGGTATATTTTTGTACCTCACGACAAACTTTTTTAACGCATTCATTTTTAGTTTCCTTTATTGTCAAAATCATTACGTCCAAATCTGTACAATTCTGCCTTTTGTTTTCCGAAACGTAAATAATCAATTTTAAATTTAAAATAAAACCTCTTTATCAATCTATTTTTTTTAATCATATTTTTTATTTTAAGCAATGGTTTTATAAATATAATTCCTTTAAACTTACAGCGAAGCGGAATTTTATAACGGTACTCTTTAGCCGAATCAACTATATCTTTGTACAGATGCCAGCAATCGGAATATATTTTTGATAACATTTTATTTCTGTTTTTCCTATACAATCCCAAATCAAAGCAGCGTTCAAACTGCTCCAGCTTTCCCACAATATCCAGCGAAAGCATCGTCCTCATACATTTATCACATTTTGAACAATTATGGCTCTCCGAAAAATTACACACATGTAAATGATTTTTTGCGGCCTCATCCTTAGATATAAATCTTACTTTATCAGTCCTAAGCGCCTCTCCTCCCGAGGAATAAAATTTCAATGTATCCGTTGACGCCATACTAAGATTAAATATGTCATAATCATCGCTATCGACATTATAAAAATTTGTATCCTTAATCGCCGCCCCCGAGCTTATATAATATATTCCGAAAAGCTTTTGCAGCGCATAAATGTACGAGCACAGCCTAAAAGAATACAGCGATACAAAATGGTTGTACATAAACTCATGATGATTAGTATAAATAGAAATCATCTCTAAGCCCGTCTCGTCAGCAATTTTTACAACCTTTTCTTTTAATCTCTCAAATTGTCCTCTTGTTTCGCCCTCGTCCACATACCTGTTAAATAAATTTGCAACCACAAGGTGGGTTAATTTAAAATTATCTCTCTTGTCATCTTTATGCTTTACAATAGTATAGAACGAGTCTACTCCTCCGCTGACAGCCGTTCCAACTGCTTTCGCATCATATAAGATATCTGCTGTCGGAACATCGAACTCTATAAGCTTATACTCTGACGGGTCAATCTGATTTAATACAGGCAGTAGATATGTTTCCATTTGAAATAATAACTGCCCGTTCATCGGAGAAGAACTTTTAATGCCATACCCGTTACATACTGCATAATACAACAGTCCTGTCACAAAGGCGTCTATTGTTTCCGTACATAGATATTCAGACCATTTTTCATCAACTTCAAAATACATAACGCGCGTAACATTACCAACTTTTATGTCTGAACACAGTCTTGCCTTACTTTCTAACTTTTCTATATACGGACCGCCGATTTCAATCATATTTTTCATGTACTCACCAATTCATCAAACGATGCCCTTTCAAACACTTCCAGCTTCCCTCCACGCGTCGCATTTCTAATAATTATTCCATTCTGTTCAAAGTATCTTTTAGCCTCACGGAAAGATATCTCACACAGCAGAAGCTCCGGCGGAAACTGCGTAGTCATGTCAATAGGCTTTATTCCATCGGCATAACTTTGACGTGCGTCGACAACTCCATTTTTCATTGGATAATTGTGGTCTATGCCTATCAGATATATTTCGTTATATCCCATATATGCGGCTATCTGCATCATCCCGTAGGTGATGGATAACCCGTCGTATATCTGGCGGCTGATATCATCCGAAAAGGGCATCAGCCCTTCAGGATAATTTCCATCTCTGCTGTATACTGATATATAAGGGTGGTAAAACAAATTCAAATTTGTTTTATTAAGCAATTCCTTTGAATAAAATTCCATATAATTGTATGGCAGGAATACCTGTTCACAATTATCAGCCGCAAATTCCAAGTCCTCCCTAATCTGTTCCAGCACCTTTTTATCCTGAGAACAATAATATTTTGGACGCCATTCTGTTTTGTCATATAACCCGTATATTCTGTTGCAGGCAAAACAATCTTCACCGGCAAGCCTGTCCATGTCTGAAAGTTTAAGACTCGGTCCGTTGCCGATAATAAAGCACCGTTTTCCTGCATTTATATCTTTATAACTTCTTATTTTCGACGAATAATCCGTCTCAATATATTTTGTTTTTCTCTTCTCGTCTTTTCTGCTCCTATGCCAAACTACAAAAGGATGCAAAATAGATTTAATATTCATATAAGCCTCCTCCCGTATAGCCTTCCACTCATTATTTTTTCATCTGTTCGACGATATCTGCGTCTACAATTTCTTCACCTGTTCTTCCCAGCAGCTGCGCCTTACTGTCCTCGCTCAATCCGTCGTTTGCCTCCGCGCACATATCGCACGTGCTGCACTTATCCAGCTCTTCCTTTGTAACTTTCCCATCCCTGTAATCACGTACAATTTTATTTTCATACATGCTGTACGGCCGCTTGGTAAACAACGACTTTAACTTATGCCGCATTACCCAGATTGCCGGTTTCCAGATATATTTATGCATTGCAGGCGACACCGAGCCAATCATCCAACAGTTTCTGTCACAGCCCCGCACTTTTTTTCTTACGTTCTGCGCTTCCGTACTATTCCACAATTCATCCCAGCACTGTCTGTTTAAGTTTCCCATAACCTCCTTGTCTTTTGTTCCATTGCACGGCATAACGTCGCCGTACGGGTCTATAAAAAATGTATCAAAGCTCATATCGCAAGGTAACAGACGTTTTTGCCCGTAAATATAATTTATCAGCCCATGATTAAAATAAGCCCGAAACCATTTTTTCGGACTCTTGCTGCAAAGCAGTTCATTTACCAGCTTTTCAAAATTTTCTGCAACCATCGGGCGGTCATGAATTATATTTTTCGCCTCAACAAAGTAAAAACTATTGTGCAGGGACGCGGTTGCAAACTCCATCCCCATCTCATTTGAAATCTGATATAGCTGCACTAAATCCGGTGCGTTCCTGTCCTGCACCGTCATTCCAAAACCTACGTCTTTCATTCCCATCTCAACAAGTTTTTTTAAGGTTCCATACCCCCGCTGATATCCGTTTTCCAAACCTCTGATTTCGTTATTAGTTTTTTCAAGCCCTTCAATTGAGATTCGGATACCAACCTCCGGAAATTCTTTACACAGGTCAACAATTCTGTCAGTGAAAAAACCATTCGTGGATATTACAATTCGGTCGCTCTTTTTGTACAATTCCCTTACAATTTCTTTCAAATCAGTCCTAATAAACGGTTCTCCGCCCGTTATATTAGTAAAATACATTTTGGGAAGTTTTTTTATTGTATCAACGCTAATCTCCTCCTCCGGTTTAGAGGGCGCCTTATATCTGTTGCACATCGAACACCGCGCATTACATCTGTATGTCACAATCACTGTTCCATTTAACTTTTTCTCAGCCAATTTCCTGCTCCTTCCCCGTCCTATCACTTGCAGACACAATATCATATACAATGTCTTTTCTTGATTTTTTTATGCTTGAAGTCAGATAATGCACTCCGAGAATTAAATATGGAAAAAAACCGTATGATATCAAACCGTTGTCAATGAAATTCAAAACGGCAATAACTGCAAATGAAACTATGGCAGCATAATTTTCCTGTTTTTTTAAATATATTGCAACGATAATTGTAATAAATAAAAATATATATAAAAATAAATAACCATAACGGGCAATCATATAGTAATAACCGTTATCATATGCATACCGT
Source organism: uncultured Clostridia bacterium (assembly GCA_948472945.1). Lineage (GTDB taxonomy): Bacteria > Bacillota > Clostridia > Lachnospirales > Lachnospiraceae > V9D3004. The sequence goes on from CAOKVX010000002.1 coordinate 246,915, forward strand.
AAAGATTCATTAAACTCCGCATTATTTGCCCAATTTATAAAACGAAAAGGCGTTTTCCACATATTTTCCAAAGCCCATTGAAACCTTCCGGAAATCAAAATGTTAATATAATTGGCAAAAACATTACCATGCCTGTAAGCCTGCAGCAGCATCCAACTGATTGCACAAACCAGAACATACGATATTGTACCCGTATAATAGATAATATTTTTTTTCCTCTTACTTATTCCTCTAATCTGACATAAAAACTGTAAAATTAGCAGCAGCTCGATTGCGACCATACCATTTCTGGAGTCGCATAATATATATACCGAAATTGCCAATACCTGAAAAATAATAAAATTTCTTTTATTTATTTTTTTGCCTCTTATGGAATAATAAAAAGCCGTAATATATACAAGTATATTAGGTAAAAATAATCCGCCCTGAAAACCAAGTGAATTTCTGACCTGCCCATAGTGAATACTTGTATTCCTCACGGACTTAATATTTGGAAAAATGTTTAAAGCACAAAATATTATAACTATAATTGTTATAACGGAAATTGAATAAAATGCCAGCTTTGCCAAATCGTTAAATTCAATATTTTTCATATTGAGACTGAACAACAATACTAAAATTAAAAAGTAATTGGTCGTCTTAACTGACAATAATGTTATAAACATAAAAATTAAGACTCCAATAAAAAAACGAAGTGTTATAATTCTGTATAAATGCATTTTTCCTCTGTAATTTGATAATAAATTAAAAAATAAAATTCCAACAGTACAAATTACAAATACATTTTTTATTGAAGATGCCCGGCTTGCGTCCATATTAACAATCTCAGTAAACATAGCCAGCATATACAATATATAGGCGGCGCTAAACAATCTCTGATTCTTTTTAATATAAAGCTTCATTAGTTTTCCCTTCATATATATCCATCAAAATATTTGTATATTTCCCAATGTCATAAAAGTCGTTTTTTTCAAGACAGTTTTGGCTGTACTTATCAGTCAGTTTACTGTCAGACCACATTTCCTGAATTTTTTCTTTAAGTTGTCCGACATTCCCGCTCTCAAAAAGTTCACCTGTCACTTTGTTTTTGATTAGTTCCGGTATTCCACCGATATCCGCACCCAACACAGGAGTTCCGTGCATCTGGCTTTCCATCACTGAAAATGGGCAGTTCTCATACCACTCTGACGGATAAACGGAAAATCTGGCTTCGCGGATAATTCCGCTCAGTTCGTCCCCTGTCCGGAAACCTAAATTTTTGATATTTGATATAGCGTTAATCTCCCCATCTAACGGCCCCATACCGGCAAACACAAAATTAACTTCGGGCAGAAGCTTTGCCGCTTCTATAAGAGTAAGCACCCCTTTTTCCCGTGAATATCTTCCAAAATACAATACGTAATCCTTTTTTTCTACATCGGCTTTCGAAACATTTTCTACGAAATTGTGCAAAGCAATCGTTTTCCCCGAAAACATCGGGTTGCAGGCCATCTTCTTTTTTAAAAAATCAGAACAGCATATTATTGTATCTATATATTTATACACCCCTTTTATCTTCCAAAAATACGCTTCCATAGATCCTATAAAACTCTTTACCGTGCTCCCATGTATACACTTTCCCTTTGTACAATTGATAAAACTTCCTCCCAGACATTTCTCACAATTCTTATGCGTACCAGGGTTATTGCACATATGGTTAGGACATATAAGCTGATAGTCGTGCGCGGTATACACAATCCTGCATTTATGCCCCTGCTTTCTCCATCTGGCAATCTCCAGTATTATACTTGGTGTAAGCTGATAGTTAAAATTGTTAAGATGACATACGTCGGGCTTGAAATCTTCCAATACAAGCCGTAATTTCTTTCTTGCCTCCACGGAATATATTGTTCTCAATGGATAGGTAAGTTTTGATAGTTTTGAGCCGCCGTGGAAATCCATGTCCGACGTATAAGCGTCCACTCGATTCCCAACACATCGCCCTTCATGCTCCATCCCAAAATATTGGACTTCATGACCGAAGCTTTCCATATATTTACCTAATTTGAATATATATGTTTCTGACCCTCCATTAGGATAAAGAAATTTATTTACAAGTAAAAGTTTCATCTTATACTCCATTTTTTTATAAATATGTTTATAACCTTCTGTACTATAACTGCAAATATGCCCGTGCCGATAAAAACAACAGCTACTGTAAACGCATACTGAAACCATCCGCTGCCTATTATGCTGTTCATCTTTACTTTTTCAGCCACTCTAAATATAATCATATGTGAAAGGTATATCTCCATGCTTATTCCACTAATAAAATTTGTTATTCTATTCTGCAATACCTTTCCACTTGAAATCATGGCATAGATATGTAAAACTGAAGAAACCAAGAGCTGCGTTCCCGTATTTGCGTCAATAATATAATAAAGAACCACCGCGGCTGCCGCGAAACCTAAAACAATCCATCTATTCCATTTACTAATTTCCACGCGATAAAGATAAATCAATCCGCCGGCAAGAAAGAAACAGGCGCAATATAAAATATTTTTGCGGCCGACTTGAAAATATACACTGCAAGCCACGTTATACAAAACACTGACACAAAATGCCAGCCACGCTCTACGCCTATTTTCAATTAGAAAGCAAAAAAATGGAAAACAAACATAAAATACAAAAATCAGGCCTAGAAACCATCCAACCCCTATAACCGAAATATTTCCCGCATCAGGAAGGAAACCAAACATAAGAGTTAAATCCGCAAACATTTCATATAAAGAATTAACGGACGGCGCAAGCAAAAAATCCAATATTACCAGCACGCCGAAAAACGGCAGTATCTTTTGAAACCGCCTTAAATAAAAATCGGTTAATGATATCTTATTTTGTAATATCTTTTCATAATATCCAATACACATTCCAAACGCTGATATTACCATAAAAAGAAATACAAAATTCGTTAAAGATGGGATGATAGTATTATATACAAAGCCGGGGATATCATATGAATTATTCGCCTGAACATGCATCATTACTATACCAACAGATGCAATCGTCCTTAGTCCGTCTATTGCTCCGTAATGTTTTTCTTTCATTAAGTCTTGTCATACCCTTCTGTACAGCGCCACTGTTTTTTGAACAACATCGTCCCAGCTGTATTTTTTACAAATAAAATCCTGTGCCTCTTCCTTATATGAAGATACAAGCTCCTGTGTTTGAATCAGGCTTTGTAATTTTTCTCTCAAATCATCCACATTGCTTTTTTTAAAGCTTACGGCTTTCTCCTGCATTTTGAACTACCTCCATATTCTCAGCTATATCGCTAATCAAACAACAGTTTCCATAACTCATAGCCTCAAGCAGACTGATTGGCATACCTTCTACATCGCTTGGGAGTACATATATGTAGGCGTTGCTGTACAACTCCTCCAACAATTCTCCCTGTACAAATCCCGTCATCAACACACGTGAATCCGCCGCAGCCTTTATTTTAATTTCTTCCACATAATCATCTGTATGGCTGCTGCCTCCTGCAATAACCAACTTTTTATCCGTATCAATAAGTCTATATGCATCCAACAGATAATGAAGACCTTTCTCCGGGACAATACGCGCCAAAAACAATATATAACCGTCTTTTGTCAGTCCCCATTTTTCCTTTATAAGCCGTTCGCTCTTAATCTCAGGCTTAATAACACCGTTTGGTATCAAAACAGAGTCGCGATTATATTCCTCCTTAAAATACGTCTGCATATTTTCTGACAATACAATCAATTCATCTGCATATTTTGCCGCTGTTTTTTCTCCAAAAAGCAAAAATTTTGATGCAAAGCCACCCCATTTCGACCGTTTCCAATCTAATCCGTGAATTGTCGCTACAGTTTTTATTCCAAACAAATGCGGTATCCAAAGCATTGAACAAGGCCCCTCCGCATGGTAATGGATAACGTCATAGCGTCCAAACAAAGCCCTAATTGTGGCGAAGAAAGAATATATCAACGCATTTAACTTCTTATTCGGAAGAGTTGGAACCGTTATAATACGAATTCCCTTGTACTTTTTTAATTTTTTTCCCGCATTATTTTCTTTTCCCGATACATGATGTCCTCTGCGATTGTAAACATCTACCTCATGACCGGCGCAAACCATCCTTACTGCAAGCTGTTCCACAACGATTTCCACTCCGCCTTCACGGGAAGGAATACGCTTATGGCCAATCATAGCTATTTTCAGCTTTTTATTATCTGTCATACATACAACTCCCATACCCGATGTTTTTGTATTGTAATGATTTTCACAGCCGCATGAACCTGAAATGATTTTTATAAGTTTTGTTTTATATCTATTTTCTATCTAAAAGAAACTATCCGTCACACGCAGATAGTTTCTTTTAGAATAATGTTTTACTTTAATTGAGACTGATAGAGCACTCCTAAAAAAGGCAGTGCTTCGCCATTTCCAGCTCCAAAAAGCTGGAATCAGCCCAAAATATAACCATCCCATCTTCAAAACGCGACAAAGCGACGATTCTGATTCGGAGAATCATAAACTTGAATCAATAACATAAAAAAATATTGTTTCCTATATATAAGTTTTATAAATAGTAACAATAATAATTCATCTTGTAATATAACAATATCATATAATAATGTTTTTTTCAACCTTTAAGAGTTTTATTACATTATTTTACATACCACACTTTAATCTAATACCATTATCCCTTATCAATATGCTGTCCCTTTTTACGCAGACTTTTGACGGCGCCCCAAATATCACAAGCTCTATCTCAAGTTCTTCCGCTGCTGCAAACTCGTCCTCCGGAGTAATAAGCTTTCCCGTCATTCCCTTAAAAACTCCGCTGAGTACTTTTACGTCAGCATATTCCATACCGTCATTTTCCCATTCTTCCCTAAGTTTATCGAACTCTTCCCCGGTTATTTTCTTTATAACCTCAAGACCTACGGTTGCCCTCGTAGCGCCTCCAAACAATTCAACGTCTATGACAGCCTGCCTCTTATGTCTGTCTACCCTCTTTATTACACCTTTAGTATTGCGGAGAGGACCGCTGATAAGCGCTATCTCATCGCCGATAATAAAACCTGTTGACATACGAACAACATAATCACCGTCAATAAGCGACTGAAGAAAACTTCGTTCCTCACCGCTCACAGGCACGGGTTCACCGTCGCTGCCAAGCACTATCGTCATGGCTTTAACTCCAATTAGATTTTGCTTTACAGACAATATATCATCCGTATCAACAAATATATAACCGGGAAACAGCGTTTTCATTACCTCTTTCCATCTACCGTTCCGCTTAATCTTTTTTGCGTATTTCAAAATAAATATCTCATTATAATGCACGCTGTCTATTCTGTCTATACACAAATCCTTTGTGAGTTCTTCCTTGCCCGTAGGCACCTGAATAACATACCACATATTATAAAATTCCTCTCAACAGCCTGCACTTTCAGAAAGTATAACATATTATTTATGACGCAAACATATATTATACTGCAAATTTTACACTCCCTGTCTCGTAAAAACAACCTTGACCGTCTTAAGCATTATCTTCCAGTCATTTCGCAGACTTCTTTCTTTTATGTACTTTATGTCAAGCTCAATCCAGTCGTCAAATTTCACATCATTTCTATTTGGCTGTATCTGCCAGTAACATGTCAGTCCCGGAGTTACATAAAGTCTCTGTCTCTGGTATTCGCTATACTGCTCTACTTCTGCCGGAAGAGGCGGCCTCGGTCCCACTATTGACATATCGCCTTTAAGTACGTTGAACAGCTGCGGCAGCTCATCTATACTCGTTTTTCTAATAAATCTCCCAATCCTTGTAATCCTTGGGTCATTTTTCATTTTGAAAGCCGGACCGTCAGCCTCATTTTCATCCATAAGCCCTTCAAGCATCTGTTCCGCATTAACGCACATGCTTCGGAACTTAAACAGCCTGAATGTCTTGCCGTCGCGCCCGCACCTGAGCTGCCAAAAAATCGGACTGCCTTTCGGGTCGTCTATAAATATACACAGCGCTACAAGTAACATTAAAGGAAACAGCAGCACAATTGCAATCATCGAAAATACGACGTCCTGCGTTCTTCTTATCACCCAGTACCGCCTGTCATGATAAAGCTGACTGTCTCGCTCTATCATAATACGCATATTATGTATTCCGCCACGCGGTCTGTCTACACTTGAATCAATATTTACATTTACATCCATTTTATCACCCCAATTATTGACAGTATACTCTATTATATGATACCAGATGAAAAAGTTCGAAATAAGTTGATATCATTATATTACCTTTTGTTCAAACTGCGCCAACTTAGTTCCAAATCAAACACTCTCATAACACAAACATTAAACATAGTTTTCTGCAATTTTTTTGGCAACTAAAACGAAATTGTGTATATTAATTATGCAATATCTGACATGTAATTACAAGTGGTAATTACATGCAAAAATTAATTACATTTTTTGCTACAGGTTAGTCCTCACCATCTTAGGGCGGTATCCCTCCCTCTCAAGCCTGTCGGATATCCTGTCCCTGTGCTCCATTCCAAAGCTTTCAAGGGTTATCCTTAATTCAACTGCGGCGTTTCTGTTAATGCTTACGAACTGGTTATGCTCAAGTTTTACCACATTACCCTGCTCGTCGGCTATAATATCCGCAACCCTTGCAAGTTCCCCCGGTTTGTCCGGCAGAAGAACAGACACCGTAAATATCCTTCCCCTCTGTATAAGACCGTGTTGCAGCATTGACGACATGGTAATAATATCCATGTTTCCGCCGCTCAGTATTGACACGACTTTCTTATCTCTGAAAGGAAGATGTCTTAGGGCCGCAATAGTCAATATACCTGAATTCTCACAAACCATTTTATGGTTTTCAACCATATCAAGAAACGCATCTATAAGCTCATCATCCTCAACGGTAATGATACTGTCTATATTTTTCTTAATAAAAGGAAATATCTTTTCGCCCGGAGTCTTTACTGCCGTGCCATCCGCAATCGTCTGCGCGTTTGAAAGGGATACAACCTTTCCGGCCTTGACCGACTCTTTCATGCAGCTTGCCCCCGCGGGCTCTACCCCGATAACTTTTATACTGGGATTAAGAAGTCTCGCAAGCGTGCTGACACCTGCTGCAAGTCCGCCTCCTCCAATCGGAACAAGTATATAATCAACCGTAGGAAGCTCTTTTATTATCTCCATCGCGATTGTTCCCTGACCGGTTGCAACATCTATATCGTCAAACGGATGTATGAACGTGTATCCATGTTCCTCGGCAAGCCTGTACGCCTCGCTGCACGCATCGTCGTATACGTCCCCGTGAAGTATTACTTCTGCTCCGTAGCTCTTTGTGCGGTTTACTTTCATAAGAGGCGTCGTTGTAGGCATAACAATCACAGCTTTCGCTCCCATCCTCTGGGCTGCAAATGCAACACCCTGCGCATGGTTTCCCGCAGAAGCCGTTATAAGCCCCTTGTCGCGCTCCTCCTTGGTGAGCGTACTGATTTTGTAGTATGCCCCCCTTATTTTATATGCGCCTGTGTGCTGTATGTTCTCGGGCTTTAAATATACTTTATTCTGACTCTGCCTGCTGAAAAATTCACTGTACACAAGAGGGGTCGGGAGCACCGCCTCTTTTACTTTCTCCGCAGCTTCCTCAAATTTATCTATACTAAATTCTTTCATATTAATCCTCCGCACCGGGCAGCTCCGCTATAACCTCTACCTCGCATAACACATTCTTCGGGAGGGTTTTAACGGCAACGCAGCTTCTTGCAGGCTTTCCGGTAAAATACTCTGCATATACACTGTTAAACGCCTGAAAATCGTTCATATCGGCCAGAAAGCATGTAGTCTTAACAACATTTTCATATGAACATCCGGCCGCGTCAAGAAGCGCTCCGAGATTTTTCATAACCTGTTTTGCCTGCTCCTCTATTGTCACGGCAATGATATCACCCGTCTCAGGATTTATCGGTATCTGTCCCGAACTGAAAAACAGTTTTCCGGTAATTACTCCCTGTGAATATGGTCCTATCGCCGCCGGCGCATTATCCGTATGAATTATCTGCATGTTATTGTCCTCCCTTAAATCAAATATAAACATAATGTATACATAAATATCCTAATAAATAATTAAGTCAAATACCCCGCAGCAAGCTACGGGGTATGCCTTAGCTTCTTTTTAGCAAGTTCGCCCCAAGGGGCGGGGTATTTGACCCACGCGCAGTCGCCAACTGCAAGCAAGCTTGCGATTGGCTCGTTGCGTACGCGGGAATAAATTATAAATATCACATACAAAATTATATTCTAACTAATAAAAAGAATTACGTCAAGCATAAGAGGCGCTTAATTTACAATAATTCACCATATTCACAATCTGTTCATTTTTTTGCAGGAATTTCATCCTTTTTCTTACATTTATTCTTATATTCTATACTATCGGCATTAATTGGCGATGTCTTTATCTTAAATTATTTTTTTGTAACGTAGTTTCCTGTAAATTGAAGAGAGAATGTGACAAAGCACATTCTCTCTTCAGCATATTATAATCGTGAGATTTGAAGTATATTATCCGCAAAAATAGTAAGTTCTGCCGGCACTTCCTATAATTCCATTGCCTTACGAATCATTTTTTCAAGACTTTCCTCAAATATATCGTTATCTTCCTCTGTTCTTTTACGCGGCCCTTTTATTCGACATTTAGAACTGCGCCTTGCTTTTTTATTCAGATGCCTTTCCATCAGCATCCGGTCTATATTATCATTTGTGTACCATTTACCTGACTGATGTATCGCATATGCGCCTTTTCCAAGCGCCATTGCCGCTACTCCGTAATCCTGAGATACCACAATATCACCTTTTTTACAGATACTTATTAATTTATAGTCCACTGCATCAGCTCCGGCCCCCACTACGATTATCTCGCTGTATTCAGAATTTAAAATGTGGTTCGTATCACAAAGCAGTTTTACGGCAACACCATATTTTTTAGCCGCCTTTTCAACGACATGAACAACAGGACATGCGTCTGCATCTACAAAAATCTGCATATTATCACCTTTTTCTCTTCATTATCGAAGTATACTTCCACCCCACATCCATACTACTTTTTATCTTATCACTCTTTCAGCAAACGCAACACCGTTAATTGTGCTTCAATTATTAATTTCTCTTCCACTTCAGAAGCATGTACATTTTGCAAATCCTCAAAAAGAACCCTGGCTAAATCTTTTTCTACTATCGACAGAAAATATTCTATTGTCTTTCCGCTTGCCCCATACAATGCCGGAATCAACACCTTGTTTTCTATTTTGTTTAAGCAGCGTAAAATCGCCGCATCATCTGCGTCGATTTCTTCAAGTTTATTCGTATTAACTGAATATATTTTTTTAGAAGCCAAATATTCTCTTTGTTTTTCATTATAATCCAAATTCTCTTTTTCGCCGAGCGTCTCAAAATCCATACCGGTAACAGAAATCATCAATTCCTCTAAATATGCTCTTCTCTCACCCGCAACAATACACAGCAATGCATCCTGTATAATTTTTTTTTCTACTTTACTTGAGCCCATATCTGATTCTGCATAGTTTGAAAAAAGCTCCTGAAGCTGCTGAATATTTATTCCTTTTTCAATACACCTAAACATCACTTTCCCCAAACGCTTTAACAAATCATATTCCGTTGAATCCAACATTTCTTTAATTGCAAGTATTCCCTTAGCTGATGAAATATCATACAGCCGCAGCAGTTCAAAGACAAGCATCTCATTTTTCTCTTTTTCATTATGTTCCATATCCAAATATTTGCCTTTCTCCATTTAATTTGCATTCTAACTAGTCTAAACTATTTTTAGATTATTTTACCAAAGCAATACCGATTACACAATATCTTTTTATTTGTCACAATTAACAAATATGTGTGTGAAAATATGAAAGACAGCAGCCTATTATTCCGTAAAGCAAAGGTAAATTTACTATTTTTACGCAAATGTTAAAATGCGTTGCTTGTGGCAACGGGCATTTTAGCCTACAATAATGGTGAAAATCAAAAGGAGGCTATAACCAATGCTCAACGAAAATATTAAAACGATCAGAAAATCAAAGGGACTTTCACAACAAGAGCTTGCTGTCAAGCTGAACATTGTGCGACAGACAGTTTCTAAATGGGAGCAGGGACTGTCAGTTCCCGATTCTGATATGTTACTCTCCTTATCGGAAGCGCTTGAAACACCTGTAAGCACGCTGTTGGGAGAAACTGTTATCGAAACAGAAGTTGATACTTTAAAAGCCATTTCAGAAAAATTGGAGGTGATAAACTTACAACTGGCGCAAAGGAAAACCACGAGAAAAAAAATTATTTATCGGTCGCTTATTTCGTTATGTGCAATCATAGTAATAGTTTTTGCAATCTTATTGGC
>CAOKVX010000003.1 GCA_948472945.1 uncultured Clostridia bacterium
AGTGCAGACTCGTAAACCAGAGGTTTACTCGTTCACGGGCATTCGCCCTATCAGCGAAGCAAAAGCGGAGTGTGCTGCAGTAGAGCAGTGCAGACTCGTAAACCAGAGGTTTACTCGTTCACGGGCATTCGCCCTATCAGCGAAGCAAAAGCGGAGTGTGCTGCAGTAGAGCAGTGCAGACTCGTAAACCAGAGGTTTACTCGTTCACGGGCATTCGCCCTATCAGCGAAGCAAAAGCGGAGTGTGCTGCAGTAGAGCAGTGCAGACTCGTAAACCAGAGGTTTACTCGTTCACGGGCATTCGCCCTATCAGCATATACAAAAGGCGGATTCGGCTGTGAACAGCCAATCCGCCTTTTGTATATGCTGGCACTGCTCATTGCTTTCGTGGAAATGATAGCATATTTTTACACTAATTCCAATATATTATGTTAAGGCGTGTTTGAATTATGTATTAATATATTATGGAAAGGAAAGGTTGATATGAGTGAGAAAGCCGGTAAAATGATACTGACAATAGTTAAACTTTTGCTTGTGTGTTATGTTGTGACGGGGATTATGTTGGCTCTGCTTGCATTTATAATGTTAAAGATGGCTCCGCCTGAACAGTTTGTAAGCGGTGGTATTCTATTTGCATACGTTCTTTCTACATTTGTTGGAGGAATGGTCCTCGGAAAGAAAATGGGACAAAAAAAATATTTGTGGGGAATAATGTTTGGAGTGCTGTATTTTGCAATTATATTCGCGATATCGCTCGGAATGAATTCTATTGTAGGAGAACCGATACGAAGCGCCGTAACTGTTTTGATGTTATGTGCGTCCGGAGGCATGCTCGGGGGCATGCTTGGGTAGATGGACAAAGCCATAATATGCAAAATAGTTCTATAAACCTGTTGCACCGTTAAAATAAGTGTGCTATACTTTTACCATAATTAAATATACTAAGAAAGAGGCTATACGAGATGAAACACATTAAGACTTTGAATACAAGGAATCTTAAAGAGAGTATGAAGCATGGCGGATGCGGTGAATGCCAGACATCGTGCCAGTCGGCCTGCAAGACGTCATGTACTGTTGGAAATCAGACATGTGAGAAGAAAAAATAATTAATTTATTTTCACATTTGATTAATTTGACTAATAGCAACGGAGGGCGATTTGGTTAAGCTTGATATGGTTTGACTGAAGGGCTCTCTTTTGGTTGTTTAGAGTAAAAGATATGATGCGCACAGCCTCATAAGTAATTAATTATGCCGCTTTGCGGTTGCGGCCGGCGCGATATTCATGGCGGGTTTCATCGATTATGAATATAATTTTAAAACAGGATAATGATGCGAATATGATACATAGATATAAAAACAATGGTTACAATATTGTACTTGACGTTAACAGCGGATGTGTACATGTTGTTGATGATATTGCGTATGATGCAATTGGGCTGTACGATGAGGGTGAATGTAATATATGCGGCGTCCTCATGGAGAGGTATCCGGACGAGAACAGGGAAGATATAGAGGAGCTTATTTCAGAGATAGATTCATTGAAAGATAACGGTGAGCTGTTCTCAGAGGATATTTATGAAGATTATATATTTGATGCCGGCAGCAGAGAGACTGTTGTAAAAGCGCTGTGTCTGCACATCGCGCATGATTGCAATCTTGCGTGCAGATATTGTTTTGCCGGCGAAGGTGAATATCATGGAAGAACTGCGCTTATGAGCGCTGAGGTTGGCAAGAAAGCGCTCGATTTCCTTGTGGCCGGTTCGGGAAACCGCCGCAACCTTGAGGTTGATTTTTTTGGCGGAGAGCCGCTTATGAACTTTGAGACCGTAAAAGAGATTGTAAGGTACGGCAGAGAAATTGAGAAAAAGCATGACAAGAAGTTTAGGTTTACGCTTACAACTAACGGAGTGCTGTTGAATGATGAGATTATGGACTTTGCCAACAAGGAGATGTCAAATCTTGTGCTGAGCATAGACGGCCGCAAAGAGGTTCACGACCGAATGAGGCCGTCGAGAAATGGAAAGGGAAGCTACGATGTCATACTGCCGAAGCTTATCAAGGCGGCTGAGTCGAGAAATCAGACTGATTATTATGTCAGAGGTACATTTACGCACTTTAATACGGATTTTTGCGAGGATGTGCTTCACCTCGCCGATTTAGGATTTAATCAGATAAGCGTGGAACCGGTTGTCGCTCCTCCGTCAGAGGAGTACGCGATTACTGAACAGGATGTTGCTAAGATATGCGATGGATATGACAGGCTTGCCTCGGAAATGCTTAAGAGGGAGAAAGAAGGGAAAGGATTTAATTTCTTTCACTTTATGATTGACCTTAACGGAGGACCGTGCGTCTACAAGAGGCTGTCGGGCTGTGGCTCGGGAACAGAGTATCTTGCGGTTACGCCGTGGGGGGATATCTATCCGTGCCATCAATTTGTCGGAAATGAGCAGTTTTTGCTTGGAAATATTGAAGAAGGTATAAAGAAAAAGGATATTTGTGCCGATTTTAAACTATGTAATGTATACTCTAAACCCAAGTGCAGGGATTGCTTTGCGAAATTTTACTGCAGCGGCGGTTGTGCGGCGAATGCGTACAACTTTCACGGAAGTATACTTGAAGCATATGATATAGGATGTATGCTTCAGAAAAAAAGGGTTGAATGTGCGCTTATGCTTCAGGCGGCGCGTAATGAGGAGGAAAATAAATGAGTGGATATTCAGACAATTTATCATCATATTATAATATTGCAGGCTTAAATAATAACACATCAATATATTCCCTGTTAAACCGTTCGTTGTCGGGCGTGGGTTCAAGTACGGGAATTGAGTCGTTGAGTGAACTTTCGGGACAGGATGATGATAATAGTTTTATGTCTGTTTTATCTGCCTATATGGGAAATAATATTTTTAATACTAACAACATCGCTGTGGACGGAATTGTCACGGACAGGCTTGAAAAAGCGCTTGAGACAATGGATGTGGATTCAGAGGAGTACGCTTATGTCAAAGAGGCTTATGAATATCTTACAGGAAAGAGCCTTGGAACAGGAGTTCTCGACAGCGTATACCGTTCTCAGGCATCGTCTCAAACTTCGTCCGGTGCTTCGTCAACGGGTTCTGAAAATCTGAATGTTATGAATCCGGATGTGTTAATGAGCTCTTTTGAGAGTGAGATAGATGAATTTATAGAGAATTCGATAGAGTCAGCAGGACTATAAGGAAGCTGTGATTAATCAGTGCCTCCTTATTATATTAATGATGCCGTGGAATTGTTTATTTGGTGAGGTTAATGGCAATAATTATACTTAGCAGAGTTGAAAAGAGTTGAAAGGAGAAGTACAGATGGGCAGCGATATTGGAATAGACCTTGGAACCGCCAGCGTTCTTGTATATATAACAGGAAAAGGAGTTGTATTGAGGGAGCCTTCGGTGGTTGCATTTGATAAAGATACAGGTAAGATAAAAGAGATTGGAGAAGAAGCAAGGCTTATGCTTGGAAGGACACCCGGTAATATTGTGGCTATAAGGCCGCTTAGACAGGGTGTCATATCTGATTATACGGTTACCGAAAAAATGCTTGTTCATTTTATACAAAAAGCGGTTGGTAAGAAGAGGCTTAGGAAGCCAAAAATAAGCATATGCGTTCCGAGCGGTGCAACGGAGGTAGAAAAAAATGCCGTTGAGCAGGCAGCATATCAGGCTGGCGCAAGGGATGTTATGATTATAGAGGAGCCGATAGCGGCGGCTATCGGTGCGGGAATAGATATTTCAAGGCCTTGTGGAAATATGATTGTTGATATCGGAGGAGGAACGACGGATATTGCGGTCATATCTCTTGGCGGAACGGTAGTAAGCAATTCAATTAAGATTGCGGGAGACGATTTTGATGAGGCTATCGTGAGACATATGAGAAAACAGCACAATCTCCTGATTGGTGAAAGGACTGCAGAGGAGATTAAGGTAAATATAGGTTCGGCTTTTGAGAGGCCGACGGTTGAGACGATGGACGTTAGGGGGCGCAATCTTGTGACCGGTCTTCCAAAGACAATTACGGTTACATCTGAGGAGACAGAGGAGGCGCTTAAAGATGCGACTTCGCAGATTGTGGATGCAATACACAGCGTGCTTGAGAAGACTCCGCCTGAACTTGCCGCGGATATTGCGGACAGGGGTATAGTTCTGACCGGTGGGGGAAGTCTTTTGTACGGACTTGAATCGCTTATTGAGGCCAAGACCGGAATTGTAACGATGACTGCGGAAGACCCTACTACGGCTGTTGCAATCGGAACAGGAAAATTTGTTGACTTTATGGCAGGTAAGAGGGATAACTAGAAGGGAGAAGACATGGTAAGAGCATTATATTCTTCGTATACCGGAATGTATAACGAGCAGAAAAGACTGGATATTATATCTAACAATATAGCTAATTCGGCTACAACCGGATATAAAGAGGAGAGTGTTACAAGTCAGGCATTTGACCAGATGCTGGCGATAAAGATTCGCGACGGCTCAGATGCATATATCAACAGACCTATAGGTAACATGAGCCTTGGTGTCAAGCTCGGTGAGGTTTATTCTAACTTTGAGCAGGGCCCGCTGAGGAATACGGGCGGCACGTATGACCTTGCAATAGGCGGAAAAGGTTTTTTTGCTGTTAGGGTAGAGGATAAGAGTGGTAATTCTTCAATTAAATATACGAGGGACGGTAATTTTACAATAGATGCGGAAGGGTTTGTTCTTGATTCAAAGGGCAATCATCTGCAGGGCAGAGATGGAGACCTTCAGGTTCCCGTTGATGCAGCCGATATATCAATTAGTCAGAGCGGAGCCGTTGCCGCCGACGGTGTGACTGTAGGTCACATTGATTTGGTCGATTTCAAGGATTATGACTATCTTGAAAAGTTTGGAGACACACAGTATACGGCTACGCCGGGGTCGGAGACTGCGGAAACTTCCGCAACTATTGAACAGGGCTATCTGGAACAGTCTAATGTAAACGTAGTATCTGAGATGGTTAATATGATTACGATTACAAGGGCATATGAGGCCAACCAAAGGGTAATGAAAACCGTGGATTCGCTGCTTGACAAGGCGGTGAACAGTGTCGGAAGAGTATAAACGGGTGAATTAGAAAGGAGGTTACGCATATGATGCGTGCATTGTGGACTGGTGCGTCGGGAATGATTGCGCAGCAGACAAATGTAGATACAATAGGTAATAATCTGGCCAATGTCAATACGACAGGCTATAAGAAAGAGATGGCTGAGTTTAAGTCGCTTTTGTACCAGACTCTTCAGAGCAAATCAACAGATTCCGAGGGAAAGGAAAAACCGCTTGGAATTCAGGTTGGGCTCGGAGTAAGAAATTCGGCGATAAGTACGGATTTTACACAGGGCAATTTGCTCGCCAGCGAAGGGGATTTTGATTTTGCAATCGAGGGAAATGGATTTTTTATGGTGAGGCTTCAGGACGGCTCAACCGCTTATACGAGAAACGGAAATCTTGCAATGTCAATCGGAGTTGACGGCTTTACGCTTACTGACAGCGACGGAAACCCTATTCTTGACAAGGACCTTAATCCTATAGTAGTTCCGAAAGGATATAATATATCTGATGTGAGCGTTGACAAATTTGGTAACATTACGGCGAAGGATGAGACCGGCAATCAGAGAACAATTGGAGTGCAGATAGGTCTTGCGGTATTCAACAATCCGTCTGGACTTAACAAAATCGGAGGTTCTAACTACAAGGATACGGCGGCGTCGGGCGCGCCTAATTATCTTAATCCTGACGAGGCGGGCTCTGTTATAATACAGGGAAGGCTTGAAGGCTCCAATGTGCAGGTGGTTGATGAGATGGTCAGCCTTATTGTTGCACAGAGAGCTTATGAATTTAACTCGAAAGTAATAAATGCGTCGGACGAGATGCTGCAGCAGGCTAACAATCTCAGGTCGTAAGGAGGTTCGATAATATGGCTATTTCAATTGATAATTCGTATATGGCGCTTAACAATAGCATTAACAGCAGTTCCAACATAAACTCGGAACGTTTGTCAAAAAATATTGAGAATATCAGTTCAGGGACTGACGACAAGGAACTTCTTGAAGCGTGCAAGGGATTTGAACAGTACTTTGTTGAACAGGTCATGAAAGAGTTCACGAAATCGCTGGAAGAGTTTAACGACAATACATATATGCAGTGCTTTGGCGATACACTCATATCGGAGTACGCCGGAAAGGTCACTGACAGCGGTTCGCTTGGACTGGCGCAGATGCTGTATGACTCTATGAAATCCAGAGGGTTATAAAGGTATATAATCTGCGCAGTGTAATATGCATTTGATAAAACAAAGTTTTTGTTTCTAAGTTTTTATCAGAATATTTTGATTAAAACAGGGAGTTGTCATTGGACAGCTCCTTTTGTTATAATTGTAGATATAGTTATATTGTTATTATAATTATTTTGTCATTAGTAATTTGCGCTATATGCAAAAGATGGAGGTGGCCCGGGTGGCAGAGGTGTTCAGAGGGTATATAGAACATATTATATATAGGAACGAGACCAACGGATATACGGTGTTTGAGATAGCCTGCAAAGATACGGGGGAAGATGTTGCATGTGTTGGAATATGTCCGTTTGTCAACGAGGGAGAAAAGGTTGAGGTTGAAGGAATATTTACCGAGCACAAAACCTACGGCCCGCAGTTAAAGGTCAGCCGTGTTCAAGTTGTGGAGCCGGACGACGCAGAAGCCATAGAAAAATACCTCGCATCGGGCGCAATCAAGGGTATCGGTATGGTAATGGCAAAGAGAATTGTTGAAAAGTTTGGCGACGAAACATTTGAAATTATGGAAAATGAGCCCGAAAGGCTTGCTGAGATTAAGGGCATAAGTTTAAATATGGCAAGAAAAATATCGGAGCAGTATGATGGAAAAAAAGAGATGAGGGAGGCAATGCTGTTTCTACAGCAGTATGGCATCTCAAATCAGCTTGCAGTTAAAATATATAGTGAATACAAATCCGATTTGTTCAATGTAATAAGCAATAATCCATATAAACTGGCGAACGATATAAAGGGCGTAGGGTTCAGGATTGCCGATGAGATAGGCAAAAGAGTTGGAATTGACGCGAACTCACCATACAGGAAAAAATGCGCCATAAGTTATATACTCTCACAGGCGGGTTCATTTGGACATATATACATACCGGAGGACGAGCTTGTAAGAGAAGTCGTGAACCTGCTTGGAATAGGTGAAACGGATATTAATGACGAGCTTGAGGAAATGATTTTCACAAAGGATATAATCAGAAAAGAGGAGCAGGGAAAATTAATATATTACAGCAGCTATATGTATTATATGGAGATGAGCGTTGCGAGGATGCTTTTAGACCTTAACTGCAGGTTTGCCGTGTCTGAAGAGGCGCTTGAAAAGAGAATAAATGACGTGGAGGGCAGATGTAATATCAGCCTTGCGGATATGCAGAGAAAAGCGGTGTGCGAGTCTATGAAAAATGGCGTCCTAATTGTCACCGGAGGACCGGGAACCGGAAAAACGACTACAGTCGACGCAATTATAAATGCATTTGAGGCTGAGGGATTGGATATTCTGCTTGCTGCTCCAACAGGGCGTGCGGCAAAGAGGATGTCTGAGACGACAGGATATCCGGCCCAGACAATCCATCGACTTCTCGAATTCAGCGGCGGTGTTGATGATGACGGTGACAGGATGAAATTTGAGAGGAATGAAAGCTATCCACTCGAAACGGACGTAGTTATAATCGACGAGGTTTCAATGGTGGACCTGCCTCTCATAAATGCCCTCTTAAAAGCAGTAGTGGTGGGAACGCGGCTCATACTCGTCGGCGACGTCAATCAGCTTCCTTCCGTGGGTCCGGGCAACGTACTCAAGGACATTATTGACTCGGAATGTTTTAAGGTGGTAATGCTTAACGAGGTATTCAGGCAGGCGCAGGACAGTGATATTGTCATGAATGCGCATATGATAAATGCAGGAAGACACATACCGCTCGACAACGACAGCATGGATTTTTTTATGTTAGAGCGAAATGAACCGAATAAGATTATAAACGTCGTTCTTCAGCTAATCATTCAAAAGCTGCCAAAATATGTTGACGCCGGTATTAATGATATACAGGTTCTTAGCCCTATGAGGAAAGGGGAGCTTGGCGTTGACAATCTGAATATAGTGCTTCAGAAGTATATTAATCCGCCGTCGTCCGGTAAAGCAGAGCTTGTCTACAGAGACTTTACATTTCGTGAGAATGATAAGGTGATGCAGATAAAAAATAATTACCAGATAGCTTGGCAGAGAAGGGGGTATCACGGTGTAGTAATAGAGGAGGGCGCCGGGGTGTTTAACGGTGATACCGGGCTGGTACGGGAAATTGATAACTCCTCCAATGAAATAACAGTTGAATTCGAGGACAACAAATATGTAGTATATCCATACTCGTCGCTAGATGAACTTGAATTGGCCTATGCGATAACGGTCCACAAATCTCAGGGGAGCGAGTATCCGGCCGTTGTAATGCCGGTTCTTGTAGGTACTTCTCTGCTTATGCACAGAAACCTGCTCTACACAGCAGTTACGAGGGCAAAGAAATGTGTGACGATAGTAGGTTCTAAGGAAATGATATATAATATGATAGACAATGAGAGGGAACAGCGAAGATATACTACTTTAAGGACTAGAATAATTGAGATGAATGGTGTATAATCTATATGACTGATATGTGTGGCGGCTGCAATCCATATGAAAATTATATGGAAGGTGGTATATATTAGCAGTTTAATATGGGACGTTTTTTATCCGGAAAAATGTATGCTGTGCGGAAAAATACTTGAGGGACGAGAAAGCGGCGTGTGTCGCGTGTGCGTGAACAAAATGCCGTACATTTCCGGCGACAGGTGTATTAAGTGCAGCAAGAAAACTGATGGATTGGATAATGTCTGCGTGGACTGTGCAAGTCACAGGCACATTTACAGACAGGGGTATGCTCTGTTTGGGTACGACGGAAATATGGAGCGTATAATAGCTGATATTAAATATAAGGGAAAATGGAGAAATATTGAATGGCTTGCAAAAGAACTCGCCTATCATGCATCCCTATATATTAAGAAATGGCAGGCGCAGTTGATTGTTCCTGTTCCGCTGCATAAATCAAAGCTTAGAAAAAGAGGATTTAATCAGGCCGGACTCGTTGCCGGAATTATAGCGGATGAGTATGGTATTACTTATGACGACAGGCTCATCTTACGGCGCCGGAGGACAAAGCCGCAGAAAAAACTTGATGACAACGAGAGAAAAAATAATCTTAAAAATGCGTTTTATGTTGACAGGTTAAGATATGGCAAATATAAGCATTTGAAGACTATTATAGTTGTTGACGACATATATACGTCCGGAAGTACAGTTGATGAATGTGCCGCGGAACTTATTAGGGCCGGAGTTGAAAATGTATATTTTCTTTCATTGTGTGTCGGAAACGGTTATAGCTGATATAAAATAAAGGAAGGAAGTGCATGGAATGGAAATAAAGAATTGCAGAATATGTGGGAAGATGATGCAGTACAGCGGTTTTGGGAGACCGCTGTGTCAGGCATGTAAAAAGGCTCTTGAAGAGAAATTTATGAATGCAAAACAATATCTTAAGGAGAATCCCGGAGCTACAATCAACGAGCTTTCGGAAGAAGCCGATGTCCCTATCTCGCAGATAAACCAGTGGGTCAGGGAGGAAAGGCTTGTTTTTTCCGATGATTCGCCTATAGGAATCGACTGCGAGAGATGCGGCAAGATGATAAAATCGGGAAGATTCTGTAAGGACTGCAAAAGTAATATTGTAAATGAATTGTCCAGCGGAAGAAAGGAAGGCGAGCCTTCACGTCCAAGGGGGCCTGTCCAGTCTTCCAAAGGCAAAATGAGGTTTCTTGACAGGTAGCCTTTTAAGGCTGCCTGTTAATTCTTATGCCGTCTTCTCCAATAATTATTAATTTATTTTTGTAGAGGCGGCCGATTGCGCGTTTGAACTCGGATTTACTCATCTGGAATTCGCGTTTTATGCTTTCAGGTGAGGATTTGTCGTGGAAAGGAAGAAAACCGTCGTGTTTTTTTAAGTGGTCCATAATGATGGAACAATCCCTGTCCATTTGAATATGGGTCTTTTCACGTATGCTTAATGTAAGCTTACCGTCAGGCTTTACTTCCTTAACCCTAGCATGAATGTGTTCGCCTATATAAACCTTTCTGAATAATTCATTTGAAGGTATGAGTGCGGAATACTTATCGTCGACTGCTACAAACGCGCCAAACTTGTCGGATATATCATATATTGTTCCATTAACAGAATCTTCCAATCCGTAGTCTGAATCAGTGTGCAGCATTGGGTACAGATTCATTGTTGCACAAAGTCTCTCTGATTTGTCCAGATAAAGGCTCACAAGTATCATATCGCCTTCCTGCACGCGGTATGTCTGTTCCTTGAACGGCATAAACAGGTCTTTTAACAGACCCCATGAAAGAAATGCGCCTATATCGTTGACCTGAGCAACCTTAAGGTATGCAAAGTTTCCTAAAGTCAATGCAGGCTTAGCGGTGGTCGCAATCGGCCTGTCCTCAGAATCCTTGTATATGAATACCTCTATTAAAGCATCTATACCGGTGTTTTTAGGAACTTCCTTTGACGGAAGGAGGATAAGCTCTTTCGGTTCGCCGCTTTCGCGCAAAGTTTCCGGAAGTGACAGGTAAACTCCCATAGGAACTTCCTTTACAACCTGTAATTTTTGTATTTCTCCAAATTTAAATATACTGCTCATGTGTCTGCTCCTTATTAATTATAAATAATTCTTAATGATATAAATAATGTTGCGATTAAATTAGACGAGTAAATTACCCATTAATGCCAGCATAATACCATAAATAGATTAACAAGTCAAAAATTCAGGCAGGATTCATATATATTATTTATTACTGAAAATTGCGGGGTAAAGAACCGGTGTGCGCACCATTAGATGCTATGATATCTATAAATGTGTACACGCGAGAAAGTTTATCAGGGTTCATGTTGTCTTAAATTCATTGAAACCGTGTGACATGAATGTAAAAACTATAATAATTTATAAATTTTCTGATAACATGTTGACAAGAGTTATGTAACAATATATACTATCAAAGTAGAAAGAATGATGAAGAAATTTGATAGTTTGTTAATATTTTATTTGAATTTCTTTATGGATTGTACTTATATATTTTACTTATTTATTTAATATTACTTTGACGCGAACTGGAGGTTATACATAATGAAAAAAAGAACAGTTATGGGTAGCTGTCTCGCACTGGCGCTTACAATGTCATGTGCCGCATACGGTGTGAGGGCATCGTCCGTTACAGGTGAGACGGAGATGGCAGGTATATCCATGATGATACAGGAATACTATTACTCGCAGGCTGCAGTTAATGACATATCGGATCCTGAGGCCATTGTTCCGGAGGAGGATATGACAGATGAGGGTACAGTTACCGATATGGCAGGGATTACCGTGAATCCTGATTCTGCACCTGTAGATAATGGTATTACGGATGGACAGACTGTGGCAGGTGCCGCAGATGCTCCGGCAGATAATACTGTAACTGATGTGCCGCAGCAGCCGGCAGACGCGCCGGTTTCTGATGTTCCTGCCGACGGACAGACGCCTGTCGATACGACACAGACAGATATGACGGCAGCACAAAATCCTGCTGATGCAGGAGCGCAGCAGCCTGAGGAGGAAAAGTCACAGTTTGAAAATATAGGCATTTCAATAGCGAACCAATATGTCAATATAAGAAAGAAACCTAATGTTGAGAGTAAAATACTTGGCAAGCTGTACAGAGGAAGCGCGGCGACAATAGTTGATACCAAGGGAGACTGGGTTAAGATTAAGTCAGGAAGTGTAGAGGGCTATATTAAGTCAGAATATCTCGCTATAGGCAAAAAGGTTGAGAAACTTGTCGACAAATACGGCACTAAGCTTGCTACGGTAAGGACGACTACCCTTAAAGTAAGGGAAGAAAGAAATACTGACTGTACGGTACTTACGCTTGTGCCTGACGGTGAAGTATTTGAGGTTACTAAAGAGTACAGCGAATGGGTTAAGATAATAGTTGACGAGGAAACAAGGGGATACGTATCAAGGGAATTTGTAGAGCTGTCTGTGGAATTCAACGAGGCTATTTCAATAGAGGAAGAAGAAGCTATTGAGCGTCAGAGAAGGGAAGCCGAAGAGGCCGCTCGCGAGGCGGAGGCTGCGGCGCATGCAGCGGCAATTGCGAGACAGCAGCAGGCTGCGGCTTCAAGCAACAATAGCAGGCCGTCGTCAAGCAGCAATAGCAGGCCGTCGTCAAGCAGCAATAAATCGTCAAGTAATAATAGCAGTTCACACAATTCATCGAGTCAGAAACACACTGATACAGGAAAAGTGTCGACAGGCTCAGGAACGGGAAGTGATGCGGCGGCATACGCCCAGAAATTTATCGGAAACAAATATACATATGGAGGTACAAGTCTGACTAACGGAACCGACTGTTCTGGATTTGTACAGTCGGTATATAGCAAATATGGTATTTCACTGCCTAGGACTTCGGGCTCACAGGCCGGTTCCGGTAAGAGTGTAAGTCTTGATAATGTTGCGCCGGGAGACATAATATATTACTCGTCCGGCGGCAGGGTTAATCATGTCGGCATATATATCGGTGGAGGAAAGATTGTACATGCAAGCAACAGGCGTACGGGAATAACAACATCTAATATGAGATACCGTACACCAAGCGGTGCAAGACGCGTTGCTGATTAATTTAATATTAATTAGACAGATAGACGATATCTAATAACTAAAACGGATTGCTGGATTATCTTGGCAGTCCGTTTTTATATATATATTTAATTTAAAATATTGCGATTGTTAAACTCCTTATTTCCAAAACTTGTTTGTATAATATAGACAGTTCCAAAAAATTCAGTTGCAGCGGGTATGTCATATGAGGCGGAAAATGAGAACAATACGTTTGTCAATACCAATATATTTGACAGAGACAAATATTTTACTGCGCTGGTTATGAGGGAAGGCTTATGTGTGCCGTAAATGGTGGTGGGAGAAAAGAAATAAAATTTCCGCCAATAGATTCAGGTAGAATTGGTTTTTCCAACTTTTCTTTGATGTTTTATCCTTGATTTAGACGTCCCTATATGCTATCCTATAATAGTACATAATGATCTTTCAGTGTTGGGGATTATACAATTAAGGAGGAAGGAAAATGAAGAAAAAATTAAGGACTGTAGGTGCGGCGGCGCTTGTGCTTGCAATGACCGCGTCTATACTGCCGGGCAGCACCGGTAAAGCATATACGCCGGGGAATTATTCATATTTTGATGGATATACTTTGGGATGGAAAAGTGGAATAGTTGCTTATGAAGGAGGCTCATCTTCCAGTAAGACGCTTCAGGCGGTGGGAGCAACTATTTATGATACTGTAGATAATAAGGACATATTTAAACCTGAAAATGGCGCTCAGGCATGGGATGCTGATCAGCTTGTGCTGACTCAGCCGATTAAGTATACAACTAGTGACGGAGTTGCACACGATGTTGACAGTATGATTACAAATTTTGATTTTATTGCTGACCCTACGGCGATTGATAATTCAGATGTTGACGGGAAATTATACGTATACGGAACAACAGAGGGTATACATTATTCTACAGGGAATGCTGCAGAAGATACTATTGACGGAAAGCTTGTTCCGGAGGGACAACTTAAGGGTAACCAGTATAAAAACCATTCCTTGACGATACTATCAACGTCAGATATGGTTAACTGGACTGACGAGGGATTTATGGACAGCCATAATCTCACCAATGAGCCGTCTTATTCTGATAACATGGTAAAAAGTGGATTTACAGGGGCTCAGTCATGGGCTCCATCAGGTCTTAAAGTTGACGGAGACGGAGACGGAGAAGATGAGTATTATATTTTCTATACTAACGGAGGAGCTACCGGATATGTAATGGGTGATTCCCCTGTAGGTCCGTGGGAAGATCCTCTTGGCAAAGCTTTGTTTGACCACAGTACCCCGAACTGCAGCGACTGTAATACCTGCTTTGACCCGGCGGTTCTCGTAGATGACAAAGGAAAGGCTTATGTGTATTTTGGAGGACTCAGCGTTACTTCCGGAAGGGCATGTGAGATTGAGTTTGAGGAGGGAACGGGACATGTTTACAGAGTAGGGGACCCTGTTAAGCTTCCTACATACTATATGTTTGAAGATAATGAGATTAATCAGTTTAACGGATTGTATTATTATTCATACTGCAGTAACTTTGACGGAAGCCAGAAGCTTACAAAAACCGCCAGTATTTGTGTGTATGTATCGTCGGACCCTCTTAATGTATCGTTTGACCCGTTGACGAGGCCTACAGGGGAGGAAAAGACGGCGTTTACAGATGAAAACGGAGTATACCGTCATTTCCTTGGAACTGTCCTCGACAATCCAAGTACGATTTATGGACAGCCATATAACAACCATCATCATATGCAGTCGTTTAAGGACCACGCATATATTTTCTATCATTCGACGGTTCTAAATAATACATTATATAGAACAAGCAAGCAATACCGTAACCTTCATGTAGATGAGATTGAGATTAATAAGGATACGGACGAGATTTCATGTGAGCCGTCATATGAGGGGGCAAAGCAGATAGAGGCTTTCAATCCTTATGTTGACTTCAAGGGCAATGTAAAAGATATTAATGCAACGACTACGTCTTTCAGTGCGGGAGTATGTTCAAGAAGGTCGGATTCAAGGGTTGAGGATGGTCTTTCACCTATGGTTCTTGACGAGATTGATACAGGAGACTGGACTAAGATTCAGGGTGTTAACTTTGGTTCACACGGAGCTAACAAGTTTGAGGTAACTTATGCTTCGGAGACAGATCAGGCTGCTATTGAGCTGTATGTTGACGACCCAACGAAAGCTTCTAATCTTGTTGCAACCGTTCCGGTAAAGAGCACCGGAAGTCAGGATGAATTCACAACTACATCGGTTGATATTGCAAACAAGATTACAGGTGAGCATGATATCTACTTTGTATTCAGAGGAACAGATTATGATGTGGCAACATGGAAATTCTCAGATGGTGTGACAGGTGTTTCAACTCCTTCAGAACCTACGCCTGTGCCGCCGGTTACTACTCCGTCAGCGCCTACACAGGCTCAGCCGACTGTATCGGCAGCACCTTCGGTGGACTATAATAAGACATACAAGGTAGGAAAACTTAACTATAAGATAGCAGCGAACGGCACGGCAACAGTTAATGGACTTGCTAAAAAGACTGATAAATCAGCTAAAATTCCGGCAGCAGTAAATGTAGAAGGAAAATCATATAAGGTAACATCCATTGCAGCTAATGCATTCAAGAACTGCAAGAAGCTTTCATCAGTTACCGTCGGTGCCAACGTGAATAAGATTGGCTCCAAGGCATTTTACAATTGTAAAGCCCTCAAGAAGATTACAGTTAAATCTTCTGTAATTAAGTCTGTTGGCAACAAAGCCCTTAAAGGAACGGCTTCAAAGCTTACTATAAAGGTTCCTAAGAAAAAGGCTGCGGCATACAAGAAGACATTTAAAGGCAAGGGACAGAGCAAAAAAGCAAGAATAAAATAATACTAACTTATAATAATGTTTACACACATAGCAGTTCTTGGGGTATGATAATCAGCCGCAGAACTGCTATGTGCGTTAAGAAACCATATTTATAATTAATTTTGGGGAGGGATTAATTGTTGAGCAGAAAAGAAGGAAAAAGTATTCGGACAAGACTGCTTTTTATGGTTTTGCTGCCCATAGTATTGTTAGGAATGATGGTGGTATTCATGGGTATGACTCTGCTCTATCAGTTTTATTCAAGAGGTATTAAGGATGAATTGACATCGACTACTAATATTATGCTGGATTGTCTTGATTTGACTGTCAGGGGAGATTATTCGTATGAGTCAGGAATGCTGTTAAAAGGAGATTTAAATATAACTGATTCTACAATGTTGTATCGTGTGAAAGAAAAGACCGGAATTGATACAACTATTTTTTGGCGCGATAAGCGTATTATGACGACCGTGGAAAACCAATACGGAGTGTCAGCTGTAGGAACCAAGGCAGGTCCGGATGTTGTGAGTACTGTATTAGAGCAGGGGAATAGTTACTATTCGAATAAAATAGATATAAACGGCACGCCGTATATTGGTTACTATATGCCTATAAAGAACGACGACAATACTGTTGTCGGCATGATTTTTGCAGGAAAAAACAGGAATCTTGTTTATTGGAAAGTTATTACCGTATTATTATGGTTTATGGTATTTTTTGCAATTGCTTGTGTTATAGCAGTTATAGTCAGCAGCCTGTATTCAAAACATATGGTTTCTGATATCAGTGTTATTAACACTTTTCTAAAGACCATTTCCGAGGGAGATTTAACTGTGACCTTAGATGAAAAAATTACAGGAAGGAAAGATGAGTTGGGCAAGATAGGCGCATATGCATCTAAAATGAGGTGCAATTTGCAAAATGTAATAGAGCTTGACCCTCTCACCAGACTTTATAACAGGCGCAGCTGTAATAATAAATTAAAGGCACTGGATAGTGAGTATTCACAATATACTGTTATAATGTGCGATATAGACTGTTTTAAGAAAATTAACGATAATTACGGGCATGATGCAGGTGATTATGTTTTGGTAAATATATCGCGACTCATCTGCGATAATATTAGGGATTATGGATTTGCAGGCCGTTGGGGCGGCGAGGAATTTCTACTGGTATATACGACAGGTTATAATACTGCCATGCAGAATGTGCGTCAAATACAGGAAAAGATAAGGAAATATGATTTTGAATACAATGGAAACAAAATGAAAGTTACGATGACATTTGGGGTGTACGCAGATGATAATTCTTCACCGTACGAAGAAAGAATCCGCAAGGCGGATATTAATCTGTATATTGGTAAGAATAGTGGGCGTGACCGGATTGTTGACGGAAAGGAGAAAATATAGAGAATATGAAAAAAATACTTTTAACGGCGGCTTTTCTTATGTTATTAATATGCGGATGCAATGATGTGCCTGAAAATACAGTACATAAACCGGCTGATTTGGAGGGGAAGACAATAGGAGTCCAGTTAAAAACTACGGGGGATGTATACGCGACCGATGTAAAAGGTGCGGATGTACAGCGGTTTAACAGAGGTTATGACGCAGTGCTGGCGCTTCGGGACGGAAAAGTGGACGCTGTTATGCTGGACGATGAGCCGGCAAAAGTGTTTGTAAGAGAATTTGAAGATTTGACCATATTAGAAGAACCCTACGCAGACGAAGCGTATGGTATTGCCGTTGGTAAAGATAATACGGAATTGTTGAGTAAGATAAACGCCGCGCTTGCAAAGTTAAAGTCTAACGGGATAATTGACAGAATTACAGAGTCATGGCTGCAAGAAGGTGAGAATGAATCGGCATATGATGGGCAGAATGGAACGGATTATGAAGGAGGGACACTGCTGATGGTAACTAATGCGGAGTTCCCGCCATATGAGAGTATGTTGGACGACGGTACGATTGTTGGAATTGATATAGATATTATGAAAGCAATATGTGATGAACTTGATATGAAACTGCAGATAAAACATACCGCTTTTGATTCTCTTATAGCTTCAGTGGAGAGAAAGACGGCAGATGTGGCGGTGGCGGCTATGACGATAAATGACGAACGTCTGAAGCATGTAAACTTTTCAGATACTTATATGACCGCTAAGCAGGTAATAATAGTACGTAAAAAATAAATATTATAAAAAGAATTGGATGTATTGTATACGCATGTAAAATATAAAGAAAACATTTGTTAATTGCAGCGATAACCTTGATTTTGACACAGGCATATGATATTCTGATAATACATAAAAAAGATGCTTTTAAAGCTGACAGTATGAGGAGGGACTTACATGAGGAAGAAAGTAAAAACTATAGGGGCGGCGACTCTTGTACTAGCCATGATTGCTTCGGTTATACCCGGAAATATTGGCAAAGCATATACGCCGGGCGATTATTCATACGCCAATGATTATACCCTTGGATGGAAAGGCGGCATCGTAGCTTACCAAAATGGAGCAAGCAAATCGCTTCAGGAGGCGGGAGTAACCATTTTTGACCAAAAGGATGACAGACCGTTTAAGTCGGAAAATGAACAGGCCTGGGACGCTGATGTGCTTACGCTTACACAGCCTGTAAAATACACGACCGAGGACGGTGTTGCGCATGATGTCGAGAGTATGCTGACTAACTTTAACTTTATAGCCGACCCTACGGCTATTGACAATTCTGAAGTTGACGGAAAGCTGTATGTATATGGAACGACGGAGGGATTTTCGTATGAAAACGGTGTTATTCGGCAGAACGGTTATGATAACCACTCGCTCACAATCCTTTCCACGTCAGATATGGTTAACTGGACTGATGAAGGTTTCATGGATACACAGAATCTTACCAATGAGGTTTCAGATTCTGACAACAAGGTGAAAGCAGGATGGGCAGTTAAGGCATGGGCGCCATCCGGTCTTGCATATGACGGAGACGGAGATGGGGAATTAGAGTATTATTTATTTCATACTAACAGCGGCGCTGTGGGATATGTTATGAGCGACTCTCCTACAGGTCCGTGGCGTTCACCGATGAATACTGCGCTGTTTACGTCGAGTTCACCGGGATGTAATGGTGTAAAGTGGTGTTTTGACCCTGCCGTACTTAGGGATTCCAAAGGAGACGCATATATTTATTTTGGCGGAGGAGTATGGAATGAAGGAAATGAACCAAATAAGCATCCTGACGGAATAGCACATCCTAAGACAGGCAGAGTATGTAAGCTTGGATTTGATGAGAACGGTGAGGTGTATGCTGACGGGCTGCCTCAGGAGATGGATACGTATTACCTGTTTGAGGACAGTGAGATTAATCAGTTTAATGGAAAGTACTATTATTCATACTGTGTCAATTTTAGTGTTCCGGGAGGTGATCCTTGGGTGAAATCGGGAAGCATTGCCGTTTATGTGAGCTCAGACCCGATGGACATAGCATTTGACCCTGCTGCGGAAAATGGTGACCAATATACTGATGAAAACGGCGTGTACCATCATTTTCTTGGAACAATACTGAACAATCCAAGTACAATATATGGAGAATCATACAACAATCATCACCATATGCAGTCGTTTAAGGGAAAAGATTATATTTTCTATCATTCCACAGTGCTGAATAACTCGATTCACAGGATTAACAAACAGTACCGTAACCTGCATGTGGATGAGATTAATGTAAATGCTGAAACGGATGAGATTTCAATCGAACCGTCATATGAGGGAGCAGATCAGATTGAAAACTTCAATCCTTACACTGATAATAAAGGAAACGCTGTTGAAATTAATGCGACAACTACATCTTATAGTGCGGGCGTTTGCTCAAGAAGGTCTGATTCAAGGGTAGTTGACGGACTTTCACCTATGGTTCTTGATGAGATTGACACAGGTGACTGGACTAAGATTCAGGGTGTAGACTTTGGAGATTACGGAACTAAGAAATTTGAGGCTACAGTTGCTTCGGAGACGGACAATGCGGCAATTGAAATGTATATAGACGACCCTACAAAGGCATCTAACCTTGTTGGAACATTGTCGGTTAAAAGTACCGGAGGCTTTGATTCATTTGAGACAATTTCAACTGATTTGAAGACTAAGGTAACGGGCGTACATGACGTATACTTTGTATTCAGAGGTACGGATTATGATGTGGCGGCTTGGAAATTCACAAAGGATACTGAACTTGCTGTTAACCCTACACCGGTTCCACAGGTTACGCCTCCTGCATCTTCAACACCGGCTCCTCCGGCGACCACAACGGCGGCTCCTGATTACAGCAAGGCGTACAAAGTAGGAAAGCTTAATTACAAGATAGCGGCAAACGGTACGGCAACAGTTACGGGCCCTGTTAAGAAGACGGAAAAGTCGGCAAAGATTCCGGCGACTGTAACGGTTGATGGAAAATCATATAAGGTGACATCTGTTGCGGCTAATGCTTTTAAGAACTGTAAGAAGCTGTCTTCCGTTACAATCGGACCTAATGTAAATAAGGTTGGCGCAAAAGCTTTTTATAACTGTAAGGCGCTCAAGAAAATTACGGTTAAGTCTTCCGTAGTCAAATCGGTTGGCTCAAAGGCTTTTAAAGGAACGGCTTCAAAACTTACTATCAAGGTGCCTAAGAAGAAAGTTGCTGCTTACAAGAAGACATTCAAGGGCAAAGGACAGTCAAAGAGGGCAAAGATTAAATAATCATTGCTAAAGTAGAAGTTGAGTTTTAAACTGTTAAATATATTAAATTAAATTTTTGCTTTTAATGAAACAATTTAAAATTTAATAGGAGACAATTTAATATAAGTTAATATTAATATGACGGTAACTGTCGGATAAAAACGGTGGTTACCGTTTTTATTTTATTGTTCTTAACAAGCTATTGCAAGTCTGTCGCGTGGTACTCACTTTACATTGGTTTTAAGGGAAAGTTGATGGAATCGCTTCATTAGAATATTGGAATAATCTTTATGTATTTTGGAGATAGTATTTACTGACAAAAATTTATATTGTTTTCTAATTTCATTTAAAGAGGGAAATAAACATGAAGCAGAGTATAATGTTTAAAAATAAACCGCTAATAAAATCATGGGCGTCAGTTGCAGGAAAAAAAGAATCCGAGGGACCGCTTGGGGCGTATTTTGATGTTACGACGGATGATGATATGTTTTCAGGGAAAAACTGGGAGCAGGCGGAAAGCAGGATGCAGACTGAAGCTGTAAAAAAGGCGATATCAAAGAGCGGGGTCGGAACAAATGATATCGGCGGTATTGTTGCAGGTGATTTGCTTGGACAGTTGATGGCGACATCTTTTGGAATATCACAGCTGCAGTTTCCGTTTCTTGGTGTATTCGGTGCATGTTCAACTATGGGGGAATCTATTGCAGTTGCAAGTATGATAGTAAGCGCGGGATTTTCAGATAATGTAATAGCGATGACATCAAGTCATTTTGCCACTGCGGAAAAACAGTTTAGGTTTCCTCTGGGGTATGGTAATCAGCGTCCGCTTTCAGCGACAACTACTGTTACCGGCAGCGGCGCTGTAGTGATATCTTCAAAAGATGATAATTCAAATGAAACCCCTATATTTATTGAGGGAATTACAATAGGGAAAATTGAAGATTATGGAGTAAAAGATTCCAATAATATGGGCGCCGCAATGGCTCCAGCGGCGTACTCAGTTATTATGGCAAACCTGAAAGAAAATGAATTTGTTGCATCCGACTATGACTGCATTATAACGGGAGACCTTGGAGTGGTCGGCGGAAAAATACTTAATGATATGCTGCTGCACTCGGGGGTTGATATTACCGAACGGTATATGGACTGCGGAGTAGAGATATATAATTTAAACTCACAGGATGCACATTCCGGAGGAAGCGGATGCGGATGTTCGGCAATAACGCTTTGTGGTCTTATTTTGGGCAGGTTAAGAAGAGGGGAATGGAAAAAGGTTTTATTTGTGCCTACCGGCGCGCTTCTATCCACAGTCAGCCTGCATGAAGGCAACACTATTCCTGCGATAGCACACGCTATTATTTTGAAAGGTGGTAAATAAAATGGATTATATACTTGCATTTATAATTGGGGGAATAATCTGCAGTATTGTACAGATAGTTCTTGATGTCAGCAAAATTCAGCCGGGCAATGTTATGGTAGTACTTGTGTGTACGGGCGTGGTACTTGGGGCAGTCGGAATATACAAGCCGTTTAGCGAGTGGGCGGGCGCGGGCGCTACAGTTCCGCTGCTTGGATTCGGAAATACATTGTTTGAGGGAGTTAAGGAAGAAATACAGTCAAAAGGATTTATAGGTATTTTCAGCGGGGGCCTTAAGGCATCGGCAGTGGGAATATCGGCTGCGCTTGTTATAGGATATATAGCGTCAATAATTTTTAAACCGCGTATGAAATAATAGAAAGGGCAAGAATGTGGTAAATCAATAAAAGACTTATAAATAAAGGTGGCGTAAGATGTTTTTTTGTGATATAATAACTCCATAATAAATAATAGTTGTCGGTATTTCTTTGGAAAGAGTTTAAACGTATTTCAAAGGTAAATAAGGCCGGTACTGGATTTGTTTATTATTTTAAAGTGAGGGCATATATGAAACAGGGTTCGCAGATTTCATATACATCTTATTCGAGAGTAAGGCGCATAAAAGTAAAGTGACAACATATGGTGTTATAATAGTAATCCTATCTAATGGGGTAAAAGGCTGCAACGCTTATTATTGTAATAGGCGTGCAGTCTTTTACGTTTGGGCACAAAGAGTCGTACTCCGGTCCAAATATTACAGTTGTTAACGTCAGTCAAATATAATATAATAAGTTTATTAGCAGTTTAATGACATTTGGTACACAATTGCTTGTGAATAATTGATTAATTTTAGTTAATATTAGATAGTTTGATTAATATCAGAAAAACATGAAAGGACAGTATGATGAAGAACAGACATAATGCGATAATGTTCGGTATGCTTACGTTGACGTCCATGCTTTTTACAGGCTGCAGTTTGTTTCCGGAGGAAGAGATTTTTGAGACTGCCACACTCGTGAAAGAGTATGAAAAAAGAGAGTTTAGTATGGTTACGGTGCAGCGCGGCGACGTGTGCGATTACAAAAGGATAACATGCAAGTACACGCAGTCGAACACTCAGGAGGTTGTTCTTGGCGCATGGGATATAGTTAAGGATATATATGTAAAAAAGGGCGATAAAGTAAAAAAGGGAGACGTACTTCTCACGTTCAGCGACGAGGAGCTTGACGGGCAGATTGAAGACTATAAGTATCAGATAAATGTAAAAGAAACACAAATAAGGCAGGAGGAAAAAAATAAAAAACTTGAGATAGAAAAGCAGAAGATAGTTTTAAATGACAAAACTTCAATTAAAGCCATTGAGGAAAGATATAACGCCCAGATAAGCGGATATCAATCTGATCTTGAACTTCTAAGGATGAGGCTGCAGCAATCTGAGGCGGACAGTGAGTCATTTAAAATAAGGGCTGAAATTGACGGAAAGGTCACACTGTTAAACACTACGCTGCTGGATATCGACAGCAGATTTGGAGACTGGCGGGGACCTACGTCATATGGAAAAGAAAAAGATAATAATAACAGACTGCTTCTTATATCCGACGGATCAAAGCCAAGATTTACAGGGGCAGTTAATCCTGTTGATATACAGCTTGAGGAAGGCGGGCGGATAGATGTTATCTGTGATAACAATACATACGGCACTACAATAAAATATAAGGATAATGAGACAGTTTATTTTATGCTTGACGCCGTGCCGGACGAGATTCAGGACGGAGCAACGGCATATGCAAGGTATGTAATAAATGAGAGGAAAAATGTGTTGTTTCTTCCGGATACTGCAATTACGACAATGGGTGAAGATACTATTGTATATAAGGATGACGGAAACGGTTTTAAAGAGCCTGTCAAGGTTCAGACCGGATTGACTGCAAATAACAGGACTGAAATAATAAGCGGACTGCAGGAGGGAGACTCTGTAATTGTGAGATAGTATAGCTAGTATAGCTTTGTCGAGACACCCTAAAGATTGAAAGTTCATTCGGTGTAGTTTACTGAAATTGAATTGTACATTACACTGGTGCAGACGCACCGGTTTATATATTAGAAAGGAAATGAGAAAGAACTGGTATGAGAAAAAAGATACATGCTTTTACGTGCCTTTGCATATGTATTCTGCTGACTGCTTGCGGCAGTGAAAACCGGACTGCGTCGGCGCCTGAACTTTTGGAGCCGGTTATGTCTGTAAATAATACGGTAAAGGCAGAGATTGGGGATATTGATAATACTGAAATATTGAAAGCGGAAATTATTCCGTACACCGAGGAGCTTTCATTTGACAGGGAAGGCTTTGTTGATACCGTCTTTGTAAAAGAGGGCGATACGGTAAAAAAAGGAGACAAGCTTGCGGTTCTTGCCGGCGGAATAGACAATACTATGCAGCGCGATATAAACAATGAAATTACTTCTGTTAAAAAGAGCCATGCCGTCGAAAATCTTGAGCTTGAGTATGACATAAAGATTCTTAAGCTTGAGAAAGAACTGCTTCAGGACAAGGTTAAAAAGACTGCCGGGAAAGAGAAAAAGGAGACGGAGCGTGAGCTTCAGATTAAGCAGGCTGATATAAACATTGCAGAGCAGAATCTGGCTAACCGAAAAGAGATGCAGCAGATTGAACTCGCTGAGCTTGAAAGAAAAAGAGAGTCCATAGATGTCGACATTGAGGACTACTACATATATTCAACAATTGATGGGGTTGTCAGTTTTATAAGGAAAAAAAGCGGAGATATGGCGTCAAAGGGTGAATTCGCCATCGCCGTGTCTGACGAAGAACGCCTGCATGTACGCAGTGATTTTATCAATAACAAAACATATTCTGCGGCTAAAAGATGCTACATAACATATAACGGCAATGAATATGATGTTGAAATGCGTCCATATGACACCGAGGATATTAAAGATATGCTTGATTCAGAAATAAAGGTATATTCGTATTTTGATTTTAAGGACACAGGAGTTAAGCTGGGACTGGGCACGTATGTAGATTTGCGCGTGGAATCACAGAGCAGTCATAATGTGTTGATTCTTCCGGTAGGCGCAGTGTATATCGAGAATGAGAAAAGCTATGTATATAAAAATGATAACGGAAGAAAAGTCATGACGGAAATCGAAAAAGGAATCGTTAGTTCTACATATGTTGAGGTTATGAGCGGACTTAAGGAGGGGGATGACGTATATGTTAAGCCGTAAATTATTATGTGTTGCAGTATTATGTATCTCTCTTCCTGCCGTGGCCGCCTGCGGACAAAATAAAGAAAAGGAATCTTCCGATTCTGCCGGGGAATTTGAGTATCTTTACCATGACGCCCTTGCGGGTAAGGTGCTCAATAAGGATGAGAAAGAGAGCGTCCAGCGCGAGTATAAGGTTGAAAAGGGTGAGTTTAGGAAGAGTATATCCGAAATTGGCGAGATAGTTTATGAGGATTTATATTATGAGAGCATGGAGACAAACGAGGCTGACAATGTAAAATTTCTTGTGGGTGTAGGCGATAAGGTTAAAAAAGGAGACGTCCTAGTAACTTACAACGCCGTATATAATGAAGTTGACATGACGGAGCTTACGCGTGATGTGGAGCGCATGGAAAATGAATATCAGGCGGAGTACGATGCAAAAAGGGCTGAAATTAATATGGCAGAATATGAATTAAAGAAGCTGAGGGGAAAAAAAGAACGTGAAATAAAAGAGCTTCAAATAAAAAAATTAAAGATTACGCTGGACAAATTTGCAGAGACAAGGGAGTCGGTTGTACAGGCCAGACAGGAACTCAATGAAACTATCAGATGTAACTCGATAACATCTGTCGTTGCAACGCATGACGGGTACGTGGTGGCTTTAAACGAAAAGGAAACCGGATATGTAAAAGGCGACTGCATGGTAACTTTATCAGGTAAAGAGAAATATCATATTACAATTCCGCCGAGGGAGGAGCTGAGCGGCCTCAAATATGGTTCCGAGGTTGCTATCATAGTTGAAGGGATGAACGGTGAGAGCGATGTCACTATGCAGGGCAAGGTGGCGGCCGCCCCGAATATACTTGGGGCAAGATACTATGCCGGCAATACGGAAGTTTATATAATAGATGAGCCCAAGGGAGTCAACTGGAGTAATCCGATTAAGGTGCGCTACGACGGTGTGTACATTGAGGACGCCATTAAAGTACCGGTTGACGCCGTTATGACGGAAAAGTCAGGCGGAGGGGCATATGTGGAAGATATCGAATTTGTTTATATAAAGGATAAGGAAACCATATACAAGAGTTATATAAATGTAGTAGATAAAAATAATGATTACTACCGTGTCTGTGACGGCGTAGCCGAGGGAGACACACTGGTACGTTTTAAATAGAAGGGCGGGTTGTTGTATTATGTTCAGATTTATGATGCAGAAGCTTATACATAAAAAATGGATGGTTGTGTGCCTGCTCATAGGAAATATCTTGTTGATAGCAATTGCCTGCAGCAATCCTATGTACAAGGGCGCATCGCTTCAGAGGATGCTTACTAAGCAGTTCAGCGATTATATTGCGACTGAAGGAAAATATCCGGCGTACCTTTTGATGGAAAGCTCAGTATCAAGAGGAAAATCAGGTGCGGAGGCGTTCATCGAGATGAAGAGCCTTGCAGAGAATGTTTCAGATACTATAGGACTGACTCAGACGGAATGTGTGCGCTATTTGTCGACACCGAAAGGCTCGGCTGTCTCAGTTTTGCAGAGAAAAGACAATATGGGCAGCCATTCGATAAAGGTTGCGGCGCTAAGCGGTCTTGAGGACCATATTGACATAGTTGCAGGCAGAATGTACAACAATGAGACGGTTGACGGAGTATATGAGGCGGTCGTCAGTCAGAATATGTTCATCAGCTGTAATTACATAATAGATGAAATTGTTGAATTTAAAGATAAGAATGATGCGTCGGGCAATCCGCTTAAAGTAAAGATTGTCGGTGTTTTCAGCAACAGCGAGCAGAAAGATGAGTATTGGATTAAAAATCCATCAGAATATGAATCGGAGTGTTTTATATCATTTGACCTGTTTGAGAGGCATTTTGTTAATCTTGATAATCCTTCGTTAGAGATTGATGCGCTTTGGTATCTGTTTTTTGATTATTCTAAAATTATACACTCGCATGTAGACGGCATAATAAGACATACTGAGGAGATAGGCAGCAAGTATAATATGAAGAATGCCAGAGTGACAGGTGAACAATATCTGCCTATACTACAGAATTTCAGATTATCCGAACAGAAGAGCCAGACAACGCTGCTTGTGCTGCAGGTTCCGGTTTTTGTGCTGCTGTGCGCATTTATATTTATGATATCGAGACAAATGCTTGACCTGGAGCAAAATGAGATTGCACTTCTAAAGAGCAGGGGCTCAAGTAAAAAACAGATTATAACAATATATTTACTGCAGTCGGTAATCCTGACTGCGATAAGCATAACCGTCGGCGTTCCGCTTGGTATATTTATGTGTACCGTGCTCGGTTCGGCGAACGGTTTTCTGGAATTTGTTCACAGAAGTTCGCTTAGAATAATTCCTGACATAAGAGTGCTGCTGTATTGCCTGGGCGCATCATTTATATCTATAGCTGTGATGGTTCTGCCGGTAGTGTTAGACTCTAATGTTTCGATTGTCAATATAAAGCACAGAAAGAACAAACGCGGCAAATCTTTATGGCAGAGGGTTTACCTTGACGTGATTATGTTTGCAGTGTCGCTTTACGGGCTTTACTCGCTTAACGAGAGAAAGGACGTCATAATGGCAGACATGCTCTCCGGGGAACAGATTGACCCGATGCTGTGTCTGTGCGCGTCGCTGTTTATTATAAGCGGGGGGCTTGTCGCGCTGAGAATACAGCCGCTGATAGTGCGTATTGTTTATGCTTTGGGCGTAAGGTTCTGGAGGCCTGCAATGTTTGCGTCATTTTTAAATATAATTAGGAATGGTGTAAAGCAGAAGTTTATGATGGTGTTCCTTATACTCACTGTTGCGCTTGGGATATATAACGCGACATTTGCGAGGACGATACTGTCAAATGCCGGAGATTCCATTGATTATGCAAACGGCGCCGACGTTGTGCTTCAGGAGGTATGGGAGGATAATTCGGCATATATAGAAGGATTGAAGATGAGCGCCAATATAGGCGGTGACGAGGAGAAAACGGAACTGCCTGAGCTTGTTTATACCGAGCCTGACAGCACAAGATTTCTCAATATTGAAGGCGTAGAATCAATAGCTAGAGTGTACAAAGAGGCGGTGGAAGTAAAAAAGACTTCGCGTGATACAGAAAATGTTCAGGCGGAGATTATGGCCGTCAATACGAAGGAATTTGGCGAGACGGTTAATTTCAAGGACACG
Source organism: uncultured Clostridia bacterium (assembly GCA_948472945.1). Taxonomy (GTDB): domain Bacteria; phylum Bacillota; class Clostridia; order Lachnospirales; family Lachnospiraceae; genus V9D3004. The sequence continues at coordinate 28,176 of CAOKVX010000003.1, forward strand.
CTGCTGCCTGAGCATATTAACACTTATTTGAATGTACTGTCGACAAGGGCGGATGCGGTAATTCTGTCTATGAATTTCCATACTAAGATGGGCTTTGACGTCGGGGATTCATTTGAATATACTACTGCCGACGGCAAAGTTGTGAATGTTATTGTATATGGATTTGTAGAATACTGGCCGTCATATTCACCTGAAACATATATGGTAAATGAGGACGGTGTACTTGATAAACAGGAGAACTATCTTATATTAAGCAACCTGTCGTCAGTACAGGAACTTTTGGGTATACGCCCATACCAGCTATGGCTTCGGCTGAATGGTTCGTCAAAGGCGATATATGAGTATGCCGAGGAGACGGGAACGGAGTTTACTATATTCAGGGATTCTGCAGCAGAGAAAATAAGCGTCAGGAATGATACGCTTTTTCAGGGAACTAACGGTATTTTGACAATGAGTTTTATAGTTGTGCTTATACTTTGCTGCGTAGGTTTCCTCATATACTGGATATTGTCAATTAGGCAGAGGGAGCTTCTGTTCGGCGTGTTCAGGGCAATGGGTATGAGAAAAAGCGGAATTATACAGATGCTGATAAATGAACAGATATTTAGTTCGGGAATATCTGTTGGTATAGGCGCAGCGCTCGGAATGGCAGCTTCGGCGTTCTTTGTCCCAATAGTACAGATATGCTATTCTGCCTCTGAACAGGTTGTGCCGCTTGTTGTCGTAAGGAAACAGATAGACATGATAAGGCTGTTTGGAGTCATAGGCGCAGTAATATGTATATGCATGGTGATACTTGGGCTTCTCATTTCCAGAATCAAGATATCACAGGCGTTAAAGCTTGGGGAGGATTAAGCCGATGGGAATGATAATTCAGACAAAAAATGTTGTTAAGAGTTTCCCTGTCCCGGAGGGGGAATTCATTGCTCTTAAAGATATCAGTATAGACGTACCGAAAAACAAGCTGACTATATTGAGGGGCCGTTCGGGTTCCGGAAAAACTACGCTTATGAATATTCTCGGAGGGCTTGACTATCCGAAATCAGGCGAAGTTCTTTTTAAGAAACAGAATATCGCGTCTCTTTCAGAGCATATGAGAGAGAGAATACGGAAAGAGAAAATCGGATTTATTTTTCAGTCGGTTGCGCTGATTCCAATGATGAACGCATACGAAAATGTTGAGTTTGCGCTTAGGCTTGCAGGCTGGAAAGGAAATAAAAAAGAGAGGACTATGAAATGTCTTGAAATGGTTGGGCTTGGCAGGAGGGTAAAGCATATGCCGCATGAGCTTTCGGGCGGAGAACAGCAGAGGGTTGCAATTGCAAGGGCGATAGCGCACAGTCCCGAGGTTATATTTGCTGACGAACCGACGGCGGAGCTTGATACAAATACAGGAATACAGGTTGTCAGGATATTTAGGAATCTTGTTGAAAATGAGGGAGTTACGATTGTCATGACGACGCACGACACTGGTCTTATGGAAGCGGCGGAATGTATATATGAATTGGAGGATGGAAGAATTGTTGAGAAATTCGAAAAATAAAGATATAGATAATTATGATAACTCCGCATCGGATTCTGATATGATGATTGTATGCGACAATCTTGTCAAGATATATAAGACTAAGGATTTGGAGGTCCTTGCACTGCAGGGGCTTGACCTTGAGGTTGAGAAAAAGGAGCTGATGGCTATAATCGGAAACAGCGGCAGCGGCAAATCAACCTTTCTTAATATGATAGGAGGGCTTGACAGGCCCAGCGCCGGCAAATTGTACGTGGACGGCAAAAATCTTTTCCGCATGACTGAAAAGCAGTTAGTTGATTATAAGAAGAATACGGTCGGTTTTGTGTGGCAGAACAATGCGAGAAACCTCCTACCTTACTTAACGGCATGGGAAAATATAATGACACCTATGTTATTTTCAGGCGAGTCGTCGAGAAAAGAGCGCGCGACACAGCTTCTTGAACTTGTGGGCTTGAGTCATCGAAAGAATAACAGGCTCAGCCAGCTTTCCGGCGGTGAACAGCAGAGAATTGCAATAGCGATTGCACTAGCCAACAATCCTAAGCTGCTCCTTGCGGACGAACCCACGGGTTCGGTCGACCGCAATACTGCGGATTATATACTTGATATGTTCAGGGAATTAAATGAACAGCTCGGGGTAACAATAGTTATAGTAACACATGATAAGACTCTCGCCAAGAAAGTTAACAGAGTCGTATCAATCCGCGATGGGAAGACAAGCAGCGAACGTATTATCAAGGAGGATTATATTAATAAACTCAAGGATATGTCGCTTGACTGGAGCAGTATTGAGACTCAGGAGGAATACGCGGTGCTTGACCGCGCCGGAAGGATTCAGATTCCGAAAGAGCTGCTTGAGGAGATAGGCGTTGCCGGAAATAAGGTTAAGCTTGAGGTAAGGGACGGAAAGATTGTGATAGACAGGCCGGACACAGAGAATATGGCAGGCTGATATTTTGGCATTTTAGCGGCATGATAATAATACGGCATGGCAGTTATATTGTCATGTTAAAGCGGTGTGATAATAAAATGGCATGGCAGTTATATTAATATGATATGAAATATGGCGGATTGAGTGATAATATATAGTCTTGAATAACAGTAACTTGAAGTGGAAATATGTCAGTTTGATATGGAGGAAAGTATGAAACGTAATATAGAACAGGATGTTCAGTGCTTGGATGAAAAAAAAGATTTTGTATTTATCAGAGAAGTTAATTACTACGAGACTGATATGATGAAAGTAGTCCATCACTCTAACTACATAAGATGGTTTGAGGAGGCAAGGACGTATTTATTAAACTGTCTTGGATATCCTTATGAGAAGATAGAAGAGAATGGCATTATGATACCGGTTTTGTCCGTGGGCTGTGAGTACAAGATTCCGTGCAGGTTCGGAGAAAAAGTAAGTATTATTACGAGGCTTACGTATTACAACGGCGTAAGGATGAAGCTCTGTTATGAGATATGGGATGATGCGCACACTGAACTGCGGGTAACAGGCACAAGCGCACATTGTTTTGTTGACTCTGATTTTAAACCTGTCTCAATAAAAAGGAAACTGCCGCAGATGCATGAAATATATATGCGTACGCTAAATAATAACGAGTTAAATAAGAGTAAATGATTATTTGGTTCAACGAACGCACGGATTAGCTCAACGGCACCAAGTTCTTACCTGTTCAGATAGTGTTCTCATGAATAAAATAATCATTTACGCTATATTATATCAAAGATTTGACGGTCATTTTTTTCTGGCCGCGAAACAATACCAGTCTCCCAAGGTTGTTGTGTCAATAATTTCAAAACCGCCGTCTGCAATTGCTTCCCGAACGCTTTCAGCAGCCGTGTCTATAATACCCGAAGAAATGAATAAGCCTCCCTTTTTAATATGCTGTCCAATCTCTGCGGAGAGGGGTATAATCACGTTTGCAAGAATATTTGCCACGGCTATGTCATATTTCTCAAAGCCGGTTTCTTTCTGCAGGTCGGTATCATCGATAATATTCCCACATAATATTTCAAACTGCTCCCCGTCAATTCCATTAATTTCCCTGTTGTCTATCGTCGAGGGTATCGCATGTTCGTCAATCTCAATTCCAAGCGCGTGCGCCGCGCCGTATTTTATTGAGGCAATTGACAGAATACCGCTGCCGCAGCCAACGTCAAGAATGTTATATCCTGATTTAATATATTTTTCAAGCGCGAGCATGCACAGGCGGGTAGTCTCATGCGAGCCGGTCCCAAACGCGGCGCCGGGGTCGATATTTATAACGATATCATTTTCGGACGAATCCGTAATATCCGTATTTTCCTCCCATGCGGGTTTGATTACAAGCCGGTTAGACACCCTGAACGAGTGGAAGAATTCTTTCCAGTTGTTCATCCAGTCCTTATCAGCCGTCTCAGATATCTCAATAAGCCCCTCGCCTATATCCATAAAGCTTCTAAGTTCATTAAGCGCGGAATTGACTTTCTGCATGAACTCCTCAGGATTCTCCTCGGGTTCCCTATAAAATCTGACCGTTGCAATCCCATTGTCCGGAGCGGTTTCGGGAAGTATGTCCACAAACATCTGAGCTTTCTCAGAATCGGTGAGAGGTATATTGTCCTCAATTTCAATTCCCTCAACCCCTAGCTCCCCGAGCGTGTAACTAATCATATCGGTTGCTTCGGTTGTGGTTTTCAGCGTATACTGCGTCCACTTCATATGTGTGACCTCCTGTAAATATAATAAGGATGTACGATTTTTATTTAAGCTTTATTATATACTCGAATTGCGCGGAATACAATAGCGTCGATGTTGAAAACTTCTGTTATTTGTCGCACAAATATATCGCGCTGATATGAGTTTTAGGTGAAGTTTGACATACCCATTTCAAAATGCTAGTATTTTTGTATAAAACAGATGACAAATTTTATACATAAAGGAAAATAAACATATATGAACGAGGAATGGATTTTACATAACAAACAGGCCGATTTTTCGGGATTGTCCGCAAAATATAACATACCGCCGCTTCTTGTAAAGCTGATGGTTAACAGAGGTATCGGCGAGGAGGATTTTGACGCGTATTTGGGCGGAGGATTTAAAGATTTGCAGGATGCATCGGTCATGAAAGACCTTGTGAGCGCGGCGGATATGCTTATGGAGCTGGCGGACAGGGGTGATTATATAGCCATAGTTTCGGACTACGACTGCGACGGTGTTTTTTCGGGAATGATTTTGTATACGGGACTTAAAATGATTGGTGCAAACCCTGTGATATACACGCCTGACAGGGTGACGGAAGGGTATGGTATTAACAGAAGAATCATTGATGAAATATATAACAGGGGAATTAATTATATTATAACGTGTGACAACGGAATAGCCGCGTATGACGAGATAGAATATGCTAAAAGTCTTAGTATGAAGGTTATCATAACAGACCATCATGAGATACCTTACAGTGATGATTGCGGGGAAAGGAGATACAGGATTCCTGCTGCCGACGCCGTCTGCAACCCAAAGCAGGAGGACTGCGCATACCCATTCAAGGGACTTTGCGGAGGAGGGGTCGCATATAAACTTATTGGATATATTTATGATATCAGGGGTATACCTTTATCAGAGAAGAACATACTGCTCGAATATGCCGCTATTGCTACTGTTGCCGACATAATGGAACTGACAGGGGAGAATAGGATAATTGTGAGGGAAGGACTGAAACTGATCGGTAAAAGCAGCTCTGTCGGTATAAGAGCGATAAAGACGGTAAATGGACTTGATGAAAGGGTGATTGGCGCATATCATATCGGATTTGTCATAGGTCCATGTTTTAATGCCGCCGGGCGTATAGAGACTGCGAAGACTGCTTTTGACCTTCTAATGTGTGAGGATGATGCTGAGGCGGTAAATCTTGCATATAAGCTAAAGGATTTGAATGACGAGCGCAAAAGCATGACAGAGGCCGCGGCGGAGAGAGGTCTTTTGACTGCGTCTTCGCCAGAGTATGAGTCCGATAAAGTTATTGTAATGATACTTGAAGACTGCCATGAAAGCATTGCGGGTATTGTTGCGGGGAGAATAAAGGACAGGCTGTGTAAGCCGGTTATTGTATTTACCGAGGTTGAAGACGGAATGTGCAAGGGCTCCGGCCGCTCAATCCAAAATTATAATATGTATGACGAGCTTTCAAATCACGCTTGTCTGTATGAGCGGTACGGCGGACATGCAATGGCGGCAGGCATCACCCTTAAAAAGGAAAATGTCAGCGAACTTAGGATAAGGCTAAATGAGTGCTGTATGCTGACTGCAAAAGACTTTGTATCAAAGATATATGTTGACGCCGAGGTATTGTTCAGGCATATGACGGAAAACATAGTGAAGGCGCTTGGTATGCTTGAGCCATGCGGCAACGGCAATAAGAAGCCTCTTTTTGCGGTAAGGCATGCCGGGGTGAGGAGTGCAAGAATATTTGGGAAAAACGGTAATGTTTTAAAACTAACGCTTGTGGACGGAGAGGGAAATGTCACATACGGCATAGGATTTAATATAACGGAGGATTTCCTTGATATGATAGAGCTTGTATACGGAGGCGTCCAGAAAGAAAATATGCTGCAGGGCAGGGCAAATAACATTGATGTGTCGCTCACGTTTTATCCGGAGGTTAATGAGTATAATGGAAGAAAAAATGTACAGCTTGTGATACAAAATTTTAAGGTTATAGGAAGGAGGCCGCCGCGATGATTACTATAAGTTTATGTATGATTGTTAAAAATGAGGAACTTGTTCTTGAGAGATGTCTAGAAAGTATAAAAGACCTAATGGATGAGATAATAATAGTAGATACCGGTTCAAATGACAGTACAAGGGAGATAGCATTACGTTATACTGACAAAGTATATGATTTCGAGTGGGTTGATGATTTTGCCGCAGCGAGAAATGAATCGTTTTCACATGCCACGATGGATTATATATATGTTGCGGATGCGGACGAGGTGCTTGATGATGAAAACAGAAAAAGATTCAGGCTTCTTAAGGAGGCGCTTCTTCCGGAGATAGATATAGTCCAGATGTATTATAAAAATCAGCTTGATTACGGCACTGCATATAATTTTGATAAGGAATACAGGCCTAAGTTATACAAAAGATTAAGAAAATTTGAGTGGACCGAACCTATACATGAGATGGTAAGGCTTGAACCTGTCATATATGACAGCGATATTGAAATAGAACACAGGCCGGTGTCAAACCATGCCGGAAGGGACTTTGGTGTATTTATAAAGCATTACGGCAACGGTATGAGGCTGTCAAAAAGGCTTCACCACATGTATGCTATGGAATTGTATATTTCCGGTAAAGACGATGATTTCATATCGGCAGTAAAGGTGTTTGAAGATACGCTGTCGGACACTGCACGAAGTATGGATGAGATAAAAGAGGCGATGGTAATACTAGAGAGGGCTTACAGGATTAAGGGTGACAGCGACAGTTTTTTCAGGGTAATAGCGAAAGATGCGGCAAGCAGTCCGAGTGCGGAGACATGCTGCGAGCTCGGCGAATACTATTTCAGCCGTGAAAACTATGACGAGGCGTGCATTTGGTTTCTAAATGCCGCAAACGAAGCAGAGAGCATACTGAGTATAAAAACGTCAGGTGAGATACCTTACTTAAGACTTGCATCGTGCTATGAAAAATTTGGTGAAAAGGAACTTGCGGAGCAGTGCCTTGAGAAAGTTGCTATGCTTAAAGGTAAAAAGGAGTGAATGAATGATTTATATAGTGGTATTAGCTTTAGTGGCAGTGATAGATATTTTGGCAAAAAATTATATTGAACGATATTACTGGAATACCCGCGACAGATATATATTCGGCGGCATTGTCTGTATAACAAAAAGCCACAATAAGGGAGCTTTTTTGAACATGTTTGAAAACAGCGCATGTATATTAAGAAAAGTTACGTATACTCTTCTTATAGTTCTGGCCGTGTTATTTGCGCTTGCATTTTCAAGGAAAAAGGGAGCAGCCGTAAAAATGGGGCTTGCGCTGATTTTGGGTGGGGCGCTGTCAAATGAGAGCGACCGGCTTTTAAAAGGCAGCGTAACCGACTATTTTAGCATAGAGATAGCTCCGGTTAAAAAGATAGCGTTTAATATAGGTGATTTTGCGATATTTGCGGGGGCGATGATGATATGCGCAGGATATATCAAAAAAAAGTAGGGGCAATGTGCATGCTGTTTACAGCAGTAATATATTAAACTATACCTTTATAATATATTGGTTATCATGATGTCGGTTGCAATATGCTAATTGCGTATATTCCAGTTTCTTGCAGATATATAAGGTGTCTGCATATAAGAATATTTTTCTGTAGATATCCACATGACGGCGTATCAATGAAGCATCAATAAAAAAGTTGATTTATTTACCTCCAGCATATATAATATAGTTTTAATATAAGTAAAGCGAGGATTGTTATGGATAATAACGGAAACAACGGCGGCTATAATAACAGAAACGGTAATAACATAAATAACAACAACGATAGCGGCAATAACAAAAATAACGGCAGGAAACCAAACGGCAGTATGATAATGGTCTGCATCTTTGCCACCCTGATAACATTTCTTATGGTATCGTTTTTAAACGATAAGATACAGGATAGCAGAAGGGTTGAAGTTCAGTATTCTGACTTTCTGGATATGCTTGACCAGCGCGCCGTTGACAGTGTAAAGATAACTGCGACGACAATATTTATAACGCCAAAGACTATAGACGGCAAGCCGTATTACGGAAAGATATACTATACGGGACTGATAAATGATATCACGCTTGTAGAGAGGCTGAACAGAGCGGGCGTATCGTATTCCAGGGAAATTCAGGACACTAAGACAAGCGTGTTTGATTTTCTGGTTGTATACCTTGTTCCGCTGCTCGGAATTGGTCTTATGTTCTATCTGGTGTTCCGCATGGTGGGGAGAAGCGGCGGAGGAATCATGGGCGTAGGTAAGAGCAATGCGAAAGTTTATGTCCAGAAAGAGACGGGCGTAACTTTCAAGGATGTGGCCGGACAGGAAGAGGCAAAGGAATCAATGCATGAGCTTGTTGATTTTCTCCATAATCCATCTAAATATACGCAGATAGGGGCAAAGCTTCCGAAAGGGGCGCTGCTTGTCGGCCCTCCCGGAACGGGAAAAACACTGCTTGCGAAAGCGGTTGCAGGGGAGGCGAACGTACCGTTTTTCTCATTATCAGGTTCTGATTTTGTGGAGATGTTTGTAGGAGTGGGAGCTTCAAGGGTGCGGGATTTGTTTAAACAGGCTCAGCAGCAGGCTCCGTGTATAATATTTATTGACGAGATAGACGCGATAGGAAAGAGCAGGGATTCGCGATATGGAGGAGGCAATGACGAGCGTGAGCAGACGCTTAACCAGCTTTTGTCGGAGATGGACGGATTCGACTCATCTAAAGGAATAATAATACTCGGGGCTACAAACAGACCTGAAGTGCTTGACAAAGCTCTGTTAAGGCCGGGAAGGTTTGACAGGAGAATTATTGTTGAGAAGCCTGACTTGAAGGGAAGGGTCGACGTTTTGAAAGTACACTCGAAAAATGTTTTGATGGACGATACGGTAGATCTTGACGATATAGCTCTTGCGACATCGGGGGCGGTGGGTTCGGACCTCGCAAATATGATTAACGAGGCTGCAATTATGGCGGCGCGCGACGGAAGAAGAACTGTCAGCCAGAAAGACCTTTTTGAGGCCGTCGAGGTTGTAATAGCAGGTAAGGAGAAGAAAGACCGAATTCTAAGCGATGATGAAAAGATGGTAGTCGCATACCATGAGGTAGGCCATGCGCTCATAACCGCTCTTGAGAAAAAAGCGGAGCCGGTCCAAAAGATTACGATTGTTCCGAGAACTATGGGAGCACTCGGCTATGTAATGCAGGTGCCGGAGGAAGAAAAATACCTTATGAAAAAAGATGAGCTCGAGACGAGGCTCATAATGCTTTTGGCGGGAAGGGCTGCCGAGGAGATTGTATTTGACTCCGTAACGACAGGTGCTGCAAACGATATTGAGAAAGCTACTTCGATTGCAAGAGCGATGGTTACACAGTACGGTATGTCCGAAAAATTTGGACTTATGGGTCTTGAGACGGTCGAGAGCAAATATCTTGACGGAAGGAGCGCCCTCAACTGCGGCGATGCAACCGCGGCTGAGATTGACGTGGAGGTTAAGGAACTGCTCGCAAAATGTTATGGTAAGGCGAAAGAGCTTCTTAAAAATAACAGGGATGCGCTTGACAGGCTGGCGGCACATTTAAAGGAAAAAGAAACAATAACAGGCAAAGAATTTATGGAGATATTTAACCTGGGCGGCGACGAGCCATGTCCTCAGGAATAGTATATAAATATGAACACAAAATATAAAATACTTGCGCTTGACATAGACGGAACTCTGACGACATCTAATAAAGACATAACGCCTGAGACGGTGAGGGAAATTAAAAATCTGCAGGAAAATGGAATACACGTACTTATAGCTTCGGGACGTTCTGAGTTCGGTGTCAGGCATATAGCGCAGGAGCTTGGGTTTGTAAAATACGGCAGCTACGTGATGTCATTTAACGGCGGCAGAATAATAAATTATGCGACGGGGAGTATTATATATGACAATCCCCTTGAGCTGTCATATCTTGAAGAGATATATAACATTGCATGCGCATATGAACTGGGAATAATAGGATATGAGGACGACTGTCTTGTGAGCGGGAACGGCATTGACAAATATCAGGAATATGATGCTGTGGCATGCAGGATGAAGCTTAAAGAGGTTGATGATTTTCCGGTCTATTTTAAAAAGCCGTTTAACAAGTGCCTTCTTACCGGTGAGCCGGAAAAGCTTGAGAGAGCGGTGCCGGAAATAAAGAAAAAACTGGGTGGCAGACTTAATGTATTTATGTCGGAGGAATTTTTTATAGAGGTTCTTCCGTACGGCGTGCATAAGGCGGCCGCGCTTGAGAAGCTTTCGCAGCAGCTAAACTGTACGTCGGAGGACATAGTTTGCTGCGGCGACGGGATGAACGATGTTACGATGATAGAATATGCGGGATTGGGCGTTGCGATGGGCAATGCCTGCGATGCGGTAAAGGAGAGGGCGGATTATATAACGTCCTCAAACGACGATAACGGAGTCTTGAAAGTCATAGAAAAATTTTTTAACACTTAAATGATAATAAATACTGATTTTTTGCCGTGTTTGGAGGTGTGTTATGTTTGATTTGGAGGAAGAACTCAAGAAACTTCCGGCAAAACCCGGGGTATATATTATGCACGACGTGAAAGACAATATTATATATGTCGGTAAGGCAGTTAGCCTGAAAAACAGGGTCAGGCAGTATTTTCAGCCGGGAAGAAACGTAACCGCAAAGATTGAACGAATGATAAGCCAGATATCAAGCTTTGAATACATAATAACAGATTCAGAGGTTGAGGCGCTTGTACTTGAGTGTAACCTCATAAAAGAACACTCGCCCAAATATAATACAATGCTTAAGGATGACAAGGGATATCCGTATATAAGAGCAACCGTAAACGAGCCTTTTCCCAGGCTTCTTTTTTCGCACACGAGGAGAAAGGACAAGGCAAAATACTACGGTCCCTACACAAGCGCGGGGGCTCTCAAGGAAACCCTTGATTTTCTCGTTAAGAACTTCAGGCTGCGCACATGCAGTAAAAACTGCATGGAAGGTAAAAAGGATGGCAGGGCTTGTCTATATTACCATATCGGACAGTGCAGCGCTCCGTGTCAGGGATACATAACAACGGAAGAATATATGAAGAATTACAGGCAGGCGCTGGACGTGCTCGACGGCAATTCAACGGCCGTAATATCAGAATTAAAGAAATCTATGGAAGAGGCCTCGGAGGAACTCAGGTTTGAGGATGCCGCGGCCCTTAGGGATAAAATTGAATTCATAAAACGCATAAGCTGCAAACAAAAGGCGACTGACAGCGCGTATGAGGACAGGGATGTAATCGCTATGGCGTCGGCGGACGACGAGGCCGTAGTGCAGGTATTTTTTATACGCTCAGGAAAAATGATAGGCCGGGAGCACCATTATCTCACAGGAGTTGCCAATGAAACCGAGGAGAGCGTTATAACAGCGTTCATAAAACAATATTATTCGGACTGCCCTTTCATTCCGAGGGAGCTTATGATACCGTGCGGGATTGCGGAGGCGGGAGTTATTGAGAAATGGCTCGGAAAAAAGCGCGGGCAGAAAGTGTATATAAAAACGCCTAAAAAAGGAGACAAAAGCAGGCTCGTCGAGCTTGCCAGAAAAAATGCAAGCCTTGTGCTCATACAGGACAGCGAGCGAATAAAGAGAGAACAGGAGAGAACTGTGGGAGCAGTGAAAGAACTGTCGGAGTTAATTGGACTTACGGGAATAAGGCGCATTGAATCGTATGATATATCTAATACGAGCGGCTTTGAGAATGTCGGTTCAATGGTAGTCTTTGAGGATGGAAAGGCGAGGAAACACGATTACAGGAAATTTAAGCTGCGAACGGTGACGGGACCTGATGATTACAGCTCAATGAGGGAGGTTCTGACAAGGAGGTTCAGCCACGGACTGTCTGAGCTTGAGGAGGCAGAAAAAAATCCCGATATGGCTATGGGAAAATTTTCCGTATTTCCCGATATGATTCTGATGGACGGTGGAAAGGGTCAGGTCAATATAGCGCTTGAGGTGCTTGAACAATTCGGCCTTGATATTCCCGTGTGCGGAATGGTTAAGGATGATAAGCACAGGACGAGGGGACTTTATTATAATAATACCGAAGTGCCGATGCAAAGGGGTTCGGAGAGCTTCAGGCTTGTGACCAGAATTCAGGACGAGACGCACAGATTTGCAATAGAGTACCACAAATCGCTTAGGAGTAAGGAACAGGTGCGCTCAATTTTGGACGACATAGATGGAATAGGACCGGTGAGGCGCAAATCCCTTATGAGGCACTTCAAATCAATTGATAAAATAAAGAATGCGACTGTGGACGAGCTTACGGCAGTGGAAAGTATGAATATTGGTTCAGCCCGGAAAGTATTTGAATTTTTTGCGGGAAATAATGAGCAGGAAAAGAATGATAAGTAAAAAAAGATAAGTAAAAAGATAAGTAAAATAAGTATTATTTTGATAAAAATAATCGTGATTGTGTGGACAGATTTATGAAACACATCAATAAAGATACGGAGCGATTTGGCGGAAAGAAGGGTAAATGATGAGTGGATTTCTTCCGGTTAGCAGAGAGGAAATGTTGGAGAAAGGATGGAGGCAGTGCGACTTCGTGTACGTGTGCGGCGACGCATATGTCGATCATCCTTCCTTTGGAATGGCAATAATTACAAGGCTTCTCGAGGCCCACGGTTATAAGGTGGGTATAATTGCGCAGCCGGACTGGAAAGATGAAAACAGTATTCAGGTATTTGGAGAACCGCGTCTCGCTTTTTTGGTTTCTTCAGGAAACATGGATTCTATGGTCAACCACTATACTGTTGCAAAGAAAAGAAGGAATACCGACGCATATACACCCGGAGGGGGTATAGGAAAAAGACCGGATTACGCGTTAGTAGTGTACGGAAATCTAATAAGACGCGTTTATAAAAATACACCGATACTTATAGGAGGAATCGAGGCGAGCCTTAGGAGAATGGGACATTATGATTATTGGTCCGACAGGGTAAAACGCTCAGTGCTGCTTGATTCTGCGGCCGATATACTTATGTACGGCATGGGTGAACATTCCATGCTTGAGCTTGCCGAGGCGCTTGACGCCGGAATTGATGTGGCGGATATAACATATGTAAGAGGAACCGTGTACAGGACAAACAGGTCTAATGTTCCTAGGGAGGCCGTGCTTCTGCCGAAATTTGAGACTATAAGAAGGGATAAGAGAGCTTACGCTGAAAGCTTCAGGATTCAATACGGGAATACAGACCCTTTCACTGCGTCTGTTATGTCCGAAGAATATCCGCATGGCGTATGTGTTGTGCAGAACCCACTGGCATATCCGCTTACAACTTTGGAGATGGACGACGTATATTCGTATAAATATATGTACACGTACCATCCGTCATACGAGAAGGCAGGCGGGGTCAGTGCGGTAAACGAAGTAAAATTCAGTATAACTAGCAACAGGGGATGCTTTGGAGGCTGTAGCTTTTGTGCGCTTACATTTCATCAGGGAAGAATAATTCAGGCAAGAAGCCACGAATCAATTTTGGGAGAGGCTAAGAGAATGACGGAGCATCCTGATTTCAAGGGCTATATTCATGACGTAGGAGGGCCTACGGCCAACTTCAGGTCGGCGTCATGCAAAAAACAGCTCTCAAAGGGAGTGTGCAGGGATAGGCAGTGTTTGTTCCCTAAGCCTTGCGGTAATATGAAAGCTGACCACAGGGATTACGTGGAGCTGTTGAGAAAAATAAGGAACCTTCCAAAAGTGAAAAAAGTGTTCGTGCGTTCGGGTATAAGATATGATTACGTGCTCGCGGATAAGAACCCTGATTTTTTAAATGAGCTGGTCAGGTACCATATTAGCGGACAGCTTAGGGTTGCGCCTGAACATGTATCTCCAAACGTGCTGCAGCTTATGGGAAAACCGTCAAATGAGGTTTATAATGAATTCTGCAGGAAATTCGAGAGGATAGACAAAAGGATTGGGGCAAAGCAGTTTGTTGTGCCATATCTTATGTCCTCGCACCCGGGTTCTACGATTAAAGACGCAATAATGCTTGCGGAATATATTAGAGACTTGGGTTACATGCCGGAACAGGTTCAGGATTTTTATCCGACACCGTCGACTGTCTCAACATGCATGTACTATACGGGGCTCAATCCTATTACGATGGAGAGAGTGTATGTACCTGTTAATCCGCATGAAAAAGCAATGCAGAGAGCGCTCATACAATATAAAAGACCGGAAAACTATGAGCTTGTAAAAGAAGCGCTGCTTGGCGCGGGCCGTTCGGACCTGATAGGATTTGGCAAAAAATGCTTAATTCCTCCGCGCAGGATAAATTATAACACAAAAAGCACCCCAAAATATTCAGGGGGCGCTGCTGGTAAGCAAAATCATAATCGGAAATCTGTTAAAAGACATTCGAAAAAAGCTAACCGTTAATTATCAATTATCTGTTTCAATTATCAGTTTTAATTATCTGTTTGCCTTTGTAAGATTGCCCTTGGTCGTCTCGGTGTAGTGACATGAACAGTATTCTTTTGGAATATTGTCAACTGCATAATATTCGGTTCTGAGTGTTCCGGTTGGGCTGCATGCGTCTACTGAAAGCTTGCCGCATGTACTGCAGATTGACGTCTGTTTTACCGAGTCGGGCACTTTGAACGCAACATTTTTCAGTCCCTTTTTCTCGTGGACTTTTTCCATAATTGTTTTCCATAGAATTTTGTGATAAGTAGTGTTATCCTGATCTTTGTTGAGGTCCCAGCCTCCCCAGATACCTGCCGTGTAGTACGGTGTGAATCCCTCAAACCACAAATCTATGTCGCTGGACGTTGTTCCGGTTTTTCCGGCCTGAGCCATGTCTATCTCTGTAAACTTGGCAAGCGTGCCTGTTCCCCTGTCAATAACATCCTCCATCGCGCTCGTAAGTAAGAATGCGGTCGAGTCTTTGAAAACCTGTCTTTTAGCAGGTGTTTTTTCTAAAAGGACGTTTCCGTCGTGGTCAAGTATCTTTGTATAAAGCACAGGCTCCGTGTACACGCCCTTATTTGCAATCGAGGCATATGCGGCCGTGAGCTCTAGGTTTGAAACTCCGTCTGTAAGTCCGCCAAGCGCCATAGGCAGCTGTATGTCGGAGAAAATTTTTCCATCCTCAGATGTGCGGCTGTCGACAATAGATGATATGCCGAGATTGACAAGATAGTCAAACGCAGTTTTTGGAGATACCTGCTCGAGAGTCTTTACGGTAACTACATTCATTGAATGTACAATTCCTTCCCGGAGTGTTGTGACGCCCTTGTATACCTCTCCGCTCCAGTTTCTTACCTGTTTGTTTGTTCCGGGATAGTAGTATTTTTCATCAACCTGTGTTGTAGACAGCGTCATTCCTGCCGTATCAAACGCAGGCAGGTATGTTGAAAGTATTTTAAATGTGGAGCCGGGCTGTCTGAGCGAATTGGTGGCGCGGTTTAGGGTCCTTGAGCCTGTCTTTCTTCCTCGTCCGCCGACCAGAGCCAGAACCTGTCCGCTTTTCTGGTCCATCAAAACGAATGAAACCTGCGGCTGCAGTATATAGTTTATATTTTCGCCGAGAACCTCCCCGCCCTGCTTCAAAATATGTTTTTTATATTTTTTGATATATGGCTTGGCAGATTTTTTGTCCTTAAAATAAATGTCAAACGAAGATTCCGTTTTAAGAAAATATGCTTTCATCGTCTGCTCGTTATAGTTGGTTTCCTTGCCGTTTTCATCGATTACCGTCAGCTGATAAGACAGCTGGTACTCGGTGTTTGCGGGATAATAGGACGGCTCTTCGATAATTTTGTCGCAAATTTTCTGTATTTCGCTGTCCTGTGTCGAATATATTGAAAGGCCGCCTCTGTACAGGGCGTTGTATGCCTGCGTCTCCGTATAGCCAAGCTGTTCCTTTAAATCATTTAATGCCTGCTCAAACAGCGCGTCGTTAAAATAAGACGACACGGAGTTAGAGTCAGATGATGAATAACTTTCATTGTACTCTGCAATGCGTGTATATACATCGTCCGACAGCGCCTCGTTGTATGTGGTTTCATCAATAAATCCCTGCTCGTTCATGTATTGCAATACAATCGAGCGTTTTTCCCTGTTGTCGTCAGGGTGTGATATTGGATTGTACTGCGAAGGGTTCTGGGTTATTCCAGCAATAACGGATGCTTCTGATATTGTAAGCTCATTTACATGTTTGCCAAAATATCTAAGGGATGCCGCCTCAACGCCAAGGGTATTCTGTCCGAGGTTGATAGTATTAAGATAGTATTCCAGTATTGTGTCTTTATCAAGTATATCTTCAAGCTGAACGGCGAGATACTGCTCCTGAATTTTACGCTTTATCCGGGCAAGGTCCGTGCTCTCCGAGCCGCCGTCAAATACTGTGTTTTTAATAAGCTGCTGCGTGATTGTACTGGCGCCCTGACTCAAATCCCACTCTGTAAGCGCTGTATAGCCGGCCCTGAATATACCCCTTATATCTATTCCGTTATGTTCGTGGAAACGGGCGTCCTCAATGGCGATAAATGCATTCTGCACTGAAACGGGAATCTGTTCCAGCGATACATAGATTCTGTTAGCATCCTGACCAACAAGGGTCTGGGTAATGTTTCCGGAGGAATCGTATATCTTTGTCGAGTATCCGTCAGGCGACACGTCGATGGTCTCTATGCTCGGAGCATTGTCAATAATTCCTTTCATTACGCCAAATGTTGCGGCTGTTCCGCATACGACTAGCGCTACAAAAAGAACGAGCAGCATCCTGAAAGAAAAAACATTTATTTTAGATATAATACGTCTCTGCGACGATGTTAACTGTTTTAGCCTTGTAGAAGTAGCTTTTCTGCTGTAATTCATATGAATCTCCTTTTAGAGCCTTTAATTCATAATATATCCGATTTTGAAATTAATTATATCAAAAAATCAGCGGATTGGCAAATAGCTTGTATCGTAACGAGTTTAACTTTATGATTTATTTTCTTGTTTTGATTGTAATAGTGTATATAAAGAGGTATACCGGCAATGAAATGGAAAAACTATTAATAGGCGCGATAATTATGATGCGTGCTAATTAGGACTAGTCAAAACGTGCCTTTTTATGTTAAAATAATGAACATAGCGGTTTTAAGAGAAGTATTGTATTAATTATTTTTAAGGGATGCAGGGGGAAAATATATGTGTAAAAAAATATTAAAGAAAATAGCAGCTTTTACGACCGGAATGGCGGTTATGACGGCGGGCATTTATATGCCTGAAAATACTGCAAGGGCAGCGGTTGATACTTCGGATTGGCAGAAATCAGTTGTTATCGACTTTGGCGTTACAAAAGACCTTGACGGGGACGGAAATCCTATACCGGGACTTGCCGAGGATGACAAGATTCAGCTAAAGCAGGTGCTTGGAGAAATTGAGACGGCCGAGCCTGTTGAGGGCAGAGGTAACTGGCTTTATGAGAGTACAACTGTGCAGGACGTGTATAATAATGCGGCGTCTGTCAAGCAGAAGATGGGATTTGATAAAGTTGTTCCGGCGGGCATCACTACGGCCGGCGGAAATTATTTTAAGGACTGGGTATTTTCACCGGACGGTGAAGAGTACAGCTTTAGTATTGACCTGCCTGTAGGGCAGTATTATGTTGCGGTATACACCGGAAATAAGACGGCGGGTTATGACAATACGACGTTTGTCAGGTTTAATGACGAGTCATTTAGCGCAGTAGATGCGGAACGTGCCGTGACATACGACCAGACCTCGGCGGGCGGAGGTCAGTTCTATGGAGCTAGCAAGACTGAGCTTGTATATGTTGTAGATGTAAAGGATAACGGAGAGGGATACGGTACGCTGGAAGCGTCGTTTTATGACGACACATTAAACAACGCTGCGTACGACGCTTCGCATAAGATTAAAGCCGGGGATGTGATTAATGCGTCAGGGCAGGAGGAGCCTGATACGCGCGGCGTCAAATCGTTAGATTTGTTTGAGGGAACCGACGATGCGATTAACGGAGATGATATTGCAGACAAGATTGTTACCGCAAGGCTAAACGGTATTGAAATTGCGCCTGTCCAGACCCCGGTACACGCGCAAAAGATTGAGGGAAGCGCGGTTGAGGCTGAGGTTGGTTATAAGGGAAAGATATCTGTCGATAGCGGCGCTGAGAGTGTGACCGACCGTATTACATATTTTTCGGCGGATACTTCGGTGGTGTCTGTTGACACATACAGCGGAGAGGCTGAGGCGAAAGCGGTTGGTTCAACGACTGTGTATGCGTACAATTCATATCTGGGCATGACGGCCTCCATTGAATATAAGGTAATTCCGGAAAGGGAGATTTCTCTTGACAAGAGTGAGTTGACACTTGTGATAGATGACGACGGCAAGGCTTCGGGAGAGCTCACAGCTTCGTTTAACGCCGCGTCAGCCGACATAGTTGAGTGGAAAGTTAACAAGGATGATATAGTTAAACTCGGCGATGCCCAGTTTACGGCCGGTTCAGATAACTCCACTTCAAAGGTGTCGATTGAGGCTTTGAAACCGGGTTCATTAATGGTAACAGCATCAAGGACTGATTCCGGTGAGAAGACTGCGGAATGTATGGTGAACGTGGTTAGGCCGGTAAAGGCGGTCGCTGTTACGGACGGAAGCGGAAAAGAATACGCGGCAGACGCTGTTATATCATTAAAAAGCGGCGATACGTGTAACATCGGATGTATTGTCAAACCTTCTGATGCAACTGAACCGGACGTTGAATATTCTACGTCCGACGGCTCGGTCGCCAGAGTTGCAAAGAATGGCGGAAATGCCGTAATCACGGCAGTCGGCGCGGGTGAAGCCGTTATCACGGTAACGTCAAAATACGACAGTGAAATTAAGGCGTCGGTAAAGGTATCAGTTACCGCACAGCCTGTACCGGACCAAGGAGGAAACACTAATTCTCCAAATCAGGGAGGGAATACGACTCCGTCTCAGAATGTAACCGCACCTCCTACAGGACAGAATTTGTCGAATAATAGTGCGGCGCTTTCAGAAAGCGGAGTTAAGATTAGCTTAACCGGAAAAGCGGCTACAAAGCTTTCAGTCAATAAAGCGGTTACATTTAAGGTTAAGGCTGTCGGATCGTCAGTTAAAAGGGTTTCGTACAAGATTAAGACGGGAAAGAAGCTTGTAAAAGTTACGGCGTCTAAGAAGAACGTAAAGATTAAGGCGAAAAAGCGCGGAACGGCTAAGGTAGTAATAACTGTGAAAGCTAAGAACAGCTCTTCAAAGAAATTTACAAGGACGATTAAGATAAAGTAGCAGAAATAATAAGTTATACATGTTAATATTAATATAATAATATTTAAATGTTTAATTATGTTTTTAACTGTGTAATTATGTATGATAAGCTTTTTAAATTATAAAGGGTTAAAGGAAACCTGAATCGGAATTGTTAAATAATCCCTGATATAGTGCGCATTTCGGCGTATTATTGTCAGGGATTATATAATACAGTTATTACACTTGGAAATGGAGGAGTTATGTCAAAAGCGTATAAAATTGTATATAATGGCGGAACAGGTGAGATCGTAGAGAAAAAATCACGCTTTATCGCAAATGTGTTTCCTGTCTCAGAAGAAGATGAGGCGCTTGCCATTATAGAAAAGATAAAAAAACAGTACTGGGATGCCAGACATAACTGTTACGCCTATATAATAGGAATAAATGCGGAGAAGCAGCGCTGCAGCGACGACGGAGAACCGCAAGGTACGGCGGGCAGACCGATGCTTGACGTTCTGCTTGGACACGAACTGAGGAATGTCCTTGTTGTCGTTACAAGATATTTTGGCGGAACACTGCTTGGAACCGGCGGACTTGTACGGGCCTACTCACAAGCCGTCAGGGCAGGGGTTGAGGCGAGCGAGGTAGTCTTGAAATGCCCGGCGCTCAAAATGCACATATATTCGGATTATAACGGAGCGGGTAAGCTTCAGTATATAATGTCTGCAAATGAAATAAATGTTATTGACACAATATATACTGACAATGTGGAGATTATCGCTCCTATTCCTGTTGAAATGTATCATATGATAGAAAATAAGGTTTTAGAAGCCACATCCGCGTCTGCGGTTATTGAGAATGAGGGCGAGATATGGTATGGTGTGCTTAAGGACGGCAGCGTTCATATTTTTTAGGAAGATTGCAATATAGTAAGGGGTCTTTATATGGATTTGTTTGATTATATGAGTGAAAACAAAAAAGAAAAAGAAGCGCCGCTGGCTTCTAGGATGAGGCCCGTTATACTTGAGGACGTAGTTGGGCAGCAGCATATTATAGGCAGGGATAAGCTTTTGTACCGCGCTATTAAGGCGGACAAGCTCAGCTCGGTGATATTTTACGGTCCGCCGGGGACGGGGAAGACCACGCTGGCTAAAGTAATTGCGAATACGACAAGCGCGGTATTTACACAGATTAATGCTACGTCGTCCGGAAAGAAAGATATGGAGGAGGTTGTAAAGGAGGCAAAAAATAATCTTGGAATGTACGGCAGCAAAACTATATTATTTGTTGACGAGATTCACCGGTTTAATAAGAGCCAGCAGGATTATCTTCTGCCATTTGTGGAGGACGGCACTATAGTCCTTATAGGGGCGACGACGGAGAACCCGTTTTTTGAGGTTAACGGCGCGCTTCTCTCAAGGTCGCAGCTATTTGAGCTAAAACATTTGTCGTCAGACGACATAAAGATTCTTATAAAGAGGGCGCTGTACGACAAAGAAAAGGGTATGGGAGTTTATAATGCCATAATTGATGACGCCGCCCTTTCATTTCTTGCAGAGGCGGCTGCGGGAGATGCGAGAAATGCCCTGAATGCGGTTGAAATCGGCGTTCTCACTACTGAACCCTCGGACGACGGCGTAATTCATATTACGCTTGACGTTGCCTCGGAATGTATTCAGAAAAAGGTTATGAAATATGACAAAACCGGGGATAACCATTATGATACAATATCGGCATTTATAAAGAGTATGCGGGGTTCGGACCCTGACGCCGCAGTGTACTATCTTGCAAGAATGATTGAAGCGGGCGAGGAACCTGCGTTCATTGCGAGAAGAATTATGATATGCGCCGCTGAAGATGTGTCAAACGCCGACCCGAACGCACTTGTTGTGGCAACATCAGCCTCGCTGGCCGTTGAGAGGCTCGGTATGCCGGAAGGACGGATTGTACTTGCGCAGGCGGCGGCCTATGTCGCCTGCGCCCCTAAAAGCAATTCCGCCATATCGGCGATTGACAGGGCTATGCATGCGGCCGCAAATGAGTCTGCGGTACCGATTCCGGCCCATCTGCGGGACGCTCATTATTCAGGGGCGGCAAAGCTTGGCCGCGGTGTGGCTTACAAATATGCGCATGAATATGAAAAACACTACGTCGAACAGCAGTATCTCCCGGACGAGTATGAGGGCGTACAGTTTTACAGGCCCTCGGAAAACGGCTACGAACGTGAACAGCGCAAGTATCTTGAGTGGATTAAGGAGAAATCGGAGGTTAATTAGAATCGGCGCCTTTTTTGATTTTCTCATCTATATCTTTTTTTGCGGCGTCTGCGCGTTCTCTCATCAGTCTGTAAATGAGCAGGTAGCCGTAAAGGAATACGGGAACGACAAATGTTGCGAGTATACACGCTTTAAAGAGCTGCGGGGCTGCCGGAGAAGTTAATAAAGCCGATATAAGCGTTATGATGTAGAGGAGGGCAAGAATGGCGACGCCTGCAAGAGCTAATATTTTTTTAAGTTTCATGGAATAATCCTCCTTATGGGTATTAGTGGATAGGCATTTACAATAATAGACTCTATTTAATGCAAAATCAATAGTGTGAAAGGAAATTAATATGAAAACGGTATATTTGTTTGACCTTGACGGAACTCTTACCGAGCCGAAAGAGGGTATAACGAAAAGCGTACAATATGCGCTAAAAAAATTGGGGATTGAGGCCGAAACGGATGAGCTTGAAAAGTTTATAGGCCCTCCTCTCAAGTATTCGTTTGCCGAGTTTTACGGCTTGGATGACGAGAAGTGTATTGAGGCCGTAAAATATTACCGCGAGAGGTACACCAAAAAGGGACTGTTTGAAAACGGGATTTTTGACGGCGTTATACCCCTGTTAAAGGGGCTAAAGAAGCAGGGAAAGATAACAGCGGTTGCAACATGCAAGCCCGAGGTTTTTGCAAGACAAATATGTGAAAGATACGGAATGACGCCTTATCTTGACGAGATATGTGGAACGGACCTTGACGGAATACTTGTCACTAAGGCGCAGGTTATCGGGGAGGCGCTTGCAAGGCTTGGTGAAAAGCCGTGCGACGCGGTGATGATTGGCGACCGGAAGTTTGATATAGAGGGAGCTAAGCATTTCTCAATGAAAAGCGTTGGAGTGACAATAGGGTATGCCGCTGACGGTGAGCTTGAGGAGGCAGGAGCGGATTATATTATAGATGATTTACAGGACCTCCTTAATATGGAGATATAATGGATAAACAAATATAAAGGTTTATGTTTAGTAAAAAAATTTAAATGATATAATATAAAAAACTTTAGGGGATGGTGTTATGCTTGTTTATGATGATGTTAAAAAATTGCGTTTAAAGTATGATATCAGTCAGACTAAATTGTCTGAGTTCAGTGGTTTTTCAAAGGCACAGATTTCAGCTTGGGAATTGGGAAAAAAAGTACCTATAGAATCCGAAATGATAAAATTAAATGATGTATTAAAGGATACTGTGTTAAAAATTAACCAAGGAACGCTTGATGTAAAAAAGAAAAAAGTACAAACCAACAAGATGAGAAAGAGCCTGCCTTCGAAAATAAAAGATAAGGAACAATATAATTTTTTGTGTAAAAATATAAATTATTCCAGCAAATATGCAAAGAATCTGTCTCAATTATATAAGGATGCTATGTCTTTTAAAGGGGTAGCTGCCGTAAAAGGGATAGCTCTGTTTTCAGGTTGCGGTGGAATGACATTGGGGTTTGAGGCGGCAGGAGTTAATTTGTTAGGGCATGTGGAAATAGATGACTCTGCAAACCGTATTTATTCAGAGAATTTTCCAAAATCTAAATTATTAGGTAAAGATATATGTAAAATTACAGATGAAGATTTGCACAAATGGATAGATGTATTTGGTGAGATAGATATAATTGTTGGGGGGCCTCCTTGCCAAGGATTTAGTTTGGCCGGTAAAAGAAATCCTAAAGATGAACGCAATAAATTATATAAGCAATATGTTAGAATAGTTACAGTAATCCGTCCTACAATATTTGTTATGGAAAATGTTGCGTTAATGACATCTATGAAAGACGAAAGTGGAAATTTATTTATAGATAGAATTGAAAAATCATTTTCTGAAAATGGATATTCAGTTATTAAAAAAATTGTTAATGCATTTGAGTATGGAGTTCCTCAATCTAGGGAAAGGGTTATAATTGTAGGTATTAGGAATGAATTGAAAAATAAATTATTTGATTTTAAGGATGCAGAATATCAATTGAAAAATAGTGGTGTTACTAAAAGAGCGTTAACATTTAGAGACGCTACGCATGATTTACAATCTATAGAAAATGGAGAAAGATCATTGAACGACCCTTTGCATTGGGCTGTTAATCATCCTGAACATGTTATAAATTGGCTTAAAAATGTACCGGAAGGACATAGTGCTCATGAAAATAAAAATCCATTATTGAGGCCGCCAAGTGGATTTAATACTACATATAAAAGGAATATATGGGATCAACCGTGTTCGACAATCAGTACTAATTTTAGTATGATTTCAGGATGTAGAAATGTTCATCCTGTAAATACAAGGGCCCTTACTATCAGAGAGGCGGCAAGAATACAATCATTTCCGGACGAGTTTGTATTTTGTGGTAATTGGGGTAATATAAGAAAAGCAATCGGTAATGCGGTGCCGCCAATTTTGGCGAAAGCAATCGCTTCAGAGATTTTAGAGCAAATTTTTTAGGGGGGAATATATGGCACTGGAACCTATAAATGAAGGACATTTATTTCAGATTGAAGCAGGAGCTGAGGGAAGATTGAATGGACATAAGTTTGAAGAGATTGTAACAAATGAATTAAATAATATTGATTTAATGTGTAATGAGACGGTTCTTGAGTGTATCAGGCCAAATATATATTATGGTAATCCTGCAAAAGCGCTTATAGGCCATATTTCAAAAGATAAAGAAAAGGTTATAGATAAGTTTAGGGCTTATTGGCTTGGCGGACTGGCGACATCTGGAAAGGGAGCTGAATTATTGAATGAAGATGGGGTAAGGCTAAAAGCTTCAAAATCTGATATTCTTTTAGATATAAATTATAATGATGGTACAAATGAGAAGATAGGTATATCTGTAAAATCTTGTTCAAATAATGCGCAGATGGCTTTAACAACAGTATCTGTTTTTTGTGAAATGTTGCGTGAAAATGGTATATGTGTTTCTAAAGATGCTGAAATAGGCTTAAAGATGTTTTGTGGGGAGGAAAATTATAGGCCTAAAGACGGATATACTCCAAGCGATATATCAAATATACCATGTGATAGAATGGCCAGACCTGAACGATGGTATTGGGAGGAGCTTTCCGATTCTGTAAAACAAGAGTGGGCAAATATATTAACGGTAAATCAAATAAAGATAACTATGATGTTATTACAATGTGCAAGAAATTATAAAACAGATAGTTATAAGCCGGCATATATATTACATGAATGTGAGCGTCATATTGATATAGATGAGTGTAAAGTTGCAGTTATGTCTGTGGAAGAACTGGCAATGTATTCAAAAAATTTTGATTCATTTGGGGTAAAATCACAACCGGTTAGAAAAGGTTCTTATAAAGGGATTGATTTAGCTATTCATCAATATCCGTATTTTGGTTTTGTTCAGTTTCAGCCTATTGGAAATAAACAAAATTTTTCTGAACTGCAGTTTAATTTAAAGTCAAAATATTATAATAAGTTTGAAGAGTTAGAGCGAATGCTAAAATAAATAGTGTATTAATATATATTTGATGGTAAAAAACTAATTTTAATTTGTAGGAGGACATCTATGGCGGAAAATGTAAGGGCTGAATACAGCACAGAGACGGGAGAAGTAAAATGCAGGTTCAACAATAAGGTAGATTTTTGTGTCGGAACAGGCAGGGCGGGGCTTGCGCTCCAAAGGGAATATTTTGAGCAGCTGAAATTTGTGCAGGATATTATCGGTTTTAAGTATATAAGGGGACACGGCTTATTTACCGACGACATGGCAATATACCACGAATATGAACAGGACGGGGAAGTTATATCTGAGTATAATTTTACGTACCTTGATTTGATAATGGACTCTTACATGGAACTTGGCATCAAGCCGTTCCTTGAATTGGGTTTCATGCCTGCAAAGATGGCATCGGGAGAACAGACGGTATTTTACTGGAAAGGCAACGTAACGCCTCCGGCGGATTATGAAAAGTGGTGTAATCTGGTAAAGGCGACGCTTAACCATCTTATTGATAGATATGGCAGGGACGAGGTCGTCACATGGCCGGTTGAAGTCTGGAATGAGCCAAACCTTCCGGGATTTTGGAAAGATGCAGACATGAAAGAATATTTTGTCCTATTTGAAAAATCCTTTTATGCAGTCAAGGAAGTCGATAAATCGTTCAGGGTCGGCGGGCCTGCAATATGCGGGGTTAACGACGAGGAGTGGATAAGGGAGTTTATGGAATTTTGCGACGGAAAGAGAATACCTGTTGATTTCATTACAAGACACCATTATACTACGGAGATGCCTGAAAGGTCGGGACACTATTCGTACCAGCAGCTTTCAAGTCCCGAGTACGGAAAAGAAAATCTGCATACAACGCGCACTATTGTTGACAGTTTTCCGGCGTATGCAGGAAAAGAAATACATATTACGGAATTTAACACCTCGTATGTTCCCAACAACCCAATTCACGACACTAACTGCAACGCCGCTTATATTGCGCACCAGTTATCGTGGCTGGGAGACGATAACGAGTCGTATTCATACTGGACTTTCGGCGATATATTCGAGGAGATGGGAGTACCGTTCACACCTTTTCACGGGGGATTCGGACTTGTAGCAAATGGGGTTATACCTAAACCGACATTCTGGACATTTGCGTTTTTCAAAAAGCTGCAGGGAAAATGCATATTAAGGAGCGACGAGTCGGTCATAGTCGAGGGAGACGACGGCGTAATCCGTGGTGTAGTATGGAATCACGGGCAGGAGAGGACTGGAAAGACGATAGAGTTCAAGTGTGATATTGAGATTCAGGCGGCAGGCTGTAAGGAAGACTGCGCAGCAGATGCGGAATACATAATTGTGTCAAAAATTGTAGATGAAAATACATGCAATCCGCTCAAGATGTGGCATGAGATGGGCGAGCCGTCCTCGCTCACACCGTCCCGGAAAGAGCTTCTAAAAGAGGCCGCAAATCCGTTTGTCCGCAGTGAGAATAAATTTGTGGAAGAAGGCGTGCTCACAGTTGAACAGAAAGTTGAGGAGTTTGGTGTAGTATATTTTGAATGCGAAAAAATAAACAGGGCAGGCGACAGGGGTTATTCCTACAACCGCTCGATACTTGCATAAAAATCCTGCTGTGTCTTTACCGGGTATTGAAAAAGTAAACCGAATAAAACCGGCTACCTTTGCAGCGTTGCAAGGAAAGCCCGAAGGCTGCGTCTCCATACATCCCACTCGTGATAACCGTGGGTTGTGAAAATGGATGCCCGCAGCCCTTTTTCAATATAAGGCGCAATATTTTTAGAGGCAACAGTGGCTCGATCCAATTCCGATAATCCGTACGATATGAATATAAGCGGGTAATCCTCGTTAACGCGGCTGACGTCTGACAAATATTCCGTAAAGTCCGCAAGTACATTTTTTATTATGAAGCCTCCACTGAACATACCGACGCCGCAAAAGCAGTCAGGCCTGTAGAAAGCTATTGTCTGAGCCTGCATTGAGCCCATAGAAAGTCCGGCTATATAGCGCGACGACTTGTCCGCAATTGTATTGTAGTGCGAATCAATATAAGGAATACAGTCGTAAGTAATAACATCCTCGAGTGCGCCAAGAAGCGGGGAAAAGTGCTTTTTGCCGGTAAATGCATAGCCGTTGTTCATGACTACAATAATCTCAGGACATTCGCACGATGCAATCATATTGTCCAGAATATAATTGGCTTTGCCGTGCCATACCCAGCTTATCTCCGATTCTCCGGAACCGTGCTGCAGATATAAAACCGGATAGCGCTTTTCCCTGTTTTCCGTGTGGTAGCCGGGAGGAGTGTAGACAAGGGCGGTTCTAAGGGAGTCCGTTGTTTCAGAGTAGAATCTGTTAAAATGTACGGCTCCGTGCGGTACATCCTTTACATAATAAAAATCATCACCGTCCGGAATCTCATAATAATTAATCGGGCAGAAGCAGCCGTAACCTATTGGAAGAAGCGGATTGATTCTCTCGTTTCCGTCGACAGAGTATTTGTGATAGTAAAAGCCTCCCGGATAATCTGTTAAAGTTACGGAGAACAGGCCGTTTTCTTTCTTTTGCATCGGCACGTCGTGCAATGGCGCTTTTGGACTGTAATTGATTAATGTGACCTCTGACGCTCCGGGTGCAAGCATATTTATAGTCACGCTGCCGTCGGCATTGTATATGAGTCCCTTTTCAGTTTCAAAAAATGTTTGCTTTGAATAATCAATCGTTTCAACAGGCGCTATTGAAGAGAACCTCGGACTATCGGAAAATGTCACATGCCTGTTGCAAAAGCATGACATAAGCCGTTCAAAATTAACGTCTATATGTCTGTTGTCAAAAAAGAGCGGTTCAAAAGTCAGTGACTGATTTTTTTTCATGATGATTTACCTCCCCTGAATAATCTGCAAATAAAATCTCTGGCAAGCTTGCGCCACACATCCCACTCGTGGAATCCCGGATGCGATGAATAATGCAGGGCCGGACCTGCTCCGTTTTTTTCAAGCTGTTTCAGTTTTGCCAAAGTATCGGTCCAGAAAGGCTCTTGTTCACCTGCGCCGACAAAAAATAAATCAAAATTTTTTGATATCAATTCGGGATTTAAAATATATTCCGAGCCGTCGTAGTCTGTCCCGACAATAGGCAGCGCGCCGCTGAATACGCCGACGGATGCAAATAAGTCAGGTCTTCGGACTGCGGTGCGCATTGCCTGTGCGCTTCCCATTGAAAGTCCTGCGACTGCAAATGAGCTTCTGTCATTTAATATTCTGTAACGCTCTTTTAGCATCGGAATACAGTCATTTAACAGCATTTTTTCAAAATTTCCGGGGAACAAATCGCAAATAGGAGTGCCGCAGTATACGTACGAGCTGTTTATTACGACAAGCATCTCCTCGCACCTGTCCTCTGCAATAAGGTTGTCCATTATGTTATTTATATGTCCATGCCATACCCAGCCCGTTTCGTTTTCGCCGACGCCGTGCTGTATGAATAAAACAGGGTATAATTTATCAGTGTTTTTATGATATGACGGCGGGGTATAAATATAACAGCATCTTGTCCTGCCATTTTCGCCGCAGGTGAACTGTTCCATTACAATTTCGCCGTGAGGAACATTCTTTTCTATGTAAAATGCACTGTCGTTATCCGGAATGTCAAAATAGTTGATAGGAGTAAAACATCCGTAGCCGATGGGAGCAAGGGGGTTTATTGTCTGTACTCCGTCTACGTAATAGTGGTGGTAGTGGAAACCGGGAGCAATGCCGTTAACCGTGACCTGCCAAAGTCCGTCCGAATTTTTTGACATTTCATACCTATCCACACCCATACTGCCTCCAAGTCCCGCAACCGCAACTGAAGATGCATTCGGAAAATCACATGTGAAAGTGACGCTTCCGTCGTCATTTGTAACTATGCCTTTCGGAAAATACTGCAGAGGAAGCGAAGGGTCTTCAAAATGTTCGCCTGTGGCCCACTTATCAAGCGGCTCGTATATTAGCATTTGTGAATAAAACACAGGGTTATCGTATAATTTCTCCATTTAAAACAGCCTCCCATATATTTTTTCCGGCGAACGCTTATGCTTTAAGCGTTCCTTAAAATTTGTATACATTTCATACGTAAACATAATGATGTTAATCAGTTAATTTATTGATATTTATCAGTTAAATTAAAGTATAAATTAAATAAAATATGTTTGCAACAAAAGACTTGTCTAATTATGAAAAAAATGCTATTCTATGTTTTAGGTTTAATTGTAATTATGTAATATTTGTATATGCATAGTTTTAGTAAATAACAAGAACATAATATGGATAAGGAGTAGTGGAAATGAGCGATAGTTTATTGAAGCAATGGAGAGACGTGGCGTACGGACAGGAGATGCAGGGAAAGAAAGGACAGGTCTTCTGGACTCATTATTTTGAACTTGAAAAGGGAATATATGAACAGCTTCTCGCAGAGCCTGACAATGTAGTAACGGGAACGGTAAGTGAGCTTGCAGAAAAATATGGTCTCGATATTATGCATATGACAGGATTTCTTGACGGAATTAACGACAGCCTTAAGGAGCCTAACCCTATAGATGACATGACAGAAGATACGCAGGTTAATCTCGGCTTTGAACCTGAAAAATTGTACTACAATATGGTGGATTGTAAGGCCGAGTGGCTTTATCTGCTTCCGCAGTGGGACGATATACTGACGGAGGAGAGAAGAAAAGAGTTATACAAGGAGCAGAAAGCTTCGGGAACTATTGTCAAGGAAAAGAAAGTAGGACGCAACGACCCTTGTCCTTGCGGCAGCGGCAAAAAATACAAGTTTTGCTGTATGAAAGGCTGACAAACAGCAATTGTATTATTTTAAAATTCGCTTCATAATTATAAACAAAACGCACATTTCTGATATTTGAAAATGTGCGTTATATTATATTTACCTTTATTATTATTGCAATATATAATTTAATAAACAGTTAAATAATCAGTAAAATAATCAGATTCATGTCATATGACTACTGCTTTCTTCTTGATAAATGAATCGTGAATCCACTGTATAACCCGTCAATATACAAAAATGTACATACGCCGTTCTCGTCGTATCTTGCGGTCTCCTCCAAGAATTTTACGCCCTTTAATCCCAGATGGAATCTGGCGCGTTCAATAGAATTTGTGAGAATTGCAATGTGGCCGTTCTCTCCCGTAAATACTTTCTTGTCAAACAACAGTTCAATACCGTCCCCTGCAAAATAGCCGACCTTTCCGGGAGCATCAGTCGTTTTAAAGCCGAACAGTCTGTCAAAAGCAGAAGCGAGGGAGTTTGCCTCTGATTTTGATTCAGTGTTGATTCCAACATGCCGAACCTCAAAACCAAGCATTGTCATTACGGCCTCTGAAGTCAGTCTGGTTATCTCGTCAAATTTGCCGTCTGCTATTAATTTGTCGCTGACCATCCAGCTGCCTCCACAGGCTATAATTTTAGGAAATGCAAGATAACTGTTGAGATTTGAGGCGTTGATTCCGCCTGTAGGCATAAATTTCATACCGGTATAAGGTGCGGACATGGCTTTAATCATAGGAAGACCGCCCGCCGCTTCGGCAGGAAAAAATTTGACAACGTCAAGCCCAAGTGATATTGCCGTTTCAATATCGGTTGGATTGGCGCAGCCCGGTGTTACGGGAATACCCATGTCTACACAGTGTTTTACAACCTCCGGGTTAAGTCCCGGGCTGACAATGAAAGAGGCGCCTGCAGATATTGCCTCGTCCGCCTGTGAAGTGGTGAGAACGGTACCCGCCCCGATAAGCATGTCGGGATATTCTTTTGCCATAATACTAATGGCATCCTTTGCAGCCGGCGTCCTGAAAGTCAC
Organism: uncultured Clostridia bacterium; assembly: GCA_948472945.1. Lineage (GTDB taxonomy): Bacteria > Bacillota > Clostridia > Lachnospirales > Lachnospiraceae > V9D3004. The sequence goes on from CAOKVX010000003.1 coordinate 59,344, forward strand.
CTCTGCACATGGAAGTCCTCCGTCGCACAGCGCCTTTGCCAGAGGGGCGGCATCTTTTGCATCGTTGATTTTAACAACGGGAACAATTCCCATGAGCGAAATTTTTTCAAGTACTTTATTCATAATAATCACCGTTTCCTTTTCATAAAATATATATAGGATATTTACCATACGGTAAATGGTATTTACATATTACAACTATATATATTGTGTTGTCAACCAAGCAAAAAATTATAAATTTCATTAAGTATTCTATTAGAAAATCATAATTAAACGGTTGTTCCGTCAATAAATTGGTGAAACTGGAAATAATAACGTGAGTATGATATAGTTTTAATGATAGGAGGGTAAGTAAAATGGATGATAATATGGAAGTTAACAAAACAACAGAGATGCTTTTTAAAATACTGGATGCAGAAACAATGAAAGAAAAGCTTGAACTTATGAGCGTGTACAGGGACGAGCTTGACACCAAAACATTAGGAAATATAGCTGCATCGTACGATATTGTTGCCGGTTATAAAGATGACGACGAGCTTTTTGAGCAGATTGAACAATATTTTATGCTGCGCAGCCGATATGAGACGGACAGATTAAGATAATCTGCACAAAAAATGACAAAAGATTTGTGAAATACTCCTATTTGCCTGACGTAAGGCAAATGATATAATAAAACAAAATAATCTATATGAGAAAAATATCTGTTGACAAACATACGTTTCTGTATTAATATTTAAAACACAAGAACATTAGTTCGGTTATTGAAAGGGGAGGCATATGGCTGACAATAATAAACTTAAAGCGTTGGAATCTGCGCTTGCGCAGTTGGAAAAACAATATGGAAAAGGCACTGTAATGAAACTTGGGGATAAGAATGCGGCCCTCAATGTTGAGACTATACCTACAGGTTCGCTGAGTCTTGATATTGCACTTGGGGCGGGCGGTGTTCCAAGGGGAAGAGTGGTAGAGATATATGGACCGGAGTCGAGCGGTAAAACAACAGTTGCTCTCCATATAGTTGCGGAGGTACAAAAGAGTGGCGGTATAGCGGGATTTGTCGATGCTGAACATGCTCTTGACCCGGTATATGCCTCCAACATAGGCGTTGATATTGACAATTTGTACGTTTCGCAGCCGGATAATGGCGAACAGGCCCTTGAGATTACCGAGACAATGGTAAGGTCGGGCGCTATGGATGTTATAATTGTGGACTCTGTTGCAGCGCTTGTCCCAAGGGCCGAGATAGACGGAGAGATGGGAGATTCCCATGTGGGATTACAGGCGAGGCTTATGTCTCAAGCTTTGCGTAAGCTTACTCCGGTTGTGAGTAAATCGGGTTGCATAGTAATATTTATCAATCAGCTGCGTGAAAAAGTAGGAGTAATGTTCGGTAATCCGGAGACGACGACGGGAGGACGTGCTCTGAAGTTCTATGCGTCGGTCAGGATGGACGTGAGAAGAATTGAGACGTTGAAGCAGAGCGGTGAATGTATTGGCAACAGAACAAGAATAAAGGTTGTCAAGAATAAGGTTGCGCCTCCTTTTCAGGAAGCCGAATTCGATATTATGTTCGGAAAAGGGATATCGAAAGAAGGGGATATACTCGACCTCGCCGTCAAGAAGAGCATTGTAGATAAAAGCGGAGCATGGTTTTCTTATAATGGTGACAAGATAGGACAGGGACGGGAGAACGCAAAGAATTATCTTGCGGCGAATCCTGCAGTTTGCAGTGATATAGAGGCAAAGATAAGGGAGCTGTTCAGGCCGGAGCCCGCTGACGTTTTAGATGACGATGAAATCCCGGCAGATCCGGAAGTGTAATATATGGCTGATAAGAAACAGGATGAATTATACAAAGACGCGCTGTCCGTATCACTCAGATATATTTCGCACAGGGACCGAACTGAATTTGAAGTAATAACCCGGTTGGGAAAGGACGGATATCCGGAAAGTGTTAAAGACAGGGTTTTGGCGTTTCTCAAGGAACAGGGTTATGTGAATGACAGAAGATACACGGAATATTACATAGTGTGCTATAAGGATAGAAGAAGTAAAAGGCGTATTCTGCAGGAGCTTAAAAACAAGGGCGTTGATGATGAACTGCTGAATGAAGTTGTGGAAACTGCAGACATAGATACGTCTGAGGCAGTGCGTAATGCCCTTAAAAAGCAGATGGCAAAGAGGGGAATACATAATATAGATAATATTTCATACAATGAAAAAAATAGGATTATGGCTGCTCTTTTCAGGCAGGGGTATTCCGCAGAGGATATAAGAAAGCATATGGAAATATACGATTAATTAACTATACCGGAGACTTGATTACATTTAAGTGATATGATGCCCCGGAGACCGCACATTCTTTATTATATTATGAGTTACTTTTTATGGGTTATTAATATAATTTTATGATAAAAAATCGCAGAACTATAAAACTTGACATGTAACTCAAAAACGTATAAAATTATAATGTTGTAATTATGTACAATGAAAATATAATAAAGGAGGTGCTCCTGTGCCGGATTTGAAATTCATTATCATAGCAAGTGCTATAGTTATAGTGCTATTGATCATTGATGCAATTGCTGTATGGAAAGCGGCTGTTTCGTATCACGTTAAGGTTAGTGATGCGAAGATAGGCAATGCTGAAGATAGGGCAAGAGAGATTATAGATGATGCATTGAAAGTGGCAGAAACTAAGAAAAGGGAGGCAATGCTTGAAGCAAAGGAAGACGCTCTCAAGAGAAAAAATGAACTTGAGAAAGACGCTAAAGAGCAGAAAGCAGAAATCCAAAAGTATGAGAAGAGGGTTTTAGCGAAAGAGGAAACTCTTGACAAAAAGATGGAGTCCGTTGAGAAGAAAGAAACTAAGCTTGCTAATAAGGAAAGTGAGCTGGACAAGCTTAGAAAGGACACTGAGGAGATACGCGAGAGCCATTTGCGTGAACTGGAGAAGATTTCAGGAATGACGTCAGAGCAGGCAAGGGATGTTTTACTTAAAAATGTTGAGGAAGACGTAAAACATGAGACTGCGGTAATGATTAAGGAAATGGACCGCAACATCAAGGAAGAGGCTAACAAGAGGGCTAAGGATTATGTTGTAGGCGCAATTCAGAAATGTGCGGCTGACCATGTGGCTGAGACAACTATTTCAGTTGTACAGCTGCCGGGCGATGAGATGAAAGGAAGGATAATCGGAAGAGAAGGCCGTAACATTCGTGCGCTTGAAACTTTGACCGGAGTTGAACTTATTATCGACGACACGCCTGAGGCGGTTGTGCTTTCGGGATTTGACCCTATAAGAAGGGAAATTGCCCGTATTGCTTTAGAGAAACTTATAGTTGATGGACGTATACATCCTGCGAGAATAGAGGAGATGGTGGAAAAAGCCACCAAAGAGGTTGAGAATCTTATCCGTGAGGAGGGTGAAGCCGCTACGCTTGAGGTGGGGGTTCATGGAATACACCCTGAACTTATAAAACTTCTCGGCAGAATGAAGTTTAGAACAAGCTTTGGACAGAATGCACTGAAACATTCGATTGAGGTTGCCCATTTGTCAGGACTGCTCGCCGGCGAAGTTGGCGTGGATATAAGGATGGCAAAACGTGCAGGACTGCTTCATGACATAGGAAAAGCGGTAGACCATGACATGGAGGGATCTCATATACAGCTCGGTGTTGACCTTTGTAAAAAATATAAAGAATCGGCTCTTGTCATCAATGCCGTTGAGGCTCACCACGGAGATGTTGAACCGGAAAGCCTGATTGCCTGTATAGTACAGGCGGCTGATGCTATATCTGCTGCGAGGCCGGGTGCAAGGCGTGAGACACTTGAGACCTACACAACCAGACTTAAACAGCTTGAAGACATATCAAACGGATTTAAGGGCGTTGATAAGTCATTTGCCATACAGGCCGGACGTGAAGTCAGGGTTATGGTTATACCGGACCAGATTAGCGATGACGATATGGTTCTGCTTGCTAGAGATATGGCTAAGCAGATTGAGGATGAGCTACAGTACCCTGGTCAGATAAAAGTAAATATAATTAGGGAGTCCAGAGTGACAGATTATGCAAAATAATACATATGTCATTTGGATTGCGGTTTGATAATGTATTTTATATATTGAATATTCGTATACGTATTTTTGGGCGCGGCTTAATATTAGGCCGCGTCCGTTTTGTAATTTTTGAATAAATGTCATATAATAGTGAATATATCAGTTTGTTTTAGTAATTGATTTACAGGAGGCGGCAATACCGGGCCGCCGGTATTTTTGTAATCCCGTATGCATTTCGGGACTGGCCGTCGTCTGTACAACAATGCTACTATTATAAAAATAATCTGCATATTATAAGTAGTGAGAATAAAAGTGACGACGATATAATATGAAGAAGAATAAAATAAAAATATTTGCGGCGCTGATTTTATGTGCTGCTTTGGTCGTTCTTATACACGGCTACATACATATGCTGTCGCTGTGCGGCGATATAAAGGAAGGATACGTGTATTCGGATGCCATGCGCAATATAGATATGACGGAAAAAGAAATTGAGAAAATATTTTATACCGACAAGAATCAGGATGATATGCCGTATATTGCAGGGCTTAACGAGGGAATATTAAGAAGTGTGATATACCGCAAAATATATCTGTCACTATTCGAAAAAGAAAATGGTGACGGTGAGAGCGGACGCAACGTACCGTACATGTTTAAAAAGGCGTTTCCGGAAGAAGTGTTTGAGGAGGCGTTAAATGTGTACATAAAGATATATGGAGACGTAAGGTGTTTCCCCGTTCCAAAGGATGTGGGTGCAGGAATTGAAACTCCTTATGATGACTCTTGGAATTCGGCCAGGGACTACGGCGGAGACAGAAAACATGAAGGAACAGACATAATGGCGGCAAATAATACAAGAGGATATTTTCCCGTCGTCAGCATGACTGACGGTGTTGTCGAAAAAAAAGGCTGGCTTGAGTTAGGAGGCTATAGATTAGGAATAAGAAGTCCCGGCGGGGCATATTTTTATTACGCACATCTTGCGGAATACGCCGAGGGAATAGAGGAGGGCGCGCAGATAAAAGCCGGAACTGTTATAGGTACTATGGGAGATACAGGTTACGGAAAGAAAGAGGGGACTACAGGCAAATTTGCCGTTCACCTACATATGGGTATATATTGTGACTACAATGACGAAGAAGTCAGTTTTAACCCGTATTACGTATTGAAATCTGTGGACAGGTTCAGAAAGGAATTTGTGCCGTGAAGTATTGTGCATTGGACGACATTTGTGATAATATAAGTAAAAACACAGGAAATGAGGAGAAAGATATGAAAAAACCATTTGTATCAAAAGACATGATTGAGGAAATAGTTAAGAAGTACCCAACTCCGTTTCACATATACGACGAAAAAGGAATAAGGGAAAATGCAAGAAAGATTAAAGAAGCATTTTCGTGGAACAAAGGGTTCAGGGAATATTTTGCGGTAAAGGCGACGCCTAATCCATTTATAATAAATATACTTAAAGAGGAAGGCTGCGGTGCAGACTGTTCTTCAATGACAGAGCTCATGCTTGTCGAGGCGCTTGGGATGAAAAATGATGATATAATGTTTTCTTCCAATGTGACGCCTGCAGGTGAATATGTGAAAGCGAAAGAACTCGGCGCATATATAAATCTTGACGACTATACGCATGTGGAATTTCTTGAAAATGCTGCCGGAATACCTGAGACAATCTGCTGCAGATACAATCCGGGAGGGGTTTTTTCGCTTGGAACAGAAATAATGGACAACCCGGGAGACGCCAAGTACGGCATGACTAAAGAACAGATGATAAACGCGTATAAAAAGCTGATGGAAAAGGGCGCCCGCAATTTCGGAATACATGCGTTTCTTGCGAGCAATACAGTTGACAATACTTATTATCCGACACTTGCAAAGATTCTGTTTGAGCTTGCCGTTGAGCTGAAAAATGAGACGGGCGCACATATTTCGTTCATTAACCTTTCCGGAGGAATAGGGGTTCCTTATACTCCTGACAAAGAGCCTAATGACATAATGGTTATTGGCGAGGGAGTCCGCAGGGAATATGAGAAAATACTTGTCCCTCAAGGAATGGATGATGTTGCGATATTTACAGAGCTTGGAAGATTTATGCTTGCGCCGTATGGAGCGTTGATAACTCAGGCTATTCATGAGAAACATATATATAAGGAATATATTGGGGTGGACGCGTGCGCGGTAAATCTTATGCGTCCTGCAATGTATGGCGCTTATCACCACATAACCGTGCTTGGAAAGGAGAATGAGCCTTGCAGTTATAAATATGATATCACGGGCTCGCTGTGTGAGAACAATGATAAATTTGCTATAGACAGAATGCTGCCAAAGATAGATATGGGTGATTACCTCTATATACATGACGCCGGTGCGCACGGATATTCTATGGGCTATAATTACAATGGCAAATTGAGGTCTTCGGAGCTTTTGTTAAAGGAGGACGGCAGCGTGGATTTGATAAGAAGGGCCGAGACGGCAAAGGATTATTTTGCGACGTTTGATTACTGCGATATATTATCTGAAATGAAATATTAAAAATGTATAAACTTAAATTGCGGCTATAATGAAAAGGGATATGTAACCGATAAATATATTAGATGATTAACAAAGTAATGTATCATTTTAATATCCAGACAGGTAGGTGATTGTTGTGAAAATTGGTGCTTATATGCAGGTTAATCAAATGTACCAGACGTCAAAAACAAAGAATAACGCCCAGACAGGCAAATCCCGCGGCGGTTCAGATAAGATTGAGCTTTCTTCCTTTGGTAAAGAGCTGAGTGTTGCCAGACAGGCGGTTAGCGAAGCTTCTGATGTGCGTGAAGACAGAATAGCTGAACTCAAGTCGGCTATAAAGTCGGGGACCTACGATTTGTCCGTGGATAGATTGGCAGATAAACTTGTTGATAAATACTTTGGATGAATCGTAAACAAGGAGAAATGGTTTGGCTAGTATAATAGATGAATTGATCAGTGCTTTAGAGGGCGAGCTGGTATTATATGAGAAGCTTATACCATTAGCTGAGGCGAAAGCTGTTGCTATTATAGAAAATGATTTGGAACAGCTTTCGGTTGTTACTCAGAGTGAGCAGAATCTGTTGGATGAGATGGCAGTTATTGAAAACAGACGTGAGAGAAGTGTTGACAATATAAAGGATGTGCTCAACCGTAAGAACGAGGACATTAATCTTGACAGAATTATAAGCTTTCTCGAAAAGCAGCCGTCGGAACAGGGTAAGCTTAAAGCGGTGCAGAAAGAACTGAAAGCAGTGACGGACCGCCTAAAGCAGATAAACTTACAAAACAAATCGTTGATAGAAGAATCTCTGGAAATGATAGAATTCTCAATGAATCTTATGCAAAGTACAAGGATGGCTCCAGAGAGTAATAACTACAATAGAAGTGCATCTTTTTCGGATGCATCGCTTTCGCACACAGGGATGTTTGACGCGAAGCAGTAGTAGAATGGCATATATGGCTGTTCTCGCTTGACGTTTGCATACTGTGTGTTTTTTCGTATTGCCGGCTGTGTCCGGCGGTGCTTTAAATGCATATTTCAATGTATATGTGAAGTAATCAGATGAATTTATGAGGTGATACGATGGGAAGTTTGTTCACAAGCTTTAATACCGGGGTTTCCGGAATACAGGTAGCTCAATCCGGGCTTAATGTGTCGGCGCATAATATTGCCAATGCCGACACAAAGGGGTATGTAAGGCAGCAGCTTATTGTTGCAGACCATACATACATTAACACATATAACAGTTTTAAAGGAATTGACCAGACCGGTATTGGAACACATGTCTCGCTTGTGCTGCAGAGAAGAAATGAGTTTCTTGATATTAAATTTCGGGAGGAGTCCGGAAGATTAAGTTTTTATGAGGTGAGGTCAGAGACTGTAATGGAGATGCAGGAGCTTTTTGGAGAGCTTCAAGGTCAGTCGTTCACCAAAGATATGGAAGACATATGGTCGGCTTTTCAGGAATTGTCAAAGATGCCTGATGATATAACTTCAAGAGAACTTCTTATCTCTGAGGCCGACGCTTTTTTGAGTAAATGCCAGACACTCTATACCCAGATTAATGAATATCAGGTTAACCTTAACTCAAGGATTACAGAGATTGTTGAAAAGGTTAATAAAATGTCTGAGGAGATTTATAACCTTAACAAAGATATTGTTTATTATCAGGCCACTGGTCAGAGGCCGAATGATTTATATGATGCGAGAAATGAAATTCTTGACGAGCTCTCAAAGTATGTTCCTATTTATACAAAGGAATTTTCAAATGGAGCCGTTATGGTCAACGTAGAGGGAATACCGCTCGTATCTGACGGCGGATATTATACGATGACTACTGAGAAAATTAATCCGGGAAGTGATTTGTTAAAGCCTGTATGGGCGGACAACGGAGGCGGAGATGTTTTCAGGGAGGGATTGTCATTTTCTTCCGAGACGAAGACGGATATAGGGATGCTGAAAGGTATTCTGGTGACAAGAGGTTCATTTACGGGAAAATATACCGACATGCCTGTAAAACCTAAGGAGGAAGATTTTACTGACGAGAACGGTGTTCTCGACAAGGTAGGATACCGCAGGGCAAAGAATGAATATGAAAAACAGGTTGAATACTATAATGAAATGGTGAGACCGTCGGTAATAACTACGCTTCAGACGCAGCTGGACACTCTTGTCCACGGAATGGTAACAACGATTAACGACGCGTTATGCCCTAACAAGGAAATAGAGATTGTTAACGCGGACGGAACAACCGAGATAATAAAGATTTTGGATACAGAGCGTGCACCTATAGGATGTAATAAGGAGATGGGTCACGAATTGTTCCAGAGAGGCGGTTATGAACGGTATACTGATGAAATTGTAACGCTTGCGGACGGAACAACTATGAATGTCAAACGATATAATGAGGAAGACCCGGATGACGTATTCAGTCTGTACACACTGTCGCAGATTAAGGTTAACCCGGATATTGTAGTAGATTCATCATATCTTCCGTTGATTGAAAATACTGAGTCCGGATTTGCGAATGGATATGCCTCGTCGCATATTTCCGAACTTCTTGACAAATGGGAAGACCCTGTTTTGGTGTTGGACCCTGAGTCTGGTACAACGTACAGCTTTAAAGATTTTTATATTGGAATGATTGGAACAGTCGGGACCAGCGGAAAGGTTGCAAACGATTTCATAGATTCCGAGACTACGCTTGTAAGCAGTGTGGACGCACAGCGGCAGAGTCTTACGAGCGTATCGACAGACGAAGAACTTGTAGACCTTGTCAGGTTCCAGCACATGTACAGCGCATGTTCAAGATATATAACAGTTATTGATGAAATGCTAGAAACACTGATTACGTCGTTATAGGAGGTTGTAAACATATGGCATCAACATTTTTTGGATTAAATATTGGCGTTACAGGTATGAGTGCTTATCAGGTGGCTCTTAACACTGCGGCACACAACCTTTCAAATGTTGGCACGGTAGGCTACTGCAAGCAGAAAGTAAATCTGAATGCAGAGAATGCGTTGTCGGTACCGTCCAGATACGGAATGATGGGCAGCGGTGTAAAAATAGTTGACATTACTCAGCAGAGAAATATATATTATGATGATAAATTTCGCTACAATAGCGCATTGCAGAGCCAGTATGACACAAAAGAATACTATCTGTCGTGTATTGAGAGTTATTTATATTCGGGCGACGAGACGGTTGCAGGCATAACCACTTCGTTTGATAATTTCTTCAACAGTCTTGCGACAATGACGTCGGAACCGTCTGATATGACTAAAAGGACTGACTCTGCAATTTTATCTGAGACATTTGTGAAAGACATCGGTGATTTTGCGCATGCCCTTCAGACTCTGCAGGATGAGGCAAATACCCAGATTGAGACAGTTATATCCCAGATAAATGCGCTCGGCACATCAATAGCGTCCGTGACAAAGCAGATTAACACTTACGAGATTTCGGGAGAGATGGCAAATGATTTGAGGGATGAGAGAAATGTCCTGCTTGACGAGCTTTCGAAGTATGTCAATATACAGGTTCAGGAGACGGCGCCGCAGGAGGGAGTCGGCAGCCCGCAGTTTCTCGTATTTATAAATGGAGGTCTGCTCGTAAACTCGACAGAGGCGTCCCAACTCAAGTGTATTCCACAGGATACAAATATAAACCAGTGTGATATAGATAATTTATTCAAAGTTGAGTGGAGCAACGGACAGGGCTTTAATATGAGGAGCAAGGCGATTGGCGGAACGCTTCAGGCCCTTATAGAGTTTAGGGACGGCAACAATGAAAATAATTTTAATGGTACATCAGGATCTGTTGTTACTGAAAACGGTGTCACCAAATTTACCGTAAAAGGTACTAATTGCAATGATATGATGAAATTAAATATTCCTGAGAGTAAGGGAAGGATTACAATTGCAAATGTCGATTATGAGTACGATTCATTCAGCGTAAAAGTTGCCGACGACGGAACGTATGAGTATGAATTTTCGTTAAAGGGCGATATGTCGCAGCCTCAGCTCGATTCCCTTAACTATGCATGTGACAATTCAAAGAAAGTTCTTATAGGGGAATCAATATCATATAAGGGAGTGCCTTATTACATGGCGAAACTCAATGAGTTTACGAGAACCTTTTCGTCAGCGTTTAACAAAATACACAACGAGGGGTATGACCTTAATGGTAACAGTGGAGTTGACTGGTTCAATGTAAAAGATAAATTGAGTTCTGAAAATTATGTTTTTGATGAGAATGTAGGTGAAGGTTTTGATTCGGCTGCGAAGCGTGGAAACGACGGAAAATTGTATGCGTCATATTACAGTATGACAGGGCTGAATTTTGCGGTTAACAAAGAACTGTTGGATAATCCGGAGCTTATAGCGTGCATGAAAGCGCCTAATGCGGGTGTTGAGGACAACAGCATTCTTGTCAGGCTTAATAATCTCAAGTCTGATAACAGTATGTTTAATCAGGGAACTCCCGACGCATTTCTGCACACGCTTATATCGTCGGTTGGAATAGACGGAAAGCAGGCAAAATCAATGGCTGAGGGACAGTCAAAGATAATTGTCGCAATCGACAACAGAAGGGAAGCTGTATCCGGCGTAGATAAAGATGAGGAGACCGCAGACCTTGTCAAATATAGAGAGCTTTTGTTTACACAGTATAAGGTAGTATCTATAATGGATGAAGTTATTGACAAACTGATTAATGGAACGGCGGTATAATTGAAAGGGGAATTATAAGATGAGAGTAACAAGTTCAATGATGACAAATAACTCGATAGTTAATATGCAGAAGACTAAGCAAAATTATTTAAAGTATCTTGAACAGTACACAACACAGCAGAAGATTAGTGTTCCGTCGGATGACCCTATCGTAGCGGTGCGTTCATTGAAATACAGGACTAATCTGTCTGAGCTTGAGCAGTATCTTAAGAAGAATATACCTGACGCATTTTCATGGATGGACATAACCGAAGGAGCTCTCAAGCAGGTAAACGGAATGCTGGAAAATATGTACGGCTATGCAAATGAGGCGTCCAGCGATTCATATAACTTTGATGACAGGCAGAATATTATAGACTCACTTAAGCAGTATAAAGAGTTTATTTATAAACAGCAGCTTAATGCAGATTATGCAGGACGTTATGTGTTTGCGGGGTATCGTACTGATACGCAGATGGTATTTGAGACTTCGCAGGACAATCAAACTTACAGTATAGTAGAAAATGCTAATGTTTCAGGAATATCTTATGATAAATATGTGTACGGCGGCGCAGAGTATGCCGACAATACAAGCGCCGAGCAGTATGCCGCTAATGCACCGGAATTAAAACAGTGCCACAAAATGTCTCTGTCATACAGCAAGCTTGATACAACAGATGATGTAAACAACCTTGATTCAATGAAAGATTATGTTAAAATTACTTATAAGGATGCCGCAGGCAATGAAAAGACAATCACAGCCGTAACTAAGAGCATCGCCGAAGAACCTCAGAATGTTGCGTACAACATGGAGCAAAACGGGGTAGGTGAAAACGGAGTCGTATTTATACCGGAGACCGGTGAACTGGTTTTTGGGGATGCTATATTTGAAGAGATACGTGTGGCAAAAGATTTCACTGTTGGTTATAATAAGACAAATTTTTCTGACGACAACGTAAGGCCAGAGCATTACTTTAACTGTGACGTATATGACCACGGTACCGGCGAGACTATAGAATACAGGACGCCGGATGAGCAGAAGATAGAATATCAGATTAATTTCAGTCAGATGCTTACGGTTAATACTCTTGGAAGCGATGCGATAGCGCTCGGTATCGGAAGGATGATTGACAGTATAGTCAAAGCTTCTGATGAACTTGCAGTAACTACGGCGGATCTTGCCAGTATCAAGAAAAAGATAGAGGAAACGCCTGTTGACGCGGTTGATGCTAACGGCAATAATGTTTTGGAAAGCCTTAACAGGCTCAAAGAGGAGCTTGAGACAGAGGTGACGCTCAAAAGCAAGATTCTTCAGGAGAGTTTTGGCAGAAGCCTTACCGGGATTAAGGACTTCCAAAAACAGCTAAACACGGCCCTGTCGGATTTGGGCGCGCGCTATAAGAGGCTACAGCTTACCGAATCAAAGCTTGATGATTTGAAAGTTTCATATGAAGATTTGCTTTCGGAAAACGAGGATGTAGATATAGGCGAGGCATTTATCAGATATACGGAGGCAGATTTGCTGTATCAGGCATCTCTTTCGGCAACTTCAAAGGTGCTTGGCACTTCGCTTCTTGATTTCATCTGATATATCTATATAAGTTGAAAGGAGAAAATTAATGAAAGCAAATACCAGATTGTTTGGGGAAATAGACATTCCTGAGGAGAAAATCATTACATTTGACCAAGGGGTGTTGGGATTCGATGAATACAAGAAATTTACTATTATTTTTGATACAAGCAAGGAGACGGAATCTTCTATATCCTGGCTTCAGTGCATGGATGAACCTGAACTTGCGTTTCCTATGATTAATCCGTTTTATGTAATGGAAGACTACAACCCTGTTGTAGAAACGGAATGGCTGGAACCTCTTGGAGGAGTGACTGATGAGAATATAGTAATATTTGTATTTGTCAATATAAAATCGGACGTCACAAAGCTTACCGCTAATATGAAAGCGCCGGTTATTATTAATTCCGACACACGAAAAGGAGCACAGCTTATAGTTGAAAACACTGACTATGAGATAAAATACAATATATATGATGTTGTGCAACGGCAAAAATCTGAAAAGGGGGAATGTTAATGCTGGCCCTTGCTAGAAAAGTCAACGAGACGATAGTTATCAACAACAATATTGAGGTAACGCTTCTGGAGATTAAGGGAGACCAGGTTAAAATAGGTATTGACGCGCCAAAGTCCATACCTATATATAGAAAAGAGATATTCCTCCAAATTCAGGACGCCAACAAAGAGTCTGCGATGAATGCGGGTTCTGCTGAAGTATTGAAAAAATTATTTAAGTAATCAGGGGTTAATGAATCACTAAACCAATCCGATAATATATTTGAAAGAAATTGTCGTGCCACGGAAATGGCGAAATTAACATACCACATGGAGGTGTATGCAATGTCTATGGATATAGTTGGAAAAAGCAGTATTGGTAATGATTATAGTGCAGTCAGTCACGAAGTAAAGGCTGCGGTTGCTGTTGAGAAAAAACCGGCTGTTATTATTGAAGATGTTGCCGGAATTAAGACGAATGAGGATGGTAAAATTCAGACAGCTGAAAAACAGGCGGCTTCGCCGAAGTCGGTTGAAGACGCCGTAAAGCGTGCGAATAACAAAATGTCAAAAACACATTGTGAATTTTCGTATAATGAAGACGTTAACAGGGTGTCAATCACGGTGTATGATGATGCCACAGGTGAGGTTGTCAGGGAAATTCCGCCTGAGGAATCTCTGAAGATGCTCGAAAAAATGTGGGAGATAACCGGTTTGATGGTTGATGAGAAGAGATAGGAGGAGATAAAGATGGGAATAAGGATGACAGGACTTGCTTCCGGACTTGATACAGAAAGCATTGTGGCTGAGCTTATGAAAGCTAAGTCGATGAAGAAAACGAAAGTTGAGAACAAGAAGACAAAGCTTGAATGGACGCAGGAAAAGTGGAAAGACCTCAATACAAAACTCTATGCCCTATATACCGATAAAGTATCAAATATGCGACTTTCCGCATCATATAACACTAAAAAGGCATCTGTGAGCGATTCATCAGTTGTTGGAGTTTCAGCAAAATCAAACGCCGTTAATGGAAGCTATTCGCTTCAGATTAACAGCATCGCTACGGCTAACAGCGTTACAACTGCTAAGCTTCAGCTTGCGGACGGAGTGGAAGGAAATAAGGTGACTTCAAAGACTAAGATTTCTGAACTTATGGATGGAAACGACCTTGTTGGTAAGGAGATTTCAATATCGTATAAGGGTAAAAATGTTTCTTTATCCGTAAATGAAGAGACTACAGTAGGAGAATATGTAAGCAGACTTAAAGCTGTGGGAATCTCAGCATCTTTTGACGAGGCGCAGCAGAGAATGTTTATAATGTCGGGAACAAGTGGAGAGGAAAGTAACTTCACTATAAATGTCGTGAGCGATGATGAGAAATCTGCAAGACAGAGTCTGAGAGATGCTGTTGCGGATTATGATGCCCTTGCACTTGAGGAACGTGATAAGGTTGACGCTCTGATTTATAATGTCAGGAAGTTGGAGCAGGGTTCGAAAGCATATAAAGATTCAGTAGAAGAACTTAAGGCTATGGCTACAGCTTCGGGAAAGGGCACAAACGAATTAGTTGATCAGTATATTAACGAATACCGCGAAAGTACGAAAAATACGGACGATTCATCCAAGCTCAAATCACTTGGAATGACGTCAATAATGGATGGAGAGGCTGTGGGAACTGCTCCTGCCGGTATGGCTGTAATAAAGGGAACTGACAGCGAGATAGTCCTCAATGGAGCTACACTTAAAGGTTCTGATACGACGATGAATGTCAACGGACTTACAATTGAGCTCAAAGGACTTACTAACGGCTCTACGGTTTCATTCTCAGTCAGCAATGACGTTGACGCGGTATACGACTCCATCAAGAGCTTTATAACTGAGTATAACTCAATCCTTGATGAGATGAATAAGCTGTACCATGCAAAATCTGCAAGAGGTTATGATCCGCTTACAGATGAAGAAAAAGAGTCTATGACTGAAAATCAGATTGAGCTCTGGGAGGGCAAGATTAAAGATTCGCTTTTTAGAAGTGATTCTACGCTCGGCGGAATAATTGAGGCAATGAAAGGCGCTATGATGTCTTCGGTTGAGATTGACGGCAAAAAATATTCGCTCTCCAGCCTTGGAATAATGACGTCCACGGATTATACGGAGTACGGAAAGCTTCATATATATGGAGACAAAGAGGACAGCACATATGCTGATAAGGAAGATCAACTTAAAAAACTTCTTGAGTCGGATCCTGATTTTGTTACAAAGCTGATGACGGGCGTTACCGGCAATCTGCATGAAGCAATGCAGAAAAAGATGTCGGAAAATAAGTCGCTCAGCAGCGCGCTTACATTTTACAATGATAAGCAGTTGGATAAACAGAAAGCTGATTATGAAAAGAGTATTGCTCAGTGGGATAAAAAACTTAAAGAGATTGAAGATAGGTATTACAAGCAGTTCACGGCAATGGAAAAAGCTATGGCTCAGATGCAGTCTTCGCAGTCTAGTTTGGCGTCTATGCTTGGCAATTAATATTAGATGCCGCATATTGCGGCATCAACATGAATGATAGGGCTGGTATTACTATACTATATGAAAGGTCGGATAATATCATGGTTAACAATGCAGCTAATGCATATAAAAACAGTAAGATTCTGACTGCTTTACCGGCGGAGCTGACTCTTATGTTGTATGACGGAGCAGTGAAGTTTTGCAATGTCGCGCTTATTTCACTTGAAAGAAACGATTATGAAAAAGTGAGTGAGAACCTTATTAAAGCACAGAAAATTATAATGGAATTCAGGTCTACGCTGGATTTTAAATATCCTGTGGCAAAAGACTTTGATGTAGTATATGAATACATATACAGAAGACTGGTTGACGCAAACATGAAAAAAGATGCTGAAATTATTGAGGAAGCGTTAAAGCACATAAAAGAGATGCGTGAAACATGGAAAGAGGTCATGCGTATTAATAAGGTAAGCTGATTTAGGTGGTATGGAGGCTGTTATGGATGATAACAAGACATATATTGTTATACTGAGGGATTCGCTTATTAATAAAAAGAGAATTCTGGACAATATCATTGAGCTTACTGAAAAGCAGTATGAGCTTGTAAAAAATGAACAAGTGGAAGCGGATGATTTTGACAATCTCATTGAGGAAAAAGGTAAGAATCTTGCTATGCTTTCCATGATTGACGACGGTTTTGACGGAGTGTATACGCGAGTCAGGGACGAGATTCAGGCTAATCCGGGCATGTATAAGGAGTTGATATCTGAGATACGAAAACTTATCGAAGAGACTGTTGCTAGAGGGGCAAAAATAGAAACTCTTGAACACCGAAATAAAGAGCTTATAGAAGCATTTATTGAAAATAAAAAGACTGAGGTCAGAGCGTTCAGGGCCAGACAGAACACGTCCAAGCACTATTCCATGAATATGGGAAACCAGCACAAAGAAGGTTCGTCATATTTTTTGGATAAAAAAAAATAAAAAAGTATATTTTGGGGTTAAGTATTTAAAATTGACTCCGATATATATATTAGCCGAAAGGAATTTGGCAAAAAATTAAAAAATCTATATTGTACGAGTGGAAAGGATTCCATTGCAGTATGATTTCAAGGAGGAAATAATTATGATAGTACAACATAACATGCAGGCGATTAACACTAACAGACAGTTGGGTATTACCACAGGCAGTTTGAAGAAGTCGACAGAGAAGCTGTCATCGGGTTACAGAATTAACCGTGCGGCGGATGATGCAGCTGGACTCTCAATTTCGGAGAAGATGAGGGGACAGATAAGAGGTCTTGAGCAGGCTTCCAGCAATGCATCAGACGGTATATCTCTTATACAGACGGCTGAAGGTGCTCTCAATGAGATCCACAGTATTGTTCAGAGAATGAGAGAACTCACGGTTCAGGCATCCAACGATACTAATGTAAGTGTAGACCGTCAGGCAATCGCAGCAGAGATTTATGCTCTTACATCAGAGATAACCCGTATAGCTGAAGATACGGAGTTCAACACAATGAAGCTTCTTAATGGTGAATTTGCTGACAAAAAGCTTCAGGTAGGAGCCAATTCAGGGCAGCAGGTTTCTATTGAAATTGCAGCAATGTCCGCTTCAAAGATTGGTCTTACAGATGCAGATGTAGGAGACAAGATTGCAGCGTCCACAGCTACTTCGGATGATATTACTGCTATTATTGACCTTATGGATAAAGCGCTTAGTCAGGTATCAACACAGCGTTCAGCGCTTGGTGCTATCCAGAACAGGTTAGAGCATACAATTGCAAATGCAGACAATGTTGCTGAGAATCTGACAGATGCAGAATCGAGAATCCGTGACGTAGATATGGCTGATGAGATGGTTACTTTCTCAAAGAACAACATCTTGCAGCAGGCAGGACAGTCAATGCTGGCACAGGCAAACCAGTCGACTCAGGGAGTCATGTCTTTACTTCAGTAATTATATTGAATTATTGGGCTCTGTCTCATAGAGCGGATAGGGCCAATAATTAATATACGGTTCTTTGGATTGGATTGAAAACTGTGTCAAGATTGTTATATTTCAATTCTTGCTCTAAAGACCAAAAAACAAAAAATATGATATGGCAGGGATGCCATATACCATTCAATTCAAGGAGGAATGTATTATGATAGTACAACATAACATGACAGCGTTAAACGCAAACAGACAGCTTGGAATCACAGTAGGTCAGGTTGCAAAGTCAACAGAGAAATTGTCATCAGGTTACAGGATTAACCGTGCCGGTGACGACGCAGCAGGACTTTCAATTTCAGAGAAGATGAGAGGACAGATAAGAGGTCTTGAGCAGGCTTCGACGAATGCACAGGACGGTGTGTCGCTTATCCAGACAGCAGAAGGCGCTCTGAATGAGATTCACAGCATTGTACAGAGAATGAGAGAACTTACGGTTCAGGCAGCTAACGATACTAATGTTAGTATAGACCGTATGTCAATTGCAAAAGAGATATATGCACTTACGTCAGAGATTACACGTATTGGCGAGCAGACAGAGTTTAATACAATGAAGCTTCTCGACGGTTCATTCGGACAGGCGGGAGCTGACAAAAAGCTTCAGGTTGGAGCTAACAGCGGACAGCAGATTAATATAAAGATTGATGAAATGACAGCATCAGCTATTGGAATTACTGATGCAAAGGTAGGAGATGTTATTGCTAAGTCTGATGCTACATCAGATACTATTTCTTCAATTCTTGATATAATGGATAAGGCGCTCAGTGCAGTGTCAACACAGCGTTCATCACTTGGTGCTATCCAGAACAGGCTTGAGCATACAATTGCTAATGCTGATAACGTGGCAGAGAACCTTACAGATGCCGAGTCACGTATCCGTGACGTAAATATGGCTGATGAGATGGTTCAGTTCTCAAAGAACAATATCTTACAGCAGGCAGGACAGTCGATGCTTGCACAGGCAAATCAGTCAACACAGGGCGTTCTCAGTTTGTTATAAAATTTACAATAATAATGTAATGGTGTTTTATAACTATTTGTACCGGTCAGATTTGATTATTGAATGATTTTTGATGTTACCCGTCTTCATGGATGGGTAAC
This sequence comes from uncultured Clostridia bacterium, assembly GCA_948472945.1. Classification (GTDB taxonomy): domain Bacteria; phylum Bacillota; class Clostridia; order Lachnospirales; family Lachnospiraceae; genus V9D3004. Next base: position 78,301 of record CAOKVX010000003.1, read on the forward strand.
ATTGGAGTCAGATAATAATATATAATGCTACAGTGGCAGGGATGCCATTGAAAATTCAAGGAGGAATAAATTATGATAGTACAGCATAATATGACAGCGTTAAACGCAAACAGACAGCTCGGAATCACAGTAGGGCAGGTTGCAAAATCAACAGAGAAGTTATCATCAGGTTACAGAATTAACCGTGCTGGTGATGACGCAGCGGGACTCTCAATTTCAGAGAAGATGAGAGGACAGATAAGAGGTCTTGAGCAGGCTTCAACTAATGCACAGGATGGTGTGTCACTTATCCAGACAGCAGAAGGTGCTTTGAATGAGATTCACAGCATTGTACAGAGAATGAGAGAGCTTACGGTACAGGCAGCTAACGATACTAATGTTAGTATAGACCGTATGTCAATTGCAAAAGAGATATTTGCACTTACATCAGAGATTACTCGTATTGGAAAGCAGACAGAGTTCAATACTATGAAGCTTCTCGATGGTTCATTCGGAAAGGGTGGAGTTGACAAAAAGCTTCAGGTTGGAGCTAACAGTGGACAGCAGATTGATATAGAGATTGCAGAAATGACTGCAACAGCTATTGGAATAACAAATGCAAAAGTAGGAAGTGTTATTGCTAAATCTGACGCTACATCAGACAGTATCTCATCAATTCTTGATATTATGGATAAGGCGCTCAGTGCAGTATCAACACAGCGTTCAGCACTTGGTGCTATCCAGAACAGACTTGAGCATACAATTGCTAATGCTGATAACGTGGCAGAGAACCTTACAGATGCTGAGTCACGTATACGTGACGTAAATATGGCTGACGAGATGGTTCAGTTCTCAAAGAACAACATCTTACAGCAGGCAGGACAGTCGATGCTTGCACAGGCAAATCAGTCGACACAGGGAGTGCTGTCGTTACTTCAGTAAATGTAATACTATTTACAAATGTACACAAACAAGGCCGGCCTTTATGGCTGGCCTTAATTCTTGTCATATGGGTTGTGATATTTCCCATATGACAAAATTATATGGAGGGTAATATGGACCAGACAATAGTATATATTGATAAAGTAAGCGAGCTGGTAAAAGCAATATCAGAATTATTTTACCAACAGAAAAATAAGGAAGCTCTTGCCGCCATGCCCAGTTTGCTAGATGGAATTATGAATCTGACGACTATGATTGCAGAAAAAGAGGGCATATCAGAGGAAAGCACGCAAGAACTGGTCAAGGTTATGGGTGAATCGCTTGTTGCAATGGAGAAAAAAGACTATGTATTGTTGGCAGATATACTTCAATATGATATGATAGAGACATTGGACAGATATAAAGCTCTGTTTGTATAATAAGTTATTGTGCGGAATTTTACAAAATATGCCGGATGAAAGGAAATTGATATGAGTATATACGAAAAAAACATTGAGGCCTTAAAGCAATATATGGGTAAAATGTATGCCCGCATCGAAGAAGAACTCATAAATTTTGATAATGAAAAAGATATGGGATATCAAGTTTTAGAAGCGCGTAATGGAAGTATGTATTCACAGTATATGTCTGAAGATGGATGCGTCAGGCTTAACAGCAATTACAATCCCGAGCGTGAAGCGGCAGGATGGATTAAGCAATATACATTTAATGATTTTAAATCAACAATAGTAATGTTTGGAATCGCAGGAGGTTATTTTGCGAAAGAGCTTCTCGGTATAATTAATGAATCCTCTAACATTATACTTGTGGAGCCTGAAAAGGATATATTTTTTAAGTCCCTGCATTATTATGATATGACGGATTTGATTAAAAGTGACAGAGTGTCAATTGATATCGGTAAGACCGGAGAAAACCTGTTGTCAACATTTTTGGGAGCATACGTATACTGGACTAATGTTTTTTCATTAAAAGTTCTGGTACATCCAGGTTATGAAGATATTTTTGGGGAAGAATACGGCTTGTTTCGTGATGAAGTGAAAAACTATTCAGATTTAATACAGGTAGAACGCAACACAGAAGAATATTTTGGAAAAGAGATAGCGTATAATACAGTTGCCAATATAGAATATGTGCCTGATTCCAATTTTCTTTCGGATTTTGCCGGTGTATTCCCTGAGGAAACGGTAGGTATTGTAGTTGCGGCCGGGCCGTCGCTTGACAATAATATATCTGTACTTCACCAGATGAAAGGAAAAGCAGTTATTCTGGCTACCGATACCGCGCTCAGAAGTCTTCACAAGGAGGGAATAGTACCTGATTTTGTAATATCTATAGATCCGAGAAAACCAATCCATTTATTTGAGAATGCGGGCTTTGAGGAAATACCATTTTTCTGTAGGATAGACAGTAATCCCGAGGCATTACATCTGCATAGAGGACAAAAAATATGGGCCAGCTCATCCGTGTTTTTCGACCAGCTGTATGAGAGGTTGAAAAGACCTGTGGACGGTTTAGGTACGGGAGGTTCAGTTGCTACATCCGCATTTTCGGCGTTAAGGGCTATAGGGCTTAGGAAAATTGTACTTATAGGTCAGGACCTCGCATACAAGGGTGACATAACACATGCCGACGGTGAGGTGAGTAAAATAAGAAACGAGGAGAAAAGCATCTGCTACATTAAAGGCAATAATGGGGAGATGGTTAAAACCAGAGGCGACTGGGTGATGTTTCTCAAGTGGTATGAAAAAGTGATTAGGAATCTGCCTGAAGAGATAACCGTAATCAATGCGACAGAGGGCGGTGCATTTATAGAAGGAACAAAAGTAATGACTCTTCAGGATGTATGCGATACGTATTGTAAAGAGAACCTTGACATAGATAATATTATAAAGGGTGTTCTCGATAACAGACACTCGGAATATAATTCGGAGATTAGACAATTTTTTGAAGAATGTGTACGTGACCTTGGCAATATGATTAGAAGTATGGATAAAGCGGTCACATTGTGCAACAGGTTTGAGAGAAAGTACAGTAAAAGCCGTACGCTCACCCCAGAGGTTTCAAAATGTATGACCGATATAAGTAAAATTAATAAAAGAATTGGCAATATGCCGGTATATTGGCTCATTGACGAGATGGTGAAGCATGAGGACATTGACAGTGTTAAAAATATATATAACACTGAAGGTGATGAATATACCGATAATATAAATATGATAAAGAATACAAAGCACATTTTTGAGCTTACGCTTGCTGCGGCAAAGGAACTTAAACCGGGATTTGAAGAGGCGGTTGTGAGGATGAATGCTTAGCAAGATAATACAGAATATGGAATATGGAGTGGTGTGCGATGGAAAGTAGAAACATTCTTATGCTGCTCAGCAAATCGTCATACGATGCGCTGGGATATTATATGCTTGAGCTGGGCAGCGCATTTAAAAGAATGGGGTACACAGTCGAGTACATTGACGGGAGGAAAGCAGGTTATGAGGACCTGCTTTATGAGCGTACATCCCAGAATGAATATTTAGCAATAGTTGCATGTAATGCTGTTCTTACAGGCTATGATAAGCTTGTTTTGAAGAATAGCATTTTTTGCTGTCTTATGTTTGACCATCCTGTACATCTTTATGAAAGAATACAAATGGCAGACGAGCGGGTTCTTATTATTCACTGTGATTTAAAGAGCGCTGAATATATAGCAAGATACTGTCCAAATGTGGGAAGTGTGGGATTTGTACCGCTGTCCGGAAGATTTGTCTGTAATCCGGTGCCATACAGGGACAGAAAATATGATATCGTATTTACAGGCTCTAATATAGATTCAAAAAATATATACGATAATTTTGTGAAAACGGCCTCTGAATCGGATATAATCGTGGCCGATAATATCATTAACATAATGAAAGAAAATGTGTCGCTAACTATGCAGGACGCATTGTGGATATTCCTTGAAAAGCGCGGTATAGCAATACAGGACGGGGAATTCCATCAAATAATGGGACAGCTGCGGGCAGTTGAAGCTTATATGAGGGCTTGGATAAGGGAACGGGTTGTGCGCGCGATTGTCGATGCCGGATACCGAATTCATGTATTTGGAGGGAATTGGGATAATTTTGAATGCAGGCATCCTGATAATATTATAATGATGGAGGGGCACGGCGATACTTCGCTTAGGGCGGTTGCCGATGCCAAGCTGTCACTAAATGTGATGCCGTGGTTTAGAGGAGGATTTCAGGAGAGAATCGCCTCCGCAATGCTGTGCGGCTCGGTAGCGCTTACCGACACAAGTACTTACATAGAAGAAAATTTTTCAGACGGAGTAGATATTGCTATATATGATGCGGGAAATATTGATAGTATTCCTGTCAAAATAGCCGATATACTCGACAATACTGAAAAGGGCGAAAGAATAGCAAAGGCTGGCTTTGAGAAAGCGCATATGTATCATACATGGTATAACAGGGCGAAAGAAATAATGGAAAGTATAGAGGAAACTGCAGCATGGCTGCAGGAAAGAAATCGTGTAGATAGATGCGTGTCTGCAAATCCGGGTTTGGACAAGCCGTGTGTGTCTGTTGTAGTACCGGTACACAATTCACAGTCAACAATTAGGGAGTGTATCGGAAATCTTGTGGGACAGACTCTTAATAATATAGAGATAATATTTGTGGACGACTGCTCGACGGACGAAAGTCCGGAAATTCTAAAAAGATGCTTAGAAAGCTATCCGGACAAGGTAAAAGTTATAACTCTTTTGGAGAACAGGGGACCCGGAGGGGCAAGAAACGAAGGAATTAAGGCTGCCGCGGGACAGTATATCGGATTTGCCGACAGTGACGATATAGTAGATGTCACAATGTATGAAAAGCTGTACAGGCATGCCGTGACAAACGGATATGACATAGTAGACGCGGGATATTACAAAGAGGAAACCGATGAAAATATTCTGTACACCTCTGATGAATGCACGGGAACGCTTGATGAGAAAAAGCGCAGCGAGTTGATATTTGGCGGCGGCGGGTATTTATGGTCTAGGATATTCCGGTCGGGACTGATAAAAGACAATAAAAATGCGGAGTATAGCGACGGAAAAATTTTTAGAGAAAATTGTATACTTGAGGATATGGATTTCATGCTTTACCAGTTCGCTTCAGCCGGGTCGATAGGAAACTTAAAAGAAGTTTTATATATGTACAGGCATTGTAAAAATTCAATGTCGAGGAATACAGAGCCTGAATTTTATCGTACCAACTCTTTTGACGCGCTGAGGGCATGTTATAAGAGACTATCGCGACTTGACAATTTTGATGGCGTAAGAACGGCGTTTGAAGCAATTGTATTCAAGCTGTATTCATGCATGCTGAATCAGGCCGTTAAGGAATATTGTAACGGAAAAGTAATTCCGGGAAATAATATTATAAAGGAAATTGTACGGTTAAAGAATGACCTTACAAAAGGAGATTACCGCGGAAATCCGTATGTTCCGCGCGAGCTGGAGTATGATGATATTGCGGTTATGGATAAAATTGAGTTATTATATCACATATAATAATACGCTGAATATTATATATTAATATTCTTGTGCTGAGGTTTCGTGTAATGCAGCGTATTGCCAGTCTCGTAGATTCTTCCTATGCATATAAACATGGTTTATATGGACAGGGTATAAATGTTGCGGTAGTAGATTCGGGTATTGCAAAACATTATGATTTTCTGCAGCAGTACAAATGCCCGCTGTCCGGAAGAAAATACGGCAGTAACAGGCTTGTGGCGGCATTTGACGCAGTAAGCGGAAGACATATATTCTATGATGATAACGGACATGGAACCCATGTTGCGGGAATAATAGGCGGCTTTGGCGGTTCGTTTATCGGAATAGCGCCTGCCTGCGGCCTTATAAGCGTCAAGGTTTTAGACGCTAACGGAAACGGAAAGATTGAAAATGTAGTAAAGGGCCTTGAATGGATTTTAGAGAACAGGATATTATATGATATAAGGATAGTAAACATATCGGTTGGTTCAGGCTCGGACAGAAAATATGACGAGGATTCTATTCTTGTAACAAAAGTTGAAGAGCTTTGGGATGCAGGCATGATTGTACTCGCAGCGGCGGGAAATAACGGACCGGAAAAAGGCAGCATAGGAGCGCCGGGAATAAGCAGGAAAATTATAACGGTCGGTGCGTCGGATGATAACATAATGTGTTATGACAGAAATAAAGGATATATGAGGGACTACTCCGGAAGGGGGCCTACGCCCGGCTGTGTGCTGAAGCCGGATATAGTTGCACCGGGTTCCGGAGTAAGGTCATGCAGCCACAGGGGTTATAACCGCTATGTCATAAAGAGCGGGACCTCAATGTCTACTCCTGTAGTGAGCGGTGCAATAGCGCTTTTATTGTCAAAGTATGAAAATATGAACAACAGAGAAGTTAAGATACGTCTTAAGAACACGGCTATAGATATGGGACTTTCTCATGACAGGCAGGGCTGGGGACTTATTAACGTAAGAGCATTGTTAGAGGGAAAGAAAGACTATGATAAGTATTTTTAGCGATGTGTTTAGTACACTGAAAAATAATTTTAGAAGCGTATTTATATTTGAATTAATATACAGGTTTGTCTGTATAGTTTTGTTTGGAAAGCTTGCAAGGCGCATGCTCAAACTTGTAATAGATAAGTCCGGATATAGCTACCTGACATTAAAAAATGCGCCGGAGGTTATGTCTAATTCATTTACGTACCCCGTAATGATATTTATGATTATTTTGGTGGTGCTTGCGGCAGGTTTTGAAATGTCGGTTTTGTATACGGGCTTCAGGGCGGCCTCGGCCGGAAAAAATATGAGGATAAGTACGATGCTTGCCGGAGGCAGCAGGCGTTTTTTTAAAATGTGCAGTCCCGGAAATGTTTCCGCGCTTTTGACAGGAGTACTGTCATATTTTATTTTTCAGTTGATTCCATTATTGGATTTTATAAAAATTTCAAGAAGGGCTTACGATGTAACAAAGTATGTAACTAACTATAGACTTTTCCGCGCATTGGCAGTATTTTTGGTAGTTTTAGCGGCAGGCTTTACATTTTATAATATGTTTGTGTTCTGTTTTCGTATTTTTGGTAATTCGAAAGACAAGGAGTTATACAAGTCCGCGCGCGGTTTCTGGAAAGGCAGGGAATTTAAGACAGGCTTTATATATGCCGTCTGGTTTATCGTATATATATTGTGTTATACAGTAATATATTTTGTCAGCATTTTTATTACAACCTGTCTCGTCGTATTATTTGCCAGAGAAAAATATGAAATAATGCTTGTCGGTGAAATCGGAAGAAATATAAAAATATTACTAATATACTTTGCAAGCGTATTTTCGCCGATACTTGGCTCGGGAATAACGGTTGCCATATTCTACCACTACAGGCCGGAATACAGGGAGCATATAATTACATCAGGCTCATATGATAATTCTCCGTGGTTAAAGAGGACGTTTACTATAGTTGGATTAGCCGTGGCTGTGGGAACTGTTTTTTCGATAGTCGACGTAATAAAAAACGGCAACCTGTCAGATATGTCGGGGATGGTAATAATGTCGCACAGGGGTGATTCAAGGGATGCTCCGGAAAATACGCTCCCGGCCGTCAGTTTAGCGATAGAGAAGAACGCTGACTATGTTGAAATTGACGTCAGGGAAACAAAAGACGGAAAAATTGTCGTCATGCACGACAGCAGCGTATATAGGACTACAGGAGTCAAGAAAAATGTATCTGATATGACATACGATGAAATTCGTAAACTTGACGCCGGTTCAAGTTTTTCGAGGGAATACGCAGGAACCCGTGTACCGCTGCTGAGCGAGGTGCTTGACATATGTAAGAGTAATATAAATGTAAATATAGAAATTAAAGTTAACGCGGGAGACAGCCCATATTTTATTAAAAATATAACTCATATGATTGAGGAAATGAATATGGAGCAACAGTGTGTATTCCAGTCAAGTAATTATGACTGTCTTAAGGAGATAAAATCATATAATACAGAGCTGCACACAGGACTAATTATGCCAGGCGGATTTGGTAATTACTTTAAGGATAAGAATGTAGATTTTTTTAGCGTCAATTCCGCATATCTGAATGCGGACAAGGTTGACATCGCACATGAAAACGGAAAGAGGCTATATGCGTGGACGGTCAACAGCAATGAAGAACTTATTAGGATGAAGAGCATAGGAGTTGACGGAGTAATAACGGACAGGCCGCTTTACGCCAGAGAGGTGATAGACGGAAATGAGAGTACGCAGTCTCTTGTTTCATACATTAAAATGCTGTTAGATTAATCTGAGAAATACTGATTAAATCGCTGATTCCTTAGATAATGCGGCATGTGAACCGCGGTATAGAATTTGAATTTGCATGGGAAATACGACGTTAAAATGTGCAAATCCTGTGCGGGAAACGGCTTTAAGGCGTTTCCCTATTGCTATTTTTATCAGAAGTTATTATACTATAGGGTAATACTTCGGGAGGCAGGAGGAATCAATATGGACATGCTGAAATGGATGAATTCGCCAAACTACAGGAAACTGGAGTTTATTGAGGAAGAGGCGGCATCAGGCATACCGGGCAATTTTGTGGAACCGAATATTTTATTTGACTTATTAATTAGGGAGCTTAATAAGTATCATCCGTCACATGAGCTTGATATTATTTATAAGGCATATGACATATCGAGAGAAGCGCACAAAGAGCAGAAAAGGAATTCAGGGGAGCCGTATATTATTCATCCGCTGTGTGTGGCTATAATTCTTGCGCAGCTTGAAATGGATAAGGAGACTATAGTTGCAGGTATACTTCACGACGTAGTTGAGGATACGAGATATACCGTGGAGGATATAACCGAACTGTTCGGCGAGGAGATAGCGCTTTTAGTTGACGGAGTTACAAAGCTCACTAAAATTAACTATATGGCCGACAAGGTTGAGAGACAGGCTGAGAATCTAAGGAAGATGTTTCTGGCGATGGCTAAGGATATCAGGGTCATTATAATTAAGCTTGCGGACAGACTGCATAACATGAGAACGCTTGGTTTTATGAAGCCTGAGAAGCAGAGAGAAAAATCAAGGGAAACTATGGATATATACTCGCCTATAGCGCACAGGCTCGGTATATCCAAGGTAAAGATAGAGCTTGACGACCTCGCGCTGAAATATCTTGAACCTGAAGTTTATGATGATTTGCAGACTAAGCTGGACTCCATGAGAGTGGAAAAAGAAGAGTTTATCAGAAAAATTGTGGCAGATGTAAGCGAGAATATAAAAAATTCTAACATAAACGCAAAAATTGACGGACGTGTCAAGCATCTGTTTTCAATTTATAAAAAGATGAAAAACCAAAATAAGTCTCTTGAGCAGATATACGACTTGTTTGCCGTAAGGATAATAGTCGGGAGCGACCATGACTGTTATGCGGCGCTGGGAGTAATACATGAGATGTATAAGCCTATTCCCGGAAGGTTTAAGGATTATATTGCGATGCCAAAGCAAAATATGTACCAGTCACTTCATACGACGCTTATAGGCCCTGAGGGACAGCCGTTCGAGATACAGATAAGGACATACGAGATGCACAGGACTGCGGAGTATGGTATTGCCGCGCACTGGAAGTATAAGGAGGGTGCGGACGGCAAGAAATCGCAGGACAGCGAGGAGGCAAAACTTACGTGGCTTAGGGAAATATTAGAGTGGCAGCATGAGATGTCTGACAACAAGGAGTTTATGAGTCTTTTAAAGAGCGACCTAGACTTATTCTCCGACAGCGTATACTGCTTTACACCGTCCGGGGATGTCAAGAACCTCCCGGCAGGCTCCACGCCTATTGATTTTGCCTACAGTATTCACAGCGCGGTGGGCAATATGATGATTGGGGCAAGGGTAAACGGAAACCTGGTAACATTTGACTACCATATACAGAACGGCGACCAGGTAGAGATAATTACGTCAAACAATTCAAAAGGTCCAAGCAGAGACTGGCTTAAACTTGTCAAGAGCACGCAGGCAAAAAATAAGATTAACCAGTGGTTCAGGGCTGAATTCAAAGATGAAAACATAGCCAAAGGAAAAGAGCTTTTAACGGCTTACGCCAAAAATAAAGGAATACCGCTGCACGAGTATCTAAAAAATGAATATACTGAACCGTGTCTTAGAAAATATGGTTTCAGGGACTGGGACGCGCTTCTTGCTTCTGTTGGACACGGTGGTTTAAAGGAAGGGCAGATAGTCAACAAGCTGCAGGAGGAATACCGTAAAAAGACGAAAAATAATCTTACAAACAGTCAGATTATTGAAAGTATAGAGGAAAGCAAAGACAAGACGAAGAATGTAAAAACTACTGGGAACATTAATAGAAGCAGCATAATTGTTGAGGGAATTGACGATTTGGCGGTTAGATTTTCTAAATGCTGCAGTCCGGTGCCGGGTGACGAGATAGTTGGATTCATTACGAGGGGACGTGGTATTTCTTTACATCGCACTGACTGTGTAAATGTTATAAATGTGTCAGAGGCCGACAGGAAAAGATTGATAGAGGCCGAGTGGAGGGTTCCTGATAATAAGGGTCAGAAAGATATGTACGACACTGAAATTGTCGTTTTCTGTGATAACAGGAGCGGGGTGTTGTTTGACATAACCAAGCTGTTTACAGAGAAAAATATCAAGGTTAAGTATATGAATATGCGAATCTCGAAACAAGAGAAGCTTACGATAGACATAGGCTTTGAGGTAGAGAGCAAGGAATTTTTGAAAGCGCTTGTTGAAAAAATAAGGATGATAGAAAGTGTAATAGATATAGAGAGGGTATAATTCATCTTATCTTTTCGTAAAGGAGATGCATGGATATGTATATCAGACATATTGTTGTTGGGGAAATACAGACTAACTGCTATATTGCAGGTGGTGATAATAGCAGCTCATGTATAGTCGTTGACCCAGGAGACGAGGCAGACAGGATTATGGAAACGGCAAAGAGGGATGGAAGAGATATTGTCGCAGTCTTTCTTACCCACGGGCATTTTGACCATATAGGAGCCGTAAAGGGGATAAGGGACAACTGCGGCGCAAAAGTATATGCGTGCCTGCATGAAAAGGAGCTTCTGGCTTCACCGTCACTGAACCTTTCGTCAGGTTTTTTAAGGAGCATGTCAGAAAAAGCCGATATTTATCTGAAAGATGGAGATGTGATAAATGAGGCGGGGTTAACCATAAGGGTAATTGAAACCCCAGGTCACACTTCGGGAGGTATCTGCTATTACTCTGAGGCCGACAAGATTTTGTTCTCGGGAGATACGTTATTTGAGGCATCAATAGGTCGTACTGATTTTCCTACGGGAAGCGCCGGGGTTCTTATTTCATCAATAAGGGATAAGCTGTTTGTTCTTCCGGACGATGTGTCAGTGTATTCGGGACACGGTCCTTACACTTCAATAGGATTTGAAAAAAAGAACAATATGTATGTACGGGTATGATAAGATGATAAAACTGATATGCAATAGCGAGAGAAACGAGTATGATATTAAGCCGCTTGTAATGTCTTTTTTTCCCGGTGATATTATTGAATACAATATTGAAGACGTCGGGCGGATAGAGCTGAACTGGCAGCAGGGCGCAAATAATGAAGCGGATAGTAACAAAGCGGATGACAGGGTAATATATATTACTCTTGAAGACATAAAGATTAGAATGCGCGTTGTGTTATATGAAACAGATAAGTCTGACTGTATAAGCAAGCCGGACTTTATTTATGAAGAAATTATATATGACAGCATACCTGACTCGAAGAAATACAGAGATGACCTAAAGAGACTAATTTACAGGATATTAAGCAAGGCAACGGGAAAGGTTAACAGGTGGGGTACACTCACAGGAGTAAGGCCGTCAAAGATAGCAATGGGATATCTGAAAGAGGGTCTCGGCCGCAGTGATATAATACATAAGATGCAGGAAGAGTATTACTGTTCGCAGAAGAAAGCCGCACTCTGTGCCGACGTCGCACAAAACGAACTGCGTATTCTTGATATGATAAATTATGAGACCGGTTACAGTATTTATATAGGAATACCTTTTTGTCCTACTGTATGTAATTACTGCTCTTTTTCCTCAATTTCACTGGAAAGTCTTAAGGACAGCGCTGCGCTTATGCGGGGTTATCTTGAGGCTCTTGAAAAAGAGTGTGCGGCAGCCGCACGATTATTCGGTGATAAGAAATTATGCAGCGTATATGTAGGCGGAGGAACGCCGACCGCACTCGACGAAGAGTGTCTTGCATGGCTTATGAGGATTATAAGGGATAATTTCGATGTGGGTGGCGCATATGAATTTAATGTTGAAGCCGGCAGGCCGGACAGTATTAATGAAAAAAAGCTTGATATACTTAAGATGGCCGGAGTTACAAGAATATCAGTCAATCCTCAGACAATGAAGCCCGAGACGCTTATGTCTATGGGCAGAAACCATACGGCTGAACAGGTGGTGGAAGTGTTTAAGCTTGCGAGGAATATGGGTTTTGACAATATAAATATGGATTTGATTGCAGGTCTCATGGGAGAAAGCCTGAATGACTTTAGAAATACGATTAATGTTATTGAGGAGCTTGCTCCGGACAGCTTTACCGTTCATTCGCTCGTAGTAAAGAGGGCTTCAAAATACAGGACGCAGTGCGAGAGGGAAGGTTTGATTTCATGTAATGACGGCATGAGGGCAGGAATTGTTGATGAGATGCTTGATACTGCCGCGGCATTTGCAGAAAAAGCCGGTTATATTCCTTATTATATGTACAGGCAGAAAAATAAAGCCGGACTCGGAATTAATAATGTCCTTGAAAATGTCGGGTATTCAAAGTTTGGACGGGAAAGTATATATAATATAGTCATTATGGAGGAAAAGCAGACTATAGCGGCGTGCGGCGCCGGCGCCTCAACAAAATTTGTTGTTTCAGGAGGCGGTATTGAGCGATGTGAAAATGTTAAGAATGTAATGCAGTATATCAGCAGGGTTGAAGAAATGATAGACAGGAAGAAACGACTGATTACAGTGTTTTAAGTGTTTTTTATGGACAAAACTGTAAGTTGGTGTTACAATGAAATTACTTGAATAATGGGCAGAACTGAGAGGTGAAATGTAAAAACAGAGAGGAAAGAGAGCATGGAGAAGAATAAGGTAAGGGCAGGTGGCAGCATCCGCTGGGCTCTGCTAGCGATGTCGGTGGTTCCGTCTGTGTTGGTATCGGTTATTTTGGGAATAATTTCAATATCAACTATGCGGGTTGGAATGGAGAGGGAATCGCTTGAGGCTTTAAAAAATCTTTGTACTGCAGTCGGCTCCGGATATGAGGCAATGTCTTCCGAGCCTTTTTTGTTGAATGAGGATGGACATCTCATGAAAGGCTCGTTTGATTTGAGCTTGGATGAAACAGTTATTGACAGCTGGACAAAGGGATTGGATACTGATGTCACTATATTTTATGGCGACACAAGGATGTCCACGTCACTGCGGGATTTAGAGACGGGTGAGCGCATTGTTGGAACGAAAGCATCGGATGATGTGATTGACGAGGTTTTGAAGAAAGGTAATGAGTATCTAACTTCGGATATTGTTGTCAATGAAAAGCCGTACTTTGCATGTTATCTGCCTATTAAAGCGTCGAATGGGGATATTGTCGGCATGGTTTTTGCGGGACAGCCCAGAGAGAATGTGGAGGTACATATTAATAAGAGTATTTTTAACAATACTGTGCTTGCAATTATTCTTGCTCTTATTTTTGTTGTTATTTCAATATATGTATCGGGAAGGCTTGTAAAGGCTATTGACGGTACAAAGCAAATGATTAATAATCTTTCGGCAGGTAAACTGAACAACTGTAACAAGGGCAGATTGCTGATGCGCAGGGATGAGCTCGGAGAAATGGCAAGAGCGGTAGAACTGTTGGATAACAAACTGTGCGACATTGTCGGCAATATACAGAGTTCGTCGGGTAAACTGCTGGAATCAGGGAAAGAGCTTGAACAGCTTGCGTCTCAGACGAGCCGTAATGCAGAAGAGATAAACATGGCCGTGGAGGATATTTCTAAGGGCGCAACCTCACAGGCCGGAGATACGGAATCTGCAACGGGCAGTGTAATCAGCATGGGGAATATCATCGGGAATATAGTTGATAATATAGGTAAGCTGAATGATGAGGCTAAGGAGATGCAGTGTCTGGAAAATGAATCTGCCAAGATTATTAAGGAGCTCAGCGCTTCTAATGATAAAACGGCTGATGCAATATTTAAAGTATCTGAAAATATACAGACTACGGACAAATCGGTAAACCGTATTTCGGTTGCGGTTGATTTGATTACGGAAATTGCCAGCCAGACTAATCTGCTTTCACTTAATGCCTCTATTGAGGCGGCAAGGGCAGGAGAAGCGGGAAGAGGATTTGCCGTGGTGGCATCAGAAATACAGAAGCTTGCAGAAGAGTCGAATCAATCAGCTCGACAGATTTCGGAGATAATTTCTGTACTGTCTGACGATTCACAGAATTCACTGCGTCTTATGGACGAGGTAAAAGTGAATTTGAAAGACCAGCAGCAAAAGCTTACCGAGACACTTGAAAAATTTGGTAATGTAGCTTTGGGCATTGAGGAGTCAAGGAAAGGAACGGATGTCATAAATATTCAGGCGAAAGAATGTGACAGGGCAAGAAACAATATTGTTGATATTATATCTAATTTGTCGGCAATATCTGAGGAGAATGCGGCATCCACAGAGGAAACTAATGCGTCCATGCAGGAGTTGAATGCCACTATCAATCTTCTTGCAGACTCGGCTATGAATTTGAAAGAGCTTGCTGCTGCACTTGAAGAATACACTAGTTTTTTCAAGCTTTGAGGATGCTTTGGCATATTAACCGCCCTGCATTTTGCAGGGCATTGTTTGTAATATAGGATATAATGCAAAAGAGGTGCCTTATAAATGAATAAAGCAGAAAGTGGAAATGTTGTGGAGGATATAGCCCACGATTTCGCTGAGGCCGTATCACACGGTATGATTGTAAGCGAGCTGGCCGTATTGGTGGCAGAGGAGCTTGGCATGGACGGAGGGTTCTGCCGGAGTATAGCAGTCGCCGGATTCCTTCATGATATAGGGAAGCTTAAATTGTCTGAGGAACTGCATTTTGACAGGTCTAAAGCGATGGTTGTAGAAAAAATGAAATATGTGAGGATGCATCCAACATTCAGCAGGGATATTTTGTTTGATAATAATTTTGAGGACGACATTTGCAGAATTGTTTATCACCACCACGAGAACAATGACGGCAGCGGCTATCCTTCTAACATTTCGGAGGAGGATATACCGGTGGGTGCAAGAATCATAAGGGTATGCGACGTATATGCCGCGCTGATATCCACAAGGTCATACAGGGAGGCGTTCAGCGAAAACATGGCTGTACAGCTTATGATAGAGGAGGCAAAGCATTTTGACATGAAGATATTTCTCGCATTTATGAGGGTTATACATTCAGAGAGTTATTGTAAGGTTGAGAGGCTTTTGGAGAGAAAAATTGAAGATAAGGTTATAGAATATTTTGCAAATGATGTGCTGAAAAATATAATATAAGATAAAATTATAATATACGATAATGTTAGAAAGTTTGACGTTGTTTTTGACTGCAAAGAACAATGTTTAATTATAAATATAATCAGAAAGGATTGATTGGTATGGCAGAATCGATGAAAGGGTTGCATAGAACCCACAGATGTGCCGAGCTTGGCGTCTCCAATGTTGGAGAAAAGGTTACCGTAATGGGCTGGGTACAGAAAAGCAGGAATAAGGGAGGAATAATTTTTGTCGACCTTCGTGACAGAAGCGGCATTTTACAGATTATATTTGAGGGAAAAGATATTGACGATGACGGATTTGCAAAGGCGGAGAAGCTAAGGAGCGAATTTGTCATCGCTGTTACAGGCGTTGTGGAGTCCAGAGGGGAAGCTGCCAATGCAAATATGGCTACGGGTGAGATTGAGCTGCGGGCGGATGATTTAAGAATTCTTTCAGAGTCAGACACACCTCCGTTTCCTATCGAGGAGAATAGTAAGACGAAAGAGGAGATGAGACTTAAATACCGCTATCTCGACCTGAGGAGGCCTGACGTCCAGAGCAACCTTATGCTTAGAAGCAGGATTGCGGCGATTACGAGGCAGTTCCTTGCCGACGAGGGCTTCCTCGAGATTGAGACTCCGATTCTCAACAAAAGCACTCCCGAGGGTGCAAGAGACTATCTTGTCCCGAGCAGGGTTCATCCGGGACAGTTTTATGCACTGCCTCAGTCGCCGCAGCTTTTCAAGCAGCTTCTGATGGTGTCGGGTTACGACAGATATTATCAGATTGCAAAATGTTTCAGGGACGAGGACCTTAGGGCCGACAGGCAGCCGGAGTTTACACAGATAGACATGGAGCTCTCATTTGTAGATGTGGACGACGTAATTGACGTCAATGAGAGGCTTATCAAAAAAATATTTAAGGAGACGCTGGATTTAGACGTCAGCCTGCCGATTCAGAGGATTACTTATGCTGAGGCAATGGACAGGTTCGGTTCGGACAAACCTGACACGAGGTTTGGTATGGAGCTTCAAAATGTCACTGAAATCGTAAAGGGATGTGGCTTCGGAGTATTTACCGGCGCGATTGAGAACGGAGGCAGCGTAAGGGGAATCAACGCCAGAGGGTGCGGCTCGATGCCTCGAAAGAAAATCGATGCGCTTGTGCAGTTTGCCAAAGATTTTGGGGCAAAAGGACTTGCCTATATCCAGCTTTTGGACGACGGAAACGTAAAATCATCGTTTGCAAAGTTTATGACCGATGACGAGATGTCAGCGCTTATTAGCGCAATGGACGGTGAGGCCGGGGACTTGCTGTTGTTTGCGGCAGATAAGGACAAGGTGGTGTTCGACGTTCTCGGCAATCTGCGCGTACACCTTGCCGAGCAGCTTGAAATTATAGATAAAAATGTATTCAATTTTCTCTGGGTGACGGAGTTCCCTCTTTTCGAGTGGTCCGAGGAGCAGGACAGGTTTACGGCAATGCATCACCCGTTTACAATGCCTATGGAGGAGGATATACAGTATCTTGACACTGACCCGGGCAGGGTGCGCGCAAAGGCCTACGATATCGTTCTCAACGGAACGGAGCTCGGAGGAGGCTCGGTGAGAATACATCAGGATGATATACAGGAAAAGATGTTTGAGAAGCTTGGATTTACGAAAGAGGAGGCTCAAAGCCAGTTTGGATTCCTGCTTACCGCATTTAAATATGGAGTTCCGCCTCACGCAGGCCTTGCCTACGGTTTTGACCGCCTTGTAATGCTTATTGCGGGGGAGGACAATATAAGGAATGTTATCGCATTCCCTAAGGTTAAGGATGCGTCATGCCTGATGTGTGAAGCTCCTGATACTGTTGCCAAAGAACAGCTTGACGAACTGGGAATAGAGATTACAGAAGAGGAATAGGAAATGTAAGATGCCGTATATTAAGCAGCGGAAATACGATATATTAGGCGTGATATATTAGGCGTAAAGAATTTAATTAATTGTATATTGTTATATATGTAGAGAATGATAGATTTGGAGGTTTACAAAATGGGTATTACGGAAAAGGAGTTTGGAAATGCTGATGGCGGCAGGAAAGTTACAATGATTACGCTTACAAATAATAATGGTATGAAAGTGTCCTGTATTGATTATGGAGCAAATGTTGTTTCGGTAGAGGTGCCTGACGGTTCGGGAAAGATTAAGGATGTCGCGTTGGGCTTTGACAATTTGCCGCAGTATGAGACTAATTTCCCGTTTTTTGGGGCGTTTATCGGCAGGCATGCAAACCGAATCGGCGGCGCGTCGTTTACGCTTAACGGAAAGACATACGAACTTGAGAAGAATGACGGTAAGAATAATCTTCACGGCGGCACGCCGGGATATCATAAGGTTATGTACGACTACAAAACCGATGAAGGTGAAGGCTTTGGCGCGGTTTCATTTACAAGGGTCAGCTCGGATATGGAGCAGGGTTATCCAGGAAAACTTGAATTTTCAGTTACTTACAAGCTGACTGATGACAATGAGTTTTTCATGATATACGATGCGGTGTCGGACAAGGATACTATAGTAAACTTTACAAACCATTCGTATTTTAATCTCGACGGTCATGACGCAGGTGAGGTTTCTAATCATAAGGTTAAAATAAACGCCGCAAAGTATACGGTCACGGCGCCTGACCTTATTCCGACCGGCGAGCTGGCCGGTGTCGCAGGTACTCCGCTTGATTTCACATCGGAAAAGAGGATAGGACAGGACATTGACGCTGATTTTGACGCATTAAAATACGGAGGCGGATATGACCTCAACTATGTTATTGACAAGCCGTTAGGTGAGTTTGCTCTTGCTGCTACAGCTATTGGAGAGGGCGGTATTAAAATGGAGGTGTATACAGACCTTCCGGGAGTGCAGTTCTATACAGGCAATAATATTGGACAAGGATTACCCGGCAAGAACGGTGCAGAGTATGGACCAAGGTCAGGCTTCTGCTTTGAGACACAGTTCTTCCCTAACTCATGCAATATAGAGTCGTTCCCGTCTTGTGTGCTAGAGGCCGGAAAGAAATTCCACTCGGAGACGATGTATAAGTTTTCAAAGTAGGGAATTGTGACTTTGAATAGACGGCATCATTGATAATTTTAGAATTTTATAGAGAACATAAATATTGTACGAGATTTAATTATCTTTTAAAAGCAGTCAGTTTGGCTGCTTTTATTTTGTGGAAAAATATAATTTTTTATATATAATTATGTTATCTATGTATTTGTTGACAAAATATTAGGAGAAGTGTATATTTATATTAACATTTAATGTTAATATAAATATAAGAATATACTGTAATTTTCAACTTGGATGAGAGGCAAGATGTGGTAACATAAATATATTTTATGAAAAAAGAGGTGAGATAATTTAAAGGTTTTCAGAAAACTTATATACAGAAGATAATATTTAATAGTGTTTTTAAAGGAGGTATAAAGTAAAGGTAAGACGTATGAAAAACTATGTACTGAAAGTTAAATTAAAAATTAGTGTAAGGTTGGTACTGTAGTTAGAAGTTATAATTAATTCAGAAAGGAAAATTATTATGAAAAAATTATTATATGACATTAAAAAAGTAACTGCTATGTTTGTATTAGCCGTGTTATTGGCATGTGCTATCTCGCCTGCTATACAGGCGTCAGAAAATGGGTCTAATGCTTTGATTAGAGAAGATGGATTATATAAAGCAAAAACCACAGCTACAGGTTATGACGACAGGGGAATTCCATATAACATAGTAGTGTATGCACAAGTAGGCAGTTCAGCATCTACAGGAGTATATAAAAAAGGTGTAGGATCAGTATCTGTAAAATCAAAAGGGCAAGCATCCAAACCTTCTATGACCAGACATGGTTATGGAAGGGGAACAGAAAATAGAGATGTTGATATTTGGTGGAACGTAGTTATAAAATAGTTTAAAGAAGTTATTTATAAGAAACATAAATGGAATTAAATGAATAGATAAGCAACCTCCCATGTTTAGACTGAAAATATATTTAATATTTGTGGTTATACTCATGGGAGGTTATTGTAACCGAAACAGGAGAAAATAATGGGAAAAATAAAATTTATGGCAGAAGAATTTTTTCGCAGTTTTAGAAAAAACCTGTTTAAAAATATGCTTTTAATGGTTATGTTTTCAACCGGTATGATTATGACAGTGTTGATGGGTTCGTACTATCTGGATTTAGGGGAACTGAACTCTGAGCATCCGGGTTATAATGATGAAAAAGGTACATGGTATGTAATCGGTGTGGTTAATGATGATACCACAGAAATGGATGAAAGTATAGATACAGTACAGGGATGCAGAAATATAATGGATTATTATGAGCGGCTGCATGATTCGGCTGAGCATCCGGTTATTTCTGTGAATACACATCAGGATTGCTATGTGAGGGAAGAGGATTTCCTTGCCTTGTTAGGAAATGTAAGCTATAAAAATTTTTTGGGTGAAGACAATCCGGATGTCGTGAGTATATATTTTTCTTCGGAGGAGAATGAAGATACGTGCGATGCTTTAGGTTTGAAATGCGCAATGCTTGATGATAGGGCGTTTGGAATGTTTGGACTTCGGACAGAGATAGGACAGGGATTTTCCGAAAGTAATCTGACGATACAGAATGCGTCGGATTACATTCCAATTGTAGTTGGAAATGAGTATAGTGGTATTATTTCTGTAGGTCAGTCGCTTGATATCAGTTTTCTGGATTACGCTTATCCTTGCAAGGTTGTGGGAATACTGGAAAAGGGTTCCATGATTCCGTGCGATGGAAGCGGCATGGATAATATGTTGCTGGATTCCCATATTATTTTCCCGTATACTATACGGGTGGCAGAGGAAACTAGCAAACGAGAGGATATTGCGAGATATGCTGCGTTGGATAAAATGGCCTTGGAATTTAACAGTTCGATGGTCTGGGTAAAGGATGGCGGAGATTTTAGGAGTGCCGTAGCCCTATTTCGGGATATCGGGAATGAATTTAATTTTCCGCCGCTTGAACTGTATGATGCGCCGATGGGTCTTAGGCTATTGCGCAAAGAATCTGAGGCGCGAGTCCGGATTATGCTCATACTAACTCTTACCTTAATCGGCTTTACCTTATACGGGCTGTTTGCGACCTTTTATGATAAGATACAGTCCAATAAAAAGACATACGGAATATATCGGATGAACGGCTGTCCAATGGGACTAATACTTTTTCCGTGTATTTTTGAAATAGCGGTAATTTTATTTCCCGCAGTTTTCGTGTGCAGATATATATTTTCTGACGAAAGTATTGGTTATGTCAGCGGTGATATGATAATCAGGGTGATGGCATGTTTTATTGGATTGGTATTATTGCTCGGAACCGTATTTGTTACCTGTATTTTTAAAGGTGTAGATACAGAACAGTTGATACGGCAAAAGGATTAGAAATAGGAGGAAGAGTGAAAGAAAAAAGAAGAAAGGATATAATGCAAACAAACATCTTTCACCCTTTGTGTTTGCGCCTCAAATGAAAATGAAAGCATTTTCGCTTGAGGCTTGGTGCAAAATATGATACGGATAGAGAATATAGTGAAGACATTTGGCAAGAAAGATGCTGTTGTGGAGGCGCTGCGCGGAATCAGTCTTTCTGTTCGCGAGGGAGAAATGGTGGCAGTCATGGGAAAAAGCGGCTCAGGAAAATCTACGCTTCTCAACATACTGGGGGGAATGATGTCTGCAGATGGCGGTACATATTTATACAATGGAAAAGACGTCAATTTTAAAAGCCAAAAGGAGCTGGTAAAGTTTCGCAGAAATGAAATTGGTTTTGTTGTACAATATTTTGCTTTGGTGGACGATTTGAATGTTTTTCGCAATGTGGCTCTTCCCTTGAAATATCAGGGCTATTCACGTAAGAAAATTACAAAAAAGGTTATGGAGACTCTTGCGTCTCTTGGAATAGAGGATAAGGCAAAAGCGTATCCTTTTGAATTATCGGGAGGCCAACAGCAGAGGGTGGCAATTGCGAGGGCTGTCGTAAAAAGTCCGCGAATAATACTGGCGGATGAGCCGACAGGCGCACTGGATGAGGCCACAGGTGAAGAAGTGCAGAAAATCTTCAGGACATTGAATGAGAATGGAAAGACCGTGATTATCGTAACCCATGATGCGAAAGTGGCGGAAAAGTGCGACAGAATTATTTATGTGAAAGATGGGATTGTGGAGGGAAGCAGTGAAACCGGACAGAATGGCTGCCATAAAGGAGGCAGTGTATGAAAGTTTTTGGAAAAAAGATTCCGAGGGGGAATTTACTTATATATTTTAGTTTTACGGTTGTTTCATTATGTATCCTGCTCATTGTTTCGGCAGTCCGGGCGGAGAACGTCACTAAACTTATTAAAAATTCCCTTTATTCCGGACATCAAAAATCATTTACAATAATAAATTCAGAGGATGAGAAACAATGGGAGAATGTAATTCCGGACATTGAAGTGGAATATGAACATTTCGCCATCTATGTACCGATGCGTAGTTCTGATGTTGCGCTCCGTGGAGTCTATGTGAATGGAGATATAGAGCAGCCGCCAATGCTTTCCGGAGAGTATTTTGACCATTCCACTGCATGGACGGACCAGAGGAAAGCGGTGCTTGGAAAAAATCATGAGAAAGATGTGTCAGTGAGGGATGGCAAAAAATATTACCGATATAACGATACAGACTATGAAGTAATCGGAATTATGGGGACAAAAGAAGAAAGCCGTATCAATCAGATGGTTTTGATTGATTTCAAGTCAGCTATAGGGATTGCGGGAATAAATACACGCTATGTACTAGATACAAAAAACGAAGCAAATATATATGATATAGGGCAAAAAATATATGACCTTTTTACTTATCCTGCCGAAGTACTGATTGGACTGCAGGAACAGAATGACAGTACCGGACTCGCCGCATACTTATCCGGTGATATGATTATGGATACAATGTATGTAATGATTCTCATAAGCTTTTCTTTAAGCACTGTTCTTATAACATTTATATGGTTTCGGTTCAGAAGGCAGTTATTTTATGCATGGAAACTGTCAGGATATAGGAAATGCCCGGTATGTCTTGAGATTGCAAAAAGATTTTATGTAATTGCTGGAGCGGGTTTTGTGGCTGGAATTATATTGATGTTTATAATATCAAATATTGTTCCGGATGTAGATATAGTATTTATGGATGTCTGTAGGGCGTTTGGGATGACATTAGGATTGGGGACGCTCATTCTGTGTTTTTGTTATGTTGTAAATAATAATAAAAAATTATAATATGAGAAGCTTATAAGTATACACAAGTACGGCGTATAATTTATTCAAATCTTTTAAAAGCAGTCATTTTGGCTGCTTTTATTTTGTGGAAAAATATAATTTTTTATATATACTTATATTATCTATGTATTTGTTAACAAAATATCAGAGGTAATATATTATCATATAGACATCTGATTTTAATGATTAATTATGAGGTGAGAATAATAATTATAACGGCGACACATATTTTGTATCAGGTTTTTGGGACGAAGAAACTGGAAAATATCAAGGTTAATATTTTAAATCATCCCCAGATATTTTAATCATACGCCGTCTAGGAGGTTTCTGTAATGCTAATAAAAAGTGAATTATACAAAATGTTAAAATCAAAAAAAAGTATATTTTTTATTGTTTTAATGATTTTAATTCCCTTTATAGATTTGATATCAAATATTCTTAATGTTTATTTGGATTATTGGTTAAACAAGGAGGCATATATAGACTGGTTTGTTCCAAGTATGAGACTGAATCCTGCAATGGGTAGTTTTTTGTCAGGGAGCAGCCACGGACATATATCGCAGATGTTATTAATTTGGATAATGCCTATATATTTGATGATTATTTACAGTGATACATATATTTCAGAGGTAAAGTATGGATATAACAATATTGTTTTTACTAAGTCAGACAGGAGAAAGATTGTAAGGCAGAGGTTTGTAATTTCATTTGCTTTGGGCTTTGCAGTTAGCTTTGTAGGACTTTTTTTTATTATATAATATCGAATATAGTATTTTATGGCGGGACTGATATGCATGGATTAGAATATGCCGAGTATGAAAGTGGATTTATTGCACTGTGCCTTGGCAATCCAAATATAGCGTATTTGTTTTATGTTATCGTATATTGTTTAATTGTGGGCGGATGCGGAATAATTTGTACAGGTATCAGCTTCGTGATTCCCAATTATAAAATAGCTTATCCGTTTGTTTTCTTTATATGGATAGTTCAAATTATTGCGCCATACAGCCTGACTTATGCCATGCAGCCGTTTATTGAGTACGTACTGAATTACATAATCCCGTCATTGGTTATCTACACAGTTGTTGTCGCGGCAGTTGCCGTGGTTTCGTATAATATTAAGGTAAGATGTGATGAAATCTAAAAGACTAAGACTCTTGTATGATGTTTTGTTAATTTTATTATTTTGTTTTATCTGGCTGCACTTAAACCGAAATTATCTGCCTGAATTAGAACAAATGGGACGGCAAGGACTTCTGTATATTACAGCGGCGGGTTCGGGATATGGTAATGTAATGTCTCATGGTTCACTGTATGCTTTATTTTACTTGTTAATGTTATCGCAATGGATGCCTGACAGTATGATTCAATGGCTGGTTAGGACAAAAAGAAAGAACTATCTCTTTTTGTTATTTAAAAGGACGGCTCTGTGTGCAGTGCAGTTTTCATTTATTTATGCTGCAGTTATGGTAGTATTTACCGTTAGTTTTGTAAAAATGCAGATTATTTTGGATGCAGGATTTATTCCCGGAGCTGCTGTGTGGTTTTTGTTTATATTCGCTTATTATCTTTTTATTGGAAGCATTTATTGCTTTTTTAATCTGATAATGATGTCCGACAGTAAATCCTATATTGTAGCATTTGCCGTATCCGTTTTTTTGTTATGTTTAAGCAGGTTTAAACAAATTTGGACGCCTGTTTCCACTCTTGGTATTTTGGAAATGCAATATGACAACTATTTGAGTTTAAATTATGTTTTAGTTAATTTGCCGATAATTATGTTTTTGACGGCTGTATTCTTTTTCGTTTCAAATATTATTTTCAAGGATAAGGACATTTTGCATGAAAAAAACTAAGAATATTATGTTTGCAGTGGCATTATGTATTTGGGCATATCTTCAGGTGAAAATAAGAGCGGGCGGCGATATTATTGGTATATATAACGGTGTCGGATTTAATGGACGCATAGTTTTATATGTGAGGAGTTTTTTCCTGTTTTCGTGTTACTGCCTGTATGCGTACAATGAATTTGAGACATATATAAGCCGCTATGGGGTGTTATTAGTTACCAGGGAAAAATCAAGGAATAAGCTGTTAATGCGTTTGACAGGAAAATTAATTCGGTTAACTGTCACGGTTGAGGCTATAAAAATATTTTGCTTTGTAGTTTTTATGCTGATTATAAGAGGAAGTATAACTGTTAACAATCCATTAGAACTCATTTTAATGGCTGTTTTAAATATTTTGTCATACTTGATTATTTTGTTTATACAGATGTCAATTGAAATTTTTTGGTCGGGAAATGTTGCGGTTTGTGTTTCTATGGCTTATTTTCTGGCAAGTTTATGTGTAAGCGATTACATTTATAAAATACCATTTATATCAAAAAAGATTCACTTGTTTTTTGTTCCAAACATAACAATGAAGCTGAGATTGGATGAAATGAAAGTGGCTGGCAGTATATATTATATAATCGCCGGAATTTTGCTGCTTAGTCTATTATGTATGTACATACTTATATATAGATTATTCAGAAAGAAAGATTTATTATAGTCAGGAAATTGATAAAGTTTGTTTGCAAATTTTCGGTGTTGGAAATAAGGAATAAATGTAAACGCTATAGTTTATTTGGAGGTTGTATATGATAAAAGTTGAAGGTCTTACTAAGACGATAAAGGGAAGAACTATTTTAGATAATATCAATTGTACATTTGAAAACGGAACTAAAATACCAGTCTGCTGCCACAGTACGACGCATTTACTAATCTGAAAATTCTTGCCAAAATTAAAAATACTGCTACAGATGAGGATATAAAACATGCGGTTGAACTTGTTGGACTCGACCCGGAAAGCAAGGCAAAAGTTAAAACATATTCTCTGGGAATGAAACAGAAGCTTGCTATCGCACAGGCAATATTTGAATCTCCAGAGCTTCTGCTGCTCGACGAACCTACTAATGCCCTCGATGAAAAGAGCATTGAAAATATCAGGGAACTATTGAAAGATATAAAAAAAACAGGGACAACAATTATTATAGCGAGCCATAACAAAGATGACCTGAGAATTTTATCTGAACAGACGTTTAAATTAGAAGAAGGAAAGATGTCGTCTTAGAATAAAATTACGGGTTACGGAGCTGCCGATTGTGCAGTAATAATAATATATTTACAAACAAAAAAGGGCCGCGCACATTAAGTGCGTGAGCCCTTTTTTGAAAGAGTAAAAGAGGAGTTCTGCAAGTAAATATCCTGCAGTTTATTTTATGAAAATCTAATAGGTAATTTAACTATGGTTTTATTATATAGTGAAAAAACTGATTTTTTATGGCTATATTGTGAACATAATGTAACAATGTTTTTCCAATGTTTGAATAACGAATAGTGTTTTAGTGAATATTATAATAGATAGGAATATATAGTTGTTTGATGGGAGAAGATGATGCTTAGTATATTGGGAAAGCTGTTGTGCACTGAATTGGGAGAGCAGAGGTATAATATATATTTTGACAGTTACAGCGGAGCAAAAAAGCAGAATGAAGTTATATTCTGCGACATATATAAGCAGCTGCGGAGTAAAGACATAGACACGCTTCAGTCAATGCTTGAGAGGCTTCTTTCGGCAATTGAGCTGTCGATGAAAATAAGCAGGCAGTATATGTGGGTCTGGATTGCGACAATCCTCACCGTAATTCTTTTAATTATTCTGCCGGTGCCCGTCATGTGTATGGTAACGGGAATATTTATAGTTGTGACGAGCTTCGGCTATAAAAGTATTGTGTTTCTTATTAACAGGTATTGTTTTATAGACGCCAATATAGTTCTCATATATAAGACGGCGCTATATCATCTTATACTGACTTACAACATTAGAAAAATGAATATGATTACATGATACAGAGTGTAAATATTGTCCATGATTTGTTGACAGTAATTACTATATTATGTATAATTATAAGTATATTTGTTGTATTATATAATTTTTTTCTGAATACTCGAATATACGCATTTAGTTCAACGTGCGGCATAAAAATAATGTTACAGCATAATTTACAAAATGATATAATTAAGGGGAAGATTATGAAAGACAAAAAAAGAATGTCAGTGAAACTGGAAATATTTTTAATGTTTATATGTTTCCTGAGTTTGTTTATGATTAATAAACAGGCTTTTTCAAAAACAACAACAATTAGAATAGAAAAAGGAAAGACTTATAAGCTTAAGATAAAAAAGGGCAGTAAAATAAAGTGTAGCAATAAAAAGATTGCAAAGATAATGAAAAATGGTAAAATAAAAGGTTTAAAAAAAGGTAAGTGCAAAATTGAGGTTAAAAATGGGAAAAGGACTATGAAGTATACTATTCGAGTAAATAGTGTTAAAAAGAATAGAGAAACACCAGTCTTGATTGCTAGTCCAGTACCAATTGCAAACCCTACAGAACGACCTAACCCGGTTGACGGAGGAAGTATATATGTAAAGGATCTGACTGTAAGCTCTATTGATAGAAAAGATGACAATACATCAGTAGTTTGTCTGGCGGTTGACGTGCAGACGACATATTTTGATAAGGACAAAATAAAATGTGTAAAATTTGACTATCCAAATGATAAGCTGTCAGATATAAAAATTGGTAATAAAATATCAATAGGATTCAACACGTTTAACGTAACGCATGAGATTGAAAATGGCACTGATACGATTAAAGGAAATGTGTTGATAATACAGTTAAATTGATAATATGTAATGCAAAAAAAGAAAGGCGTAATCAAGGGAACGGCCCTTGTTAAACGCCGGATCAAATAAAGAGTATAAAGTTGGGCATGTCTATGGTAATTTTATTACTAAAGACATGCTTTCTTTGCCTGTAGATTGTATTGACGATAGTGTTTAAGCGGACAATTCAATTATAATACCATGAAGGAGAATTTTCTTTTAAAATACTTCATATTATGGTAAAATTAAAATATAAATTCAAAATAATCTGAGTCAGGTTATGGGAAATGGGGGAATTGTTATGGCAGGTAAATTAGTGCTTATTGACAGACAGTACGGCAGTGGCGGACGCGAGGTTGGAAAGAGGATATCAGAAAACCTTGGAATACCGTTTTATGACGGTGAGATGCTATTGATGGCGGCTGAGAAATTTGGATTTAACCTAGGGATTATGCAGGAATATGATGAGAAAAATGTAAAAAGTCTGATATATATGATAGCGATGACTGCCGAGTACAATTCGGGCAACAACAATGCGTCAATGCCGCAGAATATGTATAATGCAATGTCTGATACGATTCTGAGACTTGCAAAGGAGGGACAGTGCGTTATTATGGGAAGATGCGCAGACTATATTTTAAAGGGAATAGTCGATTACATTTCTGTTTTCGTGTATGCGTCTGATATGGAACAGAGGACAAAGCGCGCTATAGAAGTTGACGGCGTATCTCCTAAAGACACCGCAGCATATATAAAAAAGAGGGATAAACAAAGGAAAGACTATTATAATTTCTACACGGACGGCAGATGGGGAGCGGCAGAGAACTATGACATTTGTCTCAATACTTCGTCGGTTAATTATGATAAATGTGCGGAGATTATATGTGATTTGGTAAAATAATATGTTAAAGAGAGGAATAAAGGACGGTATTCCTATTGGGCTGGGATACTTTTCAGTATCATTTTCATTTGGAATATTGTCTATTGCCAACGGATTTTCGGTTTTGGAGGCAGTACTTATATCTATGACGAATCTCACATCTGCGGGGCAGTTTGCCGGCATTACAATTATGGCATCGCTGGGAAGTCTTGTGGAGATGGCTGTAACACAATTAATTATTAATATGAGATATTCGCTTATGGCTATCTCACTGTCCCAGAAAGTTGACAGGAGATTTGGAATATCTGCAAGGCTGCTGCTTGGATTTGGAATTACGGACGAGATATTTGCAGTGGCTATGGGGAGCCGCAAAGGGATATCGCGCAAATATTTTTTAGGGCTGATGTCTCTGCCGTATCTGGGCTGGACGCTCGGAACGCTTGCGGGAGCTGTGTTCGGCAACGTCATGCCGGAAATAATATGCGACGCTCTTGGAATCGCTCTATTCGGAATGTTTATTGCAATAGTTGTTCCCGATATGAAAGGGGATATAAAGATTGTTCTGACTGTTGCAATAGCAATTGTGGTCAGCTGTATTTTATATTATGTACCATTTTTTTCAAAAGTCTCATCAGGATTTGCCGTTATAATAAGCGCGGTTACGGCGGCAGCGGCAGCGGCTTTTGTATCGGTTCATGAGGATAATAAAGAAGAGGGTATAAGTGGGAGAGAGTGATATGATTGTTTTTTTTAAATATCTTGCAGTTATGGCGGGAGTTACATATCTTATCAGGGTTCTGCCATTTGTACTTATAAGACATAGAATACAGAACAGGTTTGTCAGCGCATTTCTGGATTACATACCGTACGCGGTTCTCGCGTCAATGACGGTGCCGGCTATATTATATTCGACGAATTCAATGATTACCGCGGCTGCGGGATTTTCTGCTGCGATAGTACTTGCATACAGAGAAAAAAGCCTGATTGTTGTCGCTCTTTGTGCAAGCGGTGCGGTTCTGTTGAGCCAGATATGTATAAATATAATGGCATAGCTTTTGTAAGCCGAATTGGATAATTATATATTATTATGTCGAGTATTAATTATTGTGTGTGAAAAATAAACTTCGCATATTCATTTGTTAACAGAAAGTCTTATAATCGGTTTTAAATTAACAAATGTGTATGCGAAGTTTAACTTAGTTCAAAGGTGTCAATTTGAACCCGCCGAGAACGGCGTATTTTGGCGCCGTTGAGCTAGTTAGTTGGTTTTAAATGTAATGCATTGGCCGTATTGAAATATAATGTTAGTAGGTAACATTTATATCATTTGAAGACGCCTGAACATAGTTGTCGAAAAGCAGCCTTGATATTCTGTCTATTTCTTTTGAGTATCCGTTTTCACCTGAGAAAAGCTCCTTGATGTTGTCAATATTCGCAGCGCCGAGTTTGTTTTCGTCTATTGAAAGGTTGTCGCCGGTTATATTAATTCCGGAATCCGATAAACGGTCGCTGTATGATGCCGTAACATCTTTTAATTCGTCAATCAGTGAGTTGTCGCTTCCGGATATGAGTGTATTATAATTTGTAACATATGATTTTATCATATCGGTAATTGACTGTCGGTTATTTTCAGTATATCCATAGCGTGAAAGCGCATCCATTGAATTGAAGATACCGGCGGAGCTAATTGCAGAGCCCGCGCTGTTATCGTCAAGCTTAACAGTTTTGTAGTTAGGGAATTCCTGCAATACAGTCTTGTTTTTCAGGTCGTTGTTGATGCGCGTCGCATACTTAATTATATTGGAAAGCATATTTGTTTCGCCCTTGAAGACTGATTTTATTTTGTATTGTGACGTTATTTTCCCAAGCTTTTCCTCATCAACTTTGAGCTCGCCTTTTTCAAGGCTTATCCCAATCTTTTTGAGTGAGGATTCATTTTCTGAAATAAGTTTGCTTAACTGTTTGAAATCATCCTTTGATTTTTTGCTTCCGCTGTCACCTATTTTCTTGGATAACTCATTGTATGATTTCACAAAATCTTTTATTTTCAGCCTGACGTTTGCCGATGCACCGCTTGAAAAGTCTGCGCTGAAAAGTCTGGAACCTGTCTTCATAAGCTTATTGGCGGCAGATGCTATAGAGGTCTCCTTTTCGTCGGCACTGGTTTTTGTCACCTTGCGGGTATATGTATAACTGTTCCCCGATGTCATTATATTATTTGCAATATGATTAGCTGACACATTGTAATACAATGGGCTCACCCCACTTTCTGAAATATCGTAATTACTATTATATATATCGGAATAAATGCAGAAAAAAATATAGTATATTTGTAAAAAATTACTGAAGTTATTAATGCAATATGGTATAATGTGCACGAAAGCAATGAGCAGTGCCGGAACGTATAAAAACGGATTGGCTGTTTACAGCCTAATCCGTTTTTATACGTTCCGATAGGGCGAAAGCCCGTGAACGAGAAAGCCAAAGGCTTTCGAGTGTGCACTGCGAAGAGAGCAGAGTTTTGTATTTTTTTTACGAGGAGGTTTTTGTATGACTGATAATGTATACACTAATAAGGATATGCTTGCGTGGCTTGAGAAGTTTTCTGATAAGATGGATGTGAGCCCTGAGAAAATTAAGATTTTAAACATATGCACAAAGAAGAAAAATGTGCTGCCAACAATTGAGACCCACAAGAGGGTAATGATATTTGCAAATGACACCTATCAGGACATTTTATTTGAATTTTGGGAGGCCGGATTTGGTGAATATGAGATATGGCTTGGCGAGGGTGAATGCGGTGAGGCCGACATAATACACACTAAAGTAAAGGATGTGCTCAACAGAAAGATAAACTGTCCGACCGTTATATTTATAGTCAATGAGAATACGAGGGAGTCTTACAGGGTTGGTATAAAGAATGAATTTTTCAGCGCGGGTACTGTGCGCTATGTTGGAAATGAGATTCGCGCCGTAATAATGAGCATGCTCTCTACGGACGTACAGGATACAATATGTATAGTGAGCGGCGAGAGCATCGTTGTTGAGACGGCAATTGCTGCAAGTGAGGGAACGGTCATTGCAGTTGAGAAAGACAAGGGCTCAATGAGGACGATGCGTGATAATGTTGGGCAGTTTGGAGTACATAACGTAGAAATAATTTCTAACCTCAGCCCTGAAACACTCTTGCCGCTTCCTGCGCCAAGACTTGCTTTTATAGTTGCCACATCTGAGCTTGAGGCTGATATAAAAAATCTCCTTGAAAGAAACCCTAAGATACAGTTTCTCATTTATACGCTTGAGTTTGACATTCTTACTGATATTAAAAATATATTTGAAAAGTATAACATTACAAAGACGGGCGCCGTTCAGATAAGTATATCAAAAACTGACAAGAACAGCGTGCTTGTCACGGAACCGTCGCCTTGGATTGTATCAGGAGAGGTTGAGTAAAATACTAAAACAGGAGGAAATGGTTATGGCAGAAATTATTAAAGTGTTTAAAGAAGAAGTTCCGGCAATGAGATTTATAGGAAAGAAATATGACAATTATAACGGCTGGGGCGAATGGTTTGCTAACGGCTGGTTTGACGTGGTGGAAAACAGTATGGGCGGAACTGATAAGATTTTAGAAATCTGGGAAAACGGTGGAGCGTATGTTGGTTTAGAATGCCGTAGAAATGATGAGTTTCTGGAATACTGGATTGGGATGTTTACGCCTGAATATACGGAAATTCCGGAAGGGTTTGAGTGTATTGATTTTCCAAAATCAAATTTGGGAATCTGTTGGATATACGGCAGGGAAGACGAGGTACACAGCAGCGTGTGTAATTGTTGGGAGGCCCTTAGGAATGCTGGTTTTGAGATAGCCGTTAATGACAATGGAGTTGAGATGTCTTTTGAAAACTGTTTATGCCCTCGTTTTACAACGCCGGATGAGAAAGGGAATATAATATTGGATTACTGCTATTTTGTGAGATAATAATTGCAGTATGGACTATAGATAAAAATGGTTGACTTTAACAGTGTTGTTTGAAAAAACGGACGACGCTGTTTTTATATTGTAAAAATGTTCGCTGCGTATTTGACTTAAAAATATAATAATTCAAGAATATCTTAATAACATCCCGCATAAATTGTTAAAAAAATATCAAATTATGTCTTGTCACCTGTAAAGATATGTGATATACTCCTGTAAAAACATAAGAAAAGAGGTAGGACATGACAAAGCAGGAAAAAATTGCACAGATGAAAAAGAATAGAGATGCAGTTATACTTGCACACTATTACGCGCCGCCTGACGTGCAGGATATCGCAGATTATATAGGCGATTCCTTTTATCTTAGCAGGAAAGCGGAGGAGATTGAGAATAAGACGATTGTATTTGCGGGCGTGTCGTTTATGGGCGAGAGCGCAAAGCTGATTGCCGCTAAAAAAACGGTTTTGATGCCGGATGTAAACGCAGACTGTCCTATGGCGCATATGGTTACTAAAGAGACGGTTGACAGGGCGAGGTCCGAATATGACGATGTTGCCGTCGTATGCTATATAAATTCAACGGCGGAGATAAAATCATGGTCGGATGTCTGTGTGACTTCTGCAAATGCTGTAAAAATAGTGAAAAATCTGCCGAACAGTCACATATTATTTATTCCGGATAAGAATCTTGCCGCCTATGTAGCAAAGAAAGTGCCTGAAAAGAAATTTATATATAATGATGGCTTTTGTCCTGTACATGAACATATGAAAGTGGAGGAAATTAAGCGGCTTATAAGCGAACATTCAGGAGCCCCGGTGCTGGCGCACCCTGAATGTAACAGCAGTATAACCGCTATTGCGGACTACATAGGCTCTACAACGGGGATAATCAACTACGTTAAGGAAAATGAGTACGGCGAATACATAATATGTACTGAGGAGGGCGTAAGGCATGCGCTTAAAAAGGCGCGTCCTGATGCTGAGTATTATTTTGCATATACACCCCCAATTTGTAAAGATATGAAACTCAACACGCTTGACAATATTATAAGGGCTCTTGAAAATGAGGATTGCTGTATTGAGGGACCCGACTTTAATGTTGCGGAGGGCGCGTCGCTGACTTTGAAGAGAATGCTGGAGCTTGCATGATTTTACTATCAGTAAATGGAGGTGTATTACATGCCTGGAAAAGACATAAAAAATATATATTGCGATACTGTAATTGTCGGATGTGGTGTTGCGGGGTTATATACGGCGCTTAACCTGCCTGATGACAAACGGATAATAATGCTCTCGAAAGAGGATGTAGCAAGCTGCGACTCAATGCTTGCCCAGGGCGGCATATGCGTTATGTTTGACGAGGACGACTACGACGCGTATTATGAGGACACGATGAAAGCCGGACATTATGAGAACCGTGCCGAAAGCGTTGATATTATGATTCGCTCAAGCAGGGCAGTTATAGATGATTTATTAGATTACGGCGTTCGTTTTGAGAAAAATGACGACGGCTCGCTTGCATATACAAAAGAAGGCGCTCATTCCAGACCGAGAATCTGTTTTCACAAAGATATAACGGGAAAGGAAATAACTGAAAAACTGTTGTCCCATGTGCGAAAAAAAAATAATGTGACAATAATGGAATATACAGTTATGACCGATATACTGGAAGTGAACGGTGAATGCAGAGGCGTTTCGGCAGAAACAATGGATGGAAAGCTGCACATATATGCGACGGACACCGTACTTGCCACCGGAGGCATAGGAGGTCTGTACGAACATTCGACCAACTATTCGTGTCTTACCGGAGACGGCTGCCGTATAGCAGAAAAACATGGAGCAAAGCTTGAAAATATGGATTATGTTCAGATTCATCCTACATGCCTGTATACGGAAAAGCCGGGAAGGGCATTTCTAATATCTGAATCTGCGAGGGGCGAGGGCGCCGTACTGCTTAACCACAATGGTGAGAGGTTTGTAAATGAACTTCTTCCAAGGGACGTCGTAACCGAAGCTATACATATGGAAATGCAAAAAGAGGGTGTTAAGCACGAATACCTGTCGTTTGAAAATGTAGAAAGGGAAGTAATAATGAACCATTTTCCCAATATATATGACAGGTGTCTGGAAGAGGGATACGATATAATGAAAGAACCGATACCGATTGTGCCGGCACAGCACTATTTTATGGGCGGCGTATATGTCGACAAAAATTCGATGACGACAATACCGCACCTATACGCGGCAGGTGAAACCAGCTGTAACGGCGTACACGGAAGAAACAGGCTTGCAAGCAACAGTCTGCTCGAGAGCCTTGTGTTTGCAAAACGCCTAACAGAAAAGATAAAACAGAGCGAGAAAGGAAGTAAAACATATGAATCAGATTACAATGCAGCTTGTTGCTGACAAATACATAAGAATAGCGCTGGAGGAGGATATCAACAGCGAAGATGTGTCAACGAATGCGGTTATGCCGGAGTATAAAAAGGGAGAGGTAAAGCTTATTTGTAAGCAGGACGGAATTATTGCGGGACTTGGCGTGTTCGAGAGGGTATTTAAAATACTTGACCCGCAGACAGAGGTTGTATTTGAGATGAAAGACGGCAGAGCTGTAAGAGACGGCGATACCGTAAAAAAAGGCGAGGTGCTGGCGGTTGTAACCGGCGATATAAGGGTTCTTTTGTCGGGCGAGAGGACTGCGCTGAATTATCTCCAGAGGCTCAGCGGAATCGCAACATATACAAACAGTGTAGCTAAGCTTATTGAGGGAACCCGTACTAAGCTTCTTGATACGAGAAAAACGACACCCGGAATGAGAATATTTGAGAAATATGCGGTTAAGGTTGGCGGAGGCTGCAACCACAGGTATAATCTCTCGGACGGCGTGCTTCTAAAGGATAATCATATAGATGCAGCGGGAGGTATAAGGCAGGCTGTAGAGGCGGCAAGGGAATATGCTCCGTTTGTGAGAAAAATAGAGGTTGAGACCGAGAATCTTGACATGGTTAAGGAGGCAGTTGAAGCAGGAGCCGACATAATAATGCTTGACAACATGACGGCCAAGGAGATGGCCGAGGCGGTAAAATATATTGACGGCAGAGCAGAGACAGAATGTTCGGGCAATATCACGAAAGAAAATATTGATACGATAACAAGCCTCGGCATAGATTATGTATCAAGCGGCGCGCTCACACACTCGGCGCCAATTCTTGATATAAGCCTTAAGCATTTGACAGTTTTAGATAACAAAATTGTCTAGTGTTAATAAAATAGTATTAAAATGATGGGAGGAAGATTGGTTGTGAAAGAAATGACAGGCGGAGAACGAAGAAAAATATTTTTGCAGATGCTGAAAGACAGTAATCTTCCTGTGTCAGGCACTGTGCTTGGCAGAAAAACAGGAGTAAGCCGTCAGGTAGTAGTACAGGATATGGCGCTTCTGAGAATGCAGGGGCATCAGATTATGTCTACTGCACGCGGATATGTAATAGAGGATGAAAATCAGCATGATGCAGTCAGACTTGTAAAGGTATGCCACACTAATGAACAGGTGGAGGAGGAACTTAACCTAATTGTAGATTTTGGAGGAACAGTCCTTGACGTCATGGTAAATCACAGGGCTTACGGCAAGGTTACGGCGCCTCTAAATATAAGAAGCAGGCGTGATGTAAAAAGATTTGTCGAGGATATAAAATCGGGTAAGTCAACGCCGCTATTGAATGTGACGTCCGGCTATCATTTTCACCATATTCAGGCTGAGAGCGAGGATGTTCTCGACGAGATAGAAAATGAGCTTGCAAAGAAAGATTTTCTTGCGGAGTTTCTTCCATATGAAATAGCCGCGGAGTAAAAATCTACCGCTTCGTCACGCACATAGCGGATTCTAAGGCTGCTTAAAACGCAGCCAAAGAACCTAGCTCAACGGCGCCAATTTGAACTCGCCGAGGAGCTAGGTCAGTAAATACCCATGTAAAAGTATATATACATGTGATGGCTGTTTACTGACAAATGGCAGTATACCTAACGGTTTTATACGTATTACGTATGATATTTGCTTAAATTTTTATATTTGTTTTATAGTAACTTCAAAATTTGTCCTGTTGATTATTTTTTGCACAAAATGTATTGACAAAAGGATTAGTATAATATATAATTAAAATATCTTTAAACTTTAATTAAGTTCAACTTAACCTTAACTAAATATAAGTGTAACTTAAAGACTGTGACGGAGACAGTAGATTATTTTTGAAAGTCAAAGAGAGCCGTGTTAGCTGGGAAACGGTACAAGTAGGAAATGATTGAACATCCCTCCTGAGTTGCAGTGTCGAAAGATGATTCAAGTAGATGCTGACGGAAACCTGCCGTAAAAAAGGTCGCATATGATGGTATGTCGTAGATGGTTGTACAGAATTCTAAAAATGTAACTCTTGCCGTTTACGGTGAGAGTTTTTTATTTTATATGTAACTTTGTTACATATAAAATAAACCCTCCGGGAGGATGCGCGCTCGCACAAAAGGAAGAAGTCGCGCTGCGACAGCGCTCGGCGCAAGAATGTGCCAAGGCACATTCAATGAAGTATGTAACCTTGTTACATATAAAATAAACCCTCCGGGGGATGCGCGCTCGCGCTAAAGTAAGAAGTCAAACACATTTAAAAAAACATGGAATAAAGTCTCACCATACAAACCAAAATGAAAGAAGGTAAAATAAGTGAAAAACACAGTTGAAATCAGATGGCACGGAAGAGGCGGCCAGGGAGCTAAGACTGCAGCGCTTCTTTTAGCTGACGTCGCATTTAAGGCCGGGAAATATGTACAAGGTTTTCCGGAGTACGGTCCTGAGAGAATGGGAGCTCCGATTACGGCGTACAACAGAATCAGCGACGACAAGATAACGGTACATTCAAATATTTATGAGCCTGATTATGTTGTAGTTGTGGACGAGGGGCTTCTTGACAGCATTGATGTTACTTCAGGCGTTAATCCTGAAGGGGCGATTGTTGTGAACTCGGCGAAGCCTGCTTCGGAGATTGCGCCTAAGTTAAGGGGATATAAGGGAGGCATATATACGGTTGACGCACGCAAAATATCAGTTGCGGCGCTTGGAAAATATTTTCCTAATTCACCGATGCTTGCGGCAATCGTTGCAGTGTCGGGAGTGATGGAAAAGGAGCAGTTCCTCAATGAGATGGAGGCTTCATACAGGCATAAATTCAGTAAGAAGCCGGAGGTAATTGAGGGAAATATGAATGCGCTTCGTATGACATTTGAGGAGGTTAACGTATGATAAGCGATAAAATTAATGAGAGCTCGCCTTGGCATGAGCTTACCGAGGGTAATAAAATATATGAGGCCGCAACGTCGCGTCAGTTTAAGACCGGCGAATGGAGAACTCAGGAGCCGGTACACGACTCTGAAAAATGCAAAGAGTGTTATCTCTGCGTACCGGTATGTCCGGATATGAGCATACTTGTTGAAGAAGACGGAAAAGTAGCGTTTGACATGGACCACTGCAAAGGTTGCGGAATATGTGCGAAAGTTTGTCCGTTTGACGCTATAAGAATGGAGGCTTAGAAATGTCTATAAGAGAAAGATTATCAGGAAACGAAGCGGTTGCTTACGCGATAAAACAGATTAATCCGGATGTCATGCCGGCATTCCCGATTACGCCGTCAACTGAGATTCCTCAGTATGTGGCGTCGTACATAGCAAATGGGGAGATAGACACGGAATTTATTCACGTTGAGAGTGAGCACAGCTCAATGAGTGCAGCAATCGGAGCGTCCGCAGCGGGCGCCAGAGCGCTTACGGCCACCTCATCGTGCGGTCTTGCACTGATGTGGGAAGAACTTTATGTGGCTGCTTCAAACAGGCTGCCGGTTGTACTCGCACTTGTAAACAGGGCGCTTTCAGGACCTATTAATATAAATGCGGACCATTCAGACAGTATGGGCGCAAGAGACAGCGGATGGATTCAAATATATGCTGAATCTAATCAGGAGGCATATGATAACTTTGTACAGTCATTCAGGATAGCAGAGCATAAAGACGTCAAACTGCCTGTTATGATATGTCAGGATGGGTTTATTACAAGTCACGGAGTTGAAAATATTGAACTTGTCGAAGACGACCTTGTAAAAGGATTTGTCGGTGAGTACGAACCGGAGCATTATCTTCTCAAGTCAGACGAGGCAATGGCGGTAGGACCTTACGCTGTATCTAATTACTATATGGAGTCAAAGAAAGCTCAGACTGAAGCTCTTCGCAATGCAAAGAAAGTAATACTTGAGATAGCGGAGGAATACGAGAAAATATCCGGAAGAAAATACGGATTTTTCGAGGAATACAAACTTGACGACGCCGATTATGCGATAGTAATAATAGGGTCGGCGGCCGGCACATGCAAGGCGGCGGTAGACCATATACGCGTAAAGACCGGTAAAAAAGTAGGGATTCTTAAAATAAGGGTGTTCCGTCCGTTTCCTGAGGAGGAGATTGCACAGGCGCTGAAGAATGTCAAATCGGTTGCAATATTAGACAGGTCTGAGATGTTTGCAGGAACCGGCGGACCGCTCGGAGCGGAAGTTACGGCTGCGCTCTACCGTGCAGGAATGTTCAAGGAGGTTGTAAATTACATTTACGGTCTCGGAGGACGCGATATAACGGTGGGAGATTTTGAGGACGTATATGACGAGCTTGAGCGGATGGCCAAGACGCATGAGGTAAGGGAGAATTTCAAATATATAGGACTTAGGGAGTGAGGTGGAAGCAATGGAGAATAATAATAAACCGTATAATTTTAAGAAAGAAATGACGACAAAGAAAGACAGATTTGTTCCGGGACACAGGATGTGCGCCGGATGCGGCGGTGCGGTTGCGGTACGCTCAGTGCTTCGCTCACTGCATGAGGAAGATAAAGCTGTAATA
The DNA here is from genome assembly GCA_948472945.1 of uncultured Clostridia bacterium. GTDB lineage: Bacteria > Bacillota > Clostridia > Lachnospirales > Lachnospiraceae > V9D3004. The sequence continues at coordinate 117,655 of CAOKVX010000003.1, forward strand.
GGCAATGCTACGGGCTGTCTTGAAGTTTCATCATACATGTATCCTTACTCGTCATACGAGGACAGTTATATTCATAATGCGTTTGAAAATGCGGGCGCTACGATGTCTGGCGTTGAAACGGCATATAATGTGCTTAGGAAAAAAGGAAAAATTGACGACACATATAAGTTTATAACATTTGGCGGGGATGGAGGAACATATGACATCGGATTCCAGTCGCTCTCCGGGGCTATGGAAAGAGGACATGACTTTGTATATGTATGTTATGACAACGGCGCATATATGAATACGGGAACACAGCGTTCGTCGGCAACCCCGAAATTTGCGGACACGACAACGACGCCCGCCGGAAAAGTTTCATCCGGAAAGGTGCAGGTCAGAAAAGACCTTGCGGCAATTATGGCCTCGCACGGAATACCTTATGTCGGACAGACGACTTTCCTTGGAAACTTCAAGGACATATATACAAAATCAGAAAAGGCAATATATACGCCGGGAGCGGCATTTCTCAATGTATTATCGCCGTGCCCGAGGGGATGGGGATATGAGACTTCGGACATGATGGAGATGTGCCGGCTTGCTGTGGAGACATGCTACTGGCCGTTGTTTGAGGTTGTTGAAGGAACATGGACATTGTCATATGAGCCGAAAAACAAACTTCCGATTGAAGATTTCCTGAGGCCGCAGAGGAGGTTCAAGCATCTTTTCAAACCTGAAAACGAATATCTTCTCAACGAATTCCAGAAGATGGTTGACAAGCAGTGGAATAATCTACTTGTAAAATGTAACTTATAAGTGTATTATATTAATATTGACCGGGGTCAAAATATTTTTTGACCCCAAAATTATAATATGACATGGGGGAGGATTTGCTATGGTAAAGAAGACAAAGATAGATTTCGATACAAATGACTTGTTTGATAAGCTTGTGAAATACTGTATGGTATCAGGTGCAATTAATCTTGATTTGTATGCTGAATATGACGTAAAGAGAGGGCTTAGGGATTCAAACGGAAAAGGTGTTCTTACCGGATTGACTGAGATATCCGACGTTCTTTCATACAAGCTTGTCGGAGGCAGAAAAATTCCCTGTGAAGGCGAGTTATATTACCAGGGATATGATATTAGGGATATAATTAACGGTTTTGACAACAGGAAATATGGATTTGAGGAGACGACATACCTACTGCTTTTTGGAGAGCTGCCTACGGACAAACAGCTTAAAACTTTTAAGGGTATACTTGGAGAGATGCAGGAGCTCTCTGCGAAATTTATAAGGGATGTAATTATGAAAGCGCCGAGCGCAAACATAATGAATGCAATGCAAAAGAGCGTTCTTACGCTTTACTCATATGACGCTAATCCGGACAATATATCTGTTGAGAACGTGCTTAGGCAGTCGCTTGAGCTCATTAGTAAGATGTCTCTTATAGCCGTATATGCGTATCACTCATATAAACATTTTGACGAAGGCGAGACCCTTGTAATACGTAATCCTGACAAAAACTGTTCCATTGCTGAAAATATTCTCAGGATGTTGAGGATGGATGGAAAATATACGCCGCTTGAGGCAAAGGTACTCGACATATCTCTTGTACTGCATGCGGAACATGGCGGCGGTAACAATTCTACATTTACGACGCACGTTGTCAGTTCAAGCGGAACTGATACATACTCTGCAATTGCAGCGTCAATCGGTTCGCTTAAAGGTCCTAGGCATGGAGGAGCGAACATGAAAGTTCAGCAGATGTTTGCAGACATTAAGTCGCACATTGACGACTGGACGGACGAGGACAAGATAAGGGAATATCTTGTCAAGATACTTAACAGGGAAGCGTTTGACAAGGCGGGACTTATATACGGAATGGGTCATGCTGTATATACGCTGTCAGACCCACGTGAGCTTGTAATTAAGGAGTGTGCAAGGCAGCTTTCGGAGGAAAAAGGTATGCTCGACGAATTTCATTTATATGAGACGGTTGAGCGCATTGCCGCAGAGGAAGTCATGAAAGCAAGGCAGCTTTTCAAGCCTGTATGCGCCAACGTAGATTTCTACAGCGGATATCTGTATTCAATGCTTGAAATTCCTGAGGAGTTATATACGCCGATATTTGCAATATCGCGTATATCCGGATGGAGCGCGCACCGAATAGAGGAGCTTGTGAATAAGGGTAAGATTATCAGACCGGCATACAAGTTTGTTGGAGTCCACAAGGATTATGTTGGAATGGATAAAAGAGAGGAACCTGAGTTTAAAAAAGCTGAGGAAAATTAATACTTACAGATTACAATTAAAATATAGAGTGATTAAGGCAGACCTTTGTGGAATAGGGTCTGCCTTTTGGCTTAAATGCCCAGTCGTCTGCAGATGTCTGAAAAGTTGATATACAAGTCATCATAAATATTGACTTTAATGGCTGATTCAAAGGAAAGTTGAATTGAAATTTTGTTTATTGTACGCAGTTACATGTGTTGTAGTAAATTGTAAACAATTTACTGTCAATATAGTATTTAATCATTGTGCGATAGCTTGATTTCTGATTTAATATTTCTATTATAGCATATTGTGTGGGAAAGTATAAAATTATTTGCGCATTTGTTTATGAGAATAAAATTTTGCAAAAAAGAAAAACATGCTGTATAATACTTCAGTCTGTGTAATTATACACAGACTGAAATATTTGTAAAAGTTGACAAACATATGTTTGTGTGATATAAGATAAATTAAATGTTTTAGCTCGCAGTATTTGAACGATACCCGCATTGACGCGGCTGTATAACTGATTGTCTGCGGGTATTTAAGGTTCGTTCGGGAGGTTAATATGGAAAGCTATACAGGTAGTCAGATTGTTATTTTGGAGGGACTTGAGGCCGTTAGGAAGCGTCCGGGAATGTATATAGGAAGTACCGGGACGAGAGGGCTTCATCATCTCATATGGGAGATTCTCGACAACGGAATAGACGAACATCTGGCGGGGTTTTGCGATGAGATAATTATTACGCTTGGAAAAGACGGCTCTGTTACCGTACATGATAACGGGCGCGGCGTTCCGGTAGATATACATCCGACAAAAAAAATACCTACGGTCAGGGTTGTGTACACAATGCTTCATGCCGGGGGAAAGTTTGGCAGTTCCGTGTACAAAGTGTCGGGAGGGCTGCACGGCGTTGGCGCGTCAGTGGTTAATGCGCTTTCCACCAAAATGATTGTCGAAGTAAGGCGCGGCGGACTTGTTTTCAGGGATGAGTATGAGGATGGCGGGCATCCCGTAACCATGCTTGAGAAAGGCATGATACCGGCAGTCGGAAAATGTAACAAATCAGATACGGGAACGAAGGTTACGTTTTATCCCGATGCCGAGATTTTTGACACGGTTGATTTTAAGAGCGAGACCATACGCAGGAAGCTCCGCGAGATAGCTTACCTGAATAAGGGATTGAAGCTTATTTTTAAGGATGAGAAGCATGGGGAGACCCATATTTACTATGAAGAGGATGGGATTAAGAGTTATATAACGCACATTATTAAAAACATGAAAGAGGCGTCGCCAGATATATTCGTACTGCATGACGAGCCTGTTTATATAGAAGGGAAAAGCGGCGATATTGAGGTGGAGATTGCGCTTCAGTATACCACCAATTACAGTGAGCAGATTAACTCATACTGCAACAGAATTAATACGTCCGAGGGAGGAACTCTTGTAACAGGTTTTAAGACTGCGCTTACTAGGGTTATGAACCAGTACGCAAAAGAACTGGGTATGGTAAAGGATAAGGAGAAGCTTGACGGAAGAGATTACCGAGGCGGCCTTGTCTCTATTATATCAATAAAGCATCCGGACCCGCAGTTTGAGGGTCAGACGAAAACAAAGCTTGGTAACTCGGACGCACAGATGGCTGTCGACGAGGTTTTCAGCAGGGAGATACAGTTATATTTCGATAAAAATATAGAGGTATTGAAGAAAATTCTTGACAATTCCATACGCGCCTACAATGCCAGAAAGGCGGGCGATAAGGCACGCAATGCGGTGCTTAAGCAGCTTAACGACTTTGATGTGAGAGGTAAGCTCGCGTCGTGTTCGTCAAAAAAAGCTGGAGAATGTGAGATATATATTGTAGAGGGAGACTCAGCGGGCGGCACCGTAAAGACTGCGAGAAACAGGAAGACTCAGGCCGTTCTTCCGCTCAGGGGCAAGATTCTCAATGTAGAGAAAGCGACGCTTGAGAAGATTCTCGTGAACGCTGAGATAAAGACGATGATTGCGGCGTTTGGCTGCGGCATAGGGGATGATTTTGATATAAGCAAGCTTAAATATGACAAAATTATAATTCTTACCGATGCCGATGTGGACGGTGAACACATCAGCACGCTGCTTCTGACGTTTTTCTATAGATTCATGCCGGACCTTCTTACTGAGGGTAAGGTATACATGGGATTGCCGCCTCTTTACAAAGTGGATTACAATGAGGGGAAAAAGAAAGCGTCCCGTTATCTGTTTAACGACCATGAACTTGAAAAGTTCAGGAAAACGGGGAAAAAGATTATCGGACTACAGAGATATAAGGGGCTCGGTGAGATGGATGCGGCGCAGTTAAAAGAGACAACGCTAGACCCGGCGTCGCGCACACTTGCAAGGGTATCGGTCAGCGATTCGATAGAGGCGGACCGTATTACAACATTGCTTATGAGCAGCAGCGTTCCGCCAAGAAGGGCTTTTATAATGGAAGAGGCGCAGTACGCAAACCTTGATATTTGACAGTACAACTAATGGCAGTTACAAGAAAATATAAATAAATATTTGAGCGGAAGAAAATCGTTGGCGACGTTGAGCTAACTTCACATGTAGAAGTACTAAGATAGAGAAATTAAAAAGATGGCGGTTTGAGCATTATTTGGAGGGAAAAGAAGAGATGGCAGGTAAAAAGAAAGAAGAAAATGTTACAGCTGAGAATATAATTTCGATGGATTTTGCCGAGGAGATGAAAACATCATTCAGGGATTACGCCATGAGCGTAATAATATCGCGGGCTCTGCCGGATGTAAGGGACGGTTTGAAGCCTGTTCAGAGGCGTATCCTGTACGCCATGAAAGAGCTTGGACTGGCGCCGGACAAGCCGCACAGAAAAAGTGCGAGAATTGTCGGCGATACGATGGGTAAATACCATCCCCACGGCGACGGCTCAATCTATGACGCTCTGGTGCGTATGACTGAGGATTATTCACTGTCAGTGCCGCTTGTTGACGGACACGGAAACTTCGGGTCAATTGACGGCGACAGCGCAGCGGCTATGCGATACACTGAAGCGAGGCTTTCTCAGGCGGCTATGACTATGCTGTCTCATCTTGAGAAAGGTCTTGTTGATTTTGTGCCTAACTTCGACGAGAGTGAGAAAGAACCGAGCGTTCTTCCGGCCATGCTGCCAAACCTTCTCATAAACGGAACTACAGGAATTGCCGTGGGAATGGCCACCAATATTCCGCCTCACAATCCGGCGGAGGTAATAAGCGGCGTCATAGCATGTATTGACAGGCCGGGCATTACGCTTGAAAAGCTTATGGAGTATATACCGGGACCTGATTTCCCGACGGGAGGAACGATAATTAACAAAGAAGATATAAAGGAAATATATGCCTCCGGAGAGGGGAGACTCCGGGTGCGCGCAAAAACCGTAATTGAACAGGGTGAGAACGGCCGCACGAATATAATTGTCACGGAGATTCCTTATACGATAGCGGGAAACAAGACTAAGCTTGTCGAGAGCCTCGCTCAGCTCACGAAAGACAAAGTATTTGATGAGATATACGATGTCAGGGATGAGTCGGGCGAGGATATAAGAATTGTCATAGAAGTAAAAAAGGACCGGGATGCGGGGAACCTGCTGAACGGACTGTACAAAAAGACGCCTATGGAGGACACGTACGGCGTAAACATTCTTGCTGTGAAAGACAAGCAGCCAATACAGTTCGGACTGAAACCTATGATTGAAGAGTTCATAGAATTTCAAAAGGAGCTGTACACGAAAGAATATGAGCATTTGCTGGAAAAGGCGAATGCAAGGCTGGAGATAGTTAACGGTCTTATCAAGGCTACTGATGTAATAGATTTGATTATAGAGATACTGCGTGGCAGCCGTTCGTTGGCGCAGGCGAAAGGATGCTTAATTAACGGTGATACGACCGACATAAAGTTTAAGAGCAGCCTGTCGGAAAAACAGGCCTCACAGCTTGATTTTTCGGAGAGGCAGGCCGAAGCGATTCTTTCGATGCCGCTGTCAAAATTGATAGGGCTTGAGATTCTTAAACTGCACGAGGAGGGTGAAAGCCTCTCGTCAGATATAACGGATTACATGAAAATTCTCGGGGATGAGAAAGAGCTGCTCAAAGTTATCAAGTCCCGTCTCAGAGGGTATATGAAAGAATTTAACTGTGAACGAAAAACAGAGCTTGCGACAGTGGAGAATAAGGTTTATGTAGAGAAAATTATAGTGGAGGAATTATACATTCTTATAGACAGGTTTGGATATACTAAATGTGTCGACGCGGCCGCATATAACAGGCTTACTGACGAGACGCTTTCGGAATTTTCCCATATTGTCTCAATGCAGAGCGACGATAAGCTGTGCGTGTTCACGGCTGAGGGAAATCTGCATCATGTGAAAGCATCCGCGATTCCAAGATGCAGGGCAAAAGACAAGGGAACGCTCATTCACACTCTCTGTAAGTTTAGCGACGAGGAAGTTGTCGCATATATGTCATTTGAGGAAATGTTTGAGTCAATTCTTTTGTTTGTCACGAAAAAGGGGTATATAAAACTTGTATCAGGCGCTGAATTTGAGACAAATAGGACTACAATAGTATCGACAAAGCTTGACGACGGGGACAGGCTTGTATGCGTAAAGAGAATGTCAGCTTCTGAATATTCGGAAAATGACGGTAAGGTATCTATGATAACGGCTAAGGGACAGTCGCTTGGATTCATGTTGTCCGAAGTTAGTGAATTTAAAAAGACAAGCCGCGGCGTCAAGGGAATAACCCTTGAAAATGATGACAGCGTGGCGTACTGTGCCTGCCTGCCTTTGGGACAGGAGACTGATACCTATAACGGAAAGACGGTGAATCTAAAGAAGATAAGGACGCGCAAAAGAGGGCAGAAACCGCAGAAAGCATCGGGAGTTATTGAATAGTCAGCATTTAATCACTATAATTCATGGAATGTATGTGGGGTATAATATATACTGATGTTGGGGTCAAAAAGTTTTGTCCCTAACTATTGCGGCGGAACCGAGCATTCAGGATTTGCATGAATGCTCGTATTACATATAGCAAAAAAGCACGGGTTAAAAAGATTGGAGGTATTTATTTAATGGCAAAGAACGGAAAAAAGTTTGATTATGGGATTGTGGCAAATCCTGAAATATTTCAGGTGAATCGAGCGGAGCCTGTGAGCACGCACCACTACGAAAACGGTGAGAAGCTTGTGCTCTGCCTTAACGGGGAATACAAATTTAATTTCTCGAAAAATTATGAGGAGTGTCCAAAGGATTTTTGGAAAGACGGCGGCGACGTGAGCGGATGGGATACCATTACGGTTCCGGGGCATGTGCAGATGCAGGGCTACGAGGCCCCGCAGTACGTAAATTTGATTTATCCGTGGGACGGACATGAGGAGATAACGCCGGGGCAGATTCCCGTTGAATACAATCCCGTATATAGCTATGTCCTTGACACGGAGATTCCGGATAACTTCCTTAAGAGGGCGTATATTTCATTTCAAGGTGTCGAGAGTGCGTTTGCACTTTGGGTGAACGGCGCCTATGTAGGTTACAGCGAGGACACGTTTGATGCGTCCGACTTTGATATATCAGATTACGTGAAAACCGGAACAAACAGAATTGCCGTGCAGGTGTTCAAATGGTCTTCTGGAAGCTGGCTTGAAGACCAGGATTTCTGGCGGCTTGGAGGAATATTCAGGGACGTCTATATGTATACGACACCGGACATCCACATTGAGGACATATTTGTTAAAACTAGATTTGACAGAAACGACTACTCAAGGTCCAGGCTGTCCGTTGATATGAAAATAGGGGACTATACTAATACATCATACTCATATACCGTAGAGCTCGCTGAACATGAAACTGATATAAAGAACAAATTATATGATACGGATATGTATTCGTACGTCAATCCCGTCAAAATTTATGAGGGCAAAGAAAGCAGTTTTGAATGTGTGGTAAATGAACCTAAGCTTTGGAGCGCTGAGAAGCCTAATCTGTATATACTTATTATAAGGCTGCATGACGCCGACGGCAATATTGTAGAGACTGTGAAGGAGCGTGTTGGCTTCAGGGAATTCAAGCTTGAGGACGGGCTGTTAAAAATAAACGGAAAGCGCATAGTATTTTCAGGAGTAAACAGGCATGACTTCAGCCATGTCAACGGGCGCGCAGTCACAAAAGATGAGATGGAGTGGGATGTAAGGACTATGAAGCGGCACAATATAAACGCTGTCAGAACAAGCCACTATCCAAACCAAAACTATTTTTATTCGCTGTGCGACGAGTACGGTCTTTACATGATAGCGGAAAATAACCTTGAAACACATGGCTCGTGGGCGTATCCGGGGGCGAACGGACTTGACTCAAAGGTTATTCCTTGCGATTATCCTGAATGGCATGATGTTCTGCTTGACAGGGCGGCTTCGCTTGTGCAGAGCAAAAAAAATCATCCAGCCATTGTTATTTGGTCGTGTGGAAACGAGGCGTTTGGCGGAAAAAATATTTACGATATGTCAAATTACATGCGCGGACTCGACAATACGAGGCTTATACATTATGAGGGAGTATTCTGGGACAGAAGGTACAACGATACGTCTGATATGGAGAGCCAGATGTATACCGCGACAAAAAAAATTGAAAAATTCCTTGAGGAGAACCCTGACAAGCCGTTTATATGCTGTGAGTACAGCCATGCTATGGGAAATTCATGCGGTGGACACAGCTATTATACTACCCTTGCGGAAAATAATCCCCGCTATCAGGGCGGATTTATATGGGATTTTATAGATCAGGCAATTCAGGACACAAGCTACAGCGGACAGAATTATCTGGCGTTTGGAGGGGATTTTGACGACAGGCCGGCTGACGACAATTTCTGCGTCAACGGAATACTTTTTGCGGACAGAACGCTATCGCCTAAGATGCCGGAGGTAAAATATAACTACCAGAATATAAGGGTTGAGATTTCGGAGAACAGGATTAAGATAATAAATAAATCACTTTTCACCGACACGTCCGAATATGACTGCGCTGTATCACTGTACAACAACGGCGTACATGTGGCGGCGGAAAGTGTTACTACAAAGGTAGAACCTATGAGGAGCGCCGAGGTGGAGATACCGCAGTCAATAACTGAAAAAGCTGAAATGCTCTATGGGGATATAACATATATGGTATCGTTTACCCTTAAAAATGATACGGTATGGGCTGAAAAAGGCTATGAGGTTGCATTTGGGCAGTATACATTTATAAAAAATGCAATACCTGCAAAGCAGGATTCATCTTCCATAAAGCTTCTTAACTGTGATTATACGATCGGAGTAAAGGGAACTGATTTCAGCGCGATATTCCACAAGTTTGCCGGACTGATTTCATATAAATACAAAGATGTTGAGATGCTTAAGAGCCCCCTTGAGCCCAATTTTTGGAGGGCTCCGATTGACAATGACAACGGAAACGGAATGAAATTCAGGGATTGTTTTTGGAAAACTGCCAGTATGTATAAAAAGCCGGAATTCGTCGGAGCGCATATGGACGGCAGCAATGCAGTAATAGAATTTACTTATGCATTTCCACATAACGACGAGGTTAAAGTTGACGTAAAGTATACGGCTCACGATGACGGCAGGATAGAAGTCGCAATGGGTTATAAGGGTTATGAAAACATCCCTGAGATGCCGGAATACGGAATTATCGTAAAAGTTAAGCCTGAACTTAATATGCAGACATGGTACGGCTTCGGCCCGGAAGAAAATTACCGCGACAGAAACAACGGCTGTAAGCTTGGAATATACAGGGAAAAGGTTTCAGAGAGCCTAACGCCATATGTTATACCGCAGGAGTGTGCAAACCATACCGGCATAAGATATATTAAGGTTACGGATGATAATGGATTCGGACTATGCTTTGAATCAAAAGATGTTCCAAGTTATATGGAGGGCAGCGTTCTGCCATACACGCCGCATGAGCTTGAGAATGCGAGGCATATATACGAACTTCCTCCTGTCAACTACTCGGTAGTAAAGATTGCCGGGGAGCAGATGGGAATCGGTGGGGACGACAGCTGGGGTTCACGGCCTCACGACGAATATATTATCCATTCTGATAAGCCGCATGAATTTTCGTTTGTATTGTATGGAGTGGACAGGTGAGATTATGGGTGGCAGCAGGCTTACAATTTCAATACTGGCTCATGTTGACGCGGGTAAAACTACGCTCGCCGAGAGTTTTTTATATCTCGGCGGCGTTATAAGGCAGCCCGGAAGGGTTGACAACGGGGATTCATTTCTCGATAACAATGAAATAGAGCGTGAGCGCGGGATAACAGTATTCTCAAAGCAGGCGGAGCTTGTTTTCGGCGATAGGAAAGTTACGCTGTTAGACACGCCGGGACACGTAGACTTTTCGGCAGAGATGGAGAGGACGCTGCAGGTTACGGACTATGCCATACTTGTCATAAGCGGCAGCGACGGCGTGCAGGGACATGTTGTAACATTGTGGAGGCTGTTGAAGCTGTATAAAATTCCGGTATTTATATTTGTAAATAAAATGGACCAGCCTGACAATAACCCGAAAACGATTATGGATGAGCTGAAAAACAGTCTTGCCCCGGAATGTGTGAATTTTACAAAATATAAAGGTATCTATACAGATGATTTTTACGAGGAGGCCGCAATGTGCAGTGAAGCGGCCCTCGACGAGTATATCGGAACACATTCTGTATCTGTCGCGACGATAACGGATATGATAGCTGACAGGCAGATATTTCCGTGTTTTTTTGGTTCGGCGTTAAAGATTACGGGTGTCAGCGAATTTATGGAGGGAATAGGGACATACACCCGCCCTCCGTTATACGGCGGTGAGTTTGCGGCAAAAGTATATAAAATAACGAGGGATATTCAGGGAAACAGGCTCACACATGTCAAGGTGACAGGTGGGAGCCTTACTCCTAAGATGGTAATAGACGGAGAAAAGGTCAACCAGATAAGGATATATTCAGGAGGCGGATATGAGCGTGTAAATGAGGCGTCCGCCGGTGAGGTATGTGCTGTTACGGGTCTTGACAATACTTTCTGCGGACAGGGGCTTGGATGTGAGCCGGACTCCGACGCTCCAATGCTAGAGCCCGTCATGGTATACAGGCTTATTCTGCCTGATTCATGTAATGTCCATGATATGTATAACCGGCTTCGCCAGCTTGAGGAGGAGGAGCCTGAATTACAGATAGAGTGGAATGAGCAGACTGAAGAGATAAATGTCAAGCTTATGGGAGAGATACAGACCGGTGTATTGGAGAGAATAATAAGGGAAAGATTTGACACCAAAGTATCATTTGACGCAGGAAGTATTGTATATAAGGAAACTATTGCTTGTGTGACCGAGGGCGTCGGACACTACGAGCCGCTAAAACACTACGCCGAGGTTCATTTAATAATCGAGCCGGCGGAGCGTGGCAGCGGCGTTTTGATAGATACTGACTGCGGCGAGGACGAGCTTGCGGGAAACTGGCAGCGCCTGATTGTCAGCAATCTCTCGGACAAGGTGCACAGAGGGATTCTGACAGGAGGCGAGCTTACGGATGTGAGGATTACCGTAGTCGGCGGGCGCGCCCATCTAAAGCATACGGAAGGCGGTGATTTCAGGCAGGCTTCGTACAGGGCAGTCAGACATGCGCTCATGAAAGCGGGATGCGTTTTGCTTGAACCGGTGTACAGCTACAGGCTTGAGGTTCCTTCTGATATGATTGGACGCGCCATGACAGATATACAGAAAATGCACGGTACGTTCGGAGATCCGTCGGCCGATGGGGAGGTTGCTTTCATTGAAGGCAGTTGTCCCGTATCCACAATGCGCGGGTACCACGCTGAGCTTGCCGCCTACTCGAAAGGTATGGGAAGACTGTTCTGCAGTCTTTGCGGATATGAGGAATGCCACAATACGGATGAGGTGGTATCTAAGACAGGATATGACGCCGAGACGGATATTGCGAATCCTGCCGGTTCTGTGTTCTGTTCGCACGGGGCGGGCTTTTACGTGCCTTGGGAGCAGGTCGAGGATTATATGCATGTGGAAAAAAAGTATATCGGCCGCGATGTTAAACCTGAAATACCTGTCGCAGCGTACCACTCGGAACCGGAAAGCTATCAGGCCGTGTCACTCCACGGTTTTTCAGATAAAGAGCTCGAAGATATATTTATAAAAACATACGGTGAGATAAAGCATAAGAGGGACACAGCCGTAAAGCGCACCGTTAACTATGACAGGCCGCCTGACCCGCGCTCGCACGAGGCAAAGAGAAAATCCTCCGCCAAAAAAACTAAGGAGGACTATCTTCTTGTAGACGGATATAATATAATATTTGCATGGGACGAGTTAAAAGACCTTGCGTCTGATAATCTTGACAGCGCCAGAAACAGGCTTCTTGATATAATGTGTAATTATCAGGGGTACAAAAAAATGACTGTCATTGTCGTGTTCGACGCTTACAGGGTAAAGGGAAAAAACAGGGAGGTTATGGAGTACAATAATATACACGTCGTGTATACAAAAGAGGCCGAGACGGCGGACCAGTATATCGAAAAGACCGTACATAGGCTGGGCGGTAATAACAATGTCACTGTGGCGACTTCGGACGCGCTGGAACAGATAATAATATTCGGACAGGGCGCGGTGAGGCTGTCGGCTGCCGGTCTTCTTGCCGAGGTGCGTGCTGTGGAGGAAGAGATTCGGGAGAACATACGCTATACTTAGGTATATTTAAAACTGTAAGTTGCCAAAAAGCACTTTAATGTTGATGGCAAAAAGTATTATTTTTTTGTACAATACAAATTAATAAATAAAACCATTTACAAAACTTACAAATATGTTAATCTATATCGATACAGTTATAAAATTGTATAGATGGAATGGTCCAATAAGGATAATACATGAATAGGAGACTAGATTATGTGGGATAAGATAAGGAAAATAGCTAAAAAACTGGAGACGGCCATAGTTGTATTCGCAATGTCGGCAGGGTTTATGTATAATATTCCGGCAAATGTATTAGCGTCCGGACAATTTTCTGCCATATATAATGTCACAAAAAAGGAATTTGGGGCAAAGCGCGGAAAAGACAGCACGGATGCAATTCAGAAAGCTCTTGACAAAGCGGCCAAAAAGGGAACGTCAAAGAAACAGGCGCAGGTATACATTCCGTCCGGAACATATTACATTTCAAAAACGCTCAGCATAAACTCGAATACATATCTTAAGTGTGACAAAAAGACTAAGATAATAAAAAAGAACAAAAAATCGCTTTATATGCTGCGCACTGCAAAAAATGGGAAAAAGGGCAAAAAGGGATATAACAATGTTAAAAATGTCACGGTGGACGGTGGAACATGGGATGCAAGGTTCTTAAAATACAATAAGGAAACAGGGGGAAGTTTATTTTTCTTTGTACATTCACAGAATCTTGAATTTACCAACCTAACACTTAGAAATAACTACGGAACACATCTGCTTGAGCTCGGAGGGGACAAAGATGTTCTCATAAAAGGCTGCAGGTTTTACGGATTTAAAAAGAGCAGTAATAATGACGATAAGGAAGCCATACAGCTTGACGTATGCCATAACTATAAGATTCTTCCGGACGGCATGCCGTATGACGATACCCCGTGCATGAACATAACAATTGAGGACAACGAGATATACGGCTACCCTAGGGCAATAGGCTCCCACTCGCTTGTCAAGGGAATATATCCGTCAAATATTACGATAGCAAATAATAATATACACGACATAAGCCAAAATGCAATATATGCGTATAATTACAGGAATTTAAAGGTGACCGGAAATAAATTTGACAGGGTGTATGCAGGAGTAGTGTTCAAATCATACGCCACAGAGGGAAAACAGACTATATTTAACAGAAATAAGGGCGTCAAGGCTATGTCTCTTCCTGAAAATAAATATAACCTTGAGATAACGGATAATATAATTAACACGACGAAAAATGACGTTGAAAAAGAGACAATGCAGCTTGGGATATTTGTATACGGCACTGAAAAATACTTGATTAACGGCGTTAATATATCGAATAATACAATAAACAGCGCAAGTACCGGAATATATATGAGATATGTAGGCAATGGAAAAGTATCGGGCAATATCTGCACGAGGAATAACAATACTTCGGGCGGAAAATTCCTTGTCGACGCTTATAAGTTTCTTTCGTGCAATAACATGGATATAATGAATAATTCGGCTAAGGGAAACGGTAATCGGTTTGACAACGGTATGGCGCTAAGGGGAAACAGCCGTAATATGAATTTGACAGGCAATAATATTGAATCTGCAGGCAAACATGGTATCGGAGTTTATGAGGGCTCGTCGGCTGTAATAAGCGGCAATTCAATTACAGCTTCGGGTCAGCACGGCATAACAGTGATGGATAAATCCTCGGCAAACATTGACGGCAATTCCATTCTGTCAGGAGCGGCAAACGGAATCACGGTAATCGGCTCCGACGCCGCGATCAGTAATAATACAATATCAGGCAGCGGACAGAACGGAATATCTGTACAGAACGGGTCGTCTGTGTCTTCGGTTAAACAGAATAAAATCACCGATAATGCAGGAAAAGCGCTTGCATTCAACGGCTCAACGGTATCTGATGTGACGGGAAACGTGATGGATTCAAAGAGCGGCGACGCTATAGCCACTGTTATCGGCTGTAAATGCAATATTTCCACAATTAGAAATATTACTGTTTCGGGAATAGCGGTGAATCAGGAGAAAATATCCGGGGTATGTCAGCCTGACGCTTTGGTATATGCAGTCATTGACGGATTAAAATATGAAGCGGCCGTATCTGGCAAGTCATACAGCATTTTGATACCAGGACAGCCTTATGGCAAGGCAGTTACGGTAGTCTGGGAGGATAATTACGGAAATAAAATAATGGAAACAAAAAATGTGCAATGATAAGATATAGGGAAAAAGACTATGAATAATAATTTAAAAAAAATGATTGGTTATTATAAGCCGTATATGAATATTTTTGCCGCAGACATGTTTTTTGCTATGGTGTCTGCCGGTGTGGCGCTCGTCATACCTCTCGTTGTCCGTTATGTAACGAACACGCTCATTTATAAAGATTCAGACACTATAATGAGAGAATTAATCTATATAGCAGGATTTTTGGCCGTCCTTGTAATTGCGGATTGTTACAGCAAATATTTTATAGGAAATTACGGACATGTCATGGGAGCGAAGATGGAATACGACATGCGCTCGGAGCTGTTCGACCATATGCAAAAGCTTTCGTTTTCATTTTATGACGACGCAAAGGTAGGACAGCTTATGAGCAGGATTACGACCGACCTGTTTGAAATAACCGAGCTTCTTCACCACGGGCCTGAAAATATTCTTTTGTCGCTGCTTAAAATAACAGGCGCGCTCATAATACTGTCGGGCATAAGCGGATGGCTCACGATTGCGGCATTTGCAGTACTTCCTGTCATGTTTGTGTTTGCATTTATACTCAATAAAAAAATGAGACGGGCATTCCGCCGCAACAGGGAGACGATAGCTGAAATTAACGCCCGTATAGAGGACAATCTCTCGGGCATACGCGTAGTAAAATCGTTTGCAAACGAGGCTCTTGAAAATGAAAAATTTCGTGTGGGAAACGACGGTTTTCTGTCGGCTAAGAAAAACAGCTATAGGTTTATGGGTGCGTTTCAGTCGGGTGTTTCTGCATTTACTACGCTTATACAGGTATGTGTTATCATTGCTGGTGCAATACTTATAGCATATAGAAAAATTGATATACCTGACCTCATTACATTTCTGCTGTATATAGGCGTATTTACTGAACCTATAAGAACCCTTGTTGATTTTACCGAGCAGTTCCAAAACGGATATACCGGATTTGAAAGATTTAGGGAAATCATGAATATTGAGCCGGATATTGCAGATATTAATGGTGCAAGGGATATTGACAATATGCGCGGAGACGTTAAGTTTGAGGATGTGTCGTTCCGTTATAACGACGGCGTTGAAAATGTACTCAACAATGTATGCCTTGATGTTCCGGCCGGAAAATATGTCGCCCTTGTAGGCTCGTCAGGAGCTGGTAAGTCGACACTTTGCTCACTTATACCTAGATTTTATGACGTCACAGAGGGAACTATAAGGATTGACGGAATTGATATCAGGGAAATTTCATTGAAGAGTCTTAGAAAGCATATCGGAGTCGTACAGCAGGACGTATATCTGTTTGCGGGGACAATATATGAAAACATACTGTACGGAAAACCTGACGCATCCAGGGAAGAAGTGATTGAGGCTGCAAAGAGCGCAAATGCACATGAATTTATAATGTCGTTTCCGGAAGGGTATGAGACAGATATAGGTCAGAGGGGAATAAAGTTATCAGGCGGTCAGAAACAGAGACTGTCGATTGCAAGAGTATTTTTGAAAAATCCGCCGATACTTATATTTGACGAGGCAACCTCAGCTCTTGACAATGAAAGCGAAAGGGTTGTGCAGTCGTCTCTGGAGAAGCTTGCAAAAAACCGTACGACGTTTGTTATTGCTCACCGGCTAACTACGATAAAAAATGCGGAGAGGATACTCGTCCTTACGCAGAACGGCATAGAGGAATCAGGAACGCACAGGGAACTCATAGAAAAAGGCGGAATATACGAAAAATTATATAACGTGTGATTACGTACTTATGCAAATTTTAATGTGATTATGTAATACTTAGATTGAGCGGCATAGTTGCGTAATGACGTATTTCATGATAAAATTTCTAATTTAAATATTTAAGTACTATGATATGTTATTTCAGGAGGTCGTTTATATGAGTAAGGAAGCGATGGATAAATTGACATACGGACTGTTTGTCCTGACTGCAAAAGAGGGGGGCAAGGATAACGGATGCATAGTTAATACCGTAAGTCAGGTTACGATTAATCCCAACTGTATAGCAGCAGTTGTGGATAAAAAGAATTACACGCACGATATGATTATTAGGACGAAAGAGTTTAACGTATCCGTCCTAACTGAAAAGTCAAAGTTTGACACTTATAAGCACTGGGGATTTCAGAGTGGGGCCGATGTAGATAAAACTGAACAGATTACATTTAAGCGCTCAAAAAACGGTCTTATATATCTTACCGAGGAGACTAACGCATTTATTTCGGCAAAGGTTATTTCGTCCACGGACCTGGGAACTCACACGCTTTTTCTGGCTGACGTTACTGATGCGGAAATTTTATCTTCCGACGAATCAGTCACCTACAGCTATTACCGCAAAAACATTAAAACAAAGCCAAAGGCTGACGGTGCAATAAAGGGTTTTGTCTGTACAGTATGCGGCTATATATATGAGGGAGATACTCTTCCGGAGGATTTTATATGTCCGTGGTGTAATCATCCGGCAGAAGATTTTGAGCCTTTGGAGTGATACTGTCTGATAAATGATAATTTATACTTTTTAAGATGAGGAAATTATATGGATAATAACTGGAAAGATTTATTGAAACTGCTGAGGGGCCATACTGTATGGATTCAGACGCACAATTTTCCTGACCCTGACGCGATTGCGAGCGCTTACGGCCTGCAGTATTTTTTGAAAATGCATGATATAGCATCGACAATATGCTATGACGGACATGTGGACAAGCTGAGCGTTACAAAGATGTTCGAATGTTTTGGAATAGTTGCCACAGCGTACGACGGGCTCGACATAAAGGAAGACGATTACGTTGTTCTTGTGGACGGACAGAAATTTAATTCTAATGTAACAGATATTCCCGGCGACGAGGTTGCATGTATCGACCATCATCCGATATACAGGGAGTTTAATTATAGGTATAAGGATTTGAGGATAACAGGCTCGTGTTCAGCCATAATAGCGGAGTATATTATGGAGAGTAAAATTCCTGTTGAGGAGAAAGTTGCTTCCGCGCTGTATTATGGAATAAAAATGGACACTAATTCGCTTAACAGGGGGCTTTGTAGGCTCGATATTAAAATGTATGATTTTCTGTTTGAATATGCGGATTCAGGCTTGGTCGAGAGGATGTACAATAATAGTATGGAACTTTCTGACCTGCGGGCATACGGCGCGGCAATTCAGAATGTAAATATATACGATTACGTAGCAGTCGCCAGAATACCGTTTGAATGTGAGGACGCGCTTGTAGCAATGGTCTCAGACTTTGTATTAAAGCTTAACGTAGTTACTGTTGCCGTTTTGTACGCCGAGAAAGGCGGCGGACTGAAGTTCTCGGTGAGAAGCGAGGAGGAGGATATACATTCCGGTAACCTTATCGCCGAAGCTCTCAAAGGAATAGGCAGCGGCGGCGGTCATCTTGAGATGGCCGGAGGCCTTATACCGCCTGAGAACAGGATTGCTGATTTTGAAGATGAGGATTACATAATCAGGGACCGTTTTCTGGATGCAATAAAAAAACTTTACGGAAGAAATATAAGGGACTAGTGTTGACCTGATTATATTCAGTCAAACGTCTTGTCGATGAAAAATTACTATGCGTAAGTTTTGACGGATATAAACAGTTCATTATACTAGGCATGGAATACTGACAACCCTGCCACACATATATATTACCAATCAATATATATGTGTGGTATTTTTATGAAGTTATTTATTAAAACCGGTGCGGTTGTTATGAGCTTTATGCTGTTATTCGGGATTTTATTCAGACTAAATGGCGGTGAAACCGTTTTAACATCACAGTCGTCAGGAAGAAAGCTTCCGATATATTGCGTCGACAAGGGTGACGAAAAAAAGATTGCATTATCGTTTGATGCGGCATGGGGAAATGAGGATACTAAAAACATACTAGACATACTCGCAAAGCATAATGTTAAGGTAACATTTTTTATGACCGGAGGATGGGTTTCAAATTTTCCGGATGATGTAAAGGCGATTGCGGCGGCAGGCCACGATCTGGGCAACCACAGTGAGAGCCACAAACAGATGAGCCAGCTATCTGCCGCTCAGTGTGAGGAGGAAATCAAGATAGTACACGATAAGGTAAAGGAGCTGACAGGGGTTGAGATGAACCTGTTCAGACCGCCGTACGGCGATTATAACAATACAGTTGTCGAGACTACCAATTCAGTAGGGTATCACTGTGTGCAGTGGGATGTCGACAGTCTTGACTGGAAAGATTACGGAACGGACTCAATAATAAATACGGTGTGCAACCACAAGCATCTTGGGCCGGGATCAATAATACTCTGCCACAACGGCGCAAAATACACGCCTGCCGCACTGGATTCTATAATAACCAACCTCAAACAGCAAGGTTACGAATTTGTTCCCATCTCGGAGCTCATATATAAAGAAAATTATGAGATGGACGTAGAGGGACGGCAGCACCTTAAAAGTACAGAATCCGCGCCGTCGCCGTCTGCGGGCGCTGAATCAATACCGTCGCCGTCTGCGGGTGCCGGGTTGACACCATCACCGTCGGCCTGAGTTGGCAATGGCAGTAAAGTGTTTCATATTAAGAAAAAAATATTTAAATTGATAGTATTGTCTGCAGGAGGAAGTTTTACAATCCTGCAGATTTTTTTGCTGAAATTTTGTTAGGCAGATTAAATAATTTATTTCATTTAGGTAGTATAATAATGTATTATGAAAAAAGCAGATATTAATAAGTAAACATATGATTTTGGGGGAGGTATGGTTGAAAAAAAGATTATTAGCAGCAGTCTTATATTATGTATCGGAAAATTATGTATGCTATATTGCAACACGTATACATAAACTTACAATATTTTTACAAAAAAATAATGTAAATATTATTGACGAAAAATGGAATAAGCACTATAATACAAAAAATAAAAGTTAAAAGGAGGGTTTTTATGAGAGTACTTGGAAAAATAAAAACATGTGTAGCAGCATTTGCTCTAGGAGCAATTGTTATTACCTCATCATCTATGATTGCAGAAGCCCTTTCACTGGGGGATGTAAAGTATGACGGATGGAGAACCGAATCAATATATGGGTATAGAAGTTGTACTGATGCATCGGGTTATGATAGCAGGAACGGTGTTCCATTAAATATAGGTGTTAAAGCTTCTTTAGGAGGTACAACTGCAAAAACAAAATACGGTTCTGGAAATGTACGTGTTTATTCGGGATATTCCGGATATAAATATGATGCACAGCACTGGATTTGCAAAGGGGATGATATAAAAAAATATCTTGATTACTGGGTTTCAAATTAGTTAATAAATAATATTTATTATATGATGAGGACATAGGAAATGCGTATCTTTGTGTTCTCATCATATAATATGTATTTTTATAAATAATGTGCAAAGGTGGGGAGTGCAATAGGAAAAATTGAGTTTGTGTTGTCTGAATTTTTTAGAAGCTTCAGAAAAAATCTTTTCAAAGATATCCTGCTTATGATAATGATATTAATCGGCTCGGTTATGACAATAATCTTATGTTCGTATTACTTTGATATGAACGAGCAAAATGATATTAATTCAGAAAATATTGAAAATGGAACATGGTACAGTGCGGGTTTTGAAAATTTTGACGATGGAGATTTATATAATAGTCTATCCAGCATAAAAGGATGTAAAGATATACTCAGTTTTTTTGAAAAAATGGCATTTTATGAAAATCATCCGATGTTTTTTGCTGATACGCAGCAGAGTATGTTTGCATTTAGTGATGAAATGAAGCTTTTGTTTAGAGAAAATGATTTTAATAAATTTTTGACAGAGGACCATACATCTGCATTCAGTGGGGTTATAAATGATGAGTTGCAAACTCTAATTGATTTGAAAAGCGTTCATGTTGATTATAATGCATACCGCTTGTTTGGTTTTAAGACTGTTAAGGGTGAGGGAATAACTGAGGATAATACAATACTCAATTCACTGCGGGACGATGTGCCTGTTGTTTTGGGAAATGCATATGAGAATATAATTAATATAGGGGACAGGTTTCATCTGTCCGTGGCAGAGCGTGTATATCCTTGTAAGGTAGTAGGAATATTGGAGGAAAATACATACTGTCCTGAAGACGGACAAACTAACGCCGGACAGATTAATATTGATACATATATTGTCTTTCCGTATGGAATCAGATTTAGAGATGTCGATGGAAGTTTGGATGATATCGAAAAATATGCATTTTGGGATATTTTGGCGATGAGTAACAGCCCTAATGTTCTGGTTGATGACAGTAAGAATGATTTTATAGATTTGGTGCAGGGATATAATGAGATAGCGGATGAGTTTTCGTTTCCTGTTATGATGATACAGGGCACTTCGCTTGGGCTTAATTTGCTTAGAAGCGAATCGAAAGAAAGCGTTCAGATTATGCTTTTGGTAACAATAGCTCTGGTATGTTTTACAATATACAGTCTTTTTGCCGCAGTATATGACAAGGTGCAGTCAAATAAAAAAGTGTATGGAATATATCTTGTCAATGGATGCTCTATAAAAATGATTGTTGCATCGTATATAATGGAGATAACAATTATCGTAATACCGTCAATTTTAGCGGGAAATTATATATTTGATCCATATAAACTTAACTATATGGTTGGAAACATTACTCCAATAAAGGCAATGGCGTATTGTATCGCCGTATTAAATATTATTATTGTATCAGCATTTGCGATATATGTTATTGGAAAAGTAGATACAGAAAAATTAATCAGAGAGGAGTAAATTTTAAATGAAATTAATAAAAAAATCTGTCAGTTTTTTGGGTTTGTTAATGTTGGCTATAGTTTTATTAAGCGCGTGCGGCAGTTATGCGGACAAAATTAAAAATCATAAGGCGGCTTTAAAGTTTGACGAGGGCGTAGTGTCAAAGAGATACGGAGAGCTCGCTCTAGGCGAAAATGATGAAAGGGTATATAGGGTTACGTACAATGTGAATAGAGATATGACAGAAGAAGACATGCTTGACGTTCTGGAATATGAAGAAATGATTTATAATGCGGAATGTGACGAAGTAACAGGTGAATATACCGGGGAGAGAGATAAAGACTATATATGCTATGCATTATTTTGTGAGGGAACAAGCGACGAAGTAATTGGAAAATATAAATATGTCAATTATGAATGTGAAGATTATACAGAAGAAGATGAATATTTGTTCCTTAATCCTATTTTTGGAAAATAGTAACATGATACTGCCGATTTAAAGAAGGTGCTTAAATGATAGAAATGAGAGATATATATAAAAGTTTTGGAAAAAACAATGGTCGTGTGGAAGCGCTTAGAGGGCTGAGTATTTCCATAGCTGATGGAGAAATGGTGTCGATAATGGGAAAGAGCGGGTCGGGTAAGTCTACTCTTCTTAATATAATGGGTGGAATGATGTCATTTGATTCAGGTGAGTACATATATAATGAAAAACCGGTTAATTACAATAATAAAAAGCAGCTTGTCAGTTTACGCCGCAATGAAATTGGTGTTGTAGTACAGTATTTTGCCCTCGCAGAGGATTTGAATGTGTATAACAATGTGTCGCTTCCGCTGAAGTATAAGGGATATTCAAGGGGAAAGATAAAAAAAATGGTTATTGATGTTTTGCGGCAGCTTGAAATAGAAGATAAAGCAAAATCATACCCTAATGAGTTGTCGGGCGGACAAAAACAGAGGGTGGCAATAGCAAGGGCTATAGTTAAGCAGCCAAATGTAATTCTTGCAGATGAGCCGACGGGAGCGCTTGACGCGGCGACAGGCGAAGAGGTTCAGCGGATTTTTAAGAAACTAAACGAAGCGGGTAAAACAGTTGTCATTGTAACACATGACAATAAAGTTGCCGGTATATGCGACAGAATAATTAATATAAAAGACGGTGTGGTTGATAATTAAATCGTATGTCTTAGGGCATTATCTAAGAGGATTCTGATATGAAAATATTTGGGAGGAAAATTCCGAAAGGAAATATACTGGTTTTAATTAGCTTTGCGGCGATATCACTATGCTTGATTATGATTATATCGCTGTCAAGACAAGACAAACTTAATAATATAATGAGAAAAGGATTATACACAGGTAATCAAAAATGGTTTGAAATAAATGACTGCAAGGATGAAGCTTATTGGAATAATGTTCTGCCTGATTTGGCAGAAAACTATGATGACTTTGCTGTTTATGTTGATTTGCCAGACCCTGAGATTTCAGTTCGTGGAATTTATGTGTCGGGAAATGTAGTAATTCCGCCTATGCTATCCGGAAAATATTTTGATGGGGTATCTTCCTTTGGCGACGCGCCCAAAGTAGTTTTGGGAAAAGAGTTTGAGGATAAAATCGTAGATAGATATGGTAAAAGTTATTTCGAATACTGCGGGACAGAGTGTGAAGTGATTGGAATAATGGGCACTCAAAAGGACAGTAGAATTAACCATATGATTGTTATTGATTTTATGACTGCGTTACAGTACACAGGAATTAATACAGAGTATACATATGATGTAAGTGATAAAGATGGCGTGACCGATATAGGGCAGTATATCTATGGTAAATTTGAATCTGTGTCGCAAGTGTATATGTCCCTTGAAACTGAACCGGGTAAGGCATCATTCGTTAAGTTTCTTTTTTCCATTAATACGATTATGGATACAGTATATGTTATGATGCTAATAAGTTTTATTGTCAGTACTATGCTTGTCACTTTCATTTGGTTTAGGGAAAGAAACACGCTTTTTAAAGCTTGGGAACTGTGTGGTTACAAGACGAAAGAAATTATGTTAGAGGTATCTAAAAGGTACTACGCTGTATCTTTTAGCGGTTTTTCTGTAGGATTAGCAACAGCATTGTTTATAACAAAAAATATGTTTAATAACAAAATTGAGATTAATGATATAATTCAGGCATTTGTGGTTACGGTTGGAATTGGAACAATTATACTCGCATGTTCGATGCTTAGGAGAACTGTGAGAATGCATTATTCTCTTAGGTTTTTACAGTGCTGAACAAATGCTCGTTATCTGTTATTCCTTATAAAGCGCATAGTAGTCGGACTCCATGTTTGAAGCGTTTTTCTCATAAAATTTCTTTGCGTCGTCAAGCGCCCTGTTATAAATATATTTTGCTAGATTATCCTGAAAGAAATCAAATATTACTTCACGCCTGATTATACCCAAATCAAGTTCAAACTCCTCATTAAAAAAATAGGCTATTTCCTCTAACATCTGGTTTTTCTCTTCCCTGCTCAACGTATCCATTATCATGTATATAGTTCCTCCGTTTTCTATATTGACAGCTTTTATTTTTCGCTGTTTCTTCCGGTATGTGTAACTTTTTATGACCGATTCGCTAATGAATATGTCCTCTCTTTGGTCATAATATCTATCGATATTATACCATAAGTACCAATGTTCGACTATACGTATTTTTATTAAAGTATAAATGCTGCTGGTGGTTGGGGTATTTTGATATGTTTAGTAATATGTAATAAAGTGGAAGAGCATATAAGAAGCCAATTTCTAATTAGTAATATTATAATGATTGTGATATAATTTCATTAATATCAGGTAAAAGGACTTTATTTATGACAGAGAAAAATAATTACACACATGTCAAACACGGTTTTGAGCCGTTATACGACAGTTCGTCAAACATACTAATTCTGGGTACTATGCCGTCTGTTAAATCGCGTGAACAGAACTTTTACTACGGACATCCCGGAAACCGTTTTTGGAAACTGCTCGCCGCCATTTACAGCGATAATATTCCCCGGACTATAGATGAAAAGAAAGCGTTTTTGCACGGACACCATATTGCCCTATGGGACGTTATAAGCGAATGTGATATTATTGGTTCAAGCGACAGCTCAATCAAAAATGTCGTTCCTGCGGATATATCCGTTATTCTTAACTGTGCGGATATCAGATGTATATATGCCAACGGCACAAAGGCCTATGATTTATATATGAAATACCTATATGGCATGACAAATAGGGAGATTGTCAAACTGCCGTCCACAAGCCCGGCTAACGCCGCATTTCAAATGGACAGGTTGATAAATTTCTGGAGTATCATTTTGTAAAATTGTGTCATGAATTTAAAGACACAATTTCTTTTGTTTCTAATCATAATTGCTCTTTCTTAGATGGCAAGTGGATGAAAAGGTGGATTGCGAATTGTAAGGGAAAGCGTATGTGAAACAAATAAAAGGGAAAAGCACATAAAAAACGATAATTGAAAGGCAATATAGAAATAATAAGAATTAAAATCAACGAAATGTTCGGGAAATTCGAATATTTCGTTGATTTTTGATTAGAATAAGAGTATAGTTCTAATTAGAATACTAGAAATGGAGATACGCTTATGTTAATAATGTTTAGAGTTAGAAATTTTGCATCTTTTAAGGATGAGGTTATTTTAGATATGCGAGCAACTTCATATAAAGATATGAAAAATCATGTAATGGAAATTGGTAAAAATAAGGTTGTAAAGACTCTGGCGTTATATGGTAAAAATGCGAGTGGAAAATCAAATTTAATAAGTGCACTCTATTATTTTGAAAGTTTTGTATATAATCAATTTTTTGATGCAGGTAATAGAGATGATGAGTATGATTTGGGGGATAGAATGCCGAATGTTAAGAGAAGTATTTTCAAGTTAGGAGAAGTTATAAAAGACGATTCGGAATTTGAAATTTTATTTAGTCATAATAATAAGACCTATCAATATGGATTTGTTATTCATGATATGCCTGAAGGATTGAAGTATAAATCTATAATTAAAGAAGAATGGCTGCTGGTTGATGATAAAACGGTATTTGACAGGCAGCAAAACATGATTTCGTTTGGTAAAAAGTATGAAAATGAACTAAAGAATATTGATAATCGAAGAACAGATAGATTATATATAGGTGTTTTGGATTAC
This sequence comes from uncultured Clostridia bacterium, assembly GCA_948472945.1. GTDB lineage: Bacteria > Bacillota > Clostridia > Lachnospirales > Lachnospiraceae > V9D3004. Next base: position 143,833 of record CAOKVX010000003.1, read on the forward strand.
TTTGCAGAAGGGGAAGTAAAGAAAATTGTAGATGAGTTTAAGGAATATTTAAAACATAAATTTAATGTACATTTTGAGTTAATCCTTGAAAGTAGTGTTAAAGGATTAGTATCTGGAGTGAGTTTTTCAAGAAAAATTGTAGAGGACGAGGAATATAGAAAAACCATAGAAAAATTTTTAAAAATTGCTGATGTCGGAATAGTAGGTCTTAACATAGAAGAGAATACAGATGAAAAAACAAAAGAAAAACATCCTTATGCAGTAAAAACAATTCACAATGTATACAACGATGCTGGAGAGATTATACGTGAAGAAAAGTTTTCATTGAATATGGAATCATCAGGAACAAATAGATATTTTTCATTTATACAGTATGTCTTGAACATAATTGAGGATGGCGGCGTATTTATTGTTGATGAAATGTCTGCAAGATTACATCCGATATTGACAAAGTTTATTGTGGATTTATTCCAAGGGAAAATGAATAAAAATGCTCAATTAATTTTTACTACACATGATATTTCATTAATGAATAGAAATCAATTTAGAAGAGACGAAATAGCCTTTGTTGAAAAAAATAAAAAAGGTGAATCGACACTTTACACATTGGCTGATATCAAGGCGAGATCTGACGCAAGTTTTGCAAAGGATTATATGGCAGGTAAGTATGGTGCTATTCCTGTATTATCTGATGATAAATTGGCAGAAACGGTAGGTGAATGGTTATGCCAAGATTAGTAAATGGCGATAGAAAAATTATAAATCCCAAGCCTGAAAATGCAGGCAAACTTTTAATATTTTGTGAAGGACATACAGAATATAACTATCTAGATTATTTTAGAAGTTATATTGATAATAATTTGCGTGCGCAATATTCAAATATAGTTATTGAACCGATCAATACAGAAGGAAACGCTATGCATGTATATAACTATGCGGAGGAGTTTTTAGGGATAGATGAGAATGCAAGTAAATATTTGCACTATGAAAAGCATTTAGTATTTGATTGCGATGCACCGGAAAATATTCAGGAAGTAATTGCTTTGATGAAAGAATCTAAAAACGATTATATATTGGATTATTCAAATTTATTATTTGAGACATGGTTAGTTATGCATTTTCAGAACTTAGAGCCTGAAAGAGATAACAGCAAAAGGGCTATAGTAAAGTTAATGAGAGATTATTTGAATGTAACAAAATATACAAAAAAAATTAAAGCTTCCACAGGAACTATTGGGAAAATTTTGGGCAGTAATGGCAATGAAAAAATAAGAGCAGCAATTGAGAATGCAAAATTGTTAGAAAAACATTGGAAAGATAACGAAAAAGATATGGATAGGAATATTAAACAGATGAACCCGTCTGTAGAAATTTATAAGCTTATTGAGCGATTTTTGGATGAAATTGTGTATTTATGTGGTTAATTAAATGGTAGATTTTTTTACTGAATAATATATCTGAATTGTTGCCTTTAACAGCTGATACATCGCAATTTATAGTGTCTTTAAAGCAGCTGAGAGAGGTACTAAATAAAAACAACTAGAAACCAGTATATGTATGAGCAGATATAGTGTGGACAAAAAGAGTTGATTGGAATAGAAAAATAATATATTATATGATATATTAATAAATATACGAAATTCGCAATCATATGTTTAATATCTATTGGAGGTGGCGTATGGCGGAAATACATAAAAAAGGATTAAACGCTGAGCTTGTCAGAGGTGATTTAGAGAACTGCTGTTTGCAGGATGCGTTTTGTGAACAATGTAATGGGGAAGCGTGTACGATTGGTTTTGCGAAGCAGTGTATAAGTAATTATATGAAAGAACCTAAAAAAGAAGTCCCGGGAGGTACTGACAATATACCTGTCACGGATTTTAAGGTTTTTGATGAAACAGAACTAGAGACTGCTATAGCTCATATTTTAAAAGAATGTAAAGATTGCAAAGAGGAACATACCGAAGACTGTATAATAAATGTGGTTCGCAACTGTTATGAAGTCGGATTGTTTGGAAACATGCATAAGTATGAGGGAAGCGCATTGCAGTATCTTATGTATTTGAAATCGCAGTTTCCTGAGAAAGCTGCGTTAATCGCTGATATTTATATGAATTAGAAAATAAAAATTTTATATGACAGTATTATATACTATGTAACACTATCGTTTTATAACAGGAATTTTTTTGATAATATTCACTGATTGACATTATTAGTTTGAGCCCGTATAATTAAAAATATGCTTGTGAATAAAAATAAGATGATTTTATGGAATCGCTGATAAATGCTTTTTCCTGAATGTTTTTATAAGCAGACATTAGATGAAAGGAATGATTATTATTAAAAAGAACACACCGTTAGTTACACACATTTATACAGCAGACCCGTCAGCGCACGTGTTTGATGGTAAAATATACATATACCCATCGCATGACCTTGACCATGAGTGTGAAGATAACGACAATGGAGACCAGTATACTATGGAGGACTACCATGTATTATGCATGGATGACGTTGATTCCGAGTGTATCGACTGCGGCGAAGTGCTTCATCAGGATGAGGTGCCTTGGGTATCTCAGCAGATGTGGGCGCCTGACTGCGCATATAAAAACGGCAAATACTATCTCTATTTTCCGGCGCGCGATAAGGACGGAATATTTAGATTAGGCGTTGCGACAAGCGACACTCCGGGAGGTAAGTTCACTCCGGAACCTGATTATATTAAGGGAAGCTTCAGTATCGATCCTGCGGTTCTCGTTGATGACGATGGACAGGGATATATTTACTTTGGCGGTCTCTGGGGAGGCCAGCTTGAGAAATGGCAGACCGGGGAATACGTTGAGAATCCTGCCGTTCCTGCGGGAGAGCAGAAAGCCCTTGGACCGAGGGTTGCAAAATTGACGGATGATATGCTTCAGTTTAAGGAAGAACCTAAGGAGATAGTAATTCTGGATGAGAATGGAGAGCCAATTAAGGCCGGGGATGAGGACAGACGTTACTTTGAGGGTCCTTGGATGCACAAGTACAACGGCAAATACTACCTGTCATACTCAACCGGTACTAAATGTACTATCGTGTATGCCACGAGCGACAGCCCTGAGGGACCGTTTACTTTCGGGGGAAAGATTCTTGAGCCGGTTATAGGATGGACCACACACCACTCGATAGTCGAGGTTAATGGAAAATGGTATCTGTTTTACCATGACTCTTCATATTCAAGGGGTGTAAGCGGTATGAGATGCGTAAAATATACAGAGCTTACATACAACGAGGACGGTACGATTCAGACAATCAACCCGTACGCAAACGAGTAAAATAACGTGAAAATTCGTGTAAATCCAGTGTTTATGCGGGTTAGAAACGCCCTTGGCTGTGGATAGACTTATGGCAAAGGGCGTTTTTGTCGTTCTTATGATTTAAATAATGCTTATTTATCAAGGTTAATTCATCTTTAGTCCATTGCTTGGACTTGTATTATGTCCGCTAAATTCAAATGTCTAAAGATAGTATTTATCCTCGCTTTGAGAAGCCGGCGTTATCGCTGTGTGTGAGACGGGAGGCGGCTGACGGTTGTTTATAGCGCGGGGAAACATGTTATGAGCCGCATATAAGGTTATATAGCTCTTGCGTGCCTGACACAATGGTATCTGCGCCGGCGGATATAAGTTCCGCCCTGCTTCTGAATCCCCAATCAACAATAATGCAGTCGGCGCCTGCGCTCTTAGCCGTCATGATGTCAACATCGCTGTCGCCGATATAAACGGCCCGGTGTGCCGGAATGTCGTATTTTTTCAGTATATAATTGACCGAAGCGGGATGAGGTTTTTTTTCAATACCCTCGCGCGCGCCTGTTGAGTAGTCAAAAAGTCCCTCAAAAAATTGCCTGCACAGCGATTGAACGCCGTAGTCCGGTTTGTTCGAAACGACAGCAGTCAGAATATTTTTGCTTCTTATTTTTTTAATCATATCGGTTATTCCGTCGTAAGGTTTTGTTTTATCAGCGAAGTGTACGCCGTAATAATTGTTGAAAACGTCGCGTATTTCACTTTTTTTATACATTTCGGCATCTGACGGAACGGCCCGCTCTATAAGCTTTACAATGCCGTTGCCGACAAAATCCCGTACTTCCGAAAGAGTGCGTTCGGGAAAACCGCAGGTGCGAAGGGAGTAATTGAGGCTGTCCTTTAAATCCTCAAGTGTATTAAGTATAGTTCCGTCCATATCGAATATTGCGATATCGTATTTCAATAGTTTCACCGCTTTCCGTATAATTGTAGTATTATTAACTGTATAATAATTAAGTGATATTATTGATGGATTAAACTATGCATTTATAGTTTTAATAAGCGAAAGCGTGTGTTTCGCTGAATCCAATAATCTGTTAATCATAAGAAACACTATATCAGTACTGAGCATTTTTATCAACAGTGTTGAAGGTTTGGAGGTTTATTTTGGAAAATAATCATTTTTATATTGCGATTGATTTAAAATCATTTTATGCCTCCGTAGAGTGTGTTGAAAGGGGGCTTGACCCGCTTACTACAAATCTTGTGGTAGCGGACGAGACCAGAACTGAAAAGACAATCTGCCTTGCCGTATCGCCTGCTTTGAAAACATTTAATATTTCAGGCAGGGCAAGGCTGTTTGAGGTGAATCAGAGGGTTCGGGAGGTTAACAATAATAGAAGGCGCGCTCTGCCTGACAGGAAATTTATCGGAAAATCAAACAATATAAATGAGCTTGAAAGGTGCCCTGAAAAGGAACTTGGATTTATAATTGCACCTCCGCGAATGGCGCTTTATATTGAATACAGCCTTCGCATATACGACATATATATGAAATATATTGCGCCGGAGGACATGCATGTCTACTCAATTGACGAGGTATTTATAGATGTAACGCATTATTTGAAAGTATACGGACTTTCGCCGAAAGAGCTTGCAAAGAATATAATAAACGATGTACTTTGTTCAACCGGTATTACGGCGACGGCGGGAATCGGTACTAATTTATATCTTTGCAAGGTTGCGATGGACATTGAAGCGAAGCATATAGAGCCTGACTGCGATGGTGTTAGAATAGCCGAGCTTGACGAGATAAGTTACAGAAAAAAGCTTTGGGACCATATGCCTATAACCGACTTCTGGCGCGTGGGCAGGGGATATGCCAGAAAGCTTGAAGAGAACGGAATGCTTACTATGGGAGATGTTGCAAAATGTTCTGTAGGGAAGTCTACCGACTATTACAATGAGGACCTTTTGTATAGGCTGTTTGGCATAAATGCCGAGCTTTTAATCGACCATGCATGGGGTTATGAACCTGTGACTATCGCTGACATACGGGCTTACAGACCTGCGTCAAACAGTATAAGCTCAGGGCAGGTGCTTAAATACCCTTACGGATATGATGCGGCGAGACTGGTTGTGCAGGAGATGACTGATATGCTTGCGCTGGATTTGGTTGACAAGCGGATGGTAACCGACCAGATTGTACTAACGATAGGTTATGATATCGAAAATCTATCCAAACCTGAAATTGCAAAAAAATACAGGGGCGAGATTACTACTGACGCATACGGAAGAAAGGTTCCAAAGCACTCGCACGGGACTTGCAGCCTTTCAAAGTACACGTCGTCCACAAAGCTGATAATGCAGGCGGCACTTGATTTGTATGACAGGATAGTTAATCAAAATCTTCTTGTGCGGCGTATAACAATTGCGGCAAACCATTTGGAAAATGAGACTTTAGTGAAGAAAACATCGTCCTTTGAGCAGATGAATCTGTTCACCGACTACGAGAAGCTAGAGAAAGATAATGAAAAGGAAAAAAAGGAGCTTGAGAGGGAGAGAAAGATGCAGGAGGCATTGTTATCGGTTAAGAAAAAATTTGGTAAAAATGCCGTGGTAAAGGGTATTAGCCTGAAAGAAGGCGCGACATCAATAGAGCGCAATTCGCAGATAGGAGGACACAGGGCTTGAGAGAGATTAGGGAGATGAACATATATGAGGAAATAATTGACATGCCGCATCACAGGTCGGCTACAAGAATTCCGATGCCTGTTTCCGAGAGGGCAGCTCAATTTTCAGCATTTGCGGCGCTTACAGGTCACGGCGAAGCTGTGAGTGAAGCTGGAAGAGTAACAAGAGACAGGATAGAGCTTGACGATAGCAGCAGGGAGTTATTGGATGAGAAATTGGGCGTACTTATTCAGTATATTGCGGACAGGCCTGTAATATCAATAACATATTTTGTGCCGGACGCATATAAGGATGGGGGGGAATATAAGGAGATAACCGGTGCGGTTAGGAGAGTTGACATATATGAAAAAGTAATTATTATGGAAAATGAAGCAGCTATAGCTATGAAAGATATTATAAGCATTGACGGAGATATTTTTAACAAATTTAAAGTATAAGTATATTTGCAGTTAACAGGTTTAAAAAAGCTTAAAGCTTATTTACCGCATTTGGAATAACACTTTTAAATGTGCGAAGTTTGTATTTGGATTTTACAGGGGAGAAATTGAAATTGTTCGGATTAAAAAATAATGGCGGCGGTAAGCTGCTGGCAGCTATAAAGAACGGTGAACGGCTCACGTTTGGCGAGCAGTTATATCTTACGGTGACGCTAAGCATTCCTGCGATATTTGCACAGGTATCATCAATAGTCATGCAGTATATAGACGCTTCAATGGTAGGAAGTCTTGGGGCCGACGCATCCGGGGCTATAGGTCTTGTGTCTACGACAACGTGGCTGTTTGGGGGAACATGCGTCGCAGTTACGACGGGATTTTCAGTTCAGATAGCGCAGGCTATAGGCGCAGGCAAAGAAAGAGATGCGAGAGACATCATGAAACAGGGGCTTATAATAGCATTGTGTTATAGTATTATACTTCTGCTTATAGCGGTGTCTATACATAAAAGTTTGCCGGGGTGGCTTGGCGGGGCCAAAGAAATACGGGATATGGCGGGTAGATATTTTTTGATATATATGCTTGCGGTTCCGGCGTCCATGATGAATGGAATCGCGGGCGGCATGCTTCAATGCAGCGGAAACATGCGCGTGCCAAGCATACTAAACATTATGATGTGCTTTCTGGATGTGGTGTTTAATTGGTTTTTTATATTTCCTGAAAGAAGCATCACTGTATTAGGCTTGGTATTTACCGTTCCAGGTATGGGTCTCGGAGTTGACGGCGCGGCGCTTGGGACGGCCCTTGCTCAGGCAATTACGGCAGTGTTTATGCTGTCTGTGCTGTTATTTGGAAAATCTGTTTTAAGACTGCGCTCCGGAGAAAGGATTCATTTTTTTAAACGGCACATAAAAAAGGCGTTAAAGATTGCAGTGCCTGTCGGTGTGGAACAGATTGTTATGTGTTCGGCGTATGTTATGTCGACAAAAATAGTATCTCCACTCGGAACAATTGCGATTGCAGCGCATTCATTTGCGATAACGGCGGAAAGCCTGTGTTATATGCCGGGTTATGGTATACAGGCCGCTGCAACTACACTGGTAGGCCAAAGTGTAGGCGCGGGCAGACGGTATCTTTCAAGGCACATGGCGTGGCTTACCGTAGGACTTGGAGTTGTGATGATGAGCATTGGCGCTGTAATAATGTATTTTGCTGCTCCCGCAATGATTGGCGTACTTACGCCTGATCCGGAGATACGCGAGCTTGGCACAATGGTTTTGAGGATAGAGGTGTTTGCAGAGCCGTTTTACGCACTTTCTATTGTTGCGTCAGGGGCTTTGAGAGGGGCGGGAGATACGCTTATACCAAGCTGCGTGAATTTTGTGAGCATGTGGCTTGTAAGAATTCCGCTGTCAGCGCTGCTTGCGCCGCATATGGGACTGAAAGGAGTGTGGCTTGCGATGTGTATTGAGCTGTGCGTCAGGGGAGCGCTGTATTTTATAAGGTTGAAAAGAGGAAAATGGCTGAAGACTGAATGAGACAGAGCCGGCAGACGTTCAGGTTGTTTATTAACGCGGGCAACATTCTTATAAAAAGATAAAAAGGAGATAAATTGAACATGGAAAATATACAAATATTTCAATATGCGGATGAAGACATATTACAGATGATTGAAATATGGAATGAGGTTGTCGAGGAGGGAACAGCTTTCCCACAGGAGGAGTGTCTGACATTAGAGACAGGCGGGATATTTTTTGGTGAACAAAGTTTTTGCGGTGTTGCAAAGGGCGCTGACACAGGTAAGATATATGGTATGTATATTCTTCATCCTAATAATGTCGGAAGGTGCGGACATATATGCAACGCAAGTTATGCCGTTGCGGGAGAGAGCAGAGGTATGCACATCGGCGAGAAGCTTGTGCTTGACTGTATAGACAGGGCAAAAAAACTTGGGTTTGGAGTGCTTCAATTTAACGCTGTTGTTGCGACAAATACTCACGCGCGGCATCTGTACGAGCGAATTGGGTTCAAACAGCTTGGGACAATACCGGACGGATTCCGGATGAAAGATGGAAGTTATGAGGATATTTGTCCCTATTACATATCTCTGGTGTAATTGGTTTTATATATTAGTTAAAAAAGTATTATTCTGTTTTTTCCTATATTACATATTCAAAAAAATTAAGGAATACATAAATCTATACTGGCGGAGCGGTTATATATATGTTATCCTTTGAATAAGCATACAAATACTTGGTAGTAGTCAAAATATAATGTAGCTCAACGGCGCCAATTTAATGTTCTATTAATATTACTTGGCTGTGGAGTTTAGTATTTGTATTTGTTAATTATTTTATATTGAAAGGATTTATTAAAATGAAAAGTTTGATTAGATTAAACGCAGTGTTATTTATTCTTATATCAGTAACTGCATTTACAGCACATGTTAAGGCCGCAAAAATAACCAAAAGCGCAGAAAACATCCGCGCCGGAAAAAAAATAAAGTTTGACGCCGAGCCTGGCATTGCGGGCGGCAGTGTTACATGGACGGTAGACAAGACAAAGTATGCGTCGATTAACAGTAAGGGAAAGCTTACCGCAAAGCGTGCCGGAAAGGTGAAAGTGACAGCTTCCGACAGCCTTGGCTCCGACGCGGTTACTGTTAATATAACGCCGAAAAAGATTATTGCAATAGATGCTGGACATCAAAAGAAAGGTGATGGCAGCACCGAGCCGATAGGTCCCGGAGCGTCCACGAAGAAACCAAAGGTGGCAGGCGGAACGTCGGGCGTATATACGAAAGTTCCGGAGTATAAGGTGACTTTGGCCGTTGCCAAAAAGCTGAAAAAGCAGCTTGTCTCGCGCGGATACAAGGTCGTCATGATAAGAACAAAGGACGATGTAAATATAAGCAATAAGGAAAGGGCGCAGAAAGCTAATAAAACATCCGACATATGTATAAGGCTTCACGCGGACGGCAGCAGCGATTCCTCGGTCAGCGGGGCAAGCGCGCTGTATCCGTCTTCCTCCAACAGATATGTTGGAAAGTTAAGCAAATCAAGCAAAGCTCTCTCGGAAAGTGTTCTCTCAGCTATGTGTTCAAAGTCGGGAGCCAGAAACAGAGGCTTGTCACAGAGGGATGATTTGACCGGAACAAATTGGAGCGCCATACCTGTTACGCTCATAGAGATGGGTTTTATGACTAACAAATCCGAGGATATAAGATTGCAGGATGAAAATTATCAGAAAAAATTAGCAATGGGAATGGCAGAAGGAGTAGATAAATATTTTGGATTTAAATAAATTGGACAGAGTAGGACGAACAACATTTAACACAGCGGACAACGGCGTTGTATATCTCACATTTGACCTTCTGGAAAAGGCCGGTGTGAGACATGGTTTTTCGACAAGAAAAGGCGGCGTCAGCAAAGGTATATATGAGAGCATGAACCTGAGTTTTCACAGGGGGGACGAGTTTGGAAATGTGCTCGAAAATCACAGGCTGTTTGCGGACGCTGTCGGGTATGATTACAGGGACACCGTATTTTCCGACCAGATTCACTTAACTAATATTGCCAGAGTTACGGAGGAAGACAAAGGGCATGGCATGAGAGGTGAGAAAGGAATACCGGAAATGGACGGACTTGTAACCGATATACCGGGGATTCCGCTTATGACATTTTATGCAGACTGTGTTCCGCTGTTATTTTACGACCCGGCGCGAGGTGTAGCAGGCGCCGCACATGCGGGATGGCGTGGGACGGCGGCCGGCATGGGAAAATGTATGGTTGATTATCTTCATAATAATATGGGATGTAACAGAGACGATATTCTCGCTGTAATCGGTCCGTCAATATGCATGGAATGCTATGAGGTGAGCGCTGATGTTGCGGAACAGTTTTTTGCGGCGTTTCCGGAAGAGGAGCATGGCAATATACTGCTGAAAAAGGAAAACGGGGCGTACCTGCTAGACCTCTGGGAAGCTAACAGGCTTATACTTGAGCGGTCAGGCTTAAAGAGCGGACATATACAGTCTCCAGATATTTGTACTTTCCACAATCCGGAGCTCATGATATCTCACAGGCATACCGGAGGCATGAGGGGAAATATGGCGGCCGTTATAATGTTGTAAAAAATCTGCCTAAAATTCTTTAAAGTTAATACTTGAAATGTAATTTAGTCTGTGATACAATGGCTTAGAAAGTTTGATAGAAATATGCCGTTATAGCACAGTCGGTAGTGCGACGCACTCGTAATGCGTAGGTCACCGGTTCGATTCCGGTTAACGGCTTGGTCGCAGATTCTGCATGAGCGGAGTTTGCGACTTTGTTGTAATTAAGGATAAATATGCTTAAACATTTAAACGGTCCTAATCGTCCGTGGGACGGTTGTGCAGCACGGACCGAAACGGAGTGTAGACAATACCACGCCACTTGGGGCGAACTTGCTAAAAGAAGCTAATGCATGCCCTGTAGCTTGCTGCGGTGCGGTTGACTTGGAAGTGCTGCGAAATATATTATATATTGTCATTGGATAAAATATTGTGTAAAACGAGGAGGAATATATGAGAAAATTACTGTGTTATACGAGGGAACCGATTGACGAATTTTACTATGATGCGAGACTTGCATACAGCATGCATATTGCATTGGATTTTGACGGAGAGTTTAAAGCCCTTAACCACAATTCGGGAGTTCTCTTTCCTTTGGCGACAGAGAATGAAAACGGCTCTCTTAACCCAAAGTGTTTAAAGCATCCGTATATATTTAACGTAAAAGACGGGGGCTTCGGAGTAATAGCCGTGAGGACTGACGGAGAGGGGAATAACGACGAGGAGAGCAAAGGAAGTGTAATTTTATTTGTAAGCAGCGATTTGCTCGAATACAGGGAGCTCGGACTGGTTGAATTATCCGGAGATTACATTGAGCGCGCAGCGTGTGAATATAATAAGGAAAATGATACATATACAATAAAGTTTACTGCTGACGGCACCATTTGGAGAGGCGTGTCAGTTAAGGATATAATGGGTAACTATGACTTGTCAGGAGATTTAGGAGAGGTTGCCGCGCCGTCAATTGATTTTCCGGAAGCTGATATAGAGGGGGCGCATCCGGAGTGCGTAATAGATATACCTGATAATGCTGCGGAGCGGCTTGTGCTTAAGCTTACCGTTCCAAAACATATCTCGACGGAATTTCCGCAGGAGGTCAATGCCTGTTCAAAAGAAGAATTGCTTGATATAAAAGCAAAGGCGCTGTACAGTGACGGTACAACGGCTGAAAAACGAATAGATTGGGAGCTTTCTTCGGTTGACTGGAATAAAGGCGGGGAATATGAGCTAGAGGGAACGATACATCAGGACCATTTTGAATTTCCGGTAGCATTAAACAGGGCGGACCCTTGTATTGCAAAATGGAACGGCAAATATTATTTTATTGCTACGAATGATGCTGACGGAAATCATACTCTTTACGTTCGTGAGGCGGATTCGATACCTGAGCTTGTCGACGCTGAGGAGAGGCTTATTCTTGACTCTGAGACATACCCGTTTGCAAAGGGACTTTTGTGGGCTCCTGAGTTCCATGTCGTTGACGGGAAGCTTTACATATTCCTTGCGCTTACGTCGGGCGAATTTTTCTGGGAGGAGTCCCATGTCATGGAGCTTTGCGACGGAGGGAATCCTTCACACAGGGAGGATTGGTCGGAACCTAGGCGCGTTGTGAGACAGGACGGAACAAATATATGTGAAGAAGGCAGGGTCATTACGCTTGATATGACATGCTTTGAGTGGCAGGGAGACTATTATGCGGTTTGGTCCCAGAGGGAATTTGTGCCAGTTGACTTGGGCGCATGGCTGTATATAGCAAAGATTAACCGCAAAGAGCCGTGGAAACTAGCGTCTGAGCCGGTTGTACTGTCAAAACCTGATTACGGGTGGGCGAACAATCATACGTTTGTAGATGAAGGTCCGTTTTCAATTATACAGGACGATAGGCTGATACTCACGTTCTCAAGCGCAGCGGTAGATACGTCTTACGTGGTTGGAATACTTACAATAGAAAAAGGAAAGAATATTCTTGTCAGGGCGAACTGGAAAAAAGGAAACTACCCTATTCTCACGTCAAGGAGCGTTGAGGGTGAGTTTGGAACAGGGCATAACGCTTATGTAATTGACGATAACGGAGATATGTGGAATACATATCACGCAAGACCTGGAATAAAGGGAGTGAGAAGCAGCGGAATAAGGCGGGTACACTTTGACGTAGACGGTCTTCCAAGACTTGACCTTGTTGAAGAGAATGACGTGTGCCCTGATTTAAGGATAGTAAAAACAAGGCTTATTACCGGCTGATGATAAGGATACAAATATGAAATTTGGATTTAAGGAAAAGAAGAGAATATTACTTGCATTTATTGCAGTGCTTGGAATGGGAATTTCCGTGTCGTTTCTGCTCTTTGTAAATATGGGCAGCGACCCGTATACATGTCTCAATACAGGAATTTCCTCGACGCTTGGACTGACTTTCGGTACGTGGCAGGCAATTTTTAATGTTGTGCTTTTGGGAGTAGTATATCTTTCAGACAAATCCCAGATTGGCTGGGGAACTGTATTCAATATGTTTTTGGTCGGATATACGGCGGATTTTGTTACATGGGTAACCGGTTTTGTTTTAAAGCCTGAGATATTCAGTGTCACATACATCCGTATAGCCGTTATGATTGCGGCGCTTATCGTGTTTGTTATATCCGCTGCGCTGTACATGGCTGCTGATATGGGCGTGTCGCCGTACGATGCCGTAGGTTTCATTATTGCAAATAAGCTTAATAAAATACCGTTCCGAGTGTCAAGAATCTGTATGGACGCCGCTGTGTCGGCCGTAGGATATCTGTTTGGAAGTACAATCGGTTTTGTGACGGTACTTATAGTTTTGACGCTTGGGCCTGCAATACAGTTTATGAAACAGAAAATAGACGTTATATTTTCTTAGTGATGCAGTACATTATTGCTGCGTTATAGTGTAGATGTACAGATGGCAATATATTTAAAACTATATGATTTATAATTACAAGCGTTGTCAGCGTCAAATGTAGAGGCGTACGTCGCTTATGCACAATTCATCGCTTGAAAACGCTTGTAATCTAAAGTTTAATATACTATCTTTGTAGTCCATTTTGAGCAGTCCCATACTTCGGTGACAATACCATCGTAAAATTCCGGTTCATGGCATACCATTAATATACTGCCCTTGTAATCTTTTAGAGCGCGCTTTAACTCGTCCTTTGCGTCTGTGTCAAGATGGTTTGTGGGCTCGTCAAGTACGAGCACGTTTGTTTCCGTGTTGATAATTTTACATAAACGTACCTTTGCCTGCTCGCCGCCGCTTAAAACCTTAACTTTGCTTTCTATGTGCTTTGTCGTGAGTCCGCATTTGGCGAGCGCCGAGCGCACCTCGTACTGTGTAAATGACGGGAATTCGTTCCAAATAGCTTCAATGCATGATATATTTGTATCACCCGACATTTCCTGCTCAAAGTATCCTATATTCAGATAATCGCCGAGGGTTACGCTGCCTGAAAGCGGTTTTATAATTCCAAGTATGCTTTTTAAAAGGGTTGTTTTTCCGATTCCATTTGCTCCTGTCAGGGCTATTTTACTTCCCCTTTCCATATTTAACGTGAGTGGGGACGACAGTGGTTCGTCGTAACCGATTACAATCTCGTCTGTCTCAAAAATATATTTGCCTGGGGTACGCGCCTCCTTAAAGTTAAATTCAGGTTTAACTTTATTTGGCTTTAACTCTATCTTTTCCATCTTATCAAGTTTTTTTTGGCGGGACATGGCCATATTTCGGGTTGCGACACGGGCTTTGTTTCTGGCGACAAAATCTTTTAACTCTGATATTTCTTTCTGTTGTTTGTTATATGCTGCCTCAAGCTGTGCCTGTTTCATCTTGTAAACTTCAATAAATTTGTCATAGTCGCCCACATATCTGTTAAGCTCGCGGTTGTCCATATGGTATATGAGGTTTATTACGCTGTTTAGGAATGGAATATCGTGCGATATTAGTATGAAGGCATTTTCATAATCGTTGAGATACCTTTTCAGCCACTCAATATGTTCTGCGTCGAGATAATTTGTCGGCTCGTCGAGAAGAAGAATGTCAGGTTTTTCAAGTAAAAGTTTTCCGAGAAGTACCTTTGTTCTCTGGCCGCCGCTTAGGTCGGTCACATCCTTGTCAAGGCCTATGTCGTTTAGTCCAAGAGCTTTTCCAACTTCCTCAACCTTTGAGTCAACCATATAGAAGTCGTGCATCGTGAGAAGCTCCTGAATTGTTCCAAGCTCCTCCAAATATTTCTCCATTTCTTCCTCTGAGGCTTCGCCCATTTTGTAGCATATGTCGTTCATTTTCTCCTCCATTTCCAGAAGAAAATCAAATGCGGATTTAAGAACATCCCTGATTGTCATGCCCTTATTAAGGGACGTGTGCTGGTCAAGATAGCCGACGCGCACATTTTTGGACCATTCAATCCTGCCCTCGTCAGGCATAAGCTTTCCCGTAATTATATTCATAAAAGTTGACTTACCCTCTCCGTTGGCCCCAACAAGCCCTATATGCTCCCCTTTGAGCAGACGGAAAGAAACATCCTCAAAAATTGCCCTGTCGCCAAAACCATGCGTTAGATGTTCAACATTAAGTATACTCATTTTAATCTCCTTAAAAATCATATTTTTTGCACCTGTATAGCTTATTATGTAACAGGGATGAAAGTCAAGGGAAAAATTGTACGATATATAAATAAGAATTTTATTGCTAAAACCTCCCATGCTGTTATAATATAACTAAATTAGCGGAGGTAGCTGCAAATGAACATTTTATGCTTTGGAGATTCAAACACATGGGGATTAAGGCCCATGATTGGTGACAGATATGTAAAAAATGAAAGATGGACAGGAATACTTGGAACATTATCCGGTGGCCGATATAATATAATAGAGGAGGGCCTTAATGGAAGGACGGCGGATGAGACAGATGTAGAAGAACCGTATCTAAACGGCAGAAGTTATATGACCGGATGTCTGTTGTCGCACAGGCCTGTTGATTTGCTTATTGTTATGCTTGGGACTAATGACGTTAAATCGCGATATAATAAAAGTTCCGAACAGGTGGCAGCATCTATTTATTTACTGGCAAAAGATATGAGAAAACTGCTTGACGAGAGACAGCAGGAACGCGTAAAAATATTACTAGTATCCCCAAAATCTATTGATGAGAGAGTTTTGGGAGATAATATGTTTGATGAATATTCAATAAAAAAATCACGTGAACTTGGCGGGAGACTTCGCCGCATGGCAGGAAAAGAGGGCTGGATGTTTCTTGACGCGGACGAAAGCGGAGCGACACTTGGAGAAGATGGGCTGCATTTATCTGCTGACGGCCACATTAAGCTTGCTGAGAGTATATTTAATGCTATTGACGGCAAAGGCAAATGATTTGTATAGTTTATAATAAATTAAGGACAGAATTTTAGTATGATAGATAACAACAAAAATAGCAATGATATGAGAGAAACTAATGTAAAAAAAGTTGCATTCAGACTGACGGTAGTTACTGTCGTTTGGAATTTGATATTGTTTGTGTTCAAGCTCGCTGCAGGAATTGCCGCTGATTCCGGTGCGATGATTTCGGACGCCGTACATTCGCTCTCTGATATATTTACAACCATAGTCGCAGTTGTCGGAGTGTGTATATCGCAGAAAGAGGCTGATGACGAACACCAATACGGGCATGAGAGACTTGAATGTGTTGCTGGTCTGATTCTTGCGGCTGTGCTGATGATTGTGGGGCTCGGGATAGGGTACTCGGGAATTGGCAGGATTATTGGAGCGACCGGACAGCCGCACAAAATACCGGGTATATTGGCATTGGCTGCCGCTATAGTATCTATCATAATAAAAGAGGCAATGTTTTGGTACACGAGGCATTACGCAAAAATGATAGATTCCTCGGCATTCATGGCTGACGCATGGCATCACCGCTCAGACGCAATTTCTTCAGTAGGGGCGTTGATTGGTATTGGATTTGCAAGGATGGGCTACCCGGTTATGGATTCTGTTGCGAGCGTCCTTATATGTATATTTGTTCTTAAAACGTCGTTTGATATAATGGCTGAGGCGATTGGGAAAATGACTGACAGGGCATGTGACGGGGAAACCCAGCGGAGGCTGTCAGAATATATAACTTCATATGAGCAGGTCAGGGGAATAGACCTTTTAAAAACACGTATGTTTGGAAACAGAATATATGTAGAGGTGGAAATATGCATTGACGGCGATATGCCGCTTCGGGGCGCACACGATATCGCCGAAGAAATACATGACGGGATTGAGAGGGAATTTCATAATGTAAAGCATATAATGATTCATATTAACCCAGCATAAGCATTTTAATACTCAAGTGAGGAGATAAATGCAGTATACGGGTATGGAGAAAGAATATTATAAATGCGGCGGGTCAAAATACTGGGAGCATACAAAATGGATAATTTGACGAGTTAAAATATTTGTCAGGAGCAATGCTTTTATTATCTGCATGTGGATTCGATTGCTTTTATGGTGTGCCGCTTAATATGGTCTCGGTCAACAATGACGGGCACAATTTGCTCTCGATTGTGCGCAGTAACGCAGCCCGTTATGCTTTCTGGGTTTAGCTCAAGGCCGCCGAACTGGGGATAAAGGGATTTAGATTGAAAGAAATACCTGAAGAATGCTTATATGCGACCGTATATATTATGAGCTCATAACATCAAACCGCGGCGATATATTGACAAAAATGCTTACAAAACAACAGATACAATTAATGAAGGCAATGAAAAAACTTCTTTCAATATTGAGGACGGAATACTCGTATGCGTTGACTGCGGAAAATGATACTGCGAAAGTTGAAAATATTAAATACAGGTTTGATAAATGTTCAGAAGACTATGCATATCCGGGAGATATAATCTCTGAGCGGGAACTCATGGATATTGCATGGGAAAAGTTTTGCGCGAAAAATGGAACTAATTAATCTATGACTCTATAATGATAAATTAATACTGAATGATTTGTGTTGTAAAGAAGAAAGGTGCCACATTTTAAATAATAGCACCTTTTTACATTTACCATATATATTTTTGTTAGCTCAACGGTGCCAATTTGAACCCGCCGAAGACGGTGTATTTTGGCGAAATACTGTGTTTTTCCTGGAAAAATTAAAAATTTTCCATTGTTTAGATGTGATTGCGTTTAGAAATCAACTTCTGTGCCGTAGAATGTACACTTAAACAGTCTGGCCATTTGCTCGGGATTAATTTCCCTTGGATTTGAGCCGGTGCATGCATCACCTACAGCGTTTGTGGCAATTGTATCAAGTTTTTCCAAAAATTCATCTTCATTTACTCCGAATTCCTGAATAGTTTTAGGAATATTCATTGAACGGTTAAATTCTTCTATTTTTGCAATAAGGGCATTTACCTGTGCTTTTTCTGATGTTCCGCCTAGACCTACGCGCCTGGCGATATCTGCATATCTTCTCATGGCTTCAGATTCGTGGGCGTTATATTTGATGACATAAGGAAGATAAATAGCGTTTGCACAGCCGTGCGGAATGTGGCCTGTAGAGAACACGGCGCCTGTCTTATGTGCCATTGAATGTACAATGCCTAAAAGCGCGTTTGAAAATGCCTGTCCTGCAAGACACTGTGCGTAATGCATCTGTTCCCTTGCACACATATCTCCGAGATATGACTGTGGGAGGTAATCAAGCGTCATCTCTATTGCTTTTATTGCGAGTGGGTCTGTAAACGGACTGTTGAGAGTGGATACATACGCTTCAATAGAATGTGTCAACGCGTCCATGCCTGTATATGCAACCTGCTTAATCGGAAGGCTTTCCACAAGCGCCGGGTCGACAATTGCGACATCAGGTGTAATCTCAAAATCAGCAAGAGGATATTTAATTCCCTTTGCATAATCTGTAATAACCGAAAATGCCGTTACTTCAGTTGCAGTACCTGATGTTGACGGGATAGCGCAGAAACGTGCCTTTGTTCTCAAATTCGGAAAATTAAAAGGCGTAATCAAATCCTCAAAGGTTGTGTCAGGATATTCATAGAACGCCCACATCGCTTTGGCCGCATCAATAGGCGAACCTCCGCCTATTGATACAATCCAGTCAGGCTGAAATTCCTGCATTGCGGCTGCACCTTTCATGACTGTTTCAACTGATGGGTCAGGTTCAACTCCCTCAAAAAATTTAACTTCCATTCCGGCTTCCCTAAGATATTTTTCTACCTTGTCAAGAAAGCCCCCTTTTTTCATTGAACTTCCGCCTGAGACAACAATAGCCTTTTTTCCTGAAAGGTTTTTGAGATTTTCAAGCGAGTCCTTTCCATAATACATATCTCTTGGCAATGTAAATCTTCCCATAAGTAATACCTCCTTTAAATTATTGTTAAATATTTACATAGATATTATACCATGTTTGATGTAAAAATACATACAAGCTATAAAATTTATATAAAATATTTTATATATTTGTCAGTATTATGTTAGGTAGATGAGTTAATTAATTTTAAATAATGATGTCCTGAAAAGATATTGTGAATTAGCAAATAAATTTTGCATTCTAATTCCATTTTTACTAATATAGTTAACGCCAATAAATCAAAACAGTCTGAGCGAAAGAAAATGGATTAGGAAAAACGCTTTACATACTGAGTTTTATTGAACTTTTGCTTGTAAGTTGAAAAAAAATAAAAAAAGGTGTTGACAATAGTCATATTTGGTGATAATATAAATTTCGCTGTCGCAGAAAAGAACAAAAAGCGAAAGCAACGGACCTTGAAAATTCGATAATCAGAC
>CAOKVX010000004.1 GCA_948472945.1 uncultured Clostridia bacterium
TGGGTATCGTCAGGCATATTTCCTTTTACAACAAAGATTTTCTCGAATCCCATCCTGAGATCATTGTTGGAAAGAAATCGGATTCCCCGGATGAGGACAAGAGCCTCGCAGATTCCAAAGCGTGGCACCCGTGAATGGGATTCCACCTACAAAGTCAGAGTAAATGTTGAAAAATCCATCAACCACTTCAAAGACAGTTTTTGTGTTGCCGGTCGTAAAACCCAGAATGAGAAAACGCTTCATGCCGACCTGCTTCTCGCCGGGATTACCCAGCTTATCACTGTAATGGTGGCTGACAAACTGCACAAGCATCAATATATCCGCAGTCTAAAACCTCTGATCGCATAACCTCACATACCACATGCCATTTCGCAGGCAGATGTCCCTGTCTGCTTTTTTTCATATCTTAAAATCCGGTTACCCACATTCACCTCCTGAAAATCCGGCATGACCGGATTTTTTCCACGTTGGAATCAAGATTGCGAACTTGTTTCGCAATTACCTAAAGTTATAATTGTCAATTTGATATTAATAACTATGCATATTCATAACCGTACGATATGGTTCGAAATTCAATCCGTTAGGACTCAACTCAGAAAAATAACTTAAATTTTTCAATCGAAAACCTTTATAATCCTGTATATAATCCAAAAAGTAAGCTTTTGAATTACCATTCCATATTTCCAGCATTTCTCTGTATTGTTCTTTTGTACACTCCCATCTGCTTCGAATATTATCAATATCGTCATGAACTCCGGGATCATCTTGCCATATACCATTACTGTAAACACCGAATTGATGCGCGTATGTATCTCCAACAACATGCATTGCCAATCCTAACATCATTAATGAAGTATTTCTTTTATTATATTTATATTTGTCAGTAAGCATTACCCTTATTTCCGGTTCACCCAACCAACTCCTTACCGTTGCACACTCTCCGTATATTCCGGCATTATTATCGGGAAATGCCATTGCTAATGCGCTACTATGTCCGTCTTTTTTACATCTTAATGACATGTTCATTATATACTCATATACTTTTACGTAATTATAACCATCTTTAGCGTGAAACATTCTATGAGTTGGAACCAAGCTTGCAGGACAATGATCATCAGGCGCCCTTGAACCGAGCTTAACAATTGCAAGTTCTGTTGACGTCAATCCGCTTTCTATATTATATGCATATTGCACGGCAGCTTCATGATTCTTTTTACTCCAACTTCCGGTAACGGTCTCATCATATGCTTTCACTTCTTCCGTGTTCTCATATGTTTCATCAAAGATTTCTTCACATATACTGTCTCCATATATCTTACCATACTCGTCATATATTTCCTCAGCATATCCAACATCTATGTACGAATATTCCTCTCCTTCATCTTTAACAGTCTTTGCACTTGCTTCAATCAGTCCTTTTATAAAGTCTGCTGATTTGCTTGTATCTTTTTGCCAGAGTAATGATGCCGCTCCCACTGCATGTGGTACTGCCATACTCGTTCCACTGCAAATAACTTCCATATCCAGCCATCCAATGGAATTTATGTTTATTCCCGGTGCAAGTATGTCAAGTTCTTCGCCTCGCGAAGTCATCTCTGCCATTTCTCCTGCCGGATTGGTTGCTCCCACGGCAACTACCTCTTCAAATGCCGCTGGATATTCAACAGCACTTTCCTCGTTCTCTCCCTGATTTCCGGATGCAGCAAATACAAGTATTCCATTTGCTGTAGCTTCTTTAATTGCATTATGTAATATTTCTGAATACTGATTTGTTCCAAAGCTTATGTTTATTATGTCCACATCTTCTCCAATTGCCCAATAAATAGACTCTACAACCTTGCTCATGGATGCTTTGTTTTCAGTATCAAGGATTCGCGCAGAATATATCTCTACATCAGGATTAATTCCTTTAACTGTGCCATTCTCACCATTAGATGCTATTATTCCTGCTATTGCAGTTCCATGTCCTGTGTTATCTTCATATAATGGTGATATTTCATCACCTATGAAATTCTTTCTTTTTACAACATTTATACTTTCTGAATAATCAATTCCTGAATCAAGGATTGCAATTTTGACTTTTTCACCGTTTGTTTCAATGTCATCTATAACACCGCCTACTCCTAATGATACTATGTTCCAGTTATATTCTTTTGTGCATTTTTTAGACTGACGTGTCCTTTTTACTTGCTTTTTCTTATTTCTCTGTGCATTTTTTGTATAATCTTTGGCTCCCGAACCTGTTACACAGATATCACTTTCAACTGTAACACCTAATTTTTCAATGGTTTCAACCTCTACTGCCGTAAGCTCCGTAGTCATTATATGATTGTTCCGTAAAATGGTACTTTCTTCATTACTTTCTGTAGCATATTTTTCATGGGCCACATCGTATATAAAATTGTTTTTACAGTCCAAAATATATGCTGATTCTTCACTAATACTTTTCTGGATATCTTCCATTACAAGTTTATTAGTCTCTTTTGCTTTTATTTGTCCCGCCGCAAAACTACTTACTACTACCATTACTCCTGCAAATATAAACGCTATCCTTTTATTAATAGTCGTATGCATTCTTATTTTTCCTTTCTTTAATTCGCATTCATTTGTTCTTTCTGCATAATCTGTTGCCCTATTTAACACGACAATTTTTCTAGCTGATTTTCTAACTACCCTCCTTTTAGTTGATAAATGAACCTCCCGGATACTGAACTTGCCTTGTGTCCAAAATATAATGCAGGAATTGACAATTATAGTGAAAAACAGCTCAGAGTTTTATGTTAAATCGACTACTCTGTAAAACTTGTCATAAATAACGCGTATTGAAGATGGAGGACCAGCATAAGATTCGCCAATTAAATCGTCAAAACAGTCAAAAAGTTCCTTGATGATACGAGCATCAACAATAACCTTTACAGGTGCATTCGGTCTGGAAGTTTTATCACTATACAGGACAGAAAAGCGTTGTTCATCTATCGCCTAAAAAATTTCATAAGCAATATTTTTCGCCCCCTGATTTATCCAATACTTTTCTTTTATTGTCAAAATCAAACTACTTTCCATATTAAGTATGTTCCTCCTTTCAGAACGTATTACTATTATAACTTAGAAAATGACTGATTGCTTGTACTGAATGTAAGATATATGATTTTCAAAGTATTATAGATGGGGCTTTTATGCTTTACATAATTATACTAATTCATAACAAATTTGTCAATAATGGTTTATTATTGAATCAATGATTGGAAAAATGGGGAAAATGGTTTTCCCATGTAAATACTCAGCAAGGGCAAAAGCAAATTCCCACTTTAGATATTCAAATGTAATTTTGAAAACGGCTTTTAGCTACAGCAGTACGAAAAAAAGAACATCGGATCTATAAAGGGCACCTCCTGACAATTCTGCCAAAAGATGCCCTTACTTTTTTCAAGGTTTTAAATATACGTTGAATTAATAATCTTTTTCACCACAGTCTACTCCTCCGGCCTGCATGATTGCATAATATGCAGGTTTCGGCTGAAGATTAAGGTTAGGGTCTTCGCCTTCATATTTCTGGAAGATGTAATTTGCTTTCCAGCTTCCATCTCCGTCACATATTCCCCACTGTGTAACCGATGTGACGCCTATATAATCTGCACCCTGCGCCTTGCCGTACTCGCCATTTTTTGAATAGTTCATATAAATATTATATAGCTTCTTCATCTTGGCAGCCTGTGCATCTCCTGTACTATTTTCGTCAAGCTCCGTAATCTGAACCTCAAGTCCTGTATCAGCAATAGCCTTAATCATTCTCTCCTGAGTGTTCTCACTGACGCTGTGCGACTGAAGTCCTATACCGTCACAATACTTAACGCCTGTCGTTCCATTTGCTAAATTACATGCAGTATTGATATACTTTGCAAGCGCAATATGGTCGTTCTCCCTCTGATTGTAATCGTTGTAGATAAGCGACGGCTTTGAAGTGTAGTTGTACTGAGCCTTATATTGCTCATAATATTTTTCAACAGCATTGTGCGCTGCGAGGAATGAAAGGTAAAGATAGTCCGGACCCATTGTTGCATACCAGTAACTGTCGTTTGCCGGAACTCTTCCCTCGCGCTTCATCATACTCTCAATCTCTTCAGGAGTACTGTTTGAATCCACAAGCTTTCCGCTCTCGGTCCTTACTCCTCCGTTTGTTTGGAACTTGAATCCGCTTCCGCTGGTAGATAATATTTCGTCTATCTGTGCGGCATCCTCATTTACGTAATAATGATGCGTGTTGTTGCCGTCTCCGTTAGTTGCCTCGTTGATTACGTCATAAGCATATACCACATCACCGTATCCGTGTGAATATATGTATTCAATAACCTGGTCTATATAATCGTTCAGTCTCTTTTTCATCGTCTCAGCATCGGCAAGCTTGTGATAATTGCTCTCATCCCAGCCCTTTTCCCTATATGCATCAAGGTCATAGTCAGACCAGTTGTAATCCTGCAGGAAGAAATACTCTGTTACCTGCGAATGCCATACAAATGCATGATAGCGAAGCTTAATACCGTTCGCTTTGCAGTAACTTAAAACTTTTTCAAGCGTAGAGTAGTCAAGTATAATCTTACCCTGTCCGTTAGTAGCATAATAATTGTCTATATTAGCCTTTGCTATACCGTCCGGATATTCGTCGGTGGCTTTAACCGAAACAACGCTTTCCATCTTATTCTCGTTGCCCATCGTCACGCTTCCGAAATGATATCTTACAAGCGATGCGCTCTCACCGAACCTCAGGCTTCCAAGGTCAGTACTTACGCCTGATACAAAATAGTTGCTAAACAAATCCTTAATCTTGTCACCCGGCTGTTTCCAAAGACAATTCGCATAGTTGTCGTAATCGAACGTAGGTGTAGGAAGCGGCGTAGCGTTAGGGTCAACCGTTGCAGTCGGAGCCGGCGTCTGATTTGACGGCGCGGAAACATTTGGAACCGGCGTTGCCGTATTCTTTGAGCCTACCGTAACCTTACACGTAAGAACGCGCTTCTTTCCGGAAACCTTCAACGACGCAGTAACTTTCGCAGAGCCTTTTTTCTTAGCCGTAACCTTAACAGAAGTTTTCTTCACAGCCGAAAGCTTTGCAACAGCTTTCTTTGAAGTCTTCCATGTCACTTTCTTTTTATAATTTTTGACTTTTAATGTCTTAGAAGAACCTACATTCATATTAAGCTTTGTCTTGCTTAGCTTAGGCTTCTTGGCAGCATCCACAGGCGTACTTCCTGACAACATAGGGGCTGCAACAGCAACCGTGAGAAGCACCGACATAGCCGCACATAATTTTCTCATTTTTCTCATTTAATAAACCTCCCAATATTTTATATGTGTTTTATCCAAAACTGAAAATCAGTCCCGGAACAATGAATGCCGCTTGCGACATTCTCCGCGGCGAGTGCGTGTTGCGAATGCAACTAATTACATATCGCGCGAGTGCGCATCCTTAGCGGAGCGCTTTTTATATAATAGGAATTGCAAAGCAGTTTCCTACATTATATAAAAAGTATAATATTAAACGGCTTGAAAATCAAGCTTTATCATGGCGTTTATGTTTATTTTATGTTCTTTTTGACAGTGCGCGGAATAATCCACATCCTCACCGTACATATAAGAAATGCATATATGGAAAACGGAACAAGCGGAATCAATTCAAAACCCTGTTTGAAAAGCAGGTATATTACACATAGCGCCGCGGCTGCGCCCGCGGTATATCCCGCAGTATATAAAAACCTTACCGCCTTTTGCGCGCCTCCCTTCAAAATAACCGCTATAGATATTATCTGTACGGCAATTGTAATAAATTCGGCCGCAAACAATATAACCTGCCAGCTCATACCGAGTGAAAAAATTATACTGCCGCCGGATACATATACGGTATGAAACTCAAACAGTACCGCAAATGTAAGCGTAACCAGCGCATATACCGTCAAAAGCGCCTCATAAAATATCAGCTTCCCCCTAATTAAATCCGCACCGTTTTTCCCTTTTAGTTTATTATTTTCAGACATCAAATTTACCCCCTAAAATGCATGTGTCACGCATTACATATCACATTATAGCCTGGCCCTGCCATAATCCAAGAGTATAAAATAATGCAAGCGCCGCACATGCCAACAATATTGCAGACTTTACAAATTTATTTGGAATAACCGCAAAGACAATATACATTGTAACACACCCCATCACGTACCTTGGCCCGCTGATAAGCCATCCGTGAAGATATGATATAAATAAATGTGCTCCGCCAAACGCTATGAGTGAAGCTGAAATTTTCTTCCTCAATCCGTAAAATAACGCAATAATCACAACAAAATATAATACAATCTGAACCCAGTATATAAGAATTGACAGCTCAAAATGGTCTTTAGCCATACCATACTGCGTTGAAATATTTTCTGAAATCCACTTTGCTTTATTATACCACGGTTCAGCCTCCTGATGACCTATAAATGCAAACCAGTCTCCCTGTACAACTTTATTTATGAGCAGGTAAACAAAAGTTCCAGCCGGAATAAGCCCAATGAACATAACCCGTGGATTAAAACGCTTCTTTTTGACAATATACAGCGCCGCCTCATATACTGCCGGGACCATCAGGGCAATCCCCTGCGATTTCGACAAAGCCGCAAGCATACCCGCCAAACCTGCAACGCCCCATTTTTCTTTTTTGATGTAGTACAGGCACATGAGTACAAGCATCATTGAGAGACCTTCCGTATACACAATAATATAAAACGATGCAAACGGAAAGAACAGCCATATTAACAGCCCGTCAATCGCTTTACTCTTTCCAATCTCAATCTCTGCCAGTTTATAGAAATAATAGCCCGCCACGCCTGTACACACATTCGATATCAGAACTCCTGCAATGAAATAATCTCCAATTACAAATCCGAGAGCCCTCATAAGAAACGGGTACAGCGGATAAAAAACAATGGCATTAGCCATTTCTCCGGACGCAGTATACCAATTTTCTGCAATCTTCAAATAATGAACAGTGTCTCCCATCTCTATATATTTGTCGTAAAAAGCCGTAAAAAAGCCCACATTATCGGATATACCTAACAATGTATATGACAAATACATTACAATCCAGTGTATAGCCACCGTGAACAAAAATATTTTACCAAATAGCAGCCATTCTCTTTTTATATCTTCTCTATAACCCATTTATTCATTCTCCTACTCTGACAATTCAAAATACTTACAATTATCAATTATCCATCACACAAAATGTAAGACAAGAAAATATGCGCTGCATATTATATAAAAAGACAATACACAGTTATATATTTCATCCCGTCTAATCCACCGTCCGCCGGCTGCACACAAAATAGCGGGCAGGACTGTAATAAAAAAGTATTCCTCAACGCTTCCCCACCCAATTACCGCTGATGCGGCCGCAACAACGGCCTGTGCCGCAGCGACGGATGTGAAAATAGCAATTGTTCCGTATTTTTCGTAAAATCTGAATACAAAAAGAACTATCCAGACCGCAATAAGGACAGTTCCGCTAATATGAACCGCACACGAAGCGGCAGCTATCAAAATAGATATATCTTTCCTGCCGCAAACGACAAAATATAAAAACAGCGATACCATTGCCATAAGCATTGAATATGGGGACGGCAGGAACAGAAGCCACGATGCCGGGGAACACATAAAAAGAATAAAACACCTGTCCGCAGTGACTACATCAAACATTCTCCTTAAAAGAAAGCCGGCAGTTATAAAACTAATCATCCCGCATAATGCGCTTATATAAAATGCACAGTCATCGTACCTCTCAAAAAGTACGGCAGCAAACGCCCTAGTCAGGACATTGTAAACTGAAGGTGCTCCATTATATTCCGCAATAGGTTCAAAATTCCATATGTTCTTTATATCAAGCAAAGAGCCCGAGCCTTTATAAAAACAATAAATTATTCCCGACACAAATATTGTCACAGCCATAAACACTGCACCTGCGGAGGCATATCTTTTCATAAGTCTTCCGTCTTCAGGTTGAACCTTTAATCCAATGTCGCAGACAAATTTGAAAAATAATGCGATAATAAGGAAAAACATAATAAGTCCTGCAAGAGAACCAATAAAATCACCCAAAACAATACCCCTTTCAGACATTTAATATTTAATAAGTATAAAATAATTTTTTTGATATGTCAAAAAATGATTTAATGCATTTGCATATTGACATTTATAACAATATGTATGATAATGTGCTTGTAAACAACACAATATATATTACCTGTGACTGACGGGCACATAGAAAACTATGGGGGAGCAGGTTATTATAAAAGCCGACCGTCTGGGCATTACATATCACCGGTATGTTGATATGTAGATGTCCTTTTTATTTATACTTTTTGTTTATATTGTTTATCTGTAAAAACACTTATTGATTCAAGGAAGGAGACTAATGAAATGAGAAGCGAGTGGAGAGATTTTGCCGACGGCGTTTGGCAGACGGAAATCAACGTGAGCAATTTTATAAAAAAGAACTATAGGGAGTATGGTGGCGATTCATCATTTCTTGAGGGACCGACGGACAGAACGAAACGTGTAAACGGTATCGTGAACGACCTGCTCATTAAGGAAAATGAAAACGGAGGCGTGCTTGACATTGACACAGAACACGTATCATCCCTCCTTTCATACAGGCCGGGATTTGTGAGCGGAGAAGACATTATAAAGGGGCTTCAGACGGAAAAACCGCTCTGCAGGGCAGTTAACCCGTTCGCCGGTTTCAGAAACGCAGAACAGGCCTGCAAGTCTTACGGATATGAGATGAGCGTGAAAGTGCGCGAGCATTTTGACTATAGGACGACCCACAACGACGGAGTATTCCGGGCTTATACCGACACAATGAAAAAAGCAAGGCACGTCGGACTTCTAACCGGGCTTCCGGACGCATACGGACGAGGCCGTATTGTCGGAGACTACAGGAGAATCGCTCTGTACGGCATGGATTTTCTCATCGACGAGAAGAAAAAGGACAAGACGGCACTCGGCGAGCTCGACATGAGCGAAGAAAATATTCATCTTATGGAAGACGTCGCAAAGCAGCTTGAATTTATGGGCCAGTTAATCCAAATGGCTAAAGAATACGGCTGTGATATCACACGTCCGGCCTCAAATGCGTACGAAGCCGTACAATGGCTGTATTTCGGCTATCTCGGCGCCGTAAAAGAGCAGAACGGCGCGGCCAACAGCATAGGACGAATAACGACATTTCTTGATATATATATTGAGCGTGATTTTGCGGAGGGAACGCTTACCGAAACCGAAGCGCAGGAACTTATCGACGACCTTGTAATAAAATTAAGGCTCGTGAGGCATCTTCGCACTCCTGAATACAATGATTTGTTTGCCGGCGACCCTACATGGGTGACATGTTCGGAGGCGGGCGTGACGACTGAGGGCAAGAGTATGGTTACAAAGACAAGCTATCGTATGCTTCAGACATTATATAATCTCGGTTCCTCGGCCGAGCCTAATATCACTATACTTTGGTCGCAGAATCTCCCAAAACCATACAAGGAATTCTGCGCGAAGGTTTCAATCGACACAGACTCTATACAGTATGAAAATGACGATGTAATGCGGCGCATGTACGGCGACGACTACTGTATCGCATGCTGCGTATCGGCAATGCAGGTTGGGAAACAGATGCAGTTCTTCGGGGCGCGCTGCAACCTTGCAAAGGTACTTCTTATGTCTCTGAACGGCGGTAAGGATGAAATATACGGCGAACAAATAGCTCCCGAGGGTAAGGTGTACGACGAGGGAGAGCCGCTTAACTATAATGAAGTAATTAAAAGCTTTAAGAGTTACGCATCATGGATGGCAAGGCTTTATGTAAACACAATGAACGTAATACACTATATGCACGACAAATATGCATACGAAAGACTTATGATGTCACTCCACGACACAAACGTAAAAAGGCTTATGGCATTCGGCATAAGCGGGCTGTCAGTGCTCACCGACAGTCTCAGCGCAATAAAATATGCCAAAGTTATACCAATTAAAGATGAGCGCGGGATAATTGTAGATTACAAGACTGAGGGCAATTTCCCAAAATACGGAAATGACGACGACCGCGTTGACGATATCGCCCGCGACGTAACAGAATTTTTCTATAACGAGCTTTGCAAAACGCCGGCTTACCGAAATGCAAAACATACGCTTTCAATACTCACAATAACCTCAAATGTTATGTATGGAAGAAAAACAGGCTCAACTCCTGACGGACGCGCTGCCGGAGAACCTTTTGCACCCGGTGCAAACCCTATGCACGGACGCGACTGCGAGGGCGCCCTTGCAAGCCTGAACTCCGTAGCAAAGCTTTCATACACATGCTGTCAGGATGGAATATCAAACACTTTTTCTATCACGCCGGAGACGCTCGGAACGGATATGGACGACAGGGTTAACAAGCTTGTGACAATGCTGGACGGTTACTTTGTTCAGGACGCCCACCATCTTAACGTAAATGTGCTGAACCGCGAGAAGTTAGTTGCCGCTATGGAAGACCCTACGTTATATCCAAGCCTTACAATACGCGTAAGCGGCTATGCGGTAAACTTTAACAAGCTTACCCGCGAGA
The DNA here is from genome assembly GCA_948472945.1 of uncultured Clostridia bacterium. GTDB lineage: Bacteria > Bacillota > Clostridia > Lachnospirales > Lachnospiraceae > V9D3004. Next base: position 10,631 of record CAOKVX010000004.1, read on the forward strand.
AACAGGAGGAGGTTATCGACAGGACATTTCACTGTAAAATGTAAATTCCGGTTTAAATAGCTTATCTATAGTTGAACTAACCGGATGTTAGGAATATTAACCATAAATATATTGTAGCAGGAGAATTACTTCATAAATGAAAACGGAGCAATATTTATACGTACACTCATTTGAATCAATGGCGGCGCTGGACGGCGAGGGAATACGCTACGGCGTATTCCTTACCGGCTGCCCGTTAAGATGCGTTTACTGCCATAATCCCGACACATGGACTGTCGCTGGCGCTCCCTTTACTCCAAAAGCTCTGGCCGATAAAATAAGACGGTACAAGCCATACTTTGGCGATAAGGGCGGCGTGACATTCAGCGGCGGAGAACCGCTGTTAAGCGCTGCCGGAATCAATGAGACGGCTCTTTATTTGGACGGATACGGAATAAAATATGCTCTTGACACGTCAGGCTGCGTACCGCTGACTGACGATGTAAAAACTTCAGTCAGCGGCGCTGAAATGATTATATGCGACGTCAAAATGTGGGATGATGAGACTTATTTAAAATATACCGGAATGGACATGGCGAATGTACTTGATTTCCTTGAATTTGTGACAGACTCCGGCATACGTTTATGGATAAGAACCGTAATTGTCCCGGGAATAAACGACAGCGAGGAAATACTTGACAGGTATTTAACAATAATTTCGCGGTTCAATCCTGAAAAGTACGAGCTCCTCGGTTTCCATACAATGGGTTTTTTCAAATATGAAAACCTCGGAATACAAAATCCTCTTGAAGGACGCAAACCGCTTGACAGCGAAACCCTTTATAGGTTACAGTCTTACTGTAACACAAAGCTTTGAAGTTAATTAATACGGATGAGCGGTTATTTTTTAGATGGGAGCACTTATTATGTACAACGAAATTGTTTCAATCGGGCCGGTTACAATTCACGGCTACGGACTCATGATAGCAATCGGAATTATTGCGGCTCTTACCGCAGGAATTTTTCTGGCAAAAAGAAAGGGTATTAACCCTGACGAACTGTACAACCTGACCTTTATTGCGGTAATAGGCGGATTTATGTGTGCAAAAATACTTTACTGCGTCGTAGAATGGAAAACATTTATTGACGAGCCGCTCAAAACACTAGGCTCGGATGGATTTGTCGTATACGGCGGCATAATAGGCGGTACGCTGCTCTGCGGACTGTACTGCCGGTTTAAAAAGCTGTCGTTCCTGAAGTATTTTGACGTTGTGCTGCCTTCCGTAGCAATCGCGCAGGGCTTCGGCAGAATCGGATGCTTTCTGGCCGGATGCTGCTATGGGCGTGAAACGGATTCATTTGTAGGCATAACTTTCAAAAATTCAAATTATGCTCCTAACAACGTAAGCCTTATACCGACACAGCTGTTTTCAAGCGCAGGATGCTTTCTTATGGCGGCAGTATTGTTTTTCTATGCGCGAAAGCAGCGTATAGACGGGCGCACTGGCGCGCTTTACTTAATATTTTACAGCATAGGCCGCTCGGTTATCGAGATTTTCAGAAATGATTTCCGGGGTGAGATAGGCGTGCTTTCAACCTCTCAGTTTATCTCAATATTCATTCTTTTGTCCGGAATAGTCATGTTCATACAGCCGTGGAACAGGACGGATAAAAAGAACAATAATTAACGAAATTTAGCTGTAAAATCCCATATATTCATTAAATATATTAAACAGCATGTCTCCAGAACAGACCGGTATCTCAGCCGAGTCTTCCCTGTCGCTGTCAATACGCACGTACTCGTACATGTCGGTTGCCGTTGTAAGTACAAGCCCTGATATGACTTCATAGTCAGGGCCGAACAATACTTCAAGATATTCGTTATATTTGGCCGCCTGCTTAACGTCGTCTCCCTCAATCTCATCTTTCATCTTAAATTCAAGCGAGAACACGTATTTTTCGGTTATCACAAGCACGTCCGCATATATCCTTATATGCTTTGCCTTTTTGATTCTCAGCTCAAACACAATCTCCCAGGACAAATATTCAACTTCGTCAAGGTCTTCAAAAAGCCGCGCCATCGTGTCATGGGCATCCTCAAACGAATGGAACAGCCCTCTAGTGTCATTTAGGTTGCGTCCGATATACACACATCCTTCTTTCAGAGCATCTAACCATTCACTGCACGGCGTTCGCAGAAACGTATCGACATCACTGTAGTATCCGCTGAAATCCTCAAGCCCGTAATGCGGCCTGGACTGCCTTATAAGCCCGTGCCATCTGTAATCCCTGTCCTGATAACACAGCTCTTTTATATAAGGTGAACCATATAGGTAACGGTTAATTACAGAGCGCTCCTTTCCAAGAGCCTTTCCTATTTCCCTAGCTTTAATTCCGTCATTTTTACATATGACTGCAAATATAGCCCTCTCAATTGAATCCATGCTTCATCTCCCCATATACTACTGTAACTGCCGTATTACATCAGACAGCTATGCAAAGAACAATTTTATAATTTAATTATTCAGGTTTAAGTTCGCATTCCCGAAATAATCTGTTTACAAATATATTATAGTCGGTCAGTATATGTGATTTCTTTAACAATCTGGCGTACTCGGCATTTCCCTCAAACAAATCTATCATATAACGCCATATCTCTTTCATTTTTAAAATAACTACCCTCTCCCCGGGCATTGTGCATCTATATTCACTGTAAACTGCGTCATGAAACCGCCTCAGAGTGTCTTTATCAGTCATTGCATTTTTTCCGCTCCTTATGATATTAAAAAGCGACGGATTTCTTATAAGACCCCTGCCGGCCATAACAGGCAGCTCCCTTCCGCAGGCCTGTATAATCCTATCGTAGTCGTCAGACGTGTTGATATCTCCGTTATAACAGACCGGATTCACGCTCGCGCCCATCGCAAAAATAAATTCCTCGATATGAGGTTTTCCGTTATAATATTCCTCCCTCACACGCGGATGTATTATAAGCTCATATATAGGATACCTGTTAAATATAGCAATAAGCCCTTCTATCTCACCGGGAGCTTTGAGGCCAAGCCTTGTCTTGACCGATACGTTAATATCAGTAAGCTCGGAAAATATACAGTGCAGGAATTCATCGAGCTGTTTTTTCTTTCCAAGAAAGCCTGAACCTTTGCCTTTTGAAACCACCGTTCCGGACGGACAGCCAAGGTTAAGATTCACTTCTTCATATCCCATCTCTTTTATAATACGCGCAAACCTGATAAAATTTGATGCGTCATTTGAAATAATCTGCGGAACAACATTTAAGCCTTTGTTGTTTTCAGGGGTAACGTCGCAGATTTCCCTCTTTTTCATCTTATGGCTGCCCTCGGCCGCGATGAACGGGGTAAATAATTTGTCGGCCCCGCCATAATATGCGTCGAACACATTCCGGTACGTGTGTACCGTTAATCCCTCCATAGGGGCCATATACAACTGCATGTTTCGTTCTCCTAATCTTATATTTTTAAGGCGTTTATGACAACATTGTATTGCCATAATTTTGCTTAAACCTCTATACTTCCAAGCCCTTTTACGTACTTAAAATACTGCATTGCGGCCTGCGCCTCATCGCTGTTATATTCAAATCCAAGGCTGACTGCCGTAAAACGTGCGGCGTCATCAAACAAATCGCACATTATTTTGACTGAACGCCACATCTCCCCGGCCACCGAGCCGCAGTACGTTTCAAGAAACAGCTCGTATTCCTCAGCGTCAAGCCATCTGTGTAAATATTTGCCGGACTTTCCCGCACTTACCGAAAATTTCGTCATTATCCCAACTTTCCACTCAAGCATTTTAACCAGCTGCGGGCGTACATGGCAATTTAGCATATCCTGAGCATACGGTATTTCATACCGCCGTATTCCTTTAACAACATTGTTGAGACACCACCAAAATTCGTTGCACGTAGTAATAAATTCAACGTCAGACGGCTTTTTAATCCACCTGTGTGAATCCGTTGTTTCAGGCACAGCCTCAAGTATGCCATCCTTGTCAAGAAGCGGTACGCACATCCTGTCTTCATAGACCGCACCAAGGCCGCTCCTCTCCACATGGATGTCCATCCTATTTCCATCCGTATAAATAACAAGCCATCCGTAGCTGTCGTCAAAACAGACGGGTTTGCCAAGCATTTTGTCCATCTCATCAGGCTTCTGCATGTATAAAACATCGCCAAATTTTAAAATGAAATCGTCGTCCATATAAAACTTTGACGTGTCGTTTACCACGAAAACAATATCATAATCCTGCAATATATCCCTGTCAGCGTTAGGATTGGCGCGCGAACCGTTCATATACACCGCCCTTATGCGCTCGTCCTCCTCTGCAACGCTGCGTATTAATTCCATCATTGTTTGTTCATCTCTCATATGCTCCATAAGGTCCATCCTTTTCTGAAAAAGTAGCTCATGCTCCGTTTAATATAGGGCATTTATTTGACTATATATGACGCCATCATTGCAAATCCCGTCGCAAACATCACGATTGCCACCGCTACGGCAATAACAATAGATACTACAAGCTTCGTTGTCCCTTCTGCCTTAATCCTGTTAAGTCCTTTCAGAAGCATTGAGCCGCCGAGCAGTAAAAACGGCGTGACGCATCCTATAATAAGATACGCCGCCAGCGCCATAGGAATTGTGCCGCGGGTGAGCGTCTCGGCAGTATCTATCGTCTCCGTCATGTCTCCCGCCAAAATACTTAGCATCTGTGCAAAAAAGTTATTGACAAAATGAAACAGCATATTATAAAAGAAATTATCCGTCGTTATAAGCACATAAGAAAGTATTCCTCCCAAAATAGCCGTTCCTATAAACCTGTAAAAGTCCATATGGAATAGGCCAAAAAATATTCCCATTATAATACATGTCAGCATTTTAGATTTTATTTTCTTCATAAAGCAGCGCTGTATAAATCCCCTGTGCAGCATTTCCTCGCACACCGCAGGCATAACCGCGACTACAAAAAGCGCGGGAATTACCGGCCAGCTGTTGATAAATGAACTTATATTGGCATTTACTTCAAGCCCCCCCGGGAAAAAGTAAAAGAAAATAAGATTTATTATAATGACAAGCATCAGAGCGCCGGCCCATATGACAATAGTTCCGAAAAACTCATTTACCCTGATTCTCTTAAACGGAAGCATCTCCCTGACGTTCAGGCCAACAACCCACGCCGCCCCAAGGCTTATTGCTACAAACGCAAGCTCGGTTATAACCATCCCCCACATTCCGAGGTAATACTGCGCCGCCGCCAGAACATAAAACGATACGCCCAGCTCCAGCAACATGACAACTACGGCTGCCAACGGTCCGGGTTTAGGGAATTTCTGTTCATTTTCATTCATATAATGCACCAAGCCTTTCATGTTTTATAATCTTCTTCAAATGTCTTTCATTTTTCTTTGTTCACTCTTATCTGTATTCTGTTTTGCTTTTCTTTTTTATTGCTTTTAAAATCTTTCTTTTATATACTTTTTTAATTCTTGTATTTCTCATTTTTTTAAATATTCCGCTTTTATCTATTTTCATTAAATACTATATTTGCAACCCTCTCTGCCGCGTGTCCGTCGTCCATGCAGCAGAACCTGTCGTAAAATTCATTGTATCGGTCTTCATAATCATTTTTTACCGCATCTATATTCATAAGCGCCCCAAACAATTCCTGTTCATTATACAAAAGCGGGCCCGGCAGCTCCGTCTCCATGTCGATATAAAATCCCCTGAGCGTATCCCTGTATTTATCAAAATCGTATACATAGAATAATATAGGGCGTTTCAAATTTGCAAAGTCGAAAAACACCGACGAGTAATCCGTAATACATATATCTGATATGAGATAAAGCTCCGCTATGTCGTCATACCGACTCACATTTACTGCAAATCCGTCAAGTCCGGCAGTGTCAACCGCATCCGCAATAAAGTAGTGCGTCCTTATAAGTATAACATATCTATCGCCAAACATATCCCTCATCTTATTCAGATCTAGCTTTAGCGCAAACTGGTATCTGCCCGGGCCGTAGTATTCATCGTCACGCCACGTTGGTGCATACAGTATGACTTTCTTATCCTGCGGTATGGACAGCCTCTTCTTAATAACATCGGCCTGTTCCTGCATATCGGACGCGTAAAGTATGTCGTTTCTCGGATATCCCGTCTCTATAATCCTGTCCTTTGGAAACAGGAAACAGCTCTCGAAAACTTTTGTCGAAAAAGGATTGTCCGAAATAAGATAAGTCCATTTTCTTGACTGTGCGTATACATCCATCTTATACTGCGGCGTCGCCGCGTGTATGTCATCCATATCAAACACCAGCCTTTTTAGCGGCGTTCCGTGCCACGTCTCAAGCAGTACGCCCCCTTTACGCCTGTTCATCCAAACGGGCTGCCTCATATTGTTGACATAATAACCTGCGCGCGATGTATAGTAAAACCATCTAAACCCCAGATATTTTACTTTCGTTACATTGCCCGGGATGTCTGTATTTTTATCGTTAATTACCCATATATATCTGTATTTACCGCCATACTCCTTTTGAAGATATTGATAAATGTACTTGCAGCTGTCGCTGTAGTTTTTTCCAAGAAAGCTCTCAAAGACTATCCAGTCGCGCCTCATAGACAGACGCCTGAACAAATATTTTTCTATCATCCTGAAAAAATAAGTGGGGCGCGCAAAAAAATTGCGTATACGCTTTTGCCTGCGCTTTCTCTTATCCGCCGCCCTATCCTTTTTTATTTTCTTAACTACCCCGGCGATAAGGTCATCCCGCCCCGACGCGGCGACCGCTCCGTCAAGACTCCTTAAAAATATATCGTTTCTGTTTTTCACTTTCAGCTGGTCAACCGCCGGAAACTGTATGCTGTCATTGTGTATTCTCTTTATATATATCATTTTATCGAGAAAGCATACGTTATCAGTATTGCCATAAAGAGCGGCGGTGTATGCCATATCGCAGTATAGTTCATTTTCAGCGTCAAATTCAAGCAACTTTCCGTCCCCGTACGCTTTCATAATGTAGTCCCGCCTGACAAGGCTGTTTAGTATCGTAAGGTTAAATCTGCACATATTTCCCGCGGCCAGAAATCGGTCCGGTCTGCGTCCGTCATCCGCCCCGTCATGTTTCCGGTTTTCGCGGTTCGGGCATTCGCACTCACTCAGGTCCGGTTCAGCCCTGCCTGCGTTATCCTCACATCCGTTACCGTTACCGCTAACGTAGGTAAAGTACTTAAACATTGTCTCCTCTATGGGCCCAGTTATTATATCATGCAGGCCCATCCTTACAGATTCCGCCATAACCCGCAGCGTATCTTGCAATATATAGTCGTCACTGTCCATAAAATATATGTAATCGCCCTTTGCCGCCCTTAATCCTTCATTCCTCAGCATGGCGGTATTGTATTTTCCGCTTACCGGAATAACATTTACAGTTAAACGCTCCCCAAACAATACCTTATATTTATCAAGCACGGTTAAAGCCTCATCCCTGTACTTTTGGCTGCCGCACATAACACACCCGTCTGCACCAAATCCGTAAACATCTTTGTCTTCTTTCGCTTTCCCATCGTCAACGACTACTATAAGCTCAAACGAAACTTCAGTCGCTTTACAGTCCGACAGGGACCGGTCTAAGCTTTCCATCGCATCCTGCAGAAAATGTATTCCCTTGTAATACGGCATAATTATACTTATAATCATACGTCGTTCCCCTTAGTGTACAATTACATGACTATGTCAGGCTCAAAATACCTTTTGACCCCAACATCAATACATTAAGTATAACAAATGCATTGATGAAAGGCAAATTTATTTGACAATATTTACTTTGTTTGTTATAATTTCATATGTTCTATAGCAGAAACGCTGATTAAGTCAGTGTTTCCTCATAATATGCGGATGTGGTGGAATTGGCAGACACGCCAGATTTAGGTTCTGGTGCGCGAGCGTGCAGGTTCAAGTCCTGTCATCCGCATTTCTTTATCGTTAAATTTAGCTTTGATTTTATCTTAGCTCAACGGCGCCAATTTGAACCCGCAGAGGACGGCGTATTTTGTGAACGCGAAGGCAGTTGAATGAGTCGTAGCGGTGGCTACGGCGATTGAAACTAACACACGCATTTGCAAAATAGCAATTTTCGAAACAGGTTCAAATTGGCGCCGTTGAGCTACCTGTTGATATTTGGCAAAACTCCGCAAAACCATTTTTTATCGGCAAGGGCTTGAGGAAAGCGATGCGGTGGCATCATTGACAGAAAACAACGCTGTCCGATGGGAAATGATGTGACAAAAGACGACGTGCCGGAAGTCTGTTTGGAAGAGACAGACAGCATCAATTTAAAATTGGTGATGAATATACTCACTCAATAAAAGTTTAAAAATCTTCGGCTCATACATTAAAGCGGTTTATTTAACATTGAACTTATCGGCTGTTTCTTCTTCCAATAAAACACCCAAATTCTGCAAAGATATGTTACTCCTGCCGTTATTCCAATTGAAATATAAATTTGTTGTTTTGTTAACAGTTCATTTGTGAATGCATATCTTCCCAAAAAAATGTTCAAGAAACAAGCAGCAATGATACCACTACCGTACATAAAAAACAATTTATTCTGCAGGGCCTTATAGCTCATCCCAAAACTGCGTAACACGCCATATTCGTAGCTATTCTTTTCCCATTCAATGTATATACTCAAAATAATATAAATACAAATAACAATTATACAAAAAAACAGCATTGTGTTGCTCATAATAGAAGTATAATTTCTCATCAGTCCATCCTGACTGTTTCTCATCCCCGAAGAATCTAACAATCCACGCTGAATTGATGCCATTAAAAGCGAGACCTTTTGTTCTATATTTTTTTGTATGGATACCGGGGTATCCTTATTCATCGTGACGCTTATCGTGTCATATCCTAGGACTGTTTTACTTTTTTTTGCAACCTCCTCACTCATAATTACCTGTATATTTCCACATTCTTCTGCATCACAACTGAGCAATGATTCTACTTTGAAGCTTTCGGTACAAAATTCCGCATTATTTTCATTTCCCTGAATTCCTCCAAGCAGTATCATGCCTTTTTCCTTTATAGACGGATTAAGCAAAACCTTATTATAATCCGGCAAAAGTAACACACATGCTATATCTATGTTTTTTTCCAAAACAGGACTATTTATTTCATACTTTTTTAAAAAAAGATTAAAATCTTTTTGTGGCAGCACAACTGTCTTAATATTGTTTACAGGTACCGCCACATATTTCTCAGCCTCATTTGCAACCTGTTTCCATAATGCCTCATCCTCAGGACGTAATTTTTCATCATTATATCCACAATATTGACTGAAATATGAGTCTATGTTGTTTTTATTTAACAGAATGGTGCTCTGATTTGTTTCAGCCTCCGCAGATAAACTTATTTCATCCTTATATTCATTAAATATATCCAATGCATTAAAAGAAAAATAATCATTTCCATACATTGCAATATTATATTCTTTTAATGGATAGGAAACAGTAGTACGTTTACTATACAAGTCATAATCTATATCCTCATATTCACCACTAAATGTATTCATAAAATTAAACGAAGCTATTGTAAAAAAAATGCATACTGTTTGAATAATCACAACACTTAAGTTAAGCTTTTTAAATTTATATTTCTTCTGTCTCCTTGAGTTTTCTCCAATGAGTCCTCTTATAACCGTCTCATTTCTGATGTAATTATAGAAAAAAAGTACACCTGAAAAAATTATGCCTACAATTATCCCTTCTACCAAAACATTGTATTGTAATGAAGATATATAAAATTTACTGTATCCTCTGAAAATGTTATTAATATATGTGAAACCAATTAGAAACGACAATAAATAACCAGTAATTACACCAAACCAAATAAACCCATGTATCAAACAAAATATTACTTTTCGTCTTTCTTTCGGCGACATACCTAATGCTTCAAACAAAAAAAGTGTTTTTTTATTACGTAACAAAAAAGCCCTTATAATTACCATTTGTTCTAACAGCAGCAAAAAATTCAACAATACAAGATATAACACTCTGGTATATATCATATCTTCATTATCTTTATATCCATGTCCATATAATCTTTCATTAATACACATTGTATCCATTGAAATTTTAGACAAAAGATAATCTATATCATTTTCCGCATTCCTAAAATTCAACTGTTTCTGCATAATGACCAAAGACTGTTGCACTTCATCATTCTTCTCACATCCACAAATGATAGAAGGATACGCTTTAGTTTCTAAATATCGTCCATAAGATGTCGATAACAGATATGAATAATTTGAGATAACTCCTGTAATTTCATATTTTACCTGCTTTCCATCTTCTTTCAGGGAAATGTAAAACGGTATATTTTCATTTTCCATCCCAAACAAATGTAACAGGTATTCTTCTATAACAATTTGATTCGATGCCTGAGGCCAATTCCCTTTGATTACACTGAAACCAAGATTTTCACCCATATACTCTTTCATGCTTCCCATCGTAATCTTCTTGTCCGCATATTCTATATTTCCAACAACGCCAAAATGCTCATATGCAAATTGACTGCACTGCTGTTTTATTATTTCCTCATTCTCTTTACTAATCCCGGGTATTACCATAAGAAACTTCCCATATGTCTTTACTGTATTGTATTGTTTTGTTTTTATAACGGTATCACTCAGGGAGGTAATTGTAAATAAAAAAGTAAATCCGATAATCAAAGACAACGCTGAGATAAATAATAACTTCCTGTCACTAGATATAAACATACGAACTAATTTAATGTATTTATTTTTATTCCTATTCAATAACAATCTCACCATCCCTTAAACGTATCACCTGCTCGCAATGTTCTATCAGATTTTCTTCATGGGTAACAATAATAAAAGTTGTTTTATATTCCTCATTAAGTTTCTGGAATAATTCTGTAATTGTCTTCGTATTCTCAGTATCCAGATTTCCTGTAGGCTCATCTGCAAATATAATCTTTGGTTTTAACAACATTGCCCTCGCTATTGCAGCACGCTGTTGTTCTCCGCCTGACAATTCATACGGCATTTTCTTCACTAACATCTCTATTCCTAATACCTTTATTAAAAACTGATAATATTCTTTATCGTATTTATTTCCGTTAACATATGATGGGCATAAAATATTTTCTTCTATGTTTATACGTGGAATTAAATGATAAGCCTGAAACACAAATCCGAAATTAATGCCTCTTAACTTTGCCAAATCCGAATCACTCATGGAACCATATCTCTTTTCAAGATAATAAACATTTCCTTGTGAGGCTTTATCCAATCCTGCAAGAATATTTAAAAGCGTCGTTTTTCCGCTGCCGCTTTTTCCATATATTAAATTAATCGAGCCTTTTTTAAACTTGGCATTCACCTGTTTTAGCACCTTTGTTCGTATCCTGCTGCTTTCATATGTTTTGGAAATATTCTCACATGATAATAAAATGTCTTCAGTTATTATCATCATTGTACCTCCCTACCTGATTCGTTCTGTACATATTCTTCCGAAACTATTTAGAATGATATTAATATATATCCATCAGCTTTCTTATATGTTCCCTTGTAATCTGGATTAAAAAACCATTCCCATCCAAAGTAATATAATAATTTCCGGTAAAGCTAGCGTAAGAATTTGTATTATATACATATGTTGCTGCCTTACTTTTACATTTTGTATCCATGTTACTAAGCTTAAATTCTGTTTTCCCTATAACATTACTTGAGAAACTAAAAGTAAAATCATTGGCAGCATATACTGTTGAAATTCCTCCTAACAATAATGTCATACCAGCTATTGCCAAACCTCTTTTCATATTTTTTTTCATATTATTTTCATAATATATTTTTGTTGTTCATTATATTGATATTGCAATTAATTGCATTTAAAATATATTATATATTCCCATCATTCAAGCATATTCAATATTATTTTACTTTATCTTATATTTTTTTACATTATCTTGTTGCTCATTCCAGACCGTATCATTTCAGTCATCTAAATTAAACTAGCTTTTAGTCCTTTATCACTTAATTCTGTAGCAGTTATGTAGTATATTAATTTTACAATTATTATCGTAAGAAATTACACTCTATAACGAATTAAAATATATATTATAATACAATATATACAAACTTAAAATTGTTTTATACAATGCATTTACATATATAAATTTATAGAGTAAAAAGGAGGAGACATCATGAAAAAATGGAGTGTTTTGAAAAAGCCACAGGCTGCCGTATTAGCCTTAGCAATGTCAATATCACTTCTCACCGCATGTTCAGGCTCAAGCGAAAAATCTGCAGATACCGGAACTACTGAACATTTCAGCATGGAGGATTCCGATTTATCCGCACCAGATTCAGCAGGCGATTCATCAGTTGCAGGAGATTCATCTATATCGGACGGATTAGCAAGTACAGACGGCACAGACCGGGAAACAGAGCATGAATTAAGCAAATCCACCTCTGAATCAAAAGTCACTCCGGATGACACAGTTACAAAAGAGGAAGATATTCCAAAAGCCGAGGCCGGACTGCTGACTGCCGGAAGATGGAACGACAACGATAACTGGGGGTATTTTACCAATCTAGTAAACAAGGGGGCTATTGCTTTTCCGTCCTATGGACTCAACCCATGCAACAGAATTTCAGTTACCGTTAAAAACTCTGAAAGCACACCGCTGCCTAACCAAACTGTGACATTGGAAGATTACGATGGAAAAACAATCTGGGAATCCGTTTCGGACAAGACCGGAATTGCATATCTTTTTTATAATGACAACGACAAACCAGTAAAAATAATTGCAATAAAGGATGACGGCTCAAAAGAAAGCTTTGATGTCAAAATTGATAAGAAAAATAATAAAAAGAATGACAGCGAAGACGACAGCAATAACAACGCCCAAAATAACAGCCAGACAAATCAGGTGGCCGATAACGAGTTTGAAATAACGCTCGACCTGACTCCGTCAAAATACAAAAAAATGGATATTATGTTCATAATGGACGCGACAGGCTCAATGACAGATGAGATGACATTTCTTCAGGAAGACTTCTCTAAAATAACAAGAGAGGCCGGGGCTGAAAACATACGTTACAGCGTTAACTTCTACCGCGATGAGGGTGACGACTACGTGACAAAGTGTTTTGATTTTTCAACAAATATAAAGGAAATACAGAAAAATATAAATAAACAGGCGGCGGAAGGAGGCGGAGATATACCTGAAGCCGTATCTCAAATACTTGATAAAAGTATAAATTCTTCTTCATGGGATAAAGACTCCATAAAACTTGCTTTCCTTATATTTGACGCCCCGCCGCATTCTGAGATGAGTGACAAAATATACGAAACCGTCAAAAGGGCTTCAGAGATGGGCGTGCATTTTGTTCCTGTTGTTTCATCCAACGCGGAGAGGGATACAGAGCTTTTCGGACGCGCGCTTGCAATATGCACCAACGGAGAATATGTATTTCTGACTGATGATTCCGGTATCGGGGAATCGCACCTTGAGCCAATCATAGGCGATTACACGGTCGAACCGCTGTACGATATAATAATTAATATTATAAAAGAATATAGTAATCAATAAATTGAAAGTCTCTACAACTTGAACGGGAAGTCCATATTTCGGACTTCCCGGATAATTCTATATATGCAATATTTATTCTACTTGCTGAGCTCTACAAGCTCCTTAAGAAGCTCGGGAACTTTTTCATCCATAGTCTCATTACTGAACTGGCATGTTCCAACAGCCTTATGTCCGCCGCCGCCGTATTTAAGCATAAGGCTTCCAACATTTACGTCGGACGAGCGGTTGATTATGCTGTAGCCTACTGCCACCGAGCACCCTTCGCCGCCTTTTCCTGATACAATCCATGCAGATATATTCTGCTCAGGATATATACTGTATATCATGAAACGGTTTCCCGAGTAAATAGGGTCAACACCTCTCAAATCAGAGATAATTACATTACCCTCAACCCTCGTATTGGCTTTTACCATCTCCTTAAACTTCTCAGCCTGTTCATGATAAACATCAATACGTTCCACAACGTCAGGAAGCGCCAGAATCTCCTCAGTAGACATCGTCCTGCATGCGTCAATAAGCATCTCCATAAGCTGATAATTGGATATCCTGAAATTTCTCCAGCGGCCGAGCCCGGTTCTTGGGTCCATTATAAATCCCACCAGAATCCATCCAGACGGATTAAGTACCTCGTCAATAGTTAGGTTAGCTGAATCTACCTTATCGACAGCCTCCATCATATCGTCAAACTGAGGAAACTTATCTTTTCCACCATAATATTCATATATAATACGCGCGCATGAAGGAGTGATACGGCTTTCCCCCTTATATTTACCTTCCAGCTTTTGTCTCTCCTGCTCGCTGCTGTGATGGTCGAACCACAGTCCGCAGCCTTCAACAAACGGAACATTGGCAAGACAATCATTTTCATCTACCTCGACAAGCCCATCCTGCAAATCCTTTGGATGCGCAAACTTCCAGCTGTCAATAATACCCGCTTCCTTTAAAAGCGCCGCACATGCCAATCCATCAAAATCCGACCTTGTTACTAACCTCATTATATTCGTCATCCCCCTCGCCGCTCTATGTAAGAGCTTATTTGCTTATGCAGTATAGTATACAACTATTTGAGGATTTTTTCCATATGTTTTATAAATTTAAATATAAATTTATTAATGTTTACATTAATGTGGCACATGTCAATTATAGTAACGCATACATCACTTATTCTCGTACAGTTGCAATAATAATGCAGGAAATCCGACTGTAAATCTCGCTATTTCCACGCTCTGGGAATTGTGGTATAATATCGACAGATATTATACCCGCACCGGTTCTCATCCGACCAAAGATAGGACATATTCAAAGACAGACCGTGTACATCCGTCAGGGTTTGCTATGTCTGGAGGGCATAGTATAATTTCCGCGAACACCCGTGAACGAAAAGCCACTGCTTGTTTATCAAATGTCTGATGAACAGCCGCTTGATTCGAAAATAGAGAACTTTAGATATGATTGAATATTATAAAACAAAAAGGAGACGCCATGAACAAAAAGGAACTATCAGAAATAAAAAAACTTCTCAACAAAGATAAATGTCATATAACAAGACTCTGCGGATGTTACGTCGACTCGGAGAAAAATATTAAAACTACAATAAAGCAGGCCTTTCACTCACTTGAGGACGAGGAGATGTTTAAATATATCAATATATTCAGAGGCTCTCTGTCGGGCACAATCGGAAAGAATCTAATCAACCTTGAGTTTCCTTCCGAACAGGAAACGGATGGGGGCACACAGCACTTTCTTATGCAGCTTAAGGAAAGCCGTCTTAGGGATGACGACCTAATTCAGGAATTTTATAACCGCGTCATAGAAAATTATGAATACGGAGAAAACTTTTACATAATACTCGCACACGCGGCATATGACATTCCTACAATTACAAGCGACAATTACGAGCAGGAGGACGCATCCATATATGTATATGAGCATCTGCTGTGCAGCATATGCCCTGTCAAACTCGAAAAGTCGGGCCTGTGCTACAACTCCGAGTCCAATACAATCGAGACTAAGATACGCGGCTGGCTCGTCGACTCACCCATACACGGATTTCTGTTTCCTGCATTTAACGACAGGAATACGGACATCCACGCAATGCTGTACTATACAAAGAAAAGTGAAGAGCCAAATCCTTCATTTATGGATAACATGTTTGCGTGCCGCAAACCGCTCACTTCCAAAAACCAAAACGAGACGTTCCAGTCTATCATAACAAACTCACTCGGCGAAGAATGCTGCTTCGGCACCGTAAAAAATATACACGAGAATATAAACGAGATGATTGAAGTGCAGAAAGACCTGCCTGAACCGGTTATCCTCGACAAAAGCGATGTAAAACAGTTGTTTGCTGACAGCGGCATAAGCAATGAGAGACTCGACTTGTTTGACAAAAGCTATGAGCATACAATGTATGAAAACGCTGACATTGACGAGGATGAACTAGACAACACTTCGTTTATTGCAAACAACATAACTAACCAGCGCAATATTGAGATTAAAATGGCGGACGTTTCAATAAAAGTAAGCCCTGACAAATCGCATCTGGTAGAAACGCGCATAATTGACGGAATACCTTATATCACGGTTCAGGTTGACGGCGTAATAGAGTTAAACGGCGTAGCAGTGCGCCCTGACGCACCGGATTTGGAATAATTTGACCGAGCAATTAGTCTGTCCAAAAATATTATCCTTACCCTGTTTCTGTTCCGCGCTTGTGCGTCAGATAAAATACGGCAAGCTGAGTACGGTCCCTCAACTCAAGTTTCTCAAGAATAACGCTTATATAATTGCGGACAGTTCCCTCCGACAAAAACATCCTGTCCGCAATCTCCTTATTGTTAAGGCCTTCTGACACAAGAATGATAACCTGCAGTTCTCTGTCGTTAATACCTTGCTGTTTAAATAATCTTTCATCATCAGTACTTCCACCTGCATTACTTTTACAGTTTTCTATAATCTCCGGAATCCTGCTCATTACCTCACTGCCAAATACCGTCTGCCCTTTCGATACTAAGACAACAGACTGCGATATTGCCGCAAAATCCTGCTTTAATATATAACCCTTAGCGCCAATATTCAAAGTCTTAATAATGTACTCGTCATCATTAAATGTTGTAAGCAGGAGAATCTTAGCATCAGGGTATTTTTCAAGCACATACGCCGCAGCGTCGAGACCCGACATATTTTTCATGCGTATATCCATCAAAAGAACATCGGGCATACAGCTCTCATACAAGTTAAGCGCATCCAAACCGTCGTCGCCGATGTCGACAACCTCAATTTTACCCTCGGCCTCCAATATCGTCTTCAGCGACATTGACACCATAGGGTCATCATCTACAATTAATACTCTGATTACATCCTCCATTAATATTCCACCCTCCGTCCGTTAAATGTCTTCTCTTATATCCTCTGCTTTTCCATATCTCAATTTCGTCTGCCTGTGCAATCACTTTACTTCATTATCGAAACATTTATCCTAAAACCATCGCTTGTGTTAATATTAAAACTGCCGCCAAGCTTTCTTACGCGCTCTTTCATATTAATTATACCAATTCCGCCGTCAAGCTCGTCCGGAATTTTGCCGCCGTTGTCGTATACAATAAGCTGGTAAAAACCCGGCTGCTCCCGCATGATTATGCTTATACTGTCGCCGCTGCTGTGCTTCGCCGCATTGTTAAGGGCCTCTTTCGTAACGGCGATAAAACAAAGCTTAATTTCCTTTGGAATATCTGCGCCCATGCTGTAATCTAACTTCACGCAAAATCCGACGAATCCCGAAATAATATCATTTACAGCGCTTTCAAGATTAATCGAATCGTCATGAAGGTCGTGTACGCTCTCCCTGATACTGTTCATTGCCGCATTTAGCGTTTCTGACAGACCTTCAACATTCTTTTTTATATTCTCATCTTTCTCCAATGTACTTATCGCACCGGTCATAAGAATAGCTCGTGTAATCATATGACCAACATTATCGTGAATTTCCCTCGCTATCCTGTTTCGTTCCTCAAGGGTAGCCAGATGAATCTCATAATCCTGTCTTGCAGTCAACTCGTCATTTCTTCCCTGAATATATATATTCTGCTCCATAGCGTCATCCCTTATCTTTTTAAGCTTAGCCTCCATACCCAAATAGTCCGACATCCTCTTTTTAAGCATAAATGATAGTGCGGAAAAAAGGATAAAAAACACGGCTGACAGTAAATATGATAAATTAAAACTATTAAATTTTAAATGTAATAATCCGTAAATTATTTTAACAATCAGGTAAAAATAAACGCCGAGCGCCGGCAGCATTTTAAAATATAAAATGTCATATAACAGCATTGGCGCAAACGCCGTTAACTCCGGATAAAATACTGAAAACACGAGATATATTATAAGCATGGCCTCATACGCGTACCTGTTAATCGAAAACGCAGTAACGGAGCATGCGATTGTCAGAGAAACCATGCCTGCGACAACAATCTCGACATACGGACCGTACGCCAAAATAAAAAGAAGTCCAAGAATCCACAATATTAACTTATCCTGAAGCTGTATGTCCATATTCTGCATTTTATCCTTTCTTTTATTCCAGCGAACAACTGTCATAAGAATCCGTTGGATGCTAATCCAAACGAAACATAAGCGTACAATCCGACCTTATCTTGGGCCTAACCGTCAAAAAAGAAACCGTGTCGGAGTAAAAAGTACATAAAATGTGATGCTGATATTGTAACATATACAAAATAATGTGACAAATGTCATATCAATATACTTACAATATACACTTATAATAAAACACACTTTAATTTATTATAAGTGTATACTTCGCATATACGGTTATGATTTTTATTCAGCCAAACACACGCTTTTGCTGAATAAAATATGCGGATATAAATAATGCATAGCAATCTATGTATT
Organism: uncultured Clostridia bacterium; assembly: GCA_948472945.1. Taxonomy (GTDB): domain Bacteria; phylum Bacillota; class Clostridia; order Lachnospirales; family Lachnospiraceae; genus V9D3004. Next base: position 29,171 of record CAOKVX010000004.1, read on the forward strand.
TTAGGCTATGTAATAAAATCAACTGTTACGGAGGTAAAAAATGTCTGCCATAATAGAAATTAAAAACCTTGTAAAGCGGTACAACGAGTTAATTGCGCTCGACCATTTTAACCTTGAAGTGGGCGAGGGTGAAATATTCGGTTTGCTGGGACCGAACGGTTCCGGAAAGACGACGACAATCAACTGCATTCTGTCGCTTCTAAGCTATGATAAGGGTGACATTAAAGTATTCGGTCTAAAAATGACCCCGTCGTCATACGAACTCAAAAGACAGATTGGCGTTGTCATGCAGGACGTCGCCGTTTTCGACGAGCTGACAGTATATGAAAATATAGATTATTTCTGCGGATTGTATATAACTGACAAAGAGCTCAAAAAACAATATGTGAAAGAAGCTATAGAATTTGTAGGGCTTGACGAATTCTCGAACTTTAGGCCGAAAAAACTGTCCGGCGGCCTGCTAAGGCGCCTTAACATTGCATGCGGAATAGCCCATAAGCCTAAGCTTATATTTTTCGACGAACCAACGGTTGCGGTAGACCCGCAGAGCAGAAATAATATTCTCAAAGGTATAGAACAGCTTAACCGTGACGGTGCGACCATCATATATACTTCTCATTACATGGAAGAGGTTGAACAGCTTTGTTCGAGGATACTCATAATGGATAAGGGACGCAGCATCGCATCCGGAACTAAGGAAGAACTGAAGAACATGATTAAAAATACTGAAAAAATATCGGTTGAGGTTCCAAATCTTTCATCTCAGGCCATTAACGACATAAAACTGCTGCCTCACGCATATGATTTGGACTATTCAGAAAATGTCCTAAAAGTATCTTTCAGCGGCGGCTCCCACAATCTCGTGCATATTCTCGATTATATGAAGTCGAACGATTACACGCTCGGACGTGTATACTCGGAGCTTCCAACACTCAACGACGTATTTCTTGAAATTACCGGAACAGAACTCCGTGACAATGCGTAAAGGGGGAGGATATCAATGTTTTTTCATAATCTAAGATATAACTTGCTTTACTCTCTCCGCTCAAAAGTATCGTTATTCTGGACGTTCGTATTCCCTCTGGCCCTATCGACCTTTATGTTTATGGCATTCGGAAAAATATATGAGACGACGGAGAAGTTTAAGCCTGTTCCGGTAGGAATTGTCACGGTAAATGAAAATGAGATATTTAATAAGGTACTAGATGAAGTTTCAGGTGACGACGGACTTATCATACCCAAAAATATGACAGATGAAAACGCAGTTGACGCGCTTGGCGACGGTGATATATATGGAATAATTTATGTGGATGATAATATATCACTTTCAATAAATGAAAACGGCATTGAACAGACTATTCTTTCATCGTTTCTTGACAGGTATATACAGACAGAGAGCGTCATAATGCAGATAGCCGAAATTAACCCCGCCAATATACAAGCCGCAGTGGACAAACTTAAATCCGGTACCCTCAACTACCGCGAGCTTACCGTATCAGACGGCAACAGCGACAACCTTGTTAATTATTTTTATGCGATACTCGCAATGAGCTGCCTGTTCGCATCATTTATCGGAATAACAAGCACGCTGAACCTTCAGGCAAACTTAAGCGCGCTCGGCGTAAGGCGTTCCATTGCGCCCACGCGCAAAACCACGCTTATACTGGCAAGTTTTATAAGCAACCTTGTCATACAGTTCACAGTGGAATGTCTCGCATTGCTATACATGATTTTCATTTTGGGAATCAATTTTGGGGATAAATATGCCGCCATAATATTGCTATTGCTAAACGGCTCATCTCTGGGTCTGTCTATGGGAATGTTCATCGGCGCCCTCTCAAAACCTGCGGGCGAGGGCATAAAAATGGGAATAGGAATCTCAGTCTCAATGATTATGAGCGTACTTGCGGATTTGTGCGCCAACGGAATACAGGATTCAATTGAGCACACCATACCGGTTATCAACCGTATAAACCCTGCCGCTCTCATGACTGACTCGTTTTATGCCCTTAATTCATTCGATAATTATGAACGTTTCACACGCAATATGGTTATACTCGTAATTATTACATCAGCGCTGCTGACTGGAGCTATCTCAATGATAAGGAGGAACCGATATGCAAGTATTTAAATTATTTTTCAAGATATTAAAGACACAGCTAACTCAGATAATAATGTACATTGTAATTTTCATATTCATTGCATATATCGTTGCAGGCTCCCCTTCCGCCATGACCAGTTATTCGGAACAAAAACAGGATATTTCAGTAGTTGACGAGGACTGCACGAAAACCTCCGGTGCCCTTAAAAATTATCTTTTATCCTGCAATAGCCAGATAGAGCTTGACGGCTATGACTTTGAGACGATACAGGATGAACTGTACAACCGCAACACCACCAACGTGATATTCATCCCCAAAGGCTTTGAGGATGCGGTCCTATCCGGGGACACCGAGGAAATACTTGACATATATAACATACCGGGCACAATGTCCGCAAATATTGTGACCGGACAGGCAAATAACTACCTTAACGTCCTCAATTCGTATACCGCCGCCGGAATCAGTATAGAGGACGCTGTAGAAAGAACTTCTGAAACCCTGAATAAAAAGACGGATATATCATTTATATCAGACTCCGGCGAATCAGACAGCCCTCTCTCTCTATTTTTAACATACATCGCATACGTATTTATAACAATTGCGGTAAACGGAGTTTCGCCGGTTATACAGGTGTTAAATAAACCTGCGCTAAGGAGAAGGTTTAACTGCTCTTCCTGCAAAATAGTCAGGTCAAACGCCGGTCTAATATCGGGTATAAGCATTTTTGGCATTGCCATATGCGCAGTTTTCTCTGCGGCGGCCCTTATCACACACGGCTCCGAACTGCTCTCTGTTAAGGGACTGCTTTGCATACTGAATATGGGAATATACATGGCAGTGTCACTCTCCATCGCCTACCTTATCGGCAGCGTGACGGTAAGCGCAAACATTATTTCAATGCTATCAAACGTTATCGGTCTCGGCTTCAGCTTTCTCGGGGGAGTATTCGTACCGATTGAACTTCTCGGAGACGGAATAATAAAAATTGCCCACTTCCTTCCAAGCTACTGGTACGTAATCGTAAAGAATTCGATATTCAATCTGGGAAACGGCAGTACTTATCTTGATATTCTGCAGGGTATGGGAATAATGCTCACCTTTGCAGCAGCTATATTCACTGTTACGCTCGCGATAGTAAAAAACAGGCGCTCGACTTCATAAAGTAGCTAAGCGCCGCCGCATATTTCACAATAGCTTTGCATAAAATATGTAAACAACTATTTTATTAAAAGGATTCTTATGTGCGGAATAGCCGGTTTTTACAATCACAATATTAATTTTACATCAGATGAGAGCAAATGGACCTCTGTTCTTGAAGCAATGAAACAGTCGCTTCACCACAGGGGTCCTGATGCTGACGGAATATTTATGTCGGAAAAATGCTGCCTCGTCCACACCAGACTTTCAATCATTGACCTTGAAAACGGACATCAGCCCATGAATGTACACGGAGATAACTTTACAATAATATATAACGGAGAGGTATACAATATACCGGAGCTTACTAACGACCTTACACTTCGCGGCCACAAATTTAAAACCTCATCCGACACCGAGGTTCTTTTAAGATGCTTTTATGAGTACGGCCCTGATTTTATAACACGTGTAAACGGCATATTTGCGATTGCCATATATGACAAAGTACATGACACGTTATATCTGTTCAGAGACCATATGGGAGTGAAACCTCTGTATTACAGCGTAGTAAACAACTCTGTTTACAAAGATTCATTTGTATTTGCCTCTGAGATGAAAGCCCTTTTTGAATTTCCGTCATTAAATCCTGTCATCGACCGCGAAAGCTTCTGTGAGGTGTTCGGATTAGGGCCTGCGCGCTCTTATGGAAAAGGGGTGTTTGCAGGTGTTAAAGAGGTGCGTCCCGGAGAATATATATGCGTAAATAAATACGGTATCCATAAAGTTACCTATTGGAGGCTCCTGTCCGCACCGCACTATGATTCATACGAGGAAACAATTGAAAAAACAAGCTTTCTCGTCACTGACGCGATAAAACGCCAGATGGTATCTGACGTTCCCATTTGTACGTTTTTGTCAGGCGGCCTCGACTCAAGCATAGTCTCATCCATATGCGCAGCCGAGTTGAAAAAACAGGGAAAAAACCTCAACACGTTTTCGTTTGATTTTACGGATAACAGTAAATATTTTTCCCCATCGTCATTCCAGCCGTCGCAGGACCGGCCCTTCGTTGACGAGATGGTAAAATATATAGGTTCCAACCACCATTATCTGGAGTGCACAAGCCAGATTCAGGCCGATTTGCTGTATGATTCGGTAATATCGAGGGACCTTCCTACTATGGCGGACGTAGACTCGTCCCTATTATATTTCTGCGGAATAGTAAAGGACTATAACAAGGTTGTGCTTACCGGTGAGTGCGCGGATGAAGTGTTCGGAGGATATCCGTGGTTCCACAAGGAGGAATTTCTAACGCCTAAAAACGGCCGTGAAACATTCTGTTTTACGCCGTCGCTTGAACCCAGAAAAGAATTATTACGTGAAGATTTCCTTGAATGGCTTGGACTAGATGATTACGTAAACAGCGCTTATGAAAAATCAGTCCGCGAAATTAACATACTTCCGGAGGACAACGAAATAGAAACAAGCAGAAGACGCATTTCGTATATTAACCTGCGCTGGTTTATGCAGACCCTTCTCGACAGAATGGATAGAACAAGTATGTATAACGGGCTTGAAGCCCGCGTACCATTTGCAGATTATAGACTGGTCGAATATGTGTTTAACGTCCCTTGGTCTATGAAAGCAAAGGACGGCGTTGTCAAAAATCTGCTTAGGCAGTCCGCGAAACCGCATCTGCCTGACAATATCCTGTTCAGAAAGAAGAGTCCGTATCCGAAAACCTATAATCCGGAATACGAAAAACTTCTCGCAGACCGCTTAAAGGATATTATCCATGATGCGTCAAGTCCGCTTCACTTTTGTATCGATAAAGATAAGCTTCTAAAGTTTCTGGGCAATCCAAAAGATTACGGAAAACCTTGGTACGGCCAGCTTATGGCCGGCCCTCAGATGATGGCTTATCTTATTCAGGTAAATCACTGGCTGAAAACTTATAATTAAGATACTATCGGCTGAACCTGCTTTCCGTCAAGTGCGGCAAGCAGGGTTTCCTGTATTTTAGTCATATCCGCCACTAATGATTTCGGTTTTTTTGCAGGATCATCCTGACCGAAAGGAACAAAGTATATATTCTTCATATTGAGAAGATATCCGATGTTCTTAAAATTAATTCCAAGTCCGTCATTTGTCGATACAGCGATAACGAGCGGCCTCTCATTTCGAAGATGAGCCTTTGCCGCCATAAGAACCGGGCTATCGGTTATACCGTTGCAGAGCTTTGCAAGGGTATTTCCTGTACACGGCGCGATTACCATAATATCAAACAGCGCCTTAGGTCCGACAGGCTCAGCCTGCGCAATCGTCTTCATTCCCTCTTTTTTCGCTATCTCCTCTATCTCCTTTACGTACTCGTGCGCTACCGCAAATCTCGAGTCGGTAATCTGTGTATTGAATGAAAAAACAGGAGTTATATCGGCTCCTGTAGCTTCAAGTTTCTTTAGTTCTTCTTTAACTTTAGCAAATGTACAAAATGAACCTGTAATTGCAAATCCAATTCTGCATTCTGCTAATTTCAATTAAAGCCCCTCCTTTATTACGCCAAGTATTGCGTTACCAAGTATTTCTCCAGAGGTCTTAGGGGAATATTTGCCCGGCAGGCCAAGGCTGTGCACTGCTTTAATACCGCATTTCTTACAATACACAAAATCCGTTCCGCCCGGCATTGTTGCAATGTCTATTATTACGGTGTCCCTGTCAAAACTGTCTATCTCTTTCCTGCCGATTACCCTTGCAGGAATTGTATTAATAACAAAGTTGTATTCTTTATAGCTGTCCCTGTCGAACATTCCGCACACGTCCATTCCGTGGAATGCAGCGTCCTCGCGCTCCGCCCTCGCTCTGGCCATGACGGTCACGTATGCTCCTATCTGCCTAAGCCTCGCCGCAATTTCCTTGCCGCAGCGCCCGTAACCTGTTACAAGGCACTTTGAACCCGTTAGGTTTATATCGCCGTGCGTAATAAGCTCGGCGAGGGTTCCCTCGGCCGTTGCAACTGCATTTCTAAGGGCAACCTCCTCCATATCTTTAAAATCATACGTCTTGTATGCATCAAACTCTCTCGGTATATTCCAGCCGAATACAACGCTGTCGTGCCATAAAAGCTCCGAAACAAAGAACCATCTTTCAGACACGGGCGTAGGAAGAACTACAACCTTACTGTCAGCAAGTACCTCCTCGAGGGTTACGCCTATAACTCCGCTGTAACCTTTAAGAATCTCCCTGCATGATATATCAAATGCCTTAACCTCGAACCCGGCATCCAATAACGTCTTTGCGAGATAGCACTGTCTTAAATCACCGCCGACAACTGCAATCTTCATATATTACCACCTCCCTCATAATGCAATATATGTAATCGTACGGGCTATGGTGATTACACTATATCCTTTTTTTCGAACTTAAAGTATGCGGACGCAATTCCCACCGCAGTGAATATAATTCCCACAGACAGATATTTCACCTCAATTCCCGCGTTTGTTATTATATAAGAGCTGTCCGTATATCCATACGGCGTGATATATTTCAAAAATCCTGCCTCTTTCGTAAGGTTAGCTATTATGTTTAGAAAATATAGAAGCGCAGTTAATCCCAGACCTACTCCAAATCCTCCCCTGCTTATAAATGCCGATACCCCAAAGCATACCGCCGCAATTTCGGCCTGAAGCATTATATACGCCAAAAATAATAAGGCAAGGAGCTTAATATCCGGTGTTTCACCGATAGCCAATACGCATAATGATGTGACAGTGATAGCCGCCGCATTCATAATAACAATCTGAAGCAGCACGGCACAGAGCTTTTCTGTTACAACCCTCCGCCTGCTTACGGGATGCGTAAGCAGAAATTCTGCCGTGTGCTCCCTTTCCTCCCCTGCAAGCTCCGATATTCCGAGAAGCGCTGCAAAAAATGCACCTCCTAGACCAAGCAAATTTCCACACTCTACACCAAAAAATCCTATAAATTCCCCAAAATTAATCTTATCCATACCAAATGCCGCTGAAAAGCTGCCCATATCGGAAAACATACTGTTGATTTCGCTCATCTGCCTCCCCATCTCCGGATAAATCAGAATACATACCGCAAGCATAAACGCTATGACTGAAGTCCATATTATCAACATATTCCTACCCTGTTTCATATTATGTCTAAGTATACTCATATCAGTTTTCCTCCATTTTTCTGTAATAATGCATGAACACTTCTTCCAAATCCGGCTCTGCAATATTTACATCGGTTATAGGAAGTTTTGAAAGAGCGTCCATTAGCGTCTGAGGCTTGCCGATGTACAGAAAATTCACCGAATCCCCGTCTATCTTTACATCTTTAATTCCTTCGATTGAAGGCGGAACACCCGTTCCTCTTATTATAACCCGCTTTGCGTGTGCATCACCCAGATTCTCAATACTGTCGCAGGCCATTACCTGCCCATCGCGGATTACGGCCGCATGACGGCAGTGATGCTGCACCTCGGAGAGGACATGCGATGAAAGTAAAATTGTCGCCCCTTTGGCATTTCTGTCCTCCAATACAGAATAAAACTCACGCTGCATTAGAGGGTCAAGCCCGCTTGTAGGCTCGTCAAGTATACACAGCTTAGGCATATGCTGCAGGGCGCACACAATCGACACCTTTTTGCGGTTACCAAGCGACAGCTCATTTATCTTTCTTTCAGTGTCAAGTTCAAACCTCTCACAAAGCTTTTTCGCCTCATAGGCGCAGTCCATACCGCGCAGCCTGGCAGAATAACGTAAACATTCGCTAACCTTCATGCCGTGGTAAAACGCGGGTTCAGATGGCATGTAACCAATTTGCCCAAGAATTTTTTCCTTATTCTCAACAATATCCATTCCAAAAATTCTTGCCAAGCCGCCCGTCGGTGAGATTAATCCCAAAAGCACACGTAAAGTTGTGCTCTTTCCGGCGCCGTTCGGGCCGATAAATCCAAAGAAGTCCCCCTCCGGGACGGACAGGTCTACGTCTATAATTCCTCTTGATTTACCATAATACTTCGTCAGGGCATTTGTTTCTATTATGTTCATATTATTGCCGCTCCTTTCAAGATAGCAAAAAAACACAGTAACATTTAACATTTAGTTTAATTGTTAAATGTATTATAACCGCCTAACTATTCTATGTCAAGCTAAATAATGATAACAATTACAACAAAAAATAGATATGCACATATATAAGATAGTATGAACATTTCTTTCAGTTTAAAGTAGTAAAGATATCATTTCATTATACTAAAAACAGGAAACCTTTTATTAAAGATTCCCTGTTTTAGTAAATAAACTTATTTTTTTATTTTAGTATTGCAAAATAAATATATTATTTTCTTGGAGGCATATACTCGGCCTTATTGTAATAATTTCCCGCATAAAGCGGAATATCCTTGGCCGCAAACAGCTCGACAACCGATACTATCTGATAACCCTGCTCCGCAAAATAAGGTACAAGCTCCTCAACCGCCTCCACTGTGTTAATCATTGTCTCATGCAAAAGAACTATATCGCCATCCTTGGCTTTCTTGGTAACTTCGATGATATGCTCTTTTGTCGTGCTATCTTCCCAGTCGTTGCTTATTATGTTGCATCCGATAAGCGGAACATTGCAGTTATCATATACCAAATTGCTCACACCGAGATTAGGCGGACGCAGTGTGAAATCTGATATTCCGGTAAGCTCACTCAGCGATTTACGGGCCTTTTCTATCTCAGCGGCCACCGCCTCTCCGTCTGCAAAAACTTTTGTGTCTGAAAGAGAGCTCCACTGTGATGTATGATTAGCAATCTCATGTCCGTTTTCCATTGCAGTCAAAATCTCTTTGTTCATATCCTCGCTGCCAATCTTTCCGGTCACATAATTAAATGTAGCGTGGAAATTATATTCACCGAGCGCTTTCTGTATCCTCATGCTGTTGCTTGTCTCCGATGAACCCACCGGACCGTCGTCAAACGTGAAAGCTATCATAGGCTTAGACTTGTCAATCCATGATATATCAAGTTTGTCATATACAAACGCACCCTCGGACATATAGGCAGGTGTAGGCGTAGGCTCCGGATTAGACGGCGCCTCAGTTGTCGGAGCCGGGGCAGGCGGCGCCGCCGTCGGCACTGCTGTCTGTGTCACAGACGCCGCTGTCGTCGGCGGTAACGTCGGAGTTATGGCAGGCTTTTCTATTCCTGATTTGACTTTAACATTACATTTCATAGATTTACCCGCCGCCTTTGCCGTAATTTTTGATTTGCCTTTTGACTTTCCTTTTACAATTCCCTTAGATGAAACTGTCGCTACCTTTTTCTTATCTGATTTCCACTTAATCTTTCCCTTGTATTTTCCTTTAACCTTTAATTTATAACTCTGTCCAACCCTGATTGTCAGATTCTTTTTATTAAGCTTGAGGACTGCCGCCTGACCTATAACAGCCGTCAACATATTTGACTCACACAACAGCAGTAACGAAAGGGCAGATGCTGTAATCCTCGTCCCAAGTGTTTTTCTCATATCCGTACCTTCTCTCATATTAAGTAGTATACAGCCCGTCAGAACTTATACCCTTAAATAATTATATACGGAATCCGGATATCTTTCAAGCATCTTCTTAATAGGTATCTCTATGCTTAGCAATCTGTTCCAGTCCCTCATAGTGCGATTCCTGTATATCCTGAGGAGGAACCGGGTGGGTCTTGTATGATAATTTTAGCAGAAGCGGCGTAATAATCGTTGTTGCAATTACCACTATTACTACAGGTCCCATCAAATCCTGATCAATAAGTCCGACTTTCGCACCCTTGTCAGCGACGATAAGCGCAACCTCTCCTCTCGATATCATACCTATACCTATTCTCAAGCTGCGCTTCATGTTATATCCGCATGCGAGCGCTCCAACCCCGCATCCCACAACCTTTGTGAGCATTGCAACAATGGTGAGCAAAACGGAAAATAATATAACTGCTGCCGACATTTTAGGAAGTTCAACCTGAAGTCCTATGCTTGCAAAGAACATTGGTGAGAAAAACAGATACGACAGCACATCAAATTTTGAACCTATGTAGGATGTTCTCTCCGTACTTGCTATAATTAGTCCGGCAAAAAATGCTCCCGTTATATCCGCAACCCCAAAAAAGTACTCTGCACAGTATGACATGAGAAGACATGCTGCAAGCGCAAGAATAGAATATCTGTGACGCTTCTCAACAAATTTGTCTTTAAATTTTTTGTATATCAAATATGCACATACGCCTGCTCCGGCAACAAACACAAAGAATCCAACGATCTTTAACATTACCATTCCGATGTTAACGCTGTCGTCAGCCATGCTTGTGATAACCGTAAGTCCTATGATTCCCAAAATATCGTCAATAATGGCTGCTCCAAGAATGGCATTGGCAGTCTTGCTTTTAAGCTTTCCAAGCTCCCTGAGCGTCTCCACAGTTATGCTTACGGATGTTGCGGTAAGTATAATGCCTAAAAACACATCCTGCATTATTGTTGCATCAGTCATTAAGTACGCGACGCCAAAACCACCTGCAAGCGGAACGAGCACACCACATAGGGCAATTACAAGAGAGGCTTTACCACACTTCTTCAGTCCGTTGATGTCTGTCTCAAGTCCTGCGCAGAACATAAGTATAATTACACCAATCTCAGCTACGTTCTTTATGAAATCAGCATCCTTTATTACCCCAAGAAACGCCGGTCCCAGTATAAGTCCCGCAAGAAGCGCTCCCACAACCTGAGGCATGTGGAATTTTTTTGAAACAAGCCCTAAGGTCTTCGTAAAGATAAGAATAACTGCTACGTCCAGTATAAACTGATATGATTCCATACCATTTTCCTCCATTCTCAATATATATATTATTAATCTCAATATTTAATCCACAATGAATTATATGACTATTTTTTATAATGTCAATAGTTATTTCAAAAAATATTTTAATTATTTAATTATAAATTTTATTGTAATATTAATCAGTCGTCTGTTTAGACAAGGGATTTAACATGAAGTTTATAGAAAGATATACTAAATTATTTCTGTGAAGACATATTTTTTATTTTATTATTAACCATTTGCTCAACTTTACCCGGAACAAGCCTTGATATGTCAGAGCCGTAATATGCAAGCTCCTTGACTATAGTTGAGCTTAAAAATGAATATTCAAGTCCCGTTGCAAGAAACATCGTATCTATTCCGGAATCAATATAATGGTTTGTCTGCGCAAGCTGCATCTCATTTTCAAAATCAGTTACAGCGCGCAGTCCCCGTATTATTATCGACGCGCCTAATTGTTTAGCGCATTCAACCGTCAGACCCTCATAGCTCATTACGCTGACATTAGGCATATCAACTGTAACTTCCTTGATAATCTGTATGCGCTCACCCATAGAAAACATAGGATTTTTGGCGCTGTTGACCGACACCACAATAATAAGCTCGTCTACAATACACGCCGCCCGCCTTATAATATCCATATGACCGTTAGTTACCGGGTCAAAACTTCCGGGATATACTGCTTTTACCATTATTATTCTCCTCCGTTTTCAACGTGTAATAATAACCCGTATACTCTGTTAGGGCAATAATATGATATCAAGTATAACCATTTATTTTTATTTTTTCAATAACATATTAATTATTTTTACCATGTCTGCACCCTTTACCTTGCTTACCATACAATTCTAGTGCATATTTTGTAATGCGGAAATGTGATGTTATTTTTTTATAGGCTAATTCATATAAAATTAATATTAATCTAATAAACTGCTTGATATTTTTAAATGGTAGGATTATAATCAATATGTAGTTTACCCGCTTAAAAAAGCGGTATATTTTTATGATAGGAAGGGGCGTTACACATGCGTAAATTTTTTAAATTTCTTGTTGGAACTGCATCTTTGGCGGCATTAGCAGGAGGAGCATACTATTTTGTGAAAAAATATTTTACCGAAGACTGTTTCGATGACTTTGATGACGACGATTTTGATGATTTCGACGACTTTGATGATGATGATTTTGACAACGATGACGACGAAATTGAAGTTAATATGAACGAGGAAGTTGTTCCTGAGAAAGAAACTGAAAACAATACTGAAGAAGATGCTTAAATAATTCTGAATTACTAAAATGACTCTGACTGAATAAACTAATTAAAAGGGGACCTGCTGCAAGGTCCCCTTTATTATTATTTTAAAACCTATCGTGAAAGCTTATGTAGGAGCTTGTCAAAATCATGGTCTATTGTCTTCTGCATGTCCATAGCCGCACTAATTGAATAATCGGTAAACTCTCCGTGGCAGTAGGCGACAACCCTGCTGGTCTGGCCCTGATGAAGAAGGTCAACCGCCCTCGCCCCCATAGCTGAAGCGTACACTCTGTCACGGCATGTAGGGCTTCCTCCACGCTGTATGTGGCCGAGAATTGTAAATCTTGTCTCAATTCCGGTTCCCTCCTCAATACGCTCCGCAAATTCCTGAGTACGTCCGATTCCCTCGGCATTTACAATAATATGATGTTTCTTGCCAATCTTTCTCTTAGTGTTAACCTTTTCTATTACCCTGTCAATGTCTGCCTCCTCAAACGTCTCGGGAAGCAGAACATACTCCGAACCGTTTGCTATTGAACACCACAGGGCGATATGTCCCGCCGTGCGGCCCATAACCTCAATTATACTGCATCTCTCATGCGAACCTGAAGTATCGCGCAGCTTATCCGCGGCCTCCATTGCCGTAGACGTAGCCGTGTCGAATCCTATCGTATACTCGGTACAGGCAATGTCAAGGTCAATTGTCCCCGGAACGCCTATTGTACGTATTCCTTGGTCGCAAAGCTTTTCTGCTCCCCTAAATGAACCGTCGCCGCCAATTACAACGACACCGTCAATTCCATGTTTCCTACAGTTTTCAGCCGCTTTCTGCTGGCCTTCCAGTGTCTTAAACTCCTCACACCTTGATGTATTAAGAATCGTACCGCCCCTTGATATTATGTCGGATACGCTCATTGCGTCCATCTCAATAAAATCTTCGTCAAGCAGCCCGACAAAACCCCTGCGGATACCTACAACTCTATGACCGTAGCCGCACGCTGTCCTGACGACAGCCCTGATTGCCGCATTCATTCCGGGTGCATCGCCACCACTTGTAAGCACACCAATTGTCATATGTTTTCCATCCATTATATACACCCTGCGCAATACCGGTATTTATATACCGCCACCGCACATTTCCTTTCTAAAATTTTTTTTAGTTTATCACTTTTTAATCATTTAATCAATATTTTTATGCATAACCCTGACATTGTCTTCACCATACTTTTCATACAGCGCACAAAGAAGCTTTTCACCGGCATCGACAGTCCTGCTTCGCGGCATTCTCTTTATCGCTTTCTCCTGTTTTAAGTATATAACGACAAAGTCGTCGCCGTCATACTCCCGTGACAGTCCGTCTATATATTGTTGTTCCTTCTCATAAGACTCCTTATTGTCAAATTGAATCCACAGCTCCCTTGGAATTCCGTCAAACGGTATTATTTTGCCTGATATCAGCTTTGCGTCCCTGCCTTCCTCGACGCTCACCCTGCCCGACACAAATATCCTGCTGTCAAGGTCAAGATATGTTTTATATTTCTCGTAATCTCTTGGAAAAACTATGACTTCAACAGTCCCATACAAATCTTCAAGGGTTAAAAAAGCCATAAGTTCCTGTCTCTTAGTCTGAAGAATCCGCTTGTCAACTATCATTCCGCCTATTATTTCTTCAGAGCCGTCAGAAACTTCCGGCGCCTGCGCTTCTCCAAGCACAAACGATGACGATGTATGAGTTATATTTTTACTCCAAACATCCTTATACTCCTCAAGCGGATGTCCACTCACATATATACCAAGGACCTCCTTTTCAAAGGCAAGAAGCTCCTGCTTACCGTACTCCTCTACATCAGGAAATACAATCCCGGTATGCGTATTCTCATCCTGCGCAAACTCAAACAGGTTCATCTGCCCGGACAAATTTTTCTTTTTGTCGCTGCACACATCGTCTACAAACTTTTCGTATACCATCATCTTCTGTCTTCTGTTTCCGGCAAACTCGTCAAAAGCTCCCGCTTTTATAAAATTCTCTATGGCCCGCTTGTTGACATCTCGACCCGCCATCCTTCTTACAAAATCTTCAAAGTCAATAAACTTTCCGTTTTTCCTCTCCTCAACTACCGCTTCTATAACAGGCTTTCCTATGTTTTTTATTGCCATCAATCCGTATCTTATACCTTTCTCGCACGTTGAGAAGTCTGCAAAACCCTCATTGAGGTCGGGAGGAAGTACATTTATCCCCATCTTCCTGCAATTGTCGATATAAGATGCAACCTTATCGGTTCTGTCGACTATCGACGTTAGCAGAGACGCCATGAATTCGATGGGAAAAAAGCACTTCATGTACGCAGTCCTGTAGGCTACAACCGCATATGCCGCCGCATGGGATTTGTTAAACGCATACTTTGCAAAGTCCGTCATCTCATCAAATATATGCATTGCAACTTCCTCGGATATACCGTTATTCCTGCAGCCCGGTACATTTTCCTCTTCGTTGCCATATACAAAATTTATACGCTCCTTTTCCATAACTGATGCCTTTTTCTTTGACATCGCACGTCTTACAAGGTCGCTCCTTCCAAAGCTATATCCCGCGAGTTCCCTCACTATCTGCATAACCTGCTCCTGATAAACCATACATCCATATGTCGGTTCAAGTATTTCTTCAAGCTGTCTGCAGTCGTATTGTATTTCACCGATATGATTTTTTCCTTTAAGATATTTCGGTATAAAGTCCATCGGACCAGGCCTGTACAGCGATATTCCGGCGATAATGTCCTCAAGGCTTTCCGGCCTTAGCTCTTTCATGAAATTTCTCATGCCCGGACTTTCAAGCTGGAATATGCCGTCGCACATTCCGGAGCTTATAAGCTCATACACCCTATCATCCTCGTAATCAATATCGTCTATAGTAAATTCTCTTCCGATTGCCGACAATATCTCGTCGGACGTCCCGTTCACAAGGTGTGTAAATCCCCTGCTGCGTCCGTAGTTGACAAGATTAACGGCATTTTGTATCACCGTAAGCGTCCTAAGCCCCAAAAAATCCATTTTAAGAAGCCCCAGCTCCTCAAGAGTAGTCATCGTGTACTGCGTTGTCACGGTTCCGTCCGACGCCCTTGAAAGCGGTACATATTCTATCGCAGGCGCATTACTTATTACGACGCCGGCTGCATGCATGGAAGTGTGCCTTGGAAGACCTTCAAGCTTTTTAGACATCTCAATGAGATATCTGCACTCATTATCAGACTCATACATCTTTAGCAGGTCGGGGTTTGTCTTTAACGCCTCCGCAATCGTCATGCCGATTGCCTCAGGTATCATCTTTGCGACTGCATCAACATAACCGTAGCTCAAATCAAGCGCTCGCCCTACGTCCCTTATGGCATTGCGGGCTTTCATCGTTCCGAACGTAACAATCTGGACAACCCTTCCCTCGCCGTATTTTTCAACAACATAATCTATTACCTCCTGCCTTCTCTCATAGCAGAAGTCTATATCTATATCAGGCATTGTAAGCCTTTCAGGATTGAGAAACCTCTCAAAGAGCAGGCTGTACCTTATAGGCTCAATGTCTGTAATTTCAAGCGCATAGGAAACGATACTTCCCGCTGCAGAGCCTCTGCCGGGGCCAACAGGTATTCCTTTTTCTTTAGCGTACCTTATAAAGTCCCACACAATTAGGAAATAATCCACAAATCCCATATTTTTTATTGTCTCAAATTCATACTCCATACGCTCCATGTGCTTAGGAGCTTCTTCACCGTAACGCCTTGCAAGACCCTCGCTGCACAGCTTATGCAGATATTCATCCGCCTCATACCCGTCAGGCACGTCAAATTTCGGGAGTTTGTAGTTGCCAAACTCAATTTCTACATTGCACCTGTCAGCAATCAATCCCGTGTTGTCAATTGCATCCTTAGCGTACGGGAATAATTCGCGCATCTCCTCCTCGGATTTGACATAATACTGTCCGCCCTCATATCTCATCCTGTCAGTATCGTTTACTTTCTTCTGGGTCTGTATGCACAGCAGTATATCATGCGCCTCCGCGTCTTCCGCATATATGTAATGCGAGTCGTTCGTCGCGACAAGCGGTATTCCGGTCTGTTTGTGTATTTTCATAAGTCCCTGATTTACGTTTGCCTGTTCCGGTATACCGTGGTCCTGAAGTTCAAGAAAGAAGTTATTTTCCCCGAAAATGTCCTGAAGCAGAAGCGCTTCCTTGACGGCTTCGTCATAAAAACCCCTTCTCAGTCTGCTTGCAACCGCTCCCGCAAGACATGCGCTGAGCGCTATAATTCCCTCATGGTATTCCCTTAAAACTTCATAGTCTACCCTCGGTTTATAGTAAAACCCCTCAAGAAATCCCTTTGAGACAATCTTCATAAGATTGCCGTATCCCGTATTATTTTCTGCGAGAAGTACGAGATGATTGTATCTGTCATCGGAGTTTCCCGTTTCCCTGTCAAAGCGCGAGCCGGGCGCCACATACACCTCGCAGCCTATAATCGGCTTTACTCCGGCATCTTTCGCCGCTTTGTAAAAATCAATCACTCCGTACATAACGCCGTGGTCAGTAATCGCTATACTGTCCATTCCAAGCTCTCTCGCCCTGCCGACAAGCTCCTTAATCTTACTAGAGCCGTCCAAAAGACTGTATTCTGTATGTACATGCAAGTGTCTAAATGCCATACATTTCTCCTTTCGCACACAACGCCCATTGTTTCGGGCGGTAGAAAATCGTTTTCCAAAAAGATTATATCAAACCGGGACATACAATAAAAGGGATAATTTTAACCTTTACGTCAGAATTGTCCCTTTACAAAGTATTGTTATCTGTGTAATACCAAGAGAAAGCAAAAACGGCATAGCCTCGGGCTGCGCCGTTTAAAAACAAAATAATAATTATATTTTATAAGCCTTTTAGCTAGTTCTAAGGCACTTCTCTATATCTCCTATCGCCTGCTTCTCATCGTCACCGTCGGCATATACTATAACATCCTCTCCCGGACTAAGTCCCAAAGACATCATCCCCATTATACTCTTTGCATTGACTTTCTTTTCATTGTACTCAACGTCGATATGACAATTGAACCTGCTTGCAACCTGTACCAGAATTGCAACAGGCCTCGCTCCCTGATTTTCTGCAATACTGATATTAATTTTCTTTGTTAGCATAATTATCCTCCTTCTGTCTGCGCAGTTCATCAGCTATTTCACTCAGCTTTCTGAGCCTGTGATTAACACCTGACTTACCCAGTGGCGGGTGCAGCATCATCCCAAGTTCTTTCAAAGATGCATCCGAGTACTCAATACGCAGAGCCGCTACCTCGCGCAACTGCTTAGACAGATTACCAAATCCTATATTATCTCTTATATATATTATGTCCTGCTGCTGCCTGAAAGACGCCTCAGTTGTCTTGGTAATATTAGCCGCCTCACAGTTAACCTTTCTGTTGATAGAATTCCTCATCTCTTTTAGAATTCGTACATTCTCAAGGTTCATTAGTGCAACATGTGCTTCCATAATATTAAGAATATCTGCAATACGTGAACTTTCCTTGACATATACAATGTGATTTTTCTTCCTCAAAGTATGTTTTGATTCAATCCCAAATGCACCGAGCATATTCTGTATTTCTGCCGACTCGGCTACGCTTCCGGTCACAATCTCAAACTGATAGGACTTGTTTGGGTCCGTTACGGAACCTGCCACCATGAATGCCCCTCTAAGAAATGCCCTTTTACAACAGGTATTCTGTATTATTATCCTGTTAACTATATCTCCGGTATTATTATCTGACCCATTATCATCTATAACCTTAATCGCCTTTAAAATACTCTCAACTTCTTCAGTTTCACATACTGCTATGTGATAACTATAGGCATTGTGACTGTATCTTACGGTCACTTCAGGTCGAATTCTGAATGTTTTCTCTAATAAGATAAAGTATTTCTGTCCTACTGTCAAGTTTTCTGTTGAAACTTTTACATAAGATTTTCCATCTGAATTATAAAAAAAGTCTCCGCCAAATAATATTATAGCTGCAATCTCCGCTATTCTGCAATGCCTTGCAGGGCTTATCTGTCTGGCAAGTTCCTCTTTTACATCTTTTGAAAAGGACATGTTAAGCTCCTTCTTTTCCTTTTACATCTCTATGTTTGTACAAAGATATATATTCCACATAAGTGTAACATATATGTCCGTTAATTTTTTCCTGTCACAATTGTTTAATTCACACGGTGAATTAAACGTATAAAGTGTTTTATTATTGTAATGTCCTGAATACAAAGATTAATTACTTAATTATACGTACCTCTGGCTCAAGCATTACATTTTTCTGCCCATATACCGTATTCTGTACGTGCTTTATAACACTTAAAATATCAGATGCCGAAGCTCCGCCTGTGTTGACGACAAAACCGGCATGTTTTTCCGAGACCTTTGCGCCCCCCACGCCGAATCCTTTTAGGCCACACTCCTCGATAAGTCCTCCGGCATAATACCCTTCGGGCCTCTTAAATGTACTTCCCGCGCTCGCATAAGACAGCGGCTGTTTACTTTTTCTCCTGTCGTTTAAGTCTTTCATTTTTTCATTTATTTCGTCTCTATCTCCATGCCGGAGCTCAAAGCAGGCTTCAAGAACTATATATTCCTTTTTCTGAATTACGCTCTGCCTGTATCCTAGCTCAAGCTCTTCATTTCCCAATATCAAAATCTCATCATTCTCACAGTCATAGACCGCAGCCGAAATTATTACGTCCTTTATCTCGCCGCCGTACGCCCCGGCATTCATAACTATTGCACCGCCTACCGTTCCGGGTATTCCTGAAGCAAACTCAAGCCCGGTCAGCGAATTTGTCGCAGTCTCGGACGCAAGCGCCGCAAGCTTTGCGCCGGCGCCGGCGTTTACAACATTATTGTCAACTTTTATGGCCGACATCTTACTGCCTATAATTATTACGACGCCATCGTAGCCGTCGTCAGTGAACAGCACATTACTTCCGTTTCCGATTATCTGGTATCTGACCCGGCTTTCTTTGCACACTTTTATAACGCCTGCCAGCGTATCTGTGTTATCAGGTGTGACCAGATAAGCAGCCGGACCGCCCGCCTTAAAAGTTATATGCTTTTTCATCGGCTCGTTTTCCCTAAAATTCTTTTCTCCAGCTATATCTATAAGCCTGCTCTTAAAATCCATATGACCTCCTGCAATTTATATTCATGCCCCATTTATTTATTATATTCACAATCACATGTTAAAATGGCTGAGCCTTTCACAAAAAAACTGTAATATTTAAGGTTCAAGCACCATCTTTACCGAACCGTACATTCCGGCGCGGTTGCCAAGCAAAGCAAGCTCAATCGGAGTGTCTTTCAGGGCAAACATCGAATATTCCCTGTAATATTCTTTCACTCCCTCCGTTATTATCACGCCCGCATTTGCGACGCCTCCTCCGATGACAAACGCCTCGGGGGACATTACCGCAGCCACATTTGCCAGGGCAGTTCCAAGATATTTTGAAAACATCCTGACAATAGTAACAGCGCTGTCATCACCTGCTTTTGCGCCGTCAAATATATCTTTTGCCGATATTTCCTCCGATGAATATTTTTCAGGAAATTCCTTTTTTGCAATGCGCACGACTCCCGTTGCCGACGCATACTGTTCAAGGCATCCGTGACAGCCGCAGCCGCACGCTTTCTCTTCGTCGGGTTCCACGGTAATATGTCCTATCTCACCGGCGGCTCCTTTATGTCCAGTGTGTATCTTTCCGTTTATGATTATCCCGCCGCCTACTCCTGTGCCGAGAGTAACCATAACTATACTATTATAGTCTCTCGCACTTCCGCGCCACTGCTCTCCGAGTGCGGCGACATTAGCATCGTTTGCCACCTCAATGTTGCGAAGTACGGTCTTTTCACACATAATTTTCTTCAACTCGACTATATCCCATCCAAGATTGGCACATTTTAACACCACTCCATCGTCAGTTACAGGACCTGGTATACCTATTCCTATTCCCGAAATACTCTCATATTGTATGCCCTCTGATTCGCATGTATCATACAGGCTTTTTATGATTCTGTCAATTATAATCATCTCATCAGAACCTTTGCACGTAGGAACATCCCACTCGCTGACAAATTCGTCCCGGCCGGCAGAGTACAGGCACATTTTAGCCGAGGTTCCCCCAATATCAATTCCGCAGTAATAATTCTCCATATACTCACCCGTAATACCTTTCGAAATATTGTTTTTATTTCTCTTTATTAGATGCCATCATATTTTCCGTTACTCTGTTATACATCTCGACAGCGGCATTGTAACCCATTTTCTTCTGCCTGTAGTTAATTGCTGCCGACTCGCATATAACCGCCACATTCCGCCCCGGCCTGATTGGAATTGAGTGGCAAACAACCTTGTTCCCCAAAAACTCAGTATACTGTTCTTCAAGTCCCATCCTGTCATAATCTGTGTTCTTGTTCCACTCCTCAAGCTTTATCACAAGGTCAATGGACTGTGTATTTTTAACTCCCTCAACACCAAACAAAGCTTTCGCATCTATTATTCCAATTCCCCTCAGCTCAATGAAGTGCCTCGTTATATCGGGTGCGGTTCCGATAAGCGTCTCATCGCTCACCTTGCTTATTTCTACAACGTCGTCAGATACAAGCCTGTGCCCCCGGTGTATAAGTTCTATCGCGACCTCGCTCTTTCCTATTCCGCTTTCACCCATTATTAGAACTCCCTCGCCGTATATATCTACAAGTACTCCGTGGATGGACATTTTAGGTGCAAGCATAACCCTAAGCCACCTTATAACCTCCGCCATAAAGGATGACGTCGTTTCCTTTGTCCTTAAAACAGGTACTCCAAGCTCATTTCCCATATCAACTACCTCTTCAGGTATGTTAAGGTTACGGCAGTATATTAGGCACGGCACCTTATACTCCATAATCCCACGTATCATTTCAATACTTTTCCGTTTATTTTGTTCTATATAAGTATTTTCTACATTACCTATAATCTGTATTCTATGATTATCGAAATATTCAAAAAAACCTATCAGCTGAAGCGCAGGCCTGTTTACGTCATATCCCCTTATCTCAATTTCCTCAACGTCAATATCGGGCGTAAGGTTTTCAAGTCTCATTTTCTCAATTAATTTGTTTAGCTTTACAGAACTGCCCATAAGTTACCTCCACTTCTATTCAATTATGATAAACTCAGGTTTCCAATATACAGTTTGTATGTATAGTACGTAATTAATGCAAAGTTTTAATAATAATATCATGTATAAACTACCACATTTTTGGCAAATGGACAATCATAATTTGATAATTTGAAAGATGACCGGATGATATAGATTATGAATACAGAATATCTTTGGATTTCTCCTATTGCAACTTGTCAAGTACATATTCATCATTTTATTACTTTTTCTTGGTCTGCCCTATGGTTGCGGCTTTAATGTTGTCGCTCATGTTCCTCATTTTGGGCGCAAAAAAAGACGCATGGTTTACAATTTACTATTCCATACGCCTTTACGCCGTTTTATTGATATTAAATTATGTTGATTATGCTAACTGCATAACCTCTACTTCAAGTTCTTTTAATTCTTCAATCGATAATGACGGAACATAATCCGCAATTTCTTCCAGTGACATTTTACCTTTCCTTATCATTCTTTCTGCGGTTTCTCTATCAGCGTCATGCCTTTCGCTTCTGATAAAAGATTTCATAATCTGTTCTTCATCAAACAAACTCATCATAATCGTCACAACCTCCTTTTCCCTATCAAGCAAATACTCTCTTAAAACATTCCTGATCTGTTTTGCAAAAAAATTGGTCTTTGTACGCTCTAACGCCGTATAGCTATCCCGTTGTCGTTAAATTAAATTGTATCTCTTCATTTCCTCCAAACATTTTGCACACAATTTGCCTATAATCCTATTTGGGTATCCCTGTAATGGCTCTATTTTCCCCTGATAATATGATGTATGCCACATTCTAAGTATAGGAATTTGTTTATCATCTACGAGAAAATATTTTTTATCTCCTATTTGTTTTGCGCCTAAATAGTTAATATGCAAATCTATATCATAAGTCTTTGTTCCTAACCACACAACTACATCTGAATTTATAATTTGAATTTCTTTTTTGATAAACTCCTTATAATACTTACAATACTCTTTAATATGCAATGCACCCTTAATATCAGCACCGCCACCTCGTTTATTCAAATCCATAACTGCATAATGGATCGCTGCGTCTGAATCAGACATTTCATTTATTCCGATGCCTGCAACGACTTTATATATGGCAGAAGTGCGCTCTCTCATCTTTCCTAGCCAATCATCACAACCAGTTTCATAATATTTCCGATAATCATCTATGTTGCTTGGTTTTGAATTAAACTTAGCATAATATTCATCATCGTTAGCTTCATTTGAAATAAACAAAACTTTCCTTTTTTCCTTAGAGAAAACAGCTTCATCAATAATTCCGTCTCTTCGAAAATGACTTCTTGTAATATTCTTACCGCCCCGTGTTCTATCCCATGACAAATCTGGCTCATTTTCCTGCGCATATTCCCACTCAGTAAAAAGTTGCTCTAATTGCTCTGATTGATATCATACACTTATCCTCCAATTACAAATATTGTTTAATCTTACCACAATTACATTAATATTACTACTAGCTTTCTTCTCTCTGTCTCACTTTGTTCTGTTGCCTGTTATGCTATGGCTCTTTTGAATTTACTTTAATTAAAAAGTCTTTTATATTTTATAACTTCACGTACAAGAAAATATATACTCGTGACGGCGTACGGATAAATTTCACTTTGTAAGTTTATCCTGCCTTGACAAATAATCCAAATAATTATAGAGTATTTTTGAAAGTTAGCATAAGCACACTGTTATAGTGCAAAAAATATATACGGAGGTTTTTTAAAATGAGTGATTGTTCACATGATTGTTCCTCGTGCAGCTCGGACTGCGGTGAAAGAACCGAGCCTCAGAGCTTTCTGGCTGCTCCTAATCCAAAGAGCAGCATTAAAAAAGTAATCGGAGTTGTAAGCGGCAAGGGAGGTGTCGGAAAATCCCTTGTAACAGAACTTCTTGCCGTTGCGGCAATGAAAAGCGGTAAACATGCCGCAATCCTCGACGCAGACATAACAGGACCGTCAATACCAAAGGCGTTTGGCATAACGGAGAAAGCGGCCGGTTCTGAGGAGGGAATATATCCTATAAAAAGTAAGGGCGGCATTGACATAATGTCTATCAATCTTTTACTTGAAGATACTACTGACCCGGTAATATGGCGCGGCCCTATAATTGCCGGAACCGTAAAGCAGTTCTGGACAGACGTTATATGGGAAGATATCGACGTTATGTTTGTAGATATGCCTCCCGGAACCGGAGATGTTCCGCTCACGGTATTCCAGTCGCTTCCGGTTGACGGTATTATAGTCGTAGCTTCTCCGCAAGAGCTTGTATCAATGATTGTGTCAAAAGCCGTAAAGATGGCACAGATGATGAACATTCCTATCTTGGGCCTTGTAGAGAATATGAGTTACTTCGAGTGTCCTGACTGCAAAAAGCAGTTTGAGGTGTTCGGAAAGAGCCATATAAATGAAGTTTCTATTGAGTACAATATACCCGTACTTGCAAAGATTCCTATCAACCCTGAGCTCTCGAAAGCAGTAGATTCAGGAAAAATTGAGGAATTCGAACAGGATTGGCTCAAACCTGCCATTGACAGAATCGGAGACTGTTAATATGAATGGCATATGTTATCTCATCGGCGCCGGAGAGCGTTTCGAAAATAATAATTTTATAAGCAGACCTGACGGCGATGACATTGTCATCGCTGTTGACGGCGGCTATGATTACGCAATGCAGCTTGGAATTACACCAGACTTAATTGTTGGAGATTTTGATTCTGTAAAAAGCAGTGACCGAGAAATGAATTTCCACGGTATACCGGTCATCTCTTTTCCGCCGGAAAAGGATTACACCGACATGATGCTTGCCGCAAAAAAGGCTGTGGAATCCGGGTATGACACAATTCACATATATGGCGGAACCGGAGGACGTCCGGACCATACATACGCAAATATACAACTTTTATCGTGGCTTGCAGAACAGGGCTTGCGCGCATTCCTGTTTGATAAAAATCACACTATGACGGTCATAACCGACAGCAGGCTGAATCTTTTTTCATCCGAAAAACCTAACAGGCAAAACGGTTTCATAACCTCAAGCGGATATGGATATATATCCGTCTTCTCCCTGAGCGACGTTTCAGAGGGAGTTACAATCAGAGGACTCAAATATCAGGCGGACAACATAACGCTTAACCGCTTTCACGCACTTGGGACAAGCAATGAATTTACTGATTCCGACTGTTCAATAGAGGTTGAAAACGGCTCTCTTCTTATTATAGCAGAAAACCGTTTATTGTAAAAATTCATAAAACTCATCGCTGATTTTATTTTTCTCCACGCCCTCCCTGACAAGCTTTTCATATTCAGGTTTGTCTGCCATGAGTACCGCCAAAAGCCCGGCGCTTTGTGAAAACATCTCGTCATTGTACGCAATCTGCTCCCGCAGCTTTCCGCGCCTTACATTCAGCTTATGCCTTACCTCAACCATCTCACGGCTCTCTATAATAGCCACCACCTGACTTGACCATACGTTTGTATCATTAATCCCCTCGCTGTTAAGCATCGTCTTCAGCTCTTTCTCGAGTTCGTCAATCTTTTCCCTGTCAGCCTGATTTTTTTCTTCCTCGTCTCTTATGCGCAGATAATGGCCCCATATATATTCCAGTTCGTCCGCGCTCTTTACACTGTACTTCCCATACAGATAATCCAAAAGCGCGGTATTGTTAATATACTTTATCTTGACGCTGTTCAAAAGGTTGATTGCCCTGTTAAGTTTTCGGCTTACGAGCGCCATACCGTACCTGTTATTCCTTACTCCCATGAATATATATAAAATAAACAGCCCTGATACCGCTATGACTATTATAAACGGTATCGTCATGTCAATATTTGAAAATGTTGCTACTATCAGCAGAAATATAAACAGAGAAATTATCATTACGCTAAGACCTATTGATATAGTCTTGAAATAAGCATGCCTTGAATACCTCTCTTTTTTTTCATATAATAGGCCCGCTTTCTCTCCTTCCAGATGTCTCATGTCGCTTTTTATGTCTAGCTGAAACTTTTCTTTCTTCTTCATTGACGTGAGCTCTTTGTTCATAATATCTTCATACTGATACATTGTATTATAGTTTGCCTCAGTTATTTTTTTTGACTGTTTCCTGACCTTTTTCTGCTGCCTCTCAAGCTCAACTATTTCAGACGCAACAGATATTAGTGCATTTTTCCTTTCACTGTCCATTGCCTCAATCAGTTCTATATCTTTCAGGTATCCCGTTACTTTCTCATATTCGCGTCTAAGTCCCTTATTCTGCTGCTGAACTGTGGACATCCTTCCACAGTTTGAGTCAATATAATTTTTGACGTCGGCGTCGGTCGGTTTTTTTCCAAGAGACACAGGTTCAAGCTTCGCCTCTTCATTTTTTAATACTTCAATAACAGTCTGACTCATATCAGGCTGCAGTTCGTTCTCAAGGACATCCTCAATGTCATTTACATAATCATCCTTTTCTGTATAAAATATTTTTTTTAGATTAGACCATGCTCCCATATTCTTTCCCTCTAACTGTTGCCTTCCCTGTACTGCCTTTTCCATCCCTCAAGCTTAGCCCCGGCATATCTGTATGCGTCTCCCTCTTCCTTGTATCTGACTGTTTTTACAAGCTCCTTATATTCATTTGAATTCTCTGCCCTCACAAATGCTTCGGACAAATCGTCGACAATACGTTTTGCCTCGTCACCGCCAATCTCATATCTTAGGACTTCATTTTCAAACTTTTCTTTTTCACTGTTTAGTAAAAGCGCATACAAATAATGCCTCAGCGTAACAGGATTATTGTTGCGGCTGTACGCATCCTTAAATCCCTGTATCGCCTCGGAATATGCACCGGTATAAAAACATGCCATCGATTTGTTGTGAAGTATATCCCCGTATTCCACAGGAGTCAGGTTAACCGCAAACCCGCTGTCTAAAATTTTGTCGTACCCACGTTTTGCAAGGGTATATTTTCCGTACTTCAAAAGATAGTCCGCCTTTGTTTTCATCCTGCCGTGATATGGCATATTTTCCATGTCAGAAATTAAATGCAGCAGCGCCTTTATATCCTCCTCAGTATAATAATCACAGCTGCACATAATGCTGATTACCCTGTCTTTAAGACCGCTTTCGGCCTCTATCATATTTTGGAGTTTTTTTGAAATAATGTCCATTCCAAGCTCATTTTTCAGCCATGCAACAAGCTTATTATCAAAGCAGTCAATTGTTATCTCATATATATTGTGATATATATAGTAACATAACTCTTCAATCGAATATACTTTTGCCTCAGACACGGGAAAAACATATGGATTCCGGGTCTGCTTTGATGTACACAATATCATTCTTCCCATCACTGTCCTCCGAGTTCAATAATCCTTTCGCAAATCCTCCTTGAGGTTTTTAATATCTCACCAAATCCCTCGTCCGTTACAGTAACTATACATCTATCCATATCCTGAAATCTGATTCTAAGCCTTAGCCTTGTCCTCATGTCGAGCCTCTCAGGATTCAAAAAGTCAAGTGAGATAAAATGTTGTGCTTTTGCTCTTGTTATTACATTAGTTATATTAATCTGAATCTCATTTTCCCCATCAGGTATTACATATATGCTATTGTCAATATCATACCACAGAGTACCGGCCTTTGCGATAATCAATTCCTGTCTCGACGCGTCTGCGTACACGTTTACAGATACATGAACGGGTATCATATCCTCGTCAATAAATATGAATTCCGGCATCCTGCTTGTCTTAGAGTATCTCTTCGACGTGTAGCATGCCCCGTTTACATACAGGTTCTGTCCCTTGAAAACACGTCTTCCCCTGCACAGCTTTTTTAACGTCACATCGGCCCACTCGCCGTCAAATCCTATGCCCGTAACATAAATTGATGACAGTATCTGTTTGTGAATTGCATTGTCTGCAATATTCTCAAGTACATATCCCCTGTTTGAATCCTCCGTATCTTCATACGGCATTATTTTTGAATAGTCTTTCTCCATGATTCCGACTATATATGGATTCTTCCTTCTGTCAACGGCAAGCTGCCTGTAAATAAGACCTTGCGTGCCGTAATCGAACAATCCGACGTCATTAACCCATAATTCCGTATTTTGGCTGAGAACAAAATGCAGGTAGCTCTGTTTGTAACTCTGTACAAATATATTTTCTCCTTTTATACCGTACCCCTCAACTATGTCGTGAATATTTTTGGCGCGTTCCCTTGTGTAGTTTTCAAGACACAATGTTATAATATCAACATCATCTGTAAACTCTTTTTTTATCAACTCCATACACGCATTAATTACACGCCCGTCATTACTCATCTGTAAATCAGGCGGTGCTTTATCATCCTGCGGTTTTACTTCGCTGCTATTCTGCACTTCTTCCTTTGTAATAGCGTCAGCCTGCACATTAACTTCAGCTTCAATCAGGACCGGTTCAAATTGTGTATTGTCATAGTATGCAATCTGCGCAGTCTCATTTCCGATATCTATGCCTATAAGCAGTTCCTGACTTTCCACAATTCTCCCCCTTTCACACAACGCCTATTCCCGCGCTTTTTCATTTAGAAATTGTACACATTATAATGCAGAGCCTTTTCGCAATAGCCTTACAGAAGTTCAAAAAGATTGTGCGAGGCCTCGTCAAGCTTAATGTAAGTCTCCATGCACGAATATAAATCATCCAAATTCCTGTTATCGTAGTGCTCAATCATTTTATTTATCATAACATATCTTGATATTTCATCAGACTGTACGTATTTGTACTCCGCTTTTCCACTTCCCAAAACATGCTTCCTTGAGTTCTTTTCAGTGTAAAAACCATATACAATCTCTTCGTCCCTGAATACAACTATCTCTCTTACATATACGCCGGCAAAAACCTCTATCATTTCAGTACATATTATAGAAGAATTTCTTACCTTGTAACGCATATGGACATTTATTCCCGGCTTTGCGACACACATTATTATCGCCTTATTGCTAAGTCCGTCCGGAAGTCTTATATATCTTGAAAAATCAGTAAAAAACGGAAAAACTATTCCTTTCTGTATCATCTGGCACAGCTTAACGTCGCAAAATTTTATCTCGCTTTCCGATAGCTGCCCTTTTCTGCTCAGCCTTTTCAGGATGGCCAGCGTGCACACCACATTGTATTCAGTCAATATATTATTCTCTATCCAATCCCATATAATATCGCTGATTTCAGCATCTTCAAGCAGATATTTGTAAGATAAATATGAGACACATCCCTTTTTTAATGTTTTGTCTTTTCCATTCTCTATATAACTCTCAAGCAGTTCAAGTTCACATTTCGTATCACCCTCAACAAATAAAAGGGTTGTCAAAAGTTTCTCCTCAATCTCTTTTTTGTCAATGCCAAACCCTCTCGCAGCTTTCCAAATCTCAAACATTGAATCGCACGGACCCGTATAATATCTGGCAAGATATCGTATTATGTTTTCAGTATACTCACCGTTTTTAAAAATATAAAAAGCAATATCTAAAAGAGATAAATTAAAATCACTTGTGCCGTCCTTAAACTGAAGTAACGCCTCGTCGCATATTCTTGCCAGATGAACTACATCTATTCCGTCATAACCATATGTGCACACTGCGTCCAGCGCCCGCTCTCCAAGCCCGCGCACTATAAGCATCTCTATCCACTTCTGCCTTGCAGCCCTGTCCGTATCGCCAAAATCTTCCGTCGTCAGAAGCTCGTCGAGATATTCACCTTCGGCGTAATCGTAATAATACTGCATAAGAGTGGAAAGATTTTTCCTCTTATATGATTTCCTAAGCCTAATACCACGTCTTACACTCCGTCTTATCTTTACTGCGTTTTTATTAAGATGACATTCCCTCTCGCACTTGTAGTACATGTATTTAAGGAGCTTTTTATTGTCTGAAGCGTTTTCATAACATTTCTCTGCATACGAGTCAAAATGAAGCATTTTCTTCATCGTGTAATAGTCCTGCCCAATATGCCTGTTTCCATCAGAATCTACAAGTACGATACAGTAATTGTCAGAATATATATCAATGTACGCCGTTCCGTTTACAAACTGCTCGGTCTGCTCGCCTTCAAATTCCCTGTGTCTTATGCTCACATATTTCATTTCGGGCCTGCTGCATTCTATTTTATGCTTGAACATCACCTCAGGCAGCATCGACGCTATAGTCTCGTCAACGGATGAAAGCTTAATGCTGTCCTCATATATTACCGACATTGCGTCGCTTATGCTTCCTCTCTCAAGCTGCTTTCTCGCAAAGTTATCAATCATTACCGTATAAGCTTTATATATTAACGGATTTTTTTTCTTTGCCTGTATTACCGATGCGTAAAGCATCTGCTTTTCCCTCTTAGGAAGCCTGTTGTCATACATAAAATATCTCATTACCTGTTCAGGAATGTTATTTTCGGCTCCGCCCGGCAGGGAATACATGTATGTCTCATATATTCCGGTAATCATCAGCCTGTTTTTTATTCCCCTGCCATACCACTTGAGATATCTTGTAGAATATTTCTGAGATCTTATCAGCATTGTACATACTGCGCTTACTATCTCGTCAAGGCCAAATTTATCATACAATAAGTCTAGGCTCGAGTAAACCGCATAGTTATATTCCTTAATACGGCTTACATGGAACGTATATGCAAGCGCCATCTCGCTGTCAAATAAGTTATTCCTAACCCCCCACGCAAGAGGCCCAGCCATAGCCGGATGCCATTCGTGCATGAGCTCCGGGTTTCTCTTAATTACAAGACAGAATTCTATATAAAGCGCAGGGCTTGTACATCCATTTTTAATATATTCCAATATGTCGTAAAACAGCGTTCTCGGATTATCGTATCTGCTCTCAATATTTATCAGGAACCAGAATAGTACGATATTCCTAAATCCGTTATCATACATATACCTTATCTCAGACGCCGCCCTGTCTACCAAAGCCTGTTTTGACTCTGCCGGCGCAGAGATTGCCCTAATATAGCAAAGTGCTGCGTACAAAACTGCACCCTCCGGCGGAGCATCCTCGTCAGGTCTTGCAATATCATCCGTATCACGAATCATCTCATCTGATATATCGGTCTTATATTTCATCGCCGCAATATACATTTTTACGATATTGATTATATTGCCCCGGCATTTGTTCCTGTATTCCTCCAGGGTCTCCTCCATCAACTTTATGAAACTGTCCTCTGTCATATCGCCTTTTCTGCGCTCTATATAACCCCTGACTATCTTTGCAGTCATCTTTCTGACATCGGACGGCCTGTACTTTTCTTCAGTTTCATATTTTTGGGCCGTTACGTTTACTTCTATCGTCCTGCCGGGTATAAATATACTTATTTTGCCTTTATTAATACCAGATGACATTTTATCAGAATCAATAATATATTTTACGGGTATTTTCCCGGACGGATAATCATTTGTCCATAAGAAGCCTGTCTCAATTTTTATAAACCCGGAATCACTTCGAACCGTGACATTTATACATCCCCATGATGATGCCTGAAGAATTACCTCGTCCTCAAACGGCGAGTAACAATTATCATAATTCACGTTATTTCTATCAACATCAAATATAACCCTTGTCTTCTTATGAATAGCTACAAGAAATTCTTCCATTGCAACTATGGGCCTGCTTCCGTCGACAAGAGTCTCGTATATAAGTTTTTTTTCGTCGTCTCTGTATAAAAGAATCCGTGAAAAATCTTTGTCAGTAAATACTTTCAAAGCCTCTCTGTAGTTTTCCTTTGCAAGTGATGTAAACGCAGTCAAATCACTTATTTTCCCGGCCTCATCCAAGGTGATTGCAGGAAGTATTACCGAAACGCAGACGGGTACCCTCATCTCGCCGCAGTTAGAAACTATAACTATATCCCCCTTGACTGTCTCCCCCGCCTGTATATCATCCGCCGAAAAAGTATATCCAACCGACGCCTCTTTACCGGTAAAATTATCTTCTTTTATAGATAAATGAGGGCACTCTGAATAAAGAAAGCCTTTCATCATTACACCGCCGTCATTGCCAATGTATAGACTTCCTTCATGCCTGCGCCCTTCTTCAACATCAAGAGTTATCTGACTTTCAGACAAAATTATATTTGATTGAGCTTCTCCAAAATCCCCTCTCGCAAACCGGAGTATTTTATCTTTCATCCAAACTGTACCTGCCCCTCAGATTGCTGATACTTTTTATTGCTATAGATAATATATTATACTATTTACAAGTTTTATTTGCAAGGCAGACGATAAATTAACTTGATGCGGCCGTTCAAGCGGCTGGCCTCTCAGTTTTCATTAAGACTGCCCGTACCGTTAATATCTATAACCGCAAACTCTGATTTGCAGCCTGTCTTAAATCCAATCGCCCAGTCTGAAATTCCCGATGTCACTATATAATTAGTCTGTCCCCTTGTCTCCAGACCATAAGTCTTTTCATTTTCTTTTGTCCACTCTCCGACATAGTTAAACGGAAACAGTTGTCCTCCATGCGTATGTCCTGACAGGACAAGATTTACCCCGGCTTCTTCCTGCGCGTCATAATCGTGCGGCTGGTGGTCAATTAATATTGTATATTTTTCTTCGCTGTCAATATCACTCATAAGCTCGTCCATGCTCGCCCTTGACGAGCCGTGCTGTTCCTCGGAGCGGTCTTTCCTTCCAATTATACAATATCTTTCATCTATAAGCACATTGTCATCCTCAAGCACTATAACGCCATTTCTTGTGAGCTCGGCGACAAGCTCGTCCGCACCGTATCCCCTGATCTCTGAATCATAATAACCTTTATCGTGATTGCCAAACGCAAAATACACTCCGTAAGATGTCTGGAGTTCTCCCAGTGCATTGCATGCGTCTATCATATCCTCATATGTAGTATCATCATCCACATAATCACCCGCAATCAATACAACGTCAGGACTAAACTCATTCATCCTTTTTATCTGTTCATAAAATCCCCTGCCGTCAAATGTGGTTCCAATATGAGAATCGGCAAATAATATTATTCTAAAGTTTCCCACCTGCTTATCCGTCTCAAGCGTATAATACGTCACGCTCACATTATGGGCCATATACCAGCCGGCTGCTAGGTATACAATTGTGAGGACCACTGCCGCTCCGGCCGCATAATATTCTTTGAAACGCCTATCCTTTTTCTTAAATAATAGATATACAATCAGGTCACACAGCATCCAAAACGCAAATAAATGCAGCAGTATTATTATGGTATTCATCATCCCCAGTACAAGATACACGGCAGACGTTACAAGCAGCAATATGGCAAAAGCCATTACAAAAGCGGCGCCTTTCTTCCCTGAAGCTATCCTGCGTATAATTCCAAGCCTTGAAATCCTTGTGGAAATATATATACAGCCTGCTAAAAAAGCGCATATAAGCGCTATCATTATCAAAATCCATATCATCATAGACGAAACTCCTACTACGGTAAATATAAACAGGTGCCGCAAAAGCAGCATAATTAAATGCCATTCCTGCAGCACCCTTAAAGTAAATTATCTGTATATAATGTCCTCTCGTTTTGGTCCGTTTGAAACCATCGTTATCTTAACACCTATTTCTTTCTCTATAAACTCTATATATTTCCTGCAGTTTTCCGGAAGCTCCTCGTATTTTTTTATGCCTCGTATATCCGACTTCCATCCGTCAAGTATCTCATATACAGGCTTTGCCTTTGCAAGTTCCGCAGTCGTAGGGAAATCTTTTGTCACCTTTCCTTCTATCTCATAACCCACGCATACAGGCAGCTTATCAAGATATCCGAGCACGTCAAGAACCGTAAGGGCAACATCCGTCGCTCCCTGCATACGGCATCCGTAACGGCTTGCAACAGCGTCAAACCATCCCATTCGCCTTGGCCGTCCTGTCGTAGCTCCGAATTCTCCGCCGTCTCCGCCACGTTTTCTAAGCTCGTCAGCCTCGTCGCCAAATATCTCACTGACAAACTCACCGGCTCCAACCGCACTTGAATACGCCTTTACAACCGTAACAATCTTTTTAATTTCATATGGCGGAATACCCACTCCTATAGCGCCGTAAGCGGCAAGCGTACTCGAAGACGTAACCATCGGATATATTCCGTGGTCAGGGTCTTTAAGCGTTCCCAGCTGTCCCTCCAAAAGAATTCTCTTGTTATCCTTAAGCGCCTGATGTAAAAATGAAGACACATCACATACATACGGCTTTATCATATCCCTGTACTCGTGAAGAACGGCAAGGATATCTTCCTCTTTAATGGCAGGCTTTCCGTAAAGATTCTCAAGTATCGCATTTTTGACGGGAAGTACACGTCTAATCTTATCCCTTAACGCATCGTCGTCCAAGAAAAGCTCTGATACCTGAAATCCTATCTTTGCATATTTATCTGAATAAAATGGGGCTATACCCGACTTGGTAGAGCCAAATGATTTTCCCGCAAGCCTCTCCTCCTCGCATTCATCAAAGAGAATGTGGTATGGCATAACAATCTGGGCTCTGTCAGAAACAAGTATTTTAGGCTGTGGCACACCCCTGTCAACAATTCCCTTGATCTCTCTGCAGAAATCAGGAATATTGAGCGCAACGCCGTTGCCGATAATACTCGTCGTGTGATTATAAAATATACCCGACGGAAGAATATGGAGCGCAAACTTACCATAATCATTGACTATAGTATGTCCTGCATTGCTTCCGCCCTGAAACCTTATAATAATATCAGATTCATTACCAAGCATGTCGGTAATCTTTCCCTTACCTTCATCGCCCCAGTTTGCTCCAACTACTGCTGTAACCATTTGAATCCCTCCAATTCATTTAAAACTAAACAAATTAATTGTGTCGTCAGACTTCGCCGACAGTTTATAATTATACATTAATATACACATACTTTTCAAGCCCCTTTTAAACATTTCCAAGGCAATCGCTTAAAACACTTTATGTATGAATCATGTGGGTATCGGCATACTTTGACAGGACTATTTGTACACATTGGTTCTTAGGCTGCGTATTTGGCGGCCTTAGAACCGCTATGTGTACAACGAAACGGGAGTGTGTCCTGACAAAGTATGCCGATACCCACATGCACGCGTACGGTCAGAAGAGTATTCGCTTTATAAATTATTACACATTGATTTCCGCTTTCATCCCAAGACGCTCCTTATTCGCATCCAGTATAGGTTTGATGTACTCTTCTACGAATTCTTCTACCTGCGACGGTGCGCGGCCTACATATTTCGACGGCTCCATAGCCTCGTTAAGTTCTTCAAGCGTCACATTGAACTTGTCGCTCAATGCAATAAGTTCAAGCAGATTATTGTCTAGTCCTTTCTGCTTAATGTTGATTCCTGCCTCCATTGAAAGAGTTCTTATCTCCTCGTGAAGTTCCTGCCTGTCTCCGCCCGCCTTTACGGCGTCCATCATAATATTTTCCGTAGCCATGAATGGAAGCTCCGACATAAGGCGTCTCGTGATAACCTTATCGTTGACTACAAGCCCGTCCACAACATTCATGCAGAGGTCAAGCACACCGTCCGCAGCAAGAAATCCTTCTGCAATGCTGAGACGTTTGTTTGCCGAATCGTCAAGCGTCCTCTCAAACCACTGCGTAGCCGACGTTATCGCAGGGTTAAGAGCGTCAATCATTACATACCTTGAAAGTGACGCAATTCTCTCGCTTCGCATTGGATTCCTCTTGTACGCCATAGCGGACGAGCCAATCTGATTCTTCTCAAACGGCTCCTCCACCTCTTTTAGGTGTTGTAAAAGGCGAATATCATTTGACATCTTATGTGCTGAAGCCGCAATACCCGCAAGCACGTTCATGACCCTTGTGTCAACCTTTCTCGAATACGTCTGGCCGGACACAGGGTAGCATCCTGAGAATCCCATCTTGCACGCAATCTTTTCGTCAAGCTCCTTTACTTTAGCCTCATCTCCACCAAATAGCTCCATGAAGCTTGCCTGTGTTCCCGTCGTGCCTTTAGAGCCGAGAAGCTTAAGTGAATCCGACACATATT
Source organism: uncultured Clostridia bacterium (assembly GCA_948472945.1). Classification (GTDB taxonomy): domain Bacteria; phylum Bacillota; class Clostridia; order Lachnospirales; family Lachnospiraceae; genus V9D3004. The sequence goes on from CAOKVX010000004.1 coordinate 64,755, forward strand.
CAAGGTCCTCGTAGTCCATGAGGAACTCCTGAAGCCAAAGGGATGCCCTTTTACCTACAGTCGTCGGCTGAGCCGGCTGAAAGTGCGTAAATGCCAACGTAGGCATATCTTTATATTTCAATGCAAACCTTGAAAGCTCATCTATTACGGAAAGCAGCTTTCCCTTAACTACATCAAGAGCTTTCTTCATAATTATAATATCAGTATTATCCCCGACATAGCATGAAGTAGCTCCAAGGTGGATTATCCCCTTAGCCGACGGACACTGCAGCCCGTATGCATATACGTGTGACATCACATCATGCCTTACAAGCTTCTCCCTAGCCTTTGCTTCCTCGTAGTTGATATCCTCCGCATGGGCCTTTAGCTCCTCTATCTGCTCTTTGCTGACCGCCGGCCTGCCGTCCTCTCCGAGCAGACCCAGCTCATTCTCGGCTTCGGCAAGCGCAATCCATAACCTGCGCCACGTCCTGAACTTCATATCCGGTGAAAACACCGCCTGCATCTCCTTACTTGCATAGCGCTCCGAAAGCGGACTTGTGTAGTTATCTGTACTCATTAGTTTTCCTCCTAATTTTTATTATTAATGTAATATTGTCTTTTATATTATCTAACAGGAAATACTGTCCGTACACGTCAATATGTTCCATTCTTATCATAACAGCGTAAAACGATATGTCAAGGTAAATTATATTAAATAAAAATATTAGTAACAATGACATGCCCTCGGTCATACCATATTTGTATAAGAATTAATTCAGGAGGAACTAAAATGAGTGATGTAGCTGCAACAAACTGTGGTGGCGGATGTGGTTGTGAAGGAGGTAACAGTTGTCTTTTAATAATCCTTCTTTTACTCTGCTGTGGAGGTAATTCATTCGGCGGATTCGGTGGATTCGGCGGTGGATGTGGCGAAGGCTGCAGCGGCGGATGCGGTAATTTTATCTGGATTATCATACTCCTTTGCTGCTGCGGCGGATGCTAATATCTGAAAGATATTTAGCTTAACGCCCAATGGGCGGCCGCGCTACGGCGCGGTCGCCCATTATCTTTTTCAGTATACGTATGTATACGGCTCCATGTAAGATGTATAATACACTTTGTGGGAGTAAATCTCCCCCAAAGTGACTTATACATAGTCATAAATTAGTTTTAACGCAAACCATGATTATTCTGAATCAGATTTATCTCTCTCAAGACACTCATAACAGTCGAGGTCAATCTCATATATCGTGTTATCTTCTATAACAACTTTAACCCTTCTGTCATTTTCGGAAATTCCGTTTCCTTTCTCCCTGTTCGGGTCACTTTTTCCAAATCCGCCATAATTTCTCATTTTTTTACCTTCACAATATATATTATGGTTTATTATATGAGATAATATCGTATTCTGTCACTTTTCATATACTCTCCGTACATTGTCCATATTTGCAGCCATATTTTTAAGGAGCATATCGGCAACCGTGATTCCGGTCATTGCCTCCACAACAACTACAGCCCTCGGAACAATGACAGGGTCATGCCTGCCCTTAATGTTTATATCTATATTCTCTCCATTTTTATTTACAGTCTTCTGTTCTGCGGCGATTGAAGGAGTAGGCTTAAATGCGGCCCGCACAATTATGTCTGCGCCATCGCTCATTCCACCTGTAACTCCGCCGGAATTGTTTGTCAGCTTAGATACGCGGCCGTCTGACATCACATATTCATCATTGTTCTCAGAACCTCTCATGGATGATACCCTAAAGCCCGCGCCAATCTCAATACCCTTAACTGCCCCTATTGACATTATGGCTTTTGCAAGCCCTGCGTCAAGCTTGTCAAACACCGGCTCGCCCAACCCGACCGGCATCCCTGTCACAATGCACTCGACCATCCCGCCTGCCGAATCCCTGTTCCTCTTCATCTCATCAAGATATTCAGCCGCCTTTTTTGCAGCCTCCTCATCAGGCATGTACAAATCATTTGAAAGAATGTCGTTTTTTGAGAACTTGTCCACGTTGACGGCAACAGGGCCAATCTGTTTTGTATACGCCGTAACTTCAATTCCCAGTTCATTCAAAAACTGCAGAGCAACGGCTCCGCCAGCCACCCTGCCTATAGTCTCACGGCCCGACGAGCGTCCGCCGCCGCGGTAATCCCTGAAACCATATTTTTTATCAAATGTATAGTCAGCATGGCCCGGTCTGTAGTACGATGCAATCTCGGAATAGTCTCCCGAACGATGGTTTTCATTTATAACCAGCATTGATATCGGGGTTCCTGTAGTTCTTCCCTCAAACACCCCGGACATAATCTCTATCCTGTCGCTCTCTTTTCTCGGCGTTGAATATTTGATTCCACCCGGCCTGCGTCTGTCCATATATTTCTGCACTGCCTCTTCATCAAGCTCAATTCCGGCAGGACAGCCGTCAACGACTACTCCAAGACCCTTTCCGTGTGATTCGCCCCATGTTGTAATTCTGAAAATATCACCGTATGTTGAACCGGCCATGCTTTTCCTCCATTCTACACTGTTCATCCTCTGGTTAATTGATTTTCTGCATTATATCTGTTTCAAATCTATACTTCAGTAAGCCCAACCTTTTTCTTAACCTTTCTGAGCATTTTTCCTGAACAGTAGTAGGCTTTCTCATCATTTGCCTTAATCAGTCCGTCAAGATAATTTTTATCATTTCGAAGCTCTTTAAACCTCTGCTGCATTGGCGAAAGAAGATCGGCAACCGCATCGCCCACGGCAGACTTAAAGTCGCCGTATCCACATCCTTTAAATTCCTGTTCAATCTCGTCACTGTTCTTTCCCGTAACCGCCCCATATATGTCCATGAGGTTTGATATTCCGGCCTTATTCTCGGCGTCGTACCTTACCTCGGAGTCGGAGTCCGTTACAGCCCTCTTAAACTTGCGCCTTACAGTGTCGGCATCATCCATAAGGTAAACGCTTGCATTTAGATTCTCATCTGACTTCGACATCTTCTTGGACGGGTCCTGAAGACTTCTAACATTGGCCCCCATTTTTCCCATGTAAGGCTCAGGTATTGTAAATACATCGCCGTACACACCGTTGAACCTCTGCGCGATATCCCTCGTTATCTCCAGATGCTGAAGCTGGTCCTTGCCCACCGGTACGACATCAGCCTGATACAAAAGGATATCTGCAGCCATCAGAACCGGATAAGTATAAAGTCCGGCATTTATATTGTCCGAATGTTTAGCCGATTTATCTTTAAACTGCGTCATCCTGTTAAGCTCGCCCATGTAGGTGTAGCAGCTCAATATCCATGCAAGTTCAGCGTGAGCCGGCACATGTGACTGAAAATATATACAGTTCTTCTCAGGGTCGAGCCCCGCTGCTATATACAGCGCAAACAAATCCCTTGCCCTTTTCCTGAACTCAGCCGGCTCATGCCTTACAGTAAGCGAGTGTAAATCCATGACGCCGAAAAAACACTCATACTCCTCGTTCAGCGTCATCCAGTTCCTCAGTGCACCAAGATAATTGCCTATAGTTAGATTTCCGGTAGCCTGCATACCGCTGTACAATATCTTTTTCTCTTCCGCCATATTATTTTCTCCTCTTCCCGTCATGAACATCATCATGAGTATTTTCTGTAATATTTCTTATTTTTTATTTAATAAATTTGCGCATCATATCAACTTTAGCCTTATCCGCTGCATTCATATTCTCAGTCAGCGCCGCAATCATTACCGACGACTCCTCCTTAGTAAATGAGAGGCCCTCCCTGTTCATCTGATTGACGGCCGCCATTACTATTCCCGCCGAATCCTCAAATCTCTTTCCTTTTCCCTGTTCGGCAAGCGTGCTTATAATCTTCTTTTTTTTGGGGTCCATCTTCTTCCATACATCACTGTTCTGCCATTTTTCATTTTCCATACTGCCACCTCACTCCGCACTTGCGCTCATCGCAGAACTCATCTGCGAAAACATATTCTGCTGTTCAGGAGTCATCTGTGACATAAGGAAATCCAACATGCCTGCTCCGCCTTTTCTTCCCCCCGAAGAATTAGCGGAATTGGCGGCGATATATCCCCTGTAGCACTGATACATTTTCTGTGCCCGCACAATATTGAGCACTGTATCAATCATTTCACGTTCCTCTGCATTGCAAAACTGTCGGATATTCTCCATCAGTCCTTCAACGTCGCCTGCATTACCCATGCCGCATGCCTCAACATCTGCGCTCTCGTCGCCGCTTCTGATATAATCCGAAAGCTCCTGCGCCTGAATATATACCTGAAGCGGTTTCCTGAAAGAAGGAGATGCATACGGCAATGCTGTTCTTAACATATCAATCTGTCTGTTCTGCATATGTTTCACCCATTCAATCATAATATCTCAGTATAATATATGCAGAACACCGACAATCTATTACAATATAAACGCAGTCCTCTTACCTGATTATACTTTAATCAGGGTATATAAGCCTCTCTTTTCCTATGTCTTTAAGTACATTGTCATAATATTTTGACGCAGTATATTTAGCCATGTTCAGGTTCATGTCAAGATAATTACCGCATTCCTCAGGGGCGGCTCCCGGGACATCGCCCTCGAAATCCCTTATAAATATAAAAAGCTCCTTGATAAGCCCGATTACATCCTCCGATTCAAAATCCCCCGCGAGAATAAGGTAAAATCCCGTGCGGCATCCCATCGGCCCAAAATATACGGTCTTTTCACCGAAAGTTCCGTGGTTTCTAAGATAAGTGGCGGCAAGATGCTCTATCGTGTGAATCTCAGCCGTATTCATCACGGGCTCAAAGTTAGGACGCGTCACCCTTATATCAAATGTTGTCAGTACGTTACCGGCAACCGTATCTTTCCTTGAAACATACACTCCCGGTAACAGCCTCATATGGTCAATTGTAAAGCTTGCTATCGTCTCCATTAACATCTTCCTTTCATACTTTTATATATTAGGCATTTGCAAAACTCCTTATTTCCATAATAAGTTATGCAATATAGACCATATCATAAGCAGGTGTTTTCGAGCTTAGCGCCGTTACGAGCTACAATCAGCGCAAGCGTGCCTGCGTTGATTTGTCTATATTGCACAACGGAAATTAGCATAAACAAAGTTTTGCAATTATATATATATTGACTATCCTGCTTCAACACTGTCAGCCTGTTTTTTCATAAGATAGTTGCAGGCATATCCTATTCCCAGCATCCCCCAGAATACCGGCGCGACACACACCGTCGAATCGTTTGCAAGTCCGCATACCATATATCCAAGCGTTCCCGCCATAACAGATACACCTGTCATCCAAAGTACCGTGAAAGCAGATTTTTTCGTATATATACGTATGCACTGTATAAAGTATATCATATATATCAGAATAAACAATACTAATGACACAACTCCGGTCTGTACTCCCGTCTGCAGATACATATTGTGCGGTCTTGTCACAACATCGCCATAATAACCGTTATTAATCATCGACACATAATCATCATTGGGAAACTTATAAACAAAATTATCCGGACCACAGCCGATTAGTATATTACCTGCGAGAAGCGGTATAGTCCTAGACCAGATAAATCCCCTCCCCGATGCAAACCGCTCATAATTATCAAATAATATCCCATTGGAATTTTTTATTTCATCCGTAGTTTTGCCAAATGGATTAAAATACAAATATTTACCCTCATCATTGTCATTAGTGAAAACATATACGTTTTCACCGCATTTTATATAAAACCCTCTCATATCACTGTTAATTAATGCAATTCCGAACACAAGGTCCGAATAAAAATCACTTCCTACCGCGGCCATACCCCCGTTTTCGTCGCATACGGCAAGTTCCAGCGGCGTCCCATTACTGTCAGAAACCGTAAGAACCGACATTTCACCACTGTTATTACACTCAACACTAAGACCGCTTCCCTTGTAATCCAATAAAATACCATCATCAGTAAGCTCTATTTTATTAATTGTAAAATTATCTTCAGACAATCTGTATTTTGATACGGCATTTTTAATAATGTCTAAATTTAAAAATATTACAGCCGCCGCTATCAAACATGTCAACCCGCTGGCTATAATAATTTTTTTGTTGCTTCCGGTCTTTGCTGCAAACAAAACAGCAATAAATAACACGGACGATATTATGACCGCAGTCATACCCGTAACTGAGCCGGAGCCGGCAAGACATACGGCAAGCATCACCGCCACTGCCGCACTCACTGATTTCATCCATATTTTTTTAAATATCACAATACCCGCCGCGACAACAGGCAGAACCAAAGCAACATAAGAGCCAACGTAATTTGGGTTGTACAGCGACATATACACGCGTCCGCGTTCAAACTTCAAAGATACCTTATCGGCGTCTATGCCGCTGAACATTGTAATAATGCTTTTACCGATATTGGAGCCGAAAAAATCAATACCCGCATACTGCATAACGCCAATAAATGATATTACCGCAATTCCGGCTGTCAATAGTCCGCAGAGATAAATAAGCGTTTCAGCGCTGTTGACATAACAGTAAGTAAACATAAATATTATAATATACGCTAACAAAACCAGTACCGGCTCATACTGGGCATATCCGCCGATAAAGGCGGACTTTACGTCATGTGCGGAAACCGCCGACATAAATGACATCAAAAGATACATACATGCAAATATAAATACAATTTTTGTGTATTTTAGTTTATCAATAAATTCATTTTTTTTATTGCCTCGAAAAATATCCGCAGCTGCAAAGATTATCATCGCCGCCATAACCGCGAATAACCCATACATTTTACAAATCAGAAAAAAGTCGGCGTTAGTCTCATTAGATGAAAACCAAGAATAACCTTGAAATATATTATCCCTTATGAAAATATGTACCATAAGCGGAACAACCGCCATCGCAGCCCAAGTCAGCAATATATGTTTGTCACGCTTTGCAACACAATTATTATCATCCATTATTATTTGTACTCTCCTTTTTATTCTTGTACGCAGCATTCCAGAAATAATATAAAACCGTCATCTGCAGTATAACCACGGATGCCGGTTTTATTAAGCTAGCAACGGGAATCGAACCCGTGACCTCCTCACTACCAATGAGGTGCGCTACCATCTGTGCCATGCCAGCCTGTTATTATGAATTATGCCTGTTAATGACTTTGCCCGCCTTTACTCTTATTCGCTGCAGGGCATTGTCAATCGCTTTCGGAGTCTTTTCAAGCTGCTTTGCTATATTTCTGTAATCGACGCCTTCGATATATAGCTTGTATACTTTTTTCTCCAAATCACTAAGACACTTTCCAAGTTCAAATTCTATCATATCAACATTCTCTTTGTCAATAACAAAATCCTCCGGATTTGAATTTATATTTGCCTCCATTGTATCCAGTATAGATGACTGGGCTGATTCATACCCGTATGAATCCTGCGTTTCAGCATATATTGATATGTATTCGTTCAATGGACTGTTCTTTTTTCTGTTTGAAGCATTAATAGCATTACACATCTGCTGGTATACAACTCTGGCGGCAAACGCGTGAAAAGGTATCTCCTTACCTGCGTCAAACTCAAGCACGGCCTTATACAAACCAATCATACCCTCCTGTATCAAGTCGTCCCTGTCGCCGCCGACCAAATACATTGTACGCGCCCTCTTTAACACGAGCCCTTTATATTTGTCAAGAAAATATTCCATTGCACTCTGCATGCTGTCTTCACCGGATTTTATAAGTGAAATTATATCTGAATCCGACATAGACTCAAAATCATATCTCATTTTTACTTAACTCCCAAGACGTTGTCTGACAATCTCATAGGCAAGCACGCCTGCCGCAACCGATGCATTCAACGAATCTATATCTCCGTTCATAGGTATGGACGCCGTAAAGTCACAGTTTTCGCTTACAAGCCTGCTTACCCCCCGTCCCTCATTTCCTATTACGAGACCAATCGGACCTGTCAGATTAAGCCTATACATAAGCTCGCCGCCCGCATCAGCACATACAAACCACATTCCATTGTCCTTAAGTTCCTTAATAGTGTTTGATATATTTGTAACTTTAGCAACAGGAGTATAGTTGACGGCGCCGGCAGAGGCCTTTGCAACCGTCGCCGTGAGACCACTCGCATTGTGTTTAGGTATGATAACTCCGTGCGCCCCTGCAAGGTTTGCCGTTCTAATTATCGCACCGAGATTATGGGGGTCCTCAATACCGTCAAGAATAATGATAAATGGCGGCTCATTTTTTGCCTTGGCGGCATCAAGTATTTCCTGTACATCAGCATAGTTATACGCGGCAACGTACGCTATCACACCCTGATGCCTGCCCGATTCAGACATAGCGTCAAGACGTTCTTTTTTTACATAATTAACTATAGCGCCCGACTTTTTTGCCTCCCTTATAATTGTCCTTATCGGCCCGTCGCTGCATCCATCCAAAATAAATACCCTGTCTACGCTCCTGCCTGAGCGAAATGCCTCTATAACGGGATTTCTTCCCTCACAGACTGATTCCTCGTATCTCATTTATTGTCCCCATTTCTCTTTCTCATATTCCAAAATAACCGGAAGTACAAGCTCCATAATTCGGTCTATCCGCCCGTCAAGATATAACCATCCGAGAAGCGCTTCAAGACCTGTCGCAGTTTTGTAGTCAATATTACTTGCATTTTTTGCGGTTGTGTGAGGCTTTGCATTTCTGCCGCGCCTGAATATGCCTGTTTCCTCCTCTGTAAGCCTTGGCATAAGCATATCCGCAATTACCGCCTGCGCCGTAGCATTTACAATATTGCTCGCGGATTTATGCAGTTTGTTTACCGGCGCATTGCCTCTCTCTATTACCCTCGTCCTCACAATCAGGTCAAATATGGTGTCTCCAATATACGCTAGCGTAAGCGGGGAGAGTGATTTGGGATCATGCTTCTTATATCCGTACTCCTCGCATATTATATCGGGGATATTGTTCAGATTCTTTTCCATCTCACGCCTTCCCTTGTATCTTCAAGCTGTATGCCCTTTGCCAGCAGTTCTTCCCTTATCTCATCCGCCCTCGCAAAGTTGCGCTCCTTTTTAGCGTTAGTACGTTCCTCAATCAATTTTATAATATCCTCATCCAGCGTATTCTCGTCCTTTTCACATATTATTCCCAGTATACCGCACAGTTCGACTATAAGAATCCTTGTCTCCTCAATCATTCGTCCCGGGCTCTTTGCACTCAATTCTGAATTCGCCAGCTTTACTATCTCAAATATAACTGATATGGCGTCCGCAGTGTTAAAGTCATCCTCCATTGCGGCCTCAAACTTTTCTTTTAGAACGCCTATTTTTTTCATATACTCTTTCTCAGCGCCGTCATAATCCCTGTCTGTAGCCGCGCTTTCAAGGTGCGAAAGGTTGAATACGGCTGTGCAAACCCTTTCAAGCGACTTTGCAGCGGATTCCATCAAATCATCGCTAAAGTTAAGCGGGCTTCTGTAGTGCGCGCTGAGCATGAAGAATCTCAACACCTGAAGCGGATACTTTTCAGCTATGTCCTTAACGGTAAAAAAGTTTCCGGCTGATTTTGACATCTTGTGGTTGTTAATGTTGAGAAAGGCATTGTGCATCCAATACTTTGAAAATTCAACTCCGTTTGCCGCCTCGCTCTGCGCAACCTCGTTTTCATGGTGAGGAAACACAAGGTCCTCTCCTCCGGCATGAATGTCAATTGTCTTGCCAAGGTATTTGTTGCTCATCGCCGAGCACTCTATATGCCATCCCGGACGTCCTTCCCCCCAAGGCGACTCCCACGCGGGCTCCCCCTCTTTCTTAGGCTTCCAAAGCACGAAGTCCATCGCGTCTTCTTTCTCGTCATCAACGGCAATTCTTGAGCCTGCCTCAAGGTCGTCAAGGTTTTTGCCGGAGAGCTTTCCGTAGTCCTTAAACTTGCGGGTGCGGTAAAATACCGTGCCATTTTTTTCGTATGCGTATCCTTTATCTATAAGAGTCTGAATCAGCTCAATCATGCCGTCTATCTCTTCGGTAGCTTTTGGATGAACCGTCGCAGGCATTACATTCATTCCATCCATGTCATCCTGTGCGGCTTTCGTATATCTGGCGGCAATCTCAGCAGCGCTCACGCCCTCCTCTATAGATTTCGCGATTATCTTATCGTCAACGTCAGTAAAGTTTGATACGAAGTTTACGTCATACCCCTTGTATTCCATATATCTCCTCACAGTATCAAACACTATCATAGGCCTTGCATTTCCAATATGGATATAATTGTAAACCGTAGGCCCGCAGACATACATCCTCACCTTTCCTTCCTCAATCGGTATGAATTCTTCTTTCCTGCGGCTAAGCGTGTTATATATCTTCATTTATATCCCCTCCGGATTTTTTTTCATTAATCACTATATATCTGGTTTTTATACTAGCTCAACGGATTCAAATTGGCGCCGTTGAGCTAATCTACCTAGTTTAAATTACTACTTTAAGCGTTTTATTTATATTATTCTCTGAAAATATATTTGTCAAGGATAGATGAATTATTCGCAGCTTTAATTACTGTACAGCGCATCCTCCACAGCCGCCGCATCCTTTTGCCTCGGAATCCGCAACGGTAACGGCCCCGTCATAAATTGTCTGTAGAAGACATATCGCCTGCGATGATATTCCCTGTTCCGTTCCCGTAAAGCCAAGACCTTCCTCCGTAGTCGCCTTTATATTAACCCGGCTTATATCTATCTTTAAGGCATCGGCGATATTTTTCTCCATATCATCTATATAAGGCCTCATTTTTGGCTTTTGCGCTATTATCGTCGCATCTATATTACTTATTACATACATTTCTTTTTCTAAAAGTTCCGAAACTTTCTCCAAAAGAATTATACTCGAAATCCCCTTATACCGGTCGTCCGTGTCAGGAAAATGTTTCCCTATGTCGCCAAGACCTGCCGCCCCAAGCAGGGCGTCCATAACCGCATGGACTAGCACATCCGCATCTGAATGTCCCAAAAGTCCCAAATCATGAGGTATCTCAACACCCCCTATTATAAGCTTTCTGTCCTCAGCAAGTCTGTGCACGTCATATCCCATTCCAACACGCATATATTGTCACCTCATTTTAAATTATTTTCCTATTTTCCAAAGTATTTTCATACATATTATACATAATAATTTTTGCAAAGTATGTTTGCAGCTACCCAAGCTTACTTCAATTATTTAATAACTAAAATTATTTATTATCCAAAATTATTTATAAAATAATCTAACCATTATCCTGTCATTTATTCCATGTGGCAATCGCCTTTTCCTGTTTTTTTAACTAGTGTATATTTTACAGTACAAGACGCCTGATTACAATTCCCATAGACTTTTTTTATTAATTTCATGGTACTTTTATTTTTGGCGTTTATAATAATTGCATTGTAATTATTATTGTATTATACTATATATAACTCAATGGCTTTATTTGGCAGATAATTGTATAACAGAAATATGTTGCGACGCATTTAACTTTAATATATACGATATATTTATTTATGGACTTAATGCACTTAATAAACTTCATGTGCTTAATATAATATTTTATAGATATATTGAAACAATATTTATAGACTACACTTTTTATAGAAGGGGGTTTTATATGAAACGCATATTTTTAATTGTCCTCGACAGCGTAGGAATCGGCGAACTTCCCGATGCCGCAGAATATGGAGATTCCGGAAGCAATACTCTTCGTTCAGCCGCATCAAGCCCGTTTTTCAACGGTATGCCAAACATGCGCAGACTTGGGCTGTTCAATATTGACGGTGTTGACATAGGCGATAAATGTACCAATCCGCGCGGTTCATTCTGTCGGTTGGCCGAAAAGTCCAAGGGAAAGGACACAACAATAGGTCACTGGGAAATCGCAGGCGTAATTTCACCCTCGCCGCTGCCAACATACCCTGAAGGTTTCCCTAATGAGGTGATTAGCGAATTTACTGAACAGATAGGCAGAGACATACTATGCAACAAGCCGTACTCGGGAACCGAGGTAATAAAAGAATACGGAAACGAACACATGAAAACGGGATTTCCTATTGTATATACGTCAGCAGATTCGGTATTTCAAATTGCGGCACATGAAGATGTAATTCCCATTGAGACACTCTACGATTACTGCCGCACAGCAAGGAAGATTCTGAACGGAAAACACAGTGTTGGGCGCATTATTGCCAGACCGTTTATCGGCGAACCGGGCAATTTTACAAGAACGAAAAACCGACATGACTTCTCACTCACACCGCCATCAGAAACAATGCTTGATATTCTTAAAAGCCACGGCTTTGATGTGCTGTCGGTCGGCAAAATTGTCGATATATTTGCAGAACGCGGAATAACCGATTATGTGAGGACTGCCGATAACGCTGACGGTATAGAAAAAACACTTGAATTTATGAAAAGGGATTTTAACGGACTTTGTTTTACGAACCTTGTCGACTATGACATGCTTTATGGACACCGGAATGACATAGACGGCTATGCAAAAGCTTTAAACTATTTTGATGAACGTCTTCCCGATATACTTTCGGCCATGCGTGATGAGGATATCCTTATGATAACTGCAGACCACGGCTGCGACCCTGCAACAGAGTCAACCGACCATTCGCGTGAATATATCCCGCTTGTAATATACGGCAAAGAGCTTCAGGGCGGCGTCAACTATCATATGCGTGACAGTTTCTCGGATATAGCCGCAACTATACTTTCTTACTTTAATATAAATTATGATATCAATGGCAAGAAAATATTCTGACCTTATAAAAACCTGAACATTCACTGTAGCTCAATTTTTATAAAATAGGTAGAGCCGTTTCTATGGATCTGCCTATTTTAATTATACTACCGTATAGAAGTATGAAAGATTCAATTTTCTTTCTTTTATTCTCTTCCAAAATATACACTGCTGACACTTTCACATTCAACAAGCGTCAATAACGCCCTCAATTTATCTGATTTAATATCATTTTTGAAAGATACCGTATATATATCGCCGTCCTTTTTAAAATCCGTAACAACCGCGCCCATGTCTCCAAAAGCTGTGACTATATTATCCGGCCAGCCTTCTTTATATGAAAACGACAGTGAAATTTCATCATCGCAATCCGCCTCACAATTACCGGATTTTTTCCCGCTTTTACTGATTATGCTGTACTGGTACTCCCTGCTTATAAGCATTACCCTTCTTATAAATGACTCAAAATATCCTTTCATATCATTAGAGGCCCCGCTTTTGAACCTGTCAATGACAGCCTGCTCCCTTTCAGGCTTATATATACAATCTCCTGTCTCAAGCTTAGATGCGGCAACTTCTCCCGCAAGCTTCATCCGGCGCTCAAACAGTCTGAACATCTCACTATCCGTCTCATCTATTTCTTTTCTTATATCATCTAAAGTCATCTATATCACCCGCAAATTTTTATATATAATTTAATCATATCAATTTAAGCATATAAAATTATGATACATATTATTACTAAACTTAAAAGTATATTTGTAATATATAGTTAAAGTACTATCTTAAAATAACCGCTCCTGCCATAACATATGGACCGCTATACATCACAACAGCCTGTCCGGGCGTCACGGCCCTCACCGGATTATCGAATCTTAATCTTATTATATTACTGTCAACATAAGTTACCATACACATTTCTCCGGCATGTGCATAGCGTATCTTTGCCATAAACCTGTCTCCGGCCTTTATTGAATCAGCACCCATGTAATTAATGTTTCCCGCCTCAAGGGTTGTAGAGAATATAACATCTTCATCGCCTACGACAACCTCATTAGTATCAGGCGCTATTTTATTAACATATACCGGTTTTCCCATTGAAAGGTTAAGCCCTTTTCTCTGTCCTATTGTATAACAGAATATTCCTTTATGTTCACCGAGTATATTACCTTCAATATCTACAAAGTTTCCCCGTGCACACTCAAGTCCGGTTTTATCCCTAATAAATGATGCATAATCATTGTCCGGTATGAAGCATATGTCCTGACTGTCAGGCTTGCCGGCTACTTCTATTCCTATTAGTTTTGCAATCCTACGAACATCTTCCTTTTCATATTCACCGACAGGCATAATAGTATGCGCAAGCTGTTCCTGACTGAGATTACACAGTGCATATGTCTGGTCTTTTTTAGCCGTAACGGAATTACACACCGCATATCTACCATTGGGCAGCCGGTCAATACGGGCATAATGGCCTGTTGCAATATAGTCAGCGCCATTTTCTAAAGCCCATTCAATAAGTATCTTCCATTTAATCTTTGCATTACAAATACAGCACGGATTTGGCGTACGGCCATTTTTATATTCAGCGACAAACGCATCTATTACTTCGCTATCAAACTGTTCGCATACTTTAATAACATGAAAAGGTATTCCCAACGTTCCCGCGACGCATTCAGCATCCTCTATGTCTTTTCCCCTTTTTCCAAGCGTTTGAAGAGAAACTCCTATAACCTCATACCCCTGTTCCTTTAACAGATAAGCGGCAACAGATGAATCCACGCCACCCGACATACCTACCACAACTCTTGTTCCCATACAATTCTCCGCTTACTACTAACAAATACTTGATATAATATATCAGTGTTTTTAATGATTTTATTTGTTATATATCATAAGATATATTCTAAAAAATATCAAGGATATGTCAATACACATACATATATGTTTTGTCTTCTGTAATTTACTAACACATTGTTGTTTATTTTAAATACATCCTAAAATTGCGTAAATACCGGGTATAACTAAAAGAGACCGTGCACAGAATTAGTGCAACGGCCTCTTACATTTAAGAATTTAAATTATTTTTTTGCTACAAGTTTTATAGATTTTACCGTTATAGTCGGGTTATCCACACTTGAAGCCCAACCGCGATGTGATATTGCTACGCCGTATCCTATATCCCCAGCCTGACATTTTGATAAATCAAGCTCTACAGACACATCGTTTGTTCCTGCGGTTATACCGCCATTTTCAACTACAATATTTTCATCATAGAACAACTTATCGCTCTTAGAAACTATTGCCCTTAACGGAACATTCTCATCCGATGAACTGAGCGTAATAACAGCCTTGCTATACTTTGCTAAATCTACACCAGCCTTATCCGCTGCAAAGTAGAATTCAATACCATTATTCTGAGCTTTTGGAAGTGCAAATGATACGCTTCCATCCTCATTATACACATTGTTTGCGGAACTTACATACCAATAAGGTTTACCCTCATCCGGATGTGCAGTGTCAGCTGACAATACAACGTCTATATCCTCCACTCCGGGATCGTCAGGATTACCCGGATTACCCGGGTCATCTGGGTTACCTGGATTATCATCCGGAATTACAGGATCAAATACTGTTAGAACAACGCTCTTAAGTACAAGCTTTCCGATTGTTGCATTCCAGCTAGGCGCTTTAATCATAAGAGCATCGCATGTTCCGTCACTCTGATATCCGTCGTCTGCAGTCTCCTTGTCAGGACCGGTCGCCTCAAGGTCGCCAACCCACTTGAATTCTCCGTTATCCGACTTAATATCAGAATATGGAATATAAATCTGGTTAGATGTCGTTACCGGGCTGTCACCTGTAAGTTTCTTATTCTCAGTATCAACCATCCAGGTTCTGAATACAGTATCTTCATCTGCAATCTCAGCACCTTCATCCACAGTATATGTTCCCTCGATAGCAATCTTAGCCTTTTCATTTAAAAGAACCCTTCTATCCTCTGGGAAGTATATAACTATGTTGTTGGCTGTCTCACAATATACAAGACCGTTCTCACTGTCGTATCTGGCCTGTGTATTCATTGTTGCATATTCCTCTGTAGGCTTTTTGTTTCCGACAGGCTTTTCAATTTCTTTTCCGTCAGCATCCTTGTAAGTAGTTTTTATTGTTCCGTCATCAAGAGACTCAATAGTCTTAGTACATACCACGTTGCCGTTTTCATCATAATATGGAATGTTGCCGTTTGCATCACGTTCTGAGAACTGGTCAGGCAGCTCCATGTTAGTGCTGTCAGGGTCAGAGAAGTTAAGTACTATCTCCTTTGGCTCTCTCTTTATTGCATACTGGCAGTCGCCAAATACCATTGTCGAATCATATGGCGTAGCGTCTCCGTTTGCAGGGTCTGCAAAAAGATTCCATGTTCCGTTTCTCTCTCCGCCCTGCGCGTCGTTAATCTGAAGCTCTATTCCGATAAATCCATTCTCAGCAGGAGCTTTATGAAGCGGTACTGCATACTCTACAACATAACCTTCTTCGGTCTTCTTAAACGCCGTCTTGATTTCCTCTCCATCCCAGAATGTCTTATCTGTGAGGGAACCTATAGTCTCAGCTTTCTCATCAAGAACCGTACGGTACTGGAACTCATTGCTTTTGCCCCAATCTTCCTTGAAGTCATACTCGTCGACAAAGAGCTCGACTGAATCCTGCTTGTAAGCAGCTTCATTTGAAGAATCTATTTCAGGGTCTTTCGCCTCAACCATGATATAAACATTCTTCTCAGTCCAAAGTATCTTGGCATATGCATCAGCAGTCTGTGCCTTACTGCTGTCAGAATCCGGCGTCCAGTTCTTGATTTCCATCTTATCTGCAAACTCCCATGCAGGTTCGATCTCTCCGTCTACCTCTATATCCTTATATGTCTTATATATCTGCACATCCGCTGACGGAGTCGGCTTTGGCGTCGGCTTTGGCGTCGGTGTAGGCGTCGGTTTGCCGGACGGTGCAGGAGTACCCGTAGGAACGGTCTGTGTAGGCACCGCTGTAACAACAGGCGGCGTCGGCTGTAACGGCCCGTTGCTTACATTAGGTGTCGGGCTTGTGGTCTTCTTGCTTACTGTAACCTTACATGTAAGCTTAGTCTTTTTCTTTCCAAGCTTATAGGTTGCAGTTATGTTTGCTTTTCCTTTTTTGATTCCCTTTACTGTTGCCGTTGCTTTGTTACCTTTTGTCGTTTTCTTAGTAATCTTTGCAACTTTACTCTTAGACGATTTCCATGTTACTTTTGCTTTCTTGTTTCCATTCTTAATCTTAAGCTTAACGGTTTTTCCAACTGAAACTTCTGCTATAGATTTCATAGAAACTTTCTTGGCTGCGTCAGCTTCGCCTGAATAAACACATACCGAAGTCACGGTAAGTGCGAGTGCGAGGACTGAAGCAACAACTCTCTGTTTTTTCATTGCTTAATCTCCCTTTCCATTAATTACTACACGAATACCCGTTTAATATGACAAACATGTGTAACTAAATTATAACACATTTTTCTATAAACTGTCCACAAACAAAAAATTAAATATATGGAAAATAATAACATAAAGCTAAACTTTTTGCTGTTTTACCATTAATTCTGTGAATCAGCTTTCTTTCCAAGTATAAGTGTTCCGAAATCTGCATTTTCATTATCCCAGTATGACTTTGCACCCTCCGTATTATAAAGATAGATTTCATTAATTCTCAACCCGTCTTCGCAGTCCTGTATAATAAGATCTATGCTTACCTTGTCGCCGACAGACTTTTTCGCAGCAAACGGAATCTTTGCCTCAATCGAATAGCCCTCATCCGTAAGAGCATATTTTATGTCTATACCGGTCTTTTTAACACCTTCGGCGCCTCCTCCGGCAAATCCGTTCTTTGTAGAAGCTACAAGTCCGGTCTTCAATTCGGAATCCTTATCAAGCCCCGTAAAACGATAATGTATGCCATCTTTGTTATCTGTCCAGTCAGCCGAGCCCGACCCGGTCTTCCTGCAGTTATCTTCATCAAACAATATTTCCAGTCCATCCTGCTCAAATTCATTTGCGGAAGTGTTGTCTATGCTTGAATCCTTGACGTCGACAAAGAAATACATATTATCTGCATCATGCATGAATCTTACGGTTCCCGACGTATCAGTTTTAGTATCTCCATCCAAACACCCTATTTTCGTTGTAAAATTATATTCCTTAGCACTAAGCCATTCTTCATCTTCAGACGCGACTCCGTCTATTGTAACTTCCTTTTCTATAAGGGTATGCGCCACAAAATCGTCAGGCTTGCTCTTCTTGCCATCCATATAGAAAGTGATATCCTTTATTGACATGACGGTTTCATCACCAAAGTTAAAAAATTTCAACCCGTTGATATATGCATCTTCGCCAAGGCTCTCATATGCGCTTAAGCAGACGGTAACTTCTTCTCCCATAGCATATGCGTTAAGCTTTAACTCACCGGACCATCCTGCTGCTTCCTGACCTACGTTTACCTGAAGGTCCTTATCTCCCAGATATGCATTGACGTCCCCGCCCTCTAACACATATGTCACTTCTACATATTTGTATTCATCTTTCCTCTCGACAGCAGGATTCATAACGACAAATCCCGTTATTCCCGCCATATTGCTCTCCAACGCCTTGGTTTCCGTATTATATTCAGCGCTGCCGCCATTCTCTGCTTTTACAAGAGATGAATCGCTTAAATCCACTTTATAAGGATTAATCTTATACGGCGTCGGTTTTGGCGTAGGGGTAGGCGTTGGTTTTGGTTTATTCGTAGGTTTAGAAGTCGGCTTTACAGTTGGCTTTGGTGTCTGTACCCCGCCCGCGTCAGGTGTCGGAGTCGCTGCCGGCACAGGCACGGCGGTTGACACAGGGGTCGCCTGAGGCGGTGTCAGGACAGTATCGCTCTTTTGCTCCGGAGCGCTGACTGTTATGCTGCATGTAAGGTTTGTCTTCTTCTTTCCAAGCTTATAAACAGCCGTAATCTTTGCTTTACCTTTTTTTACGCCTTTAACTACAACTCTTGCGGAATTGCCCTTGGCCGTCTTCTTAGTTATTTTTGCAATTTTTTTATTGGAAGTTTTCCATGTTACCTTTGCTTTCTTTTTTCCGTTCTTTAGTTTAATATTAACCGATTCCCCCACATAGACATTGTGCGTTTTGCCTCCAAGCGTGGGTTTCTTTGCAGCCGAAACCTCATTTCCCGCAACGCAGGCTGATGATGCTGCAAGAGCAAATACAAGCGCTGATGCTATAATTCTTCCTTTTTTCATTTGTCATACACCCTTTCCTTCTCTTAATTCTTTAAACCCCGTGAGGTTTATCATACAGGATACATAATTTCCTATACGAAAACAAAGAATGCGCCCAGACATATTTATGTGCTGCTGCCATACATTCTTTATGAAAAAAATTATAGCACATATATTTATATATTAAATAAACATATGTGCTATATATATGGCTAATTCGCATTACTATTAAAAAATTATCTTTAATCCCTGACCTTAATATGGACTTCGCGAAGCTGCTGTTCGGTAACGTCTGACGGGGCGCCGCACATAAGGTCCTGTGCCGTTCCGCTCATAGGGAAAGGTATAACCTCCCGTATATTATCCTCATTCCGAAGCAGCATTATCATACGGTCTATTCCCGGAGCCATTCCCGCATGAGGCGGAGCGCCGAACATAAACGCACTGTACAGGGCGCCAAATTTTTCTTTTAATACTTCCTCGTCATATCCTGCAATTTCAAACGCCTTTTTCATTATCTGCATGTCATGGTTCCTTACCGCTCCTGACGAGAGTTCAATACCGTTACATACAATATCATATTGGTAAGCCTTAATGTCAAGGGGCTCCTTATTGTTAAGCGCATCCAGACCTCCCTGCGGCATTGAAAACGGATTGTGTGTAAAACCTATCTTTTTAGCCTCTTCATCGTACTCATACATTGGGAAATCATTTATATAACAGAATCTGTAGGCTTTCTCTTCAATAAGGCCAAGCCTCTGAGCCAGCTCGGTACGAATCTGCCCTGCATACATGCTGGCCTGTTTTTCCTTGTCAGCGATAAAAAATATAGTATCTCCCTCGCTAAGCCCCGCAAGCTCTGCCAGCTCCTGCTTCATATCATCAGGAATGAACTTGTCAATCGGGCCTTTGTAACTTTTGTCCTCAAGAACCTCGAGATAGCCAAGTCCGCCCATACCAATCGACTGTGCAAATTTAAGCATCTTCTCATGCTGTCCCTTGGAGAGCTTCGCATGAACATTTATCGCCCTGACAGTCTTTTTCTGGAAAGGCTTAAACGTACACCTGTCAAAAAACTCCGACACGTCTATAATCCTGAGAGGATTCCTTAAATCAGGCTTATCGGTTCCGTACTCAAGCATTGCCTGTTCATAACTGATTACAGGGTATGGAGCCTTAGTCACCTCATAACCCTCGGGAGCAAATTTTTCAAACGCACTTGTAAGAACCTCTTCACCGACCTTGAATACATCCTCCTGCGTTGCAAAACTCATCTCAAAGTCAAGCTGGTAAAACTCACCCGGCGAACGGTCTGCCCTTGCATCCTCATCCCTGAAACAAGGCGCAATCTGAAAATACTTATCAAACCCCGATACCATCAGCAGCTGTTTATACTGCTGCGGAGCCTGAGGCAGGGCATAAAACTTTCCTTTATATTTCCTTGACGGAACAATATAATCTCTCGCACCCTCAGGCGACGACGCGCATAGTATAGGCGTCTGTATTTCTAAAAATCCCAGCTCAGTCATCTTTTCCCTTAAAAAACTGATAACATTTGAGCGGAATATCATATTATCCTTCACTTTTCTGTTTCTCAAGTCAAGGTAACGGTATTTGAGGCGGATATCCTCCCTTACTTCCTTAGACGTCGCAACCTCAAACGGAAGATTAGCATACACTTTTCCGAGTATGTTGACCTTATGAGCCTCAAGTTCAATGGTTCCCGTAGGAATTTTAGGGTTATAAGTCTCCTCGTCCCTTTTCTGTATAACTCCATCTATTGAAAGGCAGTCTTCTCTGCTGATTCCGTCAAGAAGCCCTGTATCCCTCATTACTACCTGCATTACACCGTACATATCCCGTAAGTCAATAAATGAAACTCCGCCGTGGTCACGTATATTCTCCACCCATCCGGCTATTCTTACCTCTTTTCGTATATCAGACTCACTGATATCGTTCATCAGCTTGGTCCTGTATGTGGTGCCTAACTCCATCTTAGTTCCTCCTTATTCTCCATCCGAAACAAAATGTTCAGGACGAACTGCATATAATATTCATCAAATTATATTATAGCATATTTTATTTGTCAACATTATTGCCGGCAGTTTTACCCTCCGGAGCCAATAATCGCCTCAATTACGGTTCAGACGGTTTCCCGGCAATTTTCTTACGGAGCGCCGCAAGTCCCGCAATCATAAACACCGGAAAAACCACCGCCGCCAATATGCCTGACGAAAGGCTGTCCGAGTTCTTTCCGGATATCCAGCCGACAAAAGTCGGGCCTCCGCTGCATCCAAGGTCCCCGGCAAGCGCAAGAAATGCAAACATCATAGTTCCGCCCTTTCTCATAACGGCCGATGCTATGCTGAAAGTGCCGGGCCACATGACACCGACGGAAAATCCGCATATTCCACAACTGGCAAGCGATAGTACCGGCAGCGGTGACAGCGATATCAAAAGATAACTTGCAATACACAGAACAGCGCTTATACCCATGAAAACCTCCGGTTTAATCCTGTCCGCTTTCCTGCTGTAAAATACTCTCGACGCGCCCATCATAACGGCAAAAAACATCGGTCCCGCAAGGTCTCCAAGCGTTTTGTCAACTCCAAGCCCGGCCTCGGCAAATGCGGAAGACCACTGGCTGACCGCCTGTTCGCTCGCCCCTGCGCATGCCATCATAAGGACAAGCACCCAGAAAACCCCCGTCGAAAGAATCTGTTTTAATCCAAGTCCTCCGTCCGCGTCATCAACCAGCTTATATATGGGCACTCTCGTAAACATAATACCGTTAGCCAGTGGAATTATCGCGAGAATCAATGCGAGCGCTTTCCAGCGCTCTATTCCGAACAAAGCAAAATATACCGTCGACACAGCCACAACCGCAACATGGCCCCAGCAGTAAAACGAGTGCAAAAGGCTCATCACGGATTCTTTATTGTCCGTCGGGCATGCCTCCACAACCGGGCTCACGATTACCTCCAGCAGTCCCCCGCCAATAGCATATACTGTTACGGCAGCCATTATTCCCATAAACGGATTGGACGTTAAGTCCGGCAATATGACAAGTAATACAAATCCTGCCACTACACAAAAATGCGCCGCCACAATTGAAAGCCTGTAACCTATTTTGTCCACAAATCCCGCACTCAGCAGATCAACCAAAAGCTGTATGCCAAAATTCGCAGTAACAAGAAATGTAATGCTTCCCATCGGTATATCATAATGAGTATGAAAATAGACAAAAAGAAGCGGGATAAAATTATTAACAACTGCCTGAACTATATATCCGGTAAAACAGGCCTTTATAGTATGGCTGTAATTCAATTCTTTCATTTATGTCGTCCCCTTTATCAGCAATGCTGCCCACATGCAGCTCTCGGCATTTGCCGGAAGTCAGAACAGAGATTTTAAATCAAAACATCTCACATTAATCCACATATTATTAATCTTTTCATACGTCTCATCGTCAAAATACCCCATAACGGCGCATCTTCTGATAATGTCAAGCGATGGGTACTGCGCCCCGAGCGCGCCGTATTGCTGCTCTGGAACAGCCGTTATCACATAACTGCCGTCCACCTCATCCTCTTCTCCAAAAAAATATGAAACGTCATAGTCGATAGTCTCCTCCTCATTATCATCAGCGCCAAAATACCAATCCGCGTAATCAAATACCGTGGTATCGTCACATCCCGCGATTACTGAAGTGTAGCCTATATAGTACATATTTCTTACTACATTTTCAGGCATCGAAACAAAGTTAATAAATGCTTCAGCGGCATGCTGTTTGCGCGCATCTTCCTTGAGTCCCGCCTTTAACATTACCCATCCGTCAAACCACAGGTTGCCGCACTCACTTGGCACCTCATAATACAGCTCGACGTCATCCTCAGACGCCTGTTCTATAGTATATACGGCGTCGCCCGACCACTGGTAATTTGCAAGTACTTTTCCTGTAACCATATCCGCCTTGCCGCTGTCAGTCTCAAATGAGTATGCGTTTTCTTTCATATCGCGAAGTATTTCCTCCACTGCGCTTATGGTATCGTCGGACGTATCATTCATCTCTTTTGCAAGGGCCTGTCTGTAATCCTCCCTTTCAACAAACTCAGCTGACAAAAGCTTATCTCTTTTGTATACAGCGAGCGCCGAAAAATACGCGTCCCTCACATTATCCTTAATCGTGACTCTCCTTTTATAGGAGGAATCACGTAAAAGCTCCCAGTTTGATGCCTGTGTGCGTGTAATCTCCTCCGGATTATATACAATCCCCGTGGTTCCCCACATATACCCGGCCGAGTATTCGCCCCAAGACTCTCCGTCTATCTCATTTTCATCAAATATCTTCCTTATATAGGGCGACACTCCTCTGGAATAATAATTCTCCTCATCTTCAATATCAAAAAAAGCCGGCGAAAATTTTACGAGCTTATCCTCAGCCATAAGCTTCATTATCATATAGTCTGAAGGACAGACAAGATCAAATACGTCGCCCAGCGTAAGCTGATTGTATAAATCCTCATTTGTTCCTGCACATGAATACTCTACCTTAACCTTAATTCCGTATGTCTCATAATACCACTCCTCAAAATCGTGGTACATTGCATTTTCACCTATTATATTGCGCCCGTTTTCAAGCTCAATAAGCTCGTCATCGTCCCAGCCGCCTTCATCTATATACTCCTCCCAGTTGCACACCCTTAGAACTACCGTGTCGGCATCCTCCTTATCCCCGCAGGCAGAAAGGATAGTCATAATTACAGCCAAAAAGAAAATTAGGCTAAATCTCTTCATATCTGTCTTTCTCCTTTCCGCCCATAAGATTCATAATCACCACGACAAGCACAACCACGATAAATATAACCGTAGACAGCGCCCACAACGCCGTCTTTATATTAGTCTGGGCGCCCTTGGTGGCATTCACAACATATGTACTTATAGTGTCAAATGTCGCAGGTTTTGTGTAAGTTGCCACGAAATAATCATCAAGCGAAAGCGTAACGGCAATCATAAATCCCGAAAATATTCCGGAAAGTATCTGAGGGAGTATAACCTTGACAATTGCCCTAAGCGGCGTCGCCCCCATATCAAGCGCCGCCTCATATATACTTTCATCCATCTGCTTTAATTTCGGCACAACAGAAAGATAGACAAACGGCGCTGACAATACAACATGTCCAATAACAAGCGGTATGTAAGTCTCTTTGTTGAGATTGAGAACAACAATTAAAAAAATACATATCGAGAAGCCGGTAACTACATCTGCATTGATGACAGGTATATGGTTCATCCCATGTATTGCAGCTTTTGACAGTTTTCCTGAATAAAATGCGCCAATAGCGCCCGAAGCGCCAAGTACTGTTGCAATGAGCGCAGAAACAACTGCAAGGGTAAACGTACCGATAATCATTTTCCTCAATTCAGGCGTGGTAAACAGCGTTACATAGTTATGAAAGGAAAATTCCCTTATCGTGCCAAGCTGCGGCGACGTAGTAAAGCTGTACAACGCAAGAAGCATAATCGGAAGGTAAATAAAAAGAAGCGCGGCGACGAGCCATGCTGCCGCAAATATTTTTTTCATAACATCGCCCCCCTGTCCGCCGCATTATCAATATCAGTATATTTGTTAGTAATAAGAGTAGCGGCAAATACGATTGCAAACAGTACTATAGAAATCATAGAGCCGGTGTGCCAGTTATATGCACTGAAATAACTTCCAATGAGACTTCCCATAATATATGTGCTGTTATATAATATATCAAGTATTACATAATTAGTCATCGCTGGAAGAAACACCATCATTATACCGCTTATTACCCCGGGCATTGAGAGCGGCAGCGTAACTTTAAGAAAAGTCCTAAAATCATTAGCCCCAAGGTCCGAAGCCGCCTCCTCAAGGTCCTTGTCAAGCTTTATTAGAGTAGTGTATATTGGCAAAATCATAAACGGAAGAAAATCATAGGTCTGTCCTATTACAGTGTTGATAAAAGGATAGTACGCAAGATTCCCCTCAATTGCGCTGAGCACTTCTTTGAGCGCAGTTACCCTCAGCGTAAAATTAATCCACATTGGTATAATAAACAAAATTAATAACCCGTTTCTCCTTTTAATCCTGCTTTTAGACAAAATATACGCGACTGGATAAGCGATTACCAGACAAAGTACAGTAACTACAAACGCAACCGCCATACTGTATATAAGTGTTCCGATAGTGTTTGCAGAAGTAAAAAATCCCACAAGATTCTCTAGCGTAAACTGACCCTCACCGTTTGTAAACGCATAGTACAAAACAACCAGCACAGGCGCAATTACAAATAACACAAGAAACAACGCATAAGGTATGCACAGGTTTTTCCTTGAAAAATATATTTTCACTCATTATTCCTCCGACTCCAAAAATGAAAGCCTAATAGCCTCCTTAGGGATAACAATACTTACATAATCATTTTCGTTCCATAGATATTCGTCGTTGAGCACATATTCAAACCCGCTCTTTGTCTTTATGAGATAAT
Source organism: uncultured Clostridia bacterium (assembly GCA_948472945.1). Classification (GTDB taxonomy): domain Bacteria; phylum Bacillota; class Clostridia; order Lachnospirales; family Lachnospiraceae; genus V9D3004. The sequence goes on from CAOKVX010000004.1 coordinate 90,298, forward strand.
TATAGTGGTCTCCCTTATATATGAGGGAATTGATATTACCGCACGCACCGCCCTCATTTTCATCATCGCTCATAACCGGCATGTCGACCGGCACCTCAACCTTTACACGAACACCCGTCAAATCTATGTACTCACCGCCGCCTGTCATAAGATTTCCATTCTCGTCAATTTGCGAACCTGGATAGAGCATCGTGACATCGCATTCAAATACACCGTCGCCGAACTCAACAGTATTATTCTTTGATATTATTCCCTCATAGCAGTTGACAAGAGTACCGCACGGCATGCAGTGAATCCCGTCGGGTTCAATATACATTCCTACTACGGAGCCGACTTCAGCCGATTTCGTGCGCTGTATTACAATTTCATTTTTTCCGCACTGCACTGTAATTTCGTAGTGAATCCCCTTAAATATTACAGATATGACTTCGCCCTTAATCTGCCCCTCGTCCTCGGGAACTATGACAATATCCTCCGGCCTTACGACAACGTCCACATGAGTATTTTTAGGATAATTGTCTAGGCACTCAAACACAGCGTCACAGAAACGTGCCTTGAGCGGCTCCGCCATTACGCCGTTAAATATATTTGACTCGCCTATAAAATCAGCGACAAAGGCATTGTTAGGCTCATTATATATCTCTTCCGGAGTTCCTATCTGCTGTATATGTCCGTTAGCCATTACCACAACCTTGTCGGACATTGTAAGCGCCTCCTCCTGATCGTGCGTCACGTATATAAATGTTATTCCCAGACTCTCATGCATAAGTTTGAGTTCAAGCTGCATCTCTTTTCTCATTTTTAAGTCGAGCGCTCCAAGCGGCTCGTCAAGAAGAAGAATTTCAGGCTCATTTACAATTGCCCTTGCAATAGCAATTCTCTGCTGCTGTCCTCCTGAAAGAGTTGATATCTTCCTTTTCTCAAAGCCCTCCATATCAACTACATCGAGAACTTTCTCTACTTTTTCTACAATCTTTTTTTTATTTAATTTTTTTAATTTAAGCCCAAAGGCTATATTATCGAACACATTAAGATGCGGAAACAGTGCGTAGCGCTGGAATACCGTATTTATTGACCTCAAATAAGGCGGTTTTTTACTTATATCCTCACCGCCCAGCAAAATCTCGCCCTCGGTGGGAGTCTCAAACCCGGCAATCATCCTCAATGTTGTAGTCTTACCACACCCGGAAGGGCCTAAAAGAGTTACAAACTCTCCTCTTTTTACAGTAAGGTTAATATCTTCAACAACGGGCTCATTTCCCTCAAAGCACTTTTTTATCCCTCTAAGCTCAATTATATTATCCATTTTGTCTCCGTTCATCCCAAACCCCTAACCTTATTTTTTTGTTTTCCTGCCGGTAATATAGCATACTGCTACAACTGCAATGCACAGTATTATACATACATAAAAAGATATTCCCCTTGACAGCAGTTCAAGATTTACAAGATTATCGTTTACTATATCGTCAAATCCTTCAAAAAAAAGATAATCGGCCACCCCGACTGCTCCCGGAACAGGCACGGCATTGGATCCTAGAATAACGCATCCCTGAGCCGCAAAAACTTCCCCCACTTTATCCACACTGTTGCATGAAGCAATATATACGCACACTGTGACCCCCATCTGCACAATCCTTTGGAGAACATTTAGCAAAAACGCTCTTACTATAACTCCAAAATGATTTTTAATAGCTTTTGAACATTCCTTGTATTCAAGCGCGCTCTTTTCAAGTTTCTTACGTTTCTTTTCAACATGCTTTGCCAAATGCAGCTTTTTTGCAATTACAAGAATTTTATCAGCAATTTTGTACATTATTTTATCCCTGTAAACAAGCAGCGCAAATGTCACAACGCACGCCGTTTGTATAATAAAACCGCAGATTATCAGAAATCTTGAGAAATTCCCAAATCTAAGAAATGTTGACGGGGAAAATATAATGCATAAAGCGCCTATAAAAATTATAGATACGGTATACAATGCGATATTGATAAGCAGCGACATTGCCGTCACAGACGCCGGAATAGAATCACGCATCATAAAAAAAGCCGATGCGGGCTGTCCGCCAGTCGCCGACGGCGTTATCGCAGAAAAAAATATGTCCGCCGACGAATACAGACATCCCCGACGTACATTTATACGCGAACCAAGAAAATCCGTGAGATATTTAATGCTAAAGCCCTCGATAAGTATAAACAAAAGCATACAGCCCACAGCGGCAGCCATCCAATAAGGATTGGCAACCGAGAGATATCTTACAAATCCCTCAAATGAAAAATTGCTGCTGCCGTTAATTATCGTATACATTGTCAATGCGACAAGTCCAAGAAAAACTATAAACCAAATTATCTTATTTTTGTTCAATTTATCTACCACCGTTAATTACGTAAATCATATATATTGTCGCCAGCGAAACCACTATCTGTATAATGGCAAACCTGAAGACTGTCTGTGTATTAGACCATCCCCCCACTTTTCTTACCTGGTCGTGCAGGGGAGTTCTGATATTTTTCAATATATGAATCTTTAAAAATCTGAGGAGGAAAACTTTGACAAGTCCAAGTCCCCCGTCAAGTATAAGTACAATTGCCACCAACAGATACAAAAACGGACTTCCTGTTTTTAAAATGGCTACAGCAATGAACAATCCCATAGCCCTCGAGCCGGCGTCTCCCATAAGAAGCCTACTTGGAGTTGCGTTAAACCACAGATAGCCTAATATACACACCGCAAACAGCAAAATAAGATATTTCATTCCACCGCCTGTGCCAAGCATCTGTGATATTACGTAAATCGACATCACGGTAACTATTGTCAGAGTCCCCGACAATCCGTCCACTCCGTCAGAACAGTTTGTTACATTAATTGAAGCCCAGACAAGCACAACAATCAATAACCCATATATTACAAGCGGGATTGTAAACGACACGTCAAACAGCGCAAGATACACGCTGTTGGTGTTAAACTTCAAATATGTAATTGCAGCTACAACTGCAATCAGAAAGTCAAGCAGCCCCTTTTTATATTCCCCCCACGGCGCTTTGGAAGCGTCGTCAAGGAATCCCGTCATCATAGCGGCAAAAAGCAGAATCAGGTATATAAGTATCTCCATGTCCACCGGAGCGAATATAAGCGCACTTGCAAGGAATACAAGTATAAAAATAAATCCAGCACCGCGCGGCTTACCAGCCGACAGCTTGCCATCATGTGCGTAATCCCTCCCTATATCTTTAGGAAGATACTGATTAAATTTTCCTATAAAAAAACATGTAGCCAGAAAAGCGAACATAACCCCTATAAATGCGACAACAGGAATCTGTTCCCCGGAAATATAATTAAACACTATACCAATACCTCTCTATCTCTGCCATATTCTAAAAAATTTCATACTATATATACTATATCCTATTCTTATAATTGTAAATATATTTTTTAATATTATGCATTATTAATTGTTTCCATATTTATATTTACGCTATTTATTTCATAGCCTGACGGCGCCAATTAGAACTCGGTGGGTTCAAATTGGCGCCGCCAGACTACGTTAGATACCCCACGCACCAAATGCGTGGGGTATCCGTAAAACTGCATTATAAATTGTACAAAAAAGTAAACTATTAAGCTAAATAACTATACAGACTAACTTTCCTCCGGATAAGCAATAGCAATTTCATTAATCTCAAGTCCGGCTATATAGCCTTTTCCGCCATCCCATGACGGAACTCCTTTAATTGTTATATATTCACATGCTTCTTGGGCTTTCATAGTGAATGTTTCTTCAAATTCACCCTGCTTAAAATCTGCCGGGAATACTTTAACTGCCTCGGCCTTATTGTTAGGACCATTGCCTATCCATAAACGGAAACCTGTATCTCCTGTGTAAGTTCCTTTTACAGTAAACTTTACTTCCTTGCCCACAGCTATTGCTTCAGGCAAATTTAAGTATAACTCTGTCGAGCCTTCACTGTCATTAAATACGAGTTTATTTTCATCTGCATTATAGTACTGTGATTGCTGGCTTGTTGAAAAATCTACTTTCTTTACAATTGCCGGCGCATCCGTGTTGGACGGTTTGTCTGTATTAGACGGGTCATCCGTTGGCGGAGTTACGTCATCTGAAATATAATAGATGTTCTGAATGCAGAGTCCGTCTATATATCCTGATGTTCCACCGGACATAATATATTTCAGCGTAAGATTCGGATACAATCCCTGCGTGTCATTCTGGCTTGTTCCCGCTTTGAATGAAAATGTAACGTCAAATGCCTTTGTCTTCTCGTCAACTACAAGCTGCATCTGGTTCAAAGTCTTGTTAACTTTTTCTCCTTCTTCCTCAACTTCAACCACCTCAGGATATCCATTTTCACCAATTTTGAGATTCTCATCTATCTCATTTGACAGCTGAACCGGCGTACATCCTCCGCTTGTTCCGTTTCCAATCCAAAATCTGAATCCGCTTGTTCCATAGTTATAACCCTGAACCCTGAATGTTACAATGTCGCCTTCCTTAATGACAGGGACAGTTTCAGGAAGTACCCATGTTCCCTGACTTACGTCAGCTGCAGACGTATCATTAATCTCCACACGCTTCGTATCTTTGTTATACGAACCGTTACCGCCTATATTTTCATATGTAGACACATCAATAGGAATACCGTTGTTAACCGCCTCAAATTCAAACTCATCCACAGGCATCGGCGTAGGCGACGGTGTAGGCGATGGTTTCGGCGTAGGCGACGGTCTCTTTGTCGGCGTAGTTTTTGGAACATCCTGTGTAGGCTGCACTGTAGCCGTAGGCTGTGTGCTTACTGCCGGCTGTGCGCTTGGCACAACGACCGGACCCTGTGAAACTGCCGGAACCGTAACGGCTTTTTTTACAGTAACCTTACACTTAACGGAACTCTTCTTTTTGCCGGTCTTAATTGTTGCAGTTATTGTAGACTTTCCTTCTTTAACGCCCGCTATAGTAGCAGAAGCGTTGCCTTTCTTTGTGCTCTTCTTAATCTTAGCTACTTTTGCCTTGCTTGATTTCCATGTAACCTTTGCGGTCTTTTTAGCATTCTGCACCTTAATTTTAACTGTCTTTCCAACAAATACAGTAGCCGTCTTTCTATTAAGCTTAACTTTTTTGGCCGCGCCTGCATTGTTAGCCGGAGCCAATGTCACAATCATTGCAGCCACAAGAGCATAAGCCATACTCTTTTTAATAATTCTCATAAATAAACCCTCCTATTTTTATTTATTATAATAAATTTTACTACTATTTGTAATAATAAGATAGTCTTCACTGAAAATACAGTGCAAAAAACTTATATTTCATTGCAAAAATAATAATGATGATATACATAAAGACATAAAATGGCTTAATGGATATCATCATTATAGATAGTCAGTCATTATATCAAATAACGCGTTTTTAACAAAAGAAAAGAGCGGGTGATGGGAATCGAACCCACGTACCTAGCTTGGAAGGCTAGTGTTCTACCATTGAACTACACCCGCATGATATATATTATATTCTTGCCGCCAAGACCGATAATTTAAAATCGGGGTGACAGGATTCGAACCTGCGACCTCCTGATCCCAAATCAGGCACTCTAGCCAAACTGAGCCACACCCCGGCATACTGTTTCGGTAGCCAGTGTTACTGACCTTTCCTTGACGCAAGACATATATTACTATATCTTATTTCAAATGTCAACACCTTTTTTCATTTTTTTAAAATTTTTTATTATACCCCCAATCTTTTTCAAAAATATATCCATCTCCTCATCTGTCCCTATAGTAATCCTGAGAAAATTATCAATCAAGGGCTTGTCAAAATATCTCACATATATATTTTCCTTTTTGAGTTCCTCGAAAATAACACTTGCAGGAACCGTTTCGTGCGTGGCAAAAAGAAAGTTAGTCAGCGAAGGCAGTACCTTAAAACCAAGTCTTTCCAACGACACCCCTGTCTTTTCCCTTGTATTAATTATCTTTCCTATTACAGACCTAAAATACTCTTCATCCTTAAGCGATTCCACTCCCAAAACAATGGACAGCATATTCATGGTATACGAATTAAATGAGCCCTTAACGCTGTTAAGAGCCTTAATAAGTTCCGGATTCCCGACTGCATAACCTATTCTCATGCCTGCCATTGACCTCGATTTTGAATAAGTCCGCACGACAAGCAGATTATCATATTTTTCCGTAAGCGAAAGCACGCTCTTCCCACCGAAATCAACATATGCCTCGTCTATTATGACGACAGAGCCGCCGTTTGACGCCACAATACTTTGTATTGCGGCAGGTTCCATCGCAACCGAAGTAGGGGCATTTGGATTGGCAATAATAATTCCTCCGTTCGGCCTAATATAATCCTTCGTATTAATAGTGAAATCCTCACCAAGCGCAGGCGTCTCATATTTTATCTTAAATAAGTCTGCCCACACATCATAGAATGAGTATGTAATGTCCGGAAACAATATCGGTTTGTCCGAATTAAAAAATGTCAGAAATGATATAGCAAGCACGTCATCAGACCCCACGCCGACAAATATCATATCACCGCCTACCCCGTGGTACTCTGCAAGCGCGTCCACAAGCTCCGTAACGTCAGGGTCCGGGTATAACCTGAACCTTTCCGTATCAGCATCACTAATAAGCTTCTTAATGCCCGGTGCAGGCGGATAAGGGTTCTCATTAGTGTTTAACTTTATCAGCTTACCCTCCTGAGGCTGCTCGCCCGGTATATAAGGCGTTACCTCCCTCACGTTCTTTTTCCATTCCAATGCCATATAAATTCTTCTTTCTATATATATTTTTGGAGTTTTAAGTCTAGCCAAACTGAGCTAATTTAAACCCGTTTCAAATTGCGCTGTTGAACTAATTGTAAAACGACGCAAGCTTCTCAAACGCAGGCAGCGAACGCTTAATCATATCAGGGGACACACAGTATGCTATGCGCACGTAACCCGGGCCATTGAATGTCGTGCCCGGAACGAGCAACAGATTAAATTCTTTCGCCTTTTCACAAAATCCCTTATCATCCCCGCCGGGAGCTTTCACAAACAGATAAAATGCTCCCTGGGGTTTTATGCACTCAAATCCCATATCGGTCAGGCTGTTATATAAAAGCTCCCTGTTATAATTATAAGCTTCTACATCAACCTCGGCGTCCACACATTTTGCCACGGTTCTCTGAATCAGCGAAGGAGCATTTACAAATCCAAGAATACGGTTTGCGATTCCGGAGGCCTGAACAATATTTTCAAAATCATCCAACTCGTTTGGCATCACAAGGTAGCCTATACGCTCTCCCGGAAGCGACAGGGATTTGCTGTATGAATATCCGACGATTGTATTATCATAATACTTTGTCAGATAAGGCACCTGCACGCCGTCGTATACAAGCTCACGATACGGCTCGTCGGCAATAAGATAAATTGATGTTCCGTATTCTTTCTGTTTTTTATCAAGCACAGCCATCAGACTTTTTATTGTTTCCTCAGAATATACGACTCCGGTAGGATTATTAGGATTGTTTATAATTACGGCTTTTGTCTTAGGCGTAAGGGCTTCACCAAAAAGTTCAGGGTCAGGTATGAAATCTTCAGTGGGCGGTACTGCAACAAGCTTGCCGGAAAAATTCGCGACATAATTCCTATACTCACCAAAAAATGGCGAGAACGTAACGACTTCATCCCCTGCGTCTATAAGCGTCTTAAGTATAACATTAAGACCTCCGGCCGCACCGACAGTCATAAGTATATTTTTTGACGTAAACGATGTTCCAAATTTTTTATTTAGCGAATGTGCTATAGTTTCACGCACATCCTCATAACCGGCATTGTTCATATACCCGTGGACAAGGTTCTGGTCTTCATCCCGTATAATGTCAATCATTGCCTCCCTTACCCGTGCAGGCGGCTCAACGCTCGGATTGCCGAGACTGTAATCATATACATTCTCCGCGCCGTATATATCCGCCAGACGTTTGCCCTCCTCAAACATAGCCCTAATAACAGAGCTGCCTTTTACATAATCAACCATATTTTTTGCTATCATTTTGTTTCCTCCAAATATTATATAAATAAATAGTCAAGACTTAACGGGTCAAAGAGTCTTCCTGAAGCCTGTCAAATTCCTCCATACACTCATCCACAGTGGCGCCGTTTAACAGCTTGCGCACTATAAGGCACGTATTTCCCCACTGCTCCACTTTCATTCCCGCATTCGCGCCCAGAACATAAACATTCGCCTCTATTTTGTCATTCAGCGGTTTAAGCGCCGGTATACAGTCCACCTCTACATTTTTTGAAGAAGATATAACCTTGTTTGTTTCGGCATAAACTTGAAGCGCTTCATCAGAAAGCAAAACATCCATGACGCGCATCGCATCGTCGGCATGTTCCGCATTGATTCCAACTCCGTAACCCGTCATAGACATAACCGGCATCTGTCCGCGACTGCTCGGAAAGCCGATAACCAACATGTTAAAATCAGTCTTACCGTAAGCGGTTTCTGTATTAGCCGCACCCCAGTATGCCATTACAATTGGAGTTTTCTGTGAGAGGAAATCGTCTCCCTCGCCTTCAATAGCCTCGCTTACAATGGCTTTCTCGGCGTCAATATAGCCAAGATCCATCATTTTTTTAAGAAACTCAAAGCCGGGGCGCATATAATCACTGTATTTGCTCTCACCGTTGTTGAGGGCCTCTATTTCGGCTTCCGTGTTCCCACCATTATACAGGTCCGCATAGGCTTGTGCAAGTACAAAAGTTTCAAGCCACCAGCGGTTTGCACCTACCGGAGTGTCAATGCCGTTTTCCTTAAATACCCTGCAGCATTCCAAAAACTCATCAGGCGTTTCCGGCAGTTCTATATTATACTTATCAAACATATCTTTGTTTATAAACAGTCCGTAGGCTACAACTTCCTGTGGAATAGCTACGAGTTTTCCGTCAATTGTATTCGCCTCTTTCACAACGTCCCGAAGATTTTTTGAACATGCTAGGCCCGACATATCCATCAGTTTCCCCTCTTCTCCCAGCATCCTGATAGTGTCCGGATTCAATAGATATAAATCATCCATATTGTTACGCGCCCTGTCCATCGCCACATCATCATAAGACTTATCCTGATAATCTTCCGCTGTGTACGTAACAAAATCTACAGTAACACCAAGCTGTTCTTCGGCCATGAGGATTGTTTTATCAGCCGCGCTTCTCGCAACATTCTCAGCATCCGGTTCAATTTTTTCCATAGGGCTGAACAGAGTTACGATTCGGTCATTGCTTTCTTTTGAATCCAGCAAATTCACGTCTGTTTCATCTCCGTTTCCACAGGCCGCAATAACCGTCAGCGCCGCAGCCGTCATACATGCGGCAATAATTCTGCAAAAATTTTTTTTATTTCTTCTATTCATATCAACACCACTTCCTTTATTTTCAACTCTAATTAATTACTTTTCTATCCTTTATTAATCTTCATCCTATTACTCGTCAGATTTATCATTACGGATATATCTATTTATAACTTTTTTTAATAACTCCACATCAACCGGTTTAGCAAGATGAAAATCCATCCCGGAGTTCAACGCTTCTTTTTCATCTTCGGCGAAAGCGTTTGCAGTCATTGCAATAATTGGAATTTCACTTGCATCTTTCCGCTCCAGTGCCCTGATTGCCCTAGTTGCGTCGTACCCGTTCATGACCGGCATCTGTACATCCATAAGAATCGCGTCAAACTCTCCCTCCTCAGACTCCTTAAACCGCTCAAGCACTATCTGCCCATTTTCAGCAATTACACATCCTGCACCCTCAACGGCCAAAATCTCTGACAGAATTTCTGCATTAATCTCGTTATCCTCAGCGGCCAGGAAATGTAACCCCTGCAGGCTATTTTCTCCGTCATCATCGGCGTTCATGTTATCATCAGACTCTTCTTCCATTATTTCCACTACAAGTTCTTTCAGATCCGACACAAAAACCGGTTTCTCAAGCACCCCCGTATATCCAAACCGGAGCAGTCCCTCAATGTACCCACTATTATCCTCGTCGTGCTCTGTCATAATGAGCAGGAAAGATTTTTCATGCAGCGCTTTCCTTAACTTTTCCGCCATATCAAGCCCGTTTTTATCAAGTGTACTCCAATTAAGCAGCACCATATTGTATTCTTCATCGGTACCGCGCGCATCCTGTATCATACGCAGAGCTTCATCCGCCTGAAGCGCAATGTCCATTGAAATTCCCATATCACCCATAAGATTTTGAATGTTTTGGATTTCCCGCACATTTCCGTCGACAGACAGTATATGAGATATACCGCTTTTTTCCCAAAACATTATGTCTGCCTGACTTTCCGATATACGCAGTTCAATCTCTACCCTGAACAGGCTTCCATTATCAACCTCACTGAATACTTCAATTGTTCCTCCCATCAGCTCCACAATATTTTTAGTAATAGCCATTCCGAGTCCTGTACCCTGAACTTTGTTTGTCGTACTGTTTTCCGCCCTCGTAAATACGTCAAAAATTGTCTTAAGGTATTCTTTTGTCATTCCGTATCCGTCATCCTCAACTTCAATACGGATACGCTCAAACTGGCTGGAATACTGCTTGAGCCCAATAATACGGAACCATATATTACCTCCGTCAGGCGTATACTTTACAGCGTTTGAAAGCAGGTTGATAAGAATCTGGTTAATTCTCGTCTCGTCGCCCAAAAAATACTCGTGCTTAACATCAGTCAGTTCAACATGAAATTCCTGTGCTTTCTCACTTGCCATAGGCCGAATTATCGCATCAATTGAAGATACCAGACTATTAAGGGCAAATTCCTCCTCAGTAAGCACGACCTTGCCGCTCTCAATCTTTGAAACCTCAAGAATATCGTTAATCAGGCTGAGCAGATGCTGGCCCGACGCCATTATTTTTTTTGTATATTCCCGCACTTTATCAGGATTTTCTGCATCCTTTGAAAGCAGGGTTGTAAATCCGATAACAGCGTTCATAGGCGTGCGTATATCATGTGACATGTTCGACAAAAATGTCGTCTTTGCATTGCTCGCCAGCTTTGCCGCATGCAGCGCTTCTTTCAACTGTTTGTTGTAGCTCTCCCTTTCCTCCTCACGCTCAATCGTGTTCCTTCTCTCTTTCCTTTGATTCAGGTAATACAGCGCAAAGCACATAATAAATGCACCGGTCAGAACAGTCACAACGATAAAAATATTATAATTTACGGTCTTGCTCTCCTGCTGAATTGCATCCGTCGGCACATAACCTGTAAGGCAAATGGTCCCGTCATTTACCATCCAAATGAAGTTCAACGCGCTCTTACCGCGTATATCATGATAAAACATGATATTCTTTTTATTCTGTACACATTTCTCAATTTCAAATTTGAGCGTTTCCTCATGAATATTATTAGCCCTATAGAAATCCTCCAAATTCAGGTGTCCCGCATTCCGCTCACCCATCCCTTTTGGCTTTAAAACAAATCTTTCGGTTTTTGCGTCCATAATATAGAGCATGGCCTGTTTGTTGTAAAATCCCTCCGGAAGCGATTTGTCAAGCGAGTCATAGGTATATTCAACATATAACATGCCTATTTTAACGCCGTCCTTTACAACAGGACACCTAATCGTATACGCCCATGTTCCCATATAATTGATATAGGACTGTGAAACCTCAAGCCCCCCCAGTGTACTGCTTGAAGAAAATTCCAAGCCATCCTCTGAAAATGTTTCTCCTGTACTGGAAATTCCTTCGCTCTCTCCTGCGGGGATTAGAGCAATCTTAACCATTGTTTTATTACTCTTATAGGAACGTATATAATCCTCAGCGTTCTTCCTCGCAGCAATTTCCTGTGCCATAAGCTTCTGAAATTCCGCTTCCTTATTCCAAATCGACTCTATGGTACATTTTATTAAATCCAGATTTTCATTTAAGTTCTGAATTGATGCCGATGACATTTCATCCGATATTTTGTGCGATACGGAAATAACCACGCTGCCCAAAATACAAAAAACAACGATTATGATTAAAAACACAGGAAATTTTTTTGCTGTCACTTTTTTATTATTTTTCTTTTTCATTACACTCACCAGACTATCCACAAATATTTATTTAACACATTTAACACTATACTATTAATTTATCTGTTGTTAAATAAAATGTCACTTTCTTTTATTACATTTACTGTCAGTCCCTATGTATAGACTGTAGTTACATATATTATATATACTTTTTCTACACGATGGCAACATTTTTTTTGGACAGATATGCAAATAGCTTGACGATTTTTAGCTGACAATTTTAAATATACAACGTATAATTAAGATTATACAAAAGTCAAATAGTTATTATAAAAGGAGATTAATATATGAAATATGAAACCAAGCGCTCGTTTATTTATGAGGAAATCAGGCAGCGCATTTTAAACGGCCAAATACCTTCCGGGACCCGCCTCCCTTCTTCAAGGGTACTCTGCAATCAATATCAGGTAAGCCGACAAACAATCAGGCTTGTTTTTGACGCTTTGAAGAAAGACGGTCTGATTGACGTCCATCCACGTCATGCGCCTATGGTCATATCATGTGCAGCTACATACGAATCCCAAAATATGTTGCTTAAAATATTGGCGGACAGGGAGCTAATTGTACAGACATATAAAACATATACTTTATTACTTCCTCCGCTTCTGGTGTTTGCATCCCAAAACTGCAATTTGGAGATATTGCCTCATTATAAACAAGCTGTAAAAATATCCGGTTTGGGACTTGCTGACGGCGGCTGGAGAATATTATCCCATTTCTTAAAAGAAATACTGGATATCGGCGGTAATCCCTTACTTGGCAATATCTACTCGAATTTTGAACTTAACAACAGCCTTTGTTATTTCACTGAAAAATGTCCGTATTTTGCAGATATATTTAACAGGGATTACAGTGAAGATACAAGAACTATCGTCGGTCTTATGAAAGAAAACGACCCTTTTGTAAAATATAGTGCATTGACCGCTTTAGGGCAAAGATTTACGGTATTAATTGAAGAGGTACTAAAATATTTGGCAGATAACACGCCCCAATGCCCCCCTTCGTCACAACCTAAATTCTCATGGGACCCAAAACGCGGCAAAGAATATCTTTACTCAAAAGTCATCAGTGATTTAACTAGGAAAATCGGCAGCGGAGAATACCCTGTCGGAAAACTTCTGCCCTTTGAAAAACAGCTAGCCTGCAGTTATGAGGTAAGTTTATCTACTTTAAGAAAAGCTTTGGCGGAGCTACAGCGCAGAGGTATTGTAAAAATATTTAATGCCAGAGGAACTATACCTATAAAGCCTGACGACTCCAGAGTCAGCCAGATGCTTCCAAACCCAAGACGGACACGCGAGGCGCTTCAGTATATTCATTCCCTGCAGCTTTTAGTCCTGATTATCCATCCAGCCGCATTATCTGCCGCCCCAAATTTTACTCCGGATGAGTTGGACAAGCTGGATAAAAATCTGGCAGACCCGGATTTAAACTGCTTCATTGAAATTATCGAAACCCTTTTAACACACATTGAACTAGAGCCGTTACGGATTATATTAAAAGGGACTTTCAGCCTTACCGAATTCGGCCACTACATAGCATATTATGATAATAAAAAAAATATATTTCAAAAAATTGAACCAAAAATCAATATAGCCATCCGTCACTTGCGAGCTGGAAATTCAGACGCTTTTGCGGACTGCCTTACATACTGCTGTACCTATTTTTTAAAACGCGCCAGAGACATCCTATTAAATAAATATGATTTTAACAGGGCCTCCTACATACATATTCCAGAAATATACAGCAGCTCAGGCATAGTTTTATCCGGTGAATTAATACAGGATATTTGATTGTATAAGTAAAATGATTGTTTAGGTGTCTTTTTGTTATTTTAAATGTATATTTACTTGACATAAGCATGTGTTCGGTGTCAAAATGTGATTGTTGGGAGGTGGACGCATTGAATCATTATACAATTCCTATTGTAACTCCGGTCTGTTACCATATGTGCGGTAAGTTTGAATCGCTCTCACCAGACTGGAAGCATGCGCATCTCAATCTCGACGACTATGAGCTTTTTGTTGTAACAAACGGCGTATTATATATAGAACATAACGGCAGCCGGTACAGAATTGAAAAAGGTGAGATGCTTCTTCTTCCGCCTGTTCCGCCGCCCGGCAACACGCGCAGGGGATACCAAAGCTCCGCATGTACATTTTACTGGCTTCACTTCGGACTTGAAAACTGCAGGTCGTTTGACGACTACAACACGGATTCAATCATTATACCTGCATATTCATTTTTAAAGTATCCTGAAAAAATAATAATACTTATGAAGCAGCTGCAGGATTCCGTCCGCAACAGCCTTCCACATCGTACGCTCAACTATATGACCTCGGCAATACTGTGCAAGGTATATGACGATGTTACGCAGAGTCCCGTTCAAGATAATGCAAGACGAACCGGAAAACAACTTTACAACGACATTGAGGACTATGTTAAACACAACATACACACCCCTCTAACCGTCAGCTCAATTGCGCGCAAGTTCGGTTATAATGAGAAGTACCTCTCACAGATGTTCAAATCAATGTCCGGCGAGACGCTGAAGCAATATATTATTAACAGAAAAATAGAGGAGGCTAATTTCCTGCTGACGGACACCAACCTTACTATAATGGAAATCTCATATATATTAGGCTACTCGGACAACCACAATTTTATGAGAAGCTATAAAAAGGTGACGGGAATGTCTCCTACCGAATACAGGAACGCTTTTTCAAAACGCGTGCTGAACCATTGAATACAGCGGCGTGTTAAAACAATTAATGCAAAATAAAAGCAATAATATATTAAACGATAATATATTTAATAAATAGTCATTAAGACAAACAATTAAACGGAAAGGAACTATAATTATGGCTGAAAACCTAAAACAGGAAACAAATAATTTATCTCCCCTCGCGGAGCTGCCTCTCGACAAAGTGTCGATCTACGATGAAAGGCTTAAGCGCCACGAGCGAGATAACCGCGCCTACCTCATGGAGCTCACTACAAGAAACCTTTTGTATAATTATGAGCTCGAGGCCGCAATAACACATGACGCAAACATTCCCTGCGACATCCACGGCGGATGGGAATCGCCTACCTGTCAGCTCAGGGGGCATTTTCTGGGACACTGGCTTTCCGCGGCGGCAATGCATTACGCCGAGACCGGAGATATGGAGCTGAAAGCAAAGGCAGACGTTATTGTAGAGCGTTTGGCCGAATGCCAAAAATCAAACGGCGGAAAATGGGTTGCTTCAATACCTGAAAAATATCTTTATTTCATAGCTGACGGCCACGGAATATGGGCTCCGCATTATACAATTCACAAGACGTTCATGGGACTTGTCGATATGTATCGCTATGCCGGAAATGAGACCGCTCTCTCTGTAGCCGATAATTTTGCCGACTGGTTTTATGAGTGGAGTGAAAGATTCGACAGGAATCAGATGGATAATATTCTCGACTTTGAGACGGGCGGCATGCTTGAAATATGGGTACAGCTCTACGACATTACACGAAAAGACAAGTATAAAACCCTTATTGAGCGTTATTACAGACAGCGTCTGTTCATCCCTCTACTCAACGGTGAGGACCCTCTCACTAACATGCATGCAAATACTACCATACCGGAGGTTATCGCAGCGGCCGAGGCATACAATGTAACAGGAGACGAAAAATACAGGGATATAGTTACCGCATACTGGAACTCGGCTGTGACGGAGCGCGGAATGCTGGCAACAGGCGGTCAGACAAACGGCGAGATATGGAGTCCTAAAAATTCACTGTCGGCAAGACTCGGCCTCAAAACTCAGGAGCACTGCACAGTATATAATATGATGAGGCTTGCAGATTACCTGTTCAGATGGACGAGGGATGCAAAATATGCAGATTACATAGAAAGAAACCTGTACAACGGAGTTCTCGCACAGACCTACTGGCATTGGGAACACACTAACGGATATTCACCTGAATCCCCTGATTACGGCCTTATAGCTTATTTCCTGCCTATGCGCGCAGGTGCGAGGAAAGGATGGGGCAGCAAAACAAACGACTTTTTCTGCTGCCACGGTTCAATGGTCCAGGCTAACTCGGCGTTAAACCGTTATATGTATTATCAGGACAAATCCGACATATATGTCAATTTATATTTTGACTCGGATGCATCATTTGCCGTCGGCGGTAAAACCGTAAAAATTATGCAAAGGCGAGACCCGCTTACCGGAAGCTTCCACCTGTCAAGCACTAGCAATGGCAAACAGACTGTGAACAGGACGGCTGCTGAATACCCGCATAATCCCGATACTCTCTGCGTGTATCTTCAGATTGAGACTGATTCCGCAGCAGAGCTCAGTGTTAATGTTCGCATTCCTGAATGGATTACCGAGCCGGCCACTGTTGAGCTTAACAATAAGTTAATCGCAACTGCGGCAGAGGGCAGCTGTTTTGTAAACATACATGATACTTTCAACAACGGCGACGTAATCTGTGTTACAATGAAAATGGGCATCAGGACCTACCCTCTTCCTGACGATGAAAACATGGTTGCATTTATGTACGGCCCTGAGGTGCTCGCAGGCCTGTGCGAAGAAGAGCGCATATTGTATACAGGCGGGGACACACCGGACAAAATTCTTGTACATGAAAACGAGCGTGAATGGGGAAGCTGGAAAAATGACTTTAAGACAGTAAACCAGCCGTCAGGTATACATTTCATACCGCTTAACCGAATAGGATATGAGAAATACTGCGTGTATTTCCCCGTCAAATAATGAATATTATATAGATTCGTATTAATGTTAATATTTATCATAATAAAATATTAATAATATAATTTCCGTATTATTTGTATTGTTATATATCAGAAAAGGGTGTATATTCAAGCCATAAACCGACTTGAATATACACCCCTTTAGCTTTTTTAGCTTAGTAATATCAAATATTACAGTTTGCCGTCTCGTTCAACAGAGTTTTAAGCATCATAATATGGTACTCTTCATCAAGTATAATTCGCTCAAGCACAGCGTTAACATGGCGGTCATTAATCATCTTAATGTGCATCCTGTACTGGTTAATCGCAGCTTTCTCAGCCTCAATATCCGCCATAATCATACGCCTTACATTACCCGGAATATCCAAAAATTTCGGCGTCCACATTACCTGTCTTCCGTTCTGCATCCTTGCAGTGTAGTCAACTGTCCCTCCCAGCAGACAAATGAGCTCTCCGAGCTTTTGCAAGTGCATCATTTCAGCCATTGCAATACCAAGCAGAGTTTTTGCCATAGAACATCTCTCATACGAAATACGGTTTTCATTGTTAATGTACTGCGTAATGGCGGACAATTCCGATGTGGAACCGCAGTAATCCGCGCTGAGCAGGTTCGCATAGACCGTGTTCCTCTGTTCAACCTGAATCGGCGGATACGGCATATCCACCATAATAGGCCTTATGTTCGCAAAACTACAGTTGTTTGCGTTTTCTTTTCTCTTTTCCTGCATAATATACTCCCAATATCATTTATTAATAATATATAAATAATTGAAAGTGTTTGTGCAGAAAATTACAAATTTCCCTTTATTTTTACATGTTATCATCGCCTAACTGCCTTTATTTTAGCTATTAACCTATCTGCGCCCCGCAAGGAACATTTATATAATTGAACAATTGTCGGAATCAATGTTATGAATGCTATTGCGGCAAATATTATATTCAGCGCCACGGCAATCGCGGCAAAATCCTCTGTCCTCCTGCACTCATTTTCCCAAAACGGATACATTATCCTGTTAGTCTTTGAAGAGCGCTCCCCATACTGGCTGATAACTTTACATAAAGACATAAAACCAAACCTTCTGTTCATGTCCACCACTTCAATAGACTGAACCTCTTCAACAGCGCCCTCCACCTGATCTGTATTTTCTTCTATACCAAACAGAGATTTGAGAACTTTTACAGCCTTTCCTGACAAAAGCTCCGGGTATACTGTCTCGTAACACGTTATCGCTTTCTCATTTTCATCAGTCCCCGAATATTCATCGTAGTGCATGAATATTCGGCTTCTGATGCCGTATGTTTTCTCAGATATTTTACTATCGTTAGCCCTAACTACTCCCGCAATGTAATAATACTTGTTGTTTATTACACATGTTTTCCCTTCTATATCTGAGCTTCCATACAGGTTCCATGCAGTGTTTTCATCAATCACAATACGGTCATGCATAAGGTCGCTGTCACTTATATAACTGCCGGACAACAGCTCCATAGGATGAAAATAAAAGAAATCTCCACCAACAGCAGTCACATTTACTTTATACCCGCTCTTTCCGAAATCCCTAAATATCTCAAGCTGCCCCTCACAGCTGAAAGCATCAATATAATTCCTCGCAGTTTCGGATATCTCAATCG
Organism: uncultured Clostridia bacterium; assembly: GCA_948472945.1. GTDB lineage: Bacteria > Bacillota > Clostridia > Lachnospirales > Lachnospiraceae > V9D3004. The sequence continues at coordinate 108,769 of CAOKVX010000004.1, forward strand.
AGTCCTCAAGCATTGTGCTCCTGTATTTCTCTTTAAAGGAATTGATTGTGTCAAGATTAATTCCCTCATCCTCCGACATATATGCGGCTGCATAGCCGCTGTCTTCCCCGTCGGCTGACCATCTTTTTTCGGGCTTCTGCATGGAAATACTGCCAACTAGGCCCGATTTATACATATTACCGGCAAATATGCACAATACACATACTATGCATATTATATACCGCTTATGCCTATATATTAATTCCCGCAAGTTACCACCGTGCCTTTCTATTCCTTCAGTTTAACCTGTTCCCCGGGAGTGATGGCTTCTGACGCTGCAACAATGACGTATTCATATCCATTCAAATCAGTTGATATTGCCGCACTTGTATCATTTTGCGCCAATACCTCAACATCATGTCTTGTAGCAATATACCTGTTGCCTAACGGAGTATTTTTTGAGTCAAGTGTTAGTACAAACTTTCCGTTGTTATCCTCAAAAACACTGCTTCGCGGTACTACCAAATCATACATTTTACTCTCACCGCCTATAGATATTGACAGTGAATCACCCTCGTTAATGTTCTCGCCTGACACGGCAAATGTTATGACCGAGCTGCCCGGATTTTCAGCATCAGCCGAAATTGACGCTACTGCCGCTTTTACATCACCCCAAAAATTCTCAACATTTGCAGTTTGTCCTGTCTTTACCTTTGCGGCCTGCTCTTTTGTAACCGATACCTTGACTTCAAATCCGTCTTTGTCGGATGCGATAACCGCAAGAGGCGTTTCAGGCTGCGAAATATCGCCCGGCGCAACCGCAATATTGGCAACCTGTCCTTCCTGTTCCGCCTTAATCTCAGTTTTTACAGAATCGGCCATGAGGTCTTCGACAAGCTTTTTCTGGGCAATAAGTTTTTGTTTCGCCGCATTAAGCTCAATCTTTTCTGTCTCCTGAGTATGGTTATCCTCTCTCTTTTTGCTCTCATACTCAAGCACAAGCGTGTTCCATGTATTCTCTTTCTCAGCTACGAGCGCCTCAGCTTCGGACTTTTGCGGAACGGAAGCTTTTAATGTCTCAATCTCTGTTGTCAACGTCGCCTGCTTAACCTTATAATTGTTGAGGTTATTGTTTGCCTTTTCTTTATTGCTCTTTGCAGTGTCAAGAAGCTTTATATTGTCGTTCGCTTTCTTAACCTCATTTTCTGCAAATGTTACATCATTCTGGGCATTCGTAACCTCTACTCCCTTGTCGCGTTTTTGTCGCTGCAGCTCCACTATGGCAGCCTGATCGCCTCCCTGTGCCTGAAGCGCAGCCAAATCAGCTTCAATGTCAGTCAGCTCATTTTTAAGAGTTGTCAGCGTGCGCTGTTTCGCAGTAAGGTCGGCCTGAAGCGTAGCCACATCTGTTTTTGCCGATAAATCAGCTATTTCGGCATCGTATGCGATTATATTGTTCTCATATTTTGTAATCTTAGCGTCATATTTCGCCAGCTTTCGCTGTTTCTTTGCTATCGCAGCGTTTTTACTGTCAATACCGTTTAATGATTCTACAGCCTTATCATAATCATCTTTGGCATTTTTAATGGCAAGTTTTTCTTTATCATAACTGTAGTCCGTGCCAAGCAGCTTCTTCTGATACTCCGCCTGCAGTTCGACATAGGTGCTTTTGGCCGTATCAAGCTCGGTTCCATCCGACGGCTCAAGCGTGAACAGCACATCTCCGACTTTAACAGCCTGCCCTACTTTGACATTAATCTGCTTTATAGTCCTGCTCTCCTTTAGTTTAACCTGATACCCCTTGCTAAGTTCTGCCGCTCCCGTACCCCTGATACTCTCCTGAATCTTCCCGGAAGTAACCGCTTCTGTCGATACCTCCGGCAAATACATATTCATAATGGAATCCGAGCAGAATGTAAGAATAAGCATAACAATAAGAAATATTATTATAGCGTTTTTAATCCATTCTTTTCTGTTTCTTAGTTTTTCCATTATTCACTTTCACCTTCCCTTCTAACCTTTAAGCCCGCCGGCATATGTTATTCCGTCTATAAGGTATTCCTCGCTGTATAAAAACAAAAGAATACACGGAATCATATATATTGAAGCCACCGCAAATGCAAGGCCGACTTCTCCCTGATTAATCTGCGCGAGGAACACGCTAAGCGGATGCTTATCCGCATCTGAGAGCATTATAAGCGGCTGTTCAACCATATTCCAGTAATCTATAAATACAAGAATTGCAACAGAGACTATTACACCCTTGCATAGCGGAATATATATTTTAGTAAATATGTTCCATTCATTCGCCCCGTCCATCTTGGCGGCTTCTACATATGACGACGGAATCCTTCTCATATATTTTGTGAGTATGAACACGCTGAACGGCGAAAATATTCCCGGAAGAATAATTGACCAGTACGTGTTAAGAGTACCCATCCAGTTTGCCACCATAAAATTGGGGACAAGCGTTACCTGATAAGGCATAAGCATAAGTATTATATATACAAAGAACATTAACTCCTTAAGCCGCCCTTTAAACCTCGCAAAACTGTATGAAGCCCCAAGCGCCACTAATATCTGAAATATTAGTATAGGTATTACCAGATTTACTGAATTCCAAAACTTGAACAGGTATTCAGGGCTCTTAAAAAGCACCGACGCATACTGGGAAAGCGTAACCCTTGAGGGCCTTATTTTTATCTTCACCTTATCGTTCTTATATGTCGTATCTTTCTGCTGGTCATACGACCACCACTCATTCGTCTCCTCCTGATCTTTAAAGACCATTCCGTAATGAGCCATTATTTCCGTAGACGACATAAACGAATTGGCAAATGTAACAATTGTCGGATATAGGAATACAAGTGCAAATACCGCCGCAAGTATAGTTCCAAACAACCGTGCAATAATTTTTTTACGACGCACCTACTCTTCCACTTCCTTTCCAAACCTGTTTTCCACAATAAACAATATTCCTATTATTATTATCATGAACACACACATTATTATTGCAGCCGTGGATATCTTAGGATAATCGAGTTTTTCAAACTGATTATTCATAAAATGCTGCAGATAATATATGTTTCCATACGGATAACCCCCTGTCAGAAGATATACTTCACGGAATATTTTAAATGAATTGATAAGGGAAATAATCGTCACAAAAAATATTGTCGGCGAAAGGTACCTCAGTTTTATTTTACAGAATATCTGAAAGCGGTTCGCATTCTCAAGCCTCGCAACCTCTATAAGGTCCTTTGGTATATTTCCGAGACCCGCCATGAAAAGTATCATGTTATACCCAAGGTTCTTCCACAAAAACAGGCTGAGGACTATAAGCTGGTTATACTTCGAGTCAAGCCAGTCTATAGGGTTTCCCCCCATTTCCGCAACAATGCTGTTAAGCGCCCCGTGTGTGTGGAATATAACCTGCCAGACAAGCACTATAGATGCAACCGGTACAACTAGAGGACTTAGAAATATTGTTCTAAACTGACTCTTGAACGGAATTTTGCAGTCAAGAAGCATTGCCAAAAGCAAAGATAAAATAACCGCAAGCGGAACAGAAATCAGCGAAAACACAAACGTATTAGTAATCGCAGACTGAAACGCTGAATTCTGCATAACATTGACAAAATTGTCGATTCCAACAAAATTCTTTTTTACCGGATTGTCAAGAAGGCTGTAATATACTATTACAAAAAACGGGAGAACAAAGAATATAAGCACTCCCAGCCCGCTCGGGGCCAGGAATGATACAGACTTTATTTTTTCAATTATTTTTTTTTTCTGACGAGTATTCATTTTACATCAGTCCATTCATTATTTGTTTTCATTCACGTATTTGCTAAGCTTATCCTGTATTATTTTAACTATATCATCAAGTTTCTTGGAACCTTCAAAATACTTTTCGGCCTCTTCCTCTATCATTGCACTGATATCATAGTTATAAATTTTTGTTTTTGATTTTTTGATAAGGTCTTTTACAAACTGGATATCCTCCTGTGACGACGGCTTAATCTTGACCTCAAAATCATTCCATCCGTAAGTTCCGTCAACCGGGGTCACAGTTTCGCCGTTCTCGTCAACATACTCTTCCGTGGCGGTCTGCTGCTTAACAAAATCTTCAAAATAAGTCTTTGACGCAGGTATTCCGCTCCAGTATCTATCTTTCTTTGTCACTGCAGACTTAATAAATTCCCATACAGCATCTTTATTCTCACACACTGTAGTCATTGCCAGGGTATCGTTAATAGGACTCAAATATGTTCCACACTTATCATTTGAAGGATACCCTATATACTTGATATCATTGTCAAACAACTGTCTGAACACCTGAATATTTGTAAAATCGCTCAAATATATTGAATTTAACACTCTCTTTCCTTCTTTTATTTTTTTATAAACCTGTGTTTCACTATCCTCTTCATATTCTTTTGCAAATTTGTTACAGAATTCAAGCGTCGTTCTAAATTCATCTGTATCAAACTTAACCTCACCTGTCTTCCAATCTATATAATTATCAAGGTTAGAGCAAACAAGGTCATAGAACACACTGCTTCTTGTACAATTATCCGAAAGTTCAGTTCCCGCAGGTTTTGAATTGTAGTATTCTATTAGTTCCTGTATTGTCCAGCCATCCTTATAATCCTTTAAGTCTGAGGCCTTTCCCGCGATCGTCCTTAACCCAAATTCTTTTACAAGATAATAAGTTTTACCGTCAACCGCAGTCGCATTTAGAACTCCGTCCACAAAGAAGTCCTTATTGACAGTGTCATCTTTCTCAAGATACGGCGTAAGGTCTTCCAAAATGCCCTTGTTTATATAGTTGTTAACATCAATTGACGACACATCAATTACGTCTGGAATATTTCCTGCAATTATATCATTTGCAAACGCCGTTTCAGGATTTTCCTGAGTTTCATAAGTAACATATTCTATCTTATATTCACTGTTGGCTTTGTTAAACGCTATTATCTTTTCCTGAAGACTAGAATTGACATATATTGAGCTTACTTTAATAACTTTCTTTTCGGTTCCGCTCCCCTCCGATTTCATAAGTATACCTGTCTTACTGTTACCATTGCTGTCATTATACGTACAGAACAGCTTTCCGTCTCCAATCGGCATCAAATACTCTACTCCATCGCCAATAACACCGGAGTCAAGCCATTTTAAAATCATTGTCATTTCCTTTGTTTCACCGTTGTACTTGTATAATGCGGTTGAATCCCTTAAGAAAAACGTAATATCGCCATGACCGGGCATTATATTAACAAATGTATTATCTCCGTCAAGTCCTTCCAGTTCTGCCCCGATTGTCTCCTTATCAAAGTCAAGATACGAGTACACGAGTTTGTCTTCATTATAACAGCCTATTACAATTTTTCCATTATTGTCAATGGACATACTGTCGACATAATTATCTACGGTTACTCTTCCATCAAGCGTTCCGTCTGTTTTAATCCTTGATATTGCCGTATTATTATTCTCCTGCAGTACATATGACACATAAAGATATCCGTCCGGTCCAAACATACTTTCACTAATATAAAAGTCTTCATCTGACGAATTGCTTCTATCACCTATGATGATATCTGATATTTCAGTGTTAGATATATCCTTTCCCTCTGCATCCTTTATGACAATAAAGCACTTGAATGCAGATGCGCCATCCTTTTTCATGTTTTCATCATATCTCTCCTGAAGCATTACAAGCCTGTTGTCATCATCTATACAGTATCTGGATATCTGTACATCTTCAACTTCTGTAAAATCATATACATCCGATATTTCCTTAGTATCAAAATTATATTTGCACAATTTTTGAATAGCTTTATAGTCCTTATACTTCTCTTCCAAATCCTCATATGTCTTTATATCAGACCCTGACGCATCGTCAGTTTTACTGTCATCAGGCTTATCCGTTGCCTCCGCGTCATCAGGCTCACTGTCGCCAAACAAATCATCTAAGTCGCCTGTCAGCTCGTCATCCGATACGTCGTCCGGATTATCGGCGTCCGGCTTATCCTTTTTTGAGCCGGTATCACTTGATGATGTATCCACGGACGTATCATTTGAGTCTTTCCCAAGAGGCATTATTCCGCTATCCTCATCACTCATCATCTCCATCTCATCCAGCTTTTTAAGGTCATCATAGTATTCTTCCGGGTATTCCGGAAACATATAGTACATATAATACAATTCATCGTCTTTGAGGAAATAATTTGAAGTAATGATGTCCTGATTTTCTGTTCCCTGATGTATTGCCGTTTCTTCAAATGTATATATTCCCGTTTCAAGATTAATATTACCCGAGGTATTATCCGCACTGCCTGTATTGTCTATAGGATTGCCGGCTTCCTTTTCTTCTTTTCCTCCCCCGCACGCAGTCGTACAAATTACACACAACGCAGTTACCGCCGCTATAAACTTATGTTTTAAATATTTTTTTAACATAAAACCCTTCCTTTCTTTTTTGGATGCAGTTTGGCAAACAACGGTTCGACCGCCAAACAACGAAAACTATACATAATATTTATTACAGTTTATATATTTTTTTATTTCAAATATATTAAGATAAATATAATAATGCTTAATATATTATTACCCTGCAAAAATATATTCGTACAAATAATCATAATCTTACATTATTTTTGATTTATTTTTGACATATATTTTTGCTTTATATAACTGTTTGAGTTTATTATAATTATGTAATGTCAAATAATTGTTAATTTACAATATTCTGATAGCCCTAAATTACTTTATTTAAAAACAAAATATCATTGCATATTTTTTGAAATACTTATAAAATTATTATGAGGTGATTTTATTGTTTAATATTATAAGCGTAGATGTCAAAAGCAGGCATGGCGGCGACTTCATATATGACTTCAGCAATGGATTTGATACATGGCTTTTTCTTCTCATACATACAAAAAGCGTGTTTAGAATAGACGGGGAAGACCGCGTGTTTCCGCCGGACAGCCTTGTCCTTTTCAAACCTGAAATGCCAATATACTACAGAGCATGCGAGGACTTATATAGCGATGACTGGCTTCACTTTTGCTGCACCGAGAATGACATAAACGAACCTCTGGTTCCTCTTGGCATACCGATACATACACCTCTTCCCGAGCAGTGCCGGGAATTGTTTCATCTTCTCACAGTTGAGAATTATCTTGACAACGAGTACAAAAACCATACAATAAACGCTTTAATCAACGCACTTATCCACAAACTTATAGAGGCGTATCATCTGAGCGCGACATCACAGAAACACTCCGACCTAATGGAGCTCAGGAAAGAGATATACAAATATCCCGGGGAAAAATGGACGCTTGCATCTATGGCCGCCAAAGTTTTCTTATCTGAGAGTCACCTGCAGTCAATGTATAAGAAAACATTTAACGTCTCCTGCATTACCGACGTTATCAATGCCCGAATTCAGCTTGCAAAATCACTGTTAAGCTATACGGACTACACAATCTCATATATATCGACAAGCTGCGGCTACAACTCGTCACAGCATTTTTTCAGACAATTTAACAAGGTTGTGGGGTGCTCGCCGAACGCATACCGCAAATCCCTTAGGGCGTGACTATATAATAATTTATGAACATAAATAAAAAACCCTGTTCAGACTCAATACCTGAACAGGGTACATAAAAAGAAAAGAAATGCGAAGAAAATAATTCTTAAGCGAGTTGAATCATCTTCCTGTAGGAAGTTTTTAAGGCTTTCTACATATAGTAGTCTATAACATGAAACCTTAAAATTCAATCACATATCATCCAATCGCAATAACATATCTGATGATTGGTTCTATTCACTTATCTCGACAAAAGTATTGTAGATATTGACCCTCCCCCATCCCCAGCTTCTGTTAGGTACATTTAGCCCTTCCGTGTCGGCGCCGCGCACAAGGTACTGTCTTGCGGCCACACTGTTAGTAGGACTCAGAGGGTTGCTCCATTCAGCAAACAGCGCAAGTATTCCCCCTCCGACTGCTGAAGCAAGACTTGTTCCGGTACGAAACTCATACCGTGTCCTTCCTTCAGGTCCGGGAACAATCGTAAATATTTCCTCACCCGGCGCGGTAAGGTCGGGCTTAATTCTTCCGTTCCTCGTATAGCCGCGGCTTGAATTTACATATATCCTGCTGCCGTCAACTGAACTGGCCCCAAATGTAATAATATTCTGCGTGTTTCCCGGCTCACATATAGTTATATCGGGGTCCGCCTCTATAAAGGAAATGTCTGTCGACAAAAAATCCTGCATTGGAAGCCACATGTCATACCTGCCCGGACTGTCGCTGTCCTGAATTACCCTAATCGTCCAAATACCGGGCGCCGGGTCAATTATCCTTATATGAACAAGCTGGTCGCCCGTACTTTTTTCGACTATCTCCGAAAAAACCTCGGCCCTGCTGGCAGAAAGCCTGAAATCAAATTGTCGGACCTGCGAGGAACGCGCGTCTGCAATCCCTGAAAACTCACCTATCGGAGGTTTTATTCTAACGGAAAAAAAAGAGGCCGCATCCGCCCATAATTCTGCCGTAAACCCTTTATTACTTCTTGTCGTTCCATCCTGTTTAACAAGTATTTCAACATCCTGAGAAGTTCCCTTAGTCAATGTAGTTCCCCTGAAATGATGTTGAAGTCCGGTCTCATTTCCTGCCGCCGTACACACATATATGCCGGAAAGTGTCGCAATGGAATTGAGATATTCAGCAAACGGGCCCGTTCCGTTATGGTCTCCCTGATTAGTGCCAATTCCAAGACATATTACCAGAGGTCTCCTTAATCTCTTTGCGACATCAATCAAGTATCTAACGCCGAGCATTACATCACTTTCCATAAAAGCAACGGCCGAATCCTTTATCTCAAAATAATCTCTAAAAAACTGCTTTGCCTGCTTTAATTTTACAACAACCAACTCGGCAAGCGGCGCTATACCCGAAAAATCCTCCTCCGGATTGGCGTTTCCAACCGCCACTGCCGCCATTGAGGTTCCGTGTCCGTTTTCGTCAATTAATTTGTCAATATAACTGTACTCGGCATTACCCCTCAGAGCTTCGTTTATATCTGCCGCCGTATAGCGCGTGCCATACGCCAGCCCGGACGGGGGAGCTCCGTTTCGGTCTTCCTGATTCCAAGCCTCGACAATCTTTGTCGTCCCATCCTGCCATACAAATGCGTCACTCCGATAATCAATTCCACAATCCAACATCCCGTACAAAACATTCTGTCCATATAGGTTAATAAACGGCTGCCGTCTGAGCTTTAACACACCCGTCTCCTCAAGCGCCTGAGTGTCAAGAAGCCCATAACATTTTGGAATACTCCGATATCCTACGCTTGAAAGCAGGAGGTCAAAAGTACGTAACGATGTATATCCGACAATATAGTTGTTGCTGACAACCTGTATACATCCGGAGTAACAGTCCTCTTCACAATTTTCTATTATCCTGTAATCAAGTATTATATCTATATGATCCTCTGAGTATATGACATTTTCGCAGTTTGACACTGTATTTTCCATATTATTCCCATATATAAATATACTTGATATTTAGTATACGCATCATTTGTATTTCTGTTAACGCCGTTAGATGTTTCCTGTCAGCAATTACCCCTTAATTCTATATTCGGGCCGCCTTTTCCCTCAATATATTCTCTGGTAATAGTTACGCGTCCTATCATCTCATCCTTTGGAATTTCGTACATGATATCTAACATATATTCCTCAAGAATTGCCCTAAGAGCCCTTGCACCGATTTTTTTCTCAACGGCTTTCTGTGCGATAAGATTCAGAGCGTCATCCTGAAAGCCAAGTTCTACCTCATCCAGTCTAAGCAGTTTTTTATACTGTTTTATTATTGCGTTTTTAGGCTCTACAAGAACCCTTACAAGCATCTCCTCTGTGAGCGCACCGAGTGAACATATTATAGGAAGCCTTCCCAAAAATTCAGGTATCATGCCATATTCCCTTATATCCTCAGTCGTAACTTTCTCAAGAATATCTTTATCCTCATCAGGCTTAACGCCTATCTTTGCACCGAATCCAATCGATCCTGTCGATTTTATCCTCTTTGCAATTATTTTTGTTATATCCGGAAAAGCCCCTCCGCATATAAATAAAATATTTGAAGTGTTGACTGTGCAAAGCGGAACCATTGCATTCTTACTGCTGGCTCCTACAGGTACTTCGACATCACCGCCTTCAAGCAGCTTTAACAGTCCCTGCTGAACGGACTCTCCGCTTACGTCTCTCGAGTGGGCATTTTTTTTCTTAGCAATTTTATCAATCTCATCTATGAATACTATTCCGTGCTCAGCCTTTTCCACATCATTTTCAGCGGCGGCAAGAAGCTTTGATATTACACTCTCAACGTCGTCTCCTATATATCCGGCCTCGGTTAACGCTGTAGCGTCCGTAATCGCAAGCGGTACCTGCAGCATATCGGCAAGAGTTTTTACCATGTGGGTCTTGCCGCTTCCCGTAGGCCCCAGCATTAGTATGTTTGATTTTTCTATTTTAACTCCGTCCTCGTCGCTGTTTGAAAGGACCCTCTTGTAATGATTATATACGGCAACCGAAAGAACCTTTTTTGCTTTCTCCTGCCCTACTACATACTCGTCAAGCCCTGCCTTTATAATGTGGGGAGCGGGCAGTGTCTTCATTGTAAGCTCAGGAACCTCTTTCTTTTTACTGTCTTCAGCCTTTTCCTCCTTAGGTTTCTCTTTTTTCTTAATGGTCTGTTTGTTCCTGTACATATTCTGAATATTTTCCATGTTGGGAATATCCATAAACAGATTCATTCCACTGCTGTTAATATGGTTAAAAGTATTCTGCATGCAATCTGTACATATATTAATATTGCTCGGCAGCTTTATTATCTTTCCGGCCTTGCTTTCAGGCCTGTGGCAGAGATAACAGATATCCTCATATTTTACATTTCTACCGCCGTCAACCTTACCGCTTTCTTTATTATCCGTAACGTCATTATCTTTTTTATCAATATCACTTTTCTTATCTGAATCATCTTTTTTATCAATTACATCTATATCATTTTTATCATTATCTTTGTCTTTGTCCATTAAAATGCCTCCCGCACTATAGAAAATATCATAATTATTTTTGCATACCTGTTATTATACATAATATTAGCTTCAATGACAAGACAGATATAATTAAAAACCGTACGCGAAAAACAGGCTGCCGCAAGGGACATGCCTGTTTTTCTATATATTTAAATGAAAGAGGGGGGACAAATTTTACCATGAAAACATTCCGTCAAACCAGTCGTCCATATCATCTCTGTCGTCGTAGTCTCCCTGTCCGTTATCGCCCTGTGCATCATCACTATCGCCGCTGCCGTCTTTCCCGCCGCCGGCGTTGTTCAAATCTATGCCTGCTTCTTCCGCAGTTCCAAGGGTTGCAGTTATATCAATCTTTTCATAACCGCTGCCGGAAGCCTGCTGCCTGTAAACAACAATGTTAACTTCTGTTCCGGAGCGGTAGCTGTTAATCTTATCAGAAGCGGCCGATTTTGAATTAACCTCAACCGAGTTTATCTCAGTTATAATATCGCCCTCTTTGATTCCCGCTTTCTCTGCCGGTCCTCCCGCTGATACGCTGTCTACATATACTCCGTCCGGCACATTGTACATCTGAACGGCCTCTTTTGAGACATCCCTAAGGGATATTCCGAGATAGCCTCTCTCGTCATCCGTGAGGGTCTCCCTGTTCATAAGCTCGTTAATAATAGGTATTGCCGATGAAATTGGAATTGCGTAACACATTCCCTCAACCTGCGTATCGCTAATTTTGGCGCTGTTAATACCAACAACATTACCGTTGATGTCTACAAGCGGACCGCCGCTGTTACCGCCGTTAATGGCTGCGTCAGTCTGAAGGAAATTCATAGTCTTTGTTCCTCCGTTGGCGTTATCACTCATATCAAGTTCCCTGTCTTTTGCGCTTATATATCCGACAGTAACTGACTGACCCATTCCCTGTGCGTTTCCTATTGCAATTGCAATCTGTCCGACCTTGACCTCATCGGAATCGCCAAGCATCGCAACCTTAATCGCATCTCTTGTCTCGCTTTTCAAATCTGCTTTTTTAACAGCCACAACAGCAAGGTCAGCCTGTGCGTCCGTTCCCTTTACAACCACCTGTGCCGTTGACTCATCGCAGAATGTAACCTGAATGGCTGTCGCATTTTCAACAACATGGTTGTTGGTTGCGAGCAATAGTTCTTCGTCATTCTCTCCAACAATAAAGCCCGTACCTGCCGAAGATATCTCCTGCTCGTAACGCTGTCCGAATATCGAATAGCCCTGTACCGAAGCGGTACTTGTAATCGAAACTACACATGGCATAACGCCTTCAACAATTCCGGAGACATCTGTAACGACTCCTGAACTTGCCCCTGCCTTGGTAACCGATACCGGCGCTGTAGTTGCAGACGGTGACTCCGTATTTTTATCGGAACGGTCTGACTCATCCTGATTCTCCCATGCAAGCTGGCCCGAATCCGGATTGTATCTGTCAAGGTAGCTAATAACTCCTTTTACTCCCATACCCCCGATTGCAAATACTCCAAGCGAGGCCGCAACGCATGCCGCAACGACAATTTTTTTCTTTCCTGAATTATTTTTTTTCGGCGACTGATTAAAATTGTTAAATCCGTTATTGCCGTTCATGCCGTTAAATCCTCCGGCATTATTCTGTCCATAGCCCTGATTCGCATTATAGCCGCCGTCTGTCTGTCCGTAATCCTGTTCGTTTCTCTGGCTGCCATCACCCGGCTGCCCGTAATATCCTCCGCCTGTATTATTGTTGCTCTGTTCTGAACCCTGATTTGTGTTCTGTTCAACATTCTGCGCATTGTTTTCTTCATCTACATTATTATCATTATTTCCGTATCGTTCATCCTGCATTTCTCATCTCTCCTTGTTATATAATTATTTAATAATTTTTATATTTGTTTTACTATCATGTGCTTCATTATAGTTATAATTTGTGTATGTTCTGTGAAGATAAAAAGTTTATATTGTGAATTTAAACATTTTCGGTTATCATGTAAATCTAAGGGAATAATTGTTATATAATACATTGAAAGGATGAATCCATTTGATAAAAGAGAATCAGAAATTACTTAATTTAATACATTTACTTATAGATGCCTCCATAATTATTTTATCATTTATGCTTGCATATTTTTTAAGGTTTGATGTCGAGTACAGTCCATTAATCAAACTTAAAATAATAAAAGAACCTTCGGGAATCTTCCTTCCTATGATTAATTATATGGAAATGCTCATATATTTAGTCCCGTTCTATATAATTGCATACTATTTTTTTCATCTGTACGACCCAAAACGCACCGCACGCAGGAGAACAACTCTTTCAGCGCTCATAAAAGCAAACGCTACTGGAATTTTGTACTGCACGGCCGTACTTTACTTTTTTAAGTCGACGTATTACGCAAGATTATTTTTGGGTATATTCTTCATATTGAATACATTTTTTGATTTTCTGTTCAGGCATATTGTGTCAAGAATCCTCAAGAAACTCCGCCGCAGCGGAAAAAATCTCAAGCATGTACTTTTAGTCGGTTACGGACGCGCCGCCGACGGATATATAGACAGAATGCTGATGCACAACGACTGGGGTTATTATATTCACGGCGTCTTGGACGATAATATGTCGCCGGGCACGAGGTACAGAGGAATAGAGATAATCGGAAAGATAGATGAACTTCCCAATCTTCTCGCAACAAATGAATACGACGAAATTGTTATTACCCTCAATCTTACCGAATATGATAAGCTTGAGAAGATTGTCGTGACTACAGAGAAATTCGGCGTACATACCAAATTCGTACCCGATTATAACAACCTTATACCTACAAAACCATATACGGAGGATTTGGACGGGCTGCCGGTAATACATGTGAGGAATGTGCCGCTTAGCAGTCCCGTCAACAAGTTTATAAAACGGCTTGTAGACATAGCCGGCGCCATATTTTTTATCATACTGTTTTCAATTCCGATGCTTGTCGTCTCCGCACTTGTAAAATTTACGTCAGACGGTCCTCTTATTTTTAAACAAAAAAGAATAGGGCTGCACAACAGGGAATTTAATATGTACAAATTCCGCTCAATGCGCGTGCAAAACGACGCCGAGGAAAAAAAGGCCTGGACAACCATGAACGACCCCCGGGTTACGCCTGTAGGAAAATTTATAAGAAGTACAAGCCTAGACGAGCTCCCACAGTTTTTCAACGTACTGAAAGGAGATATGAGCCTTGTCGGACCGAGGCCTGAAAGGCCGTTTTACGTTGACAAGTTCAAGGAGGAGATTCCTCGTTATATGGTCAAACATCAGGTAAGGCCGGGAATCACCGGATGGGCTCAGATTAACGGCTACAGAGGAGATACATCAATCGAGGGACGCATAGACTGTGATATATACTATATTGAGAACTGGACGCTCGGACTTGACATTAAAATTCTTTTACTCACGGTGTTCAAGGGATTTGTCAATAAGAATGCGTATTAACCTTTTTCATCTGAATCTCGTGATAATAACTTTTTCAAGAAATATGGAGGGCAAATGGCGGATAAAATAACAAAAAAAAGACGTCACCGCAGGAGAAAGCTGCTCCTTATAGCAGAGATACTTTTAATAATTCTCGCAATATATATCGGCTTTATGGCTTATATATATTCAAAACTTCAGCACGGCAGCTGGAGCGATAAGGATATTTATATTAATGAAAACATCGGCGGTAACATTGATAAGTACACTAATATTGCCCTGTTTGGCGTTGACTCTAGGGAAAACAGCCTGACGTCAAACACAAGAAGCGACGCTATAATTATCGCGAGCATTAACCGTTTCAGCCATAAGCTTAAGCTGGTATCTATATACAGGGACACTCTCGTTTATATACCCGAACACGGATATACAAAGCTAAACCACGCTTATGCCTACGGCGGACCCAAGCTTGCGATCGAGACAATAAACAGAAATTTTGATATGAATATAACCGATTTTATAACGGTAAATTTCAGCGCGCTCACCGATCTTATAGACGCGCTCGGGGGAGTCACGGTTGAGATTACCGAGGAGGAACTTAACGAAGTCAACAGATACGCAAAGGACGTCGCTAACATTAACAAAAAGGACTGGAGCAAAATAAAAACCGCCGGGGAACATCTCCTCACCGGAGTGCAGGCTACCGGTTACTCAAGGGTACGCTACACCAAAGGAGGGGATTTCACAAGAGCCGAGAGACAGCGCACCGTCATTAAGGCCATTTTAGATAAGGCAAAGCGCACCAATCCGGTAAAACTGCTCGACGCCGTCGACAGTGTTCTTCCACAGATTTCAACAAGCCTTAGTGGAACTGAATTTACATGGCTGGCTTCTTTCTTTCCATTTTACAGTGTAAACGAACAGGACGGATTTCCGTTTGACAAAGCTAACCGCAAAGTCAACAAAGCCTCCGTAGTAATGTGCGATACACTTCTGTCAAATGTGTCAAAACTGCATGAATACCTGTTTGATACGAAAGACTACGACCCGTCGGAAACCGTCAAATCTATCGGCAAAGAACTTTCATCATTTTAGCTCAACGGCGTACTCAACAGCTATGACTTCAGGCTAGCTCAACGGGTTCAAATTAGCGCCGTTGAGCTAACTTCGCGCCGACGTTTTTGCCCTGCCGCGTTTTTCCCATATTCCCGAAAGGAAATATATAGCTCCGGGTATTCCCGTTCCATAGGCGGCAAGCCCATAGCCCAAAAAGAAGCCGTATAGTCCGAGACCCATTACAATACCAAAAATAAAGCTTAACAAAATTCTGAACACAAATCCGTCAAGCAGCGCAAAAATAAGAGAAATTCTCGCATTGCCTATTCCCTGAAGGAATCCGTTGCTGCCTCTCATAATTACCATAGCCGGATAATTCCACACTATTGCCGCAACATAAACACCGGACAGCTCTATCACTTTTGCATCCTCGGTAAACAGCGAGAACAGCTCCTCCCTGTGTGTAAAATACATAAGAACATATACCGCATAACAAACGGCGCTTATTGCCCAGCCGCAGAATACGGTCTTTCTGACCCTTCCGGCGTTGCCTGCGGCATAGTTCTGTCCCACCATCGACGACACCGCGAATGTCACACCCTGCGTTACCTTGTTAATAAGGTCATCAACCCTGATTCCCACTCCAAAGGTGGCCGACGACTGATAACCCGTACTGTTTACAAGACTGCCAACAAACATCATTGATATATTGATTGCACATCCCTGCAGCGCAAACGGTATGCCAAGCCTTATCAGCTCCCTTAGCGCCCCTCTGTCTATCCTTATACTTTTCAGCTTTAAGTCAAATCCAAGCTCACTCCTGTTATGTACAATGAAAATCAGCGCTGCAATAAACGAAAACGCCTGCCCAATTATTGTGGCGGCGGCCGCACCGACAACCCCCATTCCCAAATATCTGACAAAAACAATGTCAAGTATAATGTTTATTACGGACGCAATAACTATGAATATAAAAGGATGCCTGGAATCGCCCATTCCCCTGAACACCGCTGAAATCATATTATATCCGAATGTAAACAAAATACCGGCGCAGCAGACAAACATGTATGATACCGCCATGTCGTATGATTCCGGCTGAACATTGAGCAGCGAAAGAATATTTTCAGAAAAAACAATACCAAAGCATGTCATCAACGCCGCAAGAACCAATAGCACGCAGAACATAGTGCCAATTGTCTTCTTTATTTCGTCCTTTCTTCCCGCGCCTATCAGATGAGATATGTTGACCTGACCGCTTGTAGAAATGCCGATACAGAACATCGTCATAAACATCATAGGCTGGCTCGCATTGGATACGGCCGCAAGCCCGTCAGAACCGACATACCGCCCCACTATAGCCATGTCGACAAGCGTATACAATACCTGCATGAGATTGGACAGCATAAACGGCACTGCGAATACTACTATTTGCTTTAGTATACTTCCTCTTGTAAAATCATTTATTATTTTATTGGTTTTTTTACCGGTACTCAATTTCATCACCTGTCAAATGTATTCCTGAAATGCCTCTGCAAAATATCCTGATTCCGAAACAGGTTCATTGCCCATGTGCAAATGCGTGACATCGCCGACAACCTGACACCTAAAATATGCATTGCCGCCCATTCTCTCCTCCGTATTAAGAATTGTAACCGATGTCGGAGGAAGAAAGAATCCGTGCAGCAGCACAGGCGCCGCTATTCCGAGTAAATGAGACATCATAACCATTGTAACACCAAAATGGCAGAAAAACACAATCGTTTTATCACTGTGTTCCTTTACCTTATAGTATCTGTCGTTCCTTATGTAGCCGTAACGGGCAAGAATATCGTCTATTCCTTTGCAGACGCTGCGCCATTCTGCGTTTATGTCAATAGGGCTTCCAAGCATAATATCGCTCAGCGCCCAGTTATCCCTGTCGTACAATCCTTCTGAATTTGTCCAGTAGTCGGGCATAAAATCCCAACAAATACCGTCATGACCTGTTGCCGGGTTAACTACGCGTCCCTCAAACTCCCTTAGAAACCTGAACGTCTCGGCTGTGCGCCCTATCCTATTCAGAGTACATGATGCCGTGTCCGCCGCCCTTCCAAGCGGGGAACAGTAAAAGTCGTCAACATTCCACCTGCTGACTCTGTCAGCCAGCAGACCGGCCTCCCGCCATCCTTTATCAGTAAGTGAATCTTTCTTATAATCAGGGTCTCCATGTCTTATAAATATAACTCTCATATATATACCTCCTCCTAAATGTCAAATACCCCGCAGCAGAGCCGGCGGGGCATATATAAAAATTGCTTTAACTGTATGCTGCTATATTATAATACATCATATTACACCAACATACCCCTTTTTCGCAACAATTTATTCTCAATTGTAGAGAAGACAAATTTATCAACGGCAATTCCAAGCAGAATTATTACAATCATTACCATGCCAACCTGATTTATATCCGCCATGTCTCTTCCTGATTGAAGCGAAAAACCGAGGCCTATTGTTGCAGCCATGACTTCCGCGGACATGAGCGCTCTCCATGCAAATGACCATGCCTGCCGGAGTCCTGACACTACCATCGGAAGTATGGCAGGCAGCAGGACGTATCTGTACAGCGACACATTGTCAGCGCCCAATGTTCTGGCAACCTTTATATACATAGGCGGCACCGATTTAAACGAACTGTCAATGGCAACTATAACGCTGCATATTGAGCCCATAACCACAACAAACAATATGGAGCTCTCTTTAAGTCCGAACCACAAAATTGCAAACGGAACCCAGCATACACTTGGAAGCGACTGTATTCCCGATATAAGCGGTTTTACAGCATTTCCTGCTTTCGGAAAAAATGATATGAACATTCCGAGTATAACTCCTATCACGACAGATATTGCAAAACCCATAAGGCATCTTTTAAAACTGTATAGTATGGCTATTACCAGCTTTCCTTCTTCCATAAGTCCTACAAAACTATAAGCCACGCCCTGCGGATTCGGAAATGCATACGGCTTCCACCATCCAAATACGTTTGCCCCCAGATAATATATCAGCTGCCAAAAACCGATTAAAACAACATAAAACAACAACACCCAAATTCTATTTCGTATCGTATTCGTCTTTTTCAACTTTATCCACCTCTTTCCTTACATAGCTGAGAAGATTCTTTCTCAACGAAATAAAATCTGCATCCTCAATATGTCTTGGTCTTGGAAGGTCATTTTCCACGACCTTTTTAATTGTCCCCGGATTATCAGAAAGCACAATTATTTTATCCGCAAGATATACGGCTTCCTCTATGCTGTGCGTAATAAAAAATATTGTTTTTCCGGTCTCCGACCAAATTGACGTGAGCTCCTCGCGCAGCTTATTGGTAGTCTGTTTGTCCAGCGCCGAGAAAGGTTCGTCCATAAGAAGTATATCGCTCTCCATGCAGAGCGACCTTGCAAGCGAGGTCCTCTGTTTCATCCCTCCCGATATCTCGTGTACGGAATAGTCCTTGAAATCCCATAGATGAACCATTTTCAGATAATGCATGGCACGCCTCTCCTGTTCATCATTGCTAATTCCAATAAATTTCATGCCAAGCCGTACATTTTGAATTACAGTGAGCCACGGATAAAGCGCCGCCTCCTGAAACATAACAACCCTGTCAGCCCCAGGACCTGTTACCTCCCTGCCGTCAACGCTTATTGTTCCCGACGTAGGTCTGTCTAACCCGGCAATAAGATTGAGCATAGTGGACTTGCCGCATCCAGACGGCCCTACCACACAGATAAATTCTCCGTCCTCGATATTTAAGCTTATATCGCTAAGGGTCTCTCTTTTTGTCCCGTCAAAAGTCTTACTGACATTACTAAGAATTATACTCATTTATAACTTTTCTCTCCTATTATTTCTAATAAAATTAACCCTGCAAATTATACGTTAATATAGGGGTCAAAAAAATTTGACCCCTACCGGCATCAGCGGTACAAAAGACCTGTATCAGGCTTGCTGCTTATAAATTCCTGTTTCTCGCACATATCAATAAATACGTCCATCGCATCTTTTCTGATATCCGTGCTGACAGTGAGCCTTTCAAACGCACTCTTTAAAATATCAACTTCATATTTCTTGCCCTTAAGCTCCTCTATCTTATTGTTAATTATATCTGCAGCTGCGTCTTTGTTGTTATTATAGTAATCGGTCATTTCACCGTGTATTCCAAGGAATTTTTCAACTACCTCGGGATGGCTGTCCATAAATTCATTCCTTGCTATTACAACAGCGGTCGGATAATTACCGCTAAGCATTATCTCATCATAATTTAAAACAACCTGAGCGTCACAGTTTCTCTCCAAAATACTTCCCCACGGTTCAGGCGGAAGCGCTGCGTCCACATGCCCTTTCTCAAACATCGTCTGAAGCTGGGCGTTTTCTACCGCTACAATAGTCACGTCCCCGCCTTCCTCGGTGCTCTTTAGTCCGTTTTCCTCCAGCAGGCTTAAAAGGCAAAGATGCTGTGTGTTGCCTACCTGAGGAATTGCAACAGTCTTGCCTGAAAGATCCTGAACACTTTCAATGTCAACGTCAGACCTTTTAATTAAAACTGCGCCCGCATCACATGCGTTAGACAATATACTTATCTCTCCGTTTGTTTTTACATTTGCATTGATAGCAGGCACCGGTCCGATGTAACCGATATCAATCTCCTCCGCAACAAGCGCCTCAACCTCTGCGGGACCTGCGTTAAACGAAGTCCATTCAACCTTAAAGGAATCGCCAAGCTCCTCCTCAAGACGTCCGCTATCCATCGCGAGCAGCGCCTGCGCATGGGTGATATTAGGGAAGAAGCCTATATTGACAGTGTTGTCATCATTTCCTCCGCCGCACCCTGCCGTGAACATGACCGCCATACAGGCTAATGCTGCCGCAAAAGGCGCTTTTTTCATAAATCTCCTCTTAAACATCCAAACTAAACCTCCCATAAAAAATTTTATGACTCAAACCCCGCATATTTTTAAGCGAAAGCACATATTCCGCCCATTCAAAAACATTTACTCATATCATACTTAACTGCGAAGTTTGAGTACTATATTTATAAATATTATAATCCAAGCTTATCCATTATCTCATCGACGCACTCTTCAACGTCCCTGCTTTCCGTATCAATTACCAAATCCGCACAATCCGGTATCTGATATTCGCTTGATACACCCGTAAAGTTAGGTATCTCATTTTTCCTGGCTTTGTCATACAGACCTTTCACATCCCGTTTCTCACATTCCTCAATTGACGTGGACACATATATCTCCCTGAAACTGTCACCAATTATCTTTTTCGCATTTCTCCTGTCTCTATCATATGGCGCAATGCACGATACCATTACAATAATTCCTGCGTCGTTTAGCAGCTTTGAAGCCTCGGCAATTCTTCTTATATTCTCCGAGCGGTCCGAGTCGGTGAATCCAAGGTTATTGTTGAGTCCATGCCTTACATTGTCCCCGTCGAGAATCATTGTGTGCCTTCCCATCATGATAAGACGTTTCTCAAGGGCGTTTGCAAGCGTTGATTTTCCGGCTCCCGACAATCCCGTAAACCAGACTGTACGTGCTTGCTGGCCAAGCTTTTGTTCCCTTAACTCCCTTGTCACATCCATATCCTGCCACACTACATTTTGTCCACGCCTCAGTTCATGCTCAACAACTCCGCACGCAGACGTCATATTGCTTTCGCTGTCAATCAATATAAAACAGCCTATCTCCCTTATATCGTCAAACGGTGCAAATACCGTTTTCTCGGCTAACATTACCTCTACAACGCCAATCTCATTCTTGACAAGCGTATCACACGCAATATGGCTTCCGGTGTTTACGTCAACTTTATGTCTTATACGTATAACCGATGCCGGAACCTTTTTAGTCCCAACCTTTAGATAATAGCTTTTTCCCATTTTGAGAGGTTCATCATCGAGCCATAGCATCTTTCCCTTAAACAGATTGTTGACTGAAACCTTTCTTTCGGAAACTATAACGCATCCTCTCGATATATCCATTTCCCTGTCTATCACTATAGTAAGCGGCTGTCCCGCTACCGCACTGTCGGTTTTTTTATCGCATATATAAAGCTCTTTGACAGAGGCCTTTTCACCGCTCGGATACGATACAATCTCGTCTCCTGTGCTTATGCTGCCCCTCTCAACCTGGCCCTGAAATCCCCTGAAGCTGTAATTAGGACGGCACACTCTCTGCACCGGCATTACAAAGCCTCCTTCGCCGCTGTTATCCTCTATTTCAATCTCCTCAAGATATGACAAAAGCGGACTTCCGTCAAACCATTTCATATTTTCAGATGGATTCGTAATATTGTCGCCCTTTGTCGCAGAGACAGGAATTATATAAAGGCTCTCAGTCTTAATGTCTTCTGCGAGCTCCTCTATATCTCTTTTAATCCTGTCATATACATTTTTATCATAGCCGGTCAGGTCCATCTTGTTGACTACAAATACAAAATGTCTTATTCCCATCAGGGCACATATCCTTAAATGTCTCTTTGTCTGCACCATAACGCCGGCAGACGCATCTATAAGAAGAATCGCAAGCTCGGCAAACGACGCTCCGACCGCCATATTCCTAGTATATTCCTCATGTCCGGGCGTATCGGCAACTATAAAGCTGCGCTTCTCCGTAGTAAAATATCTGTAGGCAACGTCTATTGTAATTCCCTGTTCTCTCTCAGCCATAAGTCCGTCAAGAAGCAGCGAATAATCAAGCTCTCCACCGGTACTTCCTATTTTGCTGTCCATCTCCAGCGCTCTCTTCTGGTCGGCAAATATGAGCTTTGCGTCATAAAGCATATGTCCTATCAATGTTGACTTTCCATCATCAACACTTCCACACGTGATAAATTTAAGAAGGCTTTTCATTTTAAAAATATCCCTCCCTTTTTCTTCTTTCCATACTAGCTGATTCCTCATGGTCTATGACACGGCTTGTCCTCTCAGACGATACCGCGCTTAACGTCTCTCCAATTATATCGTGAAGATTATCCGCGGACGATTCTACGCCTCCTGTGAGCGGATAACACCCAAGCGTCCGAAAACGAATCTTTTTCATCTGAACTTCCTCCCCCGGAAGAAGCTTCATCCTGTCGTCATCCACCATAATTATATTGCCGTCCCTCTCGACAACCGGACGTTCTTTCGCATAATACAGCGGAACAATCGGAATATTTTCACGTTCAATGTATTGCCATATATCTCTTTCAGTCCAATTTGAAAGAGGAAATACTCGAATACTTTCTCCCTTGATAATCTGGGAGTTGTATAATTTCCACATCTCAGGCCTCTGCTTTTTCGGCTCCCATGCATGGTTTGCATTTCTAAAAGAGAAGATTCTCTCCTTTGCACGTGATTTTTCCTCGTCACGCCTTCCGCCGCCAAAAGCTGCCGTAAAACCATATTTGTCCAAAGCCTGCTTAAGAGCCTGCGTCTTCATTACGTCCGTATATATCGAACCGTGGTCAAAGGGATTAATACCTTTCTTAACCCCCTCGTCATTCGTGTATACGATCAGTTCCATACCTGACTCTTTCGCCATCCTATCCCTAAACTCAATCATCTCGCGAAATTTCCATGTCGTATCAATGTGCATAAGCGGAAAGGGAGGGTTTTCAGGATAAAACGCTTTCTTCGCAAGGTGCAGCATAACCGAGCTGTCTTTTCCTATTGAATAAAGCATTACAACCTTCTCACACTCGGCGGCTACTTCCCTCATAATATAGATAGCCTCCGCCTCGAGCTTATCCAGATGTGATAATTCTGCCATAATAATTCTACTCTCCAATTTGAATATATTTTTTTGTATCATATAATGTGTCAAAACACTCCACATACAATTTGTAACGCCCGTCTTTCACAGTGTCCAGCGGCACAGGCATATAATATCCATAGTTAACGAATATAGCCGGTATTTCCTGTTCGGTCTGTGAATAATCCATCATATAAGTCTCATTGTCGGAAACCATATAAAACCGGCTTACTATATGGTCTATACCCCACATAAAAAGGATATCTCCGCATCTCCTGAAACCTGTCTGTTCAATCCTTCCAGTGTGGTCAAGCTCGGCCCACGTCTTTCCTTTAGTCATTTCCTGCCATTCTTTCTCTTTCTCAGCTCGTGTCTCCATTTTTTTCCGCTTGTTCTCAAGTGATTCCGCCTCCCTGTCCACTACGTCAAGAAAGACTGCCGAATCTGTGTCAATTTTATCAATCTGAACTGGCCTGTCAAGTTCCCCGAATATTTCGTTGTCATAATCGACAGGTTCTGCAAGCGATTTGAAATCAAACTTAAAAGGATACGCACGGTAGAACTGGTCTTTTATGAGATATTTATTTTTCAGCTTTCCCGTTGAATATTTGTAATCGTAAATTAGCGCCCTTCCGTTCTCATACCGCTCTTTCAGGCATCCGCTCATAACATCAAATCTATCTTTATCCGGATAATACACCACATTAGAGCGAACAGGCGACTTTTTACTTTCAAATGATTTACACAGTGAAACTGTTTTTTCCTGTTCATTTATATCATATATCAGTCCATACGAATTGACATCCCCGTCAAAATTATCAGTCTTTCTCCTGCTCTGCCAGTGGTTGTCATAAATTGCAATCTTCACTACCGGTCTGCCGTCAGAATGTTTTTTATCGAGCTGGAACGATGAATGCGCCTGATAAAACCATTTAATATTATCACCAACCGGGCTTAAAACATACTTCTCCATAGTCGTACCCTTCCAAAAAAACGGGTCTCCGAGTATCCATATAAGCTTTTTTGTCTTCCAGTCAAGCTTTAATACGCTGTGGAGGTTTCTTAAGCATACTAGAACCGAGCAATCATCATTGTTGTATGATACCGTGTTCATGTGCGCCCAGTCGGCCGTGTCTTTTACCGATTCCTCAGTAATTATATCATCCATATTGATTTGTTTTACTGTTTTTCCGGTTTTAACGTCAATCTCAGCCACTGCATCCTCGCAATAATTTTCAAGCGAGCTTGTTGCTATTAAATAATTACCGCTGCCTGCCATCTCGACGGTGTCATGGTGAAGTCCGTTCCTGACATACATTGTCTGCCTAATACGTCCAAACGCATCCATCTTGTGTATGGCAATTGAATGCGGAACTCCGTAGCTTGGCTTCAATATATATCTGTCAGAGTGCAGAAGCATTCCTCCTGATAACGGAAACACTCCGTAATTCTTACATGGATTTGTTATATAATATCTTATCTTTCCGTTTCTGTCGAACACATACGGAAACCATGAATCAACTCCCGACACATAATAAAACGGGCTGGCAGGCTCGCCGCTATTTTTCAATATTTTAACCATACCACGCATGTCCTCCGAAAGCTCACCCATCTCGAGGACAAACCTAATTCTTTTTACTAAGTTTTCTTTGTCATACAGTTCTATTGTTACATAATTGCTGCTTGCCGGAAACAATCCTATAATAGGAATACGGTGATTGACAGCCGGCGGACATTCGCCTACTATTTTTGTATCTCCCGGGGCATCAACCCACATCCTGCTCCTGAGCGGTTTTTCAGTCTTAAATATTGCAACCGCCGAAAGTGGGACATACCCATATGGGTTCATAACTATGAGACATTTTTCCGCACTATACTCCCCAAGACTGCACAGTCTTTTAATTACATTTTCTCTGGCCGCCGTTTTCATATGCATATCGGGAATATAATTGATATTGCAGTCTGTTATTTTTGTATTAGCAGACATAATCGCTTCAAGCTCTTTTTTCGCTTCAGCCTCAAGTTTTTTCTCATCAAAAATAGCAATTTCATCTTTAAAGGTCAACTTCTGTATTACCCTTTTAATTTTTACAGATAAATTCATATATTTTCTCCAATTCATGCTCAATCTTCTCTTTCCTGCATTTTGGAAATAGTATGAACAATTTATTTGTTAAATGTGTGACCCACTTAAAATTTATTATTCACTTTTATCACAAAAATATGTCAAATTTATTTCATATGACAAAAAGTTATTATTTTTATGTTTATGTAAAATGCGCCGGCTGTATATACTATACTCAATTATATTGAGCCATATACATATTATGATATTCACCCTTTTTCTCCATAAGCTCCCTGTGGCTGCCCTGTTCCGCAACTTTTCCGTCCTTAATAACCAAAATTATATCAGCATTTTCTATCGTCGACAGCCTGTGTGCAATAATAAAGCAAGTCTTGTCTTTCATAAGCTCAAGCATCGCTTTCTGTATTTGTTTCTCGGTATGCGTATCTACATTCGACGTTGCCTCGTCTAGAATTAGTATTTTTGAATCTACAAGCATCGCTCGCGCAATTGTCATAAGCTGCTTCTGTCCCTTTGACAGGTTGCCGGCATCTTCCGTTATCACGGTATCATACTTATCTCTCATATTGTTTACATAAAATGAGATTCTGGCGGATTTCGCCGCCCGCTCTATGTCTTCGCGCGATGCATCCGGTTTTCCGTATGCGATATTCTCTGCTATTGTTCCCCCAAAGAGCCACGTATCCTGAAGCACCATAGTAAACGATTTTCTAAGATCGTCCCTCTTAATATCCCTGATGTCAATTCCGTCAAGCAGTATTTGTCCGCCGCACACATCATAGAATCGCATAAGAAGGTTTATTAGAGTGGTTTTTCCGGCGCCTGTGGGCCCGACAATCGCAACCACCTGACCAGGGCTAACTTTGAGATTGAAATCTTCAATTATATTTTTCGTTTTATTATATCCAAAACAGACATTTTTAAAGTCGATTTCACCTTTAACCTCTTTAAGCTCCACCGCACCCTGCCGGTCCGTAACTTCCTCTTCCTCATCAAGAAAATTGAATACCCTCTCCGCCGCCGCAAGTGCGGATAAAATTTCATTGTACATGTTGGCGATTTCATTTACCGGTCCGGAAAATTTTCTCGAATACAATATAAACGACGATATCTGACCTATTCCCGTCATATTGTTCAGATAGAGGACAGATCCAGCTATAGCGACGAGCGCCAGCGAAATATTGTTGATAAATCCTACGCTCGGACCTATTATCGCCCCGTAATAATCCGCTTCATAATATGCATCGGCCGCGGAAGTATTTATAATATCGAATTTAGAAATAATATTTTCTTCCTTAGCGTATGCCTGTACCGTCTTCTGCCCCGAAAACATTTCCTCAGTATAACCGTTCAATTCACCGTATTTTTTTGAGCGGCGCCGAAACAGCGGCCTTGTCTTACCGGTCATGTATCTGGTATATATAATTGAAGCCGGCAGCGTGACAAGAACAACCAGAACTAATTTGCGGCTGATAAACAGCATCATGCCAAATGAACCCGCCACGGTAATAATACTTGTGATTACCTGCGTTATGTCCGCCGATACAGAAGTGTTTACAACGTCAATATCATACGAAACCCTGCTTATAATATCGCCTGTCTGGTGCGTGTCAAAATACCCCACCGGAAGTTTTGTGAGCTTGTCAAAAACCTCCTGCCTCATCTTCCGCGATACGTTCCTGCCAAGCCTTATCATTATTACTGACAGGGAATACGTCATTATCCCCGCCACAATATATATGCACACAAGTATGGCAACATAAAAAAATACTTTATCAAAATCCACACGTCCACCGCCAAGGCCTATTACATCAATCGCCTTACCCGAAACAGCGGGGCCCGCCAGAGCCAGAATATTCCCGAACACGGCAAGGATTACTGCCGATATCAAGCTAATTTTGTATTCAAATATATATGAAATAAGATGCCTCATCGCTCCCCCGGTATCCTTAGGCTTATCCGTTTTACTGCTTATCGGCGCCATTATCCCTGCACCTCCCCCATCTGAAGCCTGAACAAACCGCGGTACAGTCCGCATTCCGCAAGCAGCTTATCATGTGTCCCGCTTCCTATTATTTTTCCCTCATCCATAACAATTATATTATCCATATTCATAACCGAGCTCACCCTCTGGGCAATGACAACCTTGACAATACCCGTATATCCATCCAAAAGCTTAGCCCTTATTCCGGCATCCGTCCTGTAATCAAGCGCGCTGGAAGCATCGTCAAGGACAATTATGTCAGGCTTACCTGCTAGCGCTCTGGCAATGAGAATTCGCTGTCTCTGTCCTCCGCTTAAATTCATACCTTTAATCGCCGCTGTATAATTATATTTTTCTTCAAGTCCCTCAATAAATCCTGCTATATTTGCATCAGCAGCCGCACGCCTTACATCGTTTATATCAAGGTCCCTTCCGAAGCTTATGTTCTCATAAATCGTGTCGTTGAATATCATGTCATTCTGAAAAACAACGCCAAATCTGCTTCTCAAGTCTTTAAGACCCATTTCCCTTACATCGTTTCCGTCAATGAGCACTCTGCCTGCATCGACGTCATAAAATCTCATCATAAGGTTTAACACAGTCGTCTTTCCGCAGCCTGTCGCCCCTATAATACCGAGCGTACCTCCTCTGCGTACCTTAAAAGACACTCCGCTAAGCCCCATTTTTTTAATCGACACATCATCAAACTCTATCATGTAGTCTGATTTGCCCGATTTATTAGTATTAGCTTTAAGAGCGCCGTCAGAATTAATTTCTTTCTGTTTCAATGACTCGCTGCACTCTAGGACCTCCTGTATTCTGTCAGCCGAAGCGCCCGCTTTTGAGTATGAGATAAATATTCTGTTTACTCCCATAACCGCCATTATAATTATATTAAAGTATGTAAGAAATGCAAGAATTACGCCCGTCTTCATGACGCCGGCATTGACCCTGTACGCTCCGACAAGTATAACGCACGTAAGTCCAAGGTTTAAAAACAGGTTCATAACAGGATTCGGCAGCGCCATTACCTCACCCGCATGTATATCTTCGTCCGTGAGCATGTCATTTGCCCTGCCGAACCGCTCTTTTTCATATTCAGTCATGGATAACGCTTTTATAACACGTATGCCTGATATGTTTTCCCTCATTACCCTGACTACGTTGTCAACTTTCTCCTGAACCCTGCGAAAAAGAGGTATTCCCTTTTTGGAGATAAATATTATAACCGAAAACAGAACCGGAACCATACAGACAAGTATGAGCGTAAGACCCATGTCCATGCTGCACGCAACTGCAATTCCGCCCGCAAGAATAATCGGAGCCCTTACTCCCATTCTCTGTATCATTCCAAGAAAACTCTGTACATTATATGAATCTGAGGTCATCCTCGATATAAGAGACGGCAGCGTCACATCGTCAAAATCATCCCCGCAAAGATACATTGTCTTGGAAAAGAGGTCGCCCCTTACCTCCTTAATTGAATCCCTTGCGGTTTTTGTCGCCATTCGGTTCGCCGTTATATTAAGCAGAAAGGCGGCAACTGCACATAACACCATAATAACCCCATATATGCATATGCGTTTAACATCTTTCGCCGGAGCCGCGACGTCAATCATAGTTTCAAGTATATACGGAATCAGCAGTTCAAATATAACCGCCGCAAACTTAAACAATATTGTTACTGCTATCCTAAGCCTGTACGGAGACATATATTTCAACATAAGCTTCATGGAAACATTCACCTCTCTGAATTAAATTTATATAACATAATACATAATATTAAAGTAAAAAACAAGCGTTTCACATGGGAAAGCCTAAGCAATCCGCCTTTAATACTGCACCAGAGGAACTATCTTATCATAAATATTAGTAAAAAAACAGAGTTCAGCACCTCTTATCGCTAATTACATATTAATTGATAAGACATGCTGAACTCTCAGGGCTCCGCTACCATACTACAGCTACATAAGGCTGTTGCCGGCGGCAATAAAACTAAATACAACTATAGTGGGGATAATAAATCACTTACCTATAACTATATTCCCTTCACCATAAAGATTTACCATATTATCAGTTATTTCTTTATGAATCAAATTAGGGTAATATCCTATATAAACTTTATCCCCCGGCGCTATTCCCCCCTCTATAATACTGCTCGACAGGGTTTCAAACCGAATATATCTTACACCTTTATTAAAAATTTCTTCACTGATAGGCAGTCCTAAATCATACTTTTCGCAAACCAAATATACAATCGAAAAATGTTCATCCTTTGGCTCAATTTTTTCTACAACCATACCTGTAAAGAACACATATCCTGCTGGCGGCTTTCTTGTCGGTGACGGTGTGGTTTGTACTTGGATGTCAGGCGGCGCGGTCAATAACGGTGATGTATTATCCTTATTTTTTGGTTTCCTAACGCTAATATTATACTTTTTAACTTTGTTGCCTATTACAACCTTAACGGTGCATTTTCCTTTTTTCAATGCCTTTATCTTCCCCTTATTAGTTACCTTTGCAATCTTTTTATTGCTGCACTTTATTTTACTGCCCTTTTTTATCTTAAGCTTATAAGTCTTTCCTTTTTCAATTGTTATCGTCTTTGCAAGACTTGGTCTCACTGACGACACGATGCCTGAAATACACGATAATAATAATGCGATAACTGCCAATTTGCTTATATATTTCTTTTTGTATAACATTTCAATTCCCCTCCCATTAATATAAATTATTTTATTGTTACTGATGTTGTTGCTGAATTAAGTATGTCGCCTTTGGAATTAAATGCGTATATGTGTGTATTGTACACGCCAGTCTCATTATTGTGTTTTGACTTATTAATTGTAAGATATGCGGTATCGCCGCTTAATGCCGCATTATACCATATTATGTCATCCGACGCGTTATAGGACGTCCATGTGGGAAACAAGACATATGACGTTCCCGTTGGAACTTTACAGCTTACCCTATAACTGCTTGACGTGACATTTGTTATTTTTGCATCCGTAATCTGCTTTCTGTCGGTAATATCAGCTCTTCCATTTACGTCGTTTGCTATAAGTTTATTATATTTATCATATGCGTAGATGTGGGTTATATATAATCCCCCGTCATTTTTGTGATTGGCTACGTCTATTGTTATTTCACCTTGTAAATTTCCGTTATTATTATTAATCTGTCCATTATACCATATCAAATCATCCTGGTTGTTTACGTTGCTCCATGTAGGGAATGCCACACGGGCGGTCCCAGTAGGCAGATTGCATGTTAATTTATATCCCTTTATTGTTTTATTGGATGTTTTAACATTTGATATGTTTGAGTTAATATCGTTGAGTACCGTGCCGTAACATGCAAGCTGGTTCATATTTCCATCATATGCGTATATGTCAGTGGCGTAATAGCCGGACGCCTTATTATATGTATTCAAATCAACTGAAACAGACGCGACATTTCCATACTGAATATTACCGCTATGCCATACAACGTCCGTTCCATTTCCGCCTACCGACCAAGTCGGGAAGAAAACATATTTTGTTCCATTAGGTACATAACATGCCAATTCAATATTATTCCCACTGGAATATTGAGTGTTTGCCTCTTTAATATTTGCACTTTGAACATCTTTAAACATCATTCCCTCCGTTGATACATTACTGCGATTTTTTAGGTCGTCGAAATCAATGTAACGAACAGACAGATATGACGTATTGTTATTTACATTTGCTTTTATTCCATTCTCATCCACTTGGCAATCGTTTTCATCAAGCCACCATCCATTATAAATGACAACATAATTTTTTGATGATGTCTTTAGATAAGAAATGACAGTAATTGTATGTCCATCATCTCCCTCTACCCAAATTGACATACTAAAAGGAGCTTTTTCTCCACTATAATTAGAACCAATATGTCTAACCACTTCATCAAAAGTAACATCGCTATCTATGAAAGCTCTAGTCTTTATTCCTAATGATGCAAAATAAGAGTTAAAATAGTTTTTTACATCTTCAAGATATGCTCCACCATAGAGCCAGTCCTCCCCACCGTTATCGTGAAGCTCCACATTACTGTTATTCCATATCTCATTATATGTATCTGAAATACTGCCTTTAAGCCTACCCATCCAATTGAGTATACCTGTCGCTGAATGTATTGTACAACCATATTTTTTTATTTTTTGTCTAGCATAACTCTCAGGCAACATTACCAAACCGCTATCAGGCACAATATTCTAACTATCAAATGTTGCACTGTCATAAATATTCCAATATTTAAGACCACTACATAAACTATAAATATCACCACTATATTTAAGACTATTAGGTTTAACATATTTACTATTAATTATCTCCTCCGAATCTTCATCATTTGAAAGTTATTCATCAGGATAAATATCATTAATGTCAATTTTATTGCCGTCAAAATCATATGTACTGTAACCTATGCCGCCGTCGTACACTACTCCGTCTATCAATTCATCTTCATTTACACTTTCAGTATTTTGTGCTTTATCTTCCAATTCTTCATATATATTTTTTACACCGGGTTGCAATACAAATTCTCTTATGCTTTTATCGGTTAAATTATATATTGCATAGCCGTAAGGCTCATCATCGACAAAATATCCTAATGAATATCCATTCAAATTTCCCTCTGTATCAATCACATTATATATATTACCAACATATACTTTTAAATTATCATTATTAATTCCCTGTACTGTTTCCAGCGCTTCCTTACATACTGATTCATATTCACTAAAGTTATCATTTGACTTAGCGTTTAAATTAGTTGTACTTATGTATGATGCCGTTGCGATACATATAAATAAAAATAATATTCTTAAGTAAACATTGATTTTAATTTCTTTCTTTAATTTATCCATTTTCCTATCTACCTCCTATAGACTCAATTAAAATTATTTCTTTATAATGAAAATATATTGCAAACTCTTACATTAATCTCCTTTCTTTTTTATAGTTTAAGTATAATACAACTATATAATATTGTATTATAACTTTTTTATTAACTATTATTAACATATATTAACGTGTTTTTATTTAATAAGTAAAATAATAAAACATTGAGCAATTATAGATTTATCAAATATTGTTGGAGACATGGATTAAATACCAAGCAAAAAAACATTGCCTAAATATTGAGTATTTTCTTTAATAAACACTTATATTATATTTTATCTAATTCCTTTTGCTTTTTAGACAATTATCTGATATTATTGCTATATTGTACAATAACATTTACTGTATACATAAATATGATTATGGGTATTAATAATTATTGAGCTATATAGTAATATATTAATTTTTACAAAAAGGAATATGGTGTTTTATAATACCGAATAAAACAATTTACCATACAATAGACAGATTTATATTTTTATACAGACCTACACATGCAGACAGATGCTGAAATATGGATTGTGGCAACGGTTAAACAATTCCTGATGCTCCATAAAATGAGCGAGTAGGTTCATTTTATGAGGTTATGTTAAACGGTTACGAAAAAAATACTTATGACAAATATACTTACTGGGTAACAAATTACGGCCAGTTCACCCACCCTTATTATAAGTATAAAAATTTAAACAATACAGACGGATTAAAAATTTTAATATTTTCTGATTCCACTTGCTACAGAGCATGGTCTTATCTATTGCTTACTGTTGGAGAAATTACCATTTTAGACCCGCGTTACTTTAATTAAACCGATTATTTTAGTGTCGCTATGGCGGAGAATGAATATGATGTTATACTTGTATGGCAGGAAAATCATCTGGATGGAACAAAATTATTAAATAACTAACCCTATAATAACATACTTTTAATACACATCGAATACTCTTTGATGAAAATACGGAGGAAATATATATGCAGATAGCAAATATCATTTCATTACTTGGAGGCGTTGCGTTATTCCTTTTCGGTATGTCACTAATGGGCGACGGCCTAAAACGTGTTGCCGGCAACAAACTTGAGCTTATACTTTGGAAGCTTACTAACAACCCCATAAAAGGTATTCTTCTGGGAACGGCCGTTACCGCTGTTATACAGAGTTCGTCCGCAACTACCGTAATGGTCGTGGGCTTCGTCAATTCCGCCATGATGAAAGTTTCTCAGGCTATCGGAATAATTATGGGAGCCAATATAGGTACGAGCGTCACGGGATGGATACTATGTCTGTCTTATCTGGACTCAGATGCAAACAGCGTATCATCATTACTCTCAACTGCAACTTTATCTGCCATTATAGCGCTTGTCGGAATTATTCTAAGGATGTTCTGCAAGAAAGTGACGTTAAAGCATCTTGGCAACATTATGCTCGGATTCTCAGTGCTGATGTTCGGCATGCAGCAGATGAGTCAGGCCGTGTCTCCTCTTAAGGAAATCGAATCATTTACAAATGCCCTTACGGCGTTTTCAAATCCGCTGCTCGGAATTCTGATTGGTATAATTATAACTGCATTGCTGCAGAGTGCATCGGCATCCGTAGGTATACTTCAGGCGCTGACAATGACGGGAGCAATCAGTTTTCAGACTGCATTTCCTATTATAATGGGTATGGGAATAGGTGCGGCCGCCCCTGTACTTCTGTCAGCCATTGGCGCAAACACCAACGGAAAAAGAACGGCATTTATATATCTGTTCAACGACCTTTTCGGAACTATTGTAATTGCCGCACTGTTCTATTCGCTTAATGCGTTCATTCACTTTGACTTTATGACGTACAAAATGAGTCCAGTATCAGTCGCATTTGTAAACACTATGTTCAGGTTTTCAACAATGCTGTTTCTGTCGCCGTTCATCGGACAGCTTGAAAAGCTTGTCTGTTTTATATTTAAAGATAATCCCGAGGACCTCGAGGACACGAAAGATATTGAACAGCTTGAGGAGAGATTCCTCGCACACCCTGCGCTTGCCATTGAACAAAGCCGCCTTACGACGGTATCTATGGCAAAAAAAGCGAGAAAGAACCTATTCCGCGCAATTTCTCTGATGTACGACTTTGATAACAAACGATATGACAAAGTTCAGCGAAAAGAGGATGTAATCGACAAATACGAGGATAAACTTGGAACATATCTCGTTAAACTTACGGCGGCTGAGCTGCGTCAGTCACAGACCGCTGAAGTTTCGCTTTTACTGCATACAATCGGCGATTTCGAAAGAATCGGAGACCACGCCGTCAACATTGCAGAAACCGCAAGGGAAATAAACGAAAAGAAAGCCAAGTTTTCAAACAATGCCACAAATGAACTCAGCGTCCTGCGTCAGGCAATAACTGATATCGTTGATTTGACAATAAACGCCTACATAGAAAACGATATACAAAAAGCGCTTGAAGTAGAACCCCTTGAGGAAGTAATAGACAGTATATGCTATGACTTAAAGACACGCCACATCAACCGTGTCAAATCAGGAAAATGTACTCTGTCGCAAGGATTTATATTCAACGATATCCTCGCCGACTACGAAAGGGTAGCCGACTACTGCTCCAATATCGCAGTCGCCATGATTGAACTTGAATCAAACTCGTTTGACACCCACGAATACCTAAACTCAGTCAAAACTGCGGAAAACAATGCTTTCAAAAATTCCTACGAAAAATACAGAAAAATGTACAGCATATGATACCCAAGGGTCAAAATACAGAGCGCTGTCCGTGCTTGCACGGAAACAGCGCTCTGTATTATTGACCCGCCCAAACATGAGGAAGCAGCGATTTACGCAGTAAATCTGCGTAT
>CAOKVX010000005.1 GCA_948472945.1 uncultured Clostridia bacterium
ATCTGCGTATTCCGAATGTTTTCAGGATTGCGTTAGTTGCTCTGCAACGCAGCAATCCTGTGGGTATCATATATTTGTCTGTGTTTACACAGACACCGCTTTCAGCTTTATTGACCCGCCCAAACATGAGGAAGCAGCGATTTACGCAGTAAATCTGCGTATTCCGAATGTTTTCAGGATTGCGTTAGTTGCTCTGCAACGCAGCAAATCACTTTACTCCTCCGGAGCCTCAATCCCATCAAATGTTATAACAAACGTGCTTCCATCGCCAGGCCGGCTTTTTACTTCTATACTTCCGTCATGCTTGAGAGTAATCTGCTTAGCAATTACCAGCCCTAGTCCGGATCCTTTCTCGTTCATTCTAAGCTTAGAGCGGTAAAATTTTTCAAATATGTTCCCAATCATATCCTGTTCAATTCCTATACCATAATCCCTTATACTTATTCTGAGCCTGTCCGATTTTTGTACGGTTATATCAACAGTTGATTTGCAGTCAGAAAATTTAATCGCATTGTCAAGTATTATAAGAAACAGCTGCCTTAACCGGTCATAGTCTCCCATCATAAAACAATACTCATCATTGTATTCCAAATTAATCTTGATACTCTTCTTTTCGCTTAGAACTTTTGCGCTTCTTACTACCTCCTCTAAGATTTGAACGACGCTCACGGGCTCTTTTTCGAGCACAAAATCAGGATTCTGAATTTTAGAAAGAGTGAGCAGGTCTCCGACGAGCCTTTCCATGCCGCTGCATTCCTTTAACATTCTGTCAAGGGTATGCTGAACCCTGTCGGGCTCTGTAACAATACCGTCGGCAAGTGTTTCCGTATATCCTCTCATAACAGTTATCGGAGTCCTAAGCTCATGCGAAACATTAGCAAAGAAATCCCTTCTTCCCTGCTCTATCTCTTCACGTACTTTCTCATTTTCAGACAATCTGTACGACAAAATATCCACAGTTTCGGCAAGCTCCCCAATTTCTCCCCCTTTATGTATTCCCGTTTTTGCGTCATAATCACCCTCGGCAAGAGCTATCGCCGTTTTTCTAATCTTTGAAATAGGACCTGTCAATCCCGTAGACAGAAGCAATGAGATTATTATAGAAACAATCCATGAAAATATTAGGGAATATATAATTATTTCCTTTCCTCTGTTGATAACGTCCATCCTTCCTGATACCATACCGTTGAGGAGAACTCCTCCTATCACATTGCCACCCGCGTCATATATTGGCGCTCCAGCACGTATCATTTCCTCGTCATATATCTCATCATAACCGCTGTTACCTGTAACTGTACCGTCGGAATAAACTTTCTTCATAACTTTCTTCATTCCTAAAGAGAGCTTTTTATAGCGTATCTTAGTGTTGGCATACTTATCCTTAAGCCTGTTATCAGACTTATAGTATGGCATTATCCACACATCAACTTTCTGGCTTTCAAGAATTGCCTGTACCGCCTCAACATAATCAAGAAAACCTTTATATTCATCCTGCAGCACATATTCATCCACACTATACGCAATCTCCTTTGCATCAGTCTTAAGCTGCATTTTAAAACTATTCAGAACATTATTCGTATATAAGCGAAAAAACACCACCCCTATCAACAACACTAAT
Source organism: uncultured Clostridia bacterium (assembly GCA_948472945.1). Taxonomy (GTDB): domain Bacteria; phylum Bacillota; class Clostridia; order Lachnospirales; family Lachnospiraceae; genus V9D3004. The sequence goes on from CAOKVX010000005.1 coordinate 1,619, forward strand.
ACGGATGATGTTATACCATATACGCAGAAAAATCTGAAATATAATTTGTCTGATAAACGCTTTATCTTCATGAAACTAATTCTTATCCTCCAACTCAAACTTATATCCCAGACCCCATATAGTTTTAATTTTCCACTCAGGATGTTCTACCTTGTCAAGCTTGGCGCGCAGCCTCTTAATGTGGGAATCGACTGTTCTGCTGTCGCCAAAATAATCTATTCCCCAAAGGCTGTCAAGCAAATTATCCCTTGTAAATACCTTGTTCGGATTGCCGGCGAGAACCCACATTGTTTCTATCTCTTTCTTAGTCAAAGGTATCTTTTTTCCGGCAATGCTTAAACTATACTCTTCGATATTAATATTAAGCGTACTTATTGACAGAACATTCTTGTCAGTATCATTTACTGTTTTATTAGTTCTTCTAAGTATTGCACGCACCCTTGCCATAACCTCATTCGGACTGAACGGCTTGACGATATAATCGTCAGCCCCAATATCAAGACCCATAATCCTCTCAAAATCCTCACCGCGGGCAGTAATAAGAATAATTGGTACTTCCGACTTCTCACGAATCTCCCTGCACACCTGATAGCCGTCTTTATACGGCATCATTACATCAAGCAGTATAAGAGAAGGACTATACCTTTCAAACATAGCTACCGCTTCCTTGCCGTCAACTGCAACAAGCGGCTCATAACCTTCCTTTTTTACATATGATGATAAAATATCCGTTATATCCTGATTATCGTCAGCAATTAAAATATATTCCATAGCCTTCCTCCAAATCAAACAATTATTTCCCATACATATGACATATATATTATTCATTATATCTTATAATTGGTATTTTATATTAATTATACCCTTTTATGCAATACTTTTGCATCAAATCAGTGTCAAAATTATTATTAACATTAAATAGAATGACACTATTGTGACAAAACATATTTATAAAGTATTATTAAGCTGATATTATTATATCGCATGTTTAGTGTCTCAGGTTATGAATTTATATTTTGAGGTTACATATTTTAATCCGGAGGAAACAGCTATGCCAAAACAATTATCTATTTTTAAGCGTAGTTATTTGATTATATTTACTTTACTAATTATATGCTCATTATCAATAAGCACTGTAAGCCATGCCGCGGTTTCTAAATCTCCGCGACTTAATATTAAAAATCTTTCTCTGGCTAAAGGCTCTACATATAAATTAAGACTATACAACATCAGTAAGGATGACACCGTATCTTTTCAGAGCAGCGACACGGATACGGCTATAGTAAAATCAACTAAAGGAAACTTATGCACAATCAAGGCCAAATCTTCAGGTCAGGCAGTTATTACCGCCATTGTGAGCGATGAAAACAGCGACTCCGTATCAGAATTGAAATGCAAAGTTACTATTACACCACCTGCCGTCAGCGTCAAATTTTGCAAGAAAAAGCTCAAACTGAAAGTCGGACAGAGCCGAAAGGTTAAAGTTTCAAAAAAACCTTTGAGCTCGTTTGAACAGCCTCGGTTTATTTCCGAAAATCCATCTATTGCGTCTGTCAGCAGCAATGGAACTATAACGGCACACTCGACGGGCAAAGCTACTATACGCGTCTCAATTGCTAACGGAAAGGGAGGAGTCTGCAAAGTCACGGTGACAAATTTGGAATTTGACGAAAAACCAGATGACAATGGTGATAATAATATACCTAATGTTACAGATTCCCCGGAACCATCGGACTCTCCTTCGGATGAACCAAAATATACACAGCAGAACCCGCCGTTTGCGAATGGCAAATTAGGAAGTAAATTTTCGGACATATAGCAGCTTGATGGCGCTAATTTGAATCAGATTAAGATATCATAATAACAATTAGTGATTATATGTCGTAACTTGCGACGGATTTTGATTGAAAAAACAAGCATGAATAATTACACTATTTATAGGAGATGATTATTCATGCTTAAAGTTTATATATGTCCAAAATGCGGCAGATACAGATTTGTGACAAGCCAAAATTACACATGTTACAAATGCAACTGTGATATGACGCTTACCGACGTCGACTATGAGAATTACATAGAGCTTGATCAGGAAAAACGAACAGAACTGACAAATAAATATACTGTCAATTAATCCATTTTAAATCCGTTCATGACAACCGTAGCAACAAGATTGTCAAGGTCGTCTTTCAGCTCAATAATATAACAGCAGGTTGAGCGTCCGTCTTTCACGCACTCTGCACTGGCAATAACCTTATTGCCCTTGGCAACACCATTGTATGATATACTGCTGCTAAGCGAGACAGTGCCGGCATTTTCCCAGTTCGCCGCCACAGCAAATGCAAAATCGGCAAGTGTAAACAATGCGCCGCCCATAACATTGCCCATCGCGTTCCTGTGAACGGGCTGTATTTCAAAACTACATTTTGCATAATGATGACTATATTCTTCTATTACCATTCCATTGTCGGTTGCAAATTTATCATTTTCAAAAAATTTCCTAACCTCTTCTTCCGACAAATTAACTTTTGCCATAATAATCTACTCTTTTCTCTTTTTTATTATTTCTTCATATCTTCTCTGTGACGCCGAAATCTCCTCGTCGTCCGAATCGGATTTATCATCTTTATGTTTGTCTATTTCTTCATTTAATTCAGCAAACACATCCTCTAGTTCATTTTCATCAAAAAAATTTTTCATTTTATATATACCCCCTTTACCTAACAATTGTATCACGATATAATTAATGTGTAAACAATCTCAAAATAATCAGCAGGGCAATCGGATAAAATTCTTTTTGCCGGCTTCAGACAACTGCCTGCAGCCTATGTATAATATTTAATTAACGCGATTGTCCCAAAAAGTCAGCGGTTAAACATACCGCTTTTATGCAGGAGGACTAACCATGACAGATGACAACCTAAACGAAATTGAACGCAAATATCTAATAAGACAGCTTCCCGAAATGCTTCATTCATTCAAACATCATGAGTTGGAACAGGGATATCTGTCTACATCACCCGTAGTGCGGGTAAGACGCAGGGACGATGATTATATACTGACATACAAATCGTCGGGCCTCATGATAAGAAAAGAGGTTGAACTGCCTCTTGACAAAAAAAGCTATAGGCATCTTATAGCAAAATCAGATGGCATTATTATATCCAAAACACGGTACATTATTCCGGACGGCCCCCATAATATTGAGCTCGATATATTTCACGGAAAACTTGAGGGCTTTGTCATGGCTGAAGTCGAATTTAAGTCGAAAGAAGCGGCTGAGTCATATCAGCCGCCAAATTGGTTTGCAAAAGAAGTAACAGACAATCCCTCATTCCATAACAGCTGCATGAGCTGTATGACAGATGATGAGTGCATTTCATTAATAGCAACAAGTCAGGCATATCAGTAAAATACACCGAAATTTATATCATGCTATGTGCTGCTTTATCTCCTCGTGCATCTCTTTAACTTTATTTACCTTTTCGACAACGCCATCCATACTTCCTTTTCTGGTAGTCTCACAAATACAGGTAATCAGCGTGTCAATCTCGCTAAGTCCGACATTGCCGACAGTGCCTTTAAGAGAGTGGGATATTTCAAATATCTCACCGGCATTATTTTTTCCTGCCGAATGGTACAAATCATCAAACATGTCATCCATGACAACAAGCTTTAAAAATTTTACAAACATCGCCTCATTTCCCATATGGGACCTTATGCCATGCTCAACGTCTATACCGCATTCCTCAAGCTCTTTTCTATACGTAACTTCCAAGATTACCCTCCGTCTACTGATGCTAGGCATAATGCATAAGATTTATTTTACTGCGCCAACAGGGCATTTTTCCACACATTTACCACATCCCGTGCATTTTGACAAATCTATAACAGGTAGATTGTTAACAAGCTCAATTGCGTCAGACTCACATACTTTTGCACAAAGTCCGCAGCCGAGACAGCCTGATTTACATATATCTTTTACCGTTTTTCCTCTGTCCTTATTATTACACTGCACTTTGCGGACAGCCTTGTATGGAATTCTCTCAATAACCCCATTAGGACATTCTTTCATACATTTGCCGCAGTTTACACATTTTTCTTCATCAATAACAGCGACGCCCTTAACAATGCTTATTGCTCCAAAATCACACACTTTTACACATGAGCCGAAACCAAGGCAGCCGTGGGAACATGCCTTAGGACCTCTTCCCGGTGTAACCGCTGCCTGACGGCAGTCATGTTCACCGAAATAATTGTATTTCTCTTCCGCAACCCCGCATTTTCCGTCGCACTTTACGAACATAACCTGTTTATCGCCTGCTTCAACCTTAATTCCCATAATCTCGCCAATTTTTGCCAGATTATCAGGGCCGCATCCCGCAGGACATGCGTCAGGAGGCGCAGCTCCCTCAACAATTGCCTTTGCAAGCGCATCACATCCCGCATATCCGCATCCTCCACAGTTATTACCCGGAAGCTCCTCGCGCACCTGCGAAATTCTCTCGTCTACTTCAACGTAAAATATTTTACCGGCAATACCGAGCAGTATACCAATAACCAATCCGACTGCCCCGACTACCGCCACTGATAACAATATCGTCATTTACTATTCCTCCCTGCGTCAGCCGCCAATCCCTGCAAAGCCAAAGAAAGCTATTGCCATGAGACCTGCCGTAATAAGTGTAATCGGTGTACCCTGAAATGCCTTTGGTATATCCGTGTTCGTCTCCATTTTCTCACGGATTCCCGCCATTATAATAATAGCGATGAAGAATCCGAGCGACACTCCAACTGCATAAACAATTCCCTGCCCAAAAGAGAAGCCATTGTCTATCGTTTTAATTGCCGTTCCAAGAACAGCGCAGTTGGTAGTAATAAGAGGGAGATATACTCCAAGAGCCTCATAAAGAGGCGGCATAATCTTTTTGAGTACTATCTCGACGAGCTGCACAAGGGCCGCTATTACAAGAATAAATACGATTGTCTGAAGATAGGCAATATCAAATGCGTCGAGCAGCAACTGTACCGGATATGTAATTGCGTTGGCAATAACTATTACAAAAAATACCGCTCCGCTCATTCCGGCTGCAGTTGATATCTTTTTAGATACGCCAAGAAACGGACAAATTCCAAGAAATTGGCTGAGAATTACATTGTTGGCAAGCATTGCCGCTATAAGTATCGCAAACATTTTTCCCATATTTTACTTCTCTCCTTTCTTTTGTGCCGCACTGTCGCATCCTGCCGCCATGCTGCACGCAGCGCAATCGAAAGTACAGGTATCGTCACTCTGTTCCTTCGTATTCGTTGCCGACGGCATTTTAAGTTTATTCTGCAGTGCGCACAGCATTGCAAGCACGAAAAATGCCCCCGGGGCAAGTACAAATATTGTAACCGGCGTATACGCACCGTTAAATACAGTCTCGTTAAAATTCCATCCAAATATCGTTCCGCTTCCTATTATCTCACGGAATATACCAATAAGCGTAAGTCCGACCGTGAAGCCAAGTCCCATTCCAACGCCGTCAAGAGCTGAAAGAACCACGCTGTTCTTTGAAGCGTAGGCCTCTGCACGTCCGAGTATAATACAGTTTACGACTATAAGAGGAATATACACTCCAAGCGCGTCATAGATGGACCTTACGTACGCCTGCAAAAGCAGCTGCACTATTGTTACGAACGACGCGACAATAACTATAAATGCCGGTATTCTAACCTTATCAGGAATAATATTCCTAAGAAGCGATATAAATATATTAGATAAAACAAGTACAACCATAGTTGAAAGTCCCATCCCTAGTCCATTTACCGCGGATGACGTTACCGCGAGCGTAGGACACATTCCAAGCATGAGGACAAATGTCGGATTCTCTTTTATAAGTCCGTTATATACTCTCTCCATGTATTTATTCATTCGGCATCACCTCCGAATCCGCTAAGCTTTCCGCAAATTTAGTGCATGTATTGACTGCTGTAGTGACAGCATTTGATGTAATGGTCGCTCCCGAAAGAGCGCTTATCTCATTGTCCGCCGGTGAATCTGACTTTGTTACCGATATTTCTCCGGCTTTGCCATTATACTGAGCCTTAAACTCCTCGTTTGTGCAGTTGGCCCCAAGTCCGGCCGTCTCATTCATTGATACAATGTCTATTCCGGTAATTACACCGTCTTTGTCAAGTCCGACCGATACTGTAATATCTCCGCCGTATCCTTTCGACGCCGCAATAAACGCCATGCCAATCACGCTGCCATCGCTGTCCGATACAATTACTCCCTCTGTTATCTTAGAGGCCGTATCTTCAGGCTGATATGCCTCAATAGCCTTAGTCAGGTTTTCGTCAGTCTTTACTTCAATATTCTCATAATCTGAAAATACACTCTGGTAAGCCGCCTTTTTAGCCTCCTCCGCAGCATTGTCAATCGGAGTCTTTGTCATGTTGTACACTACTGCGAGCAGAAGGGCAAGGATAACCGTTATCGCGCAAAGTATGAGCGCATCCTTTATAAAGCTGTCATTTTTTCTCTTAATCTTGTTAGCCATTATGTACTCTCCCCCTTCCAAATGGTACAGGCATCGTAAATTTCTCAATTAGCGGCACGAGCATATTGCAGCATATAATCGCATAGGACACGCCCTCCGCCGAACCGCCGTACAGCCTGAATACCGCAGTTAGAATTCCAAGAAGAATACCGAAAACTATTTTGCCGTTAGGTGTTATAGGGCTTGTAACATAATCTGTCGCCATAAAAAATGCACCTAGCATAAGTCCGCCTCCGCAGAGATGGGCGGCAAGATAATTTATGTCAAAGCCTTTTCCATCAGCCATTCCGTATATCAGGACTATGACTGAAAATGTCGCTATATATGTAAGCGGAATACGTATTGAAATAACTTTTCTAGCCAGAAGGTAAAGCGCTCCTCCAAGAATTGCTATAACGGACGTCTCACCGATAGTTCCGCCCGTAACTCCGAGAAACATCTTGAGCAGGTCTACATTCTCACCGGATTTCAGCATAGCTAACGGAGTTGCCCCCGACACACCGTCAACCGCAACCATACCATAGCGCCAATATCCTGAAAGCGCAAGATTCTCGACCTTTTCCACCGCAAAATTTGTCATAGGTCCGGCAAACGATATTAAAAGAAAACATCTAGCCGCAAGCGCCGGGTTCATAAAGTTGCGTCCAAGCCCTCCAAACAGCTGTTTTACAATAATAATTGCAAACACGCCTCCTATTACAGGCATCCAGAGCGGAACCGTAACCGGAAGGTTAAGGGCAAGAAGAAGTCCCGTGAGCACCGCGCTCATATCTGAGGCTGTGACAGGAAGCTTCATACATCTCTGGTAAATGTATTCCGTAAGAACACACGATACAATACTTGTCAGAATAATGAGCAGCGCATTATATCCAAAATTATATATTCCAAAAAGTGATGCAGGAATAAGCGCTATACATACATCACCCATGATTGACCGAGTCGTAAGGCCGCTCCTGACATGCGGAGCTGAAGATACATTCAGTCTTTTTGCCGTATTATTATCCACTTATTTCGCCTCCTTTGCTCTTCTGCGCTCTTCCATAACACTGCGCCTTGTCTTCACAAACGCCTGCGTAAGCCTTCTTTTTGCAGGGCATATATACGTGCATGAGCCACATTCATAACATTCCATACCGTTGACTGCCTCAAATGCGGCATTGTCGTTTACGTCTGCATATTCTTTCATCATCTGCGGAACCAGATTGCTTGGACAAACCTCCACGCATTTTCCACATCTGATACATGCCGAAGGCGCATACTTGGCAACCTCGTCTTTCGAAAGGCACAACAGCGCCGAAGACGACTTGGTTACCGGCACATTAAGGTCATAAATTGCCATTCCCATCATTGCGCCTCCCGCAATTACCTTTTCAGGCTCAGTCTTATATCCGCCTGCCGCGTCAATAAGCTCAGCATAGTTTGTTCCTGTTTTTACACTGAAATTCTGCGGCGTCTTGACCGCATCACCGGTAACAGTGACGATCCTCCTCATAACCGGGGTAGATTCACACACCGCCATACATACTGCGATAATTGTATCAACATTGTTAACAACACATCCGGCGTCTGCCGGAAGCATTGAACAGTTAATTTTACGCCCCGTCGCAGCATATATAATTTTACGCTCTGCTCCCTGCGGATACTTGGTTTTAAGAACTCTCACATCTATTCTGTCATATTTTTCCGAAACCTTTTTCATAACTTTGATGGCCTCTGGCTTGTTATCCTCTATTGCTATAATACCTCTGGCATTTTCAAAGAGTTTCAGAATTATCAAAAGTCCGGTTACAATTTTTTCCGGCTCCTCAAGCATCATCCTGTAATCAGACGTAAGGTACGGCTCACATTCAGCTCCGTTTACTATTACATAATCAATAGCCTTGTCATCCTTAGGCGTAAGCTTTACATGCGTAGGGAAACCTGCGCCTCCCATACCTACTATTCCCGCGTCTTTAACGGCGGCCCTTATCTCCTCCTTAGTCATGGCGTTGTAATCCCTCTTGACGCCTATTCCCTCGGAAAGGGTATACTGCCCGTCATTTTCAACTACTATGGCTTTCGCCATATTACCGTTAACAAGAAGCCTGGGTTCAATCTTCTTGACGGTTCCTGACACAGAAGAACATACATTGGCCGACACAAAGCCTGAAGCCTCTGCAATTCTTTGTCCAACACATACGGTATCACCAACTTTAACCAACGGTGTTGCCGGCGCTCCGATATGCTGTGATAGCGGGTACACCATCTCGCCTTTTGGAATGTACTCTACTACAGGTTTATCCTGTGACAATTCCTTACCCTCATAAGGGTGTACTCCTCCTTTAAATGTATTTCGCACCCTCATTCTCCTCCTTTACGTTATCTGGTTATATGACCTATTATACCGCTAAATTGTCGTAAATCAACACTTTTTTACACATGACGATATTTTTTTTGCGTTGCCATACCCCCTCGTATATGTCTTTCCGACTTATTCACATCAAGAACCTTCCTTGCACGATTTGCAAGCGACGGGTTGATAAGAAGAAGTCTCTCTGTCACATCCTTGTGTACGGTAGACTTGCTGACGCCAAAAGCCTTTGCTGTCTGCCTTACGGTAGCATTGGACTCAATTATGTAGTTCGCTATCTGTATCGCCCTTTCTTCTATATATTCTTTCAAAAAATATCCCCCTGATATTCATACGTTCTTTACAATGTATGAAATCAGGGGGGGTATTATGACTGGGATTTTAGCCTGCATAAAGGTATCATTATACCGGTTATACGCCGGTGTATTTACATTTAAGAATTAAAGATTATCCTAACATTAAATTTCCCATCATCTTTCTGACAAACCGAACAGTCATAAAATACTTTTAACGCACTGTACATATGAAAGACATCTTCAACTCCCGCCGTCTCTACCGCACTGTGCATTGCAAGCTGTGCAAGTCCAATGTCTACCATAGGCATACTTATCTGTCTCGACAAAAGATTGCCAAGCGTACTTCCGCCCGCGACATCCGCACGGTTTGTAAAATGCTGTATAGGAACTTGCGACTCTTTACATATCTTTTCAAACACTGCCGATGTGAGGCCCGTAGTTGTATATTTCGCGTTGGAATTATGTTTAATTACCACGCCTCCGTTTAGATATACGGGATGCTCCTCGTCACTCTTTCCCGGAAGGTTCGGGTGCGTCGCATGAGCGTTGTCAACACTGACAAGAAGCCCCGAATTGTGAAGCTTTCTAAGATTATTTCCATCAGCCCCAAACATATTATCTATCATATTAATAATATCGGGGAGAAATGTTCCCATCGCCCCCTGTCTCGTACCGCTGCCGACCTCCTCGTTATCAAACATGCACCACACCGGAATACTTTGTGTTTCCGCACTGTCAATGAATGCCTTTAACGATAAGAAAGCCGATGCGAGGTCGTCTATTCTCGGAGACATATAAAACTCGTCGTCAAATCCTACCGTAACGGCTTTCTGTCTGCAGTAAAGCTTCAAATCGGTCTGTATTATGTCTGATATACTAATCCCTGTTTTGCTGGCAATAGACTTCATTATATCACACTTTATGCCATACACCGGCTGCATATCCACATGGGGATTATATTTATATCCATTATTTAGCTCCCTATTAAAATGTATCGCCAGATTGGGAATAACCATAACATCTTTCCCTGAATCATATAACCTTGTCTCAACCCCATACCCTGTGTCGACAATAATTCTGCCCGCCAAGCCAAGCGGCCTGTCAAGCCACGACGACATTATCATACCGCCGTACTTCTCCACGGAAGCTTTCGCATACGGGCCATTACCGGCCGCCGCCTTTTTCACCGCAAATGCCGGCGAGTCACTGTGCGCCGCCGTAATATGGTAGCATAAAGGTCGGCCATACGGAATCCTGAAAGAAATTATACTCGACCCACCCCGCGTGACATAATACTTTCCCCCGTGCTCCAGAATTACGTTACCATTTTCATTAACTCTGACATACCCTTCCTTTTCCAGAAGCACCGCCGCCTCGGAGACGGCGTGGAAAGGACTGACGCTTTTATTTAAAAAGGAAAACAACTTATTTATTAAAACTTTCATTATAACCCCCTCTATCGTAATTTAATAATCTTAAACTTCACAGACATAGTTTTGAGTTTAATTTATTATCCTTAGAATTTCTCTTTCATACTCACGCCCCCGGCTGCATATAATAATAATGAAACCACAAACATATAATCCATTGGAGGCTTATCATGGCTAAGACAAAAATTATTATAATTCAAATGAAGGAGATAGTATCCACGGCAGTTTTAGTAATACTCGGTATACTACTTATAGTATTGCTGGTATTCATCTTCGGGCCTAAAAAAGATAAGAGTGGTGAAACCGACTCTGCAGCCATATACAATGCAGGTACATACAGCGCGCAGATATCATTAAATAATACCGCGCTCAATCTCGAAGTAACCGTTGACCCCGACAGGGTCAAATCGGTTGACTTAGTAAATATTGACGAAAGCGTCACAACCATGTTCCCACTTCTTATGCCGTCACTGCAAGACATAGAAACACAGCTCGTTAATCAGGTCAGCATAGATGATATAGTCTTGTCAGAGGACAGCCGGTACACACAGACGCTTCTGATTGATTCGCTTAAAACAATTCTTGAAAAGGCGAGAATAAAATAAATATCACTTTACATATTCAAGGTCCGACAGCCATGCACTGCTTACAGCATCACTTGGCATCCTCAAATCTCCGCGCGGCGACAAAGCAACCGAACCAACCTTTGGACCGTCAGGAAGACAAGAGCGCTTAAATTGCTGTGAGAAAAATCTCTTGTAAAACGTATTAAGCCATTTGTATATGGTTTCATCATCATATATGCCATCAAAAGCGTATCTGGCAAGTCTGTATACCTTTGATGGCATAAAACCAAATCTCATCACGTAATAAAGGAAAAAGTCATGCAGCTCATATGGTCCTACAATATCCTCAGTCTTTTGCGAAATCTCCCCGTCAGAAGGAGGCAGCAGTTCAGGGCTGACCGGAGTATTGAGTATATCCTCTAGTACCTTTTTCAAATCTTCACTCTCACACGTCTGAGCATAATATGCAACAAGATACCTGACAAGCGTCTTTGGCACTGAGCTGTTGACACCGTACATAGACATGTGGTCACCGTTATAGGTAGCCCACCCAAGCGCAAGTTCGGACATGTCTCCCGTTCCGATTACGATACCGCCTGTTTTGTTCGCTATATCCATAAGAACCTGTGTACGCTCCCTAGCCTGACAGTTCTCATAAGTAACGTCGTGTACCAACTCATCCTGCCCGATATCTTCAAAATGTTTTTTTACAGACTCCCTTATATTAACTTCAATAAATGTAGCTCCAAGCTCCCTTATAAGTGTAACGGCATTGTTATACGTCCTGTCCGTAGTTCCAAAACACGGCATTGTCACGGCATTTATCTTACTCCTATCAATACCCGCGGCATCAAATGCACGCGCCGCCACAAGTAGCGCAAGCGTAGAATCAAGCCCCCCCGATATACCAATCACGGCATTATCACATCCGGTATGTTCAAGTCTCTTTTTAAGGCCCATTGACTGCAGGTTAAGTATCTCGCTGCAACGTTTGTCCCTGTCGCTCTTAACATCCGGAACAAACGGAGTAGTGTCAAACTTTCTCGTGAACTTAACGTCTGAAAAATTTAATTCAAAAGGAATTGTCTCATATCCGGCCTGTTCAGGGCCAGTCACGTTAAATGTCCTTATCCGTCTTCTCTCGCTAATCAATTTCCCAAAATCAATCTCGCTTATTATTGTATTATTTTCAAACCTTTCAGTCTCAGCCAGCATATTTCCATTCTCGGCAATCATATTATGGCCCGAAAATACAAGGTCAGTCGTTGATTCGCCCTCACCTGCATCCGCATATACATATCCTGTAATCAGTCTCGCAGACTGGTTGCTGACAAGCTGTTTCCTATACCAATCCTTTCCCGTGACCTCATCACTCGCCGAAAGGTTACATATTATTACAGCGCCTGCAAGCGCATGAGCACATGAAGGCGGGACCGGAGTCCATAAATCCTCACAAATTTCAGCGCCTATAATAAGTTCCGGAACCTGCTCACACTCAAACAGAACTTTCGAACCGAACGGTACGGTATAGTCAAATCCCTTAACACATACATCAACAGTTTCCCCGCATCCGGTCTCAAAGTGCCGAAGCTCATAAAATTCAGAATAATTAGGTATATTCATCTTAGGAATAAGGGCGAGCAGCTCTCCATTCTGGTATACCGCCGCGACATTATAAAGCCTTCCGCACCTCATAAACGGCAGGCCCGCCATACAAAGTATATCCGTTCCCTCAGTTGCCTCGACAAGTCTCAAAAGACCTTTTAACGCCTCGTCAAGAAGCATATCCTGCAAAAACAAATCCTCGCATGTATAACCTGTAATACAGAGCTCTGGAAAAACAATCAGCTTCACTCCGTCGTCAGCACACCGTTTCGTTATGCTGATTATGTTATTACAGTTATATTCACAATCTGCAACTCTTATGTCCGGCGTTGCCGCCGCCGCCTTTATAAATCCATCCTTCATATTCCAAATCTCCTCGCATAATATCTATTTAAATTTAATTAACATATTGTTATTATTCCCAAATAATGAGGTGAAAAACCTTAAAGCATACACACTGATTATAATTCCTATTTGATATTTCATCAACATAAAATTAAAAAATAAGTATGCGAAAAGGAGCTGTACATAGTCGAATATTCTAACTTTGTACAGCTCCCGTATATTACATATACATACCCAAAATGCCGTTCCCTGGTTTTTGACTCCTAGCGCATGCTAGGTGGGCAACCGCAAATAAACTTCTGCCATCCGTTGTTATATATAATACTGCAAAAGCAGCAGTGACGGCCCGGCATCCATTTATTAATATAGGAATCCCGTTTAAAGTATTGTAGGTTCAAACGCCAAGGTTTGTCGTACATTCCAGGCTATTTTTGCGTGTAATTTTAGTATTTTATTTTTATTTTTATTTTATCTAAACCTTTTGCTTATTTTTATTCTATATCATTTTTAGATATTTAGCAACTATTATTTATAGCAAATTTATTATATTTGTGACATTACATTTCTAATAACACTAATAACCATAATTATTTCTGTCGTTTTTCTGATTCAGACAACTTTTATTTTACTATTACGGTCTTAATTTTACTGTAAGCCCCATATATCTTTTTGCCATTAACCGTCCTGTACGCCCTGACTTTAAAATAGTATGTCTTTCCCTTAGTGAGACCTGACTTAGCGTATGAAACGGTAGAGCCTTTTGATATCTGCTTAATCTTTGAAAAATTTGAATTGCCGGATTTCTTCATATACACCCTGTATCCGGTTGCGCCGGTAACCCTGCTCCACGAAAGCGTTGCTTTCCTTGTTCCTGCCTTAGCCTTTAAGGTTACTTTTTTCGGCTTTGTATATGTCTTAAGCTTTGTACAGTACTTTCCATATACATTCTTGTCGTTAACTTTAATAAACGCCCTTACCCTGTATCTGTACTGGGTGCCTTGGGTAAGATTCTCATCCGTATAAGTGTTTGTTGCGCTTCCGTTAAGCTGCTTCAAAAACTCATATTTTTTGTTTGTAGGATTATACTTATATATTCTGTAGCCCGTAACGCCTGCTATCGGATTCCATGATAACGTAAGCTTCTTTGCATAATATTTTGAAACTACAAGGTTTGAAACCTGTGGTACAACGATGTTGAACGACTGTATCTTAACTCCCGCATAGTCACCCTTACCGGTAATTGTTATTATTGCAGTTCCCAAAGCAATATTATTAGTGTAGGACAAAGTGTAGTCCACATCTTTTACAAGAACATATGAGCCATTCCTCAAAACAACGCCAGGACGAATTTCACCGCCTGTGTACAGCTGGTCGCCTATAGCGTCTGAAACCATATTTGCAATATTATAACATATATTAAATGTCTTTGATACGCTGAATGAATAATTACCCGTTCCTTTTACCAACACATAAGCGGTTCCGACATTTACATTGTTTTGGTATGAAACAGTATAATCGACTCCCTTTACAAGTACTTTGTCTCCGCTCTTAACTACAGGTTCCGGCTTTATCTCAGCGCCTGTATAGTACTGGTTGTCAATTGTGCCAACGGTTACATTTTCACTTTCGCCAAGTACATTTACGGTAATCAGCGCCGAATCAAAACCATCCGCAGCCGCTGTTATAGTAGTCTGTCCAATTGCGGCCGGAATAATACCACCCTTTTCATTAACCGCTGCAATCTTGCTGTCAGCGCTTGACCATTTGACATCAGTCTGACCTCCAAGCGCCAATACTGACAAAGGATACTCAGGCTGACTGCCATTTTTCATAAGATAAATATTAAGAGTTTTATTTTTTGCAATAATTTTCTTGGACATTACCGGCACAACTTCAAAGCTGGTTTTCGCCCCGTTGCCAAGCTCATACGTATAACTTACCTTTTCAGGAACTTTTCCGTCTTTTCCAATTGTAAGTCCCTCTCCGGTTGCAACGTCGGCAGTTTCAATGTTAACAATTTTATCTATGCTTATATATGTTCCGGTCAAATCTGCTTCATTTGTCTGGTTTACATATATTTCCCTGCTGTTGCGCGATGCATTTACATTCTCTTCTTTCAGCCCTGTATTATTAGTTATATCAAGGGCCGCCAGATGATTTCCTGATACATCAAGGTATTCAAGAGCCTTATTCGACTCTACATCAATACTATATAGACTGTTATCGGCAACATTAAGGCTCTTCAGACCCTCCATCGCGTTCAAATCCAAATCTGTTATATTGTTATTATTAGCTGTAAATGTCGCAATATTCGCAGGAGCCTTTACATCGACAAGGCTGTTATACGAGCAGTCAAGGTATAACAGTGCATTATTTGCCGAAAGGTCAAGCAATACAATCCTGTTATCACTTAAATTTAACGTGCTTACAAGCGTGTTCGACGATAAATTAACTGACGTCAGCCTGTTTCCTGCGAGATTCACAGTAGCCAGACGGGTGTTCTTTGACATGTCAATATTGGAAAGCTGATTATTTGACGCGCTAAACGAAACAAGTCTTGTACATTTTGTAATATCCATAGACATAAGCTCATTTTTTGACACGTCCAAAGTCTCAAGAGCCGAGTTTGCGTCAAGCTTAACCGACTGAATCAGGTTCCCCTCAACAGACAAGGTACGCAGGGACTTATTAGAACTCAAATCAACTGAAGTCAGTTTGTTGTTAGAAGCGTCAAAACTTTCAAGTTCCATATTGTCCTTTACGTCAACGGCAGTCAGCTCATTTCCACCGCAGTTGAGAGTCTTTAAGGACGTAAACTTTTCAATTCCTTTCAGATTCTTAATACCCCTTGAACGAACATTAATATAAGTAGTGTTCGCAATCTCCTCAGCTGACAATGATTTATTGCCGTCTGTATCTATAGTCTGTTCAACGTATGCCCTGAAACTGCTGTCAGGGAAATTAGCTTCATTTACCGCTACTCCCGCGTCTGCTGCCATTGCAACTCCCACGGACATAATTACTGCGAACGCCGCCGCAGAAACATTAGCTGCCATCCTTCCAATAAATTTATTACTCATCACTTTCTTTTCCTCCCTTTAACTTTTAATTTTTTCTGATGATACATCGCGGTTGTGTCATATTTGTGTATAAAATTTTTTATTCTGCCACAAAAAAGTAAAATTGTTTCATAATAACGACATAAATAGTAAAATGATTTGAAATGGATTTTAGATTGTTAGATATTAGATTATTATAAGAGTTTTAATTACAAAAATGAAAAAAGGTATTACCATAACATTTTAAAAATGGTAATACCTCTTTCCACTGCTATATCAGATTATCAATAAAATCTTCAACAGCATCCGGGAGATGAACAGGCTGCAGTTCTTCAAAATTTATTAGCCGGATAAAATCGAGCATCTTTTGTTTATTCATTGTAACGTCTGATATACTCAACCCAGTCTCCCTATACCTAACTCCGTATGAGATGTATTTGATGTTGTCGTCCGTTACAAGCATCTCTTCAAGAATTTCGTACATTTTTTGTCTCCCCTTTCACTGTTTATAATTTAAAGTACTTAATTCTTAATTATTTTAATTTAATATTAAGTATTACATGTTGATACTACCACATATAGTGTTTTATTACCAGTATTTTATCTAATAAAAAATATATTTTACATGGTTTTTACGTGATGCCTCCACTAGTCTTTACATACTTTATAATATATTTCTTTTTTAATATATATTTTATATTATAAGTATCTTATTTTAACTCGGCGGGTTCAAATTGGCGACTCTGAGCTAAAAAAAATACTCTTTATTTTTTGAAATTATATGTTATAATTATCTGTCATAGTATAATTAGGCACTTATTCATATTAATCGAGGTGAATTATATTGGCTAAAAAAAATAAAAAAGAAAAGAAACATCCGCGTCTTAGACTGGCTCTCAAAATTACTTTTTTGATGATTCTTCTGATAGTGATTATACTTACAATATTTTTATATATGAAGTATGGACAAAGGATTATTGACTCCAGAAAAGATGCGGTTGCCCTCGTTGAGGCCTCGTCTTTAGAGACATTCCGGGCGACCGAGACGTCGCTTGTGTACGACGATTCGGGCAAACAGATTGCCCGCCTTAAAGGCGACAAGGACATGTACTATATCACCCTCGACCAAATACCGCAGTCGGCTATAGACGCCATGCTTGTGACTGAGGACAAAAAGTTCTATTCACACAACGGTATTGATTTGAAAGCGATTACCGCCGCTTTCTTTTCACTCGTGAAAAACAAGGGAGAAATAAAGAGAGGTGCGAGTACGATTACTCAGCAGGTTGCAAAAAATATATTCTTGACTAATGAGCAGACATGGACTCGTAAAGTTAAAGAAATATTTATCGCCCGTGAACTTGAAAAAAAATATACCAAAGACAACATTATGGAATTTTATTTGAATAACATTTATTTCTCAGGAGGTTATTATGGTATCGAAGCGGCCAGCAGGGGATATTTTAATAAAAGCTGCAATGAACTTTCCCTTGGACAGGTAGTTTTTCTTTGCTCTATCCCAAACAGACCGACAATGTACGACCCTATAGAACACTACGACAATACGATTGAGAGGAAGAACCGCATACTTGACCAGATGCTCGCGGACGGTAAGATTAACGATGTCGACTACCTCGAAGCCTACAATGAGGAGATTACACTAAACCCTCCAAAGAATAAAAAAAGGAACTATGTAGAGACATATACAATGAACTGTACGGTCAAGGCGTTGATGAAAGCCCAGGGATTTGTATTCAAAAATATATTCAAATCCGACGATGAGCAGAATGAGTACAACGAATTATATAACGACATGTATGCACAATGCCAACAGCAGCTGTTCCGCTCGGGATACAGGGTATACACATCCCTAAATATGAAAAAACAGAAATCCCTGCAGAACGCTGTTAATGAACAGCTGGAAAATGATAAGGAAAAAGGAGAGGATGGAATATATTCATTTCAGGGCGCCGGCGTATGTATAGACAATGATTCCGGAAAAGTCGTGGCGGCCGTAGGAGGCCGTGGCCAGTCTGTAACAGGCTACACATTTAATCGCGCTTTCCAGAGCTATAGGCAGCCGGGCAGCTCCATAAAGCCAATACTTGTTTATACCCCGTCATTTGAACGAGATTACACTCCTTCCAGCATTGTTAAGGACGAACCTATTGAGGACGGTCCTAAAAACTCAAACGGTAAATATATGGGAAACATCTCAGTCAAAACCGCAGTTGAACAGTCGGTAAATACTATAGCATGGAAACTTTTTGAGGAACTTACACCGGAAATTGCAATAAATTATCTTCTGAGGATGAATTTCTCAAGAATATCACGCAAAGACTACACACAGGCCGCCTCGCTAGGAGGACTTACAAACGGCGTAAGCCCGGTTGAAATGGCTTCTGCTTATGCGGCAATTGAAAATTCGGGAGTTTACAGGGAGCCTACCTGTATAGTCACAATTCAGGACTCTAATGGAAACATAATTGTCAGTGATGATGCATTTGAGGAAAAAGCCGTTTATGACCCGTCGGCCGCACGGACAATGACTTCTGTACTTGAAGGCGTCCTGCAAAACGGAACCGGTCGTGGATTTGCACTGAAAGACATGCCGTCAGCCGCAAAAACCGGTACCACCAACGACAAAAAAGACGGATGGTTTGCCGGATTTACTCCGTACTATACTACAGTTGTATGGGTCGGCCATGATATTCCTGTCAGCAGAAGTGATTTGCTCGGAAATACCTACCCGGCAAAAATATGGTATCAATATATGAGTGATATTCACACTGAACTTGAATACAGAGATTTTGAAAAACCTGAGGAACCTGAAGATACTACTGCAACTAAAGAACCTAAAAAGACAAAGGAACCGAAAAAAGACGAGGAATACGACGAGGAAATTGAGGATAATGAGCCGGATGACGAAGAATCATTTATGACAGACATTCCTGTGGAGGAGCCTGATTACCAAGAGCCTGTTGATATACCGCAGCAGCCTACCGATATACCGTCACCGACATCAGAACCGGTTCCTGCCGAAACTCAGGTTCCTGAAACACCTGAACCTGATGATACACAGACGAACGACCCACCTGAGCCAAGAGACGATGCAACTCAGCAGGAACCTGATACCTATTAAATTTATTTTTTACCATACGGTTAAGAAGCTTAAAATATAAACTTACTGCATCAACTGACTTATTATAACAACTGTTAATAGGATAGCCTTATTACATTCCATGACTGTTTAGGAAGTACCGAGTTTACAACCCCTCCGTCCACAGATGTGGCGCCATTTGGCTTCGGCATAACATTTTCAGGGTTAAGCTCGGTATTTTCTGCCTTGAGACTCTCGTGAGTCAGAACGATATGTTCATTTACATTGAGATTATCAAACTGCCTCAAATCACATGTGACCGACATATCCTCATCGAACGACTTATTGACCGCAAATACCGTGACGGTTCTTTCTTTATCATTCCAAACAACACATGTGTCGAGATATGAAACGTCACAGTAATTTTTACTGTCATACTTAGGCGAATCCGTTATTGTCTTTAAAACTACACCGCGGCCATAGCGAGACGCGTGCATATACGGATAAAATATTGTCTGTTTCCACGCGCCGCTATCAGAAGTCATTATCGGAGCTATCACGTTAACGAGCTGCGCAAGACACGCCATCTTAACCCTGTCGCAGTGGTTGAGCATAGTTATCAGCATACCGCCGACAAGCAGCGCATCCTCAAGATTGTATACGTCCTCAAGCTGGTGAGGCGCTTTCGTCCATTTCTCAATCTTTTTATCCGCCTCATTTGAGTGATACCAAACATTCCATTCGTCAAATGAAATGTTTACTTCTTTTTTGCTGTGTTTCTTTCCTTTGACATAATCACAGGTAGCTATTACTGACTTTATAAAATCGTCCATATTAAGCGTATTAGCAAGAAAATCCGCCGAGTCGTCCGCATGATTGTTGTAATATGTGTGCATTGATATGTAATCTATAGTATCGTAACAATAGCCAAGCACCGTAGCTTCCCATTCGCCGAACGTCGGCATCATTAGACCCGAGCTGCCGCACGCAACAAGTTCAATTGAAGAGTCGACTATCTTCATCGCTTTTCCGGTCTCCCATGCAAGCTTTCCATATTCATCTGCAGACTTGTGTCCAACCTGCCACGGCCCGTCCATCTCATTTCCGAGACACCATACCTTGACATCGTGAGGGTTCTCGTAACCATGTTTTTTTCTTAGGTCGCTATAATACGTCCCGCCCTTAAAGTTACAATATTCAACAACATTCCTTGCCGCATCTATCCCCCTTGTTCCAAGATTTACGGCCATCATCGGCGCCGTTCCCGCAAGCCCGCACCAGTCCATGAATTCATTCAAGCCAAACTCGTTATTTTCAACAACCTGCCATGCAAGCTCGACCCTTGCCGGTCTTTCGTTTACAGGTCCCACAGAGTCCTCCCAGTTGTATGCGGACACAAAATTGCCTCCCGGATATCTTACTATCGGAACATCTATCTCATTTATCAGCTCCAAAGTATCTTTTCTGAATCCATTTTTATCAGACAGCGGACTGTCTTTCTGATATATACCGCCATAAACCGCCCTTCCAAGCTGCTCAATAAATGAACCGTAAATTCTCTTGTCAACCTCATCCACAACATAATACTTGTCTGTAATGATATTTGCCTTAATCATATATACGCCCTCCGTTTATTTCTGCGAACAACGAACCAGTCTGGAAGTGTATCGTACGGTAAATTTATCATTATATAATATACACCATACACCGTTATTTACAATCCCTATAGTCGAATGCCGCGTAAATCAAATAACCTGCCGTCTATTTCGTCAGATTATTTGATTTTTTTATTATAACACGCTATGTTTTTTTACAAAAGAGTAATATTAATATGTATGGAATAGATTACCTTTTAAATGGAATAAGTTATCACGCATAATACACTCTATACTTCCGCAAAATATTGCATATAAAGCGGAGGCATCCTAGTCTTTATGAAAAATTCCATAAAACAAAACTATTTTAAGCGTTATACAAAACATGAAAAAGGGAGTCACATATGAATACTTACTTTTCACACGAAAACAACATAAGACTGATACTTGTATCGCTTGCCAAAATATTTATCGGGGGCACCATATATTACATGCTGGAAACAATCGCAAGAGGATATTCACACTGGACAATGTTTATACTGGGAGGAGTATGCTTTTTCTCCTGCGGCCTGATTAACAGCCGGCTTGACGATAATGTATCTATCCGGAAAAAGATGGTGCTATGTATGATAGCCATAACTGTGCTCGAATTTATTACCGGCATTATCGTAAATGTACTGCTCGGATGGAATATATGGAATTACTCCGGCATGCCGCTACACATCCTTGGACAAATATGCGTTCCGTTTATGTTCCTCTGGTATGTAATCAGCTACCCGGCGCTGCTGTTAAACAAAGTATTTGATTATATTACGGCATAAATATCATGTTAGCTCAACGGCGCCAATTTGAACAAAAGAGGACATCTCCCCGCACAAATAAAAATTCATACTTTGGAGACGCCCTCTAAAGGAATAGAGAACTATTTATATAGGTAATCGCAATCAGAACAATGCTCTAAATACGATAAAGGCAAAAAAAAATCAAAGGCAACCCACAGTAATCACCTTTGATTGTTTATATAATATACTAATTATATAATTTTGTCAATAAAATTTTGAAAATTTGCATATGCATAGGCTTACAGCTTGGGAATAGACACATAATAAAAATTAGTATTGAAAAAAAAAATATGTTAATTTAAATATAAGAAAAGCACCCACTCAAAAGTGGATGCTCCCGGAAGGTATTTATCTCTCAAAGAGAGGCGCCCAATCCGTGTGCTGACGGAGCGGGCGTTATTTTTTTTGCTTCTCATCTCTCTTTTCGAGAAAAGACAGCAATGCTACAATCAAACTACCAAAATATATTGCCAATCCTGCAATCCCTATAAATATCAATATGATATCCGCAGCAGTCATCTGCATCACCCCCCTTCCGATGTATTCCGGTAAACCGGTTTCCAAAAGACGGGAGGATGCCGCCCTGTCATGGGTACTTTTCCATAGCCAAAACCATATCATAGTATTACAAAAATTGTAAGCAGTAAAAAACAGCTTATGTATTGTGTATATTCCTGCAAAAACCGGTTAATAATTTAATCGGTGCAGCAATTTTAAAATTAACTTATGCACCGTGTATAGATTCAAAATATATGATGGGAGTTTTGATAGTTATGGAAAAGGCTAAAAAAAATAAAATTTATCTATTCTTAGGAGCTAGTCTGGTATTTGCAGCATATATGCTGTCGTTACATAATAATGAATACAACAATGTTCAATATACCGGCTGTGAAGTAATGAGCAAGAATATTGCACAGGAGGTATTGAGGCTGCATATACTTGCTAATAGCGATGCCGATTATGACCAGCGGCTCAAACTTGAGGTGAAGTC
This sequence comes from uncultured Clostridia bacterium, assembly GCA_948472945.1. Lineage (GTDB taxonomy): Bacteria > Bacillota > Clostridia > Lachnospirales > Lachnospiraceae > V9D3004. The sequence continues at coordinate 24,340 of CAOKVX010000005.1, forward strand.
CGCCGTAGCGTCAGCAATCGCCGATGACATGAAAAACAGTGGTATAGACACAAAGGAAAAGGCAGTAGATTATATGAAAACTAACTCCAAAAAATATATATCTATTGCAAAAGACGTAATTGCCTCTGAAGGCTACTCATATGATGTTACAGCTACTATCGGCAGACATTGGTTTCCGGTAAAAATATATGGCAATGCATTGTATCCTGAAGGGGAATATGACGCATATCGTATGCTAATCGGCAGCGCCGAGGGAAAAAACTGGTGGTGCGTGCTGTTTCCCTCCCTGTGCATGGTAGACGAGGCGTGCCATGTTGAAGATGAAAACGTGACGGATCCAAAAGATTCCGATAGCGCCAATTCTGTTAACGGCGATGATAATGTGCAATTTCAACTTGGTATTGTTGAATGGTTTAAAAATATGTGGTAGAATTTATATTAATCGTCTGTATAGACGACGTATCAAATTTGAGGGGGAGTGTAAAAGTATGAAAAAGGAGACAATCGCAGTAATATTTGGCGGTGAATCTTCAGAGCATGAAGTTTCATGCATATCAGCTGCTACTATTATTAGAAATATAGATACAGAACTTTATGATATAATTCTTATAGGAATAACAACAGACGGCCGATGGCTGCTCACGGAAAATATCCAAAGTATTGCCGACGGAAGCTGGCGGAACAGCAAAAAAACTGCCGTAATCCTGCCGGACAAAACCGAGCACGGAATACTTATCAGGGACGGCGGTACGTATAATATAGTACATATAGACGTAGTATTCCCCATTCTTCACGGTCTTAACGGAGAGGACGGAACTATTCAGGGACTTCTCGAAATTTCAGGCATACCCTATGTAGGATGCGGAGTGCTCGCCTCGTCGGTTGCAATGGATAAGATCACGACAAAAAATATTATAAACCCGCTCGGAATAAGGCAGGCAAAATATGTTCCTGTATTTTACGATGACGGATTTGACTTTTCAGAGGCAGCCGAAAACATTGAGAAAGCCTTTCCATACCCCGTATTCGTCAAGCCAGCCAACGCAGGTTCATCACGGGGCGTATCTAAGGCATGCGACAGGGCCGAACTAAAAAATGCAATAGAAGAAGCTTCTAAGCATGACAGAAGGATTCTTGTTGAAGAGATGATTTGCGGGCGGGAAGTCGAATGCGCAGTGCTCGGCAGCGCTGCCGGGACAGTCGAAGCTACCGGGGTAGGTGAAATTTTTGCTGCGGCAGACTTCTATGACTACGATGCCAAATATAACAGCGATAATTCAAAAACAGTGGTAGACCCTGAGTTTCCTGATGGAGTAAGGGAAAAGATAAGAGATTTCTCCGTAAAAATATTTAAACAGATTAATGGCTTCGGTCTTTCAAGGGTTGATTTTTTCGTCGAGAACAAAACAAATGACGTTGTGTTTAACGAGATAAATACGATGCCGGGATTTACCGACATAAGTATGTACGCTATATTGTGGGAATCCAACGGCCTCGACAAAAAAACTTTAGTAGGTAAGCTTATCAGTATGGCTAAGGAGAGATAAATTATGAATAATGCACCGATAGGAGTCTTTGATTCCGGTGTCGGGGGCCTGACCGTAGCGAGGGAAATAATGAGACAGCTGCCTAATGAAAGTATTGTTTATTTTGGCGATATGGCAAGGGTTCCATACGGAAGCAAAAGCAAAGATACAGTTATATCATTTTCAAGACAAATAGTTAATTTTCTTACGGAAAAGCATGTCAAAGCTATAGTTATAGCCTGTAATACGGCAAGTGCGTTTGCATTGTCGGAAATAGTGGCCGAGACAGACTTTCCGGTCGTCGGCGTTATTGAACCAGGCGCAAAAACCGCTGACGAAATTACAGCAAATAATAAAGTCGGAGTTATCGCAACTGAAGGTACGGTAAAAAGCGGCATGTATTCAAAGGTCATCAAATCTATCAATCCTGACATTGAGGTGTTTCAGAAAGCATGCCCCCTGTTCGTCCCGCTTGTCGAGGAGGGACTTTTATACGATTCCATAACTATAGAGGTTGCAGACAGATATCTCCACGACCTGCTTTCATACGGTATAGACACCCTTGTCCTCGGATGCACTCACTATCCGCTAATTAGAAGGACAATACAAAAAGTTGCGGGTGAAAATGTATCACTTGTCAGTCCGGCGTATGAAACAGCAAAAGAGCTTGAAAAAATAATTAGTAAAAACAATATAGAAAGCAGTCTGGAATCCGCCGTACATAGATTTTATGTAAGTGACAGCGCCGACAGATTTAAGAAGCTAGCGTCGTCGATACTTCCATGCGATATCGACGAGGTCGTCCATGTCAACATAGAACAATATGGATAGAATGATATAATAGAAAGAGAACAAATATGAAAAAAGATGTAATTGTAGAGGTATCGGGAATACAGATACTTACGGAGACAAATGACCCGGTAGAGATTGTCTCTAACGGTATTTACCACAAAAAAAATGGAAAGATATATGTTAACTATAATGAGATATCGTCTGACGGATACAGATATGACTGTATGATAAAGGCTTCGGACAGTACTGTAGAGATAATTAGAAAAGGGGCTTTTAATTCCTGTCTGGTATTCAGAAAAGACAGATGCTGTATGACGCCGTATAACACTCCATTTGGTACACTGATGGTTGGTATTAATACAAAAGACCTCATAATACTCGAGGATAAAGACATTTTAATAATTAAGATTAATTATTCACTGGATATTAATTACGACCACGTATCTGACTGCTGTGTAGAAATAAAAATTTCATCTGCAAATTAAAAGTAAGGTTATTCCAAAAGTCATTAAAATAGACTGCGGAATAACCTTATTTCTTTAATTATTATATACCCTTATATGTTCTATTAACCTGTTTTTATTTCTTTTTGCCGGACTTATCAGGTTTTTTTGAAGATGACTTTTTATCATTTTCAGCTTTAATGGTATTCTCGGCTTTCTGCCTTAATCTTGCAAGTCTTCCCTTTTTTGCGACAGGCGCTTCAAGATTATTGCGCGAACCTTTAATATCCATTATATATATTCCGCTAACGACTGCCTTTACTTCTTTCTTGACAGGAAGAAGTTCAAATATCTTTTGGTCACACATAAGCGACATAATCTTAGGCCCTACCTTTGCCTTTACAATAGGAACCTTTGTACCCCTCATATACTTAGGGGTCTGTTCCAAAACAATCTGCGGAAGACCTGCTTCTTTTAGTTTCATACGCTTTTTATCGATTATAAGCATCGATAAAATCTGAGAAGCCTGCTGCATAGCAACTTCATTTTCAGCCTGTTTTTTCTGCATCTTTCTGCCGACAATGGTAAGCACAATAAGTGCGGCAAGAACAACGCCGAGAATAATGCACAGTACGATAAATACCGTATTCCATGCTAAAAGGGCAGGCAGATAATTTTGTCCAATCATGAGTTTCTCCTTTCATCGTACATATCCTGAATAATCTGACGCACCATCTCTCCGAGATGCTTTTTTTCGTCGCGGTCAAGTGAAGCAACATCAATTGGCTCACCAAAATCCATTGTTATCGACGCTTTTCTCACCCACGGCAAATGTGCCTCAAATATATTCTCTGTGTTAGTATAACATATTGGAACAATTTTGCAATTAGTTCTTGTTGCAATTCTGAAACATCCCTCTTTGAACTCATACAATTCATCAGTGCTGTTGCGCTTTCCCTCGGGACATACAAACACCGAAAGCTTCCTGTCAGATACCAGCGACACATTTTGCTTTATTACTTCAAGACCGCTTTTCACATCATCCCTGTCAAGAAATGAGCAGCTCAAAAAATACATCCACTGTGCAATACACGGAATTTTCCTGATTGAGTCCTTGGATATGAACGCCGTCGGAGTAGGTATGAACGAATATCCGAAAAATACGTCAAAAAATGAACGGTGATTGGCAATATACAAAACCGGCTCATCCACAGGTACTTTCTCCCGTCCGTTTATTGTATAGTCCGTTCCGGACAGAAATATCCAAAACCTGAATACAATCAATACAATGCGCTGCGCAGTCTTGTGCATCACCATAGGATTAAACCGACCGATAATCCATTCTATAAGATACAGCGGAATACTAAGCACCGCCACGATTATCAGTGATATAAGAATTAAAATTGTCCTCATTTTATGTACCTCTCAAATTATCATAATGTATGCTCATCCCTCCGCCATCCCCACAGAGGGCGTCATATAGAAAACGACATTTCCTATATAAGTAAATATAGATATACAATAACGCTACATTATTATATATCTATATTCTTTGTCAGGTCAACCTGATAATATGCATTAAAATACTAATAAATATGAGAATTTCACTCATTCGTTCCTGAGTCAGAAATTATATTATCAAGATAATATTCATCCAAAGTATATCCGTAATATTCTTCCAGCGTAATGTTTTCGTTGTGTATATATTCTGATATTTCCGTTCCCACATACCTTATATGCCACGGCTCATACGAATATCCTGTTATCTGTTCCGTATTCTCCGGATATCTTATAATAAATCCATACTGATAACAGTTTGCCGCAACCCATTGCCCCTCGGGCGTGTCTCCAAATTTCTCCGTGAGCGCACCTCCAAGCGACTTTGACGATATGTCCATTGCAAGCCCCGTCTGGTGCTCGCTGTGCCCCGGAGCCGCGGACACTTTGTTAGTCGCCTGAATGCCTCGCATTCGTACATTTTTGTCATATATTTCTTTCTGTCTTACATACGAGCGGTACCCCGATACTCCGTACAAAACAATATCGTCGTCAAGGGCCTCGCAAAACATTTTTTCAATAGCCTCCGCAGCTTCCTGACGCAGCTTATTTTTATCGTTGTTAACCCCGCCATAAAACTTAATGTCGGGAATAACAAGATTTTCAGGTACATAAGACTCCGGGAGCGCGTACTCCTTGTTCACAAATACTGATATACTGTCGGGCTCAATATCAAGTCCAATCGAGTTGTCGCGCTCGCTATCATTTTTACCATTGCTGCCCGTTACTTTTTTATCGTCATCACTTCCATTTTTTTGTTCTGTATTTTTATCTTTTTTGCCGTCATGCTTTAAATCCTTTTCATCATCACGTTTTTTATGCTGCCTGTTGTCATTAACGCTTTCCTTTGTTATATCTTTCCCGTCATATTGCACATCATCCTGTATATTATTTTTCCTATTATCCTTTTTGATGTCCTCATGTTTTTTAACCGAATTTTGGTTTGTCTTCATTTCAGCATCACCTTTATTATTATCATTATTATAATAATATTCATATTCGAACTCAGTTATTTCATTTCCTGCAATAACAGGGTTATTTGAATAAGAAGTAAATATTAATATACATAGTATAAACAGCACACCTATTCCGGCCACCAAAATTTTCTTCATTCTTTCCTCCAAATTATCAACATATCGAAGCCAATCTCCACAGATTATACCATATGTTGAATATAAAAATGTAAAACCGGAGTTAAAAAAATATAATAATGATAAAAAATGTCGCATTTTAAATTAAGAAAACTTGTTCTTGAATATACAAATGTACTATGTTATATTAGAAACATACGAAAGAAAGACATATACAAAAGAGCAGTCTTTCACTTGAGGAAAGCCGGATACTTACATAGAGAACTCGCTCTAAACGATTAATAATTGGCGCGGGTTCTCTTTTTTATTTTAGCTCAACGGCGGGTTCAAATTTGCGCCGTTGAGCTACCTGCAATATCTCCTCTTATTGTTATTTTTAGTGTTTAATTTTGCTATTGATTAGATATTGTTATTTGTGCCATACTAATTAATAGGCGCCAGTGAAAAAATAATATACATTTATTTAATCTATGTATTTACTTTTACAGATTTATGAATTATAATATATTTTGGAGGTGCCAATTACATGCAGGCAAGAAATAACTTTAAAAGTGGTTCATGTGAGATGCTGATACTCCACATACTGAAAAATTACGGCGACAGTTACGCTTACCAGATTTCTCAGTTGATAAGAGATTTATCTGACAATACGATATCTTTTCCCGAAGGTTCATTATATCCTGCATTCTACAGAATGATAGAACACGGGTTTATATCAGACTATAATAAAAGCGGGGGGAAGAAGATTGTCAGGGTATACTACCACATAGAGCCGGCCGGCATAGAGCGATTGGATTATCTGTTGAACGAATATCACACGACAACAGATAATATCAATAAGATACTGCAATACAAATTTTCTTAAAAGAGGAGGTACAAAAGAATGACATGGGAGGCTAGGAAATACTATAGAGCTATTAAAATTTTAATTCCTTCGAGGGGAAAATGCGGAAAATTAGTTTTAAACAGCATTAAAATTCGTATCCAAGAAATTGAAAACAATAACAGTAACGTGACATATGATATGTTGTGCGACATTATAGGCGAGCCAAAGCTAATAATTTCAAATTATTACGCAACGGAAGATGTTGAAACCCTTGCCAAAAAGCTTCGCATAGCAAAGACTGTCCGCATATGTGTTGTAGGGCTTTTAGTTGCAGGTATTATATGCTCTGCAACTGTAGCGTGTTATTATCACAGCGCTTATCAAGAGGCCAAGAATCAAATTATTGTAGAAAAAGAATTTACAATTGAGAACTAATAATAAAAGGGGAGAAAAAAAATGAAAAAAATTAAACCGATACTACTCTCATTACTTATGCTTTTTATGTTGCTTGCGACACCTTTACGCGCAGAGGCCGCTGTATCCGGCGATACGGCAGACAACAGCAAAATTACATATTTTGAAGACGGTAGTTACCTTGTAACAACAATTACCGACGAGGAGGGCTCAAAGAAGCCTTCAGGAATTCAGACATTCGCAACGTCAACTACTGTTACAAAGTCAAAGACTGCAAACTATTACAATGCAGACGGCAAGGTTATGTGGTATTTAAAGGTGACCGGTTCTTTTACATATAACGGAACAACTTCCAAGTGCAACAGCTCAGCTATCAAAGCCGAGGCTTTAGGCAGTACATGGAAAATATCAAATAGGTCAGCAGCCCGTGGCGAGTCTACGGCTTATGCTTCCGCTACCGCAAAGCAATATATGGCGGGAGTCGTAATTAAGACAATCAGCGACATCGTATCGCTGCACTGCAGCCCAACCGGAGTTTTCTCGTAAAATTAAATAATTATGGCAAAGAATTATAAAATATAAACGGGAAGCGGGCAGCAATACTTGTCATATACTTATATGTAATCATTACGTATAAGTACAACAACCGGCTGTGTAACTACACAGCCGGTTGTATTTATAATTTATTAAATTTGGGGGACGACAACATGATATATACTTACAATGCACCTGCCAAAATTAACATCGGACTTGATGTAGTAAGAAAACGTGAGGACGGTTATCATGACCTTAGAATGATTATGCAGACCGTCACTTTATTTGATACTCTTACATTTGACATAAAGGACGGGAATAATGTCAGTATGACATGTACCGACAGTTCTCTGCCCGTCAATTCGGATAACCTTGTAATTAAAGCAATCAATCTGCTAAAAGAAGAATTTAGTTTAAAATCGGACATAGCTGTACACCTTGAGAAAAAAATACCTGTCGCAGCAGGAATGGCAGGAGGCAGTTCTGACGCCGCCGCTGCCTTAATGGCAATCAACGATATATTCGGACTTGAGTTAACAAAACGGGAGCTGATGAAACGGGCGGTTAAACTCGGCGCAGATATTCCTTACTGCATTTTGCAGGGAACCGCTCTGTCGGAGGGTATAGGCGATATCCTCAAACCTGTTTCCACACTTAGAGATATATATATTCTGATTGCAACCCCTGACATTGATGTCTCCACGGAATTTGTCTACGGAAACCTTAAGCTAGATGAAAACACGCTCCACCCGGATATAGACTCCATTGTCAGCGCAATGGCAGATAACGACGCGCGCGGAGTCGGACGCCTTCTCGGCAATGTCCTTGAAACCGTAACAGTGCCGGCCTATCCTGTCATTGACTACCTGAAAAATCTAATGTTAGAGCACGGAGCCGCAGGCTCACTTATGAGCGGCAGCGGACCGACCGTATTCGGTATATACGAGGACAAAAATACGGCGCTTAAATCCGCCGATATTTGCATTAAAAAGTTTAAAGACATCTTCTGTGCCGTAACAACATGCTATTCGCCTGAGAATTAGCATTGATTAAGCATTATGGCAAGTTCGCCCCAAGGGGCGGGGTATTTGACCCACGCGCAGTCGCCAACTGCAAGCAAGCTTGCGATTGGCTCGTTGCGTACGCGGGAATAAATTAGTATGATATTAATGTTTGGCATTATTAATTGTTTATTAGTAATTATAGTGTTTATAACCAAAATATGGCTGTTATAACCTAAGAACAAGCACACTGCCGATTATTCCGGCAATTGTTGCTATTATTGCACCAGGTATTACGTACCTGGTCTTTTTTATTCCCACACTTCCAAAATACACGCTCACAGTGTAAAAAATAGTTTCGCTGCTGCTCATTATTACAGATGCCAGAACACCGATATACGAATCAGGTCCCACACTTTTATAAAGGTCCAGCAGAAGGCCCGTAGCGGCAGATGATGAAAACATTTTAACAATAACAACCGGTACCAGCTGTGCAGGCAGCTGCAATATACGTGAAATATTTTCAAGAAGACCAAAAGCCCCCGAAGCCCTCAGTATACCTACCGCCGCGAGAAGGCCTATCAATGTTGGCATTATTCCAAGCGTCACTTCAAAACCTTCTTTCGCCCCTTCAATGAAATCCGAAAATATATCCGAGCCGGCAAGAATTGCATATCCTACTACATAAAAGAAAATAAGCGGTATAATATAATCCGATATGTACAAAAGAAAATTCACCTTTTATCGCCCCTCTTTCTCATTATCATTGAAAATGCAACGCCTGCAAGCGTAGAACATGTTGTGGCTATTATTGCAGGCGCAAGTATTGACGACGGCGTGACGGAACCGTACTGACTCCTGTAAGCTATTATATTTACCGGAATCAGCTGCAGGGACGACATATTAACTATGAGGAACGTACACATATCTACGCTTGCCGCAGTTCCTCCACCGCTTATTGATTTTAATTCTTTCATCGCATTAATACCTACCGGAGTAGCCGCCCATCCCAGACCCAGTATGTTTGCAATCATGTTAGAGGCAATATATTCATTTACTATATGTTCTTTTGGCAGAGTCGGAAACAATAACCTAATAACTGGCATCATAAGCCTTGTTAGCTTCTCCATAAGTCCGCATCCTCTTGCAACACCCATGAGTCCCGTCCACAGCGACATTACCCCGAGCATGGTAACGCAAAGAGACACCGCCTCCTTTGCGCTGTTGAGCGTCTCCGTGCTCACATTGCCCATATTTCCTGTAAAGGCACCGATAGTTATCCCTAAAAGAATCATAAAAGCCCAAATATAATTAAGCATAAATACACCCCCGATATACGCCTGACGGGTTCTGCGGCCCTTGTGTCATAATATGCGCATATCGGGGGTTTTATACCTACATGCCAATAGTCAAATCATTCTTGCATACGTTATTAATGAATACTACTTAACCTTAATATTAACTGTCTTATTGACCTTTTTAATCTTTGCAGTTACCTTTACTTTTCCTTTTTTAAGACCTGTAAGCTTGCCTTTCTTAGTTATCTTGGCAATTTTCGGCTTATTAACAGACCATTTTACCTTTCCTTTGATTCCATAGCCCTTTGCCTTAAGCGTCACAGATTTTCCTTTTTTAACCGTTTTCTTTCCTGTTATCTTAACTTCAGGGTTTTTTACCTTTGCTGTTGTCTGGAGCGTAATTGAGTCGCCCGTTGACAGAGTTACAACAGCGGTAATCTTGGACTTGCCTTTCTTAACGCCCTTTATCTTTCCTGCCTTGCTTACTGTTGCAATCTTCTTCTTGGCAGACTTGTATGATACCGACTTAACAGATACAATTCCAGCCTGTAAAGCCTTCTCAAATGTGTCGTTGTAATTAATCTTAAGAGCCTTTGTGCTGCCCTTGTAAACGGTCACGGATGATGGAAGCTTAGTCTGCTTAAACGCCTCTACCGCCTGAGCCAGCGTAATCTGCTGCTGTATCGGAGGATTCGTAACTGTGCCTCCGTCGCCGCCAGACTGAATGTATTCACCCTTAACAATCGTAATATTGTAATCCCTGTTTGTCTCATGGTCTTCGCCGTATACTTTTGCGTTAATAACGGTCGTGTCCCCCGTAAGAATGCCGGTCTGCATCTTGGCGTCATTTACGAGCACACCGTTAATATAAAGAAGTCCATACTGGTCTGCAATGTTAACCTTATATTTTGTCTTGATAGACGTCGTAGGAACATATATTTTATAGTTTGACCCGTCTGCCACGACAGTACCCTCATTGCTAGTAACACTGACTATCGACGCATTGTTGCTGTAGTTGACAGTCATGTAAAGACCGCCCACAAGCCTTGCACTGTCTGATGAGTTTGAACTCATGAATTTTACCGGAATAACGGTCTCAGTCTTTGCATTGCCCGCACTGTCTGTCACACTGATTTCCTTTATATTAGCAGCGGCTACATCAGACGGAATCGCAAAATAGCGCTGGAACAAATCATCTTTTCCGTCGTAGTCAAGAGTGTAATCGGCAATAACAGTGTCTCCCACAAGTATCATTATGGTTTTGCCGTTATCCTCTTTTGCAAACTGGCAGAGCAGTCTGTTAACCTTATCTTTGTTTACAATCATGTTGTACATGAAATATCCGCCGCTTGCCGCATGACGTGTACTTCCGCCCTTATCGGAAGTAGATGCTACAGAATTCTCTTCCTTGAGCTGATGTATAGCGTCATTCTCGTACTGGCCATATCCCGGCTGTATCGAGTCAATCATACTCTTGCTGAATCTTGCCTCTTCCTTTTTAGCGAGAATCTCTTCAGGAGTCATCTCCTCCACCGAGCTCTCAAAGTACCAGTAAATTCCGTATCTCTCATCATTTAGCGTGTTGAAAGGAACAAACGTAAGACCGCCGTCAATATTCTCGTCAACGTCAGTTCCCGTAAGCTTAAACGTAGGCTCCTGCTGATTAGCGTCTTTTACCAAGTACGTATTAACCGACTCCATAAACTCACTGATTGACAAATCTTCCGTAATACTAATCGTCTCAGTGCCAAGAATCTGTTTGTTGGTAGTATTGTATCCTATATTAAGCTGAGCCTGCTCATTACCTACAACTTTAATATGAGGAGCAGTGAGGTTAGCGCCTGCCCATGTAGTCTTATCCATGAGGTCAGTGCCAAGCTTTGCAGCAAGTACAGTCGGTCCGTATTTGAATCCGAATACCGTGCTGTTGTCAGGAAGTCCGAACGCCCTTACCTCCATAGGATACTGTATAGAGAGGACGTCTCCGTTTGACCAGCTGCGCTCAACCTTTATATATCCTGAAGATATTACGGCATTGTTTACCGGAGCATTATTTACTTTCACTACCGGTGTTCCCGCAATCCAGTCAGGCACCCTCAAATTAATTGCGGCCTGCGATGACTGAGCTCCTGTAAGTTCAATCTTAAATGTGGCCACATCCGACGTCAAAACATCCGATTCCTGAGTTATCTTCATATTTGCTTCTTTCCAGTTAACTGTCGAAGCCACATACTGGTTTATAAAAAGATTTCTATCTTTCTTAAAGTAAATGCTGTCTCCCAGCTTTGTAAAATTCTCCATTCCGCTTCCGGTACAGCACCAGAACATATTTTTGTCAGGGTCTCCTTCGCTGAACGTCTTGAAGTACCCTGTAGCCATAGGTGTAAAGTAGGTTGTCGAACCATCCTCCGGATTTACCGCGCCCATTATTGCGTTTCTGAGCGTATTCTCATAGTAGTCCGCATACTTTCTCTCACCGGTAATCTTATAGAGCTCCCTTGAGAGTTTAAGAAGATTGTATGCACAGCAGCTCTCATTGTTACACTGCGTTCTCGTATCATCCTGCTTACATCCGTCGCGGAAATGCTCCATATCGCTGACTCCACCCGTAATATACGCGTGCTCGTTGACTACTATATCAAAAAACTCTTTTGCATACTCAAAGTAAGCATAATCCTCGTCAGTTGCCTCTCCCATCTCCGAGAGAACCTCAAATCTCTTTATCGAGCCCACAAATTTCGGAATTGTTGTATTCGCATGGCGCGGCGAAAGCTTTGTGGTAGAACATATTGTTTTATACAGATCAGGGTCGTCAAATTTCTCTGCCGCAAGCCTGTGATGCTCGTTCTTTGTATATGAATACAATTCATACATGCAGTCGTTCATTCCGCCGTACTCCATACCCATAATTCGGCTTCTAACCTGTTTTGTCCACTTACTTGTACGCTCATATACCCACTCGCCAAGCGATGACGCAACGTCGAGAGCCTCCTGATTTCCTGTAAATTTGTAAGTGTCTACCAGTCCCGCCATAATTTTGTGCATCGTATACCACGGAACCCACGTATTCTCTGTAATTCCGGATTCTACAAGGTCAAACTGTTTTTCAATATTATCTCTGTCCTTAACCTGTGCACCGAATATGAAGCCTGTTCCCACCATGTCCTGACATTCTTTCAGTCCGTGTATTATATCAGCAAGCTTCTCCTTTAACTCCTCGTCATTTGTGGCGCGTATAGCCTGTGCCACAGCGGTAAGGTAATGTCCGACACTATGTCCTGCAATAAGACTGTCTTCCCATCCCTTATATGTCTTTGCGCCTTTCGTATCAATTCCCGCCGTATCACGGAAACGATATAATATCCTGTCATTGTCAAATCTTTTCAGGAAGTCAATATCTCCCTCCTGTGCAGAAAGATAATAATTGTCTGTTATAACTACATCTTCAAGGTCAAACTGATTTATATCACTCATATTATTCTGTGCAAGAACTGTGAACTCATACGACTTCGTTATAGTCTGCTTTCCGTCGTTAACGCTTGCTGTAAGTACTACAACCTCATCACTGTTTCCCGCTTCAGGCCTTGTTACAACTCCATCAGTACCGAGTATGCTCTCGTTTGAGGAGGTCCAGCTTATGCTGCTTCCGTTGGCTCCTGTTACGGGAAGGCTGATATTATCGTATACATACGGCGAGGCAAAATATATTGCCGCCGCGTCCTTTCTGGCATTTCCTTTCTCTGGTTTTTCTTCTTCGTTAATCTTTGATTTGTCAGATATCTTTATATAGCATACATTGATCGCCTTATTCGCATCACCGGACGCCCTGAAGCTCACGGTCATGTCTCCGTCGGCTTCCATAGTGACAGTCTCTGTCTTTGCAGTTCCGGAAGTCAGCTTAGTTCCTTTTCCCGCATTAAAATCCGCCGTAGCGTCTTTTGAGTTAATTAAAAGTGTCGGCGACTGTGAACAGCTCCACGGGTCCGCCGTATATACCTCTACGTTATATGTACCCGCAGCAACCTCGAACTTGTAATCAATAAATCTTACGTCTATACCATCCTCATACTGGTTCTTTGTGTATCTGTTGCTTAAAGTCTTAGAGCCTGCATCGGCATTTGCCGTGTTCTGTTCATACGGCCATGTGCTGTCAGTGAACACCCCTCCGCATGACGCGGAGCCGTTCTTTAGAGGCGTTGACACTTCATCTACAATCCCCCATTTGAAGCCCGTTGACTTGTCCTCGCCATATACCTGGTCAGTCACACTGTTGCGCGTGCCAAGCTGGTCGCCTTTACATACGGTATCGGTCACATAATCACCGGCGTCAACAAAGTACACTACCGATGCATCCTCACTCTCTATCTCATTTGCAGCGGCCTTAGTCACAACGCTGCCCAAAGGAGATAAAGAGCCTGCTGCCATTCCTGCGCATACAAGAACTGATACCAGCCTTTTAAATCTTCTCATTGAAACCCCTCCTAGTAATATATTTTCACCACACTCCCCGCAGCATATTTAATGCCGGAATATAAAATACAAAGATATCAATTCGCTGCCGGCTACACTTTATATGTACGAAGAATTAATATAATCAAACTTTCAGCATATAGTTTAAATGTTTTAATATTATATCATTCATTACATTAAATATTTTAATTTAAAAATTTAAATAAGCGATTATTAATATTAAAAAGCGATTATTTGACTCAACGAAGCACAACTCACACCGAGATCACTCACGTGTTCATATAGTGTTTCTTGCGAATCAAATAATCACTTACACATATAACACTATAATTGCGAAGTTTGAGTTATTATATATAATATCTCACAATTATATGTCACAGTAAAGGCTGTAAAGTATATAATAGGTGTCAAAAAGATAGAAAACCTATCCTTGCATCTCCAACTGGGCCATAACAAGATTATAATATATTCCTTTCTTTTCAATCAACTCCGCATGCGATCCCACCTCCGCTATACTGTGACCGTCTATGACTATTAGGCGGTCTGCGTTCTGAAGCGTAGAAAGTCTGTGCGCTATCGCAAACGTCGTCCTTCCGTCAGTAAGGTTATCTATAGCTTTCTGTATCATAAACTCACTTTCAGTATCAAGGCTTGCCGTTGCCTCGTCAAGTATGAGAATTTTCGGATTGTTGAGTATAGCGCGCGCAATAGCAATACGCTGCCTCTCTCCCCCGGAAAGATTATGTCCTTTCTCTCCAACATATGTGTTATAACCGTCAGGTGTGCATGAGATAAAATCATGCGCATTTGCAAGCTTTGCGGCCCTGATAACCTCCTCGTATGTGGCGTCCGGCCTTGAAAAACGAATATTTTCCAATATCGTCCCCGAGAAAAGAAAAGTTTCCTGCAAAACAACGCCAAGCTGCGAGTGATATTTCACAGGCTCAATATTTTTAATGTCGTGACCGTCGATGAGAACCTGCCCGTCGTCCACCTCGTAAAGGCGCATGATAAGATTTATAAGCGTAGACTTTCCGGTACCTGACGCGCCGACAATTCCTATCATCTCCCCCCTGTTAATCTTAAGGTTCAAATCCCATAATACAGGCTCGTATGACTTGTATCCGAATGTGGCATGGCTGAAATCAATCTCGCCGTCAATATCATGGTCTATGTAATCACGGTCTTCACCGACAACCTGCTGTACCATAATATCATTTATTCTCTCAAGACTGCTTATAAGGTTAGTAAGGTCCCTTGGCATCATCGTCATCCAGTCAAGATACTGGTATAAAAGCTGTGTATATGTGACAAACTGTATAAGTTCGCCGACAGTCATTTCGCCTCCGATAACATCAAGTCCTCCTATATATATGACAAGAAATACTCCTGCCCCAACGACAAATCTTACTATAGGCATAAATACGGCCCAGAATACTTCATTTCTTGTCTGTACCTTACAGTATACTTCAGTAAGATGATTAAACTTCTCCTCCTCCGTAGTCTCCTTACCGTATGATTTTACAACGCGCATTCCTGATATTACGTCCTGCAGGCTGCTGTTGACGTCATCATCTTTTTTGTACTGAAGGTGAAACCTTCTATGTATATTTTTCCTGAACGCATATGTAATAAGCACCACTACCGGAACAAATATAAACGCTAGCAGAGCGAGCCTGACATTGAGTATAAGCATAAATATTACATCGCACACAAATATAAAACATACGGTGAACATATTACAAAAGGTTCTCTCCATAAAGTCCCTTATCTTTACAGTGTCATGTACAACCCTGTTCATCAGCTCTCCCGGACGCCTTTCATTTATGAACGAGAGAGACAACATCTGCAGCTTCACAAAAAGCTGTTCCCTCATATCTTTTGCAATAGTTGCCCCAAGCACCGTACTGTAATAGCTTTTAAGTACATTAACAATTACTATTCCAATGCTGAGAATAAACATTATTGCCAGACAAATAAGCGCCGTACTCAATTTTCCGTGGCCGTTAGTGAGTACCTTGTCCACAAGATGCTTTTGTACTTCAGGGTTAAGCAGTGTAATCACCGCAGCCAGTATCATAAGTACGGATATTCCGGCTATCCTCTTTTTGTACGGCTTTATTATCCTTATAAAATTCCTTGCAAATCCGCCCGTATTTGAACAGTGCGGACACTCTTTCATTCCCGGTATGGCGCGCCCGCAGTGGGGACATGTCGTTTCGTACTCGCTACTTGAAACCTCCTCACATCTCCCGGAAATAAGAATATTTATTCCCCTGGCCACGTACGCAAATCTTGAAAGATGTTTTGCCGAATATTGAATAAGCCTTATTTCAGCGCCGCCTTTTTTAACGACAAGTATTCCACAGTTGACCTGCGTCTCGGTCGATACCTTTTCACAGTCGGAAATCTTTATAATCTCTGTACATTTTCTTTCCGAAATAACCCATATATTTTTAGTAGAAACGACAAGATATGAATCGGAAACCCATTTTCCTTGTGAATCCACATCGTAAGGCACCGCATAATAGATTTTTTCATCATCCGCCAAATCAATACACTCAAGTATATCCTTAGGCAAATCATATTTTAGCTGCATAAAAATTCCTCCGTTAAAATCCATCAAGGCTTACAGCGAAATATGGTTAATTCATATGGTTAATTCCCTATAAGCATTAATAATGACACTATAAGAACAAATCAAGCTTTCTCTGCTCTTTGTTGGTCAGCTGCAGTACATCAGGTATCTCAAACCGGTTCTCGTCAAGGTCTGTTATTAACAGCCTCGTGTCAGAGAGACGCACGACTGCATTTGCACCCATATTAATTGTAAACCTGCATTCCCCCCTGTCGGTCATAACATGAAAATATGCATAACCATACTCGTCCTTTATGTCTATTACTTTTGTAATCACAGGTGTAAAGTAATGTAGATTAAGCTGCTGTCTTATAATTGCCGCCGCCTCTGCAGTTACATCTTTAATATTTTTAATAACGCCTATCTCTTTGCTGTGTTCCTCCGCGGTACGCACAGATATGTATTCATCAGGGCTGCTGAACGGAAACAGCCTGATTACTCGAACTCTCTCCCACTCATTTCCATTATGTCTCATTCCCACAAAACCGCCGTCGCTCACAAAAAACTCGGCGTTTTTTTTACTAAGGAAATTAAGCTCTGTCATTGCCTTTGCCTGTTCTTCCATCACATTTATATCAAAATCTTTATTTTCCATCACAATCCTCCTAACTTACTCAAGACCCCTGAGCGCCAAAGCCTGAACCTGAAGTTCCATAAGCGTATAATATGTTCCCTTGAGCTTCATCAGCTCCTCGGCCGTTCCCTCCTCGGTAATTCTTCCGCCGTCGATAACGACAAGTCTGTCCGCATCTCGAAGAGTTGAAAGCCTGTGTGCTATTGAGATTGTCGTCCTTCCCTGAATCAGGAAATTGATTGACTCCTGTATAGCTTTCTCCGTCGCGGTATCAACGCTCGCCGTCGCCTCGTCCAGTATAAGAATCTTAGGGTTGGCAAGTATTGCCCTCGCAATAGATATTCTCTGCTTCTCACCGCCCGAAAGGTCTTTGCCCGAAGCGCCAATAACCGTATCATATCCGTCGGGCATTTTACTGATGAACTCATGCGCGCTCGCAAGGATTGCCGCGCGCACAACATCATCCTTTGTAGCGTCGGCGTTTGCATAAGCTATATTCTCGGCGACGGTTCCCATAAATATATATGTATCCTGAGAAACCATCGCAACATTTCTTCTCAAATCATTAAAAGCGATATCTTTTACATTTATTCCGTCTATGTATATGCTGCCCTCGTTAGCGTCATACAGCCTCGAGATAAGATTGACAAGCGTCGTCTTCCCTGCTCCGGAACGCCCGACAATGCCTAGCATCTCGCCTTCTTTTACATTAAGGCTTATTTCTTTAAGAACCGGGGTGTTTGCGTCATATCCAAATGTCACGTTGTCAAGCTTTATATCCCCTCTCGGATTATCAAGTCTTACCGGATTATCCGCCTCCGAAATTTCAGGCACGGCATCCATTATCTCAAACATCCTCTGGGCCGAATTGATGCTGTCGGTCCACATATGAAATACCCTCGCAAAGAAATTCATTGGGCCGTTTAGCTGTCCCACATAACCGACAAATGTTATCAGCACTCCAAGTTCGATATCATGTGTCTTTAGTATCATAAACACGCCTATTATCCAAACCCAAATATTAGAGATTTCCTGCACAAAGTTGTACAAAATCGTAAATCTGTTATTGTATTTCACTATTTGAATTTCGGCGTTGCGAAGTCTGTTGTTCGGCTTGCCAAATCTGACTACCTCCTCGTCCTGCTGTCCGAACGCCTTAACTACGCGCGCTCCGGTAAGATTATCGTTAACCTTGCTGTTTACGGACCTCTCAGCGCGGTGCCTCCTTCCAAACAGGCTCCATAATTTTGGCTTTAGCTTATAGCTTATAATTCCGAGCAGCGGAAGAAGTATACATGACACGAGCGCCATTCTCCAGTCGAGCTTGAACATTACGGCAAACGTAGTGATGATTGTCAGCGAATGTACAAATATATAAGGGAATCCGTCAAGGTAAAACTGCGTCACCCTTTCTGCGTCGCTGAGCACCCTTGTCATAAGGCTTCCGGTCTGCTTGCTTGTAAAAAAGTTAATTGAAAGCTTTCCCATTGATGAAAATACATCCTTTTTCATATCGCGGACAACTTTTGCAACAATCTGCGCCGTAAGCGTTCCCATAATTAGTGATATGGTCTGTTGTATAACCTTAGCCGCAAGCATTACCCCTACGAGCGCAAGGATAGCCGCTCCATATCTTCCCGCAAGTCCAAACTTTGCAAGAAAAACATCGTCCGCCGCAAGAACCTTGTCATATAGCACGGAACCGCTTAAATACGGCCATATAAGCCCAATCCCCGCAGATGCAAAATAACACACAAACAGTGTGAAAAATCTGTATTTGTATTTCAAAAAATATTTCAGGGTTCTCACGAAGACCGAACGCTTATTCATACATTTCGGGCATATTTTTCTCTCAGGGTCAGGGTACATTGTACCGCACACCGGACAATATTTCTCACTCTCGTCGATATCTTCCTCATGCTGCTTCTCATCCTCAAGCGCATCAGGTTCGTTCTTAGCTTTCCTGAAGTCCTTTATGAACGTATTCATCTGCTCAATGCACGTATTTGTAAAGGCGCAAAGACGTGTGACAACGCCGCGGTACGTAACGTACACATAGTTTGTCGCTATCATCCTCTCAAGCCTTATATGCGCGGCATCCTCAAGCCTGTATAGCTTTATTTTATATTCAGCCACGCATTCCGCCACCTCATCTTCCTTTACCTTAGTTCCACGGAAAAGCATAACCATATCATCAAGGGACTCACTCTCAATAACGGCAACAAACTCCTTGGTAAGTAAAATAAATCCCTTAATGTACCTGCCCGCAAATGACAAATCAATAGCGCATGCACTTAAAATATCTTCTTTTTCAATTCCATTTTCCCTAATCAGCCGGACGGCATTTTCCGGAATCTGCACATTAACCATTCTCTTTTTATACCTCATAATATCTGTATATTTACGTAATTTTTAACATGTTACAACAGAGGTTTCAATAAGTCAAGCTTATTTTCAAGCTTATTTTTTATTAAAAAATGACAACACAGACTTCACTAAATAAACCTCTAATTTTGTTGGCCCGGTTCTTACCTATTATAATGTATAACTATAGATGTATAATTATAGTGCAAGAGTATAACTATAATTATAGCCGTTCAAATATATTCTCAAATTGTTTTATATTATTTTGTACTAAATTATTATTTCATTTTTTAATGTATATAAAATATATAAATCTGTTTTTTAATATTTGTTTTTTAATATATGCTAAATTTTAGTATTTTACATTTTACTATATTTGATTTAATTATATTAAATTTATTATATTGCATAAACATTAATCCATATGCTATGATATGGTATATTATCAGTAAATTTCTTTTAATTTTCTATTTGCTAACTTACTTTGTCAATGATTCTTCATAATTATTCTATTTATTTTATATATCATTTAAGCCTTACATATCTTTCCTTATAATGTAATATTGTGGCCGACGCATTTTTGCGTACGAACACTCATAAACGGCTTAAACATTGCGTTTTTGCAATATTCGACTTTATTTTTTCCATATTGACACGTTTTGACAATGATGATATACTGTAACCACTTCACAAAAACAAATAATAACTATAGGAGGATATTTATATGAAAAACACAGGCATCGTAAGAAATCTTGACTCACTAGGCAGAATTGTTCTTCCGAAAGAAATGCGCAGGGTTCTCGGCATTGAAGAAAAAGATTCCGTAGAAATCCTCATTGAAGATGACAGAATTGTACTAAAGAAATATACACCTGCTGATATTTTCAACGGTGATACAGAGGATCTTATAGATTATTGTGGAAAGAAAGTCTCAAAGAGCTCAGTAAAAGAGATGGCTCAGCTTGCGGGACTGCTATAAGTTTTTAAAAATATTATAGCAAAGTCAAGGCTGCGCAGAACGCGCAGCCTTTTTTCGTGTCTATTTATCTAGCTCAACAGGTTCAAATTGGCGCCGTTGAGCTAAGTTTAATGAACTATCTGTCTAACAACATATTATATATATCCCTTTTGCTTACCCCCCTATCTTTGGCAACCTGCTTCATCGCATCCTTTTTGTCCATTCCCTGTGATAAATATATCTCCATGTGCTCATTTACCGTCATGGAAAGAAAATTATTCCGCTCTCTTTCAATCCTCTCATTCTTATCACAACCTGCAACGACAAGCACGTACTCGCCTCTCGGATCCTCATGTTCATACATTTTTACGGCCGAATCTATATCCGTATAGATACACTCCTCATATTTTTTCGTTATCTCCCTGCAAATTGTAAGCGGTCTGTCGCCCAGATATTCCTTTAACTCTGAAAGAGTTTTCCGCAGACGGTGCGGAGCCTCATATATTATAGTTGTCCTAGTCTCCTCCACCAGCTCTTCGAGAATGCGCGACCGCTCCTTTTTATTTACCGGAAGAAACGCCTCGAACGAAAATCTTTTGGCAGGCAGCGCCGACATTGTAAGCGCCGTTATGCAGGCGCAGGCGCCGGGAAGCGAGGTAACTTCGACGCCTGCCGCCACGGCTTGCCTTACAAGCTCTTCCCCGGGGTCGGATATAACAGGGGTTCCGGCATCTGTGACAACAGCAATATTTTTTCCCTCCAAAAGCATACCGACAAGACTGCCCGCTTTCTCTATCTTGTTGTGTTCGTGATAACTTGTTAGCGGAGTGTGTATATCAAAATGCGTCATAAGCTTCATGCTGTGCCTTGTGTCCTCCGCCGCAATTATATCGACAGTTTTTAACGTGTTAATGACCCTTATCGTGATATCTTCAAGATTGCCGATAGGCGTTGCGCACACATATAATTTACCTGCCATTCCAATTCCCCTTTCAAGCCTGCAGAGTACATATCAAAATCCGTAATCCCTTTTAATTTCCTCAGTGTACTCCCTGTCGTCGTTATATATAATAAGCGGCTTTTCCACTGCAAGCCGTCTCCTGCCGCCCTTTACTCCCTCGATAAGAACCATCGACGGCTCTTTGCCTGCATACGGGTAAACCATTCGCAGCCTCTTTGGTTCCAGCCTGTATTTTACCATTAACTCGATTATATCTACAAGCCTGAACGGCCTGTGAACCATATACAGCCTTCCGTTTACTTTCAGCAGCCTGGCTGCCTGTCCCACAACATCCTCAAGACTGCACATTATCTCATGCCTTGCTATCGCCTTTGGCGCATCCGGATTAACTATTCCGTGGTTTTCATTCATATATGGCGGATTTGTCACGACAACATCGTATGATGCAGCGCCAAATATGGCGTCCGCTTCCCTGATATCTCCGGTCACAATATCAATTCTGTCCTGCATTTTGTTGAGGCTTACGCTTCTTCTCGCCATATCCGCGCTCTCAGCCTGAATCTCAAGCCCCGTAAAACTCCTGCCCTCGGTTTTTGCCGCCAAAAGAATAGGAAGAATACCCGTTCCTGTCCCAATATCAAGAACGGTTTCTCCCTTTTTTATTCTGGCAAACCCGGAGAGAAGGACTGCATCCATTCCAAAACAGAACTTCTCCGGATTTTGTATAATATAACAATTGTTAATCTGAAGGTCGTCTATTCTCTCCCCGTCAGACAAAATATCGCTGTTAACAGTTCGCTTATTAAACGGTTCATCACTCATCAAGCTTAGATTTTCCCTCTTTCTTTTCAAGCATTTCAAGCTGTTTTAGCTCGTCGTCCACGTCTAACTTTTCACGGCGTTTCTTTGCGCGGAACTTAAGTTCTTTGACATCATATTCACGCACTTCCTTTTCATCATTGTCAAGATTAACTATAACTTTTACTTTCTGCTTCAGTACGCTCACGCTTTGAACTTCTCCTTTTAGGTTATCGGACGTCTTAACGTAATCGCCTACATTTGGGAGATTTTTGTTAAGCTCCTCATATGCCTCCTCTTCATTTTTTAGACAGCACATAAGCCTGCCGCATATTCCCGATATCTTTGTCGGATTGAGTGATAGATTCTGTTCTTTAGCCATCTTAATTGAGACGGGCGCAAACTCTGAAAGAAAACTGTTGCAGCACAGAACTCTTCCGCACACTCCTATGCCTCCAAGTATCTTTGTCTCGTCGCGCACTCCAATCTGCCTCAATTCAATTCTCGTCTTGAACACAGATGCAAGAGATTTTACAAGCTCCCTGAAGTCGACCCTTCCGTCCGCCGTAAAATAAAAAAGAACCTTGTTGTTATCAAATGTATATTCCACGTCAATCAACTTCATCTCAAGCCCAAATTTCTTTATTTTTTCAAGACATATTCCGAATGCTTCCTTTTCTTTTTCTCTGTTTTGTTCTTCAATCTTCTCGTCCTCGTCAGTAGCGACACGTATAACCGGCTTCAGAGGCTGAATGACCTTTTCGTCACTTATCTCGTTAACTCCAACGACTACATTGCCAAACTCGACGCCGCGTGCAGTTTCAACGATTACATTCTCCCCCCTTTTTATATCCATATCCAACGGATTAAAATAATACACCTTTCCGGCTCGTCGGAATCTTACCCCAATTACCTTAATCATTTTACAAATTCTCCTTTAAAGTTGTGAGCATAAGCTCTATTGTTATATCAAAATTAACATTCGCATCCAAGCGTTTTTTTGCCCTCTCAATCGCCTCTATGCAAAGTTCAATATTCTCATAGCTGCGCAATTTTGCGTCCCTGATTACAGACTTTGTCTCCTCCTTAAATATGAGCGTTGAAGTATCTTTGAGCGCCTTATACAAAAGGACATCCCTGTACCACAATATCGCCATGTCCAAATAATCGTCAATGTCATAATTCTCTTCTTTAATATTTTTGACAATTGCGGCAATCTCGTCCGTTCCCTTATCTTCAATTGTCTTTAGTACCTTAATAACATCATTTCTAACAGTAATAAAACTGCTGTCTGTAGCAAATCTTATCGCTTTTCCTATATTCCCCTGTGAAAATACCGCGCTTGCCTCCGCTTGGTAATCAGGAATTTTCATATTATCCATAAGATATTCTACAATTACTTTCTGGCTGAGCGGCTTCATGTTTAATTCAATGCAGCGCGAAATAACCGTCGGGAGCAATGAACCTATATTATCCGTAACCAAAAACATAACAACATACTCAGGCGGCTCCTCAATAGTCTTTAAAAGCGCATTTTGAGCCTCCTCAGTCATCTTTTCAGCCTCGGGTATTATATATATTTTATAAGGACCGGTATAAGGCTTAATCTGCGCTGTATTGTTTACCTGCTGCCTTATTACGTCAACGCCTATTGACTGCTTGTCTGTCTCAACCGTAATAACATCCGGCTGGCTGCCCCCGTCCATCTGCTTACATGAAAGACAGTCGCCGCAGGGTTTGTTATACGTGCTCTCGTCATACACGTCATACTCAGATTTGCACTGCAGTGACGCCGCGAACAATTTTGCAATGTCAAGCCTGCCGCTGCCTTTCTCCCCGCATATTATATATGCATGTGAAACCTTGTTCATATTAATGGTTCTGCGGATAAATTCCTTTATCTGCTCCTGCCCAACAATATTTTTGTAATCCATACTCGCCCACCCCTTATACTTATCAAATATCCATAAAATCAATGATTTATATTCTCAAAGTATTTTAACATTCAAAATAGTCATAATAATGTAATCAAAATGATATATTTGTAACAATATTAATCAGCCAGAAAAACCTCTCCAAATTATTATATTATGTGAAAATGTCCAGCAGCATGCCCCTTATCTCGTCAATCTTTGACAAAATAAGCAGATGGTCTTTTTCGTCTTTAATAAGCTCCTGGGCAAGCTCGTCAAGCTTGGTGTCTACAAGCTTAATCATGCCGTATACCCTGTGTCTTCCTCGCCTGTCAAGAAAATTCTCTCTTGTAAACTCGTGGGACCTGCTTACAATTTCGTTCATAAACTCTTTAATCAAAATACGGTAATGCTTCATATCCCGCACATCCATATGTTTGCCAAGCTTCTTTCCCTGCATTGTAATTTCCTGCATCATGAGGGTAAGTCTTTCCTGAAGCCCCTGCTCCTCTATGTTGCTCACAAGCGTAAATTTAAACGATCCGTCTGTCTCTTTGGCGGGTGCCTTTTGCTCAATCTGATTTATTTGCTGCATCTGATTAACTTTTATATCCATTCGCACCAACTCCCATTTAGCTTTACAATTGTAATCAGTATAA
The DNA here is from genome assembly GCA_948472945.1 of uncultured Clostridia bacterium. GTDB lineage: Bacteria > Bacillota > Clostridia > Lachnospirales > Lachnospiraceae > V9D3004. Next base: position 49,157 of record CAOKVX010000005.1, read on the forward strand.
CATAAAAATGGCTTTACGTAAATAAAAACAGGTTTCACAAATCTGACGCAAAAATTGGGAAACCTGTTATTTACATTGAATTATAAATATAATATAAAGTTTAACCGTAAAAATATCTAAATTAAACACAATGAGATACAGTTAATCACTTTTTCTTTGATGATGTTTGGTCTTTTATAATTGGCGGAATCTGACACATCATATTGTCAATATCCTCAAACATAGCGCTCTTTGTGGTTCCTAAACGGCCTGCCCGGTTTATACAGTTTACAACCTCCTTATACCTGTTTCTTAACTGTCCAAAGAAACCGCACAATATCTGCAAAGCTGCTTTAGACTCACCAATTACTTTTGAAATCTTATTATGTACCGTTGAGGCTCCTTCTGCAGACTGAGTAATTTCATCAAACATTTCATATGTTTCGTTTACTTTAACGAGACTTCCCTCCAATGCCTGCTGAGAGGCGTATATACTGTTGTTTAACTGTTCCGTCCCCTGCTCTACGTCATAAATTCCAGAATCAACCTCTTCGGTCAAATCTTTGATTTGATCCGCAAGTTTTTTTACTTCCGCGGCAACAACTGCAAATCCCTTTCCCTGTTCTCCGACCCTTGTAGCCTCTATTGAAGCGTTAAGCGCAAGGATGTTCGTCTGCTCGGCAATTGTCGCAATGTTATTAGAACTCAGCTTTATTTTATTAACGGCGTCCTGCAAATTTTCAAATGTTCTCTCCATTTCACTGAAATAGGTTTCTACCTGCATAGAGCTGTTTTTAAGTTCCTCAACTCCGTTCTGCGCGCATACAACCGATTGTACAATAGTTTCTTTTACAGCAGCGAATTCACCTGAAACCTGCTCAATACTTGAGTAATTTTGCTCGAAGTCCTTAAGTTTATCCTGAAAATGTTCAGCTTCCTTAAGTATATTTCCAAAAGAACTGCCTATATTATTCAGTTCCCGCAAAGAATCTACTTCATTTTGGACAAGTTCCTTATGATATACTTTTAAACTGTCAATTACATGAATTACCGGATACAGGGTGTTTACATTTTGAAGCAATTTTTTCCTTTCTCGCCTATCTCTATTCCAAAACATTTTGTATATCCTCCTTACTCAAATACCACACAGGTCATAGACTGATTCACAAACCGATTATTATAGTGCTCTCCATATCCCACAAGGCCCGCGTGCGCTCCTAACATACTCATATCCCTCAAATATTCCTGCATATAATTGTTTTCAGTAAACAACAAATACCTAAACAGGCAGTTTACGGAAAATACTGCTGAAATGCGCGGAAAATCCTGCTGTATACTGCGTATTGTGTTCCTCACCGTCGCTTTATAATCTCCCAGCTCCAAAAGAACCAATACATCCGAATCATTTACCTGTCTGTAGCATGTCAGGGCATCGCCTTTCACCTCTTTGATAGAAACTATACAGATATCATCTCCGTTGAGTTTCCCAAAAGGGTTCTTGAATGTTTGTGTCGTAATCTCCTGCTCCGTTACATGAAGAATATCCTGATAAACCTTTTTAGCCGGATGTCCGTTTAACGCACCTATAACATAATTGGCCTTATCCGTTCGAGATGCAATAAAACGATAGCTTTTCATCTGATGATAGATATTCTCTTTATATGCCTTCACCCTGCCGTTCAGATTTTTTATCAGCGCATAGGCCACAGCGTCTTCATATATCTTGCCGTTAGCGGATACTTTACCCGCATCGCCTGTTCCTCCCACAAGAGATATATTTCTATGTTTTAACACAGAATGAATAGTGGTAAGCACACATGCGTCATTTCCTGAGCACAAATCAATACATATCGTGTCATTATGTGAACCGTTTACGCTCTGTACATCCCTCTCCAGCCGTTCAATATATTTCACCGGCATCACAGATACCTGTTCCAAAACATTGGCCGCCGCGCTGACGCCATCATAAAAAGCGACAACTCCGACGCCCTTTTCAACCACTCCGATATCATAACTCATGCCAATACATCCAATGCTGGGCACATTGGGATAAAGCTTTTCCAACTCCTTAACATGTTTTTCAAACTGCTCGTCATTTGAAAAGAGCATTAACAGCTGCGGACTGCTGCTTAACCCGCGGACCGCTTCCGCCAAATTCCCATGCCGACTCACTCCGAAAAATTGTTTCATTATGCGTTCCCCTCTTTCATTTTAAGTATATCGAAATAGATTCTCCCTCCGAATTCTATTTGACGCTATAATTATTTAAATATTTATGTTATCAATTTCCCTTAATACACAAAAACCAAAAACAGAAGTATCTTTTAACATTACACTTATTACTAATTACTATATGTATCTATATATAAGACATATTATTCAATTGGAGGAAAAATATAGATATATTATATTGTATACAAGGATAGCGCGTCAATCAATTTTTACAAATGAAATAGTATAGTAATATATAAAAACATGTACAGTATTAATTCCTGATTTGACTATTTATCCACTACCAGATTAAAATTATATTCAGCAATGAAAAATACACAGGTATTTAATACCCATATAAATCCCCTTTCATTATCCTTACTTGCTAAGTTTTGCTCCTTTAAAATCTCTGTTAAATCTAGCCTGTCAAAACACTCCTTATACATATCTTCTGGTATTTGATATAACCCACTCATAATTCTATTTGCTTTACAAATATTGTGTAATATAATTTGACAAAAAACACACCTCATGTAATCCCAATATGTTTGTTTTTTATGCACATAATGTTGTTTATTAACCCAATCTGTCAATTGGTATTTTGCAGTTAGCACATTACTGTCATCAACCACATCTTGTAAGATACTATAAATTATATCATCCATCCCGGTAGTATCAGAGATATTTAAAATATCATTACAGCACTTTTTCCTATCTTCTATATTATTTACATTATAGTGTGCTGCAAGCAAATCGTTTATTTTATGAGGAAAATCAACCTGAAAACCAAGTTCTGTTTCTCTATCAACCAATAATTTGTACTCTTTACCGGGCTGCAAAGAAACCCGAATTTTTCGCTCGCCATAATCTCTGTCAGGAAATTTACATAAATGTTTATATGATTCAATCATAGGATAATTTATATATAGTTTTCCCATATCAGTTGCATCAGTAAAATGCTTCTGCATATCTAAAATTTTTTGTTCAGAAAAATTTGTATCATGCCTCTCGTAATCAAATACTAAAATTATATTTGTAAAATCCTCTTTATAACGCAGCTTATCAGGATATTGTTTTTTACTTATAACAAACGGCAAATCAATGTCGTCATTTTCTTCCGCCCACCGTATTCCATATTGTTTAACAATATCATTATATAACTGATATATATTAGTTCCATAAATCCAGATTTCATCCATATTAATATTTATCTCTGGAAAACATTTAAAAATCAGCCAAAAAAGTACATTTTTTTCGTGATTACCTTCTACTATAAGCAGATTTTGACTCCGTTTTCGCACTTCGCCCTGATAATTATTCATATTTCTCAAATTCCCCGCTTATATACATTTTTTCAAGGTTATGTCCCTCTCTTAACTCTCTTGGAGTTGCATTGCACAGTGCAGTCAATGTACCTGACCTTGACAAAATAAATAAACAGTCCGGACGCATTAATCTATTTGTCATCAAATTTGTATTATGAGAAGTCATAATAATCTGGCATTTAGAATATTTCTTCTTAAAATAGTTAATAACCTTTTCAGCCATCTCATAATGGTAAAATGCATCAAATTCATCCAAATATATAAAAGATGGTGTCCAACTTCTTGAAATAAACCTTCGATACAAATCAACCAACACCAATGTTCCACTGGACGCAGTCTCATAAAACGGCACTAATTTTTCATGCAAAAAATATAATTCTCTCTGTCCATCAGGCAATTTCTTTAGAACCAATCTGCACTCGATTCCCATTTCATTAAGAAAATCCTCTAAATCCTTTAATCTGTCTGAATCTTCTAATGTTTCAAAAAACCCCTCATTAATCCTTCTGGATAACCTTAACATCATATTCCCTGCCGTAATCATTGTCATACTTCTTACATAATTGGATAATTTTATTAAAATTGAATCACTATTCAGTGCCACATTACTAGTCAGCCATCTAAGAAACGGTAATTTAGGTTCTTGAATTTCTTCTGTATCATCCTCAATATCTACAGACTGTAAATATCGTTCTATAATAGCTGTTTCAGCGTTTATATAATCTAAATTATCAAAATAAAATTCAGCCCTTTCAAAATTACACATAAAAATTGTTTTACCGTCAATTATCAACTTTTCATTTTTTAGTTCCTGATTAAAAAATCTTGAGTATTCATATTTCAACATATTATTTTCAAATTCAAATTCATAGGAAAATGTAGCTGAATCTGCCTTTGAATCTGCATTGAGAAATACACCTGTATCCATATATATTCTTCCACCAAACATAATTACATATATATCCATCAGCGCTTTCCCCAAATTTGTCTTTCCTGTTGCATTCCTTCCATAAATCAACATTTTACTTATAATTCCATTGTTAATACAATCTGTACTAAACTGGTAACCGGCAATATTATTAAAATCTATATATATTTCATCTTTAAAGTTTTTATAATTTCTCAGAGTAAATTTTTTTAACATCTTTTTACCATCCTTTCATATAGATTAATTATATAAAATCTATATTTATAGTATAACCATATTTACAGCTTTTCGCAACAGGACGCCGTAAAAAAACTACGGCGTCCTGTTTAATGTTACAATTACTCAAACAACAATTGTCAAATAGAGATTATTTAAGTTTTATTTTTTTTACTGTACTGAACTGGCCATATACTTTCTTGCCGTTTATGGTCTTATATCCGCAGACTTTTATATAATAATTCTTCTTTGCCTTTAATTTAGAAAAAGTAATTTTATTACGTTTTGAAAATAAACTTTTCGCGGACTTGCCCTTAAATTTCTTATTTGTGGATATAAACGCGCGATATCCCTTAATTCCTGATATTTTTTTTACGGTAATCACAGCTTTTTTGGACTTATTGTTGATTTTAACCGATTTTATTTTTGCCCTTGCAACTGCGATTACCGGCTCAGGTACCGCAGTAACCAAATTCGACGGCGGTGTTACCACAGGTTTTGGAGTATCTTGCGGAGCCTGCGTTACCGGAGCATCAGTAACTGTAGAATCATCCGGCTTTGGCGTCGGAGTCTCCTTAACTTTCATGTATACGGTGTATGGTTCAATATCCCAGCTCCCCGCATCCTGCGTTCCATAATTTTTCATTGAGAAAACAATTCTGTCATTATAGACGTATACCATCATGGCCTGCACAACCTTTGAGTTGTTTTCGTGTACCCACCCGTCTATACTGTTATTATAATAGCGCATAGAGCCCATGAAAAGTGTAGTAAAGCTTTTTTTACCATATTCGACCGTATTGTCCTGCTCTCCGTTTTGTTCCCCGTTCTGTTCTTCATCTTCAGGAACATTAAGATTTATATTGCCCTCCGCGTCCTCTTTTCGTTCAACTTCAAGCGCAAGCATCCTGTCGTTGGCGGCATGTAATGTTATATTCCTGTTGGTCAGAGCTTTATTTTTGTCTGCGACAAGTACATATTCCTTGGTTTCGTCAAACCTGCCGGCCTTAATATACCGGGTTTTCTGACCGTCCTTTACACATTCAAATAATTCAAGAGAAGTCCTGCTTCCATTAGCCCCGAATGAAAAGGTTCCCGAGCCTGTGCTGTAATACACTCCGTTGCCTGCTGAATCGTCGGCTTTTGTTATTGTAACAGTCCCTCCGTCGTCCGCCACATTCCAGACAACGCTGTCATCCGACGTTGTAAGGTTCACTCCGACGCCAAGGTTAAGCCCATTAGCAGTATTTTTAACGATATATCCCCCATCCTGCGGTGTGAATTTCCAAACAATCGTGTCACTGACTGATATTGTATCATTATCATCGGTATCATCTTGTTTCGGAGCATTCATAACATTTCCAAATTCGTCGTATTCAGTTACCCTCTGTGCAGTATCTGTTCTTATGTAGGCGGTATCCGTCGCATGGTCATGTCCATATAAATAAAACACATTAGGGTATCCTGAAAGTATGTCTTTCAATCTCTGGCCTGAAGCTTCAATAAGACCTTTGTCCGGCGAGGACAGGCTGTTTGAATCCCTGAAAGGAAAATGTCCTATTATAAACACCGGCTTTTCCGTACCTATTTCCCAAAGCATATTCTCAAGCCACTCGTATGCGCCGTCAGAATATGTATAGTTGTAATGCTGCTTTCCTCCCTCAAGTATCTCATAAGAATTACTCATACATATGAAGTCAATATCGTTTACCTTGTAGTGATAACTGCATACATAATCTATACCTTTATAATTTTCGATATAAATGTCGTCCTCGTCAGTTACCTCTCCCATTGTAGGTTCCGTAAAACGGTTATAGTAATCCGCGGAGTTATAACTGCTCTCTCCGGCATTATAATCGTGGTTTCCGGTAATCCACATAGTTTTAGGCGAAAGTTCGGTTAACTTATCCTGCACCATATCGAGGATTCTGTACATTTTACTTTCACTTGTCTGGTTATCACTTGATACATCTCCCCCGACGACCACAAAATCAACGTCTTCTTCGTCATCTTTCATCTGGTCAATCGTATCCGAGATGGTTCCCCTTATTTTCGAATTATCGCCCGTAATTATAGGTCCCTGATTATGTAAATCCGACAGGCACGCAAATGTGACTATCGGTTTCTCCGAATCTGCAAAAACCATATTTTTTTGAAGCGGCACAAAAATTGACGCAGTCAAAGATAATATACAACACAGCGAAATAATTATTTTTTTATATGTACTCATATTATTTTCCTCCTTTGTTTTATGTGTAATTATATTTTATAAGATTTTTTCTAAAGGAAAATAATAATATAAGTTTTAAATATGCTAAAATGTTTAAATATAAACAGATACCTTATTCCATAGAGGAGTAAGGTATCTGTTTGGAATAAATATATATTTATTTCTTTAGCTCTTAAATGATCTTTTTTTGCTCCACTTACTGTAAACTTTTGCTCCATTAACCGTTTTATAGGTTCTTACCTGAACAAAATATTTATGTCCCTTTTTAAGTTTACTTATTGTAACAGAAAGTTTTGAAGCTTTCTTTATCGTAACCTTTTTGGAAGCTTTCATGTTTTTCTTGAGGGAGTAGCGAATCTGATAGCCCTTAACCCCCTTGACTTTCTTTGTCAGCGTAACCTTTGCTTTCTTGCCTGAAAGCTTCTTAACGCTTTTTATAGAAGTATTCTTCAGAGTTATTTTAGAAGATATGTTATCGGTCTTTGAAGGCTGTACGCTGCCGCCTCCGACGGCCGGTGGGTTGATTACCTGACTGTTTCCGCCGTTATCAGGAGCCTGCGGCTCATTAGGGTCCGCAATTTTAACCTTAGCCGTAACCGCACGGTATTCCTCAAGCAAATCTCTGGAGTCCGTCAGCGTCAGGTTTGGCTCGCCGTCCATATCAAACTGTACTCGGCGCACGCCTGTAGTTCTTGCGCTGTTCCACTTAGGTCCTCTTGCATGGTATACAAACAGCAGCTCACCGTTCGTGTCTTTTACAAAACTGCTGTGTCCCGTACCGAACTCACCCTCCACCGAAAATGATGACAGTATCGGGTAATTGCTTTTAATCCAGCTGTCAGGATTCAACAAATCAGCTTCAACATCAGCTTTAAGAAGACCTACCGAATACGTATTATCCACCGAAGCTCCTGAGTAAGTCATATATACTGTTCCGTCCCTTACCACAACATATCCTCCCTCGTTCACTACGCCGTGGTTCGACTCCCAGCTATACTGGTCGCCGCCAATAAGTATCGCGTCGCTTGTCAGAATCCACGGCTGTTCAGGGTCGCACGTCGCAATATACATAAGCGCGCCTCTTCCCCAGCCGTTCTTTTCATCTCTGCCCGACCATGCGACATATGAAGTTCCGTTTACTTCAAAGTACGTCATATCAATAGCCATAGCATGGTTGTGGAAAAACTTGCCTGTATCATGTTTGACTTCATGCATTGCCCCCCAGTCATCCGGATTCTTAGGGTCGGTTCCCTCAAGCTGCATTACCCGGGCATAAAAGTTGAGAGCAAAAAACAAGGTGAGCTTTCCGTTTACGATATGAAGTTCCGGAGCCCAGAAAGCGCCCATGTCCTTAGTAATGCCCTGCTTATTCAGGTCAAGGATATTATAAAATTTTACGCCGTCCTCAAACAGACCTCTGACCGTATCCGCTTCGCGGAGATAAAAACCAATGTTGCCGTTTGCATCATTTGTCGCGATAAAATAATAATGCCCGTTCCAGTAACATATATTAGGGTCGGCCCAGTTTTTAGTAAGGCTGTCGTATGATTTTATTGTATTGCCGTCCTTATTATATATATATTGTTCCTCTTCCAAATCACACTTTCCATCCCAGTCCAAAGCGCTCCCAAAACCATAATCATTGCCGGAAAGAACATTTCCCGTAATCGTATATGTACTTCCAAGCTTTGAAAAATCTACGTTTGAATAATCCCACTCCACTTCTTTTTCATTTGTTGAACCGTCCGAATACACAGCCGTAACCTTTGCTTTTTCTATGTCGGTCCCGGATAACGCCTTTATCTCAGGCACTCTGATATCCGTGTTAACTAACGGCAATATTTTTTTTGTAACGCGCTCGCTTACCTGCCGGCTTACGGGGATAATATTTCTCGGCACCGCGTCTGTTATATCAGTTTCCTTAGAGGTAAAGCAAAGTACGTTTCCCTCTTTGGTTTCAATAATAGAATTTTCATCTAACACGTCTCTCATTGTGGTTTTGTAAAATCTGCCTTCCACGTCCTCCCAGTGGATTACATAATTTTCTGCCGACGTGTCATACTCGCATGTCGCGTTCTTTATAAAATTATCGCCGAGTTTTATAAATTTTGCCCTGCCATAGTGCAGTAAATCATCCGTAGTATATACGGCCACCATCCCTTTATGGTCTTCATCATATTGTAGGTTAGGATTCTTCTGGTCATTACCCATGTCGAGGTGCTGCGACATAACCGCATATCCCCCATCCTTTAAATAGAATAAATATGGGTAATCTAAAAGCTTAGTCACAAGATTATTTGTATCATCCGTATAATAGCCTGTTGCAAACAGCACTCCGCTGTTATAATTGAGCGCTTCGTAATTCTCACCGTCGCCGCTATACGCAAGGTGCATGCTAAACGCGAGATTCTCATCATACTGTTCATATGAGTCCACAACCCTTGTATAACACATGTATTTTGAAGAACCCTTTGGCAATATGCAAACCTTGAAAGTTCTGGAGGCAGATAATCCGTTAAGGGTAAAATTAGCCGTCACCTCTGTGTTAACAGTCTCCGTTATCTCACCTGACACAGCTCCGTCTCCCGATATAAGCTCTGTTCCGGTATATGATACGCTTCCCGAACCATAAGAAGCAGGCAGCTTATCACCCGCGGCAATATGTGAATTTACAAGAAAATTCTCTTTAAAGCTTTCCATTTGCCCCGACTGTGACAATACAGGAACTGTAAATTCCTTTGACACACTATAGCCGTTCAGTGACACATTAGCCGTTAAAGTAACTGTTGTATCGCGGTCAGCCCAAGCCACGGCTCCGTCATCTGAAATAATATCCCGATCTGAGGACGTCCATGTAATATCGGCCGTCTTTCCGTGGTCCCTTATCTGCGACGGCAGTGTAATATTGCCGTCTTTCATAACAGCGCCGTCCGGAATTACGTTGCTCAAATCAACTTTGGGAATAAAGTGCTGCGATATTGTCTTTACCACGGCATCCCCGTCCTCTGCGGCCAAAACATATTGTCCCCCCATTTTTCCCATCTCCGGCGCAATACTGCATGTACACAGTATTGACGCCAAAGAAACACATATAATCTTTGATACGATTTTCTTCCTCATAATGCTGCGCCTCCATATTTTTAATATTGATGTTATATAGTTGATGATTAACTTTTTATATCACCGAATATATAGCTTATCATTCTTAAAAAGCTTTTTATAAGCCTTGAATTTCTTTTTAGGAACAATAATCTTTAAACTTCTTGGCGTCTCCTTAAATGCATTTTTGCCGACGCTTTCAAGATTAGCCGTTTTAACTGTAACTTTCTTCAGCTTCTTACATTTATAAAAAGCCTTTTTGCCAATCCCGGTGACTTTAAAAGACTTTCCGTTAATCTTAACCGTTTTAGGAATTGTTATTTTCCGTATAGTCTTTCTATTGATCCCGGAGAAAGCGACTGTTCCCTTTCCCGAAGCGCTGACGCTTAAAACTGTATATTTTGCATTTCCTATATTCTTTACATCGCCCGCTTTAATATTCACACGTTCTTTATTGCCGTTATCCTTGTTATTATCAATAGCAGTATTTACAGGCAGGTTATTACCGCCTGCGTTTACCGTGGCATCCGATACCTTAATCTTAACCGTAACCGTTCTAAGGTTTGGAGCCAGATACTCCTCCGGGCTAAGGTTACAGACAGGGAATCCCTCATAATTAAACACTACATGCTTCGCATACGCATGGCGTCCGGGATCAACCAAGCCGTACTTGGCATCGCCCGTCGCTCCGGGGTAACTGTCTTCCCAGTCTCTGGCATGGTATATAATAACCGGATTTCCGTTTTCATCAATCGTAAATGAGTTATGGCCGGGTCCAAACGTACCGGTATATTCTCCCTCGCCTTCCGCAAACAGCCCGCTGTCTCCATGCCCCGTTACCTTGTCAGTTCCATCCGTCAAACTATAGTCAGCCTTTTTAACTGTTGTCGTAAGGTCCGGCGTGCTAAGTATAGGGAACGGGTATTTCTCCCAGCTGTCAGGGTCCATAAAGTCCGAATCAATATTTGTCCACAGCACGCATACACAGTACATCATATCGACTGTGCATCCCGCATACACAATAAATATTTTATCATCATGAATAAGAACAGAGGACGCTTCCTGAATCGCCTGTCCCGGCATACCGTTAACACTTCCAAACCCTGCTTTTCCCGCGCCGATATTTGTTTCAAATGCCCTGTCAGCTCCGGACAGGCGTACAAGTTTGTCTGTAGGATATAACGGGTCCTCCGGGTCAACCTTGGTAATCCACAGCCGCGCTGATTTTGGAGTGACGTAATAACTCTGTCCGTCATACTCAAAATATGTAGTATCAAAAGCCCCTACCGACTGATTATCGGTAGTATTATGAATATATCCGGTATATTCCCAACTGTCCGCATCCATCAAATCGTCTCCGTTACATGAAAATATGCACTGTCTTGTACTTGATTTGCCATCACCCGGCTCCGTAACCTGACCCTGCACTATTATTCTCCATTTCCCACCGATTTTATGAATTTCTGGAGCCCAAAACCATCCGGTTACCTTAGTTCCATCCTCTGATGTTTCATTCCTCCATATCTCGATTTCCTCCGCGTCCGCAATATCATTCAGCGTGTCAGCCTGTCGTATTACTACCGCGTCATACGCCCCGCCGCCGCTTGCCGACCTCTCGTTTAAGTCGGAGCCTGTAAAATAATAAACGCCCTTTTCCTCATCATATATAGCGTACGGGTCCGCCCTGTACAGGGCTAAAGGACTGTTGTATTCCGTTGTCGCCCTTATATTTCCTGTTACCGTATATTCCCCTGCGGTAAAGTTTTTAAGGTTAATGCCATTCGTATTCCACTCAATGCCCATAGGCATTTTTGAACCGTCGCTGTATACAACATTAACCTTATCCGGGAGCACCGCTTCTTCCCCGGCCTTTATCTGAATGTCATTCACTTCGACCGCCACGCTATGAAGCTTGCCGTATTTTTTGCTTACCCTGTCATACTCCTCTCCGGTAAGTTCAAATACGGAGGCCTCTTCTGCAGAAGCATAATCCGGAAGAGCGGCATTTATCGAATCCTTTTTATATGACGCCTCTACAGGTTCTGAAAAGTTTTCAAAATCTTCGGTCGTCGTTACATATGATTTTCCGTCCCCGCCTTCCCAAAAAATATCGTATGATAATGTTCCTGCATTATATTTAACCGTAGGATTCATTACTACGATTCCGTCATTATTAAGCTTTCTAGTCTTCTGGCTGTGAAAATAGAGCAAATCATCCGAGTAATATACAATTATCTGGTCAGTTGTATTATCAACTGCAGCTATCAGGCCATATGTTCCGTCGGCTCTGCGAAAGAGCGACGGCGAACCAAGCTTAGCACACCCCTCCGGCGACAATACCGCTTTGTTATTATTAAGCACCGTATACTCCTTTCCGTCCTTCGACAAACCATAATGCAGAACGTCTGTACGTTACGTATCCGTATATTCTTCTGACGGATACTGTGCAAACTCCGCACCCAAATCCGGCTCGTAACGTGCGACATATGTTGCTAGATAACCTCCCGTCTGTCCTTCTGACATAGCCTCAAACTCCTTCTTATTTTCTGCTTTGCACAGAGAACCGCTTGTGTCAGGCGGCGACGTCGAAGTTAAAAGCAGCGTGCATTAAATTACTGCAGAAAACACCGTTTTAAATATTTTCCTCATGTTAAAACCTCCTCTATTACATTAGACAATAGCAGTTCATACCTTCTACATAAATATATTATAATTATTTGACAATTTTCGTTCAATGATATAAATTAATAATTAATTGATATATCTCACAGTTTTCTTTTGCAGGAGGACACACCGTCAATGTTTTTTATAAAGTACGTCGTTATTAATCCAAGCATTACTGACTATTTTGAGTGCGACATGAAAAACGGAATTTACAATGACCTTTTGTTAATTCCGACAACTCCTTTTGTCACGAGGATAAACGGCAGGTTCTGCAAACATCCCGCTTATACCGCTTTCTTCTTTCCAAAAGAAACGCCATATTTCTATGCTCCCGCGTCACTACCGTATAAAGATTATTTTATTCAATTTACAAGCGACAAATCCGTCACGGAAGAATATATGATACCGCCTTTACAGCCGATAAATTTATGCGACCCTGCGCGGATTTTTGATTTAATTGAGATTATTGCTTTTGAAAATATTGCAGGCAGCCCCAACCGCGATGAAATATTGAACAATCTTATGAAAACATTATTTTTAAAAATATGTGAGTCCGGTACAAATACAAATACGATTAAACATTATAATGAGCTGCTAAATGTAAGACGCGATATATTTAATTATCCGGAAAGAAATATGACGCTTGAGATGCTGGCAGATAAACTTCACATAAGCCCTAATTACTTCCACTCGCTATATAAAATAGCTTTCGGCAGAACCTTTATGCAGGATATTATAGAAAGCCGCATACAACACGCCAAATACTTTCTTGCATACAGCAATCAGCCTGTAAACCTTATCGCTGTAAACTGCGGATATAACAATACGGAACATTTCTGCAGGCAGTTTAAAAAAACAACGGGATTTACCCCGCTGCAGTATAGAAAAAATAAGATACATACTAACGGCAGATAAAATCTTTTTGCGGCTGATTTTATCATTGAACATCAATTTTACTTTTCCTTTTTTATTTGATATAATAAATTCCTAAAAGGCAGGAGAACTACATAATGATTACAATGGAAAACGTATGTAAAACATATAAAATTGCAAAAAGAAACGCGGGGTTTGCACAGGCATGCAAATCTCTTTTTCACCGTGAATACGAGACGATCTGCGCATTAAATAATGTGTCTTTTACTATTAACGACGGTGAGATGGTCGGTTACATTGGCCCAAATGGCGCGGGTAAGAGTTCTACAATTAAAATACTAAGCGGCATCTTAACCCCCGACAGCGGAAAAGTTTTAGTAAACGGTAAGATTCCTCAAAAAAACAGAATAGAGCACGTAAAAAATATCGGCGTTGTTTTCGGACAGCGCTCCCAGCTATGGTGGGATGTACCGGTTATCGATTCATTTGAGTTGTTAAAGGATATATATTCCATACCTGAGTCAGATTACAAAAACAATTTGGATGAACTGACGGAGCTGCTTGATTTAGCGCATCTTTTGCGCTCTCCTGCAAGACAGCTCTCACTCGGACAGCGAATGAGATGTGAAATTGCGGCTTCACTTCTTCACAGCCCGCACATATTGTTTTTGGACGAGCCGACAATCGGACTTGACGCCGTGTCAAAACTCGCGGTGCGAGATTTTATTTTGAAACAGAATAAAATTCACGGAACAACTGTTATTCTCACAACTCATGACATGCAGGACATAGAGGCGCTTACAAGCAGAATAATTCTAATAGGTAAGGGCAGGATTCTTATGGACGGCACTCTCGACGACATAAAAAAAGGTAATGACAATAATATAGACGAAACCATCGCAGAGCTGTACCGCGCATATGATATATAGCGCAAAAAAGCATAACTGAACAAGCGTCCGGCGGACGCTTAGGGCCGTTGCTTGCGGAAATAATGTTCTTACACGTTCAGGAAAGGATTTCTTACATGAAAAAATATTTATCTTTCTTTAGGCTGAGGTTTGCAATGGGCCTGCAGTACAGGGCCGCCGCTCTTGCGGGAATAGTCACGCAGTTTGCTTGGGGATTTTTGGAGATTCTTATGTTCCGCGCATTTTACAGGGCGGATGCCTCCGCGTTTCCGATGGATTTTTCGGCTTTATCCTCATATATATGGCTGCAGCAATCGTTTCTTGCCCTTTTTGCGGCTTGGATGATGGAAAATGATATTATGGACTCGATAGTTACCGGAAATATCTCTTACGAGCTGTGCAGACCTATAAGCATATATAACATGTGGTATACAAGAAGTATTGCCAACAGATTGGCGAGGGCTTTCCTGCGCTGCTTTCCGATACTGGCGGTAGCCGTATTCATTCCTAATCCGTACGGTATAGCTGCACCCGCCAGCCTGTTACATTTTCTATTATTTCTTATAACTTTGATACTCGGGCTTGCCGTGACAGTTTCATTCTGTATGCTTATATATGTGCTGGCATTTTTCACGGTATCTGCCCAGGGCCTTAGAATAGTTTTTACGTCGGTCGTTGAATTTTTTACAGGTGGTCTGATTCCACTGCCGTTCTTTCCGGAAAAGATGCAAAGGGTTATGGAACTGCTGCCATTTGCATCAATGCAGAATGTCGCGCTCAGAATATACAGCGGCAGTATGGGCGGCTATGAGATGAAAAAGGCGGTAATAATTCAGGTATTCTGGCTTGTGGCAGTGACCGCTGCCGGTAAGCTGTTATGCCACGTTGCCGAGAAACGTATTGTTGTGCAGGGAGGTTGACCGCAATGAATAAGAAAAAAAGCTCCATAAAACTGTATATTCATTATATATCAATAAATATAAGGTGCATGATGCAGTACAAGTCTTCGTTTTTTCTTAATGTAACGGGCCAGTTTTTAGTATCATTTACCGTATTTTTAAGTATGTTTTTTATGTTTAAAAGGTTTTCAAGCGTGGAAGGTTTTACATACAGTGAAGTACTGCTGTGCTTTTCAACAATACTTCTGGATTTTTCACTGGCAGAGATGTTTGCAAGGGGATTCGACTCTTTTTCAGTCATGGTTAGGGGCGGTGATTTTGACAGAATCCTTGTGCGTCCAAGGGGCGAGATTATGCAGGTGCTCGGAAGCAAATTTGAGCTTACGCGAATCGGCAGAATGCTTCAGGCGATAATGATGTTTATCTACGGTATCATGGCAAGCGGAATTACATGGAACTTTTCGGGAATACTTACGATTGTATTCATGATAATAGGCGGAACAGTAGTTTTTTCCGCACTGTTTTTAATCTATGCCTCGATTTGTTTTTTTACACTGGACGGACTTGAATTCATGAACATATTTACTGACGGCGCCAAGGAATTTGGACAATATCCGACCGCTATTTATGGCAAAAAAATACTTTTATTCACGACATTTGTTATACCTTATTCGCTTTTTCAATATTATCCGCTGCTTTTCCTTACAGGCAGGAGCGGCAATATTTTGCTTATGTTTCTTCCGCTTGGCGCATGTTGGTTTATTATTCCGGCGCTCATGCTATGGAAATTTGGAGTAAGGCATTACAAGTCAAGCGGATCATAATATTTATACGCCGCGCCGTAACATGCACATTTCCCCAAAATATTTTGGCCTTACATATTAACAAATATTACACGCAGTTATACTAAATATAAACCTTTAATGGAGCAGCAAAATGGATTATACGAATAACCTTTTACACAAGCTTAAAAAATACGGTTCACACGGACTTACGCCGTTTCATATGCCGGGTCATAAGCGAAATAACGCACTCTGCCCGCATTTTGACGCATATGGAATTGATATAACAGAGATTGACGGATTTGACGACCTGCACCATCCCGACGGCTGCCTAAAAGCTGCGATGGAGCGTGCGGCGCGAATTTTTAAAAGCAGGAAAACATTTTTTCTGACAAACGGGTGTACAGTAGGTATTCTCGCCGCAATACATGCCGTGTGCAAGAGGGGCGACCACATCTTGCTTGCAGGAAACTCACACAAATCAGCCTACAACGCGACAATGCTGAACGACCTCTATGTAACGTGCCTAAACCCAATTGGTGAGCTGTGCGGTATTCCCCTTGGCCAAATTCAGCCTGATGATGTTGAAAATGCTTTCAGGCAAAACTCGGATATAAAATGTGTTTTCATCACCTCGCCAACGTACGAGGGGGTTGTCTCAGATATTAACAGTATCGTTGAAATTGCACACAGCCGCAATGCCGTCGTCATAGTTGACGAGGCCCACGGCGCCCACATGCAGTTTTCTCCTATATTTCCGAAAAGCGCCATAGAGTGCGGGGCCGACATAGTCATACACGGTATTCACAAGACTCTCCCGTCACTTACGCAGACGGCTCTTCTGCATGTTGTATCTGAACTTGTTGACGCATCTGAAATAAAGCGCTATCTCTCCATATTTCAGAGCAGCAGCCCTTCATATGTACTGATGGGTTCGATAGATTACTGCATGGATATGCTTGAGAGGGATGCTGACAGATTATTTTCAGCCTACAGCAAAAGGTTAACTGAGCTGTACGACAAATTATCGGACCTGAAAAAACTTGAAATAATTCCGTACAGCGAAACGAGGGACGCTTCTAAAATCGTAATTAGTACCGTAAAATGCAATATGGACGGGCTTAGTCTATACAATCTCTTGCGCGAAAAATATAATCTCCAACCCGAGATGTCGCTGCCGCAGTATGTTATAATGATGACAAGCGTATTCGACAGCAAGAATAATTTTAACCTCTTGACAGACGCAATAACAGAGATTGATAATACGTGTGACGATATATTTACACAACCTTTTACACCCAAAAACAAAGTAAATAACCTTTTAAACGCAAAACCGGGAGATATTGCCGACGATACATTGTACGTGTATCCACCCGGGATTCCGATTATTACCTCGGGTGAAATATACACAGAGGAAATAATCAACGAAATAAACGATTATTATAGTAAAGGTTATAAAATTAAAAGTAACAAGGGATTTGCAACCACATTTGATTGACACATCAGATTAAACCAGTGTATTGTACCATTTATTTCTAGCCAAATCACGCGGAATGAACTTTTTATCTGCAAGGCGGATGAATAAGGCGCAGCGTTTGCTGTATATATTGAAGTCAATGCTGCAGATGGAATTTCATACAAGTTATTTGGCAAAATGTGAGTGATACAAACTGTTATATTATGTTGAAATTAAGATTATAAACATAACGGAAGGAGAACAATAATGCTGTATGTACTTATGGGTAAAAGTGCAAGCGGTAAGGATACAATATTTAAAAGACTGTTAGATATACCTGAACTCAGTATGAAAAAAATTGTACCCTACACAACGCGCCCGCTTCGCTCGGGCGAGCTAGACGGTTACGACTATCATTTCGTCAGCAGAAATACAATGTACGAACTTGAGGCGGCAGGAAAAATTATTGAGCAGCGATGCTACCGCACAGTACACGGCGACTGGCATTATTTCACAGCCGACGACGGCATCAGCATGAACTGCGCAGACGAACATTTTTTAACTATAGGCACTCTTGAAGCGTATGTAAAGCTAAAGGAATATTACGGAGCAAAAAACGTGACACCTATATACATTTACGTAGACGATTTTGAGAGAATCAACCGTTCGCTTGCTCGCGAGAAGATACAGGAGGTTCCGAGCGTCTCCGAAGTATGCAGACGCTTCCTTGCGGATGAAAATGACTTTTCCGTCGGACTTTTGGAGGAAGCGGGAATAGATATATTGTATGAAAACATTGACATAGACACATGTGTTCGGGCCATCTCGGACATGATTTTATCAGACTGCGCATCGGCGGATATTGCTAAAAAATCTACAACACTCTAACAGAAAGGATTATTAACATGAAGTTTATTTCAATTAAAAAAGTAGGCGATGGTAAATTCATTAACAGATATAATGTCACATATGAAACGTCGGATAAAAAAATTAAAGTATACGAAATGATAAGCCGCAAAAAAGATATTTCTTCAATTGATGAGCTTATTAACAGCCCAACGGACGCCGTTGTCCTTATACTGACCGACGAGGCGGGCGAACGTATTTTAATAAACCGTGAGTTCAGGATGGCAGTAGGCGATTATATATATAATTTTCCGGCAGGACTTATTGACGAAGGCGAAACTTATGAAGAAAGCGCCCGCAGAGAGCTTATGGAGGAGACCGGTCTGACGCTTGTTTCAATAGATGACGTCATGTACGAGAGCTACAGCGCAGTCGGTTTTTCAAACGAGAAAAATATTTGCGTTGTAGGTAAGGCTTCCGGTACATTTGCTCCGAGCACTTCAACTTTTGAGGAGATTGAAGCCGGGTGGTACACTAAGGAAGAAGTCCGCAGACTTCTTGCGACGTCACATTTCGCCGCAAGAACACAGGCATACTGTTATATGTGGTCACGGGAATGTCAGTAACCAGGTTAATACATGTCGGCATTTATATTCATTTTAGCAGGTCAATACTTTTTAATTAATATTAATTAGCATTACTGCTTTCTTTCTATTATCTCTTCTTTCAAAGCGGGATTAAATACCCCGCTCTTTATCATTTCTATCTCATACCGGTAAGGCGGATACGTTTTTTTCTTATCCTCCGGCAGCGGAACATACGGCGTCTCGAGTATCTTAGGGACATTTTCAAAATCCATGTGGTTAATAACTGAAAGAAGCGTATCAAAGCCTATTGTTCCAAAGCCTATATTTTCATGTCTGTCTTTCCGTGCCCCAAGCTCATTTTTACTGTCGTTAATATGGAAAACTGCAATCCTGTCCTTTCCAATTATTCTGTCAAACTCGTCAAAAACGCCCTCAAGGTCATTTACTATATCATATCCCGCATCGTTCACATGACATGTGTCAAAGCAAACTCTTAACTTGTCGTTGTGTACAACACCGTCAAATATACGCGCGAGCTCCTCAAATGTCCTTCCTATCTCGCTTCCCTTTCCCGCCATCGTCTCAAGTGCGATATTAACGGCAGTGTCGCTAGTAAGCACGCTGTTCAATCCATCCGTTATCCTTTTTATTCCCTCGTCAACACCGCCTCCGACGTGCGAACCTGGATGAAGCACTAGCGTACCTCCTCCCATCGCGGCAGTTCTCTCAATCTCGACTCCCAAAAATTCAACTGCAAGTCCGTATGTGTCGTCGTTGATAGGATTGCCCAAATTTATAATATAAGGGGCATGTACCACAAAGGTCCCAATACCGTATTCTTTCATCAATTCATGGGCCTTTTCAATATTAAGTTCAGACACCTTTTTGCGCCTTGTATTCTGTGGCGCGCCCGTATATACCATGAACGTATTGGCGCCGTACGAATGGGCCTCCCTTACAGAACCCGCAAACATTTCTTTTCCGTTCATTCCCACATGTGAGCCTATAAGCATATTTTATACCTCTTTTCACAGGTTTTTACATAAACACTTCTTATAAATTACATTTATGTGCACACAATATTTTACACATCTTTCCCAAGCAAAGTCAAGATAAAGTATCAGTGAATTTATGCCGCGAATTTTTAATTGAATGTTTACTTCTTGAAAATCCCACGCCTGCCCTTGACATAAAATACAATAAAGTTGTACACTTAAGTTTATGAAATATTATGGAGGCGTTACTATGACAAAAATAGATATCATATCCGGATTTCTCGGAGCCGGAAAAACAACACTTATAAAAAAACTTATCAACGAGGCGTATGCCGGTGAGAAACTTGTTCTCATTGAAAATGAATTTGGTGAGATTGGCATCGACGGCGGCTTTCTAAAGGACGCTGGCGTTGAGATTACCGAGATGAATTCCGGGTGTATCTGCTGCTCGCTCGTCGGCGACTTCGGAACAGCTCTCAAAGAGGTTATTACAACCTACTCTCCTGACCGTATAATTATTGAGCCTTCGGGAGTCGGAAAACTGTCCGACGTTATTAAGGCCGTCTTAAACTTAAAAGACGTCGAGGGCATTTCGCTTAACAGCAGCACGACGGTTGTTGACTGTACAAAGGCAAAAATGTACATGAAAAACTTCGGTGAATTTTTCAATAACCAGATTGAGAGCGCCGGGTCAGTCATTCTTAGCCGTACACAGCTGGCAAAAGACGGACAGGTAGAGGAATGTGTAAACAGTATACGCTCAAAGAATAAAGAGGCAGCAATTGTTACAACTCCGTGGGATGATATAGACGCATCAGTAATTGTCGGCGCGATGGAACACACTTCTTCAGTAAACGCAATGATTACAGAAACCTTAAAAGAACACGAGCATGGCGAAAACTGTACATGCGGATGTCATGACCATGAACACCATAACGGTCACGAACATAATCATGAGCATCATCACGAGCATGGACACAGTCATGAACACGAGCATCACCACGACCATGAACATGAAGATAATCACAGTCACGAACATTGCTGTGAACACGGGCACCATCATGAACATGGACACCATCATGCAGACGAGGTATTTACAAGCTGGGGAAGAGAGACTTCAAAGCGCTACGCAAAGGATTCACTCGACAAAATTCTTTCGGTATTGTCAAATAGCGAGGACTACGGATTCATACTCAGGGCAAAAGGAATCGTCCCATCGCCTGAGGAAACATGGCTTTACTTTGACCTTACACCGGGCGAATATGAGATAAGGGAGGGCAGCGCGGACTACACAGGAAAATTATGTGTAATCGGAACCAATCTCGACGAGGACGGATTAGTTAATTTATTTGAACTTTAATTTATAAGCTTTGCTAATAGCAATTGCAATAAGAGAATGTGCAATTTTTAACGAGATACACGTTTTCGCTTAGCTGATGCGTAGCAACACTAAGGGGATAAGTTTTAGTTATAAAAGAAGGATATAAGGAGGATATTATGTTTCGTAAGGAGATTCCGGTATATTTATTTACAGGTTTTCTTGAGAGCGGTAAAACGTCATTTATATTAGATACTCTAAGTCAGGATTATTTTGCTACAGGCGAGAGGACTCTGCTTATTGCATGTGAGGACGGTGAAATTGGGTACGACACAAAATACCTCCTTACACAGAACGTATATGTTGAATATGTCGATGAAGAAAAGAATCTCACCACAGACCTGCTCAGAAAATTGAATACTTCACATAAACCAAAGAGGGTTCTAATTGAGTATAACGGCATGTGGAACACTGAGTCGATAATGGAAGACATATATCCGTCAAATTGGGTTCTTACACAGGTAATCTCCACAGTCGGATATCCTACGTTCAATATGTTCTGGGGAAATATGCGTTCAATGGTAATCAACCAGCTTTCACTGTCGGATATGATTATATTCAACAGATGTGACGAGACTACTAACAGAAATGAGCTCAGACGGAACATGAAGCTGTTTAACAAAAAAGCTCAGGTTGCATATGACTGGGTTGAAGGATTTGACGGCAGTTCAATGATTGAGGAAATGCCGTATGATATTCATGCGTCAAACATAACGCTCGAGGATGACGACTACGGTTTTTTCTATATGGATGCGATGGAAAATCCTGATAAATATGCCGGAAAAACAATTAATATGAACTGCGTGTTTTTCCGCCCCGACAAATATCCTATGACAAGATTCGTAGCGGGACGTTTCGCGATGACATGCTGCGCCGATGATATTACGTTTCTCGGATTTATATGCGACAGTGAAAATGACATTGATTTCGAGGAGCGCGAATGGATTAATCTCACGGCTGAGATAAAAATACAGTACGTCAAGGAATATAAAGACATGGGACCGGTCCTAATGCTAAAAGATGTTAAAAAATCAGACCGGCCGGACGACGACCTTGTTTATTTCTAGGGAACTGCTAAGAACAAACTTTGCATATGAGCATATGAGCATATGACGCAGAATAAATCTGTTTTATATCGTTCTCTACAGTTTGGGACTGCCGCTCATATATTTATATTGTGCGGCAATCACTGTTTTTCCTGCAAACGTCGCCAAAAACTTACTAAAGATAAACCAAAACGCTAATAAGTGCAGACAAAATAGAGACATAAACGGCTTACAACAGATTTTACTGCATAATAAGCTCGCTTACCTCAACCTCAAATTCCGCCGCCCATGCGCTGTACTGCGCCTCAAAATTCTCTTTTTGGGCTATGGCTACCATCTCCTCTTTTTTGGATGCTGCAAGCTCCTCATCATTTGTATCCATGCAGTATATAATATAAAATCCTTCAGGGGCTGTCACTACGTCGCTGAATTGCCCTTCTGTGAGAGCTAACGCCGCCGTTTCAAACTCAGCGCACATATCCCCTTTTCCAAATACGAGCTCAGCGCTGTCGGACTCTGTATTGGCCTCGGCAAACGCCCGTAAATCACTGGCTTTCTTTGCATTTTTTAAAAGCTTCTTAGCCTCCTTGTAGCGTTTACCTACTTCCTCCTCAGAAAGTGTAACCGTGACGCCGCTCTGATTGACACCGCTTGTCCTAAGATAAATATAAAGTACCCTGCACTGCCTTGAATCGTCGTCATTTATCGAAGTGTTAACGCCGTTAATGCAGGAATCATAAACCCTGTTGGCAATCTCATTCTCACAGTACACTTTTGTCATTGTATTGGTGTCTAATTTATACTCTGCTATATCTTCCTCCGGTATACTGCCGTAAAGTCCCTCGACATACTGCTTTATATCCTCTTTCTCATCACTCGTAAGGCTGATTCCAAGCCCTTCAGCCTTTCTGCTTATAATTTTAAGCTCCGTGATGAGACTTACGACCTGGGCCATTGTGACAGACTTAAAGGTTTTACCATTATCCAGCCTGTAATTCCATATATCATCACCGAGCGTATCCTGATATCTGTCCTTAAGAATATACATGTACACGAGAAGCTCCTTAAAAGTCGCCTCCTCGTCACCGACGGATATAACCACGGAATCGGCCTCAAGTTGTTTTTTTTCGACCTTTGCAGCTTTCTCGGCTTTTTCATTGCCTGTACTTTCAACAGAGTTTTCTTCATTACCGGAACATCCGGCGGATAAACCTGATATCATGGCTGCTGAAACTGCAATACAAATTATCCTCTTAATCGTGCTTTTTCTTTTCATCCTCTATTTCCCTTTCCGGAAGAAGTACCGCCATCTTCCCAAGAAGCTCCTTTATCCTTACAAAAAGTTCATCATCATCCCTCAGTCTGTATGAAAAGTACGGCTTGCCGACACTTTCAAACTTCAGCCGTTTCCCCTCTCCCTCAAGGAAAAGAGGTATCTTTGTGATGTCAAACGGTGCATTTTCATAGAGTTTAAATATAACCATATTCTGAGGCTTTTTATCCTTTAAAAACGACCTGTCTTTTCTGTAAATCAACTGTGTAACATATACTTTGTGAGCCATCGCCTTTAGAAGCGCAATCTCAATTAGGTTTGCAACTGCCTCCGGATATCTGCCAAACCTGTCGTTAAGCTCATCCTGAATGTCAAGCATCTCCTCATCGTTCTCAATATCTGCGATGCGCTTATACATCTCAAGCTTCTGAAACTCACTCTTAATATATGACGACGGGATGTGAGCGTCTATATCCATGTCAACTGCCGTTTCAAACTTGACAGTTTCCTCTTGTACATCTCCCTTAAGCTCCATGACGGCCTCATTTAACATCTTACAGTACATATCATACCCGACCGCGCCTATATGCCCGTGCTGTTCCGCACCAAGAAGGTTTCCGGCCCCTCTTATCTCAAGATCGCGCATCGCAATCTTGAACCCGCTGCCAAGCTCAGTGAACTCCTTAATGGCGGCGAGGCGCTTCTCCGCCACCTCCTTCAACATACGGTCGCGTTTATACATCAGAAACGCATATGCGGTCCTGTTGGAACGTCCAACCCTGCCCCGCAGCTGATACAGCTGAGAAAGACCCATTCGCTCCGCTTCATCTATTATTATCGTATTTACATTGGAAATGTCAAGCCCCGTCTCTATTATTGTCGTCGATACAAGCACATCTATGTCGCCGTGTATGAAATCAAACATTATACGCTCAAGCTCCCGCTCGCTCATCTGCCCGTGCGCATACACCACGTTTGCCTCCGGAACAAGCGCCGCAACCATATTTGCAATAACGTCTATGTTATTTACTCTGTTGTGGACATAATACACCTGTCCGCCCCTTGAGAGCTCCCTTGTTATCGCCTCCCTTACAATCTCATCATTGTGTTCGAGCACATAGGTCTGAACCGGGAGTCTGTCCATAGGCGGCTCCTCGAGCACACTCATATCCCTTATACCTATCAGGCTCATGTGAAGCGTTCTTGGTATCGGCGTCGCCGACAGTACAAGCACGTCTATATTTTCCTTTAACTGCTTTATTTTTTCCTTATGAGCAACACCAAATCGCTGTTCTTCATCTATTATAAGTAAGCCAAGGTCTTTGAACTCAACATCCTTTGATAAAAGCCTGTGCGTTCCGATAATTATATCCAGCGTGCCTTTCCTAAGCTTTTCAATCGCCTTTTTTGCCTGCGCAGGAGTTCGGAACCTCGAAAGCATGTCAATACTCACCGGAAAATCTTTCATTCTCTGCACAAAAGTGTTGTAATGCTGCTGTGCAAGTATTGTAGTAGGAACAAGGTATGCAACCTGCTTGCCGTCCGATACTGCCTTAAATGCCGCCCTTATCGCTATCTCTGTCTTGCCGTAGCCAACGTCTCCGCATATCAGGCGGTCCATAATCTTGCCGCTCTCCATATCCTTTTTTGTATCGTCAATGGCTGAAAGCTGGTCGGGCGTCTCCTCAAACGGAAACATTTCCTCAAATTCCTTCTGCCAGACAGTGTCTTTTCCATATCTGTAGCCCTGCTTTGCCTGCCTCTTTGCATACAGCTTTACCAAATCTTCGGCTATATCCTTAATCTCACGGCGTACTCTGGTCTTTGTCTTATTCCACTCCGGCGAGTCCAGCCTGTTTAACTTAGGCTTTCTGTCTGTGTCGCCTGAAGCGCCGGAATATTTCTGCAAAACCTCCAAACCTGTTGCCGGAATGTAAAGCACGCCGTCTTTCGCATATTCAATCTTAATATAGTCTTTAATAATCCTGTCTGATTCTATCTTTTCTATTCCGCGGTATATTCCAAGGCCGTGATTCTCATGTACCACGTAGTCACCAATGTTCAGCTCGGCAAAGCTTCGGATTGATTTGCCGTTATATCTCTTCTTCTTTTTTCGAACCTTTTTCTCGCCAAATATATCCTGTTCGGAAATAACTGCAAACCTAATCTGGGGGTACTCAAATCCCTTATGTATTGCCCCGTATGAAGCCATAACCTCTCCATTTTCAAGTATACGCTCCTTATCTTCATTGTAAAATGAACTTATATTGTATTCACCAAGACTCTCGCACAGCCTCTTTGCCCTCGTGCGGGACGGAGAGAGCACCAGTATTCTATAGCCGCTCTGTTTCCACCTTATTATATCCTTTGCCATCAATTCAAAATTACCGTTATATGACTGAACTGACTGCACATTTAACGAGAAATCAGATTCTGAATATATTTTCTTTGACTTAGTGTCAAGACTCGAAAGCATGACAAGCCTCGTATTGGCAAGTTTTCCGTATATCTCTGAAGCCGTAAAAAGAACTTCCATCTGTTTTGGGAGAATATACCCCTTTTCCAGCCTTGACTTCATGCTCTCTGAAAATTCATACTCTATTGCCTCGCCGTGTTCAAAAGTCCTGTTAGGCTCGTCGATATAATAAACCGTTTCATTTTTAGGGAAATATTCAAAAAATGAACAGGTGTCGCTGTAAAAATAGCTCATATAGCTCTCAAGACCCGCCATTCCCTTATAGTAATCAATATTTTCTTTAAGCAGTTCAAACGACTGTTTAAGCCTCCCCGCCTGTTCGTAGTTGTTTTCTTTAGTAAATCTTTCGGAATATTTATTTATATCTTCTTCAATAGACGAGAGCGCGGATACAACCCTGTCCTCCTCAATTATAACCTCAGTGGCGGAATACAGCTCAATCTCATCCACGCTGTCAATTGAGCGCTGGCTCTCCACGTCAAATGAATGAATCGAGTTGATAGTATCTCCCCACAATTCAATTCTATACGGAACCTCCTCAGTCAGCGGAAATATATCGACTATTCCTCCCCTTACCGCAAATGAGCCCGGAGTCTCGACCTGCGCCGTATTTTCATATCCAAGGGCAGATAGCTCTTTTCTTAGCACGCCAATCTCTATATCCTCATCTACCTTAAATGACAGAATATGTTCCCTGTATCTGCTCAGGGAAACGCACCTCTCCATTCCGCTGTCAAGCGTTGTTATGATTGTGCAGTCATTTCCCTCGAGAAGCTGTTTCATAACTCTCATTCGCTCCTGTACAATCGCATAGCCGTGTACGTCTGCGCTGTAGAATATAACGTCTTTCGCAGGATAAATATATACATTTCGGCCGTAAAACCTCATGTCGTCATACAGTTCCCTCGCCTTTGCCTCACTGTACGTCACAATCACCCTGTAGCGCGCATCATTGCCCAGAGCCTGTATAAGCTGACATTTCTGGGTATCGACACATCCTGTGATATGGATTGGCGTACGTCCTTTTTTGAGACTGTCTTCCGCTTCACTGTATTCAGCTAATTCATTCAATGGTTCAATAAGCGCCCTCAATCTGTCATCCTCCTCTTTTCATAAGTCAAATATTATATTAAGTTCTATATATTCAGGTAAATCCATCTGCCAACTTATCAAAGACAGCAAATGTAACATTTGCGTAATATATCATTTTCTGCTGCCGGAGGCAATAAAACTCATATATCCTGCTTTTAATTATTGTGCCTGTTCATCGCATCAGCGATTCCCAGCGTTACATAGTCTCGGCATGCGTCGCTGGCCTCGGCAAGCATATCCCTCATAACCGCATTGTCTTTGTCGTCAAATCTTCCGAGAACATGGTCGCACAAATCCCATCCATCAGGCTTACCTCCTACGCCCATCTTTATTCTGGCAAATACATCCGTACCGAGATGCGATATTATGCTTTTCATGCCGTTATGGCCTCCTGCGCTCCCCTTTGCCCGTATTCTCATTCTTCCTACATCAAGGCTAATGTCATCATATACTATTATAAGCTCATTTTCTACATCTATTTTATAAAAATCAACAAGCTGCCTCACGCTTTCACCACTCAAATTCATATATGTCTGCGGCATTGCGAGAAGCACTTTCCTCCCGGCAATAAATCCTGCCCCACAAATTGCCTTGTGCTTGTTTATGTTCATCGAAATATTATAATCGTCACATAATCTTGTTATCACGTTAAATCCTATATTATGCCTTGTACCTGCATATTTCCTGCCGGGATTTCCAAGTCCCACTATTATATACATAGCTACCTCTCTTCCTGCTGCCCAAACTTATTATCATAGAACAAAGAGTTCCGCTTGCGAAACTCTTTGTTTTTCAAAATTATATAACTTTTAATCAATATCTTCAACCAATTTTTTAGTTTGAACCCGCATTTACCCTGAATATCCTTCTGAACAGCTTTTTGGCATTAAACGGAATAAGAGGATAAAGGTAACTCTTGTCATCAAATGTCCTGTTGAATATAAGACACAGAACCGTCACCAATATTCCGGCCGCATATCCGTATACTCCAAAAATTGCTGTAAGAATAAGCATTAATATCCTGAAAAATTTGAGCGCATACCCGAGCTCAAAGTTAACCTGCGAATAATTTGCTATAGCGACAAACGCCATATACAGCATTATCTCGGCATTAAACCATCCTGAACTTACGGTAAAATCACCGAGCACTATACCAGCGACAACGCTGAGCGGTGTACTTAGCATATTAGGAGTATTTAGCGACGCCATCCTCATTCCGTCTATCGCAAATTCAAGCAGTAAGAACTGAAAAACAACGGGGACATTTACCGTCTCCTTTATACTTATAAACTCCAACCCTTTAGGTATATACTCAGGATTAAGTATCAGCAGTAAAAATGTAGGCGACAACAGCAACGCTGCGACATCAATGACAAACCTCGAAAACCTCAGATAAGTTCCAGTAACTGCAGGAAAATAATAATCTTCCGCCGACTCTGTTATATTAAATATTGACGTTGGTATTATTATGGCCTCCGGTGAGTTATCGACAAGTATAATTATATTTCCTTCATTTATGCTCACCGCCGCAACATCGGGCCTTTCCGTAAGCTTGAATCTTGGAAAAGGATTGTACCATCTGTGAGGATAAAAACACTCCAGAAAGCTTTCCTGATTCATCGGCAGCGCATCTACATTTATCGCATTAATTCTGTCATGAACTTTCTGCAAAAGCTTTTCATCTACCCTGCCTGACATGTATGAAACAACAACGTCAGTCTTTGACTTCTTTCCGACAGTGTGTATCTCCATTACAAGGTCCTCGCTTCGGATTCTCCTCCTTATAAGCGCAGTATTAAAAACTATGGTCTCAACAAAACCGTCGCGTGAACCCCTCAAAACCCTGTCTTTCTCCGGTTCCTCGATACTGCGGGCCGGATATGTCCTAAAGTCCGTAGCTATCATCACGTCATAACCCTCAATCAAAAGTACCGGCACCCCGGACATAAAGTTTTGTATCAGCGTCTCCTTTGTATCAACTAAGCTTGCCTCTCCATAAGGAATACAATTCTTAACAAAACTATCCGGGTCTGCCGGCACCTCGTCAGCTTTTAGCTTATACAGGTATTCCATAATCTTTTCCATTACTTCATCCTTGCAGAATCCGTCAATAAAATAATAGCTTGCCGACAGCCCCGCAAAAAATAATTCTTTCTCCACAACGTCAAAGCTTCTGTCTACTCCCAGCAATTCTTTGACATAATTTCTGTTTTCAGTGTAATTTACACCGCTAAGTAACTGCTGCATCACATTTCCCCATTTCTTATGCCGTGCGCATATATTTACTATGTTAGTGAAACACATTAATCAGTGTTTCCTTAAATGATATTGTGCACAGAATACAGGAAAAATATGTGTATATACCCATATTGATAATCTGCTTTACTTGCCTATTCCCTAATCTATCTATTAATTCTGCTATTTCTGCCAGTCAAGCTTGTTTAAAGCAAGTAAGAGCTCACACGAAGTTCCATTCTTACTGCAGTTATACATTTTGTAATCTATACATACGGCGTCCTTATACGGCGTTACCGTCTGCAAAAAATTTCCTTTATGGTCTTTGAACTCCATCCTGTAGGCGCAGCCTCCTCTCAAATTGTCACTGTCCTTATGGGGTGCGGCGTCAAGATTGCCATACAGGCTTAACAGCTCGTTGAAAGTGGCGGCTCCGTCAGTCGCCCTGTACTCCTTTGTTTCTCCTGTATCAGACTTGGTGACAACTATTGAATATACTTTCTTTGCATTTAACAGATGCTTTGACATATCATACTCGTAGCTCAAATCATGCCATGCCTCGTCTCCGGTAATGTCGGCATTTTTATTGCCATATACAATCTTTGCAATTGCTTTTGAATATGGTTTTTCAGGGTCATAATTATCCGAGAACATTTCTTTCATATAATCGTCCATTGTAATATCCGATCGGTTAGTGAGGATGATATCTTTAACTTTGTCGCCGTTGTCTTCGACATAATCAAATACTTTTATATAGTCATATGTTTCCTCAAAGCACTTATCATTTTCACTGCCCGCAAAAAACTTATCCCGCCTAAAGTCCCATACATGATAAATGTCCTCGCCTGTATAATACATGTAATCAAACATCTCGTCTCCCTCAACCGTATACTGCACAAATACGAGTTCAGCGGGCTCGCCTGCATTTACAGCCGTAATAAAATTATTCCAATTTTCAACACCCGACACACCTTTATATGTTATTACAAAGCACCCTGCATCTGCAAGCCTCTCTACATCATCGGGCAAACCTGCAAGATATTTTTTTACATCTTCAAAAGAATTGCCGGCTACGGTTGTATATCTGTTACTGCCCATATCCAAATCTGTTGAATCCATAACCTTACCTTGGCTTATACCGTGATGCACACCTGAATTACTGTGGTGTCCGTAATATTCGTTGTGGTGACTTCCTGACTCATATTGATGTCCGTATTCTTCTTCATGGTGATACTCATAATCTGATCCATAATTATTGTCCAAATTTCCTCTATCCTCGGTTATATTATCAGAATCTCCATAATTACCTGCTTTTTGCGAAAAATGGTGCTGTGCTTTTGTGTGACATCTTTCTCTCTGTTCATTTATATACTTCTGGGTGTCACAGGCATCGTTATATATTTCATGTGGAAATCTGTCATGGATACTTGATTTATAATCACTGCCATCCGAAGGATGCCATATTTGTTGTAAAGAATATGAACCGTCCTTATTTTCACGCAGCGTAATAACATTAGGTGCGTGATATCCGCTGCTCTCCTCTATTCCGCTATCTGACTTGACATAACCGCTGCATAAAACCATTGCATACACATCTACTATGTCTTCCTGAGGTTTTGAAGTTCCAAGTATAATGTGGTCCTCGCATACATACTCCTGCTCAGAGCCTGACAGACTACTCTCGCTAAGTATTGCATCCGATACCGCCTTATCAAGCTCAGGCGTAACCTCGTTTAAAATTTCACTTGCACTTGAGACCGGATTTGTAAGAAAACACACTGCTACCGTAATACAAGCTACTGCCGATATAATTCCTGCCCAAAATGCGGGTTTTCTGTAATTGAGCACTTTCCTTATACGCTGCTTTACACCTACCTCGCCAAATGCAAGCGGACACGCCGTAATATTTCGTCTTCCGGTACTTAGCTCAAGAAGAGCCCTAGAATAATATTTCCTGTTTTCAAGGTTCATATTACGTATAACCCTCTCGTCACACGCAAGCTCAATGTCCCTTCCAAACAGTATATACGCCGCCCACACAAAAGGGTTAAACCAATGTACCGCAAGTATAATAAAGCCCAAAGGTTTCCAAATGTAATCATAATATTTAAGGTGCATCTTCTCATGTTTAATAACGTAGTCCGACTGCACCAGGTTTATTGAGGAAGGAAGATATATCTGCGGCTTTAATACACCCAGTATAAACGGCGTATCAATATCGTCGCACAGCCATATCTTATCGCCAAAAAACATTTTTGCATCCGTCTTTTTCTTCATATAAAAATAGCTTACAGCCAAATAAAGCAAAATATAAGCAAAAATCACACCCCATATACAACCCGCAATTGAAAAAAAGAGTTCTATTTTGTTCACTCCGGAATCATCGAGTGTCTCTAATTTATCCTGCATCACAGGATTAATCATATTATCAACACTGTCTATACCGCTTACAATGACCGGCTCAAAAGAGTCTGGCGACACGTTTGAAACTACATTAGCGCTTGGAAGCAGGCTGAGCATACTCTCCATAGTAAATGGACATACAAGCCTCAAACCGACAAGCGCCCACAGCACCATCATATATTTCTTGGAAACATTTTTGAGAAAGAACCTCAGTATTATTACTGCGGCTATTACCCAAACCGCATTAATACTCATATTAACAATACTAATAAATATATCTGCCATATTTACTCCTCCCTTGCACTGTCTATCATAAACTGAATCTCTTTTATCTCTTTATCCGTCAATGTCTTCCTTTTTGTAAACGCTGCTATAAACGCCGGCAGCGAGCCGCCGTACACCTCATCCACAAACTGTTCTCCCTGTATTCCATAAAACTCATCCCTTGAATACAGTGAAGACACTACTCCGTCCTCGTTCTTAAATATTCCGCGTACACATAGTTTTTTTAGCACGGTATATGTTGTCGTCCTCTTCCAGCCAAGCTTTTCCTCACACATTTTTGCAAGCTCACCCGATTTCACCGGCTCGTTATCCCATATAATATCTGCAAACCTAGACTCAACAACCGCTAATTTCATATCTGACATTGCAATACCTCCCAACCTGTCTTTAATGTTCAAACTTTTTAAATTAAAAAAAGTAATCGATTCTTTTCTAACCGTAAGTTTGAGTTTAAAAGATTTTGTTGTCTATCTCTAATAGACATTTTTAGTCTATCACTTATAGACACCTTTGTCAACATATATATTTATCTTTTCTCATATATACCCGTAAAATAAGAAACAGAAAAATCACCGTGATTGGATTCAGCTCCAGTGGAAATGAAAGCGCCACCTTTATCAGCGTGATAGTTCGCGGTAAATTTGTGGTAAAATGGATATTTTTCTATATCTCAAAATGCTTGAAAGAATGGAGTTAAAAATTTAACATAATATTTAGAGTTTACACTATCAACACATTATCATATTATATAATTAAAGGTACAACCGTGATAAGTTTACGTTCAATAATACAATACGTTCAACATAATACGTCCAATAATGGAATAGATATTATAAAGGAGGCCATACGCCATGAATATACCGTCAGACCCTGTCATTTTATTAAGCTTCATAAATACGCAGCTCAGGGATAACTACCCCTCTCTGTCTGAGTTCTGCAATGCAAACGATATTGATGAAAAAGAGATAGCCGACAGGCTCTCACTTATCGGCTATGAATATAATCATGAAAATAATCAGTTTTTATAATGTGGTATAGGAACCCTAAATACTATACATTACCAAGACCCTGTTCTATGTCGGATATTATATCATCTAAATTCTCTAGTCCGACAGAGAATCTTATAAGGCCCGGCTCAATTCCACAGGCTATTAACTGTTCGTCCGTAAGCTGCCTGTGCGTCGCCGATGCCGGATGGAGGACGCAAGTTCTTATGTCAGCTACGTGGACTTCCTTTTTCGCTAGATTTAGATTATCCATAAATCTGATTGCAGCGTCCTTTCCACCTTTTATAACAATAGAAATTACTCCGCTGGTTCCCTTTGGCAGATATTTTTTTGCAAGCGCGTTATATTTGTCATCCTCAAGTCCCGGATATGTAACAGACTCTATCTTATCGCTGTTTTTGAAATATTCGGCTACTCTTACTGCATTTTGGCAGTACCTTTCCATACGAATAGATAAGGTTTCAAGTCCAAGGTTGAGTAAAAATGCAGAGTGCGCTGCAGGATATGCCCCCAAATCCCTCATAAGCTGCATTCTTGCCTTGACAATGTACGCCATTTTTCCAAAAGTCTCCGTATATACAATTCCGTGATACGACTCGTCAGGCTCAGTAAATTCAGGAAATTTTCCGTTAGTCCAGTCAAAGTTACCGCTGTCGACTATAACTCCGCCAATCTGAAGCGCATGTCCGTCCATGTACTTTGACGTTGAATGGATAACTATGTCCGCGCCGAAATCAAACGGTTTGCACAAAATAGGCGTTGCAAATGTGTTGTCTACGATAAGAGGTATTCCATTGCTGTGTGCTAAATCAGCAAATTTTTTAATATCAAGCACTGATAACGCCGGATTTGCAAGAGTTTCGCCAAAAACAGCCTTTGTATTTGGTTTTATGGCGGCCTGCAGCTCCTCAGGAGAAGCGTCGGAATCTACAAATATACACTCAATGCCTAGCTTCTTGAGTGTAACAGCAAAAAGGTTGACTGTTCCCCCATATATGGTAGAGGTACTTATGAAACTGTCTCCCGCAGAACAGAGATTGAGAATAGAGAAGCATGATGCAGCCTGCCCGGACGAGGTACACATAGCTGCAACACCGCCCTCAAGCTCGGCAATTTTCTTTTCAACCGCATCAACCGTAGGATTTGCAAACCTTGAATACATGCACTCCGTCGGCATGTTAAACAAATCCCCGATATGCTCTGTCGATTCAAATCTATATGTTGTACTCTGTACAATCGGCATCACGCCCGGTCCGCCATCATCAGGCTCGTATCCGGCGTGCAGACAAATTGTTTCGTCTCTCATTAAATGATTCCTCCTATGCTTTTATGTTGTTTTCAGTTTTTTATATCAATTTATTATATAATAATACATAATATAGCTTTTTTGCATATTTGACAATACTTTAAATAAAAAGAAGTAAGATATAATAACTATATCTTACTCTTGTTTACAACTATAACCTTTTCCTACTATAAAGTGCTTTAATCAACCATTTAAATTTTAATATATAAATATATTTAATGATAAATAATTTTTAATATGACATGTCTTAACATATTTTATTATCTGCTAAAATTTTTTATTAATATACACTGAAAAAGTATGTCAGCTTACCCTAAGCTTAAATTTTTTTATTGCCCTCTCGTCATTGATGTCAAGTTTTTCCATACCAGCGCCCAAGGATACAAACTTTCCTTCCAAATCTTCATATCCGCGCTCAATATATTCTATTTGGTCAATTATCGTAAATCCCTCGGCAACAAGACCAGCTAACACAAGAGCGGCTCCCGCTCTGAGGTCCGGCGCACTTATTGCAGCCCCCATGAAATTCTCAACGCCGTTAATGACTGCCATATTGCCCTCAACCTTTATATCGGCTCCCATTCTCGCAAGCTCGGCGACATATTTGAAGCGGTTTTCAAATATACTTTCCGTAACAACGCTTGTGCCTTCCGAAAGAGCGAGCAATGTTGCTATCTGCGGCTGCATATCCGTAGGAAATCCCGGATATGGAAGAGTTTTTACCTGTGTGTTTCCCAATCTTCTCTTTGCGACAACACGAACCGCATCATCAAACTCCTCAACCTCGCATCCTATCTCAATAAGCTTTGCCGAAATAGCATCAAGATGCTTTGGTATTACATTCTTTATGAGAACATCGCCTTTGGTAGCGGCGGCTGCGAGCATAAATGTTCCAGCCTCTATTTGGTCCGGAATAATTGAATATTCACTGCCGTGGAATCTTTCAACGCCTTTGACACGGATAACGTCAGTTCCCGCTCCCTTAATGTTGGCTCCCATACTGTTCAGAAAGTTCGCGACGTCGACAATGTGCGGCTCCTTCGCTGCATTTTCTATAATAGTCGTTCCCTTTGCCCTGCTTGAAGCAAGCATTATATTGATTGTAGCTCCGACAGAGACTACATCAAGATAAATATGGTTGCCCTTGAGCTCATTAGTGTGCGCACTTATAATTCCGCCCTGCTCAATCTTAACGGCAGCCCCGAGCGCCTCAAATCCCTTTTTATGCTGGTCAATCGGCCTGCTTCCTATATTGCACCCTCCGGGAAGCGCAACCTGCGCTTCGTTATATTTGCCCAAAAGTGAACCTAGCAAATAATATGAGCCTCTTATCTTCTTAATATATTCATAGTCAACGTACTTTGAAGTTATTGTCCCGCCGTTAATTTTGACGGTATGTTCGTCTACACGCTCAACAATAGCTCCTATTCCTTCAATTGCGTCAAGCAATACATTTACATCATTTACATTTGGCAAATTCTCTATCAAAACGGTTTCATCAGCCATTATTGCCCCGGCAATAATACCAAGCGCAGCATTTTTTGCTCCGCCGATTGTAACCTCGCCTACCAGCGGCTTACCACCTTTTATAATATACTGTTTCATAAAACACCTCAAAATTTGTGTCAAATATGTGACACTACTCTTATTAGATTAGTATATCATAGAAATCTATTTTGTAAATACTTTTTATTCGCAAAATATAAAATGCTTCATCTGATTTTTCAGGACTTCTTCCTTAAATAACATTTTCGACATATTCTTCTCCGTATCCGTAAGAACAATTGCAAGCTTACTGTGATAAGCGTCAATCACTTTAATTATGCTGTTAATTGTTTTCATGGACATAAGCGACGCATCCTCAATAAGTACGCATGCGCCAAAAAGATTATCTATCTCATTTTCTATATTGACATTATTCAAATTCACTGCATTTATTCTTGCTATCCTGTGGCTGTCAAGCCTGCCTATTCTGTTTAGGGCTTTGGCTATTATCTGAACAGTTGGCATAACATCTTTCTCTATTTCAGTGACAACTACAAAGCTCAATGCATCTTTTGCCATATCTTTCGGATTATTAAAAAATTCCTTTTCCGTTATATAAGGCATTTCTTTAGCATATTTAGACAAAGCTAAACCAGACGTTCCTGTCACATCATCCACCTCATTTATATCAGAAGCTATTTCCTCCTGAATCTCTTTTACGGCATCATTCACTGCATCTTCAGCTTTTGTCTCCTCGTCAATCATCTGTGATACATCTGCTCCTATAGAAAGCTCGACGTCACTGTAATCTTCCGCTGCTGCATGACCATTAATATCTGCCATCTTTGCAGCCATTATCTCGGCCTCCTCAGGAAGCTTTATCTGCGTTTTGAATTCATCTCCCACAGATTCATTTATTTCGTCCAAATCAGTTATGCCGTCTGAAGCGGAATCCATATATTTGCTTACATCGCTGCCAATATACTGCTCAAGGCTTACCATAACTTCATCGCTTACATTTCCCTCGTGGTGCATCTTTAGAAGCTTTGCCCTCTCTGCAATCTCACCGTCGGAAAACCATATAATTATCTGTCTGCATTCTTCAATACATTCTTTTATCATTCCTGCTTTGTGATACTGCTTTGCAAGCTCATAGGCCCATTCCTCTATATAATCCGTTTTTTTAATTTTTTCAAGGTCTTTTATAATAACGCTCCGCTCGGCCTTTGACGCCTTATCTATCCTATATCTTAGTATATACCTGTCTATACTGGTTTTATCCTTTTTTATATATTCTTTGTACAAATTTTCCGCTTCATCAATGTCTTTGCTTTTAATACACAGGGCTATAAGACTGTACAAAACTCTTCTGGTGGGAATTTCTTCATATATTCTGGAATACAGCTCTTTTGCCTCTTTGTACTTCCTGCATTTCCTGTAAATATCCGCAAAAAGCTTCAGCTCTGTTATATCGGTAACTTTATTTTCAGCAATCATTTCTTCGGCCATAACTAAAGCCTTGTCATATTTTTTTTCTGAAAGCAAATTCCTAAGCTGCACCTGCTTTAGAGTGTTTTCGTATTTTCCCATATAAACCCCTCATTCGCATCACTTTTATATTATCTGTTGTTCTCCCCGCTTATATTCGTAATTATTTTTTATAGTATTCCCTTGTAAACTGCATCTCTTCCGGAACTTCTATACCTGATTTCTCAAGCTTCAGGCATTTGCTCTCATACACTCTCTGCATCTTATCTTTATTTTTTACAAATCTCTTCATTGAATCCGCATATATCAACTGTGTAGAAAGCTTCACGCGAATATCCCTGTTAAATGGACAGTATGTTGACATAATTTCGCGCACAATCTTGTTAAGCCTCATTGTAC
Source organism: uncultured Clostridia bacterium (assembly GCA_948472945.1). Lineage (GTDB taxonomy): Bacteria > Bacillota > Clostridia > Lachnospirales > Lachnospiraceae > V9D3004. Next base: position 87,028 of record CAOKVX010000005.1, read on the forward strand.
CTGCCGACTCCCTCGTAATCCATTCAATATAATCTTTTGTAAATATTTCCTTTGAATTGTTACGGCAGTTTTTAACCTGTGTGCGAATCTTATCACGCCATTCTTCGGTAAGTTCCGTATTCTTTCTGTAGAACTGGATATAATCCTGATATTCGCTGGTAAGGGATTTATCTCGTATATCATTCCACTTGACGCCCTGAATTGTACGGCAGATTTCCCACCTGTATTTTCCAAGTACAGGCAGCATTGCGGACATCTCATCTATTTCAAGAAATGTCGGAAACGCAAATCTGGCAGGTGTGTCTCTCTTTCGTCCTGCAATATCCTGCCACATAAGTCCTTTATTTCCATAGCAAGGCATCAAAATAACATCAGGGAATACTTCTTTTACTACATACTCCTTGACAATATCAAGCTCCTCATTTGTATAGACAACCTCCCTCGCAAATAGCGAGTAATCTGTTGCCGTTACTTTCTTTACAACACTGTTTATCTTATAGCTTGTAAGCTTGGTTTTTTGCATACCCAAAGTACAGTTTTCACTGCACAAAACAGGGACAAATGTCGAAACCTGACTGCTGACAAGCTTGTTGTTGGCCCTGAAAAAGTTCTTTATCTCAAATTCAACTTTTTTATCTATATCGTCAACCAGCGCCGCAGCATCCTGACTTGTAAGGTCGCCGTTTTTGATACGCTCTCGCAGGCTCTCCTCATAGTCCAAATCAAACTCGTCTTTCGAAGGCTCCCTCTCGCCGTTATAAATCATCTTAAGCCACTGAGACATTGTAAATACGCTGCACGGCTCTGTAAGAATATCTTTGTCATTTATGTTGACAAGCTCTGTAAGCTGCGCTTCTGTAAGCAGATTTTCACTAATGAAACCGTAATCTAAAAATAATTTTACACAATACGGTACATCCTGACTTTTAACGAATTTGAAAAATACCGCCTGATAAATATCATAAAACTGTTCTGACAGTTTTCTTCTCAAACGGACCGCTTCATCCTCTTTCGACATTTTATCTTTCAGAGCGCTGTATTTTTCAACACTATCCTTGAACTCGCCGCATATTTCCTCGTCGGCTCCCGAATATGCAAGTATCTGACTCATTGAGTTTTTCAGGCTCTGTATTGACTCGGCCTCATTGTTCTCAGATACTAAAACTTCACCTGATATCATGGCGTCATATTGTTTCTTTATCTGTCCTCTGTCGATGTTCAGGTTGTGGCCCATATCCTGAAGGCACATATTATCAAATTCATTAATATGCCGCATTATCTCTTTTGACCTGTTAATCCAATAACTGTTGTCCTTTCCTATACCGTTTAGCGATACGGCAAGCTCCGATACAGCTCTGAAAATATTGTTGTAGTCGTTGGCGATATATCCGGCAATTTTATCTATTATCTTCAGCATATCCTTGAATCCGTTGTATATGCCGTCTATTATATGCTGCTGTTCATCGATATGTTTCATATATATGGCCTTGTCAGACGAATAGTATTCTTTCTGCACCTCCATAGGTATATTGCTGCATGAGATATAGTAAGCTATGGAATCATTATAAGATATTTTAGAAACCTTGTTCTCCGACATTTCGCCTATATTTATGTTCATGATATCAAACAAATTTTCTTCACAGCACTTCTTGTAATCCTCGTAGATATTGTCAAGAAAATTGCCCACGCTTATAACACTATCATATACGTTTCTGTATTTTTTATATATGCTTTGGATAAATATACTTAGAAAAGATACCGTATGACCACCGTATCCCTTATTATTTTCAAAATAATCAACAAGCTCGGCCAATGAACCGGTCGGAATCTTCTTGACTACTACTCCTTCATTTGCTATATAATCCGCCTGATATTCACCTAAAAACAAATCATTTACACCGAGTACGCTTCCAAAACCGGTAATAGAGCGCAAGAAACCACTCTGTATAGTAACTCTGCCTTTGAGTACAATACAGATTTCATTGACCTGTTCTCCCTTATTAAATATTGTCGTACCCTCTTTTATGTGCATTGAAACACTTTTATTATCATCTGACATTGCAAACCCACCAATCAAAAAATCCATGCGCCCGGTTTTGAATTCACAACCCCAGACGTTACCTCTGTCAGTAACTCAATCCAGGCACCCTTACGGCACACAGAAGATTTTGCTTAGTGCTGCTTCATTCCTGACCTGACACGGTTCACAAATTCCTGTTGCGCAAGACCCAAACCTCAACGCCACTTCCAAAGGGCAGCTCTGTAATTGCAAACCCTGGACCAGGCATCACCCCTGCTATAGCGGATTGCAGGTACAGGGCACCGCTAACTCCCCGGCTGCATGGAAATATTATGACATAGTTGTATAATACAGTATACTTTTTTTTTTATCCTCTGTCAACTTTTTTGTTTTTTCTTAATTCTCCAAAAAATTCCTGTAAAATTGATGTACATTCTTCCTTTAAAACATCCTTTTCAATCTCTACCCTGTGATTGAACCCATGCATGTCAAGCAGATTGATTACGGAACCTGCACAGCCTGCTTTCGGATTCATACTACCAATAACAACCCTTGGAATCCTTGCCTGCACAATGGCTCCGGCGCACATAGGGCACGGCTCCAGCGTGATATACATTGTGCAGTCTTCAAGCCGCCAGTCCCCGACAACCTTACCGGCCTTTCTTATCGCCATTATTTCAGCATGTCCGAGTGTGCTTGATATAGTATTTCTCTTATTGTAGCCCCTCGCAATTATCTTTTCACCGCTTACTATAACGCATCCTATCGGCACTTCATTTAGCTTATATGCTTTCTTTGCCTGTCTGAGCGCTTCTCTCATATATTTTTCATCCTGTGTCAGCATAAAATATCCTCCGTATGAAATTATACTTATGCGTTAAAATATATTCGTACGCAGGCATTATATATGTCAATACCTCTGCCGCAGTACCGCCATATATAAACGCATGCTGCATATAGAAAACATTAATTAAAACAAAACCAATTAATACAATGACTTAGAAACTATATCATTTGTATTACCTGATACAAATCACATACAAAATCCATTTCCTTCATAAAAATAAACATTAGCATCAATTTACAGAAGCCACTGAAATATATTATTACAATACAAAATATATAATCAAATTTACACCATGCATCAGGCAGTCCGCATGTGTGCACATACATTGCAGTCTTAGAACCACTATGTGTGTAACTAAGCGGGAGCGTTCCCGTACTGCGATGGATATACACATCTGCGGGCGTCCGACATAATTGTACGATATAATATAATAAAGCTTAATAAGTAATATAGACTAATCCTCATAAATATAGTAAACTATAATTTATTATAGTCGGCATTATTATTTAATTCCGTGATTTCATTTTAACATTATTGGGAACAGGTGACAATATGGATAATTATTATTTGACGGACAAACTTTCACTGCGTGTACTCTCTCCAGATGACTGCGGACTTGTCCTAAAGTTTCTCAAATCAAATAAATCTTATTTTGAACCTTATGAGTCAAAAAAACCTGATTCGTTTTATACGGAAGCTTTTCAGTATGACACACTGTTGGCAGAGTCGTCCTTTTTTACGCGAGGGCATTTTTTGAGATACTATATATTCATAAAAAACTTCCCTGAACCTGTGGGAACGATATCATATAAAAGGGTTTCGGAAACCGACGTTAAGACTATGACTCTCGGATATAAGCTGGACCGCCGCTTTTGGGGAAGGGGCCTTGCATATGAAAGCATATCCCTTTTGTCGGCAAATATTTTTTGTGAACATATAGCGGACAGACTTGAGGCTTTTGTACAGCCGGATAACTTTAAATCAATTAAACTTCTGAGGAGACTTGGTTTTTCACACCGCCGCGGAGATATAAAAAAATACGATTTGGCATCAGGTACAGTTATGCATGACATATACTACCTGACGCCATAATATTTTACTTTCCGTTTATTGAGATACACCAGTAGCCAAACTCGCCTCTTATATCGCTTGTGTTTTTTATAGGCTTAAACAGCTTGAAGCCAAACATATTTGCGAGAAAATTTTCTCTGTTGTGGTTGATTCCCGGCACGCCTATCATATATCTTGGATTTACTTTCCCAATTTTTATAAATATGAGATGCCTGTAACCATAATATCCTTTCAGGAGGAAGCTGTTGTTAGATATAAGCCATGTGTCTATAGGAAGATTCGATAAATCCTGCGGCTCAATTCTTACGCATGAGTCTATGTCGTCATTCTCAAACGGATACATGTACGGATAAGTATGTAATATATTTTCCGCCGCCATAACAATTTCATCGCTTAATCTGCTATTATTGCCGGCATCCCGTACGGTCTGCGCCATATTATTCCCGCCTATCACATCATTTCCATTCTCCATCGCTTCAACTGCGGGGCCCTCTCCCTCTGACGCTTCATTAAAACTATCTTCCAACTTGGCGCTATTTATACTATTATTTTCTGCGGCCTCATTTTCAGTAGTTATATTATGTATATTTAAATTTTCAGCGATATTATTGTCCGCATTTTCCATGCTGCTTTCATCAACGCTAATGTTAACAGCAGGCTGTGTATCTTGCGTATCTGAACTTTCTACCATGTTTTCATCCAAACCTTCCTCAACCTCGTACGAACGGTTTTTCTGTTCCTCCTCGTCCTCTTTTGCCTCATCCATATCTTTGCCCTGATGAACCGAAATATCATCAGATTCACCTATTTCCAAATCAGAAACATCATCCTGATTAAATTCCACAAATTTATTAATATCAATTATCGAATCATCCCACTCTGATGCATAAAACTTATCTTTTTTATGAAATAAAATAACACCGCCTATATCGCTAATACAATGGCCTGTGTCCATTATATTGTCCGTTTCAGTGTTATAAACACCATGTCCAACTCCTTTATCCATACTTATAACACCGATATTAATTCCTTTTATTCTGCCGCCGCTTCTCACAAACAGATAAACATTCATCGGCTCAGTAACACTTAGGACATTAATGTGCATTGTAAGCTTAGTGTTTCCCCCTCTGGTTTCAACCCTTATATAGCCGATGTTGTTTTTTTTGATATTGTTTTCATAAAAATAAATGTACGATATCCATCTTTTATAATCTGACATAACGATAGCCCCCCTTATACCTCAAATGTATGCAGGAGGGCTGTACATTAGAACACGTTATTTTACTTTAGCTCAACGGCGCCAATTTGAACCCGCCGTTGAGCTAAGAATTGTTATCACTTTCGTTAGAATCATATTCTTCATCCGGAAAATCGTCTTCGTCATCAATATTGTCGTCCGCATCATCTTCAGGTGAATCCGTCTCATTCACGTTTATATTATCTTCCTTTTGTAGAAATCTTTTTCTTGCGTCATCTATAATATTAATCAGCTTAACAATGTATTTGTTTTTTGAATAGGAATCGTCTATATCTACTACATATTCGTTTGTATCTACAGGAACTTTTCCGTACACCAAACCTGCAATCCTGAAGTTACCCTCAGAGGTATTTTTAAGAAAAAGAATATATTCTTTTTTATTAATCATACTCTTATACCCGCCTACGTGTATAACCTTTTCCTCTTTTGAATTATATTTGATGCCTTCGTTTACCAATATCTTATCTTCAATATCGTCACCTATGTTGTCAACGAGAAGACTATTTACCTTAAATTCAGCTACAAGGTTATATACATCCTTGTCCTCAGAAGATTCCAGTATTGACTGCGTCTTAACTCCTCTGACAATATAATCACTGTCGTCAACCATTTCATCCACACTTTTATATTTTACAACAAAACTGTCCATATCAATCTCAGACGTTGAATCCGAAATAAGCTCATCAACATCCGACGACGGCATTGATTCGTATTCATCGATTTCATTATCACCCGATGCAACATTTTCATTTGACGGACGGCCTGCCGGTTTATCTTTATCCGATTTTTTAGGTTTATCTTTAATCTTGTCTTTATCCTTTTTCTCCTTGTCCTCGGACTCGCCGTCATAATCGGCGTCGGGCTCACCGGAATACTCTTCCAAAATCCCGCTTTCATCGTCAAATGAAGTTTCATAGTCGTCAATTAACGCTATTTTGTGATTTTTCATATTAAAATTGTCAAAGAAAAATGTACGCGCCGCTATCGCGATAGTTCCGACCATGAATGCAAGGCAGGCAGCGGCGGCAACAAACACGTATTTATTCATCCTGAAATGTTTTTTGCACTTTACGCCTGTCTTTTTATAGACCATGTTTTTTATCCTCGAATAGTCAAGCATGCTCTCGCCGTCCTTACTGTCCGACGGTTGACTAACATCGATATCCCCAATCAGAGATTCGGCTTCACTGTATTCAAGACTGTCTAATACCTTTTTAATTTTATCTTCCATCTCTAAACCTCCTAACCGATGTCGATATATTCTCTTAATTTTCTTAATGCCCTTGATGCCCTTGTATCTATTGCGCTTATCGTCATTGATAACCTCTGTGATATCTGCCTCGTGGTCTCGCCGAAATAATATTTTCTTATTATTATTTCACTGTCAGGCTCTCCCAGTTCTTTAATAGCGTTTATCAGCTTTTTCTTCAATTCTTTGTTTATATAGTCATTTTCAACATCCATGTTATCTGCGACTTCATAATATGATTCATCATCATCAATATACATATATCCGAACTCTCTTTTTTTCTTCCTGAATATATCAATTGCCCTTCTCTTTGCTATGACACATATTAAAGTTTTAATGCTTCCTTTATCAGAAGCGTACTTTTCAATATTATTGTAAAAGTCAACAAAGACTTCACTGACACAGGATTCCATCTCATAATCATCACAAACTGCCGCAAGTTTATCCCTTACTACCGTACATATTAGACCCATATATTTGTCCATAAGTATTTTAAGACCTCTGTTGGGGTCATTTTTTATGAGTTCAACCAATTCATTATCCTGCACTCATTTAACCTCCTAAGCAAGATATATAATTCATATTATCTTTTGAATAACATAAAAACAAAACAGAATCGTATAGAGACTGTTACTATTATTTCGTAACAAATTATATTATCTTGCAGTTTTTATAATTTTTCTTCAAATATAATTAAAGCTTTCTTTAACAGCCAATTTTTATTGTTATATGACGGCTTCTCCAAAATTTCGTCAAGCAGGGCGCTAAGAACGTCCCCCATAATCTTTCCTTTAGGGATGCCTGCATCAAATAAATCATTGCCTGTAATCTCAAGCTGCCTGATTGTAAGCGCGTCGCCGTCATTTATTATTTCACTAAACATTTTTTTTGAATTATTATCGATTGCCTGCATATATTCGGCATACTCTGAACCAAATGAACAGTGATACGCCTCCCTTAATATAAACAGAATCTCCATTATATCTACTCCAGCTTTGCTTACAAATCTCCTGAATTCAGTCTTTGTCATGTCAAAATCACAGTTGCAATACCTTGTAAGCCTGTCAACAAAACCTATAGAGTAATTGTCAAATTTCATCCGCTGCATTATTTCTCCGGCATTCGGCGTCTCGGAAAGGAGAGCCGCAAAGCAAAGTATCTTATGCTCCCTTGCGCCCACTTTACCGCACAGCCTGTTGACTTCTTTGATAACGCGTATTACTCTTTCCGCCCTCTCTGGTTCATGCGCAATTTCATCCCACTCCGGAAGAAATACTTTTGTAAGACCAGTTTTTTTTGCAAGTATCATCCTGTCGGGACCATCCGACATTATTAATTTTGTAATCTCAACACGTATTCGTTCAGCGCTTATATTTTTTATATCTGACGCAGTATCTGATATTGCGTTCAGCGTATTTTGTTCTATTTGAAAATTGAGCTGTCCGGCAAACCTTACCGCCCTCAAAGTCCTAAGGGCATCCTCTGAAAATCTTTCATGCGGATTGCCGACACATCTTATTATTCTGTTTTCAAGGTCTTTAATGCCGTCAAACATATCAATAATTCCGGTTCGCGGGCTGTAGGCCATAGCGTTAATCGTAAAGTCACGCCGCTTCAAATCCTCAGACAAAAAAGACGTGAATTCGACATTACTTGGATGCCTGTTATCCTCATACTCACCGTCAATCCTGAAAGTAGTCGTCTCATAACTGCACCCGCCCATGCGTATTGTGACAGTACCATGCTGTATTCCCGTATCTATAATCTTATCAAATAATTCTTTCATCTGACCGGGTGTGGCGGACGTTGTAATATCCCAGTCCTCCGGAATTCTTCCTATTATAGAATCCCTCACACATCCTCCGACAACATACGCCTCATAACCGTTCTTCTCAAATTTATCTATTATCGCCGCCGCATCTTCAGGAATATCCATCTTCATATTATTTCTCCTTTAAACTTAACATATTAACTTAAATTTAACTGCAAAATTTAAGTTAATATTCAAGAAAAATACCCGAAACTGCCGCCGCGGCAATATATACCAGCGGATGCAGTTTGAACTTTCTTATCGCAAAAAATAGCAGAGCGCACGCTGCAAGAGCTATATAATTAACGGAAAACTCTCTTGAATCATTTATAAGAGTCGTTCGCATAACAGCCACGCCGGCAACTGCAATAAGCGCTGTTGACGCCGGACGTATACCATAAAATATATACTGTATTATCTTTGACTCTTTAAACTTTGTAAGAATTGTTGAAATAAACTCTATTATTATTATGGAAGGAATTATAAGCGCCATTGTAGCTATAATTCCACCTAATACCCCTGCAGTCTGAAATCCTACAAACGTACTCATATTTATTCCAATCGGTCCCGGTGTAGACTCGGAAACTGCAATCATATTACTTATATCCTGAGTTGTAAACCATCCTGTCTTCTCCGATATCTCATGCAGGAACGGGAGGGTCGCAAGTCCTCCGCCTATAGCAAATAGACCTGTCTTAAAAAATTCATAAAACAGCTGTAAATATATCATCACTACATCCTCCCCTCTTTTCTGTTTTTAAGTATGCTTATAAGTATACCGAGCACACCCGCGCCTATAATAACAAATATAGTCGATATTCCCGAAAACTGTGCCGCAAAAAAAGCAAGCAGAAATACCAGAACACAATATTTGTCGGAAAGAGATTTTTTTCCAAGCTTTATTACAGCGTCAAGAATAAGAGCGCACACACATACCTGTATTCCCTTAAGTGCATTTTGTACAACCTCCAAATCCGTAAAATTTCTGATAAACGCAGCTATAATCATTATTATGACAAGAGATGGGAATACCAGTCCAAGCGTGGCAACAATTCCCCCTATTACGCCCGCCGCCTTAAACCCTACAAACGTCGCTGTATTGACCGCTATAATTCCGGGCGTGCATTGGCCTATGGCAAAATAATCTATAAGTTCCTCCTCGGTCGCCCATTTATTTTTTTCTACAATCTCCTTTTGCAGCATCGGAAGCATAGCGTAGCCTCCTCCAAATGTAAGGCATCCTACTTTTGCAAATGCAACAAACATTTTTATAAGTGTTTTTAACATTAATATCCTTCTTTCCAAATTATTTTTAAATGTAATTATCGTAATTTTAAACCACTTTAAAAACCTGTGCGGCTTAGCGGCCCGCCCTGCGGCGTATAAAATTTTGCTGTTACAATATTATCACTTTTTATCAAATTTGTCATTTATATTTATTATTATTATTGACAAACTAAAAATAAAGATTTACATTTAGTTAAACAGTAGTACAAAATTTTTTCTTTTACATATTATACTATAAGGAGGTTTCTATGGGAAAATCAAAATACGCAGGTACACAAACAGAAAAGAATCTTGAGACTGCTTTTGCCGGAGAATCTCAGGCAAGAAACAAATATACATATTTTGCATCTGTTGCAAAAAAAGAAGGGTATGAGCAGATATCATCTCTTTTCCTAAAGACGGCTGACAATGAAAAGGAACATGCAAAAATGTGGTTCAAGGAATTGCAGGGAATTGGTAATACCGTAGAAAATTTAACGGCGGCCGCTGACGGGGAAAATTACGAATGGACAGATATGTACGAAGATTTTGCTAAAACGGCGGAAAAAGAAGGATTTACTGAGCTTGCCGCAAAATTCCGGCTTGTCGGTGAAATTGAAAAGCATCATGAAGAGCGATACCGCGCCCTCTTAAAAAATGTTGAGACGGCCAAGGTTTTTGAAAAGAGCGAGGTTAAAGTTTGGGAATGCCGAAACTGCGGACATATAGTTGTTGGATTAAACGCTCCGGAAGTTTGTCCGACATGCAGTCACCCTCAAAGCTATTTTGAGGTTCATGCTGAAAATTATTAAACAAATACCATCAGTTTCCGTACTGCTTCATGCGGGAACAGCGGCTCATTATAAAATTTGGAGGTTGTTTTTAAATGAAATATATATATAAAACTAAGGGAACATGCTCATCAAGCATTGAGTTTGATATCAACGGCGATGTTGTTACAAACGTAGTTTTCCAAGGAGGCTGCGACGGTAACCTCAAGGCAATTCCAAAGCTTGTGGACGGAATGACCGTCGATTACATTGAAAAGAAAGTAAAAGGCATCAAATGCGGTTTTAAAAACACTTCATGTGCAGACCAGCTTGCAAGCGCTGTGCGCGAAGCTTATGATTCATTACATCAGACAGATACCCCGTAAATGCGGGGTATTTTTGTGTTAGCTCAACGGCGCCAATGCTTTTAATCATCTGTCACCTCAACATGCTGACACTTTTCTTTGCACGCCGATAAATATATGTTTTGTATCGCAACCATACCAACCGGTCCAAGAATTATTCCGGCAATTCCAAACAACTGTATACCTATATAAAAAGAAATAAAAGTATATATTGGACGCATACCTGTCTTCTGACCCATTATTTTTGGTTCTAAAACTTCCCTTGCAATAAGACATATTACATATACCGTGACGATGATCGCAGCTTTAGAATAATCCTGCATAAAAATATACACGACTCCCCAGGGTACAAGTATGCTCCCGCTACCCAAAATTGGCAACGCATCTACAACTGCAATCAAAACGCCAATCAGCAGGGCATAAGGGTTTCCTATAAGAAATAATCCTGCCGCACATACAACTGTAATTATTGCGGCAATTATAAACTGTGTCTTTATAAATGCCCACATTGTGCTTCTAAGGCATTCAATAACCGGCGCAAACCTATTTGCTATAAACGAATTTTTGTAATCTGAAACAACATTTTTATAGTCCTCCATTATTAGCGCCGTGGCAATAAATATAAATAAAATAACAATCATCATCTTGCCCGTTCCAAGACAAACTCCCCAAACTCTCTGTGTCAATGCAGGCATTATTTTATCGCTCCAATTGTCTCCCACATATTCCGATACAGATATTATAATACTGTATATCTTTCCGCCCTTAATGCCAAGCCACTCGTCGCAGCAGTAACATATTCTGGTCGCCTCATCAATCACTCTGGCTTTTATGAAAGGATAATTGATTGCCAAACTCTTTGCCTGCATGAAAATGTAGTATATTATAATACCTAAAACAACCGTTATTATAGTCACAAATATTAAAACAAGAATTATAGAACCTATCTTATATGGAATTTTTATCTTTTTCTTTATATATATTGCAATCGGATTGAGAATCCCGGCAAGAACTGCAGCCAGTAAAAAAGGAATTACTAAAGGTAAAAGATATTTGAATATCAGATAAACCCCTAAAGCAATTCCTGAAAGATATAGTATTCTCTTCAACAATAATTTATCTATCTTCATAAGCGTCCCCTGCACATAATATTCTTATATAATTATCTGCAAAAGATGCCTATAAAATACATCACGACATCTTAAATCTGTAACCTACTCCCCAGATTGTTTCAATATACTGTGGCTTGGATGTATCCGCCTCAACCTTTTCCCTTATTTTTTTAATGTGTACTGTCACAGTAGCAACATCACCTACCGACTCCATTCCCCATATCTTTTGGAACAGCTCCTCCTTTGTGAATACATGGTTTGGATTCTGGGCAAGAAATGTAAGCAGGTCAAATTCTTTCGTCGTAAATATCTTTTCCTCGTTGTCAACAAATACGCGTCTTGCAGTTTTGTCAATACGAATTCCCCTTATTTCGATACACTCGTTATCATTCGAGTTACTTCCGACAAGCCTGTTGTACCTCGAAAGATGTGCTTTAACCCTTGCTACAAGTTCACTAGGACTAAACGGTTTTGTTATATAATCGTCGGCGCCCATTCCGAGACCCCGAATTTTATCAATATCATCATTTTTGGATGATACCATAATAATTGGCATATCCTTTTTTTCACGAACCTTTCTACATATATCAAACCCGTCTATACCGGGCAGCAATAAATCAAGTATAAGCATATCATAGTCGCCGTCTAACGCTTTCCTTACGCCAGTTTCTCCGTCTGTCTCAACTTCAACTTGAAAATCACTTAACTCAAGGTAATCCTTTTCCAGCTCTGCAATAGCTAACTCATCTTCAATAATCAGAATCTTATTCATAAATCTCTTCCACCTATCTTTCTTTACCAAAACAACATTTTATATAATTAATATTCTTTTGTTTAATTTTTTCTTTAATTTCTCATTGAAATGTTAGTATATTGTATATTATAATATATATGATTAAAAATTTCAAATGAAATATAAAAAAAATATAATATTTATTTACTTATTCATTACTTGACGTATCAAAGAAAATATAGTATTCTTGTTTTTAGAAACATTTCTCTTATTACGAGTGGTGGAGAGTTAAGGCTCAACGAAACCCGGCAACCCCGTAAGGAAGGTGCTAATCTAAGCGATTAATCGAACAATAAGAGGATTTGTATATATAATTTATGCAGGTCCGTATATTTACGGGCTTTTTTCATTTGAGATAATCATTTTTATTGAAAATGGACATTTTGTAATTTTATAGTTTATTTTTTATTATACAAGGAGGATTAAAAAATGACAGAGAAGAAACTTTTTACTTCTGAATCGGTAACTGAAGGACACCCTGATAAAATCTGCGACCAGATTTCAGATGCAATTCTTGATGAAATGATGAGACAGGACCCAATGAGCCGCGTTGCGTGCGAGACTGCGATAACAACAGGCCTTGTCCTTGTAATGGGTGAAATTACATCAAAAGCTAACGTAGACATACAGAAAACGGTAAGAGAAACCATTAATGAAATTGGTTACAATCACTCCGATTACGGTTTTGACTGCAACACCTGCGGAGTAATGGTTGCGCTTGACAAACAATCGGAAGATATCGCACTCGGTGTTGACAATTCCCTTGAATCAAAACAGACTGTCTCTGACACGCAGTTTGGAGCCGGCGACCAGGGCATGATGTTCGGCTATGCGACAGACGAGACAGAGGAGTATATGCCGTATCCTATTTCTCTCGCCCACAGACTTACAAAAAAGCTCACCGAAGTGAGAAAAGACGGTACTCTTACATATCTTCGTCCTGATGGTAAGAGTCAGGTTACCGTTGAATATGATGATGCCGGAAAACCTATACGTATCGACGCTGTTGTAATATCAACACAGCACGATGAAAATGTAACGCAGGAGCAGATTCATACAGACATCCGCAGGCATGTAATTGACGCAGTACTACCTGAAAACCTTGTTGACGAGGATACAAAATATTTTATTAATCCTACCGGAAGGTTTGTTATCGGCGGACCTAACGGGGACAGCGGACTCACCGGACGAAAGATAATTGTTGACACATACGGCGGATATGCACGCCACGGCGGAGGAGCTTTTTCCGGAAAAGACTGTACGAAAGTAGACCGCTCGGCAGCGTACGCCGCTCGTTATGTTGCAAAAAATATTGTAGCTGCAGGCCTTGCAAACAGATGTGAGATACAGTTATCATATGCTATAGGAGTAGCTCACCCAACTTCAATAATGGTTGATACATTTGGAACAGGTAAACTTCCTGACGATGAACTTGTAGCTATTATAAGGGAAAACATTGACCTTACACCTTCCGGTATAATTAAAATGTTAGACCTTAGGCGTCCTATTTATAAGCAGACAGCATCATACGGTCACTTTGGACGTACTGAACTTGACCTTCCGTGGGAAAATACTGATAAAGCTGAAATATTTAAAAAATATATTTGATTATTTTGTTAATTTGATATATATTATGATGTACAGGTTTGTTACATCTGCGCAGCAATGCGTTGATATTTGTTAGGGTTAAAATATCTTTGATTTTGACCTCACTATATTATAATTATTAAGAAGAAGGAGGTTTCCATGCACAGATATCTCAGGGCAGTTGGATTCAGCAATGTTAATTCACGAAAAGATTTTGAAAAGATTCTGGGTATTATTATGGAATCTCCTACTTCTAAACATACTTTACCGCTTGAGCACAAACACAGATTAGTCCAATTTAATAAAGATTTTATGGACGGTCTTGGTATATCGGTTGTTGGAGAATATGATGAAAAGGGATTTTTTTATCTTAACTATTATACTCCCTACGCAACAAGCAATATTGTATCATCGAAAGAAACTGTCATGATTAACAAGCGCGTCGATACCGACGCATATACCGGAATGTGCGATGACATGCGTCTCGGCGTTTCCCTTATATTCTATCTTCAGAATATTATTGACTACAAAAAGAGCAGCATAAAGGAAAATACAGGGCGTATTGTCAACATATGTCTCTCGTCACTATCTATAGAGGGAAAGGTTTTACTTGGATTATCCAATGACAGAGTTTCTGATAAAAATTTAACACAAGAGACGAGACGCCGAAATAAGCTGATAGCCGAAGCAAAGAACGGCAATCAGGAGGCCATAGACAGTCTTACGATAGATGAACTTGATGTATACGCCTCAGTCATGAAACGTGTAAAGTATGAGGATATATATTCAATTGTTGAGAATTCATTTATCCCTTACGGCTCTGAATCCGATAATTACACACTTATAGGTACAATTATCAATTGGAGTATGATTACTAATGAGTTTACAAAGGAGAATATTTACTGTCTTATTGTCAATTGTAATGATTTAATTTTTCCTGTATATATAAATGAACTGGACCTTATAGGAGAGCCGATGATAGGAAGAAGGTTCAAGGGTAACATATGGATGCTCGGACATATTGACTTTTCTGAAATATAATGTTATTATATCTTTTGATGGAATAAATTTGGAGATAGCGCTTAATAATGTTGCTGTTTCACATGTCGCTATAGCTCAGCTGGATAGAGCGACCGCCTCCTAAGCGGTAGGCCGGAGGTTCAAATCCTCTTAGCGACGCTGAAAAAAGACCGAAAATATTTTATATAATATTTTCGGTCTTTTTTATTGTATAATATTAATTACTTCTTAATTGATTACGTCTTAATTTTTTATTATCGTTACACATGATACAAAATAAGTTATATTAAAGAACTTTACCATTTATATCTTTTTTTAAGATATCTTCTTCTGCTTTTTTTCTTTAGTGAGCTGTAACTTCCAAAATATTTTTTTCTAAGCTTTGCCCTATACATCAGACTTACTATTACGAAACATAATATTATTGCTGCAATTATCATTGCAACTACTTGAACCAGCCCAAATACAATGCCTTTTTTTTCTGTACTTTCATCCGAGCCGCGTTCTTTTTCTGCAGTCCCACTGTTATCCTCGCTGCTGCTTTCTTCATTTTTCTTTGTCACTTCTTCATCAAGCTCATTTACATAGTCGGTAACTTCCTTGTTAATATCTGTTGTTACTATTTTGTTAGAATCATAGAGCACCTTTGCTGAGCCGACAACCTTTCCCATATAGGTGTAAGTTATCTTCCCAATTTCACTTATGCCATTAACGGAAACAGGTTCATCGTAATATTCTATATTTTTTTCAGCATTAGAAATATCTGTGCCTTTTGGCAATATTATGTTGGCATTTTCCTCAATAAATATAGGCGAATTGTTTTCATCAAAAATGGAATTATATTTTGAGAACAAAGAATATTTTACTTCCGAATCATAATTTCCTATTTTTGATTCTATTGGATGGCTCTCAAAATTATCAAAAACAGAATTCAATATTTTTATCGTATCTGTATATTCATTAGGTTCACTAGGGGGCGGACCGCTAGTTTTCATAACAACACATACAAGTTCAAGGTCGCCCTTTTTTGCAAATGTAACCAATGTCCATCTTGCTATATCGGTATATCCTGTTTTACCACCGATACAATAATCATATTTGTAATGATATTTTCTCGGATGGAACATTTCATGCTTATGGTACATCGGCCTCTCTTCATTAAGATTGGTTTTTGGAATTGTATACAATTCTGTTCCTGCAATTTTCCTGAACATACTGTTTTTCATTGCTGCACATGAGATAAGCGCCATATCATAGGCTGAAGAGTAATGTTTTTCATTAAATAATCCGTTAGGATTGGCAAAATGAGTGTTCTTGCACCCAAGCTCCTTTGCCTTATCATTCATCAAATCTACAAACCCTTTAATATCTCCCGATATATGCTCGGCAACACCGTTACATACCTCATTTGCGGACATAAGCATAATTCCATATAGGCAGTTTTCCATTGATATCTGTTCATTAGGTACAACGCCTATATGCGAACTGCCAGGCTCTATACTGTTGACTGCTTTATATGAAAAGGTAACCGTATCTGTCAAAGACGCATTCTCAAGACATAGAAGCGTCGTCATAATCTTTGTAATACTTGCAGGATAATGTTTGTCATGTATATTTTTTTCGTAAAGAATAGTACCCGAATTAATATCCATTACAATAGCGGATTCTGCACTTATTTTTTTTGCTGAAGGTCCTGAACTCCATTCACCTTTTTTTGCATATACAGAACTATTACATAAACCCATTGTCTGTACAATTAATGTAAATAATAATACAATAACAATTCTTTTTTTCATAGCCTTATCCTTTCGTGCATGTTTGTCCATATTTTAGTATACTTTATTTACATAGTTCTATCAAGAAGATTTTTAATATTTTAATTTTTGATACTATATTATTAAATTGTGTTTATAAATATAGATAAAAACTGCGGAAGTGTATTGTATCACATACTCTCCGCAGTTTTTTCACAGACATTTTTATATTAAATATTATGTTATTATATTACCCTTTTTTAACTTCAACGGCACTTTTTATAATGTATAAATCATTAACTGTTTCCTGTTCAAAATTTTTGAGTCACAATAAAGTATTACTTTATCGCTTGTATTGCATATCTATTTATTTTAATAGCTTACTTGCCTTTTTCATATTTTAATTGATATTAATTGTTTTATTATATATAATTATCTTGGCTGTAAAGTCATATATTTGCAGCAAGCTTACGGTATTTGAATACTTGGCTTGTTGTTAAAATGAATTATATTTATACTGGAGGCAAACATGAGATTAAGAAATGTTCCCGGCTCAAGGGAATTTATAGAGAACTGTGAATATGCAATAAAGGACCCTGAATCGCACTATGGAAACTGGCGCGAATTGTTTGGTAAAGATTTGGCATCGAAGCTTCATATTGAGATTGGCATGGGTAAGGGAAAATTCATACGCGAACTCGCCGCCGCCAATCCCGATATTTCGTATATTGGCATTGAGAAATTTTCAAGTGTGCTTATAAGGGCTTTGGAAAAAAGGCCTGAACTTGAGTCGGATAATTTATATTTTCTTAGATTTGACGCTGAAAATATTACGTCTATTTTCAGCGATGGAGAGATTGACAGAATTTATCTTAATTTTTCTGACCCGTGGCCAAAGGACAGACATGCTAAGAGAAGGCTTACGTCTGTCCAGTTTTTAGAGAGATATAAATCTATTCTTTCAAAAAACGGCGAAATTATGTTTAAAACGGATAACAGGACTTTATTTGATTTCTCGCTCGAACAGGCAAGAATATCAAAATGGCATATTCAGGAATTTACTTATGACTTACACAATTCACAAATGAATGAAAATAATATAATGACAGAATACGAGGAAAGATTTTCTTCAATGGGAATACCAATTTGTAAAATGATAATTAAACCGGCCTGATTAATTTCATTTAAAAAATATTTACTCATAATGAATCATTTCGAGACATTTGCATATACTGATATTAAAACTATTTGGGATTAAGTATATGATTGGTTTGATTAAATGTAAGATACGCGAACTCACATGCAGCAATGCGTCTATGGACAGGACATTATACTGTATAAAGAAATCCTGTGATGAGGTCAACAAGATTCTTTGCGGCGGGAATAAATGCCATAAAAGAAAAAAAAGAAAATAGCTGTCGATTTATAGTTTATTTATTAATTGTTTATTATATTTTTCTTGATTTATTTAATTATCTCATATATAATATCTCTTGTGATTGTCCGAGAGAACAAGATATGCACCTTTAGCTCAGTTGGTAGAGCACCTGACTCTTAATCAGGGTGTCCAGGGTTCGAACCCCTGAAGGTGTATTAATAAAAGTCTTAGAGCTACGATTTATCTCTGGTTCTGGGATTTTTTTATTTATATTTATATTTATATTTTTATTATTTGTTCAAATAAACTTCGGTACTCTATCGAATTTTATAGAATAGGGCGGGATATAGACTATCCCGCCTTTTAATTTCTTTATCTAACACTGTGCATTATTAACTGTATTTTCTTTTTTTTGTAAAAGCAATCGACTGAATTAATTCTATTTATTATTCAGGTTTACACAAAAATTAAGATTCTTTTTTATTACTCAGCGCCTGATCTAATGCGGCCTGTTCTTCACTTGAGAGAGCAAGGCTGCACGCTCCGTTTTCAACTCTTTTTGCATATGTGTAACATCCGTCCGCATTGCTGTGCATACAATTTAAAATTATTCCATTGTTATCTTTAGTCAACAGAACAAGCACAAAACTCATTCTTCCTCCAACTTCTTTAAACGCATCATATTTTTTAAATCCCATCTTCTGATACGTATATAACAAATTTTCATCAATTGATTTTATGCGTGCATAGATGTCTTTTACAGATTCATCTAATATGTCTATTAAACTAAATTTCCTTATAATAGCTTCTTCTAAAGACTGTCCGTCTTTTCCGCTCATAAATGCCTTGTAGCTTTTTTTCAATTTAGACAGCTTTACCATTGTACAAATAAGCATAATAAGCAATATAATAACAACTGCCATAGTTCCAATCAAAAACCAATCCATAGGTATTCCAATCATATTAAATACTTCTAATTCCATGTGACTTTCTCCTTATTAGTAAATTTTTATTTTGTTATTATTCCAATGATTCTCTCAAGTTCATCATCAGAATAGTATTCTATTTCTATCTTTCCTTTCGTATTATCTTTTCTGTTAATCATTACTTTACTGCCAATGCTTTGCTTTAATTTTTCCTCGAGACTCTGATATATTTCAGTATTTTCTAAAGGTTTCTTTATTTTCTTTGCCTTATCTAAATTGTTATTGTTCATCTGTTTAATCAGCTTTTCTGTTTCCCGTACACTTAATTTTTCATCAAAAATACGGGTAGCAAGTTCGTACTGCATTGAAGTGTCATTTAAACCGAGAAGGGCTCTTGCATGTCCGCTCGATATACACTCCTCTATTAACATATCCTGAACCATCTCATTAAGCTTGAGCAGGCGGATAGAATTGGTGATTGTAGTTCTGCTCTTACTTACCCTCTCAGCTACCTCGTCCTGTTTAAGATTATATTCTTCTATGAGCTGTTGGTATGCTTTGGCCTCTTCGATGGGATTAAGGTCTTCACGCTGTATATTTTCAATCAATGCAATTTCTATAATCTGCTGCTTTGTATAGTCTTTTATCACAACAGGAACTTCAGTAAGACCGGCTATCTTAGCGGCACGCCATCTTCTCTCACCTGCAACTATCTCGTAATAATCAGATTTTTTTACAACTATAAGAGGTTCAACTATTCCATACTGCTTTATAGAGTCCGATAATTCATGTAATTTGTCCTCATTAAAGACTTTTCTGGGCTGTCCTCTGTTTGGTTCAACCTGAGTAATCTTAAGTACTGTCACTCCATTTAAAGCTGAGGTTTCATTATCATCCTTAGTATTAATCTGATTTAATTTACTTTGCGGAATAAGGCTGTCTACTCCTTTTCCCAAACCTCTTTTTGGCGTCATTATATTCCCCTCGACTTTCAAAATTTTTAAGCAATTTATATGTAATACTTTTACATGTTTTTAATTGCCATAAGCAATTACTTCATCAGCCAGTTCCCTATAACCCACTGCACCGGAAGACTTTGAGTCATAAAAATTAATAGGTAATCCATGACTTGGAGCCTCAGCAAGACGAACATTTCTCGGAATTATAGTCTTATAAATGTTTTGGTCAAGATTATCTTTAACATTCTCTACAACCTGTAGTGATAGATTTGTTCTTGCGTCAAACATAGTAAACACTACGCCCTCTATTGTCAGCTTATCATTGAGCCTTTCTTTCACGAGTTCAATTGTCTTCATAAGCTGAGTAATTCCTTCCAATGCATAAAATTCACACTGTATTGGAACTATAACTGAATCCGCTGCTGTCAAAGCGTTGACCGTCAGTATACTTAATGAAGGAGGACAATCGATAATTACAAAATCATAACCATCTTTAAGATTTTTTAGTCTATTCTTTAGTACATAACTTCTCTCCTCTGAGTCTATTAATTCAATCTCTGCTCCGGAAAGATTAACATTGGCCGGTATTATATCCAGATTATCAAATACATTTTTTTTAATACATTCCTCTATATTTTTTTCACCTATCATAGATTCATAAACTGTATTTTCAATTCTGTTTTTATCAATGCCCAGACCACTTGTAGTATTGCCCTGAGGGTCTAAGTCAAGTACAAGTATTTTTTTTCCTTTTTCAGCAAGACAAGATGCAAGGTTAATGGATGTTGTAGATTTACCAACCCCGCCCTTTTGATTTGCTATAGCTATTATTCTACCCATTATATCCTCCTTTGTTTTGGATAACGCTTATATATTATGATATCACTATTTTTAAATTTATTCCATTAAATTTATATCAAATTTGAATTTTTCTTTTAACTTTAAATATAGTTTATCTTATAATTGTTTATGTAATAGATTATGTAAAAATTATGTAATAGAAAAGGATTGTATCATTAAAAATAACACACGCTCGCGCTTATTTCACACGTAGCAGCACTAATATTTTATGCATGGTAAATAACTATAATTTATTTTATTATTATTAATTGCATAAAATCAAGTGCTGACGTGTTCAAATAGTGTTTATTTTTAATGACACAATTCCTTTTCAAATTTTTATTCTAATACAATTGCTCCGCAAATAATATAAAATGATATTATGCTTAATGTTTCACGTGAAACATTTTATTTTTTGAAATATTTCTATCCATATATTTATTATATATTAGTCTACAAATGAATAAGTGATTGTCATTCACGGAAATACTATTCAAACACGTCAGCTCTTTATCTTTTGCATAAAATCTTAGTGCTGCTACGTGTGAGATTAGCGCAAGCGGGTATTTCCGTGAATCGACTATTCACTTACTCATATACAAGATAAACTTTTTATTATATATCAAATGAAAAAGTTTCACGTGAAACATTTTATTTTTAATAAATATTTCCTTACCTTATATAATATATCAGTCTTTAAATGAGTAAGTGATTGTCATTCACGCGAAATACTATTCGAACACGTCAGCTCTTGATTTTATGCATCTCTTCAACAACAAATTTTTATTTAGCTATTTTTATGCATAAAATCTTAGTGCTGTTACGTGTGAGATTAGCGCAAGCGGGTTTTTTCGTGAATCGACTATTCACTTACTCATATATAAGATAACCTTTTTATTTTATTTCAACTGAAAAAGTTTCACGTGAAACATTCTATCTTTTGATTAATATTTCCTATCCATATATTAGTCTAAAAATGAGTAAGTGATTGTCATTCACGCGAAATACTATTCTAACACGTCAGCTCTTGATTTTTTGCATCTCTTCAACACCAAATTTTTATTTAGCTATTTTTATGCATAAAATCTTAGTGCTGCTACGTGTGAGATTAGCGCAAGCGGGTTTTTCCGTGAATCGACTATTCACTTACTCATATATAAGATAACCTTTTTATTATATTTCATCTGAAAATGTTTCACGTGAAACATTCTATTTTTTGATTAAGTAAGTAATTGTCATTCACATAAAATTCTATTCGAAAACGTCAGCTCTTGATTTTATACATTTTCAACAAATTTTAATATTAGCAATTTTCTGCATAAAATCTTAGCTGCTATGTGTGAAAATTAGTGCATAACTCACCTCAACGGCTTCTTTTGTGGCACTCCATTACGTCTCGGATATTTCTTATCAGTCTCAACATCTTTATATATCAAAATCAGACTTCTCGTTATATCTGTATCAGGTAATTCAAATATTGATACATCATCAATTACACCGCCCAGTTCTTCAATCGCAATCTCATAGTCTTCTATCTCCTGTTTTACTTCTCTACTCTTATATGGTATAAAATATCCTCCAATTTTTACTAAAGGAAGACAATATTCAGATATGACAGAAAGGTTAGATACAGCACGGGTTACACAAAAATCAAACTTTTCCCTGTAGTTGGTATGACCAAATTCCTCAGCCCTCGCATGTACCGCCTTAATATTCTTCAAATCCAATTCTTTGATAACATGATTTAAAAATTTCACTCTCTTATCAAGCGAATCAACTAATACAACCTCCAACGACGGAAATACTATCTTCAAAGGAATACCCGGAAACCCTGCTCCTGTACCTATATCAATCAATGAATTAGAACCATTAATATCAACAATATTTACTATTGAAAGACTGTCAATAAAATGCTTAACAACAACTTCCTCATAATCAGTTATAGCTGTAAGGTTAATCTTACTATTCCACTCCACCAAGATATTATAATATCTTATAAACCGTTCACATTTTTCATCAGTAAGATTAATATGTAATTTTTTCGCATAATCTCTTAAATAATCAATCATATAAATTACTCCCCTATAATATTCTCTAAAATTATATCAGATATTTTTACCAGACATATTTGTCAAATAAACAAGTAATACCGAAATATCTGCCGGTGTAACACCCGATATTCTTGAAGCCTGTCCCAAAGATACAGGTCTAACAGCTTCTAATTTCTGAATAGCCTCTGTTCTTAGACTGCCTACTGACATATAGTCAATGTTATCAGGTATTAATTTATTCTCAAGCTTCTTAAATTGATTAACCTGACGATTTTGTCTTTCAATATAACCCTTATACTTAACTGCATTATTAATCTGAAAAATAATATCACTGGAAAGAGGCTTTCTTTTTTTATCAATAATTTCAAGCGATTCATAAGACAATTCAGGTCTTCTGACAAGGTCTGCTAAAGTAACGCCTGTAGTTATTTCTTTACTTTTAAGTTTTCTTAACAACCCATTTACAGATTCAGAAGGACTTACATTTGTATGTTCAATCCTATTTATTTCTTCGTCTACCCTTCTATATTTTTCTACATAATTATTATATCTATCTTCACTTATCAAACCAATCTCATATCCAAGAGGAGTCAACCTCAGATCGGCATTATCCTGTCTCAACAAAAGACGGTACTCTGCCCTTGATGTCATCATACGATAAGGTTCATTCGTACCCTTTGTAACAAGGTCATCTATTAGAACTCCTATGTAACCCTGCGAGCGGTCAATAATAACAGGCTCCTTTCCATAAAATGATCTTGCAGCATTAATTCCGGCAATAAGACCTTGTGCCGCAGCCTCCTCATATCCCGAACTTCCATTAATCTGACCGGCGCTATATAAACCCTTTATCTTTTTTAACTCAAGTGACGGTTTAAGCTCAAGGGGATTAATACAATCATATTCAATTGCATACGCATTTCTTACAATAACAGCGTTTTCAAGACCCGGAACCGACCTATACATTTTATACTGTACATCTTCAGGCAGCGAACTTGACATACCGCCTACATACATTTCATTAGTATAATTTCCTTCCGGCTCAATAAAAACCTGATGTCTTTCCTTGTCGGAAAATCTCATTACCTTATCTTCTATTGATGGACAATATCTGGGACCTGTACCTTCAATTACACCCGAATATAGGGGTGAACGGTTTATATTCTCCCTTATAATATCATGCGTATTTTCATTAGTATACGTAAGCCAACATGACTCTTGTTCTCTCTCTATATCAGATGGTTTATTGGTAAATGAAAACGGCGTAATGTCTTCATCCCCCTTCTGCTCCTCCATTTTAGAAAAATCAATTGAACGCTTGTCAATTCTTGCAGGAGTTCCGGTCTTAAATCTTCTTATTTCTATTCCATTGTCAATCAATGATTTTGAAAGAAAATTAGCTGCTGACAATCCATTTGGACCGGTATAATTAAAAATATTTCCATATATGCACTTTGCCTTTAAATATACGCCCGTACACATTACAACTACTTTAGAAAAATACACCGCATTGGAATAAGTTCTTACGCCTTTTATTACCCCTTCACTAACTAAAAATTCCGTGACCTCCGCCTGCTTTATAATAAGGTTATCTGTATTTTCAAGAACCTTTCTCATCTCAGACGAATATCCATCCTTGTCAGCCTGTGCACGCAGTGAATGAACAGCCGGTCCCTTTGAGCGGTTTAACATTTTTGATTGTATAAATGTCTTGTCAATATTTATACCCATCTCACCGCCAAGAGCATCAATCTCCCTCACAAGATGTCCTTTTGACGTACCGCCGATATTTGGGTTACAAGGCATCAAAGCTATGCTGTCAACACTCACAGTGAACATAATTGTTTTAAGTCCAAGTCTTGCACATGCGAGCGCTGCCTCGCATCCGGCGTGACCCGCGCCTACGATAACAGCGTCAAAATATTCTGTAATATAATTACTTTCAATATTTTCAATACTATCAATACTTTCAACAATTTCATTACTTTCATTATTATTTTTTAAATTATCTTCAATGTTAAAATCTATATTTACTTTATCTATACTACCTGTAACATCTATAACATTAGTCTTACTAAAATTTTTATCAAATTCATTAAAAAACATATTATTACCTGTATTACACACTTTTATCTACCTCATATTTATTTTCCCGTACAAAACTCACTAAAAATTCTGTCAAATAAATCTTCATCAACAGTCTCTCCAATAATCATTCCAAGATACTCATAAGTGTCCATAATATCTATAGTAAGCATATCTTCCGACAAATCATTGTCAATTTCATTTAAAACATTTGTTAGTGACTCCTTTGCTTTACG
This sequence comes from uncultured Clostridia bacterium, assembly GCA_948472945.1. Taxonomy (GTDB): domain Bacteria; phylum Bacillota; class Clostridia; order Lachnospirales; family Lachnospiraceae; genus V9D3004. The sequence continues at coordinate 112,425 of CAOKVX010000005.1, forward strand.
CAAAAGTTCGAAATGTCTCATGCTAGTTATATATATTTCATTTTCAATATCAATTTCGTTATTCAAAAACATATTTTTAATAGAATTAATTAGTTCAGAGTAACCGGTTTTGTTAAATGTCGAATAATAAATACATACACTGCCCTCAAATAAGCTGCTGTCAAAATCTTTAGAAATCTCTCTATCAATTTTATTAAGTAATACAATATGTGGAATACTACTAATTCTTTTGTATAACTCAATATCTCTTTCAGTTAAACTTTCAGATACATCAATTACGTATAAAATAAGCTGGGCTTCGCTCAAATATTTAAGAGTTTTTTCAATTCCAATTTTCTCAATCTTATCTTCTGTCTCATGTATTCCTGCAGTATCAATCAAATTAATATTAATATCTCCGATATTTACAGTGTACTCAATCACATCCCTGGTAGTCCCGGGAATTTCAGTTACTATAGCTCTATCCTCATTTAAAAAATTATTCATCAGCGACGATTTTCCGGCATTAGGTTTTCCGACAATTACAGTATCTATTCCTTCTTTAATAACTCTCCCGTAAGAAAATGAATCTATAAGTTTATCAATAACACACAAACATTGCCTTATGTCAACTTCAAGTTCGCTGTTATATCCGGTTAAATCATAATGTTCAGGGTCGTCAAGAGCGGACTCTATATATGCGACATCATGAAGCAATCTATCTCTAATATCCTTTATTTTTGCGGACAAGTCCCCTCTCATCTGAGACATAGATGATTTAAGTGAATATTCGCTTTTTGAGCTTATGAGATTCATTACTGCTTCAGCCTGAGATAAATCAATTCTACCGCTTAGAAAAGCCCTTTTAGAAAACTCACCCGGTTCTGCAAGTCTGCCGCCAAGCTTTAAGATAATCTCAAGTATCTTTTTTGCTATAAATGAACCTCCGTGACAGTTTATCTCGGCAACATCATCTCTCGTATAAGAATTCGGTTTTTTAAAAACAGACACCATGACCTCGTCCACACAATTACCGTTGTACTCTATATATCCATAATGTATTGTATGTGAATCAATATCTTCAATATTAAAGTCGCTCTTACTCTTTCCCCTTTTAAAAATCTTACCTATTATACCAAATGTATCATCACCGCTTATCCTAACGATATTTATACCGGAATTACCTAAAGAAGTAGATATAGCAGCGATAGTATCACTGTCTGACATCACATTCCTCCTGAAATATATTTTGAGGGTGAATCATTAAATGACCCACCCCCATTAAATTATTCTTCGTCCTGACTAACATTACCATCATTATTATTATTATCACTATCAAATGATTCATGTCTATTATTCTTATTATATCTGTAATTTCCCTTATTCCTGTAACCGTTATTTTTCCTTCTATAATTTCCTGAATAATTATCATCAACGCCTTTTTTGAGAGTAACGACAACTTTTCTGTAAGGCTCGTCACCCTCGCTATGTGTCTCAACATATCTGTCTCCCTGAAGTGTCGAATGAATTATTCTTCTCTCATATGGATTCATTGGCTCAAGTACAACATTCTTTCTCGTACGTTTAACTTTATGTGCAATATTCCTAGCAAGATTTTCAAGCGTATCTTTTCTTCTCTGTCTATAATTTTCAGTGTCAATCTTTACTTTTATATAACCTTTTCCATCTTTGTTGGCAACGAGGTTTGTAAGATATTGGAGAGAATCAAGCGTCTGACCTCTTTTACCTATTAATATTCCCATATCAGGTCCCACAAGCTCTATATTCATCAGCGATGTTTCCTCGTCATAATCAATGCTTATCTCAGCTTCTATCTCCATCGCTTTAAATACCTTTATAAGAAACTCTTTTACAGTATCTTTCAAATCATCATTTAACTTAATACGTATTCTTGCATCTTTTTTTGCAAATAACCCTAATATACCGCTTGTTTCCTTTTCTATTACTTCATAAGTAACTTTGTCACTTGTAGCTTCAAGTTTTATCAACGCCTCGGTCAAGGCGTCTTCAACTGTCTTACCGGTGAATTCCATCCACTCTGACATATTATAATCCTCCTATTCATCTGAACTGTCTTCAGATTCGACATCATTAGATTCGCTATAATCACGATTAAGCATGTTTGCAAAATCAGATATACTTCCATTTTTGATATTCTTGTTAATATAAAAATTCTTTGAGTTTTTCGAGCTGCCGGAAGTATTCTTTTTACTTGAATTATTTGTAGGTTTTGCTATTGAACTTACAGAACTGGTCTTCTGTTTCGTTATTTCCTGCATTCTTGTGGAATTTACATCAATTCCCTTTTTCTCCTGTTTTTTAATCTGTTTTTCCCTGTTCTTTTCTATCAGGTTGTCCAGACCAACTTTATTAAAGTACATATTAATAAATACACCCTGAACCGTTCTGAATATATTACCTGCAACCCAGTATAATCCGACACCTATTGGGAACATGAAACAAAAAGCTCCTGAAACAAAAGGCATAATATTATTCATAGCATTCATAGACTGCATTGTAGTATTCTGATTGTTATTATTTGATGCGCTGCCGGCACTAGGATTCATAATAACCTTATTATTAATAAACTGTGTCACAACGGCCAAAATCGGAATTATAATGGTCAAATTATTAAATTTCGGAGCTTCCATTATATTCATTGACAGAAAACTGTAAATACCCGTTAACTCTCCGTATGACGAGTTTATTGAATCTGTTATCGCCGGATATGATTTAAGCATGTCCATGCTTAATAACTCTTTCCAATTTTCCAGCCTGAACTGACTTAATATATCCACAATATAATTACTTGCAGCCGCAGTAAACGAACCGTCTGCGGTAACGGAACTAATCGCTGCAACAATATCGTCGACACCGCTCAAAGACTGTGTAGTAACAAGCGAACTCGTAATATTTACGTCTGTAATACCGCTTTTATTGACAAAAGCGGCAAGATTATGTGTAAAAGTCTCTATGCTTATTCCCGATGTTGATACGGTATTAATAATATTCTCATATATTTCTTTAATCTGCGGTACATAAGCTGGAATATTATAAATAACACGGTACAGCGCAAAAAACAAAGGGAGGGTTATCAACATAGGAAGACATCCGGCCATCGGGCTTACCCCATACCTGCTGTATATGGCATTCTGTTCCATCTGCATCTTCTGCATTGATTCCTGGTCTTTTTTACCCTTGTATTTTGCCTGAATGGCTTGTATTTCCGGAGATATAACCGAATTCAATTTAGAGAATTTCTGCTGTTTTATAGTAATCGGAATAATGAGGGCGTTAACTATAAATGTAAATAAAATGATACATAAACCTGCATTATGAATCCCAAATATATCAAAAAAAGAATAGATTCCCTGCAGAATATATCCTAAAACTTTAGCTATAGGCCCTAATATAAGACCGTCATACTGTGTCAATATTACGTTCATCTAAAAAAATCCTCCTTCATGGAACAGGGTCATATCCACCTTTTGCAAAAGGATGACAACGCAATAATCTTTTAGTAGACAAATAGGCTCCCTTAAGGGAACCATATTTTTTAATAGCCTCTGCTGCATATTCAGAACATGTAGGTATATATATACACGTAGGTCTTACTTTCAATGGTGATATATATCTTCTATATATTTTAATAATACATAATAAAATATTCTTCATATCAATCACTAACTATATTATGAATCTTTCCCAAATGAATTAAAGCGTTGCAAATGTCATTATATGACTTCCCTTTTGCATAAATTCTGGCAATAATAACTATATCATAGCCATTTTCAAATAAATCACAATTCAATCTGTAACTCTCTCGAATAAGTCTCGTTATTCTATGTCTGACGACGCTGTTACCTACCTTTTTGCTGACCGATATTCCTAACCGATTTTCATCCAAGCTATTTTTCAAAATATACATTACCAAATACTTATTTGCCAGGGATTTACCATTTTTATATACTTTTTGAAAATCTCTATTACTTTTAATATGAACAAACAATTATTCTCTCCCGGAATATCAATCATATGACAACTACTATGCCACAAATATCAATACTAAGCAGATAATTTCTTTCTACCCTTGCTTCTTCTTCTTGCCAATACTTTTCTTCCATTAGCAGTTCTCATTCTCTTTCTGAAGCCATGCTCTCTTTTTCTTGCCCTCTTTTTAGGCTGAAATGTCATTTTCATTATATATACACCTCCTTAATTGTAACATTACCCTTTTGATAACGTATCAGAGTCATTATATTAAAATATGTAATGCTCGTCAAGTTATTTTTTAGGCTTTCTTCTATTTTTCACTATAATTTATCCTCACAAGTTATCCACGTTTTTATAGTTAATAACGTGGATAACTCCATTTTGCATAAACAGAATGATTTATTTATTGAAAATTTTCATTATTTGTACTATTATAGATGTATATAGGTTCAAAATGGAGAAGTATTATATAAAGGAAGGTTAATCGATGGAAAACGAAATAAAAAACAAATGGCTTAATATATTAGAATATCTCAAAAATGAATTTAATATAACTGACGTAAGCTATAAAACATGGATTCTTCCTCTGAAACTACACTCTATTGACGAAGAAAACAACACCGCAATTATTGCCGTGAATGTAAAAGACGTCGGACAAATGGGGATATCCCACATTGTCAATAAATATAATCTTTTTCTACAGATATCAATAGAGGAGATAACAGGCTACCATCTCACTCTTAATTTTGTCAATTCAAGCGATTTATATTCTGAAGATACTGAAAAAGAAAAAAAGGAAACAAAACCAAATAAAAACATAAATATCAACCTCAATGAGAAATATAAATTTGATACATTCATCGTTGGAAAAAATAATTCACTCGCACACGCAGCGGCTTTGTCTGTTGCCGAATCACCGTTAAAGAGTGAATATAATCCGCTGTACATATATGGAGGGCCGGGGCTTGGTAAAACTCATCTCATACACTCGATAGCACACTATATTATGGAACACTCTCCTAACCTGCAGGTACTTTACATAACAAGCGAAGACTATATAAGTGAAATTGTCGAAGCAATGAGAAAAAGTAAGCAGGACAGAACCGCCCTCAATAACATAAAGAAAAAATACAGGGAAGTTGATATACTGATGATAGACGATGTGCAGTTTATAATAGGAAAAGAGTCGACCCAGGAAGAGTTTTTCCATACGTTCAACGCTCTTTACGAACAGGGAAAACAGATAATTCTAACAAGCGACAAACATCCAAATCAGATGGAAAAACTTGACGAAAGATACAAGTCGAGATTCAACTGGGGTCTGCCAATTGACATTACTTCGCCTGATTACGAGACAAGACTGGCTATCCTTCAGGACAAGAACGACAACAGCGAGATTAAACTTGACATAGATATATTAAAGTACGTTGCAGAAAATATTAAGACTAATATAAGAGACCTTGAGGGAGCTTATAACAAACTTATTTTCCGCTCAAAACTCCAACACTGTGAAATTGAACTTGAAACTGCAATTGAAGACATTAAGGATTTGATACTGACAGACGAAAAAGTCAAGATAACAAACGATTACATTATTAACGTAATTGTCGAGCATTACGGCGTTTCACTAGAGGAAATTAACTCAAAGAACAGAAGCCAGAAAATAGCTATGGTAAGACAGATTTGTATGTACCTGTGCAGAAAATTTACCAACTCATCTTATGACGAAATTGGTTCCGCACTAGGAAACAGAGACAGAACTACGGTAATGCACGGTTATAATAAGATAGAAGAAGACCTTAAAAATGACGTTTCACTTCAAAATGAAATAGAGATACTTAAAAGAATTATTAATCCACAATAAGATATTAATTATTAATTGTTTTATTTATATAATAAATGTGTATTCTCATAAGACTTTTACTAAACGTTAATTACTGTTGATAATTATGATTGATAAAGTTAATAACTTTAATTTCATACAATACTACATTAAAGTTATCCAATCAGATTAACATTAGATTAATCTGATATCACACTAAAAATACACGTACTCAAACCCTCATAAAATAAAGGTTTAAGTACGTTATCAACACTGTTAACGTACTCTGCTTACACTAACACTGTAAATTATATTATTTATATTTATATATAAGCTGACGCTGAAAGGAGAAAATACAATAATGAAAATCATCTGCAATAAATCAGAACTTGTTAAAAGCACCAGCATAGTACTGAAAGCAGTTTCAGGTAAAACTACAATGCCAATTCTTGAATCAATATTAATGGAAGCAGAGAACGGCATTATAAAAATGACAGGTAATGATATGGAAATGGGTATAGAAACCATTTTAAAAGGAGAGATTGTAAGAGAAGGAAGCGTACTTGTCGAAGCAAAGATGTTCTCTGAATTTGTAAGAAAAATGCCTTCCGATGAGATAATAATAGAAACTTCCGATAACAGCGTTGCTATAACATCAGGAAAATCAGAGATAAAACTTTCAATAAAAGACAAGGATGAATTCCCTGCCCTTCCGGATATAGACAAAGATAAAAAAGTTACAGTATCACAGTTCACTTTGAGGGAAATGATTAGACAGACCATCCATTCAATATCGACTAACGAGAGCAGTAAACTAATGACAGGTGAGTTGTTTGAGATAAAGGAAAATGAATTTAAGATAACCTCACTTGACGGATACAGGATTTCAATAAGAAAAGTATATTTAAAAGAAAGCTATGATACGGTAAAGGTTGTAATTCCGGGTAAAACACTTAATGAGATAACCAAAATTATTAACGGAGGAATAGATGAGGAAGTAAATATATACTTTACCGACAAACATGTGCTCTTTGAGTTTGACGACACCATTGTTCTTTCAAGACTTATAGAAGGAGAATACTACAGAATAGACCAGATGCTGTCAGGTGATTATGAGACTAAGGTCATCGTCAACAAATCCGCAATATTTGGATGTATTGACAGAGCTTCTCTTCTTATAAGAGATTCCGAGAAAAAGCCAATTGTTCTGAATGTAACAGATAACAATCTGAGAATAGAAGTAAATTCGTCGATGGGTTCTTTGGACGAACATATTGATATATCAAAAGAGGGACCTGATATTATGATTGCGTTTAATCCGAAATTTATGATAGATGCACTCAAGGTAATAGACGACGAGGACATAACAATATATTTTATTAATTCAAAAGCGCCGTTCTTTATAAAAAATGACGACGGAAGCTACATTTATCTGATTGTTCCGGTAAAATTAAATGCCGTGATGTAATAGAAAGGGTTAAAGATAATCAATTATGGAAGAAATTAAACTTAGGGACGAATATATCAAATTGGGACAGGCGCTGAAATTGTCAGGACTTGCAGGTTCCGGTATAGACGCCAAATATTATATACAAAACGGTATGGTTAAGCTGAATAATAATGTCGTCTACGAGAGGGGAAAAAAGTGCTATGACGGTGATATTATTGAGTTTAACGGGGAAAAGGTAGTTGTAAGAGGATGCTCATAAAAAAGATTAGATTATGCAATTACCGCAATTATGTAGAGGAAGAACTTGAATTTTGCGGTAGTACCAATATCCTTTATGGAGAAAATGCACAGGGAAAAACTAATATACTTGAGAGTATTTATCTGTGTGGAACCACAAAATCGCATCAGGGCAGCAAAGATAGGGAAATAATTAAAATGGGTGAGGACGAAGCTCATATTAAGCTGTTCGTCGAAAAGGATGGGTTAGAGCATAAGATAGACATGCATCTTAAAAAAAGTAAAACAAAGGGTATAGCAATAAACGGAGTTCCAATAAAAAAATCTGCTGAATTGATCGGATTTGTAAATATGATATTTTTCTCGCCGGAGGATTTGAATCTCATAAAAAACGGACCTTTTGAGAGAAGAAGATTTATGGATATGGAGCTGTGTCAGCTGGATAAAATATATTTAAACAATATTTCAAAGTATAATAAAGTATTAAATCAGAGAAATCATCTCTTAAAGCAGATTAACCGCAATGAGTCTTTAAAAGAAACTCTGTCAGTATGGGATGAGCAGCTGTTGAGATACGGTAAAGATATAATAAGGGCAAGAAAATCATTTATTGAGCAGCTTGAACCAATTGCGAAGCAAATTAACAGTAAGCTTACCGGTGGAAAAGAAGATATATCAGTTATATATAGTCCAGACGTCAATTTAGATGAATATGGGGAGAGGCTGAAAAGCTTTCATGAAAAGGATATATATTATCAGACAACTAACTGCGGTCCGCACAGAGACGATATAAAATTTAAGTTAAATGGTATAGACGTAAGAACCTATGGTTCACAGGGACAAAAAAGGACCGCGGCCCTGACATTGAAATTATCAGAAATAGAAATAGTGAAAAATAAGACAGGAGACATTCCGATACTGCTTCTCGACGATGTGTTGTCGGAGCTCGACAGGAACAGGCAGAACTATTTGTTAGACTGCCTGTCGGATGTACAGACAATTATAACATGTACGGGTCTTGAAGAATTTGTAAATTTTAGAATTCCTGTTAATCAGGTATATAAAGTTGTCAACGGAAAAGTTTTCAATGAAAAGGATGGTAATAGGCATGAACAATGATATGATACAGACTAATAATGAATACGGCGCTGACCAGATTCAGATTCTTGAGGGATTGGAAGCAGTAAGGAAAAGACCCGGAATGTACATAGGAAGCACTTCAGAGAGGGGACTTCATCATCTTGTATATGAGATTGTAGACAACGCAATTGATGAAGCTCTTGCAGGGTATTGTAAAAATATAATTGTCACGATAAACGAAGGAAACTCCATTACGGTAATTGACGACGGAAGAGGTATTCCGGTAGGAATTAATCACAAAGCAGGTATTCCGGCGGTTGAGGTAGTATTTACGATTCTTCACGCCGGAGGAAAATTTGGCGGCGGAGGATATAAAGTATCAGGAGGACTGCACGGCGTGGGAGCATCAGTCGTAAACGCCCTATCTGACTGGCTTGAGGTAATCGTTTATTCGGACGACGGTAACAAATATATGCAGAGGTACGAAAAAGGAAAAGTCATGTATCCTCTCAAAAAACTGGGTATGACGGATAAGACAGGCACGGAAGTAACTTTTAAACCTGACAAAACGATATTTACCGAGACGACGGAATATGATTATAATATTATAAAGACAAGGCTTCGGGAGATGGCTTTTCTTACCAAAGGCGTCAGGATAACATTGGTAGACAAGAGAAAAGGCAAAGAACAGGAAAGGGTCTTCCATTATGAGGGTGGAATTAAAGAGTATGTACAGTACATCAACAGGTCAAGTGAAACGCTGTATGATAACATTGTATATTGTGAGGGAGAAAAAAATGAAGTCTATGTCGAGGTAGCTTTCCAGCATAACTCATCATTTAACGAAAATTGCTATAGCTTTGTCAACAATATAACTACGCCTGAAGGCGGAACACACATGACAGGTTTCAGAAATGCTTTAACAAAGACATTCAATGACTATGCGAGAAACCAAAAGATATTAAAGGAGAAAGACTCAAATCTCAGCGGTGAAGACATAAGGGAAGGGCTTGCCGCAATTATAAGTATAAAGATAAAGGACCCTCAGTTTGAGGGTCAGACTAAGCAGAAGCTTGGAAACAGCGTGGCGAGGGGAGCTGTTGAGAGTATCGTGAGCGAACAGCTCACATATTATCTTGAACAGAACCCAAATGTCGCCAAAATGATTTGTGAGAAAGCCGTTCTTGCACAGAGGGCGAGAGAAGCGGCGAGAAAGGCGAGGGAGACAGCGAGAAAAGGAGCTCTTGAGTCAATGAGTCTTCCGGGAAAGCTTGCGGACTGCAGTGATAAAAATCCTAAAAACTGCGAGATATATATAGTTGAGGGAGACTCCGCCGGGGGAAGCGCAAAGACAGCGAGAGACAGGGCGACTCAGGCGATACTTCCTCTAAGGGGAAAAATACTTAATGTCGAGAAGTCAAGACTTGACAAGATACTTGTCAACAATGAGATAAGGGCTATGATAACTGCGTTTGGCACGGGAATATCGGAAGATTTTGATATTAGTAAGCTTCGTTACCATAAGATAATAATTATGACGGATGCGGACGTTGACGGCGCCCATATTAGTACTCTGCTGCTGACATTTCTTTATAGGTTCATGCCGGACCTTATAAAGGAGGGTTATGTATACCTTGCACAGCCTCCTTTATATAAGCTTGAAAAAAATAAAAAAGTATGGTACTGCTACAGCGACGATGAGCTCGACAATGTTTTAAAGGAAGTCGGAAGGGATGGAAACAATTCTATCCAGCGTTACAAAGGACTTGGAGAGATGGATGCAGACCAGCTGTGGGACACTACTATGGACCCTGAGAAGAGAATACTTCACAGGGTAACAATTAATGATGAAGAGGCGTCGGAGATAGACGTAACATTTACAACCTTGATGGGTGATAAGGTAGAGCCGAGAAGGGAATTTATAGAGGCGAACGCCAGATTTGTAAAAAATCTGGATATATAATATTATAAATGGGTATAAATATATCGACTATATTGTTTTACATATAAAAGTAATAATATTATTACTAATAATAGTTTGTATATAAAACTGTATGTAGGAGTATGAGTATATAACTTATAGTCTGGAGGACATTTAATGGATGAAAATATTTTTGACAAAATAAATGATGTTGACATAAAAAAGACTATGGAGAAGTCTTACATTGAATATGCAATGTCAGTAATAGCATCGAGGGCGTTACCTGACGTGAGGGACGGGCTGAAGCCTGTTCAGAGAAGGATTTTATATTCAATGATAGAACTCAATAACGGTCCCGACAAACCCCACAGGAAATGTGCGCGTATAGTCGGAGATACAATGGGTAAATATCATCCGCACGGAGATAGTTCAATATACGGAGCACTCGTAAATCTTGCACAGGAGTGGACTACCAGATATCCTCTTGTAGATGGACACGGTAATTTTGGTTCAGTGGACGGCGACTCTGCAGCGGCCATGCGATATACTGAGGCAAGGCTTAGTAAAGTTTCAATGGAAATGCTTGCAGATATAAAAAAAGACACCGTTGATTTTGTGCCTAACTTTGACGAGACTGAGAAAGAACCTACAGTACTTCCTTCGCGTATACCAAATCTCCTTGTAAATGGAACTTCGGGTATAGCGGTAGGTATGGCGACTAATATACCGCCGCATAACCTTGGCGAAGTTATAAACGCTATTTTACATATAATTAAAAAAGAAAAAGAAAATGAGGAAGTCTATATAGAGGAAGTTTTAGGCATAATAAAAGGGCCTGATTTCCCTACCGGGGCAACAATTCTGGGAACGAGGGGAATAGAAGATTCATACAGGACCGGACGCGGAAAAATAAGGGTGCGTGCCGTAACTGACATAGAGACAATGCCCGGAGGAAAAAACAGAATTATTGTAACAGAACTTCCATACATGGTGAACAAGGCAAGACTTATCGAGAAGATTGCGGAACTACATAAGGACAAAAAGGTGGATGGAATCACTGATTTGCGCGATGAATCGAGCCGTGAGGGAATGAGAATAGTCATAGAACTCAGAAAGGATGTCAATCCTAGTGTAGTTCTTAACATGCTCTACAAGCACAGCCAGCTTCAGGATACATTTGGAGTTATAATGCTTGCCCTTGTAAACAATGAGCCGAAAGTTATGAACATACTTGAGATGCTTAAGCTCTACCTTGCGCATCAGGAGGACGTAGTTACAAGGCGTACAAAATATGACCTTAACAAGGCTGAGGAAAAGGCTCATATATTAAAAGGACTTCTAATAGCCTTAGATAATATAGACGAGGTTATATCCATTATAAGGGCGTCTAAGACAACGGCCGACGCAAAGGCAAACCTTATTGACAGGTTTGAACTTTCCGAGATTCAGGCACAGAGTATTGTGGATATGCGTCTTCGTAAGCTTACAGGTCTTGAGAGAGAAGAAACTGAGAATGAATATAAAGAGACTATGGCTAAAATTGCCGAGTATAAAAAAATACTTGGAGACAGATGTGAGCTTCTCGATGTCATATCAACTGAGCTTACGGAAATAAAAAATAAATACGGGGACGACAGGAAAACTTCAATTGGTTATGACGAGTATGATATCTCAATGGAAGATATGATACTTTGCGAGAATACAGTTATCGCTATGACAAGCCTGGGATATACCAAAAGAATGACGGTAGATAATTTCAGGAGCCAGCACCGCGGAGGCAAAGGTATCAAAGGAATGCAGACTATAGAGGACGATTACATTGAAGAATTATTTATGACAACCTCACACCATTATATTATGTTCTTTACGAACAAGGGAAGGGTATATAGACTGAAAGCATATGAGATTCCTGAAGCCGGAAGGACAGCAAGGGGAATGGCTATAGTAAATCTTCTTCAGGTCCAGCCTGACGAAAAGATAACGGCGGTTATTCCTATTAAGGAATATGAGGACGACAAGTACCTGTTTATGGCTACTAAAAACGGAATAGTAAAGAAAACACGCGTATCTGAATATATGAATATCAGAAAAAAAGGATTACAGGCTATCAATCTGCGCGAGGACGACGAGCTTATTGAAGTTAAAATAACCGACGATACAACAGATATAATACTAGTCACGAAAAACGGTATGTCAATAAGATTCAATGAAAATGACGTCAGGTCCACAGGAAGGACTTCGATGGGAGTAATCGGAATGAACCTTTCCTATGACGATGAAATTATCGGAATGCAGCTTAACAGTCAGGGTTCGGATATACTCATCGTATCTGAAAAAGGCCTTGGAAAGCGCACGGACATTGAAGAATTCACCGTACAGAAACGAGGCGGAAAGGGAGTCAAATGTTACAAAGTGACTGACAAGAGCGGCATGGTTATCGGCGCAAAAGTCATGAATGAGGACAGAGAGGTTCTTATCATAACCAACGAGGGAATTATAATAAGAATTGCCGCAAGGGATATTTCAAAGCTTGGAAGAATCACAACAGGAGTTAAGCTTATGGATATTGACAGCGACAAAGACATATTTGTAGCTACAATAGCTAAGGTTAAAGACACAAATCCTGACGGAACCCCTATAACGGAGATTGAACATGAGGGTGATGATGATATAATGGCTGATGAGAAAGATGCAGACTAATTTTCATATGCAAAGCATTTTGACTTAATATCGAGAAGTCAGCACATTATTAATAAAAACCAAATTCTAATAAGATGAGATTATTTTTAATCTTTTTGTAAGCCCTTAGCATATTGCTTTGGGCTTTTTCCATATCTTTTTTTAAACAGCCTTATATATTGTGAAACATTAGAGTATACCCGATTTAAGAGAAGAATGAAAAAATATATTTTATCCGGAAATAAAGTAGGAGCAGCAAAAGGATATTTGATATAATCAGCGGAACAAGAGTAAATCAGATTAAACAATATAATCTGGCTTCAATTTTTGTAATTTATTAATAGTTTAATATTCAGGTATGATATATTAAAATTCTAATATCTAAAATGATAAATTTTTAATATTATCATTGACAAAACAGTAAGACTTTGGTAAACTATCTAATTGTGAAGTCCATATAAAATGGATAACAGAATACTGGACAAAAGTTCAGCTGGGAGAAGTACTCAAGTGGCTGAAGAGGTGCCCCTGCTAAGGGTATAGGTCGTTCACGCGGCGCGAGGGTTCAAATCCCTCCTTCTCCGTAAATTAAAAAGTTTGGAAAGTACCGTAAATAGGCGCTTTCCAAATTTTTTTATTAGAAAGCATATAGTCATAGTATTAGTGCTTTACGATAGAAACAAATAGAAAACATTAAATTGAAGCAATTCTATATTTAAATTTAGATAATAAGAAAAAAGAGTTAACTCAGTTTTGCAGTGAAGATAAGCTTTACCATAGGATGTTTTGAAAACAAATGGGCAATGTAACTCCCGCTATCTATCTTGAAATTCTGAAAGAGTGACGGCTGCCCTATAAACACCTAGCAAGTCCGCCAAAATCCATCCTATGGGAATGGCCCACCAAATACCGAATACACCAATATATTGAATCGGTGCAAGCATATATGCAAGAATCACCCTTGTTCCCAAAGAAATTACAGTTAATATGAGCGACATCTCTGGTTTTTCAATACCGCGGAAGAAACCGTATAGCAGAAATAAAATACCAATACCGAAATAAAAACTTCCCTCAATTCTCAAATAACCTACGCCGGTTTGTATAATTCCATGTTCTGAGGCATCTACAAAAATTTGCATCAGGTATGGCGCCAGAATAAAAATAAAAAGAGATATAGTCAGGCAGAAAACAACGGAGATAGTAACGGCTTTACGTATACCAATGTTAATTCGTTTAAATTCTTTTGCACCGTAATTTTGCGATATAAAAAGAGAAAATGCATTTCCAAATTCCTGTGCAGGCATATAGGCAAAAGAATCAATTTTTACCGCTGCTGCAAAAGCAGCCATAACCGCAGGGCCAAAGCTGTTTACGAGCCCCTGTATCATTAGTATTCCAAAATTCATTACCGACTGCTGAACACAAGCGGCCATAGAATGTCTTATTACTTCGGTCAAAGTTCTCTTTCTAAATTTAAAATTATCCCTGCACGGGAGAAGATCTAGCTCTTTTAAAAAGACATAAACCGCTATACCGACACCTGATACGGCCTGTGATATAACGGTTGCGGCAGCGGCTCCTCCAGCCCCCTGATGAAATACAACGACAAACAAAATATCAAGAATAATATTAAGTGCTGCCGACGCACCGAGAAAAATTAACGGCACAACCGAATTTCCTATGGCTCGCAGCACAAATGCAAAATAGTTATATAGGAAAGTGAAAAAAATACCAAAAAAAATAATAAAGACATATTCTCGCATAAGGCTATAAATATCACTTGGAATACGCAATATATGCAATATAAAATCAATCCCTGCAAAGACCAGAATATTTATAAGAATAGTAACTATAGATATAAAAATAAATGAGGCTGCAATACTATTTTTTAACTGACAAAGATTCTTTTTGCCAAAACAGACAGAAAAAATAGTACCGTTTCCCATACAAAGACCAATAATTATTGAAGTTAAAAAAGTCATTAACGTATATGCGGAGCCAACCGCAGCCAATGCGTCAGAACCTAAAAATTTTCCTACAATCAGAGTGTCAGCTATATTATAAAGCTGCTGCAAAAGATTGCCTAATATCATTGGGCATGCAAAAAGCAGCATTGTTTTTGTGACATTACCGCTTGTTAAATCTTTTTCCATATGTATCTCCGGAACAAAACTATGATAGATTATATATATTTATTAACGTATTGACCTGTTTATATTTGACATAACCGGTCAGTATATTTACAAATTAATGAATAGTTTTATCATTATTTTTTCTTATGTGCTTTTTTATTGCTTCAAACGATTCATCGCTTATTACATGTTCAATCTTACACGCATCCTCTGAAGCTGACTTTTCACTTACGCCGAGGCTTATGAGAACTTCAGTAAGAATTGTATGTCTCTCGTATATTTTTTTAGCAACGCTTTTTCCCAAATCCGTAAGGGTTATATATCCATATCTGTCAACAATGATATAATCTCCCTTTTTAAGTATACCGACCGCCCTGCTGACGCTCGGCTTTGAAAACCCCATATATTCGGCTATATCAAGCGAACGAACCATTCCTTTATTTTTTAGCAAAATATGAATGGTTTCAAGATACATTTCCCCGGATTCCATTAACTGCATGATGTTCACCCCCACATATAGGTTAATAATATCATTAAAAAAAAATATATTCAAGCTGATAAAAAGTATTGACAAAAATAGAATCAAATAATATTATATATCTTAGTTAGCGATAACTAACTCGAGTTATACATAACTAACAAAGATATTATAGAACAATTAATTGTAGCATTAAATTATAGGAGGCCTCAATGATACCGTTAAGTCTTTTGTGCACAGATGAGGAAAATACTATAAAAAGAATAGGAGGAAACGTCGAAGTAAAAAGACATCTTGAAGAGATGGGATTTGTAGCCGGGAGCAGCGTATCCCTAATAAGCGTTAGTGGCGGCAACATTATAGTAAATGTAAAAGGTGCTAGAATAGCGATAAGCAGGGAGATGGCCGGAAAAATTTTTGTTTAGCTGCTTAAAACTTGAGATTAAAATGTTACACCTAAAAAATTGAGTAATTAATCACATTATCAAAATATTATTATAATTAAATAGTTCAGGTTTGAATGTAAAAAACATAAAAAGGAGGAGATGCAGTGAAGACCCTGAAACAGGTAAAAATAGGAGACACAGTAAAGGTTATAGGTATTAACGGCGAGGGGGCAATTAAGAGAAGAATAATGGATATGGGAATTACAAAAGGAACGGAAATATACGTTCGTAAAGTGGCGCCCCTTGGAGACCCGGTTGAAGTGACAGTCCGGGGTTATGAATTATCTCTGCGAAAGGCTGACGCAGATATGATAAATGTAGATTAATAAATGCAATTATTTTTTTATAACTTAGTTAGCATAGGCTAACAAAAATGAAGTAAAATTTCTATTGTAAATTAATATTGAAAGGATGAATAAAAGGATGAATTTAAAAATTGCCCTTGCCGGAAATCCAAACTGTGGAAAAACGACATTGTTTAACGCCCTGACAGGCTCTAATCAGTTTGTAGGGAACTGGCCGGGAGTTACCGTTGAAAAGAAAGAAGGACGCCTTAAAAGACATGAAGGGGTAACTATCACTGATTTGCCTGGCATATACTCATTATCACCATATACGCTTGAGGAAGTCGTAGCCAGAAATTACCTTATAGATGAAAAACCCGATGTAATTTTAAATATTATTGACGGAACTAATCTTGAGAGAAACCTGTATCTGACGACGCAGCTAATTGAACTTGGAATTCCGGTAGTAGTGGCCGTAAATATGATGGATAAAGTTAATAAAAACGGTGATAAAATAAATATTGAAGAAATGACAAGGCATCTCGGATGTAAGGTTATGGAAATATCCGCACTTAAAGGAACAGGTATTGAAACATTAGCTGAGGAAGCCGTTAATGCGGCGGGTAAAACGGATAATATACCAATGCATATATTTTCTGGACCGGTAGAGCACGCAATAGCACATATAGAAGAAGGAACTGTACATAATCTGCCGAAAAATAAACAGAGATGGTATGCCATAAAAATATTTGAGAGAGACAAAAAGATATTATCAAAGCTTGATATAGATTTATCCGTTCTGTCACATATAGAACAAGATATAAAAGATGCTGAAAGAGAACTTGACGACGACGCTGAAAGCATTATAACAAATGAAAGATATGTTTATATTGCCTCAATTATAAAGTCCTGTCATAAGAAAAAAAATATAAATAAATTAACGCTTTCAGATAAGATTGACAAAATAGTGACTAACAGAATAGCGGCATTTCCTATATTCATTATAGTGATGTCAATTGTATATTATGTATCGGTATCTACGGTAGGAGCTGTGGTAACTGACTGGACTAATGACCAGCTGTTCGGCGACGGATGGAATTTATTTGGAATATGGATACCCGGCATCCCTGCAATTGTCGAAATGGGACTTGATGCAGCAGGTACGCCGATATGGTTAAATGGACTTATAATTGACGGAATTATAGGTGGTGTGGGAGCAGTCCTTGGATTTGTGCCACAGATGATGATATTGTTTATTTTTCTTGGATTTCTTGAGTCATGTGGTTATCTTGCGCGAGTGGCATTTGTTATGGATAGAATATTCCGTAAATTCGGACTCTCAGGAAAATCCTTTATTCCGCTGTTTGTAGGTTCGGGATGCGGAGTTCCGGGTATAATGGCCTCAAGAATAATTGAAAATGAACGTGACAGGCGTATGACAATAATGACGACTACATTTATACCGTGCGGCGCCAAACTCCCGATTATTGCATTAATTGCAACGGCATTATTTGAAGATGCATGGTGGATTGGACCGTCGGCATACGTTTTAGGAATAGCGTCTGTAATAATCTCAGGTATTATCCTCAAGAAGTCAAAGATGTTTTCAGGGGAACCTGCTCCATTTGTCATGGAGCTTCCTGAATATCACCTGCCTACAATAGGGAATATTCTGCATTCGATGTGGGAGAGGTCATCATCATTTATTAAAAGGGCGGGAACGGTTATAATGCTTTCGTCAATAATAATATGGGCGGGCTCGGTATTCGGTAATGTCGGCGGTTCGTTCGGATTCGACCCTGAAATGGAACTTGAAAACAGTATACTAGGTTATATCGGAAATGCGGTAAAATGGATATTCGTACCGCTTGGATTTGGCTCAATCAAAGCGGTAATTGCCACTATAATGGGTCTTGTAGCAAAAGAAGAGGTCGTAGGAGTATTTGGCGTGCTTGACTTTGAGGGAATGACGCAGCTTGCAGCATATTCATTTTTAGTGTTTAATCTTCTGTGCGCACCATGTTTTGCGGCAATGGGAGCAATAAGGCGGGAAATGAACTCAGCGAAATGGACAGGATTTGCAATTGGATATCAGTGTGTGTTTGCATATGCTGCGGCATTTTTAATATATCAGTTTGGACTTCTGTTTACAGGCTCGGCAAATTTAGTAGGATTATTATTAGCAATCGTATTAGCTGCAGGTATTGTCTATCTGATGGTGAAACCATATAATAAAAAAAGCTATAAACGCCCGGCTGTTGTCACTGATTTCTGATAATATAAAACCAAGAATGTCGATTGCGACATTCTCCGCGCCGAGAGCATGTTGCTGATGCGATATATTATGTATCACGCGAGTGCGCATCATTGAAGCGTTTTACTTCAAGCTTTATGTGTGAAGTTTGAGTGATTAAAAAATGACTTAAAGGGGTGATAATAAATGATATCGTGGATTAATGATAACATTGCAACAATTATAATATGCATAATTCTAATATTTATAGTCACAGCTATAATAGTAAATATGATAAAAAATAAAAAAAATGGAAAACACTCCTGCAGCTGTAACTGCAGCGGATGCAGCATGAACTGTTCGTCCAACAAGTAACCTGCATTATTGAGTCAGGGCATTGGGGCTGTCTTTGCGGACAGCCTTAAATAATAAAAACAGTTAGTTTATGCTAACAAAAAGAAAGGCAGAGTATAAAATATGAGTGTAGTGATAGTAGGCGGAAATGAGTGTATGACAAGACGATATAAGGAAGTATGTGAAAAATATAATTGTAAAGTCAAAGTTTATGTTAAAAAAGAAGGTTCAATGAAAGGAATGGGAATTCCGGATTTATTAGTTTTGTTTACTAATACAATGTCACATAAAATGCTTAGAAATGTTATGAGCAACGCTAAAAGCAATAAAATAAGAATAGCAAGATGCCATTCAAGTTCAATTGCGGCGTTGAAGTCAGTGCTTGAAGAACATGTAGAATAACAGTATAGGATTTAAAATATTCATAGGATAACAAAACAAAGTACATATTGACAGGAATATAATGTATATTTTATAATTAGAAAAATGCTGAATTAAGCGTTTTATGCACCGAATTTGTGTCGCAAAGCGGCATATTTCCTTGCAAATCTTTAACTGTGAAGTCTTTAATAAAAAAATATTACATTATATGGAGGGAAAAATATGCATGAAGCAAAAAAGTATAAGGCTAAGCAAAAACTTGTAAAAGGAGGTTTTATGTCCGAGGAAGATAATATTATTGACGGTTTTCAGGTAAACTACCGTGAAAATCTTATGGGAGGCATTGGCCAATGGCAGCAAGGCTGGTGGGCATATTTTACCGAAGAAAAGATGGTTGCCATAAGGGCTCTTGCAAATATTGTCATTCCCTATGAAAATATTCGTTCCATCGGTAAATGCCGATACATGTTTCTGCCGGTAGGCATTTCGATTACTTTTGAGCATCCGGAAAGCGGCGATGAAGTGACGGAAAAATTTTATATGATGAAAGGAAAGAAGTGGAGGCAGTTTCTTGCAGATAAAGCGAGAATAGAATTATCCTAAATTATATTTTAGAATTTACATATTATATTAATTCATAATAAATAGAGTTTTGTCATATTAAAAAAACATTTGTAAAACCGCGTTCTTTCAGTGCATATAAGGCAATAAAAAAACTTATGCAAAAAAAATGAAAAAAAGTGTTGACAATACAAATTAATGGTGATATTATATATCTTGCTGACGCACTGAAAGACAAAAGCGAAAGCAGCGGACCTTGAAAATTCGATAATCAGACATCCCTGAAAATTCAAAGAACAGGCTGTACAGACAGCCAAGAAATTTTCAGGGGAACAATCAGAGACCATGAAAGTGGTTTCGAATTAAGACCTTGAGATTCCGAGTGAATCAAGTTGGAAAGACCAACAAAAAGCGAAACGGATTATGCCAGACATAAGTCCGATTCAGGACAGATTTTATTTGAGAGTTTGATCCTGGCTCAGGATGAACGCTGGCGGCGTGCCTAACACATGCAAGTCGAACGGAGCGCATGGGACGGAACCCTCCGGGGGGAAGACCCGTGTGACTTAGTGGCGGACGGGTGAGTAACGCGTGGGCAACCTGCCTGGTACAGGGGGATAACAGCCGGAAACGGCTGCTAATACCGCATAAGCCTGCGGCGCCGCATGGTGCAGCAGGAAAAACTGAGGTGGTACCAGATGGGCCCGCGTCTGATTAGCTGGTTGGTGGGGTAAAGGCCCACCAAGGCAACGATCAGTAGCCGGCTTGAGAGAGTGACCGGCCACATTGGGACTGAGACACGG
>CAOKVX010000006.1 GCA_948472945.1 uncultured Clostridia bacterium
TGTTTCCCACGTCTGTTTAATGTAATGGTATCTCCAAAACCAAGCACCGGCATATATGCAAATAATCTTCTGTCTCCAACAACCTGTAACATATATACATCATTATTTTTTATTTTCTTTACCATATAAGTACCTCAATGTTATTCATGCTTGTACCAATTTCAAGGACAAAAACAGCATC
Organism: uncultured Clostridia bacterium; assembly: GCA_948472945.1. Lineage (GTDB taxonomy): Bacteria > Bacillota > Clostridia > Lachnospirales > Lachnospiraceae > V9D3004. The sequence goes on from CAOKVX010000006.1 coordinate 182, forward strand.
TATAATAATTTGTGTAAAAGGGAAAATATAGGTTAATATTAAAAATATAGCCCGGTTCATTAACAGCGTATTAAATAACTCAGAATCCCGGGCCACATAAATCGATAACTTAATCCGACAGTTGTATTTTGTAATTCTCTGTCTGACAGACACTAATATCCAAAATATTCTTCCTCGTCCTTGTACTCTTTTTCCAGTATTTCTCTTCTTTCCTCAAACCCGGTCTGCCAATACTGGTTTTTATCAATCTCTAATTCAATACACTCAAAACATTCCCTTGGATACTCATCGAATCCTTCTAATGAATGATAAAAATCTATATTCTCCTCTGCTTTTTCTTTATTATCAAATACACCAAGCATCTTAGTATCCAAATACAATTTATTTAACCCATATGCAAACGTGTGTTGGAATACATATACCTTTTTCATTTTACTCATCCCACTCTTCCTCCTCAAAGTCATCAGTATTAGCAAAACCTTCTAGCCATCCGACACATTTCCCTACGGGATAATCCTCATACTCGAAACATTCTTTAGGATAATCACAAAATCCGGGCAGCTTATGATAAAATTCTATTGCTTCTTTTGCTTTCTCCTCTGAACTGTATGCTCCCAACAACTTAGTCTCATCTCGAACATCACCTTTTTTGCCAAATTCATACTCATGAAATAATATATATACCTTTTCCTCCATATGTAATCCCCTCTTTCAAATTAATAATAATTTACCACCCATAATTTATTTCAAAGCACCGGCATATCTGCACACCTGCCTACTGAAACTAGATTTTTACCTTTTAATTTGTTATATTCCACATTTAATCTCCTGCATTTTTTTGTAATAATTTCAAATTACCAATTTCTTCTCTGCCTATTAATCTAAAATATGGTCCGGTTCATGAACAACGTATTAAATAACTCAGAATCCCGGACCACATAAATCGATAACTTAATCCAACAGTTGTATTTTGTAATTCTCTGTCTGACAGACACTAATATCCAAAATATTCTTCCTCTTCTTTGTATTCCTTCTCCAATTCCTTCCTCCGTTCCTCAAACCCGGTCAGCCAATATTGGTTTTTATCAATTTCTAATTCAATACATTTAAAACATTCCCTCGGATATTCCTTGAATCCTTCTAATGAATGATAAAAGTCAATACTTTTCTCAACTTCTTCCTTTGTGTCAAATACACCAATCATCTTAGTATCCAAATATAATTTATTCAATCCGTACGCGTACGTGTGTTGGAATACATATACCTTTTTAATTTTGCTCATCCCACTCTTCCTCCTCATAGTCATAGTCTTCAGTATTAAAAAATCCGTCTACCCATCCGTACCTTCCTAAAGTACACTCTCCGATTTCAAAACATTCCTTTGGGTAATCGCAAAATCCCGGCAGCTTATAATAAAATTCTATTGCTTCTTTTGCCTTGTCTTCTGAACTATATGCTCCCAACATTTTAGATTCATCCCTAATATCTCCTTCCTTGCCAAGTTCATACTCATGAAATAATATATATACCTTTTCCTCCATATGTAATCCCCTCTTTCAAATTAAAAAGCTTCAAAGCAATATGTATTATCAAGTTCTGATAAGTATTATAATTCTTATGTTCATACATATTAATAATCAATCATCCTGATTAATTTTCCTTTCCTCAAACACAACATGTATATCATTTTTAAAGTCAATAAATCTCCAAAACTCTCTATCGTTATTTCCTTCAGAATGAATAAAAATATTGATTTCTGTTTCATTTTCAAGCTTTATTAATATATCACCCACCTCACTTACAAAAATATCCAGGACTTTCACCGGCAGCATTGGTTTAATAATATCCTCGGCGACCTTATCAAATCTATTATTGCCGTATGTCTCCCAATCACTATCATTCTCATCTCCCAAAGCACAATATATATCATAACTTCCTAAAATAATTTGTTTTTCCTTCACTATTCTGAAAGGACATTGGATATGAAACTCATATTCATGATATTTACGTTGTTTCCCACGTCTGTTTAATGTAATGGTATCTCCAAAACCAAGCACCGGCATATCTGCACACCTGCCTACTGAAACTAGATTTTTACCTTTTAATTTGTTATATTCCACATTTAATCTCCTGCATTTTTTTGTGACAATTTCAAATTTCCAATTTCTTCCACGCCTATTAATCTAAAATATAGCCCGGTTCATTAACAGCGTATTAAATAACTTAGAATCCCGGGCCAAATAAATCGATAACTTAATCTGACAGTTGTATTTTGTAATTCTATGTCTGACAGACACTAATATCCAAAATATTCTTCTTCTTTATAAGCCCTTTCAAGCTCCTTTCTCCTTTCCTCAAACCCGGTCTGCCAATATTGGTTTTTATCAACTTCTAACTCTATACATTTAAAACATTCCTTTGGATACTCCTCAAATCCTTCTAAAGAATGATAAAAGTCTATATTTTCCTCTGCTTTTTCTTTATTATCAAATACACCCAGCATCTTATTGGCCAAAAATAATTTTTTTAATCCGTATGCATACGTATGCCGCAAAGCACATATTCTTTTAATTTTATTCATCCCACTCCACCTCCTCAAAGTCATAGTCATCAGTATCAAAAAACCCTTCCAGCCATCCAACACACTTTCCCACAGGATATTCATCATATGAAAAACATTCCTTGGGGTAATCACAAAATCCGGGCAGCTTATAATAAAATTCTATTGCCTCTTTTGCTTTCTCCTCTGAACTGTATGCTCCCAACAACTTAGATTCGTCTCGAATGTCACCTTCTTTACCAAATTCATACTCATGAAATAATATATATACCTTTTCGTTCATATATCATACTCCTTTTACTTTCTAAATAATTTTCTATTTGCCCACTTTTTTATTTGATTAAAATCAGAACCAGGTCCTTTATCATACTTTCCCTTTCCATACTTCCAATCACATAATCTCTTGGCAAATTCCGTTGCTTTCTCACCATTTTTAGGCCGAAATTTCTGTGCCCAAGACGGCGCATTTGATGACATTTCCTTTCCTGACTTTTTACTCTGTTTTTTCGGTTTTTTACCTTTTTTCTTACCTCCATTTCCCGTATTGTTAGAATTATTTCCACTGTTTGCCGCTCCCTGCTGTCCTTTTTCTTCCGTCTGATAGACCACTCCTACGCCGCTATCGCATATTCTATCAATCAGGCTTTCCACTGTATCGACTGCAACTTTTGCCGTAATCGCTTCCAACGCCAAAATCACAATATCATACACTACGGCCCCTCCGATAACCCCTAATTCAATTGCAAAATGCCCGCTTGGGTCCACGTACCCCACCGGATTGCCCGCGCAATATGAATACAGGTTCCACGTAGCACTGTCATCGGCGGTTCCCCTGTATGAATCCTGCGAAAGGAAATTCATTGTCGATGGGTCGTAATATCTTGCGTTCAGATAATACTTTCCTGTGGCTTTGTCATAAACGCCGCCTGTAAAACAGATGTGGTTATCAAAGCCCGTTTTTGACGTGTTGCCTGCAGCAATTTTTATATCTGTGCCGCCGTAATCGTCATAGTCGTAGCTGATTAATCTGCTGCCCGTCTCTGACAGGAGCGACCTTACACTTCCCCGTATATCCTTTGTATACGTGCAGTACTTTTTTACTGATGTAGTATTGGCGTTTTCCTCCCTTAAAATTGCGTTACCTTTGCCGTCGTAAATATACTTTGAATTGACGGTTCCGTTTTCGTCTGATATATGTGATAGCTGCCCATTTATATAGTGATAATTCTCTGTAACGGTTTTCTGTGATTCATCGGTGTATGTGCTTGAAATACGCTTTCCGGCGCCATTGTATAAGTTACTCTGTATCAGCGTTTCCGCACCCTGTCCGACCTTTCTTGATTCAGTCACGAGACGGTTATAGGAATCATATGCGAGGGTTTCACGCACAATATTGCCGCTGCTTGTCGACTCGCTTTTAATCTGGTTGCCGCTGCCGTCATACGTGTAATTCGTCGTGATATCTTTTCCGGTATGCTCGACTTTTTTAACAACCTGATTCAGTCCGTTATATTCCATTTCCTCAAGATAGCCGTGATTTACCGATATGCAGTTGCCGACAGAATCATAAGTGTAATGATACGGCGTCGACTTAGCTCCGTTTACCGTAACCGCCGTGTTTGAAAGCTGTCCCTTTTGTGTATATGTGTATTCGCGGATTTCATTTTTTTCACCGTTTATGGTCTCCTTTATAATGTTTCCGTTTTTGTCATATTCATATGAATATTTTTCAAACACGGCGCCGCCGCTGCCTTTTGAGTATTCAATCGAGGTTATCCTGTCAAGCTTATCGTATGCGTATGACTTGACAAGCTGCTGTGTGGCGGTTGATGCGGGCGAGAGATTATAAACTTCACTTTTTACCCTGCCCTTGCCCGTATACGTGTATGTACAGAGCGTCGCCTTTTCGGTTTTGCCGGCAATGTCTGCCTTAACACATTTAAGGCGCATGTTTTTATCATATTCAAAGTATTCAGCGGTAACGCCCTTGCTGCCGGCAGGGTAATCTATTCTTACAAGCATGTCGTTCTTATCATACGAATAGTGCGTTAATGCTGATTCAATCTCCGTATCGTCCGGGTTGGCCCGTCCCATCAACTGACCCTCGGCAATTACAAGGCCTTTTTGATTATAAACGTAAAATGTGCTGACGGAAGGAACCATATCTTTTCCATCGCGGACAAAATCGTCCATGCGGGATATATTTCCGAATTTGTCATAAGCATAGTGGGTGTCATTTTGCATGACGCCGTTTTTATCATATCCCTGTTCCCTAATACACTGCATCCTGCCGTCATATGTATATTTGATATAGCTGCCGTTGCCGTTCGTCTGTTTTACAACATTTCCGGCATAGTCATATTGATAACTTGTCTTTATCGATTTATTATCGGTGCCGTAATCTGCTATATACATTGTCTGTCCTGCGGCATTGCGCGCGGAAACGCTTTTATTACCCTTTATGTCAGTTATCTTGTCGGCAAAATAACCTTCGTCAGTTTCAACTCTATATTCGTATTTTCTCGAAAGCTTATTATCTCCCGGCAGTACAACCGACGTAAGCTTTTTATCCTCTGAGTAACTGTAACTTGTCGTATTGCCCAGACCGTCAATTGTAGACAATACATTTCCCAGACCGTCATAGACAGTCTTTTTAACAACAGTATCATTCGCTGCGTATATCGTTCCATTGCCATAAATATATGCATTTTCAAGAACTGCCGTCATGTTGCCGTTGACGTCATAAGAATACGCATACGCCGTTCCTGTTTTCTCGGTTTCACCGTGCACAATTGATGAAACTACATTTCCCTGATTGTCAAAGAGCGAATCAGTACATACTCCATTAGACTGTTCCCTTATGACATGTCCAAGGTCATCCGTATATGTCATTGATATGACATTGCCATTACTATCTTTAACTGTCGTGCACAAAAGATTGTTAAATTGCCTTACATCATTATCGCTGTTTATTATTATGTTTATATCGGTATATTTGTATGACGTGTAAGTATATGATGTGACTCCGTCCGCAGTAACACTCTGCGATACTACACGGTTCAGTGAATCATAATCATAAACCGTGACCTCGCCTGACGGCGATACCTCTTTCGTCAGATTTCCGTTTTTGTCATATGATTTTTTTGTAACCAATTCTTTGTTGCCATACTTTTCAGTTACCTGTATCTTTCTGCCGAACGAATCGTATTCATGCAGTGTAAAATTTCCGTCTTTATCGCGCTCAGTCCGTACACGACCCATCGAATCGTACGTATAATTCATCTTTGTGTTAACCGAACCCGACGTGACCTCCTCTGTTACAACATTTCCGGACTTATCATAGGCTGCTTTAACTTTTGTGTCCTCATTCCCCTCTTTTGTCGACGTCTGCGAAGTAATATTTCCGGCATTATCATAGACAAACTTTATTTCGTCGTTTTCGATTTTATCGTACAGGGATAATACATTTCCTTTTTCGTCGTATGTTAGGACAACATGTGCAAGCTTTTCCTCTTTTGAAGAATCGTCCCGCTTATACGTTTTAATAATTTCCGTCGGAAGGTTCTTCGTAATTTCTCCGGTCAGACCGTATACATACGTTACCTCCGAACCGTCTCCATACTGCTCCTTTGTTATATTTCCGTCGCGCTCATACTCAAAAATATCGCCGACCAAATCAAGGCGTTCCTGAATACGGTTGTCCACAAGCGTATTATATGTAACGGTCTTGTTGGAGGCCGTCATTTTATGGTTATTATACATAAATGTATACAGCGCCCCTCCGTTTACAACCGCGGAACCTTCCCGCATGGAAGTAAAATAACCGTCGGAATTATACTTGCCAAATCCCTCATATATTATATCATTACCCGCCGTTTGTTTCGTATATGTGCTTACGTTTTCATCCTCATTATATTCTATACACAATTTGGTTGAGTTTGGATACATGCACACCGACGTCTTTTTATCAGTATGATATTTTATGTAATAGGGGTTCTCGCCTGTAGCGTCAATGATTCTGCTTAACATCCCATTACTATATAAATAATCGTAAGTCAGCGAGCCTTCCCCGCCCTCGCCCCTGACTGTTACTTTTACAAGCAATCCGCCTGAGTACTGATATGAAATATAGACACCGTTGGACATCATCGCTTTAGCTAGAAGCAGTCTTCCGTCACCGTCCGCATTATATTCAAAATTAATCAGAAATTCCTTGTTATAACCTGAGTCACATTTACGCTCAAACAGCATCTCGCTCACGTATCGGTCCGAGTAATCGTATTTCAGTGTGACGCGCAGCCCCTGCACACTCTCATAGCTTGCAAGCCGTCCATGCCTGTTATAATTATATTTTGAACCATCCTTATATTTCTGTACAAAACCGTCGTTTCCGGAATTTTTAAAGATTGTGCTGTTATCGTCTTTCGGCGATTTAAAGGCAGTTCTACCCTTATCCGTACAGTTGTAAATAGTATGCGAACCGTCTCCATTTTCACATATAAGAGAGTTCTGGTTTTCGTTTAAATATACGCATCTTTCATACCATGCCGTCCATCCCCTGCCAAGCGCACCTTCTTTTCCACTCAAAGAATTATAAGAGCGTTTGAACACAAATTCCCCGTTGTTACCCGGAAATTCAGTGTCGAGCTGTGAATAGAAAAAGTTCCCCCTGCTCCTCTCAACCATTCCAGTACCGCACGGCAGGTTAAAGTCAATATAACTGAGATTAGCTTCATATCCCAGACGTTTCAACTGCTCGTCAGTTGACAGTGTAACCGATGAAACCGCCTTTGACTCGCCGTAGCCGTGCTGTGCGCCGGTAGGCATTTTTTTCTCAGCTACAACCTTATAATAATATTTCTGATTACGGTTCTGGTTTCTTATGATATAAGAAGTGCCTCTGTAATTCTGACATATTAACTTATCAATCCTGCTGCCTGACGTACCCTGATACAGTGAGTAAGTAATTTCCTCCGGCAGCTCCCTGTCAAATACTTTATCCCATATAATTTCAGTGCTTCCGTCAAGTCTCTATATAGCGGTTATATTTACCGGAACATAGTCTGCAGCATTTACTGAGTCATTATTATAATAGTAATTAAGTTTAGTATTAGAAATATTACCCGCATAATCCGATGCGGTGAGTGTGAAAGAATAGGCGCCAGACTTATTAAACCAATCTACGGGAAGCCTTAACTCTCCGGATTTATCATTTGTCTGTATCTTTTTACTACTTCCGTCAAGCGATATGTCCAGACATTTATAATTGTCGTCCCTGACATTGAACCTGACCGTCGGTATATTCCTTATCATTTATCTTAATATATATTTCACTTATGTGCGCATCCGCCACAGCCCATTCAAACGATGGCGGTGTGCTTATAGAATTAGTTGAGCTTACGCCGGTATTATACAGATTAAATTTATTGATCGAGGGATTGGTCTTATCAACATGTATATACTGATATGACTCCGCACCCTTTATGCCATTCCTGTCTACGCCACAAAGCGCTACACGATAACATCCTTCAGTCCAGTAAGACGAACTTATATCTATTGTTTTTTGTCCGCTTGATGTGTTTCCTATTTTAGTATTATTGGAATATGGTATTATATCGCTGCTTGTTTTTACATTGACACGGTTTGCTTTGTCATCGTATCTTTCAACCTTATACCATACATAGTTAAGAATCTGCGAATTCACACCGCTGTATGTTAAATTTAGTGTATTTCCTATTCCTTTTTTATACGGTGTGATCAAAACGGAGGCCGGTTTGGTTGGTTTGTCATAGTAGTATGCTGTAAGTTTCGGCCTGTAGGAGAAAGTCGTTGCCCTCGGTGAATAGAAAACCGCGGCGTCTGTCACCTGACCGCTGTCAATGTCGCTTGTTTTCAAAACAAAGCCCCTATTTGCAAGGTTTTGGTTTCCATTTCTCATTTGATTTATGTATGCTGAAAGAGTGACTGATACCTGTGAATTGGCTTTGCCTGTTGAGATAAACGAAGTCCTTCTTGACGCGCTGTCTGACGGTTTATTCGCATATGTAATCTCCTTTGTATTCCAGTCGCCTGTAACGTCGTGCACTCCGATTGTTTTCCTGCCTGCTGAATTTGAAGTTTCCGTAAGCGTTAATTTCACCTGATAGACAGAATTATATTTTATATAGTCGTACAGTGTTGGAAATTTTACATACGTCTGTGCAGTGGAATAGTTAAGCCTCCCCACATACATATTAGAATCGCTGTAAAACGACGCCCCTTGCTGGCGTGCGTCTGCAACGTATGTTCCGTCAATACTCACCGAAGACTGCCAACTGATTGACGGGTCCAGCGTAACCGGGTATTTTATCTCATCGCTTCGAAGATATTCCTCCGGGACATGCACGCCTAAAATATATGAGCCGTCAGTCTTTTTTCGCAGCGTATAATAACAGTCGTCACAGTAATTGCCGCTTTCGCTGCTGTCAACCATATACGGCCTCGGTATTACACCGACGGTTTCTTTGCTGTCGCTGTCGACAAGCGATACCTCCGTATTTTCCTTTGCTTCATTTTCTTCAAGGACTGGATAACAGCCTTCCGTATTAATACTATAGTAAAAACTATTTTTCTTCGGGCATTTATTGAAAATGATACTCTCCTTAATACCATTTTCAAGCGAGTTCAACGATATGTCAATTCCGTCCTCAATATCCTCATAGGTTACAAGGTTGGACTCCTCACTAACATTGCCGTATAAATCTTCAACCTCTTTCATATCGTCAAGAACAGCGTCATTTTCACCACAAATTATCGGCGACATTGAAAACTGATAATCTTTATATTCTGTAATAACCGGCGTACTGCTGCTTATTGACTTTGGAAAGTAATGTTTCTTGTCACCCATTTCATTCTCGTATGAATAGTCTTCAAGGCTTGTCCCAAGCTCTGTTTCATCTTCAGTCACCTCAGTTAAGCTTGGATTGTAGTCTACAAGTTCACCACTCTCCTCGTCCTTATACCTGACTTCGGAAGTATAAAACTGTGTCTCATATTTTCCGTCTCCTAAGTCAAAGGTGGTCGAATATTCCGTAGTTTCTGAAACCTCTTTTGTCTGGTTACTCTCAGTTTCCGTAGCATTTACTTTTACTTCAGCGGTGTCTACCCCTCCATATGCCTGCGCATATGATATTTCTCCGCCCGCAATACATGCCGCAAGAAGCGAAACTATCAGGCTGAAACATATCAGTCTGCCAAACTTTCTTTTAGCATAAACTTTCTTTAACCTTTTCTCCCCATTAATCATCATAAGTGCACCCCTTCTCATAATTTTTCATAGAAGTCAAATAGCCATGCAAGCATGGCTGCTTGGCTCGTTGCTCGCCGGAATAAATTACATTAACAATCCCCTACTTAATTATACATTTTATTACATTATTTCTCAACCAATTATATGGTATTTTCCCAAATAGATGTGCAGTCATGGCTGCCTGAGTCTACACTCCGTTCCGGTCCGTCCTGAACAAGCGTCTCCTAGACGCTTAGGACCGTTGCTTGCGGGAATAAAAAGATAACAAAGAAATGCAATTTCTTATTATATAAAGAGGGTGTCCCAAAAGTCATAAATGACTTTTAGGACACTCTCTTTTATCTGTTAAAGTTATTTAAATATTACTGGAAAATTCTCCTTGCAAAATTATATAATCCATTTTTCCAAGGACCCCACCAGTGGCCTCCCGGCCATGTGTAAAATATATGGTTAAAACCATTATTTTTTAATGTTGTGCTGTACTGACGAGGGCTGTCCCCCACAGTCGTATCACCCTCTCCTTCAACAATCATGAATAATGTATTGTCACGGTATTTAGGCGGTATCGTAAGCGTTTCAGTTGTGAGAAGTCCTGATTCACGCCAATACGGAAGAACTCCTACAGCCGGACAAAAAGCCCCTGTATAAGCAAAGTCATCAACCAATTTCACACCGGAATATATAGCGTTGCGTCCTCCCATTGACAATCCCGCAACCGCACGGTTCTCACGTCCTGTCTTTACCGGGAAATTCTTTTCTATGTATGGAATAAGACTTGTCTTTAATTCATCAGCCATTCTATCATACATTTTGAATTGCTCTAAAGTAAGATGTCCCGGATTTGCCTCATCTGTTTTACGAACGCACTGGTTCGGCAGAACCATTATCATTTCTTTACAGGTTCCTGCGGCAATCATATTGCTTATAATCTCATTTGGTTTGCCGTCAAGCCATTCACTCTCGCTGCCACCTATTCCATGAAGCAGGTAAAGAACCGGATACCTCTTATTAGGATTATAATTCGGAGGAAGAATAACTTTTGCATTTCTATTCATTCCCGCAATATACGAATAGTATGAGACATCTTTTACCGTTCCGTATGTCACTCCATTTTTGGTTTGGTCAAAATCTGAAGGAGTATTATAGTTATTGTCGATAAACGATATCTTGTCGTTCTTTATCTCTTGCTCCCCCTCAGTCATCTCCATATCATCCACAAAGAATGTCACAAGGTCGTTTGCGGAAGGATTGCTGTTGTACGCTGTTTCGACAAACACCTTTACGCTTGACATATCCTCATCTTTCGGAATTTTGTAAGTACCGCTTACAAGGCTCCACTCTCCCTTTGAAGCATTTGCCGAGGCAATTACTGTTACTTTGTCTCCGTTAACCATGCATATATTAAATACATGTGATGCATCTCCCTCGTTATAATGCACATACGCTTTTACCGTATAGGTTTGAGCCGCTTCAACCTTGCCGGTTATATCCTGTATAGGACCGGCATAAGTGTACTTCCTGCCACTTACCTTAATCGAGTGATTTCCCGTACGCTTAGTCGCCCAGCCTAATGAAAGCTCTGCGTCGCCGCGCGATTCCCAGTCGGCCGTTCCGTCCTCAAAGCCCCCGTTAAGAATTATAGGCACGTCTTCTTTCATTACCACATCGTCGACAAAGAATGTCATCAAATCATTCTTAGCATCCGGTTTATCCGTCCAAGGTGTTTCAAGGAATATCCTTACATTGGACAAATCCGCATCATCCGGAATCGTGTAGGTTCCGGTTATAGTACCCCACTCGCCTTTTTTAGCTGTTACAGAACCCATGTTAGCATAAGTATTATCACCGTATCGTATTGTCATAAAGAACTTCTTTTCTGCCGGATACTGTGAGCTGACCGCATCGCTTTCATCCTGCTTGTACTGAACCTTTGCAGATACCTTATACGTCTTTCCGGCCGATACTCTTCCTGTTATATCCTGATAACAGCCTGAACTTGTCTGCGTACGTCCCGATACTTTCATTGCAAGCGAGCCGCTTGCCACAGTGTAATATCCAAGAGATAAATTCGCCCCATTCATAGACTCCCATGAAGCTGTTCCATCTTCAAAGCCCGGATTAACAATCAAATTAGCTCCGCTTACAACCTGGTCAGGTTCAGCCGTCGGAACAGGCGTTGGCGCCAAAGTCGGCTGCGGTGTTGGCTTCGGAGTAGGTGCAGGCGTTGGTGCCGGAGTAGGCTTTGGTGTCGGTTTTGGACCTGTACCAATTTCTCCTGTTACCGCAATCTCATCCACAAAATAAGTCATGAGGTCTTTTGAAACATCAGGCGTTGGAGTCCAAGGCGTTTCAATAAATATTTTAACAGAACTTAAATCTGCGTTCCAAGGTACCGTATAGCTTCCTGAAAAATCTGCCCAGTTTCCTTTTTTAGCATATGCAGACGCTATATTTTTAATTGTTCCATCGCCGTAAACTATCGACATAAGGAATTGCTTTTCATCAGGGTAGTTAGCGCTTGCAGCTTCATTTTCATCATATCTGTACTGTATTTTTCCGCTTATGCTGTATGTAGCCCCGGCTTTTATTTTTCCTGTAACATCCTGCTGTGCTCCCGATGCAGTTAAGTCGCGTCCATAAACTCTCAGTGCGGTATTTCCGCTTACTTTCGTTACCCATGCAAGCCCAAGCTGAGCTTTTCCTCCTGCTTCCCAGCCGGTAGTACCGCTCTCAAAACCTCCGTTAGTAATAATATTACCTATTGCCGCTCCGCTTCCTGCCGGAGGGACAACCTGGATGCAGTCCAGATAAAGCTCTCCTGCCGCTGCCCTGCTGGCTTTCAATTCTACAGTATTACTTCCCTGTCTAAGTGAAACTTTTGCTTCAACCGTGCTCCATTTATCGTATCCGCCGGTTGCCTTAAACGATAATGTGTTTGTCTTTACTCCGTTTACGTAAAGGTCCACGCTGTCCATTACGTCAACCCATGCTGTCAAATACCTTACCTTTAACGTATGCTCTCCGTCTATACGCGCGGTTATTGTATCTTTTACTGCTGCCGCCTGATTCTTTCCAAAGTCAAGATAACCCTGTCCCCAGAAATTTGTCACCTCAGGATTAAGTCCCTGTGTCGCGCCGTTTCGAATATTTTTGGCTATATTTTTATAACCAAAATTTTCTGCCTCATACTGCCTTGTACCTGTGTACTCAGCCGGGCTAACCGGCGGTTTAAGGTTTGCAGCTGCATAATCTGTAAGACGGTTAGCTGCAGTACCCTTACAATTATTTATATTAATGTCAAGCGGTCCGTTATGTTTTACTGTAAGAGTGTATACCCCGTTACTGTAATTTTCATATACCTGACTCGCCTGCTGCTGATGGGCAAGCCCTCTGTCGCTGAATGTAAAATTAGGTTTAACGCTGCAGCCTGAAATTTTAATAGTATCAGTCTTTAGACCGGTATCAAGCTCATTGTCATAGTTATTCAAATATATCTTGAGCGAATCTTTATACTCTGTAATAATACCTCCTGAATATCTGTTGCCTAATGTTACGTCCATCTTACTGCATGTATTATACTTGAACGGTATCGAGCCTGAAACCGCTCTATTATTCTTATAAGAGTTATATACCGCCCATATGTTTTTGTTTCTCCGGGCATATATATCTCCTGTATATTCCTGCGGGAACAGTGAATTAAATTCATTGACCTTAGCGCTAATGCTGCTCCATCTGCTTGAATACTGCGAAGTCTTTACCTGTACCTTGAAAGATTTCGCCAAATCGTCCCTAAGCCCATATACTATAGGAATCGCAGGATATCTTCCCGTTTTTTTATAATATGTCGTATTATTCTCATAGTTCTTGCCGTCCTCCATGTTATAAAGTCCGTCAAAAAGAGTCTGCGGAGTACTGTATTTGTTGTCATTGTTACCCCATGTAACATCCTGAATAAGAACAATCTTTGTATTATCAATAACTTCTTTTCTTGACGGAATCCTAATAGTTCCGTCAAGCACTTTCCTGAATACGTCTATATATGCATTCCAGCACTGATTTGTAAATTTCCAGTTATTCTCTCTGTAGCCGTCGGATGAAACAGTATCTTTGTCTCCATTAATGCAGTCCACCCATACAAGCTCCGGTCCGTCAATGACAGCCGCTCCGCTTAACAGGAAACGCTCCAAATGCGCCGCGATTGATGAACCAAGCGTATAATTTCTGTCATTACCGTTATTACCGTTTTCATCGGTCCAGCCGGTATCGTCATAGCGAACACCAAACTGTCCGCAGTAGCCTGATAGATAAGAACCTAATGCAAGGCTCTCCCTGTCATACTGATACGCCCCCGACGTATGCTTTTCCTCTATAATATAATTCTGAGAATACTTTTCACACGCCTGTTTCCATTCAGGAACCCTTCTAAGCATAGCTATCGGATTAATATTAGCACACCATTGATTTCCGTTCCAGCTCATTGAGAGATATCCGCCATGTCTGTTGCAAAGCTCCAAAAGCTTTGCCATATGTCTGTATCTCGCCTCGTCGCTAGGCGCAACGCCCTCAGGATTAGATGCGTCAAATCCCCAGAACTGCTCTGCATAATGGAATCCCATAAAATTCGGATAATCCCTGAACAACTCCCCATAAATAGTGTTCTCATAATCTACATTTTGGTCATAATCCGGAAAACGGGCTATACCGCCGCTCGCAACCTGAACCATACACCACACCCTGTTTTCAGCACAGGTCCGCAGCCACGACTTAGTACATTCCTCGGCATCATGTACTATATTCCATTTTCCATTGTTAAAGCTCACAGAAAGCGTAATCATAAATACTACATATGGTCTCACATCTTCCGGGACCAAATCAATGACTTTCTGCGGGTCCGGTGAACACCACGGGTCAATATGTACAATCCACATTGGTTGTTCCGGAGATACTTCACGCCTGAAATTACCAGCGCCCCCTGTTTCCTGTGCCTTTGCAACTTTTTGGCCGGCCACATTTGGACTAATATCCGGAAATACCACGGATACAAGCATAGCAACCGCCAACATAATCCCCAACAATCTTTTCACTATACATTTCTCCTTTCTATTATAAATTCAAACTTCACATTTATAATTTTAATATAGGTTTATTTTCTTCATGGAAAACACTATCTGAACATGTCCGCAATTGGTGTGAGACTGTAGCCGATAATTGTGT
This sequence comes from uncultured Clostridia bacterium, assembly GCA_948472945.1. Taxonomy (GTDB): domain Bacteria; phylum Bacillota; class Clostridia; order Lachnospirales; family Lachnospiraceae; genus V9D3004. The sequence goes on from CAOKVX010000006.1 coordinate 15,244, forward strand.
TTTGCACGATTTTATAACCGCATACATTAAATTAGTAACTGCAAAGTTTGATTTATAAAATAATAATATTTATTCTATATTACATATTCAATGATTATTAATAACAATATCGTGATTAATAATCACACATATTAACAAAAGCTGTCTTTTATGCTAAAATATACTTAATATAAAATGTAATTAACTTAAATTTTACAATTAGCTATGTAATCTAAATTAATAATTGTTAAAAAGTTAACAAATGATATCCAAACACATTAGTACTAATCTAAATAATGTGTCCGATATATTAATTATTTATTTATGTTGTATAATATTTTACATTAATTTACATTAAAGGAACCGAATTATGATTAAGACAATGAAAGTTGGATATAACTACACACATGCTAATGATTTCAGAATGAACATAGGCGCAGGTAAGTACTGGTTAATAATCAACACCTTATCTCCCGCTGAATTTTTTATAGACGGGGAATGGGTAACATGTGAAAAAAATTCAATAATAATATATACGCCCGGAATATTTGTAGATTACCGCGCGCATAATACGGAATACGTAAACAATTACGTTTTATTTGTCACGGACAATGATTTTATTATTAACACATCATGTCTGCTCGGAAAACCGATAACCGTATCTTCACAATTTATTTTCGACTACATATTCCATATGCTTTTTATCGAAAGCAATTTTGAAAATAAAAATCAGGAAAAAAATCTTCATTTGATTTATAGACTTTTGTTCAACAAAATAGAGGAACAATGTTTTAATTTACACAACATTGATAATGAAAGCCGGACAAATAATTATATACTCCAGCTCAATCTTCTCAACAGAAATATAGTAGATAATCCGAGCTACAACTGGACAGTTGAATATATGGCTTCACAGCTTAATTTATGTAAGGGCCATTTTCAGAAAATATACAAAAAGCAATTTGGCATCTCCTGCATGGAATTCGTATACCAAAGCAGAATCGAACTTGCCAAAACGTACCTTTGCATATCAACACAGCGAATAAAAGATATAGCTGTCATTTGCGGTTACAATAATTCTGAACATTTCAGCAGACACTTCAAAAGCTTTACCAAAATGTCGCCGCAGGAATACAGAGACCTTCACTTAAATTTAAAAACAAAAGAATGATTCCGTATTGAATACAGAACCATTCTCATAATTATAATATTAAAATACTATTTTTGTTTTATTATACGTCTAATGTACTGATTGATTAGGCAGTTTTCTTTGAGTCATAATAAGCATTGAACTTATCCTTAACTGCATCGTACGTCTGTCCGCTTATATCAGGGAGTTTCTTTCCCCATGCTCCGGTAGCCTGTTTGAATCCTTTTTCAAAAGCTTTCTCCATCTTTCTCATCATTTCCTCATCGTCGCCCGCAAGAGCCTGAGCAAAATCAAATATTCTCTGTGAAGTCTGCTCTACTCCCCAGTAACCGTCCTCGGCGATGTCTGCCTGAGCCTGCGCTTTCGTAGCTGCGTCTACTGTATAATCTCCGCTTGCAAGGAATTTCCAAATATCGTCGCCACTAGCTTTAGCGTATGTGCTTCCCTGCTTGCCCATCATCTTCTTTACAATGTCAACAAGCTGCTGCTGACTTTTAGCCATTTCATTCTTCATCTGCTTAACAATCGCATCCCTGTCAGCCTTGCTCTTGCTGTATATCTGCTTTGAAGCGTCAGCTGCCGACTCTGATGATTTCTCATAAACAGCCGCCTTATCCGCAGCTGCTGCGGTTGACTTATTATCAGCCTCGCTCTTTTTTGCTGTCTGATTCTTGTTATCAGTTGCATTAGTGTACGCGTAAGAATTATTTACTGCATTTACATCCATTGTATTAACCTCCTTCATATTGGCACATTTCCGTGCAATCCTTAATTACAACAATGCACATAACATCCTTGTTCTATTTAACTATCAGGTGCGCTGTAAGATATTATCTACAGTACACTGGTGCCGGTCAATTCTTATATCGTCATATATTCAGAATTACTTTATACCTTATTTTACCTTAAATTTAATTTATTTTAATCATTTGCTTTACTGAGAATGTCATACTATACGTCATGTCCGTTAAAAATTTGGCTGCCCAAAAGTTCTTTTATCTTTTCCAGCTCTTTTATTAACACTTCCGAATATGCCGCGGCTTCCTCATATATCTTTTTCGCGCCGGCAAAGTCCTGTGCAAACAGTGCATCAAGCGCCTTTTTACCGTAAGAGTGAAATTTACTGTGTTTTTCCCCAAGCGACAGCCATATCTTTTTAATTTCAGGTTCTGTAGGTACTATTGAATGGTAAAAGTGTCCAAAACCACACTTTTTGTCATCTGTCTGAAGAGGAAGTATCACCTGTTCATCTACAATCCGTTTGAGATTCTGCAGCCAGCTCTTATGCGCTTTGACCGCATTGTCAATATGTACGCTGAAGTTTTGTGGTTCAAGTCTGTAAAATGAATCGCCTGACATTTTCCCCATTATCTTTGCAGAATCATCTAAAATCTTTTCTATATTTTCAATCGGGCCTACAATTCCGTCTAGTTCACTTCCGTGTACACTCAAAAGTTCGGTGTCTGACTGAAGCGATTCACACTGGCTGTCTATCTCCGCCACGCGTGATTCCAACTCAATAAGCGAACTGCTTATCTCCTCGCTTACAGCGGCAAGCGAAGAAATTTCATCTGTAATGCTCTTTACATGAGTCCTGTTTTCTTCATTAATACCCCACACACAGCCTATCTTGTCAGTGACAGTCTCAAGAGAAACTATTGTACTGCTGACACTCTCAACGCTCTTTTCCGAAGCCGAGTAAATATCTGCGACAAAACTGTCCATATTAGACGTCAGATTCTTTGTCTCCTCCGCAAGGTTTCTTATTTCATCGGCAACAACGGCAAACCCCTTTCCGGCGTCGCCCGCCCTTGCAGCCTCTATCGATGCATTGAGCGCCAAAAGGTTCGTCTGCGATGATATTTGGTTTATCCCCTCGATTACCTCTGTCATTTGACCGATTATGTGTGAAAGCCTATCCATATCCGCTTTCATTTTTTTTGAATTTTCAATTGTATCGGTTGACAGATTCTTTATCTGGGTAAGCTCCCTCTGGCCTTCATCAATTTTTTGGTATACATTTCCCGATTCATCAGAAGCCGTAACAATCGTATTAGTAAGCTGTTCATGCTGTCCGGACACTAAATCAGCCACAGTCGAAGCCTCGCCTGCGGCATTGTGAATCGTTCCGGTGGCAGATGCAACATGGTCGGATATCTGTCTAAGCTGCTCCGAATAATGTCCTAGCGCCAAATCCATTGAACTGATTTGCACCAAAGACTGAAAAACATTGCCCATAACATCCTGAAAATCTGAACGGCCCTTAATCAGCCGCGCATAAATATTGGCAAGCTCTGGAGATATCTCGCCATAATTTATATTTTTCAGCTCGGACAGTGACAACAGACTATCTGTTTTCCTAAAAGTATTTTTTTTACGCATACAATCCACCTCTCCTACGATTAATTTTAAGTCTATATATTCATTATGTCAATATAGCTCAACGGGTTCAAATTGGCGCCGTTGAGCTAGGTGTAATTATTTAACGCTTAAATTTCTTTTTCTTTTTATCCGGCTTTTCCTCGTCATTACCGGCAGCTTCAGACGCATCGCCGTCAAAATTCTTTTTTCCGGTCATTGAGTAATCAAGCTGCTTTATAAGGTCTTTCTGCTCATTGTTAAGTTTAACAGGTATTTCCACGACGAGCGTAACATAGTGGTCTCCCCGGTTATCTTTATTCCGCAGGGACGGAACACCCTTGCCTCTAAGCCGGACCCTTGTATCCGTCTGAGTACCCGGTTTTACATTGTAAATAACCTCGCCGTCAATTGTAGATATCCTCATATCTCCGCCAAGCGCAGCCCTTGCAAATGAAATCGGAACTGTCGTATATATATCATATTCCTGACGCTGGAATATAGGATGTCTCTCAACCCTTACCTCAACAAGCAGGTCTCCCCTCGGTCCTCCGTTTACTCCCGGTTCGCCTTTATCCCTTATACGTATACTCTGCCCGTTGTCAATTCCGGCCGGAATTGTAACCTGAATCTTTCTCCTGCGGCTTATATACCCGCTGCCATGACAATCCGAACATTTTTCCCGCACTATTTTACCTGTTCCTCGGCAGTCCGGGCATGTCTGGACATTACGCACTGTTCCAAACAAAGAATTTTGTGTAAATACTACCTGTCCCTGTCCTCCGCACTTGCCGCAGGTCTCAGGCGAAGTTCCGGGCTTTGCCCCGCTTCCGTGACATTTTTCACACTCGTCCTTTATTGTTACGTCGAGCTCCTTTTCCGTACCAAAGCATGCCTCTTCAAACTTAACCCTAATAGCAGCATGAACATTCTGTCCCCTGCGTGGCGCATTTGAATTTCTTGCGCTTCTTCTTCCGCCCCCGAATATATCCCCAAAAATATCACCGAATATATCGCTCATGTCGCCAAAATCAAATCCGCCTGCAAATCCTCCTGCACCACCGTCATTGTCAAATGCGGCATGACCAAACTGGTCGTACTGGCGGCGTTTATCTGCATCGCTGAGCACGGCATACGCTTCAGACGCCTCCTTAAACTTGGCCTCCGCTTCCGCATCGCCCGGATTAGTGTCAGGATGATATTTTTTTGCGACATTTCTGTACGCTTTCTTAAGCTCGGCTTCAGTAGCGTTTTTTGATACACCAAGCACCTCATAGTAATCTCTCTTATCAGCCATAATGTCCTCCCAAAAGATTTGACTTCAAAAATGCCGCCGGCATTCCTGTACTGGATACACGCTAATCATACATATATACATACAGCAGCGCCGGAGGCTATATTCTATAATATGCTACCAAGGTCAAAAGGTCATGCGTTTCACGCCAGCGTGGAAAACCACGACTTTGATACCCGCAAAAAAACCTTTTAACCTTGGTAGCTTAATATTATGTTATATTTTGTTACTTATACTTCTCTGTAATCTCCGTCAACAACGTCGTCCTGCGAAGAATCCTGATTCATGTCAGGGCCCGCTGCCGAACCCATATCAGGGCCTGCCTGACCTCCCATACCTGCTCCTGCTGCCTGAGCCTGCTCATAAAGCTTCGAGAACAGAGCCTGTGAATCTTCCTCAAGTTTTACCTTAGCCGACTTAATTTCATCAATATCACTGTCTGACATTGTTTCAACGGTTGTCTTCTCAAGAATCTCTTTGAGGGATTTAAGGTCAGCCTCAACCTTTTCTTTCTCAGACGCGTCAATCTTATCTCCAACATCATTAAGCGCCTGTTCAATCTGGAATACGAGCGAGTCAGCTTCATTTCTGGCATCAATTCCCTCTTTGCGCTTCTTGTCCTGAGCTTCAAATTCAGCGGCTTCTTTTACAGCTTTGTCGATATCGTCGTCAGAAAGGTTCGAACTTGCGGTAATCGTTATATGCTGCTCTTTACCCGTTCCAAGGTCTTTAGCCGATACGTTGACAATACCGTTAGCATCAATATCAAATGTAACCTCAATCTGAGGCACTCCCCTTCTTGCAGGCGGTATTCCGTCAAGCCTGAACTGTCCGAGAGACTTATTGTCCCTTGCAAACTGTCTCTCACCCTGTACTATATTAATATCAACGGCCGTCTGATTGTCGGCAGCGGTCGAGAATATCTGGCTGTGCTTTGTAGGGATAGTTGTATTTCTCTCGATAAGTCTTGTAGCAACTCCTCCCATCGTCTCGATGGAGAGTGAAAGCGGTGTTACGTCAAGGAGAAGAATGTCACCGGCGCCCTCGTCCCCTGCAAGCTTACCACCCTGAATTGACGCTCCCAGCGCAACACACTCGTCAGGGTTAAGCGCCTTGCTAGGCTCCTGTCCCGTAAGCTGTTTAACCTTATCCTGTACAGCCGGAATTCTTGTCGAACCTCCAACGAGAAGAACTTTGCCCAATTCAGAAGCCGTTATGCCCGCATCCTGAAGAGCTTTTTTCACAGGCTCTGCCGTGCGCTCAACAAGGTCATGTGTGAGCTCGTCAAATTTCGCTCTGGTAAGGTTCATGTCAAAATGTTTTGGTCCATCGGACGTAGCTGTAATAAACGGAAGGTTAATGTTAGATGTAGTAGCCGACGACAATTCTTTCTTAGCCTTTTCAGCCGCCTCTTTAAGTCTCTGCAACGCCATCTTATCAGACGACAAATCCACACCTTCCGACTTTTTGAATTCCTCTATCATGTATTTCGTAATTCTGTCGTCAAAATCGTCTCCGCCAAGGTGGTTGTCACCATTAGTTGCGAGAACCTCTATTACTCCCTCTCCGATCTCTATTATCGAAACGTCGAATGTTCCGCCTCCGAGGTCATATACCATTATCTTCTGCTCTTTTTCATTATCAAGACCGTAGGCGAGAGCTGCCGCCGTAGGCTCATTTATAATTCTCTTAACGTCGAGTCCCGCAATCTTACCTGCGTTCTTTGTAGCCTGCCTCTGGGAATCGTTAAAATAAGCCGGTACCGTTATTACAGCCTCGGTTATCTTCTCTCCTAGATATGACTCGGCGTCGGCTTTAAGCTTCTGCAATACAAATGCGGATATCTCCTCCGGTGAATATTTCTTATCGTCTATTGTCACCCTGTAGTCAGTGCCCATTTTTCTCTTTATAGATGCAATTGTTTTATCAGCATTAGTTACGGCCTGACGCTTTGCAGGCTCTCCTACAAGTCTCTCGCCATTCTTTGTAAATGCAACTATTGACGGTGTCGTCCTTATGCCCTCTGTGTTGTTTATTACCGTAGGCTTTCCGCCTTCCATTACGGCAACGCATGAATTTGTTGTTCCCAAGTCAATACCAATTATCTTTCCCATAACTGTCATCCTTTCTTCAATCAAACTTTATATATTATGTTTACATTAGTTGGCAACCTTAACCATACTGTATCTCACTACCGAATCTTTATACATATAACCTTTCTGCAGTTCCTCGGCAACTATGTTGTCCCCAAGTGAGGCATCCTCCACATGCATTACCGCATTGTGGATATCAGGGTCAAATTCCTGTCCAACCGCCTCAATAGGTTTTACGCCTGCTTCTTCCAAAGTTGTCACAAACTGGCTGTATACCTTATCCATACCCTTTACAAACGGGTCGTCCTTGTCGGAGTCGGAAACTGTTGCAAATCCCCTCTCGAAATTATCAATTACCGGAATTATCTTTTCTACGATAGACTTGGCTCCCATCTCAAACATCGACGATTTTTCTTTATCGGTACGTTTTCTGTAATTATCATACTCAGCCATCAGCCTCATAATCCTGTCATTCAGCTCTTCTATCTTCTGGTCTTTTTTATCTTTCTTTTCTTTTCTTGTCGTCCTCTTTGACTTTCCCTGCGCTTCGCAATCCTGCGTTTCAGCCTCCACAGCCGCCTCTTTGGCCTGTTCCTTATCGCCCGGCTCTTTTGCCGTCAAATCCTCGCCGCTGCCCTCTTTCTGGTTCTTTAATTCATCATCCTTATTATCCACTTTAATACCTCCAATATTCATTATCAGCTTTCTTTCTTAAAAATATCATCAAGCTGCTTCATAGTATGCTCAAGCGTTCCTACAACCTTTTCATAATCCATCCTCTTAGGTCCGACAATTCCTATCTTACCATACACGCCGTCTTCTATATGGTAGGTTGCCGTCACAACCGAACAGTCTTTCATTGCTTCGACAGGAGACTCATCCCCTATATATATCTGTATTCTATGTTCTTCGTCATCCTCACCGGCATTTATCCAGTTGCTGAGGGTCGCCTTTTCCTCAAGCGTCGTCAGAAGTCTAGTAGCTTTCTCCTTATCACTGAGCTCGGGATATTTCAGAATATTGGTCGCCCCTGACGTTATCATGCCGTAATCGTCTTCCTCAACAACAGCCGACGCAATCGCATCAAGAATCAATCCGACAATATCTGCATACTGTCCCGCCTGCTCTTTCATCTTATGTATGAGCGCCATATTAATCTCAGTAAGGTCGAGTCCGGCAAGAGCAGTGTTAATAAGGAAATTAATCTGCGGGAGCATTTCTTCGGCAAAAGGCTCAATATGACTAACAAACTTATTCTTGACAATATTGCCTTCCAAAACTACTATCACAAGCAACTGCGACTCAGACACTTGATTAAGCTGGGTAAACTTTACTTTTTTGTGCTGATATCTGGGTTTCGACACCAGTGTAGTATAATTGGTGTTCTCTGCCAGAAGTCTGGCAACCTGTTTAAGGACGTTCTCAAGCTTATCAGTCTTTTCAACAAACAGTTCCTTTACCTCATCGACTTCCCTATCTTTCTTTTCAAGCATCATATCTACATAAAATCTGTAACCCTTGTCGGATGGAATCCTTCCCGCCGACGTATGCGGCTGAATTATATAACCCATATCCTCAAGGTCTGACATCTCATTGCGAATCGTGGCTGAGCTCAGATTCAAATCCGTATACTTAGATATCGTTCTGGAACCTACAGGCTCTCCGGTTTCCATGTAATTCTGGATAATAGCCTGCAATATTTTTAGTTTTCTCTCATCCATATCCAAAACCATCACCATCCTGCCCGTCATCTGTTCATTATTAGCACTCGTCAGAGTGGAGTGCTAATCGTTTATTGATAAGATATCACCATCATCTTTATTTGTCAAGCACAAATTTCACTTTTTTTGTAAAAAAAATCTGTAGCTTTTTACACGGTCAGCTTTGCCAAATATATTAATAATATTGAACATAACAGACGATATATATATTATGAAGAAAAGGGAGGGACTCAATCATGCCTATCGAAAGCAGCGGAATGAAAGGAAATGTTCAAAACGGCTCAGGCCTTTCAAAACCCGTTTCACACAAAATCGGAACACACGGCGGTTATTCAACTCCCAATCTTAATAACAACTCGCTCAGTGAGGGCATGGTTATACGCGGTGAAATAACCGACCTTAGAAACCGTGAAGTCACAATAACTCTATCTGACAATACAACAATCATTGCGCATACGAACGACAGCAGTACATTATATATAGGACAGACAACCGCTTTTAAGGTAACAAGCGTTACGCCTCAGACAGTAAGCATCGAAAGGCTCTCGTCAAAATATTCCGACGGTCAGGCAGCGACAATACTGAAAGCGCTAGAGGAGGCTGACCTGCAGAAAAATGAGAGGAATATGCAGATTGTACGAGAGCTGTTGGAAAATCGTATGCCAATCAATAAAATGATGCTGCAGCAGATAATACAACAGGCATCTTCGTTCAAGAATATCTCCACAGATACCATTATTCTTATGAACAAATACAATATGCCGATAAACCAGAACACTGCACAGCAGTTTGAGAATCTGCGTTCGGGAAATAATTCCCTTATACAGACAATAGACACGATAAGCGAAGAACTGCCCTCACTGCTTAACACGCTTGCACAGGGCGCGCCTTCGGAGCTTGTAAAGCAGTTTGGCTCGAACCTTCTCAATATAATTAATACACATATTCATAATAACCTTTCTCCTGACTATAGTACTAACCTTTCATTTTTAAATGATTCCGAGAAAGAGTCTCTTGCAGCAGCAGTCAGTGAAACAAACCCTGACCTTGCAGGGAATATATTGAACGGTACGGCCACTGTAGCAGATTTGCGTGAATTTATATCTATTATGTCCATCGCGGATTCTAAATTACCAGACAGCCCGGACCAGCTTTCTGGCGGCTCCGACCCTGCCGGCAATATGCTGAAATCTGATATCGTAGACTCCGGCACGGAAGCGTCTTTTAAATCAGACCCTTCCCTAAAAGACATAATTAACAAGCTCTCTGACGCAGACAGTTATCTGACATACAAAAACAATGAGCTACGTTCAATTATGGACACCCCGATGCGCGAAAAATTCATTGCCGAATTGCGGAATGTCGGCATGCCTGAATCTTTGATGAAAAATATACAGAACGGCACGGCTAAAATAGACGATACTTTTTCCGCAATATCTGAAACGGTAAGCTCGCTGCCTGAATCCTCGAGCGACAGCGCTGCGTCTCTGTTCTCGTCAGACAGTTTTTCACTTCTATTTAAAAGCAGTCTAAAAAACCTTTGGACTATGTCTCCTTCAGACGTCTCGAAAGGGTCCGACTCAATTAAAGAGCATTATGCAAATCTTATGAGAGATTTGGCGGAGACAACCGAACTAATCAAAAGCAACCTCTCAGGACAGGGCTCGGAATCACTTTCAAAGCAGACTACGACGATGCAGGACAGCCTTAATTTTATGGAACAGCTTAACACTCTTTTCTCGTATGTACAACTGCCTGTAAAATTCCAGGACCAGACTATACACAGTGATTTATACGTATATACAAAAAAAGATGAACTAAAACGTCATCCTGACAGGGTAAGCGTTTTGCTTCACCTTGATATGGAATACCTTGGTAACATTGATATTCACATAGAAAAGCACAATAACCAGATTAATTCAGTATTTTACTGCTCTGACGACGACAATGCGGCGCTGTTCAGAAAGAATATACAGCTTCTATCCGACACCCTCAACGAACAGGGCTATATGTTTAACGCAAGCGTATCAAATAAGCAGAAAAATACTGATGTAGTAAAAGAATTTATAGAAACCAAAAGCTCTGAAAACCTTTCAAAATCCGAATCATCATCAATTAAAAGGTATAATTTTGATATCAGGGCATAAAAGAAAAGAGTCCGTTAAGGACTACTTTTCTGTATCTGAACAATATTTTTCTTCATATTCTTCAATAATATAATTGAGAACGGATGGAAACCCTACAAACTCACATCCGTATCTGGTAAGTCCGTCCCCAAGCTCATGCTTTCTCAATATCTTAACAACACAGTACAGCGCCGCATCAGCATCGCCAAGATATATTTTAGTGTTAAAATAATACTCGAGCGGCAGTACGCTCTTTGACACAAAGCCTATACCCAGCTTCGATATATCAACCACCTCTATCGAAGCATTGTCAAGCTCAACATTTACATTATCCTGTTTGAATAATGAAGAAATATTAAGCTCCATCCTAACAGGCAGCCTTCTCGCCCTTCTCTTCTCTATCATTTCAAGATTTCCTCCTGCATAATAATTAATTCATAATACTTCTTCTCTTTTTCTGACTATCATCAACATTAATCTCCTTGAGCTGCACTGCAAATTTGTCCTCAAGAACTACTACTTCACCCTTTGCAATTACCTTGCCGTTAACAAGAATGTCCATCATTTCACCGGTAAACCTATTAAGCTCAACGAGGCTGCCCTCCTCAAAATCCAATATCTCGCGTATTGATTTTTGGGTTTTTCCCAACTCAACAGCAATCTCAAGAGATACGTCGTCAATTATATTAATCTGTTCTGTCTGGTCTAAAGGTTTTATATTAGAATCAAATACACTGAACTCTGCCGGAAGGATATTAACCTCCTCCATAACCGGCATCATGTATCCCTGTACATTCTGCGCCGGATTCATCATTCCAACAGGCGGCATGCCCTGTCCCTGCATAGGCATCTGCATCTGCGGAATTTGAGGCTGATCCGCCTGAACAGGAGCGGCCGGTTTCTGTACAGTTTCAGGAACCGCCTCTTGTTTTGCCGCTGTCGGTTCAGAAACATTCTGCTGCGATTCATTTTCAGACTCATTCTTATTGCTTTCCTCAATAAGGTTATGTAAATTCTTCGCAAAATCCATAGAATATATCTGCATAATTGAACTGTCAATCAAATCTCCGACCTCAAGCCCAAAACAAACCGTTATAAATTTCCCGCCTTCCTCCAGCATATCAAAGACGTCATCATACACTTCTTTTTTGCTCAGATCCATCAATGCAGCAGTAGGCGGACTTATGTCAACCTTTTTACCCAGCATAGTGTTGAGGGACGTCGCACAAGCTCCTGTCATCTGATTCATCGCCTCGCAAAGCGCGCTCATATGCATCTCCGTAATATCCTCACCGAGAGCTGTAAGGTTCGTCCCATCTCCACCCATCATCAGGTCTGCTATAATCCTTACGTCATTTTCCTGCAAAATCTGAATGTTACATCCAACTATTCCCTCTATATAATGAATCTTGACAACAACGCACGGCTGCTTTATACCTTTCACAAGTTCTTCCTTCGATGTAACAATAACCTTAGGAGTAGTAATATTAACCCTCTGGTTAAGTACAGTTGAAAGATTAGTTGCAGACGAGCCCGCACAAATATTAGCGATTTCTCCGATCGCATCTGTCTCCTCATGTGTAAGGGATTCTTCCTCACCATAATCCAGTTCTGTATCCATATTGGCAAGGAGCGCGTCAAGCTCCTCCTGTGTCAAACTCCCGTCCATAAAAAATTCGCCCATCTTCCTTTAAAATATATGTACAAATTATATCATTTATATACTTTTGCGTCAACAACTACGAGATAAAAAATAAGGGTATAATTATAGTAAAAGGATATTAAAAACACATCGGTTCTTAAGACACGTATTTTGAGTCCTAAGAACCGATGTGTTTCATTATCGGGAGTGTTCCCCGAAATATAATACATATTCATGTTTGCGGGTATAAGCAACCCTATTTATTATGCATATTTTTTACTTCACCTTTTTGCCCCAGAATTTACTCTTGAACATATAATATAATGTTCCAGCTATACAGATTGAAGAATAGCATCCGCAGACAATACCTGCGAGAAGCGGAATCGCAAACTGCCTGATTGAATCAACACCGAGGATGACAAGCATTATTACCATGAACGCAGTAGTAAGTGATGTGTTGATACTACGGCTTATCGTCTGGCTTATACTGAGGTTCACAACGCCCTCAAGCTGCTCTCTTCCCTGCTTTGTCTGCATGTTCTCACGAATACGGTCAAACACAACGATTGTGGCGTTGATTGAGTAGCCGACAATTGTAAGCATACATGCGATGAATGTATTACCAACCGATATCCATTTGCTGAATACCGCATATATCATAAGCACAACTAATACGTCGTGAATGAGTGCAAGCACAGACGCCGCACCAAATGAAAGATTCTTAAAACGAATCCAGATATAGATCAGCATACATATTGCTGAAACTATAACGGCTACAATCGCATCAGATTTCATCTCTCCACTTACGGTAGCGCTAATAGTCTCTGTCTGTATATTATCCTCGTTTATTCCGTAGTTTCCTGAAACAAGTGCGTTAGTAAGGGCGTCATTCTCTTCAACTGAAAGCTCTGCAGTACTTACCAGAATAGAATTCTGTCCCTCAATATCGGATATGGCAACCTCTGTAGTTGATGTGTTGCTCCTGAAAACATCCTCAATCTGCGCTTTCAAATCCTTGTCAATTGTAACTCCCGAATCAAATGTAATCTGTGTAGATGTACCGCCCATGAAGTCAAGACCATAATTAAGAATCTGTCCCATATTCATCTTATTGACTATGAGTCCTCCAATACATACAGCAAATAAAACTCCTGAAATAACGAAATATTTAAATCTGTTCTTCACAAAGTTGAATACTTTGACAGGCTTCTGAATACCGAAGAACTTCTCGGTAGACGCGCCAAGATTATAAAATGAGTTCAGCACAATCTTTGTTATATACAGCGCTGTAAACATAGAGAGCACAATACCTACCGCAAGTGTCTGTGCAAATCCCTTTACAGTACCTGAACCGAGTATCCAGAGCACTGCTGCCGCAATGAGCGTGGTAATGTTACCGTCAACAATCGCCGACGTCGCTTTCTCAAAACCAATCTTTATTGCCGACTTCACAGTCTTTCCGGTTGCGAGCTCCTCACGTATTCGCGTAAATATAATTACGTTCGCGTCAACCGCCATACCTACCGAAAGGATTACACCAGCTATACCGGGAAGCGTAAGCGTAATATCCAGTCCGTTAATCGCAAGCATGACCGCACCGATATAAAATATAAGCGCGATACTTGCCGCAAGACCCGGAAGCCTGTAGTAAAAAATCATGAAAACAATAAGTATTATAAATCCGATTAGCGCTGCAAGAAGGCTTGTCTCAATCGCCTCCTCACCAAGCTGAGCTCCTACGACATTGTAACGCAGAACCTTAAGCTCAATAGGAAGCGCTCCTATACGTATTATCGTAGCCAGATCATTAGCGTCGTCATATGTCTTGAAACTTCCGCTTATAACACACTCGCCGTCCGTTATAGGTCCGTTTGAAACCGACGGTGATGATATAACTGTATTATCGTATACGATATGAATTCTCTCGCCATTATTATTGTAAGCCGCCGTCGTTGCATCAGCCCATTTATTTCCGCCCGAAGCATTGAATGATAACTGTACCACATACTCGGCAACCCCTGTAGTGCTGTCATTCTGCTTTCCTGCGCTCGCATTCTTAACATCAGAACCGTCACATATGACAGAACTGAACTCAACATTGTCAGGAAATACGGTAAGACCCTCTTCGTTTGTAGTGGTCTCATATTTTTGAATCGTCTCCTGATATACCGATTCAGATATAAAATACAATGCCCCGGCCGAACCCATCTTATCAAGCGTCTCCCTAGGATTCTCAGCGTCAGGAATATCTACATTGATACGGTTATCGCCTTCCTGATAAACCTGTGATTCGGTATTATAACTCTCTGCCCTTTTCTGGAGCTTGTACACCGTATCACTCATCTCACTCGCATTGAAATCTCCTACTGTTTCATAAGTAATACTCACTCCGCCCGCAAGGTCAAGTCCGAGAAGAATATTTTTCGCACTTCCTTTGTGATGCCTTCCTAAACCAATAAATACGGTTACTGCAAATAAAGCTATTACTGCAAAAATAATTGCAATATGCAGCAGCCCTTTCTTTACATTCTTCATGTTACACATATCTCCTTTTTAAAACATAATGCAATACTAATTATGAATTATAGCACAACATCAACAGGCAATGCAATAGAGTTTGTATCAAATAAACTCAATATATATATATAAATTTAAAAAAATTAATGATAATGTAAAAATATAATAACAATTTATACGCATATATAATGTATTGTAATATCATATAATATGATATCGGAAATAAAAGGCCTGTTTCGGATATCGAAATGCAAAAGCAATATATTGGTAATATTGTATGTATATAAAGGAAAAGGGAGTATTATTTATTATGAAGACAAATTACATTAAGAAAAAATTTATTTTTAAGTCAATCTGTTTCATCATTATGCTGTGCCTGCTTATTATAATTGAAAAAAAAATTAAATACAGTAATTTTATAACAGCGCTTCACCAGACAGACGACTCGGAGCGCGGAGATGTATTACACTATGACACTGCAACAAAACAGGATGCGTCCCAATTTTCGGTTTCTCTTTCAGGATTTTATTTTGAAAACCCTACTGATACAAAACAAATAGGACGCACTGTAAACATGACGGATTCAAACGCAAATATCTTTTACAGCGTGAACTATCCGGAAACGGGGATTAATTACATAGACGAGGTACTTCGCAACGACGCACAGGGCGAACTCTCAAAATTCTGCAGCGACGCTTCAGGTTATATAGCCGAAAATGACAGCATGAGAACAGGCCTTACAATTGACTACTGCGCTTATCTGACCGGTGATTCGCTCCTTTCGGTAGTATTTAATATTATCTATGATTCACCGGAGTATACAAATCCGCTGCAGACAGTGAGGACACACACTTTTCTACTGTGTTCCGGAAAGGAAATTGATATAAGCTCCATTCTTTCCGGCGACTACCTGAAATACCTCAGCGATTCAGTGACAGGATATCTCGCCTCGCATCCGGAGCTGAGTAAGACAATGGACGACTCTGCTTATTCTGAAAATTACAAACCAAAAGAAAGCAGTTTTAAAAATTTTGCTTTTTCCTCCTCCGGTCTGACGCTGTATTATGACCCATACACCATTGCACCCGGCGAATTTGGCATTATAAGTATTCCGATAAGTCCATCGGATATCTTGCCTTTTATAATATACGACCCGTTTAAGGAGTCTGATATACCATATACTCCGCCTGCCGAAACACTGCCGCCTATAATACAGAGCGGAATAGACCCGTCAAAACCTATGGTTGCCTTAACTTTTGACGACGGCCCCAGGGCAGAGTCGACAAACCGTATACTCGACGTGCTTGAGAGCTATAACTGCCATGCGACATTTTTTGTAGTCGGTACAAACTTATCAAAATATCCCGACACGGTAAAACGCGCGGCAGAGATGAACTGCGATATAGGTAATCATTCATTTGGACACGCGAAACTGAGCACTTTGAACAAAAAGGGCATTAAGTCACAGTTTTCTAAGACAAATGATATTCTTAAAAAAATGATTGGCAAAAAAGCAAAATTTGTAAGAACTCCTTACGGCCAGACGGGAAATATATTGAAACACGTAAATTACCCTGTAATACTTTGGAATGTTGACACGCTTGACTGGAAGACGCTTAACGCCAAAAAAGTAATAAAGGCTGCGACAAAAGATATAGAGGACGGCGACATAATCCTGATGCACGATATTTATAATTCAACCGCCGAGGCTGTTGAGACAATAGTACCTAAGCTCATTTCACAGGGATTCCAAATTGTCAGCATCAGTGAATTATTTAAATACAGAAATGTAACGCCAAAAAAACACAAAGTATACTTCAATCTTGAACCGTAGCTCCATCTGTATAAACAAAAATATTGTTTGCGGGCCCAACATCCCCAAACAATATTTTTTAACCATTAATTTTACACCAAAAAAACAAAACCGTTCCTAAAATAAAGGAACGGTTTTTAGTAGCGAGAAAGGGATTCGAACCCCCGACACTGCGGGTATGAACCGCATGCTCTAGCCAACTGAGCTATCTCGCCATATAAAAGTCTTTCAGACAATGCCCAAAAGACTTTTTTAATGGGACCTACAGGGCTCGAACCTGTGACCCTCTGCTTGTAAGGCAGATGCTCTCCCAGCTGAGCTAAGATCCCATTTCACAAATGTTATCAGTCCTGATTAGTTATCTCTGACTGACACTAGCTTATTATAGTAATAATATATACATTTGTCAACAACTTTTTTAAATTTTTTCTCTAAATTTCTCAATATTCTCATCCCGGGCCGGAAAACGTCAGAATTTCCTCCACTTATTAAATGCGTCAACCGCAATTTTTGCTCCCCGAATCAGGTTTTCAAAAACCCCCTCACGGTAAAAACTCAGTATAATCATTCCGACAGGTATTCCTATAATCATTCCCATTACTCCGCCCATCCTGTAACCGACAAACATAAAAAACAATGTTGTCAGCGGGCTCATACCAATACAGTCACCCACCATCTTAGGCTGCATAAACTGCCTGACAGCCTGACATATTATATACAGGATGAACAATGCCACGGCGCTGACATATCTTCCTGATATAACCTCTATAATACACCACGGCCACATAACGGCCCCCGCACCAAACACCGGCAGGAAATCAACGAACGCTATTATAAAAGCAAAAAGCAGCGCATAATTAACCCTCATGCATAGAAGCCCGACTGATAGTATTGCAAATACAACGCACATTATTTTAAACTGCGCCTTAAAATATCCACCGAACGCCGACACAATACATCTGTATATTGTAGAATAGCCTTTCTTTATACCCTCCGGCATTTTGTCGCGGCAAAACTTAGTTATGTTATCATGTTCTGCCGTCAGAAAATATGACAGCAGAATGGTAATTACCGTCATAAGAAGACCTTCGGCAACACCTTTTACAATATATACGCCGTCATCAATCGAAAATTTTACATGGTCAATCATGTCGGTGATAAACCTATTGACAAATGTACCAAAATGTTCGACAAAATTATCAATAAAAGCCCTGGTCTTGTCCGGCAGTATAGTATACTTCTCCCTTATTCCGTTTACGGCGTCCATTACCGTATCCGACAGAGACGCGTACATTTCCGGAAAGTTCTTTGCAAAGCTGACTCCCTGCTTAATCAGTATATATGTAAGCAGGTATAATATACCAATTACGAGCGCCAACACCAGCACTATAAAAATAGCTGTTCCATGCTTTCTGGCTATTTTTATTTTACTCTCAAGAAAATGAACAAGCGGGTTAGCAATAAGCGCTATAATCCATCCGACAACGAACGGCCACATAAAACCAATCGCTTTTGGCACAAAAAACAAGAAAATTAAAACTACTGAAATTGCAAGCAGATAGTTGACAAGTATCTTTATATAGATAATGCCGCCCTTTTTTTCATCTTCTATTTTTTTCATATCATCCTCATTTCCACGTATACCAATACCAGAACATTAAATAAAACTCAATTCTGTATATCGGCTGATATACGCTGTATTTTACAAAATAACGTCTGCGCAGTACAGTTTTCACTGCTGCCGCAGACTGTACAATACAGTCGTCAATACAAGTATCTTCTGCATTTCATCTATATAACGGCAGTAATTCCGCCTTTCACAAAAAGGCTTAGAACACCCATAATCACTCCCGCCAAAAGCACACCTGCAACAACCGCAATTACACTTTTCTTAAAGTCCATGTCAAGAATACTTGCGGCAAGCGTCCCTGTCCACGCACCGGTTCCCGGCAGCGGTATTCCGACAAACAGAAGCAGGGCCAAAAACAGTCCTTTTCCCGCCTTTTCCTTTAACTTCTCACCGCCCTTATGTCCCTTTTCAAGACAGAACGAAAAAAACTTTCCGATATACTTTTTGTCTGCTCCCCACTCAAGAACTTTTCTCGCAAAGAAAAAAATGAACGGAACCGGAATCATATTTCCGACAATACAGATTACAAACGACGGTATAATAGAAAGCTCCATAGCCACCGCAACAGGCAGCGCACCTCTTAGCTCAATTAACGGCACCATTGAAATAAATAATACGATAAGATATTTTCCAATCATTATAAAATTCCTCTCTGACACATTATTTTAATAACAATTATTATTTAAAGGTAATATTTTTCAAGCTCTCCCATCATAGCGGCAAGCGCCCTGCCCCTGTGACTGACTTCATTCTTTTTTTCCGCAGACAGTTCGGCAGTCGTGCATCCGTATTCCGGAACATAAAATATAGGGTCGTAGCCAAATCCATTTACACCTTTTATCTCATATGCAATTGTTCCCTCTATTGTCCCTCTTATACAAAGCTCTTTACCATCAGGAAAAACACATGCAATGGCGCATACAAATCTGGCTGTCCTTTTGTCATCCTCAACTCCATCAAGTTTGTCAAGGATATATGTATTTTTTATATCATAAGATGTATCTTCTCCAAGAAACCTGGCTGAATATATACCCGGAGCCCCGTCAAGGTAGTCGACCTCAAGACCGGAATCGTCAGCCAGAACCACCGCGTCCGTAAGTTTTGCTATTGCCCGCGCCTTTATCAGGGCATTTTCCTCAAATGTCCTGCCGTCCTCTACAATATCGGCATCCACACCCGCTTCTTTTAGGGACAAAATAATTATTTCATATTTTTCGATAAAATCTTTCATAATCTCTTTTATCTCATTCATTTTTCCCTCATTGCCCGTTGCAAAAATTATCTTTTTAAAACTATCCATTATGCCAATATCTCCAATCATTTTAACTCATTATGGCTTTAAGCTGTCCTGCAATACTGTTTTGCCATATATTTTCTCATAAGCCTCGACAATTCCGTTATAAAGCCCTTCAACAACCTTTATTCTTTTTTTTATGTTTTTGAAATGTTTTACATCGTCGGCATTCGACAAATATGCCATCTCCACTATTGTTGACGGAACACGGCTCTTTTTTAAAATAAAGAGCTCTTTCTTTCTGTTTATAACGCTTCTCTTATTAATATCCGTCGCGCTTGTAAATTCGTCTATCATTATATTTGCGAGACGCCTGTTCAAGATTTTCATTTTCTTGTTAACTGAAGAATACAGCGTCTCGGCCCCGCTAATTCTATACGCCGGATAGCGGTCATAATAGTTGCAGTGTATGCTTATGAACATATCCGCCCTAACCGCATTCGCGAGGGCAGCCCTTGGCTTAAGGTATACGGTCTCGTCCGCAAGCCTTGTATAATATACCTTTATATCTGTCTCATCAAGCCGCTCCTTTAACAATTTTACTATAGATAGCGTAACATCCTTTTCATAGTATCTTGAATCAAGCGAGCCGCAGCCGTTGTCCCCGCCTCCATGTCCTGCGTCTATAACTATAACCTTGTCATAGACCGAATGAATGTCAAACATGTCTATTATATATTTATTATTCTCTTCATATAAATTGTATTCGTACACACTGCCAAGCTCAATAGTTATTAACGTGCTGACCGTGTCGCTTCCCGGGGGACATACGTCTTTTATCCCTATCTCTTTCACAACATCTTTATCACACAGCACCATATCTTTGGTGTAAGCGGCGTACTGCGAATTGTTCACCGTAATCCGAATCTTTCTGTTAATATATTCGTCCTCAAGCTCCGCACTGCTTTCTTTTGAAAGCTTTGGAATAATTATACGTGCCGCTGCCTCTGCACTGTTATAGTGTGCTATTTCAGTATAATTATATGTCCCTGCAATTTTTTGTATTAAACCGTCTTCTTTTTCATTTACATTATCCCCATGTCCTACATTTTCTGCCTGCACTTCATCTGACATTGCATAATCAAATGTTCCTACCCCGTTTTCTTGGAAAAAACAAGTCATAAATGAAACTCCCGCAATCAAAAATAATGCAAAAACTACTGACACAACAAACTTTTTAAACCTTCTCCCCATCATAAGTTTTTCCCTCTGTTTTTCGTTCGCTTCCCTATTTGCCGCTTCTCTGTTTTACGTTCCCCATTTTAATTTCTATCGTTTTTTCTGTCAGGCTTTGGACCAATATACTGCAAAAAGTATGTTTTTATCATTCCATTATACAGTTTGCGGTTCTTGTCCGCTTTTTTGCCTATATACCGCTCCGCCTCGTCAAACGCAGTTATAATATACTTTGACCATGTTTCAAATTTGCAAAATACTTCTCCCATTTCCTTGTATATCTTTTTAACACCATCAAAATCTTCAAGCCGCTCCCCATACGGTGGATTTGTTATGATAAACCCATATTTTTTCTGACTGCTAAGCTCCCTCAACGGCCTCCTCTGAAAGTGGATGCAATCGTCAACTCCCGCAAGTTCAGCGTTAGCCATCGCCATTTTTATACATTCGCCGTCAATATCATATCCCTGTATTACGCACTGAGTATCTTTTTTAATTATATCTTTTGCCTCCTCAAGCGCTTTTTTATATCCAAACCCCGTCCTGATGCCTGTCCATTTTTCAGACAAAAACTCCCTGTTCATTCCCGGGGCTATATTAGCTCCTATCATCGCCGCCTCAATAGGTATTGTACCGCTGCCGCAAAACGGGTCGATAAGATATCTGTCCCATTTCCACGGGGTCAGCATAATGAGCGAGGCTGCGAGCGTTTCGGTGACAGGCGCTTTGACAGTCCATTTCCTATATCCCCTCTTGTGTAGGGATGTACCCGTTGTGTCAAGTCCTATCGTAACCCTGTCCTTAATTATCGTCACCCTTAACGGATAATCCTCGCCGTCCTCCGGAAACCAGCTTACATGATAGTTAAGTTTCATCCTCTCAACCATTGCTTTTTTCATAATCGACTGTATATCTGAGGGGCTGAACAGCTTACTTTTAACCGAGTTCGCCTTTTTAACCCAAAACTTTCCCTCTCTAGGAATAAATTCCTCCCAGGGAATACTTCTGGTCTTCTCAAACAGCTCATCATATGTAACAGCCTCAAATGAAGCAACTTTCAGCAGAACCCTCTCGGCAGTTCTCAAAAACATGTTGGCCCGGCACATCGCCTCAATTCCTCCGCGGAATGTAACTTTCCCGTCTTCAACCTCAGTAATCTCATAACCAAGCTTTGTTATTTCCCTTTTACATACCGCTTCCGTGCCAAAATGACACGGCGCTATCCATTCGTATTCCTGCATACATTTCTCCACATACTTTTAATAAGTTTCACAGATAAAATCTGTCTATTTTATAGTATTCTACTTTAAGTTATTCGTCAATCCTAAATTCCTCTATTCCTCCATATAAACTTGCGCAGTCTATTCCGCGCTCTTTCAATATTTTTGCGCACAACATGCTCCTGCTGCCGCTTTTACAGCAAAAAACTATCTTAAACCCACACTTTCTCATATCGGCAAACTTTTTTATAAGGGATAATCCGTCAAATTCCATTTCCTCTATTTCCTCAGCAGGAATATTGACAGCCCCGCATATATGCTCGCTTTTATACTCTTCCAGGGTTCTTACATCAACAAGATATACTTTCCTATTTTTCATAAGTTTCTTTAAATCATTTCCGCATAACAATTCAATATCCATCACAACATCCTCCTCATACTATTTTATGATTGTTTTTCTTTTACGTGCGCAAAAAAATACAGCCGGCCGGATACTTATCAGCAGCCGGCCGGCCGAATTCTCTTTCGCTCTAAAACTTACCTGTCGCAATCCTTTGAGCTATTTCTTGAGCTGTTCTGTGAACTGTTCCTTGAACTGTTCTGCGAATTATTCTGTGAGCTGTTCTGTGAACTGTTACGCGAGCTGTTTCTTGAGCTATTCTGTGAACTATTCCTTGATGAATCTTTCATGTTGTTCTCATAATTATTCTGACTCATAATGAAAACCTCCTGAATATTTTTTTTTACAGACATAGTATGCGTATTTTTTTTAATAATATTCGGAGGCGGCACCAATAATTTAATTTTATATCTTACTTTTAACAAATGTGTCTGCACTGCGTAAAAATTCAAGCATGATGTATCTCTGATGAAAAGGAATTTTTATTTTTAACGGTCAATAAACTGATATATAATTCTTACAATGCTCCAAACAACAATAAGTGTCAGAAGAAACGGCAGAGCTGCAACAAGCACTCTCGATACAAACGCAAGAACAGACAATACAATTATAACCAACAGGATAATCCTTAATATTCTCTTTACCCTATCCATCCGGCCGTTATTTGCGTCGTCATAATAATCATCCCCGCCGCTGTGATAAGTATTTGTGCTGCTTTCCCTATACTGTCTCTTTATAGGGTCATCCTTAAGCGAATATGTCTGCAATATAGTCTTTGCTATAAGCCTTGGGTCTCCAAGTTCGTCCAAAACCTCCTCCTCGCTTCTTCCGGAAGCAGTTTCAGAAGATATATATGAAGAATAAAATTCCATCTGACTTCTGTACTCGTTGTCATCAACTTTTCCCTTTAAACTTTTTCCAAGTCCGTCCATAAATTCATTCTTACTCATAGTCTCCTCCAACCGATAATGGTATTAAGAGCATTATATACGATTTTTTTTAAAATGCAAAACATTTATTTAGCATTAAATACAAATAATAAAATTTTAAATAAATTAAATTATTGATTCATCCGCAGTACATATTAAATACATATTCTTTGACTAATTATCCATATTCTATTATAATTAGATATATAAAATTATTAAAAATACAATACTAATGAGGTTTACTGATTATGAAATTATTTGACAACGAAAATTCTGATGTTGACTACCGCCACATTGACGTACTTGACGGAATACGTGCATTTTCCATACTTATCGTTATGTGGCTGCATATCTGGGAACAGAACTGGCTTATGCCCATTATCAACACGCCGTCCCTTTCATTTTTGCGTATTAATTCAATAAACATAGACTGGCTGCCCAGAACCGGCTATATGATGGTAAATATGCTTATACTTCTGAGCGGTTTCTGCCTGTACCTTCCATATGCGAGACACACAATATATGGCGAACCTATGCCGTCAGTGAAAATCTTCTGCCGTAAGCGTATAGCAAGAATCATTCCATCCTATGTTTTCTGCGTACTTGCAATATTTATATACAATATAATTACCGGTGGCTATACGTCTCCTGATTATTCTATGAACGGCGATTCACTGTTCATGTGGAAAGACCTGCTGACACGCTTAACTTTTACTTTTACCCTGCTGCCCGATATAGGAATGCATACGCTTCTAAACGGCGCATTATGGACTGTTGCGCTTGAAGTGCACTTTTACATAATATTTCCGTTTTTAAGTAAAGCATTTACCAAAAAACCCGTAATCACATATACAGCTATGACTTTAATCTCATTTATATATATTTTCTGGGTTAACGGACAGGATGAGATTATTTATAAAATGCATTATCTTCCTTCTTACCTTGGTGTGTATGCAAACGGCTTTATGGGTGCGCTCATATTTACCGGGATGACAAAATCAATAAAACGGAACAAATATGCCGCCATTTTTTCAACCATTATATCTATTTCCTGCCTATACGGGTACTTTCTTATGATGTATTTTCTCGGCAATTCCCAGTATTCGACAAAATGGCAGACCCACTATAGATACCACCTGTCGCTGTTATTCCTTATTTTTGCTATATCTACCGCATATTCTGTTCCTTTTTACCGTAAAATATTCTCTAACAGAGCTGCGGTGTTTATTTCAACGATTTCATTTAATCTGTATATGTGGCACCAGTTTATTGGCGGCGCACTAAAAAAACACCGTATTCCTTACTGGTCAGGTGATACTGAACCAAACCAACTGGGAGATAAACCGTGGATGTGGAAACATTTTATTCTAAGCATTGTGGTTTCGGTTATAATTGCTGCACTTACCACCTATTTAATTGAGAAACCGGCGTCAAAATTAATTTTACGAAAAAGGGAAAAGAAATTGGACAAAAAATAATCCGGCAGACAAATTATTTTGTTTGAGAAATGTTTAAGCCGTGCTGTTTATAGATTAATGAACAGGCACGGCTATATTAATATAATAATTTAAAAACTCGAATGCATTAAAAAATTTGAACCCAAACTAAAAAGGCAGTCAACTAAAACGGCAGTCCTCCGCCCATTCCCAGTCCTCCGGTCAAAGATTCCATTACTTTGGATGACTCGCTTTCCATCTGTCTAAGCGCCTCATTGGTGGCCGCAACTATAAGGTCCTCAAGCATTTCTATATCATCAGGGTCGACAACCTCCTCTGAAAGCTTCACTGACACTACTTCTTTTTTTCCCGAAACTTTCACGGTGACGGCTCCGCCCCCGGCTGTTCCCTCCCACTCTTTAGCCTCAATCTCCTTAGTTTTTTCCTCCATCTGACGCTGCATCCTCTGCGCCTGCTTCATAAGATTGCTCATGTTTCCCATTCCACCAGGGAAACCTCCGCCTCTTTTTGCCATTATAATTATCCTCCATTTTTTAATTAAATAAGAAATTTCAGTCAATACCCAATCAATATTCTACAACAACCCCATTTTTCAAAAGCCTTGCAATGTCGGGGTATGCGCCTGATTCCTCATCCGACTCTGAAATATGTTTCACCGTAATATTTACTTCCTTACTGACGTAACCGTTGACGGCATCTTTGACTTCCTCAATCGAGTTGACGATAATATTATACATTGCCTCATTTGAAGTTACAAGCAGTATTGATTTGTTGTCTCCCTCCGACACGCTTAGCCTGAAGCTTTTGAGGACTGCCCTTATCGCCGGCGATAGCGTTTCCAATATCTCATCCCAGCTTTTTGCCGCCAGCCTCACATCTTCATCAAGCGCGCTTGGAAGCACAATCCTTTTAGGTTTTGTGTCCACCGTTTTTTTATCTTCCGCGATTTCATCAACTGTGGTGACTGCCGCAGGTCTGTTATTTAAAATATCAACCTGAAGCTCAAGAGTCTTCACCCGCTCTTTCAAAGAGGTGACGTCAATCTCCATCTGGGGCCTGCAAAGCTTAATAAAAGCCACCTCTGTAAGAACCCGTTTCTGCCCTGAATATTTGACAGACGATGCGAGTTCGGACAATATACGAATATATCGAATTATATTGTCGCTGTCAATCTCGGCGGCCCGGGTTTTCAACAGCTCCAGACTGTCGGCAGACATATCCATCATTTCTTCCATCACATCCATCTGCCGCCCGTCATCGACCGCACTCATTATTAGCAGATTTCTGAGATACCATATAAACTCATTGACAAACCAGGTAATCTCGCGCCCCTCATTCATTACTGTGTCAATTATGTCAAGTACGCTCTTTATATCACCGTTCATAACGGCAGACAGCATATCGTAAAAGACGGATGTGTCTATTGCTCCGAGTACGTCAAGCACTTTCTCGTATGTTAGTTCCCCGCCAATGCAAAAAGACGCGCATCTGTCCAGAAGGCTTATTCCATCCCTCATCGAGCCGTCCGCCGCCTTTGCAATATACCTAAGCGCCTTATCCTCAGCCTCCACATGCTCCTCTTCAATAATATGTCTTAACTGCCCTGAAATATCATCTATTGTCAGCCTCTGAAAATCATATCTCTGACATCTTGAGAGTATTGTAACCGGTATTTTGTGAACCTCTGTTGTTGCAAATATAAACATTACATATGACGGAGGCTCTTCTATGGTTTTTAAAAGCGCATTAAACGCCGCCTGCGATAACATATGCGCCTCGTCAATTATATATACTTTATATTTCCCGCTCGCCGGAGAATATTGAACGGACTCTATTATCTCCCGCGCATTATCTACGCTGTTATTTGATGCCGCGTCTATCTCCATGACATTAACGGCGTTCTGAGCCTGTATCGAGCGGCACATCACGCATTCATTACACGGGCCGTTTTCCGTCGGATGCTCGCAGTTTACGGCCTTTGCCATTATTTTTGCAATTGTAGTTTTACCGGTTCCGCGCGTACCGGTAAACAGATAAGCATGTCCCAGTCTTCCCAGCCTCAGCTGATTTTTGAGAGTTGTGACAATCTCATCCTGTCCTTTCACCTCTCCAAAATCATTCGGACGAAACTTTCTGTATAATGCCACATAAGACATACTATACCTCCGGATTGTTAATCTCCAAAACAAATTCCAAGACTCTTGGCCTCTCTAATTATTGATGATTCAGGGTCAACCATTTTAAGCTTTCCCGCAACGTCCTCAAGCGGAACAGGAACTATCTCATTGTTCTTTATACCGACCATTATTCCGTATTTGTCCTTTGATATAAATTCACCGGCCGCCGCCCCGAGTCTGCTGGATATAACCCTGTCATACGGGCATGGGCTTCCGCCACGCTGCGTATGTCCCGGAACCGCGATTCTTATCTCATGTCCGGTCCTCTCCTCAATCTCCGCTCCAATCTGATAGGATATCGACGGATATTTACTGTCCTTGAGCTTTTTCTTTTTTTCCTTTTTGCTAAGCTGCGCATCCTCTTTCGATATTGCGCCCTCTGCAACAGCCAATATTGTAAAATTCTTACCCTGTTCGGTCCTGTGGTTTATTGCACCGATTACCTTTTCTATATCATAAGGTATCTCCGGTATGAGTACAATGTCGGCGCCGCTTGCAATTCCGGCATGAAGCGTAAGCCATCCGACTGCATGGCCCATGACCTCTACGATAAATACCCTTCCGTGCGAAGCCGCAGTCGTGTGTATCTGGTCTATCGCAGCCGAAGCTATATTAACTGCGCTCTGGAAACCAAATGTCATATCGGTTCCGTACAGGTCGTTATCTATCGTTTTCGGAAGGGTTATGACGTTAAGTCCTTCCTCCCTCAACAGATTTGCTGTTTTATGCGTTCCGTTTCCGCCAAGAATTACAAGACAGTCAAGTTTCCATTTCTCGTAATTATTTTTCATTGCCTTAACCTTATCCATCCCGTTCTCGTCAGGCTCGCGCATAAGTTTAAACGGCTGTCTCGACGTTCCTATTATTGTTCCCCCCTCGGTCAGTATTCCCGAGAAATCCTTTGGACCAAGCTTTTTGTAATTGCCGTACATAAGACCCTTGTAACCATCTAATATGCCTATGATTTCAATATCTTCGACCTTTTCATAAAGGGCTTTTGCAACTCCCCGCATCGTGGCATTAAGGCTCTGGCAGTCACCGCCGCTTGTTAAAAATCCGACTCTTTTCATAACAAAACCCCCTGCTTCTATTTATATTTGTGTATTATAATGATACCAATTCACGGCAGAAAACTCAAGGGTATCATTGTATTATTTTTTTCAGTCTTTTCCTTAAAACATACACAGGGATTATTTACACCGTACGCAGGGATATGTGAATAGAAAATCAGTATACATTAGCTGAGTACTTTTTAAGACTGAAAGATTAGAGACTATAATACCGGAATTAATATTTTACAACAAGAGTCGCATTTTATCATAATAATAATAGATACTTGCAAAGATATATACATCAGTTTTATGTCCTGAATTTCTTGATATCTTACGTTTTAGGGATTTTCCCATCTTCACATAAACACTACTATTAATATATTTCACCTAATTTATTTTACCTTTCAGCAGGCAGCCGCCATATGCAAACAGCCCTACTTTGACAGGGGTATTTACACACGTCGGTACTTTGGCTGCGTATTTTGCAGCCTTAGTGTTCTGACCTGTTGATTCAGCAGGTCAGAACACCGGTACCGTTACGTGTGTAACTAAGCGCAAGCGGCCCTTGACAAAGTAGGGCTGTTTGCATATGGCGGCGTAAACTGTTGTATAAAGTAAACTGTTGTATAAATTATAAACCATTATGTAAATTGTTATGTAATTGTTTGAGTTAATCTGTTTATGTAAAACTAGCCGCTAACCGGCTACTTATGTACGCTTGTCACTTTAAGTTCCCAAGCCATAAAAGCAGCTCGAAAATATCAAGCTTGTACTTGCATTTTTTCCTTATATGAATTAAAATAAACACATAATTTTTATATTAATGAAAGGATGGTATTTTTGATGAATAATTCACCAGTAGCAAAAATCGGTATTGTGGCAGTCAGCAGAGACTGTTTCCCTGAATCACTGTCAGTTAACAGAAGGAAAGCTCTTGTTGAAGCTTACACTAAGAAGTACGGTGCAGACGACATATATGAGTGTCCGGTATGTATCGTGGAGAGCGAAATACATATGGTTCAGGCTCTTGATGATATCAAAAAAGCAGGATGTAACGCACTCTGCGTATTCCTCGGTAACTTTGGTCCTGAAATATCCGAGACACTTCTTGCAAAACATTTTGACGGTCCTGTAATGTTCTGCGCTGCAGCGGAGGAGACTTCAAAGGACGGCGGACTTGTTCAGGGACGCGGCGACGCTTACTGCGGTATGCTCAACGCAAGCTACAACCTCAAGCTCCGCAACACAAAAGCTTACATTCCGGAGTACCCTGTAGGAACAGCTGAAGGATGCGCGGATATGATTAAGGAATTTGTTCCGATTGCCCGTGCGGTCGTTGCTCTTTCAGACCTTAAGATAATCAGCTTCGGACCTCGTCCACTCAACTTCCTTGCATGTAACGCTCCTATCAAGCCTCTCTACAACCTCGGCGTTGAGATAGAGGAAAACTCAGAGCTTGACCTTTTTGAGTCTTTCAATAATCATGCAGGAGACAAGAGAATACCTGACGTTGTTGCCGATATGGAAAAAGACCTCGGAACAGGCAACAAAAAGCCTGAGATTCTTGAGAAACTTGCACAGTATGAGCTTACTCTCCTCGACTGGATTGAGGAGCACAAGGGATATAGAAAATATGTTGCGATTGCAGGAAAATGCTGGCCTGCATTCCAGACGCAGTTTGGATTCGTTCCTTGCTACGTTAACAGCCGTCTCACAGCCAAGGGAATTCCTGTTTCATGTGAGGTTGACATTTACGGCTGCTTAAGCGAGTTCATCGGAACTGTCGTATCTGAAGATACCGTTACTCTTCTCGACATCAACAATACTGTTCCTGCAGATATATTTGAGGAGGAGATTAAGGGCAAATTTGACTATACCCTCAATGATACATTTATGGGATTCCATTGTGGAAATACAGCTACAGGCAAGCTTTCATTCTGCGAGATGAAGTATCAGATGATTATGGCAAGAAACCTTCCGCAGGAAGTTACCAACGGAACTCTTGAGGGAGACATCATACCTGGAGACATAACTTTCTTCCGTCTTCAGAGCACGGCAGATACAAAGCTTCGCGCTTATATCGCACAGGGTGAGGTTCTTCCGGTTGCCACACGTTCATTTGGAGGTATCGGAATATTTGCAATTCCTGAAATGGGACGTTTCTACCGTCACGTTCTTATCGAAGGCAATTATCCTCATCACGGCGCAGTTGCATTCGGACACTTTGGCAAGGCTCTCTATGAAGTATTCAAGTATATTGGTGTTGAGGTTGATGAGATTGGCTTCAATCAGCCTAAGGGAATGCTTTACAAGACAGAGAACCCATTTGCTTAATAAGCAGTCGTTTGACAACGGCACGGATTGACTTTATGTTACTCTGATTATCAACTCCCGGAAGTCTGATTCACACAACTTTCCGGGAGTTTTAAGTTTCAAATTACTTCATCCGTCTAAGCACGTATTATTCGCTGCTTAGCTGAAACCAATAATTACCCGCAGTAAGCTGCAGTGCATGGCCGCTTAGGTCTGCAAACCGTTTTGCTTTGCCCTTAACAGGCGTCCGACGGACGCTTATGCCGCTGCTCACGGGAATACGGGAATAATTAATTGATAGAAAGGATAATATAATAATGAATTATTTAATCGGTATTGACCTTGGTACATCAGCCACCAAAACAGTTCTTTTTGACGAGAACGGCACTGTAATCACTTCCGCCTCTAAGGAATATCCTCTGTACACACCACAGAACGGATGGGCAGAACAAAAACCTGAGGACTGGCGCGACGCCGCTATTGAAACTATTACAAAAGTCGTAAAAGATTCAGGCGTATCAAGCGATGACATCAAAGGACTCGGCATATCCGGACAGATGCACGGCCTCGTAATGCTCGATGAAAACGGGGAAGTTATCCGTCCTTCAATAATATGGTGCGACCAGCGTACCGCAAAGGAATGTGAAGAGATTACTGAAAAAGTTGGCGACAAAAGACTTATTGAAATTACGGCAAATCCTGCACTTACAGGATTCACGGCTTCTAAAATCTTATGGGTCCGCAACAATGAACCGGAAAATTATGCAAAATGCAGACACATACTTCTACCTAAGGATTATGTGAGATACATACTTACAGGTGAATTTGCAACCGAAGTATCAGACGCTTCAGGTATGCAGCTCCTTGATGTTCCTAACCGCTGTTGGTCAGACGAAGTTCTTGAGAAACTCGACATAGATAAGAGCATGCTTGCAAAGGTTTATGAGTCTCCTGAAATTACAGGCTATATCACCGAAGAAATGGCGGCAAAAACAGGACTGTCAACAAAGACATGCGTCGTAGGAGGCGCCGGCGACAATGCTGCCGCTGCCGTCGGAACAGGAGTCGTAAAAGATGGAAAGGCATTTACAACAATAGGAACAAGCGGTGTTGTATTCGCACACACAAGCAAAATTTCAATTGACCCTTGCGGCCGTGTACACACATTCTGCTGCGCCGTACCGGGAGCATGGCATATAATGGGCGTTACTCAGGCTGCCGGACATTCTCTCAAGTGGTTCCGCGACAATTTCTGTCAGGACTACATTGCAAAAGCTGAGGAAAAGGGCTGTGATTCTTATGATTTGATTAACGAGGATATAAACAACATTCCTGTAGGAAGCAATAAGATTATTTACCTTCCATACCTCAACGGAGAGAGAACACCTCATCTCGACCCTGACTGCCGCGGAGTATTTTTCGGACTGTCAAGTATGCACGGCAAAGCAGATACACTTCGCGCCGTGATGGAGGGAGTATCATTCTCACTCAAAGATTGTAACGATATACTTATAGAGATGGGAACAAAAGTTGACGCTATGATGGCCTGCGGAGGCGGCGGCAAGAGTCCGATTTGGAGACAGATGCTTGCCGATATGTACGACTGTGACGTAATGACAGTTACGGCTACCGAGGGTCCTGCACTTGGAGTTGCAATTCTCGCCGGAGTAGGCGCCGGAATATATGACAGCGTTGAAGATGCATGTGACAAGATGATTCACACTGACAAGAAATGCTCTCCTATTGCCGAAAATACTGCCAAATATAATGAATACCATAAGATATACAAGGCGCTCTATACAGCGCTTGACGACCAGTACAAAGCGCTTGCCGCTATTGATTAATACCAAACTGCTGCCAGTGTACTGTACCTTTCATCTTCAGGCAAATAATGACGTAACCCGAATGGTACAGTACGCTCGCGGACTGTACCATTCATGTTCAGCCAGCTCAACGGCGCCAAGCACACATATCAATCAAAGGAGCATACCTACATGTTATCTTCTGACAAAAACAACAATATTAAAGACAGTGACGACAATGATGATTTTTCAATTCACAATCGCTTTGAACAGATATATACCGAGACGGACGTGGACAGGAAAACCGAAATAAGGGACAGGATAAAATACGGTGACAGCCTTACAAAAATTGTCTTATCCATAGCCTTTTGGGGATTTTGGATATTCTGGATAATAGTTGCATTGATGTAGCTCAACGGCGCCAAAATACGCCGTCCTCGGCGGGTTCTAATTGGCGCCGTTGAGCTAATCAAGGGTAACCATATAAAATTCATTTACAAGGAGCCGTTATGGATATACAGCTTGGAGATATACTGCGAATGAAAAAACATCACCCCTGCGGCAGTTATACATGGGAGGTAATCAGAACCGGAACAGATATACGGATGAAATGCACAGGCTGCACTCATCAGGTAATGCTTCCTCGCCACAAGGTCGAAAAATCAGTCAGGGAAATTATTAAAAAGAAAAAGTAAAATATTTGGTTTTTTACTTGATTTTATGAAATACACATGGTATAATCAGTCCTTGTGGTGTATATTTTTCCTTGTTCTTTCCAAAGGGGAAGAGCCAAAGACCAAAAGGAGGTGCAAAGCAACTATGAATAAATATGAATTAGCCTTAGTTGTTAATGCAAAGATCGAGGACGAAGCAAGAAATGCTACCGTTGAAAAAGTAAAAGAATATATTACGACTTTCGGCGGAACTATCACTAACATCGATGAAGCAGGCAAGAAGCGTCTTGCCTATGAAATTCAGAAGATGCGTGAAGGCTTCTACTACTTCATTCAGTTTGATGCTGAATCAAGCAGTCCGGCCGAATTAGAGCAAAGACTTCGTATTATGGAAAATGTCCTCAGATACTTATGCGTTAGACAGGAAGCATAAGAAACGGAGGTTTCAAATATGAATAAAATTATATTAATGGGTCGTCTGACACGTGACCCTGATATAAGATACTCACAGGGTGAAAATCAGCTTGCAATTGCTCGCTTTTCTCTTGCCGTGGACAGAAGATTCAAACGTCAGGGTGACCCTGATGCCGATTTTTTCAACTGTACTGCATTTGGAAGACAAGCTGAGTTTGTTGAAAAGTATCTGAAGCAGGGAACTAAAATATTACTTGCCGGCCGTGTACAGAACGACAACTACACCAATAAAAACGGTGAAAAAGTATACAGCGTACAGATAATCGCTGAGGAAATTGAGTTTGCAGAGAGCAAAAATGCTCAGGGAAATACAGGAGGCATGGGAGGTTTCCAGCCGCCGCAGCCTGACCTTTCCAACGCTGCAGATGATGGATTTATCAATCTCCCTAACGGAATCGAGGAAGAATTACCATTTAGTTAATACAGTTGTTAATTATTATTTGTCAGGAGGTTCGTATCATGGCTTATACAAAACCAGAAAAAGGCGACAGAGCCGATGCTCCTATGAAGAGACGTCCAAACCGCAGAAGAAGAAAGGTTTGCGCTTTCTGTGTTGATAAAGAGCATAAGGATATAGATTATAAGGATATCAACAAACTTAAAAGATACATCTCAGAGCGTGGAAAGATTCTTCCAAGAAGGATTACAGGAAACTGCGCAAAGCATCAGAGAGCTTTAACTGTTGCAATCAAGAGGGCGCGTCACGTTGCGTTGTTACCTTATACAGTAGATTAATTTACTATTTTTACAAACCTAGGCTGTCTCCCGGCGATTTTAATGCGTCGGCCGACAGCTTTTTAACTATGTAAAAAAATTATTTTCATGTCTTTATAAAGAATAACAAAATATCTAACGCAATATATAATTTATAATTGTATTTAATGGATAATAATGTTTTTTTAGATAAAATAAAAAGGAATATATGAAATATGACGCATAACTTTTATGGCTTTATAAATTATGACGCCATCTCCCCCCTTCCAATGGTTTTGTACGACATGGGGGTTGAGCTTAGACAAAATGAAAACTATTATTACGATAATATCGACAGAAAAAATTACGACGGCTATATTATACAATACACGCTTAACGGATACGGCGTATATGAAAGTGAGGGCAGCTTATATAACCTTGAAAAAAATAAAGGATTTATAACGTGCGTGCCAAACAACAGCAAATATTACCTGCCTAATCACGGAGACTGCTTCTGGGAGTATATTTATGTACATTTCAACGGAAGTGTTGCCAAGCAATTCTATGAAGAAATAAAGAAAGTCAGCGGTGATACATTCTCACTTCCGCCAGATAATCCTGCAATTCAATTGCTGGTAAATGAGTATGAGCTTTTAGAACACGGCAAACAATACCGACGTTTTGAGTCGGGAGCTTTTATGTATAACTTCCTGACAACCCTGTTGAGGGAGATATCTGCACCCGGCTCATCCGGCAGCCAGATTACGGATGCAGTCAATCAGATTAACACTAATTATAATACAGACATCTCCCTGTCAGAGTTAAGTAAAAACCTTGGATTAACACCCTCACAGCTTTCGCGTTTATTTCATAATGAAATGGGTATAACCCCTATTGAATACTTGACAAATGTGAGACTCGAACATTCAATGCAGCTCTTAACCATGACAAACCTTGGAATAAACGAGATTGCCTCGCTATGTGGTTTTTCAAACGGCAATTACTTTACAAAAGTTTTTAAAAAGAAACTCGGTTTAACTCCGTCCAAATATAGGACAAACCATTAATTTCAACTGTTATTCCGAAATGTAAACTACCGCACCGTCCAGCTTTTCAAGTGAGATATCCATCTGTCCTCCGGCAGTAACCTGTCTCTCCTCTACGGTCAGCATACCATCTTCATCTGCCGAATAAATATATGCGGTATATGCCTTTCCGCTTTCAAGAAAATCAAGCTTTACCGACATTGTTCTGGCATCTTTTGTCATCGAACCGATAAACCACTCTCCGCCATGTCTTCTCACATATGTAATAAACTCACCCGGCTCAGCTTCACCGTCGGGTATAAATGATTCATCCCATGTAGGATACAACGCCTGTAAAAACGGCAAACCAACATAATCCCTGTACTCTTTGGCGGGTGCGGCAAGATGAATCAGTCCGGATTCATAAACTACTGATTTTGCTATCGCAAATCCTTCTGTCTCACCGTTGTTGTTTTTTATATCCTTACAAGCCGGAGTGTAATCCATTGAGCCCAGTATATTTCTAGTAAACGGGAACATCAGGCAATTTGCCGACGACGGATTATTGCTCCATATACGGTTTTCCTCTCCCAGCACCGCTTCAGTCGTAAGAATGTTAGGGTAAGTCCTGCTCTCTCCCCCAGGCGCTATACAGCCATGATACAAGACCATAAAGTGATACTTTGCCCCTATTACAGCGACATTCTCCATTACATTCAGAACCTGCTGCTCCTCGCCTTCAAAATAATCGGTCTTAACTCCGACAGCTCCCGCCTCCGCCCATTTCGAGAACAATTTTTCCATATCCTCAGGCGTAGTCATCTCCCAATAATTAATCCAGCAAAATACTTTTACTCCCTTTGAATCGGCGTAATCACACAATTCATCAAGTCTGTCCTCAAACGTCCTCCAGCCCACGTCAAGACATATGTATTCAAATCCGTACTCAGCCGCCATGTCTATGTAATCTTTATGCATGTTAAAGTTACCTTGATTATTTCCATCCGACCACCACGACCAGAGTACTTTTCCGGGCTTTATCCAGCTTGTATCGCTGTAAAGTTCAGCATGTTTACTTTCTGACGGAGCAGGATTCAAGTTTGTAATAAGTGTGCTCGTGCAGAACTTATTATAATTATTTGATATAACCATTGCCCTCCACGGTGTTGAGAAACCGTTTACCGTCTCAACTTCAGTTATGTCTTTCTGGTCAACATTGACAAGGTCAAGACTGGTATTATCTCTTTTCGCCTGTTCCTCAAGCGGAATTGTCTCATCCCTTGCGTCGCCAAAATCCCATCTCAACACGTTGCTTCTGGCCGATTTTGCAAGGCGGCTCCTGCAAAATTCCCCATTATTATTGTAAATCTGAGCCTCACTTGTCAAAATCCAGTAATCTTCCACATTTGCAAGCAGAGGTGGATGATATTCCGCCGAATCATTCACAAAACGGTTATATTCTTTTTTGTCAAATCCATTTTCGCACGTATTAATCCATGCAAGTCCTCCCCAAGTTACAGTGCCCTCAGGAAATACAATTGCAGACGTCTCCTCAGTACATACCAGTTCCGCTCCGTTTCCATAAGTTACATCAGCGTAACGGTATGCAAAACCATCATTGTAAACTCGCACAAGCAAATCAAAGTATGCTCCGTCATCATTGGAAAACCTTATTGTCCTCTCCTGACAATTATTCACCGACGTTGCATTTGCGAGCGTCATCGTTTCAAACTCCTCGTAAATCTCATCAACATATGAGCCTTTATTGTCGCAGACAAGACCTGTCGAGAGGTCCGTATCAGATAATACAAGGCCGAGCGGAGATATCTCCACAACCTGTAAGCCGTCGCACACTACATTATAATAATAACAATCCTCTGAATCTCTCCAAATATTGACCTTATATCTTCCGTCAATGGAGTATGTAGTAAGATCTGTAAGCTTTGTGTAATCTCCCACCGACTCCGGTTCTGAGTCAGGAACCGTAATGCGGGTTCTAAGCGGCCTGACTGTAGGCGACGGGGGCTGATTCGGCGCTTCTGTTACAGACGGTCCGTTATGCGTAGGTGCCGGAAGCAAAATATCTGGATTTTTTGAAATTTTTCCCGGTTCTTTATCTTTCACCTTAATCTTAATTATTACGCTCTTCTTTTTATATTTCACGGTTATTGTTGTGCTGCCCTTTTTCAGTGCTTTCACTGTAAAAGAGTAATTTTTTTTCTGTTTTTTTGTTCTTGTAACCTTTGCAATCTTTTTGTTGGCGCATTTGACGTCAACTTTATTTTTTGAATTTTTAATTGTACGCAGCGCTTTCCCCTGCAGGACAACTTTTTTCGAGCTTCCGGCAGCCAGCGTAATCGTACTCACTTTCTTTTTGACATTAAACGCCTGAATTATGCCTGTCTGAACTATAAAGCATACTGCCAGCATCACCGTGGTGCCTATGACAATCGTCTTTCTTATCTTTCCTTTCATAACCTTGCCCTCCTTTTTAATTAATCAAACCCCGCATATATGCAATAACCATATAATTCATTTATTAATCACAAAACAAATGCGTGTAAATTATAATCGTTAAATTGTATTAATAATACAACGGCGCGGTTTGACTTGTTTAACTGATTATCTCATATAATACAAAGGGGGCGCAACCGTAATGTTTTTAAAAAAGGGTAATTTTTTGCTTCATATATTTTTCAAAATCTTTTTTCATATGTATATAATTTTTTTTCTGGTCATAAAAGAACGTATTATTAGTCCGGGCATATTCGGCAAGCCAGTCGTCAAGGTCCTTATCCTCCTTATACGAGTAGGCAATCATCGCAAGCAGCGATAATCTGTTGTTCTCGCTCAGCAATTTTGAGCCCACCTTTATAGTTTTATCCTGAAGGTCGTCCAAAGTTTCGCTGTAAAAATCTATATCATCATGGAGTTGTTCAATATCAACCCCGACATTCTCCGATATAAATGTCTCAACTTGCATACGGCTGTAATCTGTTTCAATATGTTCAATGCAAGGGCTGTCTTTCACACCGAAATAAGCATTCATAAGATTTTCCAGCAAATTTAATTTTGCAGTTATCACCGACTTATCCTTAGTGCCTTTTCCTTTGTCAACCTCGTCAAACAGCTCGCCTTCCACCTTAATGAATCTGAGCTTTCGCTCAAAATCAATCAAAAATTTTGCAAATTTTGCGTCCTTAACTCCAAGATTAGTAAACCTGTCAAACAGCGTCAAAAAAATAAATGAGTTCTTGCTGTTGAATATATATTTTGTATCGTCTTTAATTATCTTTTCAAGCCTGCGCAAATTGTCGGAAAGTTTTCCAAACTCATCCTTAGTCGCATTTTTGTTGAGATAACTACATATTGACTTGGTCTGTTTTTTCCAATTTTCAAGATGAAACATGCACATTACAGTCTCAACAACAACCCTTTCAGGCACTCCTTTAGTTTTTTCCTTTTCATTAAAATCACTGTTTTCAATAAAAAAACTTCTCTCAGTAATTCTTCTTATATCTCTTGCAAAATTATCAATATAAGTAAAAGCCTTTTGGCTCGTGTTCATAGATGTATGATTGTTGTACCTCTTGATAAGCTGTGAAATACGGTGGGCGTCACAATTTTCATGAATCGCTGTCTCAATCTGGTATTCGTCAAACCTCTTTTTCAGTTCTTCCGGCAGCTGTTCATATGTCTTATTCTTTATGTCAAACTCAGAGTCTTCCCATATTAAGTTGCCGTCGCCGTCCGTAACGACTTCTCCATGTTCATCCCTCATTTTTGAACTGAAACGAACAATTGAATTTTCAATAGCCGGTGAAATCTTATAATTGCCGTATCTGAATTTCCTAAAGGCCCCGCTTCTCTGTCCGCCGTCCACAATCCAAAGCTGTGAGTTATCCTCTTCACCCAAAATCACAGGCGGTATATAGTCTTCCGTGAGCACCGTCATTATAAGTCCGTTAATCTGTTCACTGTTCCAGACAAACTGCCTCTGAACATCCGCGTCGTTGCGTATATCCTTATCGGCAATTTTTTTTAAATACATATCCATTGTATAAGTCTGTTTCCTAGGTTTCGCCATTGTATACCCCTCCGTTTCACATCAATAAAGTACCGATACGTTCCTGTATGCATGAATCGCCGCATTGCAGTCGCTATACTGCCTGACGCTTATATTCAGCATCCCCCTTATCTCGCCGGGCGAATATCCGTCAGCCGTCAATTGCAGCACATTCTTTTGAAGCGTGGACAATCTGTCAAGATACGCCTGCATCCTATCGCTGTATTCCTGTCCCTCCTTTTCAATTACCTCTTGTTCCAAATTAAACCCATCCGGGAGCGTTTCTCCTAATGTAACGAAGGTATCACTCATCTTATTGCCGCTTGGAGCAATATTTCTGTCAAGAGAATCATCGCCTACATGTTTTTCGACAAAGATAACATTGCCGTATTCATCCTCATTTTTTATCTGTAAAACTGTTTTTCGCTTATATCTGTTGCTCATTGTCAGATATGTTTTAAACCTATTGACAAGACATGAATACAAAAACGTATCAAACGACTGTGAATTGTCATATCTTCCCAGAACATCGACAAACACTTCATTGGATAACGAGTAAAATTCACCGTAATCGACTGAGTGCGAAAGGCCCAGCCTGAACAAGATTTTATCGGCCATTCCACGCAGTTTCTTGGCGTTATCCGCATAATAATCTTTCAATATTGTACGCAAATTTTGCTTCTTCGCCCTATGACTTATTATTTTTTCTTTCATATTATCACCTGCACTTTTGTTTTTATTATGTAATTTTACCTAGTTTCTCTTAAGAGTGTAATTGCATTATAGAACATCTGTTCTGATATGTCAACCGCAATATTTTTTAGTTCTGTTGAAATAAAAACGGAGAAATAACATAACAGAAAAGCTGCAAAAGGAGGAAAATACACTATGGTTCTAAAAATCAACAACAGACACATTAACGAAAATAGTAAATTTTTTGGAGGCGAGATATATAGAAAGGATTATGACGCACACCATACTATGGCTGATATAGCTGCGAGAATCGCGGCCGACCAAAGATTTGAAAAAAGGTGTCTTCAAAATGCGGAACTAAGAAAACTTCGCAATAATTTCTCATCTAAATGATATTTAATTCAAAGGAGTGATAATATGGCGGGGATTAACATACCACAATATGAGATATATAAAATAGGAACAAACAAGTTAAAATATTCAAACTGGGATTTGAAAATTACAAAAAAAGAGGCTTTTAAGTTTCAAGAGTTAGTCTCGTTATTTGAAGCACAGGAATTTCGAATAATGGCAAAAAAAATATTGAATAAAGAAATAAGTGAAATAGACTTTTCAACAATATTTTTGCAGGTCGTCATAGACAAGAAAACAGATTTTGCCCGCGCAACCGCAAAAAAGGGCGTAAATGTCAACGGTATAAACTATCGCAGGTTTGTCGGAACCACGGGAGGACTTAAAAACAATACTTTACTGTTCTGCAATTCGATATATATAGACAGACTTAACGAGCTTTGCGAATGTAAAAGGAATAAAGATGTTCCCGTCAATCCCGCAAAATACGAGGCATATAAAGCGCTTACATGCTCGGCGTCCCGCCCTATATGCAATCCGAACGGCATATTAGTAGTGAGGGACTGCGTTACCGAATATATTGCGGATGTAATCTCAATTGATGACGGAAACGACGGCGACAGTCCGGTAATGCAGAATATTTACGGCAAGCATTTGCAAAATATAGTTTCAGACGGTTTCAGCCTGTGCACTATAGAATATATGGAGCGCATTGCAGGTTCACTCGGGCTCGATTACGTTCCCGGCGGCGTATGCCTTAGAAACGCATGGTTCAAAGGAATGCTCTATCCTTTTCCAATTATCGAATTTGTTGAAAAAAACAACAACGGAAATTATATGGTCGAAGATATTTGGGGAAATGTACAGGATATACGCAAATGTGAAATGATAGTGACAGAGTCGTCGCTTAAAATGTGGGCGGCTTACGACAGCATAGAAAGCTATGAGGACGCTTGCCGTGAATGCGGCTACAATTTTTCAGTGACAAAAATATCCCCCCGCATATTAGAGGAACAAAGGGAAGTTAATTACCAGTACCTACAGTCTTATGATTTTACCGACGAGGACATAGAATCGCTGTGTTCGCCAACCGTCAAAAAATTAAAAGATGCTATGTGCGGCGACTACGATTCAACGGTGAAATTTTTAGGACTAACCGAGAATACGGAGGTAAATTCGTGGCAGCGCGCGCTGTTCACAAGCAGATATATGCTTGACGAACCACATGTAATCGACTCGGTCCACAGATTTATTAAGAAAAAAATCGACGACGCCAAAATAGGAAAACTGTCTGTTGACGGCAATTACCAGATTGCAAGCGGCGACCCCTACGCACTTATGCAGTCGGTATGCGGCCTCAAAGTAACCGGCCTGTTAGCAGCCGGTGAATGTTACTCAAAGTTCTGGGCTGACAGAAACGAGGATGAAATTGTCATATTCAGAAGTCCGATGACAAGCCACAATAATATAAGAAAATGTACCGTGAACTGCTCTGACGAATGCCGGTACTGGTATCGCTACATGGAAACAATCATAATAATAAATGCATGGGACACATTTTGTATGGCTGAAAACGGATGCGACTGGGACAGCGATATTCTTTTCTCTACAAATAACGACATACTGAAAAATAGACACCGTTCACTTCCCGCAATAGAATGTGTCCAGCACAACACATCAAAGATAGTTGTCACTGAAAATGAAGTCAAAAAAACTAATAAAAACGGAATGGGCAATAAAGTAGGCACAATTACGAATTACATAACCTCAATGATGGAGGTTCAGTCCGGTTTCAAAAAAGATTCCGACGAATACAGGGAATTGGAATACAGAATTGCGTGCGGGCAGCTTTATCAGCAAAATGAACTTGACAAAATCAAAGGAATACAGTCAAAGCCTATGCCAAGTTCGTGGCATAATTTAAAGGCATGCGAGGACGATCAATATTTGCAGTCAATTTGCGCTTACAGAAAACCTTATTTCATGATATATGTGTACGAAGACACAAAACATGAGTATAAAAAGTATATTAGGGAAAGCAGCGACAAATGTCAAGCACTGTACAACTGCTCCGTCGAGGACTTATATAATAATGAAGCTTCTCTGTCCGACGAACAGAGAGAGTTCCTTTTCTGGTATGAGCGCAGGATGCCTGTTGGATTAGGCGACTGCTCTATGAACAAAATATGCAGATACATTGAAAATGAATTAGACAATTACAAATCCAAACTGCGAAAAAATTCTGTATTTGACTATAACATACTAAAAGTAAAACGCCGTTGCACCAAAGAACACAGACAGGCGCTAGCGGACTTAGAAAAATACTACCGCGAATGCGTAAGGGAATATAAGAACACGAAACAATTTGACAAGGGCGCTTCAAACAGAAACAGGCGCTTTATCTACAAAAAATTCAACGGCATGGCAAAAGAAATATGCCCTAACGACGACGAGCGCCTCAACATAATACTCGACATAACATATGAAAGTAAAGGAAACAGACAATTTTGCTGGGATACTATTGGCGACTTAATTTGCAGACGATTGGAGGATATTGATAATGTACATATTAAATGAAAAAGAATATATAAGAAACATACTTGTATCAAATCAAAAACCTGCCGAGCTCTCTATGGGCTATCTGATTACCCTCATCGCAAAATATTATTTTAATAATGCTACGGACGCGGACTCTTTATCTGAACTTGTAAAGAAAAAATTATCTGATTTTGAAATTGAAAACTATCAGGAATACACATACCACAAAAGAATTATTTCAATATGTCAGGGACTGTTCAGTGAAAACATAGATTATCGGTTAAAAGAGAGGGAGTTTGTACCTATTTATATAGACGAAATAAATCTTATAAATATGCTGCCTGACGACAGACAAAAAAAAGTTATGTTCACACTGTTCGCCGTCGCCAGATATATGGAATGCGGCGGCTGGATTAATAAAAAGGATTCAA
This sequence comes from uncultured Clostridia bacterium, assembly GCA_948472945.1. GTDB lineage: Bacteria > Bacillota > Clostridia > Lachnospirales > Lachnospiraceae > V9D3004. The sequence goes on from CAOKVX010000006.1 coordinate 58,332, forward strand.
AGGGGCTCTCAGAAATATTTAAGCTTGCAAACGTAACCCTGACATGCGCCAAGAGAAACGAGCTGCTACACGAATTATATAAGAACGGCTATATTTCATTTGGAAAAAAGATTGACAATCTCAATATACAGATAGAATTAAAAGCTTCCGGCGAAACCTCATACAAAATACATGAATTTAAAAATATAGGCAACCAGTACATAGCAAACTTCAAAAAGGGATTTAAGCAGTGCAAAAAATGCGGCCGTGTAATAAAAATAACCGGAACCAACAAACAATACTGCAATAGCTGTTCTAAGGCTGCGAGCGCTATAAACAATATAAAAAGAATAAAAAAATGCAGGGAAAATAAAATCTGAAATGATTTTATAAACTCTTGAAAGCCTTGATTTTCCAGCGCTTACACTGTTTTTTTTAATAATAACCGGCTTTCTTTTAATGGTATACCCTAATCCTCTTCCACAGGCGGCGGTACTTCCAGTCTGAACGTATTGCCGCCTGTATTCTATATATCTATATAAACGCCGGTTAAACCGGCATTTTGTTTTAAAATAACAGAACATTGGCACTACTTAACAAACTACAGGAAGGTGATTACTTGAAATTAAGCTATTTTGATTTACTTTCACCAGGCCCTGTTTATATACAGGACACAGGCGGCATCATTTCACCGACTCTAAAAGATATTTCATTTATAGGTATTCAGACATATCAATATTATCTCGGTATACTATCAATGTCTGCACAGTCTTTTTTTGAAATGTCGGGTTTGAAAGAACAATACGATATGCTGCCCGAAGAAGAAAAATCAAAAATAAATATATTTGAACTGTTGACCGGCAGCAACCAGATGGTATCTTTATTAGAAAAAATCTTTAACTTTTTTATGGCTGACACGGTCATCTACTCTCCCACCAACAAATACTTCATAGTAAAAAAAGACAAAGACATTATCGGTACAATCAACAGAAAAAATTACAATAATGTCTGTAATCTCATTTACCAGCGCAACTACATAAAATACCAGTCGGAAGACGTTAATAATATTAAAAGCAAAAAAGCGGCTGAAATAATGAAAAAGATTCAAAAAGGCAAATCAAATAGACGTCATTCCGAACCAGATAAGAATTTTGAACTCGGAAATGTTATTTCAGCCGTAGCTAGTAAAAGCAATTCACTTAACATATTAAACATATGGAGCCTAACAGTTTATCAGGTATGGGATTGTTTTGCGAGACTGTCAAACAACATCATATATGATATACAGTCTATGAGCGTTGCCGCGTGGGGAGACAAAGACCACCGCTTTGACGCGGGCGCTTGGTTTAAAACAATTGATAACGATAAATAAGACTAAAAATACAAGATTTGTATTTAAATGTCTTAATTTATAAATACTTTTCATTCCAAGGAGGATAATATTATGACAAACTCAAACATGGCAAACCGAGAGGTATGCGACCTTATTTTCGTAGATTATTCTACAAAGAAACCATTTTTAAACTTAGACTTTGCAAACGTATCGACTACTGAGCTTACAGGTGAATCAGTGTTTGCTTACGGCGGAAAGGGACACCCTAAACGTATCCAGTTTGCAGGCGAGAGAAGCGGAACGCTCACTATCGAAACACAGATTCAGACTGTTAAGCTTTGGCAGATGATAACAGGCGGCGAGCTGAGCAAAGACGCCAAATTCCTTGCAAGGGAGGAATTTGACGTAATGGCAGAAGAGACAACAGCAACTGTAACGCTCAAAGAGGCTCCTGTCAAGGACAGCATATGCGTATACGCAGGAGACGATGACTGCGGAACTGAACTTACATACACGGAAGCGGCAGACGCAAAGAACATAACAATTACAAAAGACGCAGATACTGTCAAGGTAATCGTATACTATATGAAAGAGATGAATTCAGGTGTTCAGAGAATCAACATCAAATCTACAAGCTTACCAAAGAGCTTTACAGTATACGGCGACACTATCATGAAGACAGAGAACGACGAAGTTCTTCCATACAAGCTTACCGCATATAAGGTAGTACCACAGAGCACTATGTCGCTTGGCTTCACTAACAACGGAGACCCATCATCAATAACAATTACATGCGACCTTATGGCTGACGCCAAAGGCAACATACTTGACCTTGCCCTCATCGAGGAGGACTAATTGACTTCTGACATAAAACAGAAATGGATAATAGTGAATTGTGACAACGAGTTTCGCCCGTAAAAGCAGCGTGCCGGGCGCACAACATTTATATAAAGGGATAACCTATTCACTATGAATAGGTTGTCCCTTTTTTTTACCGTTTCTGGATATAGCTCACGGCGCCATTTTCATTACTGTATCTTTTTGCACCGTAAACATAATGACGCCTCATAACCTGAAAGGTGGTAACAAATAATTGTTAAAATGTAAAACTTTTGACGACGTAAAAGACGTCTACGGCGAAGATAATCTGATTAAACTGTGCAACATAAAACAGATAGTAATGTATGCTAAGATGAACTGCCAGCCCGTATGGCTTGACGAGGGGTATGACGGCAGACTTATCGCATACTACTACAAACCTGAAACTGAAAAAGCATGGAACTATTGGAAGACAAATAAATAAAATAATAATAAACATATGCTTTATATAAAAGTTTGTTATACGGAAAAGAACTTAAAATCAATTACACAAAACTACTAAATTAAAGAAGGAATATATATGAACGAAATTTTAAAAATGTTACCCGTTCTTTTTATAGCGATAATCATAAACATCGCTGCCGGTATTTACTATAACATAGGCAACATGAATATGGCATTTGACATAAAAAAATTATTAGCCGGCCTCATAAAGGCTTTTATTATTGCAGCTATTTTTGTCGGCACGTCATTCTGCTTCGAGGCGACAGACCTGTCTTCAATCGGCATAACACCTATGTTAATGATGACATCGGCAATTACCCTTTATGTGGGCAAAGCGCTGACGTCACTTGCCAAAATACTCGGCGTTGAAATAAATATTAAATCAAATAAGGAGAATGATAATACATGAAAATAGCATTAACAGTTGGACACTCCAGATTAAAAAACGGCAGCTATACGAGCGCGGACGGAAGGTCATACGGCGGATGCATCGAATACAAATGGTGCAAAAATTTTTCAAAGCAGCTCGCTGTACAGCTGAAAAAAAACGGACATCAGGTTGATACAATCATATGTCCGGAAAAGAAATTTACATCATCCAAGCAGGAGAAAGCTCACAAATTGGACATTATTAATTCCGGAAATTACGAGCTTGTAATTGAATTACATCTAAACGCCGCATCTCCGTCCGCAAATGGCTGCGAAGTTTTATATATCTCTGATAAAGGTAAAAAATATGCTTCCGCCATCCAAAACCAGATTGCTAAGATTTTCAGGGACAGAGGCATTATTAAACGAAACGATTTATATATGCTTAACAGCACAAATCCTCCCGCCGTTCTTATTGAAACATTTTTCTGCACAAACAAGAGCGATTATAAAAAAGCAAAAGGCCTGACAAAAAGAAGAAAAATTGCAAAACTTGTCGCTGCGGGAATACAAAAAGCAAAATAGTGTACTGACACGAGAAAGACTTGGTGAACAATGAATGGAATCAATAACAAAATTATTTAACCTTGATATTACCTATATTATTATAGGAATATTCATAATTATATACGGATTTTTATCAATTATCGACGTCATAGGTAAATTTTCCGTCTACATTGGTAAGCCTGTCAGATGGAAACAAAATATAGACGCCGACCACAAAATGTTAATTGAAACCGGGCAGAAGCTAACCCGTCTTGCGGAAACTGTTGACAAAATATCATCTACGCTCAATGAGATGGAGCGCAAAAGTAATGAAACAGAAATCAAAAAGCTTAAAGACAGCCTCATCAGATATTACAATGAATATAAAACTATCGGCAAATGGTCAGAACTCGAAAAGGACGCCTTTTGGGATTTGTTCGACGATTACGAAAAACGCGGCGGCGACGGATATATACACACAATTGTAGAACCCACTATGAGAGGACTGATAGAAATTGATAAATGACATAAGCAAATCTATATGTGACACTATATATCAGGCAGTAGAAAAGAAAAACATAACTTCAAATAAGGATATGACTTATCTATGTACAGTCACAGAAATATATCCGGACAACCCAAATACTTATCGTCTGACATATGAAAATAATAATTATATTGTCACACTAAATAATATTACCCTAAAATTATGCGACGAAGTACACCTCGTTATACCACAGGGTAATTTTTTAAAAAGATATGTCCTTGAAGACGTTTGCAGCAAATATACAGCAGACTCTGACGCCGTCTTCCCTCCCGCCACACAAACCACTCACGGGCTTATGTCAGCCGAGGACAAGAAAAAACTTGACGAAATTGAGGAACATTCGCAGGCAAATGTTCAGGCAGACTGGCATGCAACGGATTCTTCAAGCGACTCTTTTATAAAAAATAAGCCTATTTCCATGCCCGCATCCGACGTACACGAATGGGCAAAAGCTGAAACTAAACCTGAATACACGAAATCTGAAATAGGACTCGGCAATGTACCTAATGTCTCAACAAACGACCAGACACCGTCATTTATCCAAGCCACAGAAAGGACAAATATAACAAGCGGCGAAAAAGTGTCTGTTATATTTGGCAAAATCAAAAAATGGTTGTTCGATTTAAAAACAGTGGCATTTTCGGGAAGTTATTATGATTTGACCGATAAGCCGATAATTCCTTCAAAAACCAGTCAACTAACAAATGACAGCGGATTTAAAACAACCGATAACGACACTTGGAAAGCAAACTCAAAAGACAGCGAGGGCTATGTAGCCAAAGGAAACGGACATGCTAATCAGGTATGGAAAACTGACGCAAATGGCTACCCTGATTGGAGGGATGAAGAAATTGGATTAACACCAACCAGCATAGCTGATTGGGATGCAGCCAGAACTACCGGTTACTATATATCCTCTTATGACGCACAAAATACACCGACTTCACCTAACAACATGATTGAAAAATTTACAGGATTTGTTGTAAACAATCATCAAATTGTTTTTTATAAAAGTAAAATTTGGACACGCGATTATAATACGTCATCCAACGGAATCATTGTTTGGAACCAATGGAAAGAAGTTACTGCTAATATTAATTCAAAAAACCATGATGGTATTGTAACAAAGGGTTTAAATAATCCAAATAAAATTTGGGGAACTGATAATGATGGTAATCCCAGTTGGCAAGAAAATTTGGTTGTAGAAGCAAATGGTCAACTCAGTATATCGAACAATATGATCAATTTAAAAAAACAAGGAGCCATTATTTATGACTGGGATTCAGCTATAGATAATGGCTTTTATCAATCTATCCACAGTACTCAAAAACCTGTATTAAATAGACCGGATGAAAACCTCTGTCATTTTGGGTTTGTTGTTTCAACGGCAACTATTAAATATAAAATATTACAATTTGTATGGTCTGTAGGAAACAATAATACAACTAAATTATATAAAAGGGAGTGTAATAATCCGACCGGATTATCTTCATGGACCGCTTGGACAGATGTCGAAACATTAAATGTAGTTCCAGTTTCCAATTGGAATAATGCAACTACTACCGGATTTTATATTTGTACAAAAGATACTGAAAATGAAAATAATATTACAAATGGTTTTGTTAGTAGAAAAGGCAGCTACATTTATCAGTTAGTTTATAATGTAAATAATGGGATTATTAAAACCAGAAATGGCGGTGTGGTATCCATTCCAAGTCAAGGGATGACGGAGGTTCAGTGGGGGAATTGGATTAATATATTTGAAAAATTTCTTCCAAAGTCAGGCGGTATTTTGACTGGCGAGTTGTCAACATTAGGAGGTACTATAGTAGCTCGCAGATATGGTGTATCTGGTGTTAATGGCTATGTAAATTTTGCAAGAATTGAAATATTAAAGAGATACATTAACCATACAATAGAACTAGATATTGCAGGAAGAGGAAGAAAATCAACAACAAGAATTTACATATTATTCAAAAACGAAAACTCCGTAGACCCTCAATTAAATAGTTTTTTAAAAGAGGGTGACTGCTCTTATCCAATATATATAGTAAAAAGCACAACTTCAACCTGGGACTTATATGCGCCTAAATCAGAACCGTATGCTTCTGTTTCGATATTTAATATACATGCAGCCATTGATGATAAAAATATTAAAATCTTAATACCAGATAATGCTCTTTCCGAGACAATTCCTAACGGCGCAATTAGCGCAAATATATGTGGGGAAGTCAAAAAATCAGAGATAGCTGCTACCTTGGAAGGTTCTTCTGATATTTTAATGGATTATAAAAACACTGTAGGTTTCAAGACAAATGTTGATGATTATGAGTATGATCATAGATATACGACAGTAATTGGACATAAAGAAATCAAGTCTTTTACAATTAATGCGTTTAGAATTCCCAACTTATATGAACTTAATTCTTTCTACCTTGGAGTTACCGGATATGTACAAACATGTTTACTTCCAAATGAACGTGAAAAGTATGATTTGGGTGAAGCAGGCAGGGAATGGAAACAAATATATTCTAACAATGCCGTTATTTCAACATCAGACCGTAATCAAAAAAAAGACATAAAAAATTTAGATGATAAATGGATTAACTTCTTCATGCTGCTACAGCCAAAATCTTATATATTCAAATATGGAGAATCAGGCAGGACGCACGTCGGTTTCATATCTCAGGATGTAGAAATAGCTCTTGAACAGTGCGGGCTGACTGCCTTTGATTTTGCAGGATTCTGCAAAGACCAAATGACTGAACACAAAGCAGAAGGAATAGTTCATAATGCCAATGCTGAAACCTGTAAGGAACATAAAATGTTTGATGAAGACGGTAATCCTGTATATATCTATTCACTTAGATATGAAGAATTTATAGCCTTAAATACAATGATGATACAAAAATTATATACTAAAAACATAGATTTTGAAGAAAGGCTAAGTAAATTAGAACAAGTATTAATTAATAATTAACACTTTAACTTACGACGCAAAACACATTACTTAATGTGGTTTGTAATATATAAAAGAAAATAATAAAAAATAATTAAAACTGGAGGTATCAATATGATATTAGAAAACGTAACAATTGCAGATGGACAAAAATATAAACCAGATGAGGAAATTTGGGACTTAGGAAGTTTTGTTGCAACAAGCGGAATTCATAAAAAAAGAAATTATGAGGGATTATCAAAAGATATAGAAAAACTCCCGCATTATGTAGACACAGGAAGTTCCGCTTTTTGTTTAGATACCGGAGATTATTATAAGTATCTCCGGTCAACAGATACATGGTATAAAATTAAAGGTATTCAGTCATCATCATCAGGCGGCGGTGTATCTGATTATAAAGACTTAAATGGAAAACCGCAGATTAATGGTGTTACTCTTCAGGGAAACCTAACATTAGAAGATCTGGGAATAAAAGAGACAAATACGCCTATAGGTGAAATAATCAGTTTTATGGGAAATACTGCGCCTAAAAATTACCTTGTTTGTGATGGAGCAGAGTATAATATCTCCGAATATCAAGAACTTGCCAATCATTTTACCGAAGAATTTGGTTCTGCGAATTATTTTGGCGGTGATGGAGAAACCACCTTTTCTGTACCTGATTTACGTGGCGAGTTTCTTAGAGGCAGCGGTACTGCTGCCAGAAACACCGGTACCGGTGTTTCTGTTGGAAATCATCAGGATGCTACTTCACAAATGTTTATTGGATACAATAAAAATGACCCGTCATTTTGGGTAGATACTTCTATCTTGCCGGATAATAAAAATACGTTTGCCGCATCTAATTATGATAAGATAAGCGTGTCATCTTCAAATGTTGGACGTTCAGTTCACTTAAATGATTGGAGCGGGGCCAAAGGTACAACTACATTTACTTCAAGACCTACAAATACATCTGTGCTATATTGTATTAAATATAAATCTACCCCATCTAATTCTTCTACGGATAACGAAATCATTACGTATAAAGATATTTCAAATGAAATCTCTTTAACAAGTAGCAATTTAGAATTAAATTATGCATATATAGAAAATAATATAATAAATATTTCCGTTCAGGGAACTTTACCTGTAGGCCGAAATACTTTTGCAAAGATATTAAATGAAAAATATAAACCTAGATACAAAATCTTTGGAATTTGGTATCCTTGTATAGATGAAACTGATATAAGCAAAGTAACTTATCTACAAATAGATGAACAGGGTGATTTATATGCTTATGTCGCACGCAGCTTAAATAATATAGTCAGAATGAATTTTTCTTATCCTATGAAAACATCTTAAAAAATCTAATTATTTATTAAATAAATTAACACATCTTAACGCCTTACACTAATATTATAATCACCAAAAATGGAGGAAATAAAATGAGAAGACAAAATATAACAATTGTAGATGGGAAAAAATACAAGCCGGGTGATGAAATATGGGATCTGGGAAGTTTTGTTGCAACAAGTTCAAATCGTAAGAAACGAAACTACGAGGGATTATCAAAAGATATAGAAAAGCTTCCGCATTATGTAGACACCGGCAGTTCCGCTTTCTGTTTAGATACCGGAGACTATTATAAATATCTTAGGTCGACAGACACATGGTATAAAATCAAAAGTATTCAGTCATCAGGTGGTGGCGGTGTATCTGATTATAAGGATTTAAATGGAAAACCGCAGATTAACGGTGTTACTCTTCAGGGAAACTTAACATTACAAGATTTAGGATTAAATGAATCGAATACACCTATAGGTGAAATAATCAGTTATATGGGAAATACTGCACCTGATAATTACCTCATTTGTGACGGGTCAGAATATAATATTTCCGAATATCAGGAGCTTGCCAATCATTTTACGAAAGAATTTGGTTCCGCAAATTATTTTGGCGGCGATGGAGAAACTACTTTTTCTGTTCCTGATTTACGTGGCGAGTTCCTTAGAGGCAGCGGAAACAACAGTCATATAAATTCATTTACTATGGATTCAGAGGGAAATGGAAACGATGTTGGAAAACACCAATCGGCTACAGTAACACCCCCTGTCGGCGTTTCGTTTGAAAGCAATACTCAATATATGTCAGTTGCCAAAAACGGCGGACAAATGTGGGATGGTTTCAAGTATGAAGATTCAGCAAGTGATAGAGCATGTAATAATTCGTATATTGATATATCAGGATCAAATACAAATAAAAGAGTAGCATTTATTACCTCAAGACCTACAAACACATCCGTACTATATTGTATTAAGTTTAAAGCTACATATAATACAAAACATGAAACTAATATTTCATTTAATGAAGATGGCAATCTTGTCGTTACTATAAATGATATACAGAAAGTATTTTCCCCAAAACAATAAAATTGAACTAATTCAACAATAAATTTAAGCAAGAGAGATGTTTATATTAATCTTCTCTCTTGCTTTTGTTTTTTACATTAATATGAATCCGGAGGAAATCATAATGATTAACAGACTAAAAAAATATTTAGAATACAGGCTCAACAAAAAAATAGCCAAAATGGAGCTTACAAAACTGGCAGCTAATACTCTTCCCATAATTAATAACTTTTCATGTGCAGGCGGCGATATCATAAAATTAGTGACAAAACTTGCGGCAGAAACAAAAAATATTGAAGGGGAGAGGCTTATTGAAATTGTAATTAATGAGTTGTCAAATTTGCTTAAAACCAATAACCGCCGTCTCACAGAGGTCTTAACTTATATCGCGGGACTTACGCCTGACGAAATAAATGAAATCTTAATACACACTATAGCTGAAACAATCAACGATACGTCAAAGGTCGATAAAAGTCGAAATTTATGATTTGAAATTTTGTCCTAAATAACTTAACATATTTATATATAGTTAATCTAAGTAACGCTACATAGGAGAAAATTTAGAAATGGACTATGATAAAATAACAATCGCTATTCTTAAATATTTAGGAATAAGCTACACATACAAGGGTTGTTACTACATCGTATCATGCATAAAGTTCATACATGAAAACAAAACTACATTCCTCCCAGCCACAAAAATATTATATGTTTACGTGGCAAGACAGCACAAAACATCTAGTAAATGTGTAGAAAAAAACATCCGCAAGGTTATTGAGATTATTTGGAAACTTGACAAAAATAAAAGCCTGTTAAGCAAAATATTTGATAAAGATTATCTCACTAACAAGCCGGGAAATATTGAATTTTTATTGTCACTTTATAATCATATCGAAAGCAGCAAGTATATTGAACAAATTTTGTATTCGCTGAAAGATAACATAAATTATACATGTCCAATTGATAACAAGCCTTGCGGATTATGTAGTGAAATTATTAATAAAATAGTCAATGAATTGTACGTACAATGAAAGCGCATAACCCAAAATACAAACGCATCGGAGAATAAACAAATAATGGAATATAGTCAGATTTCAATCGGTATCTTAAAACAGCTAAAGGTATACAATGTATATAAGGGTTGCGACTACATAGTATCAAGCATACAATTTATACACGACAATAAATCAACATACCTGCCTATCACCAAAATATTATATACCGATATCGCAAAACAATACAACACATCAAACCAGTGCGTTGAGAAGAACATTCGCAAAGTTATTGATAGCATATGGAAAATAGAGAAAAACAAAAGAATACTAATAAAGATTTTCGGACCGGATATATCCAAAAAACCGGGCAACACAGAATTCCTGTTATCTCTATATAACCATATAGAGTCAAGCGAACATGCGGAATATTTATATAAAATAAACAGGGATAAAATCAAATATATTTGTCCATTAAACAACAAGCCATGCAGGTTCTGCAATGAAATACTCTTTAAAATCATTAGAAAATTATTCAGATAACATTTCATCAACTCATATATAACATCTTATCCATACATTTTAGCAACTTAAATTATATCAGCTAAAATGTAACGTCAATCATTTTTCGAACATCAATAAAAACAAAGCAGAATAAGAAAGTGATAACATACACTAAGTAATTTCACAAAAACACTGTAGACAAAATTAATCATAAGATTATTTCAAAATACACACAACAAAGGAGGAACTACTATATGGCAGACTTTGATTTAAAGGCACTGTACGGTGCACTTGGAAAGCTGCTGTCATCCATAGACCCCGGCATACAAGCCGTAAGGAAACTTGATACAGAGATGACAGACCTCAAGCTCTCAACCAACGCAACCACCAAGGAATTAAAAGATTTTTACTACAGCTCTACAGACATAGCAAATCAGCTTGGAAAGTCAACGAAAGAAGTCATGTCCCAGACAAACGAGTGGACCAGACTGGGCTACAGCATAAAGGAAGCATCCGCGCTCGCCAAAAACACTATGATTCTCGAATCAATATCCCCCGGTATGGACATGGGCGCGGCGGCAGACAGCCTGACAAACACACTTAAATCATTCAGGCTTGATGCTGACGAAGCACTCGATGGAATCATTAACAAAATAAACATAATCGGAAACTCCGGTTCTCTCAGTAACGCGGGTATAGCAGACATACTTAACAGCTCGTCTGAAGCAATGTCAAAAGCAAACAACACACTGGAGGAAACAATAGCGCTTAGTGCGGCCGCATCACAGGCAACAACAGACACTGGCATGATAAGTGACACACTGAACGCATTGGCGGATAACATACAGGAAAAGAGCCTGTTAATCAGTAATTTAACCCAAAGCACATCCGCACCGGACGGAATAAGCCTGTTCACTGCTGCAGACAACGACACTTTCCGGTCGACATATCAGATACTGTCCGACATCTCGTCGGTATGGAACGACATGGACACCGGAAACCGCGAACAGCTCATAAGCTCACTCGCAGATGGTGAAAGCGGCGAAATACTGTCTTCCATAATAACAAACTTTGACACGGCAAGAAATTCAATGGACCTAATGGCAGACTCGGCCGGCAGCGCCATGCAGAGCATGGGCGAAGTTTACGACAGCCTTGACTACAAACTAAACAGACTGTCGGAGACAGGTATGGGAATTGCAAGGAACCTGTTTGGCGGCAATGAAATGAAGACTGTTGTGGATGGAATAAATTCCGTTGGAAATGCCGTTGAGTGGGTTACGGATAAAATTGGACTGCTTGGCACAATTGGCGCCGGAGCCGGGCTGTTTGCCGGAATAAAGAACGCAGGTAGGGCGCAATGTTGACCCTCACACGAATATGCCTGCAGTAATATATTTCCCTGTTCAGAGGGCAGGTCTTTTATATTACCCTTTGTGGAATACACAATTGAATCCCGTGTGGAACCAACCACCGCATATCTTTTTAAGATATGGCAGATATGGCATCCCTCTGCATATGGATGCACCCTTTAGCAGTTAAGGGTCTTGAAAGCCGGTATACATATGCTACTACTCCCCTGAGTGGCAACACAAAAGGCAAAGTGACAATGCAGCATATGACGGTAACGAGCAGATGACAGCGTACAGTATGTACAGAAATCCTCTTAAGGATGGAAATCTCACACGATGAGTGCTAATCCCAGAGAGCATCAGGGCGGGCGGTGTCAGGTGAAATTCCTGATGCTGTAAGGAGTGCTCCGGACTTTGCCGATTGTAACGGTTAGTAACTGCCGTCAGGAATCTTGCCTCCTGCGTTTACACTTTTGTGGAACCCTCGTTACTGGGGTGGGTGAGGAAGTAACAATTTTATGAAAAAACATCTGTTAATATTGCGTAATATAATATATCAGAATTTACTGCCGCAGTTATCACAATGATAAACTTTACCGGCATCATCTACTGCTCCAACCACGCCAAATGCTGCAGTTTTAACTATCCTGCTCCCAACAGTAATCTTTTGAATGTTAGTTGAACCACATATTGGACATTTAGGAATACAGTTTTCTCTGTCTTTTTCTTTCTGCATTCTGGCAAGATTTTTTTTCTGTCGCTCACCAATTTGATTTTTATGATATTGCGAAAAACGATAATAACTTTCCTTATCATGTTGAACTTGTTTTTCATACTTTTCCATTGAAAAAAGTGGGTTATTTGCAACCTCATTCATAATAAATTTATTTTTACGAGAAAGCATTTCTTCTATTCTCCTATTTTCTCCTTCTTTAGTATCAAGCATTCTAAGTTCTGAGAACAGTGAATGCCAACTATCATTAAAAATATTATATTTTTCTTTCATTGTTTCCGGTAATACTTTCAATTTTATTGCACAATTTTTACATTTTTTTCGGAACAAAAAGTATCCTATATCACCGCATTTTTCACAATACATAACTTTTCCCATATCTTTCACCTCAATATTTTTCTAAATTATAACATAAATACGCTTCAAAAACTACCAAATATATTACAAAATTATATACGCGCATAATATGCTTCCACAACATAAGTTATTATAAAGTATGATATTCACCCAAAAAAATAAAGAATTTGCTATATTAGGAATCACTTTGGATGAAATAAGGGGAAAATGGGTTAATTTTATAACAAATATTAAAACAGATAATATATTTGGTGCTCTCACATCCCTATTTAGCAGCAAAAAGAATAATGTTTTAACGCTAGATGTATTATCACAGTTCGAGGAGTTCAAAGAGAAATTTAACACTTCACGTCTTAGTGCAGACGCTCTGGCCGAAAAGCTGAAAAATGTAGACCAGAACATCATTGACTATGCAAAAACCTGTAAAAACGGGGAAATGACCACCAACGGATTTAAAGAATCCATAAACAGTATGTCTCTGTCAGCCAAGGCGGGAACCGCTATGTTCAAAGCCCTCTCTATTGCAGGCAATATGATTGCATTCGCCGTTATATCTAAAGGAATATCATTTGCGGTCCAAGGTATCGACAACTACATCCACAGAGTAGAAAACACAATTAAAAAAGGTAAAGAAGCACAGAACCAAATCAATTCGCTGTCGGATACATTTAAGAATAATGAAAATTCCGCCAAATCTTTGGCTGGTTCTTACGACAAACTTGCAAAAAATGTTACTGACGTTTCCAATGCCGACTTAGACTTATCGTCAGATGAATATAAGGAATTTGTGGAGGTAAACCAGAACATACTTGACCTCTTCCCATCATTAAACCGTGTGTATGATACAAACGGAAATGCAATGGTGAAACTCAAAGACTCCACACAGAGCCTCTCAGAAGTCCTAGCTAATTTACTTGAAATACAAAGAAAATCAACATTTAAAGAGATGGCCGACAAACTGCCTGAAGCATTTGACGGTACACTTGCCGAGGTTGGGGGGTTAAAAGAACAGCTTGACTATACCAATGCACAGAGAAACTTAATTGATTCAATACAGTTTGACGAGAATGGTATATTCACTCTGGATGTAACCAGTCAGGATGATGCTGAACCATACAGGGATTTGTTAGACATCGCAGGCGTTAATTATTCAGAAAGTCAAAATTTTGATGAATCAACAGCAATTCCAGTATGGAGAATAACCGTTCGGGCCAATGATTTAGAAATTGACGGTGAGGACAGCAGGTCTCCCGCAGATATTATAAATGAGCGACTTAATGAGGAACTTGGAGTACTACAGCTTGACCAGACAGGCCTTGAACAAAAAATTAAAGATTCATGGGGTAACCTTAACGAATCATTATATGCATACATGTCAACAGAAAATGCCAGGTTCATGGCTATGAGCGACCAAAAGCAACACGCTGTCCAACATATGCTTTCAGGTATCGACTGGTCTGACATAGATGGTATTGACGGATGGACAGACGCTCAGAATTATATTAATAACAACATAATGCAGTGGATGAGTGACCTCGATATATCTTCCAAGCTAACCGAGTTGTTCACTATCGATAAATCGCAGATATCAACAAAAGATTATATAGAACTGGTTGACGATATATGCAGAGAAATATCTGAAAAATCAGGCCGGGAACCCGCTCAAATAAAGGCAGAATTAGGCCTTGAGGAAAATTATGACTCTCTGACAAGAGACCGCCAAGGTTTCCTGAACAGAATGGACGGGACCGACAGGGGCGAAGAAAGCAAATCCGCGGCCGTAAATTTTTATGACGGTCTGACATCATCCGAAAGGGATATAGCCAATTCAAAAGATTTCGAAAATGCGGTAAAAAACCGCGAAAGGACATTAGGGCATTTAATCACCACTGTTGATGATTATAATGCGATATTGAGCAGTATAGAATCTTCGGAAAACAAACCTTCATTTACAAAATCCGATATGATTGATTCAATGAACCAACTTTCCGACGGCCTGAATGTGCTTAATGATATATATACTTACATCAGTGAAAACAGTACAGGGGAAGGGCAGATTTTTGACCTCTCCAAGCTTAATACAAAACAGTTTGGAGAGACTTTTCAGGAAGTTAAAGATGAATACACTGAATTTATTGAGACCGTAACCTCAAACCCTTCAAATATCAAAGCATGCCAAAAATCATTTAATAATCTGACAATGGCCTATATCAGCCAATCTGAAGCGCTTAGCAACCTGAATCAGGAAAATGCCGGTGTAGCTGCAAATATGCTCAGTAATCTGGGAATAAAAAATGCAGAGGATTTAATCCAAAAAAAACTGATTGCAAATGAGCAGACCTTATGCAACAAAGAAATTGCACTTGCCGCATCCAGCGATGTTTTAAGCGGAAATATCAAAGATGTAAGCTGTGAATTATTTAACGAAGCTAACATGAGCAGTCTTGCAAAAATTCAGCTGGCCGACCTTGTTGCACAGGAGCAGATTTTTGAATCACAAGATTTAATGACGACTTCTAAAGTCGATGAGCTAAACAACCTTGCACAAGCATATTTTGGCGTTTCAAATGCTATCGAAGTATCATCCGCTATGGGTGCAGACCCACGATATTGGAATAATCCCGAGGATTTCGGAAAAGAAGTACAAAAACAATGGGATGACTTCATAAATGAGCAGCAGGCTAAGGAATATGAA
This sequence comes from uncultured Clostridia bacterium, assembly GCA_948472945.1. Classification (GTDB taxonomy): domain Bacteria; phylum Bacillota; class Clostridia; order Lachnospirales; family Lachnospiraceae; genus V9D3004. The sequence continues at coordinate 74,411 of CAOKVX010000006.1, forward strand.
TTTGAATTTGCCGGTAAAAAAAAGGAAGAATCAGATGATTCTTCAAATGAACCTGACATCAAACCTGAAATCAAGCCGGCAAAAACCGAAATCAACTGGTTAGAACGTCGTCTCACCAATATGCAGAACATCATAGACCTTACGGCATCAAAACTGCAAAATCTTTTTTCCGTAAAAGATAAGCGTAATAACCTTACGGAACAGATTAAACAAACTACCAAACAGATTAAACAATATGAAAAAGCTGCTGACCGGTATATGAAAAAGGCTAAAAAAGTTGCAAAAAGTTCTACTGTTAAAGAAGATGGCAAGAAGAAAAAAGTTCCCGCTTTATCAAAAGATGTTATAAATAAGATTCAATCCGGCGAAATTACTAAACAAAGTTACAAGAAACTCATCAAGGAGTATGATAAAGATTATGCTGACAAGATAAATTCATATATAGACTACTATGATAAATCACTGAATGCCGAAAAAAATGCTGAAGACTCTAAAGCTAAAAAGCGCCAGCAAAAAAAAGATAAAATCCAAGTCAAAATAGACGATTATGAATCTAATGTAGAACTTTTGGAACAGCAGAAAAATAATGATTCTACTGCATCCGGAAAGAACGGATATCTTGAAAAAGAAAAAGCCCTTTACAACAATATTTATGATAAAAAAATCAAAATTGCAAAATTGGACAAGGACGATACTGAAGTACAAAGATTAAAAGCTGAACAGGACGGAAAAATTAAAGAAATTCAAATCGAACAGCACCAGAACAATATCGACGAGTATGAATCCGACCTTGATTTGCTCTCCGCCCAAAAGGAAAATGCCACCACAGCTGCGCAAAAAAACGAAATAGTGGACAAGGAGCTGGAAACAACAAGCCAGATAATTGCCCAAAAGAAAAATATTGCAGACTTAGAGGGTGACACCGACGAGTCCAGCCGTCTTGACGAGGAACTCAAGACTGCCAAAAAACAGGCTATTATTGAGAAATCCGGATATATCACGGACGAATACAATAACAAGCTTGAAGCAATCGACAGGGACAAAAGCAGTTTGGATGCCCGCCTCAAAAAACATGAAGCGTTGGGACTTGGACAGTCAAGAGATGACTATACGGAGCAGATAGACCTGAGCAAGCGACGCCAGCAGGAGCTCGAAAACAAAAAGAAATCCCTTGAGGCTTACCTCAAAGAACAAATCGAACTTGGAAATATTGTTGAAGATGAGTCCGACCCGGCATATAAGGCTTTGATGGATTCCATCAGTGAATGTAATACAGGTATAGGCGACTGCGTAACAGAACAAATTAATTATAACAAGGCAATCAAGGACATGGATTTGAAAAACTACGAATCCCTTATATCCCTCCTTGAAAGAGGCGGCGATGTCTATAAGCGATATAAGTCACTTGCCGACATTCACGGTTCAGAGCTTTCCGATGATGAAATATATAAGCAGATTGAACTCAATGACCGTATCATCAATACTGCCAGAGCAGCCAATGAGGAACGTGCAAATAATATTAAAAAAGCTCTCATAAATGACTATACCGATGCGTTTGGTTTTAATTTTACAGAGGAACAGGCTGACCAATTTATTGAAATGCTCAAAAACGCCCCTGAACTGATTCCAGACTTTATGAAGTCTCTTGGAATTGAGGATTTTAACGAGGAACTGTTTAAGGATTTGTTTAAGGACATCAATGACTTCTGTACGCAAGAGGACGTAATCTTTCAGAAAATGGGCGACAATGAGAATCTTGTTGATGAACTCTATGGCAAACGCATGAATTGGATAAATGAATATCTTGACGCACTGAAAAAGGAAAAAGATATCAAAGACCGCACCTTTGCTATCGAAAAAGCACAGTACGAACTCAACAAGGCGAAAAACAATCTCACCAAAAAGGTCTGGGACGGACAACAGTGGGTGTATACTGCTGATACGGAAGCAGTTCAGTCGGCTCAGGAAGCATATGACAATGCGCAGTACGAAGAACTTGTAAATGTACTTGAAAATTTGATTGATTTTCTTGAATCATTTCAAAAAGACATTAATATGTACGACGACCACGGCAATGAAATTAATACTATTGGAGACATTAAGAAAGAAAACGAAAAAAATAAAACATTTCATGAGATAGATAAAATATTCAAAGACAATGGTATAGATTTTAATAAAATTGACTCTGAAAAGGTTCTGTCTCATTTAAAACAATTTTCTCCCTCACTATCATTCAATACACCTAATTTTGAAGTCCCGGGTTTCAATAATCAATCCAATAATAATTCTATGAATATCCAAAAAATTGAACTTATATTGCCTAACGTCACCAATTCTTCTGCCGCCGAGGATTTAGTGCAGGGTCTTGTGAACGAGTTGTCAAGCCTTGGAACTTATGCGAAACAATATGACTGGAAAAAGTAAATACAACCGGATATAAATATTCCACTATATAATCAGTCATGGAACACAATTAACAGGTGTTATTAAAATTTATGGCACCTGTTATTTACTATTCAGAAAGGACACAAAAGCCTATGAAACCAATAATTTGTGATTTGCCCGCCTTCGATAAAACACTGGGAACAACAGGCACATTTATCACCAGCGGACAAATCTATCAGCATGAAGTGATAATAAGAGACATTAAAACAAACGCGATACTGTACAGAAAGAAAAGCCCCCCAAACAAAAAGCTTAACCGGTTTAATATCCCCTCATTTCCGGAAGACGGCAGCGCGGTTAAAAACGGCTGTTTTTACCGGCTTTGCATAAAGGTCTGGGAAAATCAGATAGATGCGGAAAATGACGTAAACTCATATGAATCAGACGACAAGATAATTAAATGTGTCTCTGTCCCTCATTTTCAGCTGGACATATTTTCTGAAGAAAACATTTATGAACTTAAAAGCACAAGCATGCCGGTTGGAGTTGTGTATTCCGTGGGCGAAAGCAGAAAAGAAAATGACGGCGGTGAAGAAGAGCTGTTAAATGAATACTTTATCACACTTTGTGATTCTGAGGGCAACAATATTTTCAAGAGTAAAACAGTTTACAATATTAACGAAAAGATTGAGATAAACAACCTTGAAAATGACAAAACTTATACCGTAACTGCTTACGGCAAAACTATAAACGGCATGGAGATATCTACAATCCCTGTCACAGTAAATGTTAACTATGAGCCATGTAAGGATTCCTCGGTTCTGTCTGTGGAAAACGACAAAAAAAACGCATGTATTAAAATAAAGAGCCATATACGGAATGTATTATATAATACCGAAAAACCACCGCTATTTGAACAAAATCCCAACCTTGGAACACACATTAATTTATCCGGAAATAAACTTAAATATTATGATGGTATAAATGTAAAAGGCGATTTCTCATTGTTCTTAAAATACAAGCCGTCTTCTTTAAGAGAATCCATTCTCAGTATAAATAACGGTGAAATAAAGTTAAACTTCAAAACCACCTCTGCCCAGAATTCAACATGTAAGCCATTCTTTGAATTTTACTCGGAAAATAAAATGGTTATTATTGAGAAAGATGAATTTCAAAATAAATTTACGGAGTTTTCGGACATCAGCGATATCAACAGCCGGGGATATGAAATTAAAATTGCCCGTGTAGGTAAAGTACTTAAAATAAAGATAAAGGATTGGAGTGATTCATGATATGCAGTTTCTTGGTTTTTCTTTCATGCGCGGAGAAGACGCGTATTTATATAAATGTGCCACTACTGACTCTGAGATTACGGATATAGAACTTTCCAATGGGTGTTTTAGCGGGCTTTATATGTCTACCGACCCTTCTCTTGACCAGTATTCATCAGGTACTATTCCACCGTGGGACGATGAATCAACGGTCATGAGGGCTGAGTTTATAAACACATGCAACACAAACAAATCGGAGATAGATATAAACGCTATTGACGGGCTGGCAGTCAAACGGCGCAGAAAAAATGATTCCTATGGTGATAAATGGGAAACCATTTACATACAGCCGGTAACCCGCAAAGCAGACTTTAACTTCACATTTACCGATTATCTTTGCAAAAACAATTGTGAATACCAGTACAATATTGTGCCCGTGGCAAACGGAATTGAGACTTACCACAATAACGTAAAAGACGTCACCTCCTCGTTTGGGGGCATACATTTTACCGACGGATTCAGGCAGTACAGCACTCCGTTTGACGTACAGAGCAATTACAACAGGAAAACTAGCTCTTCCACTGTCATGCCAATAAATTCACGATACCCTGTCACGGTAAAAAACGGGCATCTTAATTATTCTTCGGGCAGCATAACGGCCAGATTCCTTAAAATGAATGACGACGATACCGCCGATACCGAAAATGGTTATTTGTACCGAAAGGAAGTTGCAGATTTCCTGTCTGAAAGTCATGTCCTCGTATTCAAAAACTGTGACGGATTCATAGCAATAATTTCCCTTGAAAATGATATAGCTGAGGACTTCGGAGAACATATCCTTGCGCCTAAAATTTCATTTTCATGGATACAGGTGGGCGACGCTGAAGATTTCACACAATTAAAAAGATTCGGATTAATTCAGGGCGGTGATGAATATGAACATAACTGAAAATGATATCGAGGCCTTAAAGGCCGGCAGCAAAACGATGTACTGCAGGGCGGAGATTATTGACGCCGATTACAAAACCGTCAGTATGCTTGATGGTGTTATAACGTCAGGAAATTATTCTATCAACTCCGATTCAGACATACGCAGGACATGCAATATTTCTATGTGCCTCTCTGACGGCAGTCCGGAATTGTCTGAAGACATATTATTTAACCACTTCGTACGTATACATATAGGTTATTACCTCTTTACGTCGCAAGAGATTAAATATTACTGCATGGGAGTATTTTCGTTTGACAAGGAATCTTTCAGGTACGACATCTCAAGCAATGAAATATCGTTTACCCTGCTCGACTTATGCAGCCTGTTGGACAGCAATCATTACGGGACGGAATATGGCGCCGAGACATCCACTATATATGCCGTGGATCCTAAAACCGGCGAAAGGCTTGAGCACAGCAGGCTCATATTAAAAGACATTGTAAAAAATATACTTGACGACTTTAGTAATAATAATGTAATAGACAAAGGCAGAAGCAAAATCAACTTTAAAAAATGCAGAATAGATGAAATAGGCATGAACAACAGGGCCGGAACAGATGAATATGAATGGGACGAGCTGCCGTATGACCTTGATTTTTCAGCAGACAGCGGACTCATTGACAAGCTATCGGCGATAAGGGATTTATACGGCGTGCATGAATTTTTCTTTGATACAGACGGAACTTTCATTTTTCAGGAAATACCGCATACCGACGACGATATGATAATTTTAAATGATGATATAATGTCCGACCTTGTCATAAGCGAAAACATGGACGTCAACATTTATGATATTAAGAATGTTGTCGAGGTTTGGGGCAAGTCAGTTAACTTTACCAGAGAATACAGGGAGGCTGTTTCCGACAAATACACTTCAAGCGGCTCTGACGGAATATATTCCGTAACTCTGGATAATTATAACGAGTCAGGCTACAGCAATGATATCAAGCTGGCGCTTACGGTTAATTCCGACAATACCCGTGAAAACACCTATATAAATATTAATAATCTTGGCAACAGGAAAATATTTGACAAGTTAACCGGAAATCCCATAAAGCCAAATCTGTTAAAAAAAGATAAGACATATATTTTTGAATATTCAAATAACCTTGACAATGCACACGGCGGTTTTTATTACCTGAGCAGCTATCAGGTTCATGCCGTTGCAATTATGACCGACGGCAGCTCATTGGGAAAAAAAGAATACTTTTCCAAAAAATACAATACAGATAATATAGTGTTTATCAAAGACGAGAACAGCAAATACTGCATTGAAAAAATTGGCGAGGTCAGAAAAAAATTCAGCGGAAACAATTACGCCAATCTGGAGTCAGATTCCCTTACAGCAGATTACGCCAAGGCAAAGTTAGACCGGTTATGCCGCAGAAGTACATCCCTAAACCTTGAGATGCTTCTCGTTCCCTGGCTGGACGTAAATCAAAAAATTGAGTACAGGCCTCATAACAGCGGCGATACAAAGACATTTATCACGAAATCCATAAGCGGCGACCTGCTCTCAGGAATCATGTCCGTAAGCCTTATGGATTTTTATGCGACACTTGATACAGAAAACTAACGAAATAACAACTGATAAAACTAATCAAAAGAAAGGAAGTACATACTATGGCTGATACAACGAGTTTAAGCAGTTTTCCAAATAAAATAGACACATTTGAGAGGGTTTCCGACTTATCTATCCAGCAGGGTACGTTTGAAAAAGCCAAAACATATAAAAATTTTATAGATGATAAAAATTACTCAGGAGCAGAACAATACCTTAAAAGCAACCCGGATTTGGCAAAATGCGCTGTCAATGCGAGTTTGTTCAACAAGCACTCCGACGCTTTGACGGCCTTGGAAAATGAATCTTTAAGAGAAGAAATACTAATTACAACGGGTACTACCACCTCATCCCCAATTGGCGTTTCTGCATATACTGTTTCATGTGACTGGTGTGAAAAATATATTGTAAATAAAAATTACACATTTAAGTTTCATGAATCATGTAACGCTAATGCAACTATTAATATAAATAATCTTGGTGTAATTCCTATAAAATATAATAATCAAAATGTGGAATATAGAACAATTAGGAAAAACAATATTTTGACTATGCAATATCAATATTGTGAAGATGGTTATTTTTTTAATATAATTGGACAGCTGAACGATAACTGGACATTGGAAGTCCCGGATGTAAATGATCCTGACGTTTGGATAACTACAAAAGGTTTACATACCCCTTCTTCTATTGGATTCCATGGAACAGGGGGGGCAAGAGTAAAAAGGACTTCTAAATCTACTATAGTAATAGACGCCCCATACGATACATCACCTACGTTGGATAAGAGAAAAATAGGAACATTTTGCGGAAATGACTTGTGGCAAATAGTATATAGAATTCAAAATATTAATTATAATGATTTAACACAATCCAAAGACGAACAGGTTTATTTGTTAGATATATCTTCTCTTACTGCAAAACATATTATTGATGTTTCGGGAGTGGTTACTGCTAAAAACAACGGTGATGTTGAATTTGTAAAAAGTCCTATAAACTATCCTATTGCCTCAATGGTATCTTGGGATGATAACGGATTAAATCCATATCAAAATATAAAAATCAATTTGGGACAAATAGCTTATCCGTCATTTTCCATTTTAGTAGTACTAAAATATTTAAAATAATATCTTTTTTAAAAATATACATGTTTATAGTCATACCGATAATTTAGGGGTCGATAAAAGTCGAAATATATGAATTGTCATTTCCATCTAAATAATTTACCATTAATGTATATAGGTAATCTAAATAAACGCACTGGAGATAATGTGGATGGAATACGATAAGCGGGCATTAGACATATTAAAGCAGCTAAGAATAACCAACTTATACAAAGGCTGTGATTATATAGCTTCAAGCATAGCATTCATCCATGAAAATAATACTACTTATATGCCCGTTACCAAAATACTGTATGTCGATATCGCAAGACAATACAACACTTCAAGCAAATGTGTAGAAAAAGACATCCGCAAGGTCATCGAGGCAATTTGGAGACATGAAAAAAATAAACCCATCATAAGCAGTATTTTTGATACCCACTTTATAAATAAAAGGCCGAGCAACATGGAATTTCTGCTTTCTCTGTACCGGCACATTGAAGCAGCCGAATACACCGAACAGGTCTATAACTTTCATAAAGATAATATTCAATATACATGTCCGTTAAACAATAAGCAATGCGGTTTCTGCAATGATATACTATATGACATTATTCGTAAAATATATACATAAGATATATTTATAAAGATAAATAACCCTGTAAAACAATATGCTGTCCGGTCCGGATTTTCTATTGTTTTTACATTGCTTAATATCAAATGCAGTGCTATAATATTTATATCATTTATAAATTATGGGAGGAATACGATTATGAATGTTATTAAAAAACTTTTTGTTTTAATATTGTGTGCAGGCCTGTTATTATCATCTGCCGAATCATCTGCCCATCATCAAAGATATCAATCCGGCGGAAGACATCACAGAAGCAGCCATGACAGCGAACATGACACGAAACATTACTATTGCGGCGGTCACCCGGCTCATTTACACCAAAATAATGTGTGCCCATACGCATCAGATTCAGGTACATACAATCAAAAGGCGACCGGCAATTCTAATTTATCCGACGGCAGTAATATATCTAAAGTAAAGAAAATTCAAAAAAAGCTTAATAAACTGGGCTATAAATGCGGCAAGGCGGACGGCATATGCGATAAAAAAACACGGCGTGCTATTAAACGGTACCAGGATGCAAACAACCTAAAAACAAGCGGAAAGATAAACAAATCGCTATGCAGAAAACTTAATATTAACTAAAACTAAGGGGGCCGGATACAGGCCCCCTTTACTATAAAAGAAAGAAATTTTTACTCAAAATTAAAGTCGATATAACTCGAAAATAAAGGTTTGTAATTTCATTATCAGTGCTATATTATAAATATACATAGATATACTAAATATTTAAGCATTGGAGACATTAAAATGGATTATGAATTACTGACTGCTAAAATATTAAAACAACTTGGCATATACAGCATATATAAGGGATGCGACATCATTATATCATGTATAAGTTTTATACACTACAACCAAACAGAATACTATCCTATAACGAAAGTGTTATATACTGAAATGGCAAAACAGTACAACACATCAAACCAATGCGTCGAAAAAAATATTCGAAAAGTCATTGACTGCATATGGAAATCAGACAAAAACAAAGAAAACATCCAACAAGTTTTTGGACTGGATACTTCCCGCAAACCGAGCAACACAGAATTCTTACTTTCACTTTACAGTCACATAGAATCCAACAATTATGCACAACATCTATATAACACAAACAAGGACAAAATAGAATACATATGCCCGATAAACAAAAGACCCTGCAGTTTCTGCAATGAGATATTACAACAAATTCTACAGAAAATATGCATATAAAATCAATACGGAGGGCTAGAATGAATATTACATACCGCAGAACATCATATGAATTAAACAAAGGCAGCTTTACCAAAGATGACGGACAAAATTATATTTCATATGGAATAAACGCATTTAAGGTTGAAAACGGCATCAAAATCATACTTGACCGGATGGATGATATATCACCTGATTTTAATTTTGTTAATGACCTTGCATCCAAATTTAACAGATTTGATTTACATATCGAGCATTTCAGGGATGTAATATCAGATGAAACAGACGCGTAAATAAACATTACACCTATCTAAATATTTAACTCTCTTTTAAGTGGTTTAATAAATTTAAATAAACAGTTTGTATTTTTATCCAAAGTACTTTAACATTATAATATATAGATATCTAAATATATTATAATGGAGATAATTGGTAAAATGGATTATGTGTCACGTACAATTTATATACTGAAAAAAATCGGAATATATAACATGTACAAGGGATGTGATTATATCGTGTCATGTGTACGATTTATTCATGACAACCAATCATCCTATCTTCCCGTAACCAAGATTTTATATTATGACATCGCAAAACAGTATAATACTTCAACCCAGTGCGTTGAGAAAAATATACGCAAGGTTATAGACATAATTTGGAATATGGACGAAATCCCTGAAATATTTAACGATATAATTAACCCTGACAGCCAGTCACGTAAACCGGGCAACTCAGAATTTTTGATATCACTGTACAACCATATTGAGTCCAATGAATACTCCGACAAAATATTCAATATAAATAAAGACAAAATAAAATACATATGTCCTCTGACCAACGAACAATGCGGCTTCTGTAACGAAATACTGTATCAGATAGTGCAGGCTGTTTTCCTGAAAAGATGAACCATTCTTTTAATATGCAATTGCGAAGCTTTAAAGAGATTATATGCCTTTTAACCACTGCTCAAAATCTCCCTCCGGTTTCCATTCCTCTAATGTTAACTTCATATTTTCGAAAAAAATCTGCACTTGCGGATGATTGGAACCAAACTTATTTCTTAAAATTTCATACGCCTTGACATGATAATCTAATGCTGCCTTATACTTTCCTTGACTACGGTACAGTACCGCCAGATTATTATAGCTCACCGCGGTATCAGGATGCCCCTCTCCCAGTACATTTTTCCTTATACGCAGGCTCTTTTCATGCAGTTCTTCCGCCTTTTTGTACATCTCAAGGCTCTCATACACTCTCGCAAGATTATTATAGCTTGTTGCAGTATCAGGGTGCTCCTCTCCCAGCATTCTTTCCATTATCCTGAGGCTTTTTTCATATATTTCTCCCGCCTTTTTGTACTCTCCCTGATTCTTGTACAATCTCGCCAGATTATTACAGCTCACCGCAGTATCAGGGTGCTCCTCCCCCAGTATATTTTTCTTTATACGAATACTCTTTTTATACAATTCTTCTGCTTTTTTGTACTCCCCTTGAATTTCATACACTCCCGCAAGATTATTATAACCTTTCGCGGTATCAGGGTGCTCCTCTCCCAGCATTCTTTCCATTATCCTAAGGCTTTTTTCGTACAGTTTTCCCGCCTCTTTGTAATCTCCACGATTCTCATATATCACAGCTAGATTATTATAGCTCGCTGCTGTGACAGGGTGTTCCTCTCCCAATACTTTCTCCCTTATCCAAAGGCTCTTTACGAACAGTTGCTCTGCTTTTTTGTACTCCCCACGTCTCTCATACACTTCCGCAAGATTATTATAGCTCACCGCGGTATCAGGATGTTCCTCTCCCAACACCCTTTCATTTATACCCAGACTCTTTTCACACAACTCTTCCGCCTTTTTGTAATCTCCACGGCTTATATACACTCCCGCAAGATTATTATATACAGTCGCCGTATCAGGGTGTTCCTCTCCCAGCACACTTTCACTAATATGCAGGCTCTTTTCATAAAATTCTTCCGCCTTTTTGTAATCTCCACGGCTTTTATACACTCCCGCAAGATTATTATATACAGTCGCCGTATCAGGGTGTTCCTCTCCCAGCATCCTTTCACTAATATACAGGCTCTTTTTATACAATTTCAGCGCCTCTCTATTCTTTCCCTGACGCTCATATATACATGCCAATTCATTATAAACATCTGCCATCTCCAAATGTTCTGTCCCAAGTATTTTTTCCTTGATATCCAAGGCTTTTAACAGCAATCTTTCACTCTTATCATAATTTGCCTTATTTTTTTCCTCAGCAGATTGTTCAATCAAATCATATGCATATTCAAGCTGTTGTTTCAAATCACCGGATTCCAATTCGTTTTCTTTATCCGGCTCGTACGATAAACTGGACGGTTCTTCTTCTTTTTCATATTTATTATCGTGAAATATAATCCTAAGCTTTACAAAAGAATAGAAATCATATGCTCCAACCGCTAATCTGTCGTCCGCATCCGGCGTCACGAGAAAAATAATATTTTTGCCCAATTCCTCTAACATATCCCTGCTGAAATTCAGACGCTTCAAACTTTCCTCATCCTGCAGTGCAAGCTGAAAGTTTGCAATCATACACACACCGTTTTTTGGCTGACTTGTAATCCATTTGTATAAATCCTGAAAAGAATACCCGCCCGGATGCCGTTTATAATCGTATATTTTCACGGACCCTAGCCTGTAAATTTCAACAATCTCTTTCTGTACCAATTCATTGGACACCGCTAAAAAAAAACCTTGATCCGATTTATTTATAATCCATCCCAACGACCTGTAAGCTTCCTGATTACTTTCCGACATCTGATATCAACCCCTGCTCTTTGAAGAATTTTACGACTAAAGGATGAACATTGTGCCACCTTTTTCCGTTATATTCAAGCACTACTGAAGCCTGCAGCATTCTCAGCAGCATATCCTTATCTTCTATTAACTCTTTATTTCCATTATAAATATTTAACAGAAAATCATAGTCTTTTTTTTCAATCCTTCTAGTTAATGATGTTTTCAGTTCTTCGAGCGCACGCTCTGCATCCTCTTTTGATAAAGTTTCACTGTCTCTGCGCTCCGCTCTCTTCGCTGACGAATTGATTGCGTGAAATAAATCTCTAAGCGAACCTCCCGTATATCGAATCAATATTTCCAGTACATCAGTATCAAACAAGGATAAACTTGCACGTTTTCCCACAATTTCGTTTATAATATCAATACCTTTTTGAAAAGGCTGGTTTTCTATTGTCTCAATTTTAATCATCGGGAGCGTTTTTGTTACAAAATAACCTTCCATAGCTGAAAATCTAGGGTCGTACGAAAGCGCAATGGGAAAAGTATATATGACGGGAAACATCATCCCCGAAAGAAGGGCGGCATAATTATAAAATACTTTCCAGGCATCCTCCGGATTCAGCTTATCCAAATCCTCAAATATAATTATTGGGCGCTTTCCATCTGTTTTGTTAGCGATTTCTTCTGTCACATATCCTAATATTCCAATCCATTCGCTTGAACGAATACTTATTTTTCTTCTATATTCCTTTCTCGTCTCCTCATTAAACTTCAAATCAGTTTTAATTTTAGCAAAAATATTCAGTATTCCGGCCAGAATCCCTCCGGTCTCAGCCGATACGCCCGTTTCTGTCGAGAAAACCTCATTATCCTGAAATATAGTCGTCTCTGTACCTTCACACCAAAAATCATTAATATCCTTCAGAACTCTGTTATCAATTTCACATCCCGCTTCTTCCGCAATTTCAAGCAAGGCTTCCCCCATTAATATAAAGAGGTCAGAATATACAATATTGAACAAATCCAAATCCATACCGCACTTAACCGTTTTCACATAATAACCATTGTCAGCCAACCTTTCGCTCATCATGTTTAACTCTGTACTTTTCCCACAGCCTCTGTGTCCCAAAAGCAGGCAAGCATTATGCTCGCTCCGGCTGCGGCAAATATCATAAATATCCTCAATTGGCGAATTATATTTATCACTTGTGCGATATTCCATTGTACCTTTACAGTAAAATTCTTCCATATATTCTTTCTGCAGCGGCGCTGCAGAAAAAGCATTTATGATTTCAGAAACATTATTAGCATATTTCATAAATATAACTCCTTACTAAGCTTTATTTACTTTTTATTATATATTATGTCTCTTTGACAAGTAAAGCCTATTATTTAAATTACATAATTCATCCTACTTATCCTGCCGGAGCCATATCTCAAAAAGTCGAAAAAGGTCGATAGAAACAGATTGAATTTTTTCTGAAAATATAATATTATGTAAGTACATAGATTTTCTATGTACTTACAATTGGAGGAATGTTGTAGTATGAAATATGAGGCAAAAATTATTTTAATCTTAAAACAACTCGGAATATATCACATGTACAAGGGGTGTGACTATATCGTGTCAAGCATACGCTTTATTCATGAAAACAACTCCACCTTTCTTCCTGTCAGCAAAATTTTATATTCCGACATTGCCAGACAGTACAACACCTCCAGCCAGTGCGTCGAGAAAAATATTCGCAAAGTTATTGATATCATTTGGAAAATGGATAAAAACCAAGACATACTTAGCGAAATATTTGATACGGGTTACCAAACCCGTAAACCTGGAAATAAAGAATTCCTATTATCAATATATAATCATATAGAATCCCATGAATACGCTGACAAAATATATAATATGAACAAAGACAAAATAAAATATATATGTCCCATGAACGATAAATCATGCCTATTCTGTAATGATATACTTTACCGGGCCATCAAAAATATTTACTTGTAAGTTATGTTATACTAAAAATATAAAGAGCGGAGAATGAAAACATGAACAAGATGAATGACAAGGTATACTATGAAACAACGGAAGGATTTTTCACAAACGATGAAACGGAAAACTATACTGCCTATGGAATAATGGCGTATAAAATCATCGGCAAATCTAAAGTCAAATTAGATGAGGTCGATGACATTTCTGACGACTACGAATTTGTAAATAATCTTACAGATAAATTCAACACGTCGGACCTGCATATAGAGCATTTCAGGGATGTTATATATGATGCAGTCGACATCTGATTAATATGGGTTATATCCAACCTGCCCATGCCCGACAGCGTCTTGCTAAACCAATTTACATGTGCTATAATTCAAGTGTTTTAAACTAAAATCAACTCATTATTAAGCAAAGATTAAGAAAGGCATGGGATATGAAAAAAAAGAGAGTTACGGGAGTGTTAAAGGCTCATCTCATCTGGCCTTTAATTCTTCTGCCATTATTAGCGGCAATGACTATCCAGATGTACTCAATAAGTGTAAACTCCGGTCATCTTGCAGCCATATACCTTGCAATATATACGGTAGTTTCACTGTTTTTATATAACTTTAAGCGATCCGCCGTCATGTCCAACATGATAAACTATGCCCTCGATTATAACCTCACCCAAAAACACATGCTCAAGGAACTTGACGTTCCTTACGCGAATCTTGACATGTGCGGTAATATATTGTGGGCAAATGATGCGTTTACATGCGCCACAGATTACAAGTTAGCGGCGTCACGCTCAATTTCATCGGTAATACCAGAACTTAAAAGAGACATATTTCCATCGGCAAATGCCGGCGGCACGGACACTGATGTTCCATGCAGTGAAACGGAAATTGAGCTGAACGGCAGATACTACAGGGCTCTGCTGAAACTAATATCAATACATGACTTTGACTTTGCAAATGACGAGGATAACATATCTCTGTTTGAAGACAGCGACACCTACATTGCGCTGTATCTGTACGACGAGACTGAACTAAAAGAATACATTGCAAAAATTGAAGATGAAGACATTGTCATGGGACTGCTATATATCGACAACTACGACGAATCACTCGCAAACTGCGACGATATGCAGCGCTCGCTTTTAATGGCTCTTGTCGAAAGACAGATTGCAAAACAGCTTCAGCTGCTCGACGGAATATACCGCAAAATGGAGAAAGACAGATATTTTTTCATTTTTCAGAAAAAGTATCTGAACATAGCTGAGAGCAGCAAATTTTCAATATTAGATGAAGTACGCAACGTAAAAGTCGGAAATGACAACACGCACGTCACTATAAGCATAGGCATAGGACTTCACGCCGACTCCTACTCAAAACGCTACGAATACGCCCACACCGCAATTGACCTCGCTCTCGGACGAGGCGGAAATCAGGCTGTCGTAAAGGACGGCGAGGATATCTTCTATTATGGTGGCAAGAGTGTTCAAAAAGAAAGCAACACAAGGGTACGCGCGCGCGTCAAGGCCCACGCGCTCAATGAATTGATACTCACAAGCGACCAGATATTTATTATGGGACATAAAAATGCAGATATTGACAGCTTCGGCGCCTCTGTCGGAATATACCGAATTGCGAGGGCGCTCGAACATCATGCGCAGATTGTCATTAATCAGGAGGACTGCCAGTCACTCGACGCGGTTATTGAGAGATTTACATCCAACTCATACTACGACAACTTCCTTGTAAGCGGCGACGAGGCACTTAGAACCGTCACACAGAACTCGCTGCTTGTAATTGTTGACGTTAATCTTGCGCACCTTACACAGTGTCCGGAGCTTTTGACCCGCACGGACAATATTGTCGTAATTGACCACCACAGGCAGAACGGACAGCGAATTGAGAATCAAACGCTCTCATATATAGAGCCGTTTTCTTCTTCGGCGTCCGAAATGGTAACTGAGTTTTTCCAGTATATAAACGACGGCATAAAGCCGCGTCCGCTTGAGGCAGACACTTTATATTCCGGGATTATGGTTGACACGAATAACTTTTCAGTACAGACAAACGTGAGAACATTTGAGGCGGTGGCATACCTAAAGCGAAACGGCGCCGACATTACAAGAATAAGAAAAATGTTCCGGAGCAACCCTGCGGAGTATCTGCTGCGGGCCCAAGCCGTGAGCCGGGCTGAAATTTTTGAATGTTCATATGCGATAACAACCCTTCCTGCTGAAAATACGTCCTTAATTACTCCGGCAACGGGAGCTAAAGTCGCAAACTCACTTTTAGAGATGGACAATATAAAAGCATCGTTCGTATGCTTTCCTTACAAATCGCAGGTATACATAAATGCCCGCTCGATAGATGACGTCAACGTACAGATTATTATGGAAAAGCTCGGAGGAGGCGGGCATCTTTCCGCCGCCGCCGCACAGCTTGACTGCACTGTCGACGAGGCGATGGTACGCCTGAAAGAAACACTTAAAACTATGTTAAAGGATGGTGACATATAATGAAAGTTATTTTATTAGAGGATGTGAAATCCCTTGGTAAAAAAGGGGAAATAATTGATGCAAACGACGGCTATGCGCGAAATTTTTTGTTTAAGAAAAATCTTGGGGTTGAGGCTACCAAAAAAAACCTTAATGACCTTAAACTTAAAAATGCACACGACGAAAAGCGACGTCAGGAAATTTTTGAGGAAGCACGTGCGATGGCAGATTCGTTTAAGGACAAGTCAATACGCATTTCTATAAAAACAGGCGGAAACGGAAAGGCGTTCGGCGCTGTATCCGGCAAGGAAATAGCCGCCGAGATGAAAGCTCAGCTGGGCATAGAAATAGACAAGAAAAAGCTCGTACTTAGCGCGCCCCTAAAGTATGAGGGCAGCTTCGACGTGCCTATAAAATTACATCCCAAAGTAACGGGTTCAATTAAAGTAATAATTGAAGGAAAGGATTAACTCTTACAATGGACGAGGCTGTAATAAAACGAACACTACCTCACAGCATAGTCGCTGAACAGTCCGTTATTGGCTCAATGCTTATCGACAACGACACCATAACAGTGGCTTCGGAAATACTTACCGCAGAAGATTTCTACCAGCATCAGTATGGTCTTATTTTTGATGCAATAGTATCTCTGAACGACGCAGATATGTCGGCGGATATTATTACCGTGCAGAACAAATTAAAGGAAAGCAACGTGTCGCCCGAGCTTTACAGCATTGAATTTATAAGCAATATTGTTGCTTCCGTACCAACCTCAGCCAACATACGCTCATACGCCAACATAGTATATGAAAAATCAATACTGAGAAAGACAATTAAGGCCAGCGAATCTATTGCCGCAAAATGTTATCAGGACTCCGAGCCGGTTGAAGACATTTTGGATTTTTCGGAAAAAAATATATTTAAAATATCTCAGGAATCAAGAAGAAGCGGGGACTTTGTAAAAATATCGGATGCCGTGGCAAGAACATTTGAGAGCATACAGGCCGCCTCAAAGTCAAAGGGAAACGTAACAGGAATTAGGACGGGCTTTACCGAGCTCGACTTTAAGACTGCAGGGCTTCAGCAGTCAGACTTAATCCTTGTAGCCGCGCGTCCTGCTATGGGTAAAACCGCATTTGCGTTAAGTCTGGCTGAATATGTGGCGGTGAAATCAAAAATTCCAACGGCTATTTTCAGTCTCGAGATGTCAGATGTGCAGCTTGTCAAGCGTATTATGTCCATCGACGCAAATGTTGATTTGCATTCAATCATGGTTGGAGACCTAACTGACGGCGAGCTCGTCTCACTGGTCGAAAGTATGCAGAATATAGCAGATTCAAAACTATTTCTCGTCGACAACGTATCGGGCATCACACTCAACGACATATGTTCAAAATGCCGCAAATTAAAGCTTGAACAAAATCTGGGTCTGGTCATAATCGACTATCTTCAGCTTATACAGGCAGGCGGCAGACAGGAGTCGAGGCAGCAGGAAATATCAACCATATCAAGGACGTTAAAAGCGCTTGCAAGAGAGCTGAATATACCTGTCATCGCCCTCTCCCAGCTCAACCGCGGTGTTGAGAGCCGTGACGATAAACGACCAAAGCTTTCCGATTTGAGGGAGTCAGGCGCCATTGAGCAGGACGCAGATATAGTAATGTTCCTTTACCGTGACGAGGTATACAATGAGGGCGAGGACAATAAAGGCAAGGCCGAGTTAATTATAGGTAAACACAGGAACGGTGAAATCGGTACGGTAAATCTCGCATGGATTGGAAAATATACAAAATACGCCAATGCGGAATACAGTTCGTCAGCTCCGCCAAGCGCCCAGCACGAGTAAAATATATATTTAATCCTAATAACCGCCTTAATCCGTCGTCTGTTGTATTATGTCATATAATACAACAATCTGTAAACGAATTATTGTTAATATTTTAGTATATATATTGCATATAATAGTAGGTATGTTACACTGAAAATGCCTTGGAAATTTTTACCATTTAGGAGGTTTTTTCTATGAAACATGCATATTCAATATCTGACGCATCAAAACTGCTTCAGGTTGAGTCACACGTTCTTCGTTATTGGGAGGAAGAACTTGAACTCTCAATCCCACGAAACGAACACGGCCACAGATATTACCGCGAAACAGACATCAACACATTCCTGTACATAAAAGAACTCAAGGACAACGGTTTATCGCTTCAGGAGATCAGACAAAAACTTCTGGACAGCGGCTACAGCACAACCGCATCGTCCGCCGAAAAAACGTCAAAATCCCCTGCAGGCGGCAAAAAAGAACTCGCCAGAAGTTCCGTTTCCATGAGCCACGCCGGCAGGGAGGACAAGCTTGACCGTTTCAGGGATATAATGAACTCTATAATAAACAGCGCCATCTCAGCCAACAACGAGCTGCTTGTCCAGTCTATATCTGACACGACATCCGAGCGTTTGATGAAAGAAATGAATTATCTTATCCGCACTCTCGACGAGGATGAGGAAATGCGGTTTAAACAGATTGAGGCAGCTATATCTGCTGCGCTTGGAGCAAAAAATGAAATTGCCTCGTCTAAAAATAAGAAAAGCGGAAAAAAGAAATTATTTTCACACAAAAAATAAAATCATTCTTTTTTACACGATTCTAAATACTGTAATTACCATCATTAATAACATTTTTATTGTCTTTTTCTATTGCATACAAGAGCTAATAATGATATAATATATGTGCCTATCTAATAGATGGCGATTACTATTATTCATTTATATGCAAGGAGGAATAAAAAATGAGATCAAGCAAAATGTTTAAAGCAATAACTTCTTTTGCTTTGGTTGCAGCAATGGTTGGCCCTTCTATAGTTGTTTCACCAGCTACTGCGGAGGCGGCAAAATTCAGCGCTAAAAGTGCATTACTTGCAACTGGACAGAAAAAAAGCGTTTCAGTTAAAGGCGCTGCCAAGAAATCAAAATTTACTTGGAAATCAAGCAACAAAAAAGTTGCAACAGTCAAAAAAGGTAAGGGAAGCAAAGCTACCATCACGGCAAAGGCAGCCGGTACCTCAAAAATCACCTGCGCAGTTAAGAAAGGCAAGAAAAAATCTACTGTGAGCGGACTTACAATCAAAGTTCGTCAGAAGATTACTTCATTTGCTATGCAGGACAAGAACAGCAAGGCATGTACATCACAGACTATTAAAATTAACGAGAAGTTCGAGCTTAAGGGCGCTATCAACAACAACGCTTCAGGAAGCACAACAAACCAGACAGTAACATGGTCATCAAGCGATTCTAAGATAGCAAAGGTAAGCAAGAAAAACACTAACACAGCTACAGTTACCGGCGTTTCGGCAGGTACAGTTACAATTACCGCAAAAGTTGCTCCTAAACAAAAGAAAGAGAGCAAGACTGTAACATGTAAGATTACCGTATCTAAGGCTTCGGTTGATCCAGGTAAAAATGATAACCAGACTCCTGGAAAAGCAACTCCTACACCTTTCCCTGCAGGAACAATATACCGTCAGCGTCATAACATAACAAGATGGTATGACCCTGCAACAGCAGCTCAGTCAGCTAACAAGCATGCACATGACGGATATAAGAACAACACATTTGCAATCTGGATGGTTGGTTTCTTTGATAACGAGTATTCAACAAACGAGTCAGAGTACATGGCTTACGGTCCGGACCTTATGAAAGTAACTAACGCACAGTACAAGGAGCATGACTTCAGAGGTACTCCACTTAACGTAAAGGGTACTTTCTCATATGAAGGTTCAGCTCAGAAGACAATCCTCTTCCAGATTAACTACACAAGGCCATCAGATTATCCAATCTTATGGAAATGGGAGAAAGGCGCTTCTAAATCACAGAATGAGTATGCTAAGGAACTTGGCATTAAGGGTAACAACGGTTCAGAGGAACTTGCTCCAAACAAAGATGCAAGTCTGAATATTAACTTTACAATACCTAAGGATGCCGTAAACGGCGATAAGGATGACGAGACAGGTACGAACTTCGGTATCTACCTCTACTTCCCTAACAAGCCGGGCGGAGCTCTTGCATACAAGAAAGATAATACTTTCCACTTCAAGAACTTCTCAATTACTTACTAATTAGCAATACCAATTTAATCATTATGATTATATGCAATAACGGGGCATTATGCTCCGTTATTGTTGTATATAACAATGTCAGCGCGATGTACAAAATCTATGTATAGTTTCAAATATGAGATATAATAATCAAAAAACAGCGGAAAGGATATTTTAATAATCATGAAAATAGTTTTTATGGAGGCAGAGACTCTCGGAGAAGATATTGACTTCTCCTGTTTCAATGAACTGGGCGATGTCGAACTATATACAAGAGCCCATACCATCGCCGAGAATGCCGAGAGAATTCAAGACGCAGATATAATTGTAGCCAACAAACTTCCACTTGACAAAGAACTTTTGAATAATGCCCACAATTTAAAAATGATTGCATTGTCGGCAACAGGAACAAACAATGTAAACTTTGATTACACGGACAGCAGAAACATTATAGTAAAAAACGTAAAGGGTTACTCCACACATTCAGTCGTACAGCACACATTCGCAATGCTGTTCTATCTATATGAAAAGCTGCCTAAATACGATAGTTTTGTAAAAAACGGCCACTACAGCAAATACCACATGTTCTCATGCTTTACACCATATTTTAACGAACTTGCAGGCAAGACATGGGGAATTATAGGTCTTGGCGCCATCGGACGCAAAGTTGCAGATGCTGCAAAAGCATTCGGATGCAATGTTATATACTACTCAACTTCAGGAAACAATAACACACCGGGTTACAACCGGGTAAGTTTTGACAGCCTGCTTGAAAGCTCGGACATAGTTTCACTACACTGCGCACTGACAGACTCCACCGCAAATATTATAAACAACTCATCTCTTTGTAAAATGAAGCAGAATGCAATACTCCTCAATCTCGGACGCGGACCGCTAGTAAACGAATATGACCTTGCTGCGTCGCTAGACGAGGGCGTAATCGCAGCTGCAGGACTTGATGTGTTATGTGTGGAGCCCATACAAAATGACAACCCACTGCTAAAAATAAAAGACACAGACAGACTCCTCATCACCCCGCATATGGCCTGGGGAACAATTGAGGCAAGAGCCCGCTGTGTCAGGGAAGTTTACAACAATATAAAGGAATATATTACTTCCACTTAATTTTAGAATATTTTAGCGCACAGATTCTATCCATCTTCTGTGAACATCCTGAAATTGCTGCCGATTCAAATGATACATAAACATAACCGCTCTTATAAGCAATGCCTTCTGCCATCGGAGGCATTGTAATTATTCCGGCACATTTACCTGCTTTTATATAACCACTCTTACTTTTCCAGTCCGGTTTATACAGCATAAGCTGCGAAATATAGTACTTACTCTTTTTAGCGCTTACCTGATTAGAACAAGATACAATCATATTACCATTTTTCAAAAATAGTACGTCCTGAGTCCTGGATGGTATTTTCATACTGCCATCTTTGGTCAAAGAAGGTGACGAACCTTTTTTACCGCTTATTTTATAGCTGTACATTTTTGCCGACGACGTCTCTTTGTGCTCTCCTATCCACAATTTTTTCTTATAATATGTCACGAAAGACGCCTGAGTCTTAACCTGACATGTTGATTTGTATACCACCGGATAAGAATCCTCACCGGATTTAACAGCAGCCTCCACATCCATAATCGTAAAACAGCTTACCGCCTTTCCTGTAGAAATCCAAATATTAAATCCGTCATAGGCAATTCCTCCGGCATGGTAATAATCCGGCAGCGACAGGGTACAAATATATTTTCTTGTTTTCTTATTCAAAACATATACAACGGAAGTCTCCTCCGAAACACTGTCGTATGCCGATACAAGCATATAATTTCCTGCAAAGCAGACTGCCTGCGACACCATATTAGTCGTTTTAAAACCAATGTTGTTAGTAAGCTTAATACCGGGAATAACATAGCTCTTTCCCAGATTAAGGCATTTTGAAAAATCTTTATACTTCTTATATACTTTCGACTTTTTAAGTTGTGAAATTTTGCTGTACACGGCAGCTTTTGACTGTGTAACAATATTTCCTAAAACGGTTACGGCTATTTCATTTGACTCCTCTGCCTTGTAGTCAACCCCGATATACGTTTTGTACGGAATAATCATATAGCGGTACACCGCATCATTTACAAGTCCCGTGTGTGTGTACTCCGTAGTTTCTATATTATTTATTTTGGCCACCTCGACCAACTGCCCAAAGGCATCCCTTATATAAAGTATATATCCGTCTCCGGCATCAATCTTGTTCCATCTGATTCTGGCCCTGTAAGAGCCGCCTTTAAACTGTTTAATATATGCAGCAACCGGAGGAGTACATGTTACTATAGACGTCTCCTCAGCCGATTTGGCCTCCGTATCGGGAACAATGGCATATATTTTATAAGTATATGGCGTAGCTGGATCAGCCTTTGAATCAGTATATGAACTGCCTGTTACGGTAGCCACGTTCTCGTATAACGTACTGCCCTCTGCACATCTCGTTATCTTATATGAACAATCCGGTGTAAGAGGATTCCAGTTGAGCGACACAGATGACGCAGTAGTTTTTGTTACAGTAAGCCCTGTTACATTTTCCGGTATTGTGGCACAAGACAGCATGTCCGAAAACAGGCCGTAAACTTTTTCATCCGAAACTGTTATATAGGCCCGCACAATAACAGATAACTTCTGTCCTCTGTCAAGTTTCTCAAACTTATACGCGGCCTTTTCAGTTTCATCAACCTTATCATATCCGTTAGTTACACTGTTAAACTTCCAAATTTCATACTTTTCAGCGTTCTTAATCTCATCCCACTTCAAAGCAATTTCTTTCTCATTAAAACTCTCGCATTTTAAGTTGAGTACACGTTCATTCTTAAATAATTCCACATCTGCCTCCGACAAGCTCTCTCCATCGGCAGCGTAAGCTTCCATCGCAGTAAAATAAACGGATGCAAAAGCAATCAATAATAAAAGTACACCTACTCTTCTAAAAGTTTTTCTTAATACATTGTACGTCATCTTATGTCTCCTTAATAAATTTGAAAACAGTCCATATTATTATTACAGACTAATTATAAATAAAAACACGAATATTATCAAATACCAAATATTTTTCAAATATTTATGGTATAATGTCCACGAAAGCAATGAGCAGTGCCAGCGCAGCAGGAGACAGATAGGATGTTTACATCCTAATCTGTCTATTGCTGCGCTGATAGGGCGAACGCCCGTGAACGAGAAAGCCGCAGGCTTTCGAGTGCGCACTGCGGTGATGCATAACTTGCGCACTGCGGTGATGCGTAATCTGCGCACTGCGAAGCATAAATCTATGCACCGCAGTGCAGCGAACGCACCTAATAATATTCTCAATTAGGCATACGCCTAAGCGCATACCAAAACTTTTAAACAAGTTAACATCAATTTATAATAGAAATATGGCAGGAAATAACAAAATGAAAAAAAAACTTATATCAAAAATCGAGGATTTATCAATTAATGCATGGCCGTCATTTAAAACCGAGCTGTACGATAACTGGCTTATACGTTTTTCACACCAATATACGCTGAGAACAAACTGCGTTGAACAACTGGGGACATCCACGCTTCCACTTGACGAAAAAATAGATTATTGCGAGCAAATATACACCGATTACAATTCTCCCTGTATATTTAAAATAACCCCTCTTATATCCGAACAATTTGACTTTATGCTCGCAAGAAGAGATTATACCCGTTTAAACGAGACCGACGTAATGACAATGACGCTAAAAAAGTGGTCTTACGATTCAAACATAAAAAAAACCGTCGAAATCTCAGACACCATAACTAACGACTGGATTTTCGGAGTATTTAAGCTTAATAACGTGACAAACCCTATACATCACGATATTGTTCCCAACATGTTCAGGGCAATTCCAAAGAAAACCATTGTCGCGAAAATCATTGCAGACGGTCAAATGGCCGCATCGGGTCTAGGTATTCTTGACCGCAACGAGCTGGGTTTGTACGCAATATATACTCATGCCGGTTACAGGGAACGCGGATATGCACGCGCAATATGCAATACTATTCTCGAAAAAGGAAAAAGTATGGGCGCCACTCATTCTTACCTTCAGGTTTTAAAAAATAACGCTTCTGCAGTCAACCTTTATGAAAGCCTCGGATATAAATCTGAATATTCATATTGGTTCCGCCAAAAAACCCTGTAATACCCATTCCCGGTATCACTAATAATAATTTAATATAAAAAGAGGTATACTATAAATGAACACATTATCATCATTTAAACCAAGCATATTATTTAAAACGCTATCTTGTAAAAAATATTTCACAATTGCATCCATATTTATAACCGCATGTATATTATCTGTAAGCTCCGTTCGTATCATACATGCAAATAATAACTCCACGTTATACAAGTGCAATGAATATTCGGTAGACATCCCGAACGGTTTCACGGTTGACGCTGAAACACTTCAGGATTTCACCTCATTTTACGGCGACGGAGTCACAATCGGAATTAGGGTTTCCGACAACATAACAGGAGAAAATGTTACAACATTTACTGAGACTGATATAAAGTCAATAACAACTGAAACACTGTCCGCGCTTATGGCACAGGCCGGCGAGGGCATCAATGTCAAGGAGCATTCAATCAAAACATTTTCCGACATGGAGTACCCGGCCCTTTATATTGCATTTGCCGGAAGTTCCGACGTGGCCGACAATGTATATATGGAAGAATACATAATAACCACTGTCAGCTACAAATATACTATAGTATTTTCTGCAGATAACAGAGAAACGCTGAATAGTGATGACGTAATACTGTTCAAAAATAGTTTTACAACTACAGAAGCTCCGCTAAAACAGGTAGTTCAAGCCGACAATCGAAACCTTAATGTAATATTAGCCGTCTGCGCAGCCGCTGTAGTTGTATTTTTAGCTGCCACAATATTTATTATACGAAAGCAGCAAAACAGACATTAGTACACTTGATAAATTAATAAACTTTAATCCACTAGCTTTATAGAATTGATTACAGGCTGATTCTCAGTGAGTGTTGTTCCGTTGTCATCTTCGACTGTAACCTTATCACAGATAGCGTCAACCACTTCAATTCCCTCAGTCACAGTTCCAAAAGCGGCATACTCACCGTCCAGAAATGTGCTGTCAGCGTGTACAATAAAAAACTGAGATGAAGCGCTGTTATTTTCCATTGACCTCGCCATTGAGAGAACACCCCGCTTATGGGATATACTATTTTCTACTCCGTTAGATGAAAACTCCCCTTTAATATTCTTATCCGAGCCGCCGGTTCCGTCGCCCTTAGGGTCTCCTCCCTGAATCATGAATCCCTTAATAATTCTGTGGAATGTGAGTCCGTCATAGAACCCGTCTTTTACAAGATTAACAAAATTCGTCACAGTTATAGGCGCGGCGTCCGCATCGAGCTCAGCTTTTATTACTCCGTAATCCCTAATATCAATTTCAACATTGTATTTACCCGAAAGAATCTCCGAGCCATCTTCACTCTTCTGTTCATCCTTACTACCGCAGCCCGCAAGCATCGTACATGCCGCAAATGCTGAAATTAGCAGAACCGCCGTAAATAATCTGTACATTTTTTTCATAAAAACACCTGTGTATATTTATTATCTTACAATATTTAATACAACAAAATATACACTTTTCCTTTCATTATATTCTATAGCATGTTTAAAACTATGCGTAACAAGTTTATTATATATCATATTTAAAATATGTCAAAGCAAATCTGTAAGTACTGCACAATCAGCGTTGCAGATTCAATTGCAACAACTTTTTATTCCACGACAAACACATGAATGAATGCCTTAGAATCCGCTATGTGTGTAACGAAGCAAGAGCGTCCCATGTAAAAGTATATCGGTATTCATGTGATGGCGTACGGATAAAAAACGGTAAACAAAACATTCATATGTTTGTCGTGCTTTTTACTCAAATATCCCTTGCCTTTTTGTGCATATTCTGCTATGTTACATATATAATACATTTTCTGTATTAATATATAAGCGGAGGAGTATATCAATGAACGATTTTGACCTTGGAGATGACATGGAGCTTACCGTATCGCTTGAACTTGAAGATGATACTGTTCTTGAGTGTGATGTTATCCTTATATTTGAACTTGAAGAATATGACAGGGATTATGTAGCGCTTTACCCGTCAAGCGGCGAGCCTGACGAAGTTTATCTTATGCGCTGTGATTATGACGGCGGAATGGAGATGGAGATTGAGGAAATCGACGACGATGATGAATTCAATCTTGTATCAGAAACATTTGACGCCATTATGGAGGAAGACGAGTGGAACGACCTCATGGAAGATGACGATTAAGTTCGCTAAGAAATCTTGACGGTTCAAGCTCACGGTTGTATCTGTGCTTTACATAAAACAGATGCAGCCGTTTTTTTGCCCTTGTCATACCGACATAAAACATTCTTCTCTCCTCCTCAAGCTCCTCGGGCTTGACAGACATCTTATGCGGAATAATAGTCTCATTCACGTCAACAATAATTACATTTTCAAATTCAAGGCCTTTAGAACCGTGCATAGTCATCAGAGACACCGCGTCTTTCGGCGCATCTTTGCCGGCAGACCATTTTCCGTACTCTTCTATATGCCCGAACCAGTCCTCATAGTTATCAAACTGCGACGCTTCATAGTATAACTGCTCAAAAATATCGCGCAGCTTATCCTCGTCTATACCATGTTCGTCCGAATATTCACGCAGATAATCCCCGTAACCGATTACTTTGTCAATGTACCCCAACCCACGCTGCGGTTTCATTTTATATATAGATTTAACGTCATCTTCCATCTGAAGTATCCTGTCGCTAATCCAATATTTGTCGTCATAAAGTGCAGCCAGTTTATGAAAGCTTATCTCCCTTTCATCGACAGCCGACTTAGAAATATAACGCACGGGTTTATTCATAATGCGCACAAACGTAGCACTGTCCCTAAAGCCCATACCAAGCCTTATATACGCTATGATATCTTTGGCAATCCAGTGCTCATATATGTTTGGTATGCCCTCTTTAAGCCTTATTGGAATATTATATTCAAGAAGCTTATTTACAAGCGCACGGGGCTGGATGTTTGTACGGTAAAGGACAGCTATATCCGAATAGTTTACGCCTTGCTTAGCATAATCATTTATAATATCTGCAACACAGCCGTTCTGTTCGGTAAGACAGTCAAATCCCCTTATATCGACCGGTATTCCCTCATCACCCACCGAAGATATATTTTTTTCAAATCTGACCTTATTGTTTGAAATAAGACTGGAAGACGCTTTCACAATAGCTCCGCTGCACCTGTAGTTAGTGTCAAGAATCACTTTCTGTACATTCTCATATTCTTCCTCAAACCTTATCATTATCTCCGGCCTTGAACCCCTGAAGCTGTAAATTGACTGGTCGTCGTCGCCAACTATAAAAAGATTATTTTCAGGCGCCGCGAGCATTTTTAAAATCCTGTACTGGGCATAGTTAATATCCTGAAATTCGTCCACAAGTATATATCTAAAGCGTTTCTGATACATAGCCAGAATATCGCTTCTGGATTTGAACAGGCTGTATGTAAGCACAATCATATCATCAAAATCAATTTTACGACTCTTTCTCAGCCATTTCCCATATTCTAAATATATCTTGCAAAAAACATCGGCCGAACATGACAACGGATAATAATCTTCAATATTATATTGTTCTGATTTAACTTTGCTGATTTCACTTACGATATTATCGACAGTATCTTTTTCACTGTCAATATCAATACCACTGTTTTTAAGAATATGCGATACAAACTTTATCTGCTCGTCCACACCGACGACATCGGCAGCAGTATATTTGTAAGCATTTTTTAGAATAGAAAAGAATATGCTGTGAAATGTTCCAAACAGAATGCCGGACGCCCCTCCACCGGCCTGATAACGGCTGCGCATCTCAAGGGCCGCAGCCCTTGTAAATGTAACAACCATTAAAGCTTCAGGGAGTACCTGCTTTACGCCGACAAGATATTTAATGCGTTCAGTTATCACCCTGGTCTTTCCGGAACCCGGGCCTGCCAGAACCAGCATAGGGCCGGTATCATGGCAGACAGCCTTTTTTTGGGCTTTATTGAGCTGCATTAACATCCTCCTCAAGTATCTTAATTCCGGTTTTTATTCTGACGATAGATTCCTCTTTTCCCAGAACAGCCATAATCTCATATGCGCCTGCGGGCGTCATCTGTTTACCCGACACCGCCGTGCGAAGCGGCCAAAGAGCCTGTCCGTTCTTTATACCCTTTTCTGCTACATATTCCATAGCAAGCTTTTCTATTGATTCAATGCTGAAATCTTGAAGCTCCTCTATTCGCGGCAGCAGCTCTTTTAGCGCCGCAAGAGAATTTTCCGAATTGGTTTTCATTTTCTTATGCGTGTACATGGCAACATCATACTCAGGCAGTTTCTCAAAAAAGTCAATTTTCTCCGGAATATCCGGGAAAACTTCTATCCTCGTCTTGCACATAAGGGCTATTTCTTTCAGGTCAAGCTTCTTTTTAATCACTTTCTCAACCTCCGGGAGCGCTTTCTCAAAATACTCCGTATCGTCCATATCCTTTATATACTCACTGTTTAGCCAGCGCAGTTTCTGTATGTCGAAAACTGCCGGTGATTTGCTTATTCTGTTATAATCAAATGCCTCAATAAGCTCTTCAAGTGAAAATATCTCCGTGTCGTCGGACGGACTCCAGCCTAACAGCGCAACATAATTTACTATGGCTTCAGGAAGAAACCCAAGGTCTAAAAGGTCCTCGAACGATGCGTCTCCCCTCCTCTTAGACAGCTTCTTATGGTTCTCGTCAGTTATTGTTGGACAGTGTATATACACGGGAACATCCCATCCAAACGACTCGTAAAGACGGTTATATTTCGGCGACGACGACAGATATTCATTGCCTCGTACTACATGCGATATTTTCATAAGATGGTCGTCTATGACATTTGCGAAGTTGTATGTCGGATAGCCGTCCGCTTTTATAAGCACCATGTCGTCAAGCTCACAGTTGTCAACGCTTATATCACCGTATATTATATCCGAAAATACAGTGGCGCCCTCTTTAGGATTATTCTGCCTTATAACGTAAGGCTCCCCGGCCGCCAGCTTCGCCTCGACCTCTTCCCTGCTCAGGCTAAGACAATGTTTATCATACTTAGCCGTCTCTTTTCCGCTCTCATTTACGGAATCTGCGCGCAGCTTATCAAGCCTTTCCTTAGAACAGAAGCAATAGTACGCCTCACCTTTTTCTACAAGCTTCTTAGCATATTCCAGATAAAGTCCCGACTTTACCCTTTCACTCTGAACATAAGGCCCGAAACCTCCGTCCTTATCAGGACCCTCGTCATAATCAAGCCCCGCTTTTTTCAGAGTATTGTTAATTATATCTACAGCTCCCTCCTGATACCTTTCCATATCGGTATCTTCTATGCGCAGCAGGAACTCCCCTCCCTCATGACGCGCTATGAGAAACTCATACAGCGCCGTGCGGAGATTTCCAACATGCATCTTTCCCGTAGGACTCGGAGCGTATCTCGTCCTGATTTTCATATATAATACCTCTTTCAATATTTCTATTGTACAAAATACCTTTATCGTACCGAATTAATAATTAATTATTCAGACTCTTTCTTTATTCCTGCGTATTTGTCAGACGCTGCAACGGCATCGAATATACTGTAGTAGCATGGTTTTGCCTCATTATTCTCGTCAAACAAAAGCGGATAGCTGTCCTCTTTCTTATGCCCTGTCAGCCATGTAGTTCCATCGTTAAGTCCCCAGAAAGTAACATTGGTTATGTTGGCAAATCCCTCCTTATCAAGTTCAACAAGAGTATCAAAGATTGCCCTATAAGCCTCTGCCTGCTCGTTCATGGCATCCTCAGAGTTATCGTTGTAATGCATATCAAGTTCTGTAAGCTGTATCTCAAGACCCTCAAGCTGTGCAAATTTCATTATGGTAGTCCTAATCTCATCTACGTTGAAATACTCGCGGTCGTGATGCGACTGCATTCCAAAACCGTCTATGAGTCCTTTTTCATGCAGACCTACCACAACATCATACAATACCTTTCTCTTTTCGTTAACCTCCGTGTTGTAGTCATTGAGGAACAGCTTGACATCCTTATCCGCATATTTCCTTGCATATTCAAATGCTTTTTCAATGTAGTCCTCGCCTATTGTTATATACCACGGGCTGTCCTCCCTAAGACCCTCGCCGTCGCTTGCGGCCTCATTAACAACATCCCACGCATATACCGTTCCAGGATGCTTCTCGTTGCAGAACGTGAGCACTTTCTTTATGTATGCTTCCATCCTCTCAAGCATTGTGTCCCTGCCAACATAGTCCTTTTCCTCGTCATAATCCTCATGGAATAACCATTCCGGCGTCTGGCTGTGCCATACAAGCGTATGCCCGCGCATCTTCAGCCCTGCATCCTCGGCCATCGTCATAATCTTGTCCATATTCTCAGTATTAATCTCAGGCATGCCGTCATCCGAGTCAATTGTTTTTTCGTAATCCAACACGTAATCCGGCTTCATCTCATTTTCACATGTAAAACTAGAAAAGTCTTTCGTGATAACGTCAAGCGTTTCCTTGTCTTCAAGCTGCCAGCTGTTGACCGCAACTCCTATCGTAAACAATTCGTTATATTCATCCTTAAGACTCATCTCTGACGCGTCCGTAGGCTTATTTTCCTCAGGTTCATCGGTTGCCTCGGAAGGCTCCTCGGTTTTCTCAACAGACACCTCCGGAGCAGACTCCGGTTTGTCCTTATTTTCACCGCATCCGGCTAACAATGCCGCCCCTAAAATGGAAACGACAGCACATGTAGTTATATACTTTCTCAGTTTCATCTTAATCCCTCTCAATCATATATGGTTTTCGATATAAAATCGTCAAATAATAATATATAATACAACCTACAATGTTTCAAGGTGTAAGCTATAATATTTTTATTTTTTTACCTCACAATCTCATAATCGTGCTCCGACTCAAACGCGTCCTCTATGCCCTCCGTGGCCAAAATCCTGCCGTCATCAGTCATAATTATAAAATCAAACAGCCCGCTGTGTTTCCTCCAAAAGCTCACAGCCCTGTCTTCCCCCATAATAAACAGCGCTGTGGACAGCCCGTCTGCCAGAGCGCCGTCCGCACTTACAATACTCACTGATAAAAGGCCGCTTCGCGCCGGAGCCCCTGTTGACGGGTCGATAATGTGATGATATCTAGTTCCGTTTTTCTCAAAAAACCTCTCATAGCCTCCGGATGTTATGACAGCCTTATCTTTAACATTTACCACGCCTATATAACCATCATTTTCGGGATGTCTTACAGCCGTTCTCCAAAGTGAGCCGTCAGGCTTTGTTCCAAGTACCTGTACGTTTCCCCCAAGACTTACAATACCGCTTGTAACGCCGCACCGGCTGAATATCTCCATAATCGCAGATGACGCATACCCCTTGGCGATACCGCCAAAATCAAGCTTCATGCCGTCGGCAGCAGTAACCTCGGAGCCCGATACGCCTATACCATCAATATTAATATTTGCAAGCGAACTTTTTATATCTTCCTCTGATGGTACTCTGTAACTGCCTGACGTAAAACCCCACAACTCCATAACGGGATATATCGCGGGATTAAATGCCCCGTCCGTCATATGGCTGATTTCCAAACTCTTCTCAAGTATATTCATAACGTCTTCGGAAAATCTGCTGACACCTTCACTGTTTAGAACAGATACCTCACTCTTTTCATTTCCAGTGGACAGCATTCTGTCGAGCTCGTTTATCTTATCAGCAGCTTTCCGGACGGCCTCCTCCGCCATATCGCCGTACGCGGTCAGAGACATATATGTATCCATAGCAAATATTTCTTTTGTAAACCCGTCATCTCCGGGCGCGGCATTACCGAAACCACACCCGGTTAATATAAGGGCAGATAGAACGACGGTCAAAGCCCTAAAATATTTTTTTAGTCCATTTAATTGCATGTACTTATTTAAAATCGCCATATAAAACGACATCCTTCATCATACGAATTTGTCAATGAAAGCTTTCAATTTCTCTTTAGGCTGAAACCCTACCTGCATATCCTCAAGCTTTCCGTCCTTAATTACAGCGAGCGCCGGAATACTCTGTACAAAAAATTCTCCCGCAAGACCCTGATTAGCGTCTACATCCACATTATAAAACGACACTTTACCGTCATACTCCTCGGATATCTCATCAAGTACGGGAGCCAGCATACGGCATGGACCACACCATTCTGCCGAAAAATCAATTAATATAACACCTTTTTTATCCATCTGTCCGTATTCTTTTTCTGTTATCTTTTTAACCATAATATTTACTCTCCTTTTCATTATTATCAGCTTTTTTAAGCCTAATTTGCCTCTTTAACACTGCACATTCTTTGCGCGAGATACCTTACTGCCGACAAGGCTGCAACATTGCCCTCTCCTGCCGCTTTAATATATTGGTACGGAGCTCCCGTGATATCACCGCATGCGAACAGGCCTTTAATATTAGTCCCGGCCTGCCTGTCTACATTAACATGTCCTTCAGAAACCTCAAGACCCGGCACCAGCTGAGACGGCGCAACCTGTTCCCGCAGTATAAATATTCCGTCTGCGGTTATCTCCCATTCACCGTCTATTAGACAAATACCGTCGTCACGTCTTTCTATTCGTCCGGGCTGACGTCCTGAAATCACGTCAATATTGCCGCCCGATATTGCGGTTTCCCCATACATGGGAATATAGTACACTTTGTCAGCCCTCTGCGCAAGAAATTCCGCCTCGCTTTCATCGTCGCGAGAATATGCAATGACAATCGCCGACTTTCCATTATATAAGGCGGCGTCGCATGTTGCACAGTAGCTTACCCCACGTCCAAGGTTTTCCAATTCCCCGTCAAAAGGTTTGTCGACATACATTCCGGCCGCAAGAATTACAGTTGCGGCTTCATATGATGATTTATGACCCTGAACTGCAAAATATTCTCCCATTGAATAAACGGCATTTACTTTGTCCTCGGTTATTTCTATATCCATCGACTTAATATGCTCCAAAAACTTTTTCTGCATACCTTCGCCCGATATTCCCGGAAGTCCTGGATAGTTGTCAATCTTTTGAGCCTTTTCAATTTTATGGCTTAAACTGCCGGGACCGAGCAGAAGAATATTTTTTCTGCGCATCTTCAAAGTAATCGCAGCCGATAAGCCGGCCGGACCTGTTCCTATTATGATAACATCATTCCGCTCCATTTATTTTCACATCCTTAATATAATAACGAAAGTCTTTGATTTATTCTTCCACAAAATAATTCCGCCAATACATTTTACCACATTAATTTATAATGTGCACATATTTATATACATAAAATCAAACTACGCATATTTGTACTTATATAAAAAAATTATAATAATAACAAAGCAGCACAAAATAATATGTTTCCCATAAAGAAAACAGAAAAGCATATTATCAGTAAATGCTGCATTTTAAGTCGTTTTTCATCCTTTTTTATTAAAATAAATCACTACATCTTTTGAGCGCTGTATAAATACTCAATAACCTCCTGAGGCGTCGGGCGCTCACCCTTAAAAGGAACCTTTGTCCATTCCTTTCTTATCTTTTCGTCAGGGTTGTCAAAGCCTGAGTCTATGGCAATCTGCATCTCCCTCTCTATCTCCTCAGCGCTCAAACCTTCCACCTCTCCGACAGCCTGCATTATTTTCTTAAACATAAATCTTTCCATAACTTAATTTCTCCTCCTCGTAATTTACAGCTATACGCTGCAAGCCTGTACATTGCATTTTTCTCATAAATATAGTGAAAACATCCAGCTTGCCTTACTCTTACATATTCTACCATTATTTTCATTTTAATACAACTAATATATTTATTTATCTTACGGGAAATTAATATTTATCAAAAGTATTGTTTATACCATTAAAAAACATTTGACTAGTTATTGTTTGTATAATATCTTATATTAGTACATATACATATGTACATGCATTAACTAATGGAGGATAATAATATGAATAAAAGATTATTTACTTTTCTAATAATATCGTCTGCATCACTATTTGTTACACTTGTACTAATATTTGTATTATACAATATAGGAATTATTACATACGGCAAAACTTCACTGTCTTCTTCCTCTGAAGTATCCGCCACGGAAAAACCCTCTTCCAATGAGGAATCTCCGGTCAACACAGAACCGGCAGACCAATCAGAGGTTAACGAAGACATTAGCTCGGCTTCACCTGTACCATCAACCGAAAACCCTTCACAGAGTCCCGATGACGAGGAAGAGCCTGTATTGCCTGAAGTTACAGCCGACCCTGACATGGATTCAGACACATGGGACTACAAAGAGGGCGGAGATTATAACATGCTCTACACTGATAAAGAGGATGCTCCCGACGTCATGCCTTACTACATAAAAGTAAACAAGCAGATGAATACTGTAACCATATACGAAGCCGGAAAAAAGGGCAAGTATAAAAAAGCCGTTAAAGCAATGGTATGTTCAGCTGGCAGAGACACCCCGCTCGGTGTCTTTAAGACAAGCAACAAGTATTACTGGAAAGCAATGATACATGATGTATGGGCTCAGTATGCGACGCGAATAACCGGAAAAATCCTTTTCCACTCAGTCCCGTACGACACTCATGAAAAGGATACGCTGGTAACATCGTACTATAACCAGCTCGGAGGCATAGCATCAGCAGGATGTATACGCCTTTCAGTCGAAGACGCCAAATGGCTCATAGAAAACTGCCCTGCGGGTACTACTGTCGAAATTTATAACTCATCCGACCCCGGACCGCTCGGAAAACCAACCCCTATACGTATTCCGGCAAACTGCAGGTGGGACCCAACCGACCCTGACAACCGCAATCCGTGGAAGAGCGATAAAACTGCAATTATTGGCGTCAAGGACAAAACTGTTGAGCGCGGAACCCGCATCAACGTATACGACGGAATAATGGCATTCGACAAGCATGCTGGCAATATGACCTCAAACGGCTTAAAAGCCTCCAAGACACCTGACACATCAAAACCCGGAAAGTATGAAGTTACTTACAGCTTTAAACCGTCAAAGGGAAAAAAGATTAAAGAGAAAGCGGTATTTACCGTAGTGGACACACAGGCGCCTAAGATTAGCGGTCTCCCTTCCACCTACTATGTCAAAGATGCGTCAAAGATAACAGAAAAATATATTTTAAACAAAATATCTGTTACCGACAACGGATATTCACTTTCTAAAAAAGAGCACGTATCTGTCGCTATGTCCGGAAAAAAGGTAGTTATAACCGCTCGTGACGACTATAACCACAACACTACGTTCAAATGTGAAATTGTCGAGGATAACAAAAAACCAGAGATAACCCTGAAAAAGGGACTTAAAACGGAATACCCTATTTCTTTTAAGTTAAATGAAAACACTGCCAGAAAGAGAATAAAGAGTGTATCGGACAATGTAAAAAAATTAAGTTCAAAAGACGTTGACATTAAAATTAAACCAAGCGGATGGGGGCTTAAGATTACTTATTCTGCATCAGATGATGCGGGTAATCAGGAATCAATTTCGGAAATTGTCAAATATGAGACCGCCTCTATACAGATAAAAAATAATAACCTTATAGTAAGCGATATAGATGACACCGACGCACTTGAAGATAATATAAAAGTAATATCAGACTCTACAGGCAAAAGGGTCAACTGCAAAATAAAATTTAAACGCAAAAAACTTGATGGAAATGCGCAATATGAGCAGTATACAGTGACATACTCAGCAACATACAAGTCGAGCGCCGGCAGCAAAACAGCTACCGCTTCTACAGTGGTGAGCGTACCACGATAGTTTACATTTTACCTGTTAATAATCTGTCCCTGCTTTGTTTACTTTTCACTTTATATTTAATAATTATTCCATAATAATCATTTTTTATTGAATAATTATATGATAGTATTGGATAAAGTAAATAATAGAGTTAATAACAGACAATAATAAATTAATAATTCAGGCTTTGCAGTTATGCACTTAAATGTTAAGTCCCTTACTATATGTTAATGCAGTATTTGCGGACTTAACTTAGAATTATTAATTATATATTTGTTACAACTATAACGATTGCTCAGGGAGATGACCGAATTGACAAACGAATCTGTATACATTGAATACGCCGACTTTCAGGCATTAAGATATCTGAATCATAAAAATATTGAGCTCTATCTCATATCATGCGGAAAAGAAACATGTGTGCCTAACCACTCCTTTGGGCCTGGCACACGTGATAAATTTCTAATACATTTTGTTTTATCGGGAAAGGGTGAATTCCACTCAAACGGTAAAGTATACAGTCTGCAGAAAAATCAGGCGTTTATAATATACCCTGACCAAGAAGTTATGTATAAAGCCGACAGCTTGGAACCCTGGACTTACATCTGGGTAGGTTTCCACGGTACGCTCGTTAATTCGTACCTGAACAGCGCCGGTATTAACGACAAAACTGATGTGATTGAAATTCCCGAAAACTCGATTATTCCTGACATAATAAGACGTATGCTTAATGCAAACATGCTGACTTATTCAAACGAACTGCTAAGACAGGCCCTTCTGCTTGAGCTTTTGTCAACGCTTATATCCTACAAACAGGATTCAGGAAACGAATCAGACTCCTACTGCTATCCTCATACAGTTTATACTGAACAGGCTATAAGATATATAGAAAAAGAATATATGTATGATATATCCGTAGTGGACATTGCAAAGCAGATAGGCATAACGCGCTCATATCTCGCAAAATGCTTTAACAACACAATCAACATGTCCCCAAAGCAGTATATAATAAAATATAGAATGGAAAAAGCCTGTGAATTCCTAAAAACAACCAACATGAATATAACTGAAACTGCCGAAGCTGTCGGTTACACAAATTCACTGACTTTTTCCAAGGCATTTAAAAATTATTTTGGAGTAAGCCCTGCCGAATGGCGCAACAGAGCTATTTCATCCGGTTCATAATATAGCGCTCATCCGGATTCGTTAACTCATATTACGCGCATGCACGCACTGACTTACTCCTATTAAATCATACTTATATGCGGCGTCTGATTTTAAATTTACTTATATTCCTCAATCAGCTCTGCAATGGTATCAACACAGCCTCCACAGCCGGTACCTGCAGATGTCGCCTCCTGTACGGCCTCAACCGTAGTTGCTCCAGCCTCAACTGCTTCCTTGATTTCTCCTGCCGTTACTCCCATGCAATGGCAT
This sequence comes from uncultured Clostridia bacterium, assembly GCA_948472945.1. Classification (GTDB taxonomy): domain Bacteria; phylum Bacillota; class Clostridia; order Lachnospirales; family Lachnospiraceae; genus V9D3004. Next base: position 112,283 of record CAOKVX010000006.1, read on the forward strand.
ACTGTTTCATTCATATCCATAATTATCACCAAATCTCAAACGATAATGACATCTTTCATTTGAGATGCAGACATAAAATATAATATTCGTATCTGCATTTTATCCTTTCTTATTATTTTTTTCGCTTTAATAATTTCATATAAGCCTGACAGAAAGTTCACTGTAAAGAGCGAACCCCCCGGTATAGCATTACCGAGGGGGCCGTTATGTCAACTTTGACAGTTATCTCTTTTATCTGTAGTTCTATATAACTTACAGAAAAATTAAAAATTATCAAGTATTCAAACTTTTCAGATTCACTCCCCTGGTAAAATCCTGTAAAGCTTTATTAAATTTAATTTATCCAAAATATCTCTTGTGAAGTCCTGCAAACGCTTTTCCATGTCTAGCCTCGTCTCTTGCCATCTCATGAACGGTATCATGGATTGCGTCAAGGTTAGCCGCCTTAGCACGCTTTGCAAGGTCAGTCTTTCCTGCTGTAGCTCCGTTCTCAGCTTCAATTCTCATCTCAAGATTCTTCTTAGTTGAATCCGTAACAACTTCACCTAAAAGCTCTGCAAATTTAGCGGCATGCTCTGCCTCTTCCCATGCAGCTTTTTCCCAGTAAGCGCCAATCTCAGGATATCCTTCCCTGTAGGCAACTCTTGACATTGCAAGGTACATACCAACCTCAGTACACTCTCCGTTAAAGTTAGCCCTAAGGTCCTCAAGTATATCTTCTGATACTCCCTGTGCAACTCCTACAACGTGCTCTGCAGCCCATGTCATCTCGCCTTTCTGCTCAACAAACTTCTCCTTAGGCGCATTACACTGCGGACACTTGTCCGGCGCTGAATCTCCCTCATGAACATAGCCACATACTGAACATACAAATTTTGCCATAATTATTGTCTCCTTTTATTTTTTTAATTTAATATTATTAGTATCTATAAACTACTTAATTTTATTACTTTTACTTCTTTTTCGAAAAATAATTATTTTTTAGTTCATTACTGAAAATCACCTGCAGTATTAATATCAAAGATATGCAAAATGTTGTTTTATTTTAAGATATTAAAACCAAATCAGTAATGATTACTGTTTTATAATAATATGTCTCTCTTTGTTTGTCAACCTTTTTTTATAATTTTTCAAAAATATTTTTATTTCATATTAACAGCATGCATTTTGAGCGCTTTGCATACTCTAAAAAATATCACTCATTTTCTTCCTGAAGCCTGTTCGACTTACATTCCGCACATCTTCCATAAAAATATGTTTTATGCCCATGTATATCTCCGCCAAATCCATTGGCGGCCAGCGTATTTATATGCTCTATTGATTCAATGCACAAATCGCTCACCCTATTGCAGTCAACACATATAAAGTGATAATGATTATCCGTCCTTCCATCAAACCTCTCGGAAACATCCCCACAGTCAATCTTAACAGCTTTCCCCTCCCTGACAAGAAGATTCAGGTTGCGGTACACTGTTCCAAGGCTTATATTTGGAAAAATTTCACGAACATTGGCGTAAACCATATCCGCCGTAGGGTGATCAGTTGTGGAATTGAGATATTCACGTATTACCTCCCGCTGCCTGCTGTATTTTAAACTAGCCATAATCTTTCCTCACAACTCTAAATATAATAATGATTACTATTATTATAAATAAAATAATATAAATTATATTTAAAGTCAAGTGACAATTTAAGGAATTATGGATTTCTTCTGTTCTCAATGTATTTTACGAGATACTGAAAGAATTCAATAACATTGCCGTTGTCAACTTTATTCATATTATAGGAAATGATTATGTCTCTCTGACAAACCGGTTCCTCAATTTCCAGAAGCTTGACATTATTGCTGTCAATAGCCCCCCATGTAAATTCAGGCCAGAAACCTATTCCAAGATTAGCCGCAATCATATTCTTTACATCAGATGCATTGTCACTCTCAAATATAATCTTAGGCTCAAATCCGGAAAATTTACAAAACTGGTCGCATATATATCGAAACTGTTTCGAGCCAAACAGGCTGACAAACCCCTCGTCTTTTACATCGGACAATTTAATGGAATTCATTTTTGCATATTTTCCTGTGTTCGGTACTGCAAGATATATTTTTTCAGCGCAAACATAACTGTCAGTACTGCTAAAATCCTGCTGGTAAAACAACTTTGTTGTAATTGTAATATCAAACAATTCATTTTGCGGATTCTGTAAAATCTGAAAATTGAGGTCTTTCTCATGCTGTTTATAATCTATTATTCCCTCTATTACAAGCGACGACGCAGCGAGCACGTTCATATGGATTGTCTCAGTCTCAAGCTTTGCCATAGTAGCAAGCTCGTCTGGTATCTTTTCAAACATCTCAATAAGCGGGGCAATTTTTTTCTGCAGATATCTTCCATACTCCGTCAAGACAATATTTCTTCCTCTCGATACAAAGAGCGGTACAGAAAGACTTTTCTCCAGTTTGTGAATTGACTGTGTAAGCGTCGGCTGCGTGACATGCAGTTCCTTTGCGCTCATGGTAATATGCTGCGTCTCAGCAACCTTTAAAAAGTATTTAATCTGTGTAAAATCCATTATTCAATCACATCCATAAATTATATTTATTATTTTGATAATAATTATAAATTAGACACAATACAATTTCAAGAGTATATTGATATTAAACAAAAACAAGGGGGAATTTAAAATGACAGAAATACTTGAGGCCTCAATGCTTATATGCTTTGGATTATCATGGCCAATAAATCTTATGAAGAACGTGAGGGCAAAGACGGCAAAGACGATGAGCCTGCAGTTTATACTGCTTATAATATTCGGCTACGTCGCAGGTATAGGAGCAAAAATATACTCACATAACATTAATTATGTATTAATCGTATATCTTCTTAATCTCGCAATCGTTTGTGCAAACCTTATTGTATATTTTGTAAACAAAAAGCATGACGAGGACAAAAAAGAAGATGAGCTGAATTACGCCGCACATTAAACATTTGTACAAATCATTTACTATAAAATTGTAAAATTATTTAATTATATTTTTGAATAAAAGAGGGAGTGACAGATATGTTAAAATTTAGAGAACTTAACTGTAAAAGTAAAAATGGAAACATAGTATTTTTTGGAGCTGATTTCTTCTCAGCATTTCCTGTGTCAGAGCTGGCTAAAATGTACGGTCTTGATGAGGAGATATATAACCGAAGTATAGATAAATTAACTATTGAGCAGGTACAATCGTATCTCAACCTTTGCGTGCTAGATTTCATGCCCGGAAAAGTATTCATTAACATCGGCGATGAGGATATCAAAAAAAGCGGCTTTAATATGGATAACTTTATCTCAAAATATGAATGGATGCTGTATACAATACACACAAAAGCAAAGGCGTCAATCTACATTTTACCTGTAATGTCATCCTCTCCGGCCGCCGCAATGCTCAACAAAGCTCTTGAAGAACTTGCAGCAAAATACGGATGCCGCTATATAGATACAATCCCTGCGCTTTCATCGGAGAGACCTATGCTGCGCGCATTTGAACTGCTCAAAGCTTACCTGCGCACCCATCCGATTAATTTTGCCGACGCTATGGAGACCGGCAACAACACCTACTTTACGAATAACAGCGGGATGTCAAACCCAACTCTGGCAGGCAGCCATGCGCTGTCCTGACGCCTTGGACCAGCCCACATATAGTTTTGTCATATAGGGGACAATGTTTCCAATATGACAAAATGATACCGGGAGATTGCATATTCAATTGATGCTTTACATTCCGCAATCCCGGTATCACTTTATACAATTATTATTTACAATATTTTTTACAATCCAATTACCTGAGTTATATATATCCGCCGCGTAATTATTTTAATATTATTACCTGCAATCATTGCTTTCACGACAGCGAACCCTTAATGCTAACAGAACAATATAATTATCTGTGAAGCCAGCACGATTGCAACAAGTGCAATCGGGTATGTTGCAGCGTAAGCCGTAGCTACTTCCTCAGTGCCTGCAGTATTGATTAGGGTACCAAGGGCAGGCGTGCTCGTCATACCTCCCGTAAGGGAACCGAGGTTGTTGAGAAGCGGCAGTTTAAGTACGTATCTTGCCACAAAATATCCCGCAATCATAGGTACAACAGTCATAATAATGCCATAAACAAAGTAAATTGCCTCAAAGTATTCAACAAACTTTGCGCCTCCGGCTACACCGGCGCCGATAAGGAAAAGCATAAGTCCCAATTCACGCAGTATTTTCAATGTTGACGTCTTAGGAACGATATTTATTCTTCCAAAATTTCCGAAATGTCCAAATATCAGTGATACGAGGAGGCAGCCTCCCGTAGTTGTGAGTGAAAAGTTTTTGTAGTTAAATGCACCAACTAAAACTCCGATAATGGCGGCAAGTGAAAATACCATGAATCCAAACTCATCTATGTCAATAAGTTTAACTAATTTCCTGTTTTTATTCTCAGAAGATTCACCCGATATCTTCTTAATCTCTTCCGTCATATCTGCCTTAAGCACCTTAGGTATAATCTGCACGAAAAGCACAACGCCGACAACTCCGAACAGATATGAAATTCCATGCCCAACTGAAACAAGGTCCTCAAGCGCTTCTCCTACCGCGGCCTTTGATGCCGAGAAAGCAGGCGTACTCGTAAGCGAGCCCGACAAAAGTCCTACCAGCATGGCCCTGAATTCTTCATGGTTAAGTGATGAGAATTTACCGCCGATAAGGATACATGCTATACACGATAATGTCGCAGACACAATAACAACAAGTCCCAAAAGTACATATGACTTCAGATTCTTTTTCAGATTACCAAAAAAATTTGGTCCCGCAATGAAACCAACCGACGTAACGAAAAATATTAATCCGACATTTTCTACGATTTTCAGCGCCTCTCCGGAAAAGGAGACTTCCGTTCCCTTTGCAATGAGCTGCGCCGAGAGCGCGTCATTGAAAAAGCATCCGTACAGCAGCGCAACTATAAATACTCCGGCTGTTCCGAGATTAACTCCCTTAATCGTAATCTTTCCAAGTGCATATCCCACCGCCGCAATAAGAAATACCGAAAACGACAGGAATGTTACAGCCTTAACTGATAATAATCCACCTAATAATGACATATTTTCAACTCCTATTATAAAAAACCTTTTAGTTTAATACTACAGACAATATAATACATATCAAAAACTATATGATATGATATGAAAGTCCTATGCTCCAACAACAAAAACTTTTGACAGGATATATATGTTATATAAAGTTTACATGCAGTAAATAACAGTAAATATATAGTAAACAATTATTTAATTCATAAGAGACACTATACAAACATTCCGGTACTTAACGGATATCACAAAATAAAGTGATTCCACAATATAATGCCAAAAGCCGTAAAAATGTATAAGCCTCATATTGTGGAAATTCACTGTTTTTGCGACAGACCTTTATACCGTCTTTATACCGTTACTTTATCCCTTACTTATGTTCCTTAAGATAAGCCTTGCGGCCATCCTCGTAAAGGTTATTTCCCTCACTGTCAATTATAACGACAAGCGGCATATCCTCTACGTAAAGCTTACGCAGAGCCTCAGCCCCAAGATCCTCAAATGCAATAAGCTCACATTTTTTTATACATTTTGCAAGAAGTGCGCCTGCACCTCCGATTGCTCCAAAATATACTCCGCTGTACTTTTTCATTGCGTCAACCACTTCCGGCAGACGCGCGCCTTTTCCAATCATTCCGCGTGCGCCCACGGACATCATTGTCGGAGCGTATGCGTCCATTCGGCCGCTCGTTGTAGGACCCGCGGAGCCGATTACCTGACCTGGTTTAGCAGGTGTTGGTCCGACATAATATATAGTTGCATCCTTAGGGTCAAACGGAATGTCCTCTCCCTTTTCAAGAGACTCGCACATCCTCTTGTGGCCTGCATCCCTTGATGTATAAATGGTTCCCGTAAGCAGTACGCTGTCGCCTGCGTGAAGAGACTTTGCAATCTCCTCTGTAAGTGGTAATGTAATCTTCCTTGCCATTTATATCACCTCCGTCTTATGGCGCGTAACATGACAGTTAATATTAATTGCACAAGGCATTCCTGCAATATGCGTAGGCAGCGTCTCAATATTAAGTCCGATTGCCGTAGTCTTTCCGCCAAATCCCTGAGGTCCGATTCCAAGCTCATTAATCTTTTCGAGCATCTCAGTCTCAAGGTCAGCATAAAACGGGTCTGAATTTGAAGTGTCAAGCGGCCTCATAAGCGCTTTCTTCGCAAGAAGCGCAGCCTTGTCGAATGTTCCTCCGATTCCGACACCGACAACCATAGGCGGGCACGGATTAGGACCTGCCGTCTCAACTGTCTCAATTATGAAATCCTTTATTCCCTGAAGTCCGTGCGAAGGTTTGAACATGCGTATCGCACTCATATTCTCACTTCCAAATCCCTTTGGTCCTACGGTAACCTTAACGCTCTCGCCCGGAACTATCTCCGTGTATATCATTGCAGGGGTGTTATCCCCGGTATTTCCACGCCTGACAGGGTCTTTTACGACTGATTTTCTAAGGTATCCCTTATCATATCCGCGCCGAACTCCCTCGTTTATCGCTTCGCTCAAGTCCCCGCCCGTAAAATGTACGTCCTGTCCAATCTCAAGGAATACGCACGCCATACCTGTATCCTGACATATAGGTACGTTTTCCCTGTCTGCAATCTCGAAATTCTCAATAATGTTATCGAGTACGCCCTTTGCAATCTCTCCGTCCTCGCATGCACGGCAGTCCTTTATTGCACACTTTACATCCTCCGGAAGATGCTCATTTGCTTCTATGCAGAGTTTTTCAACCACATCAGTAATTTTGCTTACCTCTATCTCACGCACCAACTTCACTCTCCTTTACTTCATACTATTTATAATAAGCAATTGCGAAACTATATTTTGCCTATTTACTTTTAAGTAATTGTTAAACTATGTTTTTGCCTATTTACGTTGTACAATATAGACAAATCAACGCAGGCACGCTTGCGCTGATTGTCGCTCGCAGCGGTGCTAAGCTCGAAAAAACCTCGCTAAGCGCCGGCGGCTCCAAAACACCTGCTTATGATATTATCTATATTGCGCAACTGTATTTTGGAAATAATGAATTTCGCTATCACCTAATACTTGAAAATAATTTAAAATAACGTCATGAAATAAATCCACACATTAATATGTAATACACTTTCCGTGACATGCTTGTGTAAAACATCTGTTTACGCAATAAATGATTCCGGACCTCCAAACATAAAATACAAAATCCGGACTGATATAAAAATTTCAGTACACCCGGCACACAGCCAAATACCCCGCAGCAGAGCTACGAGGTATGCCCCGGCTTTTTTATTAAAACCATTATTCACGGGAATAAATGTAACCAGATATACTAACCATCTGATATATTATATATACGTAACGTGCCCGTATACTTCTTATATAACACCTATATAATACTGCTGTATTCTACTGCCTCCGGCAGCTCTCTGTATCCATGCAGGGATATTTGCAGACATCGGTATTTAGGCGGCGTACTATGCCGCCTTATGTACCGCTATGTCTGCAACTAAAGCGCAAGCGGTCCCGGAATGGATATAGAAAGCGCTGGAGGCAATTGCAGTAATATCTATTTCCTATTGCCTATTATCTCTCGTGGCGTGCATACTTTGGCAGAAGAAGCGGTGAAACTTCACCTGTCTCTATGCCGGCTTCCTTGAGCTCCTCGGCATATTTCTCAATATGGCCGATAGTCATATTTCCAAGCTCAACATTTTTAGCCTTTTCGGCAGCGGCCTTTCCGGCGTTACGTCCGAACACGATGATGTCTAACAGTGAGTTACCCATCAGACGGTTTCTTCCGTGAATTCCTCCGACTGCTTCTCCGGCAACCAAAAGATTGTCAATAGCTTTAGTGAATCCCTCTCCACCAATCTCAAGTCCGCCATTCTGATAATGGAGTGTCGGATATATGAGAATAGGAAGCTTTCTCATATCTATTCCATAGTTCATGTACATGCGGAGCATAGCAGGGATTCTCTTTTCAATTGTTCCCTCTCCCCCGATTCTCTCAATCATCGGCGTATCTAACCATACGCCGCTTCCAAGGGGAGTGTCAACACCTTTCTTTCTGTCCGAACACTCGCGAATAATTGATGCAGCAGATACGTCACGCGTCTCAAGCGGATGCATAAACGCCTCGCCTTCCTTATTTACAAGCATTGCTCCAAGTGAACGAACTTTCTCGGTAACGAGCGCGCCAAATATCTGCGACGGATAAGCAACACCTGTCGGATGATACTGGATTGTATCCTGATAGAGAAGCGGAGCTCCCGCACGATATCCAAGAACAAGTCCGTCTGCCGTTGCACCGTAGTGGTTGGATGTAGGGAATCCCTGATAGTGCATACGTCCCGCACCGCCCGTAGCAATAATTACGGTCTTTGCTTTTGCCACCATATAATCGTCAGTTTCCATATTGAGGAGAACTGCTCCGGCAACCTGACCTTTATCGTCCTTAATCAGCTCGACAGCCGAAGTGAATTCCACAACCGGAATCTGACGGTTAATTACCTCATCCCTGAGAGTACGCATAATCTCTGCTCCGGAATAGTCCTTGCAGGCATGCATTCTTTTTCTTGATGTTCCGCCTCCATGCGTTGTAACCATTCTTCCGTCGCTGTCCTTGTCAAACATTACTCCAAGCTCGTTGAGCCATTTTATTGCGTCCGGCGCCTCCATTACAAGCCTTCGGAGGAGCTCCGGTCTTGCCGCAAAATGTCCGCCGCCAAAAGCGTCAAGATAATGCTGTACAGGCGAATCATTCTCCTTGTCGGCAGCCTGAATTCCACCTTCCGCCATCATTGTATTAGCATCGCCGATACGAAGCTTCGTAACTATCATTACGTCGGCTCCGGCTTCATGGGCCTCGATTGCAGCTGAAGAACCGGCTCCGCCGCCTCCGATTACGAGAACGTCCACATCATAGTCAACCTTAGACAAATCAACCTTATCTTTCAAAAGACGGCTATTTGAGTGTAACAGGCTAACCAGCTCCGCAGGCGCTTTCTCACCTTTATTTGCGCCAATTTTTATTTCTTCAAAAGCATTTTCTTTATAATCCGGGTGATAAGCCTTGAGAAGTTCATCTTTTTCTTCTGCCGTCATACGACGCGGTTCCATGCCCATACGTTCGTCACGTGTAGCTTCCACCTTCTTTACGGATTCCATCATTTCTGGTGTAAACATGCTTATCCCCCTCCTTATTTCTCAATCTCTCTTGTATTGTAAAGTTCCTGCATTTCCGTTATAGGCTTCTGCATAATCTGCTCGATTAGCGAATCATACTCACCCTTATTAATCTCTTCAACACGATTTATGAGATGCTCGGTCTCAGGCGCAATATATTTACCTGTTAGACGCCTTGCAAGCAGTCCGACCATAGGGTGGGATATTCCCGCCGGGCATCTTGTAGAGCAGCATCCGCAGCTTACGCAGTCAAACGATTCCTCTGCACATTTCTCAAAATCACCTCTCTGTGCGTACGCAATGTACTGCATTACATTAAGGTCCTGAGTACATGCATTTGTACATGCGTTACATCCAATGCAGCTATATATTTCAGGATAAAGCTCCATCATTATCTGCTGGTTCGGACGAATCTCATTTATATCGTATGTTCTCTTGTCAGTCGGGAAGAACGGAATGCTGGCTACATACATGCCCTCCTGAACCTGTGTTTGACATGCAAGGCATGTCTTAAGCTCATTATCACCCTTAATCCTGTAGATTGTAGCGCATGCTCCACAGAAACCGTGACGGCAGCCGCAACCCCTTTTAAGAGTATAACCTGCATATTCCATGGCAGCCATTATTGTGAGGTCTGCAGGTACTGAGTATTTCTTACCAAAAAAATATACATTTACCATATTTTCCATGTTAAGTACCATATCCTTTCCATTAGTATTTCATCTGTGCGGTTGCCATAAATGACCTGTCTTCATTCCATTTATGGCAACGCAGACCGGGCGTTGGATTAACAGCCCGTTCCCAAATGAGCAAAACGCGTACGCAAGAACACACGCAGGAGAGCGTAAGCGTGAGTTTTGCAAATGTGGAAATCAGGCCGGATATCCTCGGAACGTCCAACCGCACAGATGGTTAGTATTCATTAGGAAGTTCGTCTAATTCATCGCAACGGAATACCGGTCCGTCTTTACATACATATTTTGAGCCAACATTACAACGCCCGCACTTACCGATTCCACATTTCATCCTAAGCTCCAACGTCGTGTACACCTGCTCTGTAGAAAATCCCAATTCCTTGAGACCTGCAAGTACGAATTTAATCATGATAGGCGGTCCGCAGAGAAGCGCTGTCTTATTAGTATCAAAACCAATTTCTTTTACGTAGTTAGGAACAAAACCAACATGTCCGTCCCATCCTTCCTGTTCACGGTCGATTGTGAGATATACGTTGACGTCCTTCGCTTTCATCCACACTTCCTGAATCTCTTTCAGCTGTACAAGGTCGTCCGCGGAACGCGAGCCGTAAACAATGTCAACCGTCCCATAATCATCCCTGTTGTCAAGAACATAGTTGATTACTGAACGAAGCGGTGCAAGTCCAATACCGCCGGCTATGAAAAGGAGGTCCTTTCCCTTTAGCTTATCTTCAACCGGAAAATGATTTCCGTACGGGCCGCGGACAGTTATCTGGTCCCCAACTTCAAGACTGTGCAGATAGTCTGTCAGCATACCACATTTTTTTATACTGAATTCCTGATATTCTTTGTTCGTAGGCGATGATGTTATAGAAAACATCCCCTCGCTGATACCCGGCGCGCATACCATCGCGCACTGTCCCGGCATATGCTCAAAAAGCTTGCCGCCCTCAGGCGCATTTACACGGAATGTCTTTACGTCAGGCGTCTCCTGTCGGATATCGGTAATAACTCCAACCTTTGGAATCAGGGTATCTGCATTATAGTTCTCATGACAGGTACATTCACTCATGCCTTTTCACCTCCCTGATTCTCAAAAGCTTTAATTACTTTTACAATGTTGAGCGACTGCGGGCATTTTTCAACACAGCGCCCGCATCCCACACACGAATACATTCCATCGTTGTTCGCAGGGAAGTATACAAGCTTGTGCATAAATCTCTGACGGTATCTCTGCATCTGGCTGTTACGGTTGTTGCCGTGCGCCATCATCGTAAAGTCTGAATACATGCACGAATCCCAGCAGCGATAGCGCTGTACGCCGTGTCCGGTGTCGTAGTCCTTTATATCATAACACTGACAGGTCGGACATACAAATGTACATGTACCGCATGCCAGACATGGTTTATAAAGCTCCTCCCACACAGGGGAGTTGAATTTCTCGTCGAGCGAATCCCCGTTCCATCCCTCAAGTGAGAGTTTCATGTACGGAAGCTGCTCTGTAATTTTATTTATCTCTTCTTTTTTTGCTTCAACCTTTGCGTCGGCCGACGAATCCTCTGCGAAAACATCTTTAACAGCATCTGTAAGCGCCTCTCCCTTATCCGTGAGAGGTTTCCAAAACAGTTCGCCGTCAATTATCCATGTAGCTACATCCGCCTTAGGGTCAGCCGGATCTATACCGAACACCTTACAGAAGCATGTTTCCTCAGGCTCGCCGCAGGCCATCGCCACGATGACGCCGTGCTCCCTTCTCGCCTTGTAAAATGAATCCACAGGCTCTGAGAGAAATACTTTGTCAAGCACTTCGACGCCCTGTATATCGCAGGCTTTCATTCCGAAAACTACAAAATCCTGCTCTTTAAGCTGTTCAGCCTTTATTGATATTTTTTTGTCTTCCTTAACGCATGTGTAGAGATTTTCACTCTGCGGGAAGAAAGCATCCTTAGGAGATTTTACTGTTTTGAGAATGTCAATGTTGACATTGGCATCCTCTGTCCATACTCCGTAGTTAACCTGTCCGCAATTCTCAATCGGAAGGTAGAGTTCCTGGCTCTCGGCTATCTTGCGGAATAATGCCGAAAGATTTTCCTTGGCTATCTTATACATACATTATCCCCTTTCTGCCACAATCCCGGGCTCAACATCATCAAATGTATAGCTCGTAAGCGGTCCTTTTTCAACAACTGTTTCTCCCGCCTGATATTCGCCGTAAAGCTCGTCAATCTCCTTAATAAACTTACGGTTAAATAAGTGAAGCGGTATGCCCTGAGGACAAACACGGCTGCACTCGCCGCAGTCCGTACATCTACCGGCAACGTGAAACGCCCTGATTATATGGAACATTTTTTCCTCAAACGAGTCAACATTCGCTTTCTGTGAACTGTCAAACTTAGTACTGTCAAACACGCATTTTCTGCAGCTGCACGCAGGACATACATTCCTGCAGGCGTTACACCTTATACATTTGCTCAGCTCTTTCCTAAAAAATGCAAATTTCTCCTCCGGAGACATTGCCTCAATCCTCTCGACCTCGGCAAATCTCTCAGCGTCTTTTGTCTCTTTTGACTCGCCTATTATCTCATCGTATATTTTGTGCTCTTTGCCCTTGCAGACATGGCACCTCTCAAGCATTGCGTCGGAAAATGCACATGTCTTTTCTCCATATATCGTATCAATTGTGAGTGTATCAGCTTCATCGCTGATTTCAGCTCCGCTTATACTCTTAATTCCTTTGATACCCTGTTTTTTAATCTTTTCAATATCAAGCTTTCCCTTACAACCGACTCCGACAATGTACGCCTTGTCTCTGTCCACGCGGTGCTCGGAAAGAAGCTGGTTGAAACTGTAGGTATCGCAAGGTTTAAGACATACAAGCGTCTTCCCCTCAAGCTTTGACGCCTCAATCATAAACTTGCTCAAGTTAGCGCCGCAAAAGCTGTTATAAACAAAATCTTTAAAATCTTCTTCTTTCTCAAAGTAAGCCGGTTCCGGATTGTAAGGCAGGTCTCCGGCTTTCCAGCCAAGAACGCGGGCTACTGTTCCGTCTGCTAACAGTTCTTTTGCCCTTGCAATTAATTCCTGCATCTCAAATCCCCCAATCTTACGTTTTTACCGAGTGAGTGAATCTTCTGTACAAATTCATTCATGGTAGTTGAAAACTTAACGCCTTCTGCCGCCGACACCCATTCCACACGGGTACGTCCATTTTCTACGCCCATGTAGTCAAGCATCGAGAACAACATTGTCATACGTCTTCTCGCATAAAAGTTTCCCGTACTGTAATGACAGTCTCCCGGATGGCATCCGCATAGGATTACTCCGTCCGCACCTTTTTCAAATGCGCGGAGTATAAACATCGGATTAACACGACAGGAGCAAGGCACACGTATAATTTTAACGTCTGCAGGGTATGCCAGACGGCTGCTTCCTGCAAGGTCTGCGCCTGCGTAACTGCACCAGTTACAGCAGAATGCAACAATTTTTGGTTTAAATTCTTCATTTGCTTCTATCGACATATCGCATCTACCTCCGCCAGAATCTGTCTGTTTGAGAATCCCTGCAGGTCCATAGCTCCAGACGGACATGTAACCGTGCAGGCTCCACATCCCTGACACAGCGCATTGTTTACAACGGCAACCCGTCTTGTCTCCCTTACGCCGTGGTCGTTAATCTCTTTCACCTCATATGAAATAGCTCCATATGGACATACGTTTGCACACTGAGAACATCCGTTACACATAAGTTCGTCAGAATGCGCCGTACAAGGATTCGTCATCAGTTTATCTTTTGCCAGAAGTCCTATCGCCTTGACTGCGGCCGCGCCGGCCTGTGATACAGTCTCAGGGATATCCTTTGGTCCCTGGCATACTCCTGACAGGAATATACCCGCTGTAGGTGATTCTACAGGGCGAAGCTTTGCGTGAGCCTCTGTCAGGAAGTTGTTGGTGTCAATACTTGCGGTAAGCATGGTCGCTATCTTTCTCACGTCCGGATTTGGCTCAATTGCCGCAGCAAGTACAACCATGTCAGCCTCTTTTAGAATCTGTTTGTTGTCAATCAAATCCACTCCGCGGACCAGAAGCTTTCCGTCCGGCTGAGGGATAACCTTGCCTACCTGTCCCTTTATATAATTCACTCCGTAGTCCTCGACCGCCCTGCGGTAGAACTCGTCGAAGTTTTTACCCGGGGTACGCACGTCGATATAAAATACCGTCACATTTACATCCGGATATTTGTCGCGGATAAGCATCGCATGTTTTGCAGTGTACATACAGCATATCTTTGAGCAGTAGCTTTTTCCCCTGTCGTCAGAGCAGCGGCTGCCGACGCACTGTATAAATACCATCTCCTTAGGGGCTTTTCCATCCGAAAGCCTCTCGAGATGTCCCTTTGTAGGTCCCGCCGCATTCATAACACGCTCAAGCTCAAGCGAAGTAATTACATCAGGACTCTGTGAATATGCATACTCATCGTAATTGTCAAGTTTTATCATATCGAATCCGGTTGCAACAACTATTGCACCGTATTTTTCCGTAATAATCTCATCCTGCTGTTCGTAATCTATAGCTCCGGCCTGACATACCTTTGAACAAACTCCGCACTTTCCGGTCTGGAACTTCATACAGCTGTCACGGTCGATAACCGGAACATTAGGTATAGCCTGTGCAAAAGGCGTATATATTGCACTTCTCGTATTCAGCCCGCGGTTAAACTCGCTTAACGTCTTCTTGGAAGGACATTTCTCCTGACATACGCCGCAGCCCGTACATTTATCCATATCTACGCTTCTCGCTTTTTTGCGGATGTCAACGGTAAAATCGCCTACGAAGCCTGAAACCTTTTCAACCTCGCTGTACGTGTATATCGTAACATTCTCATGCTTGTTAACCTCAACCATCTTTGGCGTAAGGATACAAGCCGAACAGTCAAGGGTCGGGAATGTCTTGTCAAGCTGCGACATCCTTCCGCCTATGCTAGGCGTTTTCTCGACAATATCAACCTTGTAGCCGGCATCTGCAATATCAAGCGCAGTCTGTATACCGGCTATACCGCCCCCGATTACAAGCGCGCGCTTTGTAACGCGGCTCTCGCCCGGTTTGAGCGGTGCGTTAAGGTTCACTTTGGCAACAGCCGCCCTCATAAGTATGACAGCTTTCTTAGTTGCCTCCTCTACATCTTTGTGAATCCATGAACAATGCTCACGGATATTCGCAATCTCTACCATGTATGGGTTGAGTCCTGCACGCTCCGCCGCTTCCCTGAACGTGGTCTCATGCATACGCGGCGAACATGAACAGACAACAATGCCTGTAAGATTCTTCTCCTTTATTGCCGCCTGAATCTTTGCCTGTCCCGCCTCAGAACACATGTACTGGTAGTCTTCAGCATGGACGACGCCCTGCTCATTAAGAGCCATCTCGGCAACTTTTGCTACGTCTACCGTGGCTGCTATATTAGTACCACAATGGCAGACAAATACTCCAATCCTCTGCATCCTAAGCTTACCTCCTGTATCTTCTAAATGCACTGACAAGCAGCTGCTGTGGTATTTCCGGGTCCAAAAGCTCCGGAATTTCGTTCGGCGACAGGTAATCCTGCCCTTTCTGTCTTATAACAATCTGTCTTGCCGCATCAATAAGCTTTCCTGGCTTAACGTCCCTCGGACAACGCTCAACGCATGCAAAGCATGAGAGACATTTCCAAAGTGACTTCGAGTTAACCAGCGCTTCTATATCTTCATTCTGTACATACGATACGAACTGGTGTGGCTTTATATCCATTTCATTAAATGATGGACAGGACGCAGAACATTTTCCGCACTTCATACATTTGAGCGGATTAACCCCGCTTATCTCCTTAACCTGTTCAGTCTGATTATTCAGGGTACTCATGCGTTATCCACCTCCCCCTTGACACCGAGCGCTTCTGCTAAAAGCTCCGTAAAATATATAACCGGAAGCGCTTCGTCCGTACTTTTCTTAAGATTGTACATACACAGCGGACAGGCCGTGATGAGCATCTGGGCCCCAAAACCTTCGGCGCTGTCTACGATATTGCCGCACATATCCTTTGCTATTTCGCCCTCCTTGAGGGAAATATAGCCTCCGCAGCATTCATTCCTGTATGGGTATATAACCGGTTCCGCGCCGATTGCCCTGATAAAATCTTCAAGAATCTTAGGATTCTCAGGATTATCAAACTCAAGTATCTTACCCGGCCTTAAAAGCAGGCAGCCGTAGTAGGCTCCTATCTTCTTTCCTGTAAGAGGATTCGTTACTTTTTCCCTTAGTTTGTCGAACCCAACCACATCACGCAGTACTTCAAGAAAATGAAGCACCTCTGTCTCACCCGCATATGGTTCTTCAAGCTGCATATAGTTATTTGCCCTGGTACGGATGTCTTCAACATTCTTCATATCGTCATTAACACGTTTGATAACATGATGGCATGCCGAACAAAGTGTTATAAGACTCTGGCCCTTTTCCTTTGCCTCGTTAAGCACACGGACAGAGGAAAGCTTTGTGGCAATCTCATCACTGCCAAGCGGATATACTCCGCCGCAACACTGCCAGTTTTCAATCTCCTCCAGTTCAAATCCCAGTGCCCTCGCCGAAGCTCTGGCATATGCGTCCAGATCTTTTGCTTTATTTTTCAGGGTACACCCCGGATAATAACTGTACTTCATGACATTTATCCTTTCTTAATTATGATTAAATATCGATTTCTTTGATATCAGATACGGTATTTTTCCCGCCATTGATACTAACTAAAAAATTTTAACAAAGCGGGAATTATCCCATCTAATATTAAATTTCAATCTGTGCAATAACGTCTTTGAGAGTCTTTGCGCTCGCCTTTAATTTTTCAATCTCACTGTCAGTCATACGGGTAGGCACCTTGCCCTGAATACCGTTAGGACCTACAAGTGTGAGCGTGCTTAAGCATACGTCATCAATTCCATACTCTCCGTGCATCATTGAAGATACCGTTGCAATCGATTCATATGCTGAAAGAAGTCTTGAACAGAGTTCGCAAACTGCCGTTGCAACAGCATAAAATGTTGCTCCCTTGTTTGCGATAATCTTTCCGCCCGACTTGTGTACATATTCCTCCATCGCCGCTTTGTCAATCTCTTTTACGTCTTTTCCGAGTTTTTTCATTATCTCATAATACTCGTCTACATTTACTCCCGAAACATATGCGTTGCTCCAAGGTACAAACGACGAATCTCCATGCTCTCCGAATACGTATGCATGAATATTTCTCTGTGCAACGCCAAAATGTTCTGAAATACCACATTTAAGCCTTGCAGTGTCAAGTACGGTACCTGAACCTATAACCTGTCTTTCAGGAAGTCCTGATATCTTAGTAAATACATATGTCAACACATCTACAGGATTGCTGACTATAATGTACAGGGCATTAGGCGCCGCTTTCACAATCTCAGGCGTTATTGATTTAATAATGTTTACATTTGTCTGTGTCAGCTCCAGACGTGTCTGACCAGGCTTACGAGCCATTCCTGATGTGATAATTACAATATCGGAATCCTTTGCATCCTCATACTCCCCGGCTACAATTGAAATAGGGTCACGGAAAGAGGTTCCCTGAATGATATCCATAACCTCGCCCTCAACCTTCTGCTTATTAATGTCAATAAGCACGATTTCAGAGGCGATATCCCCCAGTGACAAATTGTAAGCTATTGTAGCTCCAACGCTTCCTGCTCCGATGACGGTAATCTTACTACTCATAAATAGTCTCCTTTCATTCATGGTTGTGCCTTCTTGGCGGCATGTATTTTATTTCCGCGGGCAACGGTCCTAAGCGTCCTAAGTACGCTTGTTAAGGACGGACCGTAACGGAGCGCAGAACCAAATAGCCATAACTGCATGGCTATTTGGCGGCGCAAAGCAATATATACTTTGCAAACCGGTGCAAACTCCGTATGGTCTAAGTAAAATGTGATTTAATCAGCGTTTACTTAGAGTTCTGCTGTTATATCAGCATAACACATTGACAACTTTTTAACAAGACTTTTTTTTCTATTTTTCTTTCCATTTTGACATGAAAAAACAGCATTATTTAATAACCGCTTTGACCTTCTTAAATCCCGACTTTTTTATCAGTTTTCTGTATGACGCAAGCTTTTTGGACGGTACTTTAATCTTTGCCTTAGGGCTGATTCCTGAAAATGCATTCTTTTCGATACTCTTTACGAAACCGGACTTTATCGTTATTTTCTTAAGTTTCTTCGCACCCTTGAACGAATTCTTCGATATGCATGTAACATTATATGCATGTCCTTCAACTTTAATAACCTTTGGAATCGTTACCGAAGTCTTGTTCTTCTTAAACAGTCCGGTAACACTGACTGTCTTCAGCTTCTCTGTCGACGACGTTATCACATACTTAATGTTGCCTGCTTTTACTTTCATTCCTTTTGCAGGCAAAGTAACTTGCGGAGCCTGAGTCTGCTGCGCAGGAGGCTGGGAAGTTACCGCCCCTCCCGTACTTTTTCTAACAAGGGCTTTTAATGCGTTTTCAATACCCGCTGCCGCACCCGAAGTCTCCGCCTCTGTTGACGACGGATTAGAATATACATTTCTTCCGGTTTCAACCGCTTTATTAAGGGTATCGATTCCAGCCTGCTCATATTCAGAGGCATTGACTGCTTCAGCAGCCTTAATCGCACCTAACAGCTTTCCAAAATGCGTCGGAAGAGCCGCAAACTCAGCCTTAACCTTAAGATTCTCAGCCCTCATAACAAACGCATCGCCGTCAAGCTCTATTTCACCCTCAGCTCCAATCACCTTATATGAACCCGGAACAAGGTAATATCCCTCGTCCGCAGCTGCCGACAGCTTAACCGTACTTCCAGCGTATAGGTCAGTTCCACACTGTAATATCTTTCCGTTTTTGACATCCGCTTCCGCCTCAAGCTTATACGGCGTAAACAGCTTATCAATCAAAACATCCGCCCAGCGTTTTCCGTGCTCTATAAGGCCAAGCTTGCTAAGATGAAGATTATCGGTATGTCTGTACTCACCCAAAAGGTCGTCCGTAGTCGGCCCTACAAATATATTGTAATTATTGCACGCCGCCCTCTGAGTTGCTTTCATTGCCTCCATCTTCACAGTGTTATTATAATTTGACCATGCATACGACACCTGCGCCACAAACCAGTTCATCTCATATCCGGCATCCTGCCTTGACTTTTCAATAAACTCCGTCAAATCTCTCAGATACTCATCGTTAGGAGTTGAATCCGTATCAGCCTCACCCTGATGTAAAAGGAACGCCCTGCAGCCGTAAGGGGCAATTTTTTCAATCGCCTCACTGATAGTTCCATAGTAAACACCGAGAAGCTCACTAATCTTTGCGCTTCCTCGACCCGTAGAGTAGAATCCTACCGGAACCCCAAGTTTTTCTACAAGCTCGTCACCTAGCGTAGGCCAAGGTGAGCCTCCGCCGTTACCCGTATGGAAACCGCTGTTGTTAGGCTGACTGTCCTCGCAGTGCTGCCATGTACTTTCAGCCGGATTGAAAGCAGAAACCATATCAGACTCCGCGACGGTCTTCTCACCGCCAAAATTACATGAATTGGACTGTCCCCCGGTTATAAACACCTCGCCAACTCCTACGTGCTCCACTTCCGTCCTTGAAGTCTCATTTCCAGCCTCGTCAAACGTCGCAACTACAAGCTGGTACCATCCGCCTGCCGGAACATTTTCAATAACGGAACTGTAAACCCCGCCTTTCTCACCGAGCACAACCCAGTCCGCTACTACATTGCCGTTGTTCTCAATCCTCGCCTTAACGGACCCACTGCCATCATAAGACACCTCAACAGCTATATCTGCAGTATTGTCCGAGTCCCTTTGGAACACTGCCCTGTCGGACGGAAAAGTTACCCCTGCCACGCTTTTTGCATCTGTCGCAGATGCAAACGCTATTATTCCTGACATAGCAATCGCAAAAGCGCACGCGCGCATCATGCCTTTTTTTGTTATTCGTGCCAACATCGCCTTTAACATTGCATTACCTCTTTCTTTTATTTTTTTGCTGTAATATGCCCCCCGTATCATCTCATATTATCTCTTATTTATGTGTTTTTTTCAACATTTTTTACTGAAATCAGATTATTTTTTCTGTGTCAAATCAGTCAAAAAATCATATCTTATATATATATGACAGAAGAATCAGTCATTTGCAAGTAAATTATATTGGAAAGGAGAAAATATTATGGACTGTAACAACAATTATGCAACTCAGTCCTACGAAAACCTGAATGGGCTGGTAATTGGTATGGCATATGTTCCCTGGCAGAAATTCGAGCAGGTACTCGACGCTGAGAACGGACTTGCGCATGGAACAATATTTGCAGAACTCGTAATGCCGTTTTACGGAAAAAAAGCGGCATGCTGCGGAATGAGAGGTGCCCATGAATAGAGGAAAACAAAACCTGCTGCATTATATAACGGAAGTCAGCTTCGTACTTGACGACGTCGCACTGTTCCTTGATACACATCCCAACGACAAAGCCGCAATGGCCTATTATGACAAATATAAGCGTGAACGCATGGAGGCCGTAAAAGAATATGAAAATATGTACGGCCCTCTGACGCATTATTCAGTTAATTCACCGGAATGGTCCTGGGTAGACGACCCGTGGCCTTGGGAAGGAGTGTGATTGTATGTGGACATATGAAAGACGTCTGCAGTACCCTGTAAAAATAACAAAATGTAATCCAAAGCTGGCTCAGGTTATTATCAGCCAGTTCGGCGGCCCTGACGGAGAACTCAGCGCATCAATGAGGTATCTGTCACAGAGATATTCCTCAACAAACAGGCAGGTATCGGGGATACTTACTGATATAGGTAGAGAAGCCCCTGAAATGTTCCATCTCAGGGGCTTGCGCT
>CAOKVX010000007.1 GCA_948472945.1 uncultured Clostridia bacterium
CTCTCTTTCGCTGTGCTGCGAGAAAGCCAAAGGCTTCCTCGCTCACGGGCTTTCGCCCTATCGGTACATCCGTAAGCGCACATTTAGCTGTAAACAGCCAATGTGCGCTTACGGATGTACCGGCACTGCTCATTGCTTTCGTGGACATTATTACATGTTTTTGTGTATTTATTGTATCATAAGAGGATGTTTATTGTCAGTTATTTTTAAATTCCATCATCCAAGCGCAACATCAAGTATCATCATTACAAGGAATCCCGAGACGAATCCCAATGTCCCTACATTATCTTTCTCTCCCATATGCGCCTGCGGTATTAGCTCCTCCACTACAACATATATCATGGTTCCGGCTGCAAATGCAAGCAGAACAGACATTATGGAAGATACAAAACCTGCGAGCAGCGCTGCAAGGACAGCGGCAACAGGCTCGACTGCCGCAGACAATACGCCTATCAGGAATGCCTTTTTCTTGCTGACTCCCTCCGTTACAAGCGGAAGAGCTACCGCAGTTCCCTCCGGGTAATTCTGGATTCCGATTCCGATAGCAAGTGCAAGCGCTCCCGACATAAGCGCCGCTTCGCCCATATTCTCAGCGGCAAGCGCAAATGCGAGTCCGACTGCCATACCCTCCGGTATATTGTGAATAGTCATCGCCAAAACAAGCATTATCGTATTTTTATTGAGCTTTATATTTTTACCATTTATCTTTGAGTTTAAATATTTTTTTTCTAGTACTTTGTCAGCAAATAAAAGGAATATAACTCCGAGCAGAAATCCCCCCGACACCATAAGCCAGCTAATCTGTTCATTTTCAATGGCAATATCAATTCCCGGAATTATCAGTGACCATATCGACGCGGCAACCATAACGCCGCCTGCAAATCCTAGAAATATTCTCTGATACATTGTATTTGTTACTTCCTTTATCCAAAATACATTAAGCGCGCCGAGCGCCGTAATCATAAATGTAAATAACGTACCGCAAAACGCCATTAACACTCCATTATCCATATTTATACCATTCTTTGCAAAATAATATAGTATACTATATTCAAAATGCTACATAATGTTACATCAACGCCTATCTGCTAATGTTATTTTACAATTAAATCATATCGCCACATCCGCGTCACCAAATAAGAAACTGAGCCTATAATATCAAATACATATAACCATTATATTTACTGCATAATAATACTGACCTACAAACACATAATATGCTTGTGGATTTACATCCGCTCTGTTAAAATTATCTCAACGGCGGGTTCAAATTGGCGTCGTTGAGCTAGGACAAACATCCGCGAAAGGAGCTAATACATGAATAAAAAAAGATATCAGATAATTTCAAAGGAAATTATTGCAAACGACATTGTAAGCATGTGGATTAATGCGCCTGACATTGCAGATAAATCTGCCGCCGGACAATTTGTGTCCGTATACTGTGATGACAAAAGCGCGCTTCTACCAAGACCTATAAGTATATGCGACACCGACGGCAAAGGAGGTTTAAGGCTTGTTTTTAAGATTGTCGGAAAGGGAACGAAAGAACTCTCCGACAAGAACGCCGGTGACGGAGTAGATATATTGGGCCCGCTCGGCAACGGTTTCGGCGAGGCGTTTGACAAAATAAAAGACATGGACCACCCTGATATTGCATTTGTCGGCGGAGGCGTTGGAATTCCCCCTATGCTCATAAGTTCAAAATCTATAAAAGGCCAAAAAAATATTATACTCGGTTACAGGGACGTAACATTTATGAATGAAGATTTTAGCGAATACGGAAATGTATTTATCTCTACCGAGGACGGCAGCGCCGGCGTAAAGGGAAACGTCATCGACTGTATAACTAAAAATAATCTCAGTCCCGACGTTATACTCGCATGCGGACCCCTGCCAATGCTAAAGGGAATAAAAAAATACTCCGAGGAAAACAACATCACCGCTTTTGTCTCGCTTGAGGAAAAAATGGCATGCGGCATAGGCGCATGTCTGGCATGCGTATGCAAATCAAATGAGACGGATTCACACAGCATGGTAAAAAATAAACGCATCTGCAAGGATGGACCGGTATTCGACGTGAAGGAGGTTGATTTTACATGAATATGAAAGTAAATTTTGCCGGAGTTGAATTCAATAATCCCATTACAACTGCGTCCGGTACATTCGGCTCAGGAATGGAGTACGCAGATATTGTTGACCTTTCAAGGCTTGGCGCTGTTACGACCAAGGGCGTTGCCAACATTCCCTGGCCCGGCAATCCTACCCCGCGTATAGCGGAGACATACGGCGGGATGATTAACTCGATAGGCCTTCAGAACCCGGGAATAGACGTTTTCATCAAGAGAGATATCCCATATTTGAAAGAATGCGGCACAAAGATTATAGCTAATGTCTGCGGTAAGTCGACAGAGGATTACTGCGAAACAGTCGAAAAGCTTTCGGAAACAGATGTTGACATGCTTGAGATTAATATATCCTGTCCAAACGTCAGGGAGGGCGGCATAGCTTTCGGCCAGAATCCGAAAGCTGTCGAATCTATTACCTCCGATATCAAAAAACGAAGCAAAAAACCTGTCATAATGAAGCTTACACCTAACGTCACCGACATAACCGAGATGGCGCGTGCAGCCGAAAACGGAGGAGCCGACGCCATATCCCTAATCAATACGATTACGGGTATGAAAATAGATATAAACAGGCGCACATTTGCCCTTGCAAATAAAACAGGCGGACTTTCAGGTCCTGCAATTCATCCGGTAGCGGTCAGAATGGTTTACCAGGCAGCCAACTCAGTAAATATACCAATACTTGGAATGGGTGGAGTAGTAACTTACGAGGATGCGATTGAGCTTATGATGGCCGGCGCGACTATGGTGGCAGTCGGAACAGCCAATTTCAACAATCCGAACGCCACTATTGAGATAATCGACGGCATTGCAGACTATATGAAGCGCACCGGAATTAATGATATCAGTGAGATTATAGGATGCGTAAAATAAAGCTGTAAATAAATACCTATTATATAATGTAACAACCCTCTTGACTTGTCAGAACATATGTGCTATTTTATTTTTGCAGAACAGACGTTCATATATAACACATGAACAATGGACAGTCAGGAGGGATTTTTATCGTTACCGAAAATACTATGGACAAACTTAATATACTGACGGCGGCAGCTAAGTATGACGTTGCCTGCACGTCAAGCGGCGTTGAGCGGACAGGCGGCAGTTCAGGTATCGGCTCGACGATAAGTCCCGGAGTATGCCACTCATTTTCAGGAGACGGAAGATGTATATCACTTCTCAAAGTGTTATATACTAACGAATGCATATTCGACTGCAAATACTGTATTAACAGGCGTTCTAATGATGTGCGTAGAACCTCGTTCACACCGGAGGAACTTGCGGAGCTTACCATATCCTTTTACAGAAGGAACTATATAGAGGGCCTTTTCTTAAGCTCGGGAATAACGCGCTCGCCCAATACTACAATGGAACAGATATATCAGGTACTGCTGCTTTTGCGCTATACTTACAACTTTCATGGATATATACATGTCAAGGCCATACCCGGCGCCGACGATGAGCTTATAACGCGTACGGGATGGCTTGCCGACAGGATGAGCGTAAACATGGAGCTGCCTACGGCGGAAAGTCTGAACAAACTTGCACCGCACAAAAACCGTGCCAACATTCTCACACCAATGCGCAGAATTCAGACTCTTAGGGACAGTGACAGGGAATTTCACGGCGAGCTGCTCACGGACTCTGCCACCCTTACAACAGCGTCGGATAATTTGCCCATCAGTCATAATAACAAATCCACCGAAGCTGTTTCTTGTAAAAGTAAATTTTGCAAACCTGCCGTTATGAAAGCCGGAACAAGGAGGTTTGTACCGGCAGGGCAGAGCACCCAATTTATAATCGGTGCATCCGACGATACCGACTACCAAATAATAAAAGTGAGCGAGGCGCTATATGAGCGTTTTGATTTAAAAAGGGTTTTTTACTCGGCATTTGTGAATGTTAATCTTGACTCTGAGCTGCCTGACACAAGCAAGGGTTCTGAAATGCTCCGCGAACACCGTCTGTATCAGGCAGACTGGCTGCTGAGATACTATCAGTTTAAAGCGGATGAGATACTATCGCCTGAATATCCTTCACTCAACACTCTTGTCGACCCGAAATGCAGCTATGCACTCAATCACCTAGAAATGTTTCCTGTTGAGATAACTACGGCGTCATACCATACACTGTTGAGAGTACCGGGGATAGGAGTTACGTCGGCGCGAAGAATTACGTCCGTCAGAAAACATTCAGCAGGTTTACTTACATTTAACGACCTCAAAAAAATAGGCGTAGTACTAAAAAGAGCCCAGTATTTTATAACATGCGGCGGAAAAAGTCTTGTTCCAATCAGGATTACACAGAGCTTTATACTTGCAAACATGTTAGGCTTAAAAGATAATCTTCCCAAGGGACTTACTAAAGAACAGACGTATGAACAGCTTTCACTTTTCGACGTCTCGGACATAGTTGAAAATAGAATTGAACAGATTTCATGCTGAAAAGGAGCCTGCATCTTATGATTAGCAACAATATCCCACCACAGATATTTCCGTATGAACATCCTACAGATAAACCACGCCGCGTATATTTATGCGATGACAGCCCGGAGGGAATCCTCACCGCAATATATGACGCATGGTCAAGCAGATACGGCCATTCCCATAATTATATACAAATCAATTCATGTACAGATAACAATATGTTTTACGAATATGTTGACACAATTCCTGACCTAAAAAAAGCAAAGAGTATTGTTACTTCAATCAAAACAAAAATATCATTAGATTTTTATGAGCTTGTGGAATCATGTCTTTTATCGTGCGACATCAACCGCGCCGATGATATATACAGACTAATTATACTTGGATTCTCGGTTGGACCGTCCGCAAGGACTTATCTTGCATATCCGGCAATCCAACGGGTTATGAAGATTGAAAAAAACGTGTGGAACGAATATCACCACTATCTCGGCTTTATAAGATTTGAGGAATTACAGGATAAAACTCTGTTTGCAAGGTTCCGTCCACACAACAACATAATAAGCAAAGTAATTCCACACTTTGCCGACCGATTTCCCGAAGAAAATATAATGATTGCGGACGTTAACCGCAGTATTGTAGCTGTAAGCAGACACGGTCTGGTTGCATACACAATAACAGACATTAACTTTGACCGTATAACACTGCCGACATCAGCCAACGAAGAACTGCTTAAAAAAATGTGGAAAGGATTTATTGAATCGATAGAAATAAAGGAACGCTCAAATCCCGGCCTGCAGAGGCAGAATATGCCTCTTCGTTTCAGGGAATTTACCACGGAATTTTTATAAATGAGAGCAATCGCCTTTAAAATTTTCCTGTGCACTGAATGAAATCATAAAGAGCCAGAGTTAATTAGAGTAATATTTAACGATTGCCCCCAAATTAGAACAATTCATCCAATTGTTATTTTACAACCGCCTGTTTTAAGTCGTCTTTCATATCAACGACTGCCTGCCTTGCCGCATCAGCATATCCCTCAGGCCCAAACTCAGAATACTTGTCCTGCTTATATGCCGCAATTATTCCTCTTGATGAATTTACAATAGCGCCAAGACCGTCTTTGTTAAAGAAATGTACGAGGTCTTTGCCTTTTCCTCCCTGTGCGCCGTAACCGGGAACAAGTATATAGGCTTTAGGCATTATTTCACGAATAACTTTACCCATTTCCGGATATGTAGCTCCAACCACAGCCCCTATATAGCTGTAGTCCTCACCCATCACGTCCTTCCCCCACTCTGCAACCTTTGAAGCAACATGTTCGTACAAAGGCTTTCCTTCAATCAGCCTGTCCTGAAATTCACCGCTTGAAGGGTTTGACGTCTTCACAAGTATAAACATGCCCCTCTTTTCTTCCTTACAAACATCGGCAAACGGCTTGATTCCATCAGTTCCAAAATAAGGGTTGACAGTTATAAAATCCTCATCAAAGCCTCTGAAATAATTGCCTCCGATATCAACCCCGCCAATATGTCCCGCAGCATATGCCGCAGATGTTGAACCGATATCGCCGCGCTTAATATCACCGATTACGATAAGTCCTTTCTCCTTACAGTAGTCAACCGTCTTCTTAAATGTCACAAGTCCGGGTATTCCAAACTGCTCATACATGGCAATCTGCGGTTTGACAGCCGGAATAAGGTCGCACACAGCGTCTACAATTCCCTTGTTGTACCTCCATACGGCCTCCGCCGCGCCGTCAGGATTCGCTCCGTACTCTTTATATGCGGCCTCAGTTATTTGCTCCGGGATATATCCCAGCATAGGGTCAAGACCCACAACTATAGGCGCTTCCGTCTTCTTAATCTTTTCTACTAATTTGTTTATCATATATTTTCCCTCCAAATATTTTCATTGACATATCCACACGGCCGGCTTCTAACCGTATCATACATTAAATCTGACACAAACCGGTTTCATTACAATATCTTGCCTTCACTGTATACTACTTTACCTCCGACAATTGTAGTAATAACCTTTCCATAGACACTTAAACCGTTAAAAGGGGTATTCTTACCCATAGATTCAAATGTACTGCTGTCTATCACGTACTCCTCGTCAATATCTGTAATTGTAATATCCGCAGCCTTGCCCTCCTTTATAACTCCTCTGTCTATACCCGATATTCTCGCCGGGTTAGAACTCATACATTCAACAAGACGCTTAAGTGATATAAGTCCTGATTTAACAAGCTCTGTATATGACAATGCAAATGCCGTCTCCAAACCTACAATGCCAAACGGAGCTTTTTCAATGGACTGTGCTTTTTCCTCCGCACTGTGCGGCGCATGGTCCGTTGAAATTACTTCAATATACCCTTTTTGAATTCCTTCTTTCAGCGCCTCGACATCTTTTCTATTCCTAAGCGGCGGATTCATTTTATAATTGGCGTCGTCACTCTTAATATCATCATCTGTGAGCGTAAAATGATGCGGACACACCTCTCCAGACACGTCCAAGTTTTCCTCCTTAGCGCATCTTAACATATACGCACTGTCTCTAGTAGAACAGTGGCACAGATGAAGCCTTGCTCCTGTTTCTTTTGCAAGCAATATATCCCTTGCAGCAATTATATCCTCAACGGCATTGCTTATGCCCTTAAAACCAAGTTCATCAGCCCTGTCTCCCATATTCATGACGCCGCCCTGAACAAGATTGATATCCTCACAATGTGCAAAAACAGTCAATCCTGCTTTTCCTGCAATCTCCATCGCTCTTCTGTATACGGAAGAGTCCATAACTGATTTGCCATCCTCACTTATAGCTTTCATTCCGAGAGAAGCCATCTCCTCAATATCTGCAAGCTCTTTTCCCTGCTGTCCCTTAGTGACTGCTCCGACAGGATATACATTCACAACCGAATCCCGTTCTATTATATCTATTAGATTCTTATAATCTCTCGCACTGTCTATTACCGGTTTTGTATTCGGCATACAGAATACCGAAGTATAACCTCCCTTTGCGGCGGCGCGGCTGCCAGTCTTTACTGTTTCCTTATGCGTATATCCCGGCTCCCTGAAATGAACGTGCAAATCAATGAATCCCGGCATGACATACTTTCCCGTTGCGTCAATAAATCCATCCGCCATACTCTCTTCAATATCCGGACGAACTTCCTTAACAATGCCGTCCTCAATCAACACGTCTGCTTTTCCGTCATTTTCACAGTCTATGACATATCCGTTTTTAATCAAAAGCTTCACCGAAACACTCCCTCACTGAATTTATAGTTAATTGCCAATAGACATCTTTAAGCTATTAGTATATGTCTATTAGTATATACTTTATATAAAAAATTAACAATACATTTTATATATCAACAAGAATATTTGCTTGTATCTTCATTTAAAATTTTTCTATCAAGTGTATAATCCCAAAAATATTCAGTACAGTATCCTTGTGCCAGCTCAATTCAAATACCCCGCAGAAGATTGCGGGGTAAAGTAAAAACATATATTTATAATTACACTTACTTAGGCTGAATCTGTCCCTGGGCTTTAAGAAGCTCTGCAATCAGAACACCGCCGCCTGCCGCGCCGCGCACAGTATTGTGTGACAGACCTACAAACTTGTAATCAAATATTATATCTTCCCTAAGCCTTCCGAGAACTACTCCCATTCCGTTCTCATAATCGACATCCATAGATACCTGAGGGCGGTCATCCTCGTCCCTGTAGCTTATGAACTGCTTCGGCGCACTCGGAAGATTAAGCTCCTGAGGCAAACCTTTGAACGAAGTCCATCTATCAATAATATCATCTTTCGACGGTTTCTTGTCAAAGCTCATAAATACTGTGGCCGTATGTCCGTTTAGAACAGGAACTCGGATACACTGGCTTGATATAACCGGAGACTGCGCCTTGACAATTACGCCGTTCTCAACGCGTCCAAATATTCGTAGAGGCTCCTGCTCGCTCTTTTCCTCCTCGCCGCCGATATATGGTATAATATTGCCCGTCATTTCCGGCCAGTCGGCAAATGTTTTTCCTGCGCCCGAGATAGCCTGATATGTCGAGGCTATTACTTTCGATGGCTTAAACTCTTTTAACGCAAAGAGCGCCGGCGTGTAGCTCTGTATTGAGCAGTTTGGTTTAACAACAATAAATCCTCTGTCTGTTCCAAGACGCTTCTTCTGGTTCTCTATAATGGCAAGGTGCTCAGGATTGATTTCAGGTACAACCATAGGAACGTCAGGCGTCCATCTGTGAGCGCTGTTGTTAGATACTACAGGCGTCTCCGTCTTTGCATATGCCTCCTCAATCGCACGTATTTCATCCTTTGTCATGTCGACCGCACTGAAAACGAAATCAACCTGACTGCTTACCTTGTCAATATCATTGACGTCACACACAATTATATTCTTAACAGAATCTGGCATAGGGGTGTCCATCTTCCAGCGTCCGCCTACAGCTTCCTCATAAGTCTTTCCCGCGCTTCTCGGACTTGCCGCTATACAGACAACCTCGAACCAAGGATGATTTTCAAGCAGAGAGATGAACCTCTGTCCAACCATTCCGGTTCCGCCTAAGATACCTGCTCTTAATTTACCGCTCATAACTGTTCCTCCAAACAAATCGATTTTTCTTAAACTTGATAAACTTATTAAACTTTTCGATATATTCTACACCATAAGCCGCGATAAGAAAATACTTTTTTTTTATATTTTAATAATTTCTATTTTTTTGACAAATGATTCGTTGTAATAATATATAAAATTATATAATTTTACCTTTACTCTCTGTAAATACTTCAATAACTATTTTTAGCCGCATGACACCGGATTATTTTACTTTAATCTTCACAGTCTGCTTTACTCCCATATAAGTGACTGTCACCGATGCGTTTCCTTTTTTAAGTCCTTTAACAACGCCCTTTTTGTTAACTTTCACAAGCTTAGACGTACTCTTGAATTTAACTGACTTTTTAGGGGAAACCGTTACTTTTATTTTAACCGTCTTCCCTCTTTTAACATTAAGAGTTGCTTTCTTTATCTTAAACGTAGCATTCCTGACCGTAACCGTACATGACGCCGAGGCATCTCCCGCCTTAGCTGTTATAACGGCCTTTCCTGCCCCCTTTGCCGTCACAACTCCTTTTCCGTTAACGACCGCGACTTTTTCATTTGACGAAGTCCATACTACAGGAATAGATGTTCCCGCAACCTCGGCCTTGACTGTAGTCTTATTAAAGCCTTTCTTAAAAAGTGTTGCTGATGATACCGAAAGCTTAACCGACACAGGGGAATTACCAGATGCAGGCGGGTTAACAGGCAATGTAACTGCCGGCGCCTGAACGGTTATGTCATATGACGCCGTCATTCCTGCGTATGTTATGATAATTTTTACCGTTCCAACCTTTGAAGTGTCCGCTTCTGTTATGGAATAACCGGTAACCGCATTCCTGCTGCCGTCTTTTCCGACAACATTTACTACAAGTCCGTCGGCGCTAAAAGCTTCGCCTGCCGTAAATGTTTTCTTTACTTTGGATGTGTCTATCTCAATACCTGTATAAAGGTTCTTTGACGCAATCCACTCCATAATAGAAGTTGTGCTTCCATCTTCATCTTCAAAAAACTGTCCGTTTGCAAATACCGGAACCCATCCCCCGTTATGTCCTGAATATACTACATTATCCCAAACAAACTGTCCTTTTGATTTATTTTCATTTTCCTGTTTAGGATAATATAATGTGAAATCATCCTCTGAATTGTCGTAAAACCTGAATCTGCTCGTAGCGTCTTTTTCGTTTGACTCCATTACCGCACATTTTGCGTCCTTATTGCCCGCCTGCACAAGTTTCACGTACGAGGCATATGTGTATGGGTCCATCCTGCATGTTCCATCCGCCTCGCTACAGCTCACCCAAACCGGCAGGTCCTTTAATTTTTCCGCATCCTGCTCGGTGATTGCATACGCCTGCGCGCATAAAAATGCCGCGGCATATTTTTCAGGCCTGTTCAGAATAACGCGGCTCGCCATATATCCGCCCATCGAAAGACCGCCCACATATATGCGGTTTGTGTCAATTCCGGGATTTTCAGCTATTATCTCATCTATAAGACTATTCACAACCTCAAGATAACCGGATTCATTTGTGAAGCCCGCCGTAGGCCACTGGTTTGGCGACTGCGGGAGAAGGACATACGCTCCGCCCATAATTTCCTGAATCTCTTCGCCTGCAAAATTAGCCTCCGGATATGCGTACATCTGTACGCCGTGGTTCTTCAGGGAAGCTGCGCCGCCTTCACCTGCTCCGTGAAAAAATATTATTAAAGGTTTTTTTCCCCGCTTGTCTTTTGGCGAATAAAACGCAAAATCACAGAAATTATAGTTGCTGTCCGCTATAGACGGGTCAGTATACCTTTCGAGTACAAACTCGTCACACAGAAGGTTTACAACCTCATGCTGTTTGAATGTTTCTGAATTCCATTTTACCGTATATGTAAGCGTAAGCGGCGTATAGAAGTTCGCATAGCTGTAGGAGCCCGTATGTGAAGCCTGAACACCGCTTCCATACTCAAGCTCTAAAATTATGTAGTCTCCTGAGTCAGCCCTATTGCCATCAGCGTCAACGGGATATACGTCCGTAATCGTTCTCGGCCCATTGTAATCATCCTTGTAAGCCTGCTCGCTGTAATGCTTTGCATTGACCGAAAAATCGCCCGCATTCAGTTCTGCGGCAGAAACCTTATTTCCCGTGTTAATCATAATTCTAGTTACATCCTTGCCCCAGTCAAACGGCTCGGCAATAATATTGAATTCACCCGCCTCCGGCAGCGTTTTCGTACTTGAAACCACCTCTTTTTTCATAGCGGCAAATACCCCTGTCCCCGCACCTAATATAAATGATGCGCAAATTGCTAAAACAAAAAAACGTATTACTTTTCTTAACATTCCCTTTCTCCTTCCTTATTATCATCTGTATATTTCTCAGATGCTTTTATTCTTTTATAATAACATATTTGCAAAGAATATAGCAAGAAAAAGCCGTAAAGCCCGGTAGGGTCTGTTACGGCCATAGCTTTCTTAATTTTTCAAGCGCTTTTTTTTCAATTCTGCTCACGTAGCTTCTGCTGATTCCCATCTCGTCGGCAATCTCCCGCTGGGTAAGCTCTTTTTTGCCGTCGGGGAGTCCATATCTTTTATATATAATCTCCCTCTCCCTGCTACTTAACACGTCTCCTATGTTATCCCGAAGCCTTACAATATTATCCTCCAGCTCCATTTTTTCAGCGACATCGTCGTCAACACTCTCCAAAATGTCTATCAGGGCTATTTCATTTCCCTCTTTGTCTGAACCAATCGGCTCGTTTAAGTAAATATCTTTCGCCTGTTTTTTCTCCGACCTGAAATACATCAGAAGTTCATTTTCAATACATTTACTGCAGAATGTCGCAAGACGTATCTGTTTATTTTCATTAAAATTATCTATTCCCTTAATCAGGCCAACGGTTCCAATTGATATAAGGTCTTCCATCTCCCTGTCTTTCGACGCATACTTTCTGGCAATGTATGCAACCAGCCTGAGGTTTTTTTCAATTAAAATGTTCCTTGCGTTGTTATCTCCCTGCCTAAATCTGTCTAAACATTCTCTCTCTTCATCTGCACTAAGCGGTTTTGGGAACGACTGCACAACTGACACCTCAAAATGATATCCATATATACTATGCATAAGACAAAATGTTCGTGCTTTTCCACCCAAAATAGCCTATGATAAATATTTCGACAAATTATCTGGCATTGTCATAATCATCAAGAAAATGATGCCTTTCTCCCTTTCGTTTATACGTTATCACAGTATCAATGTTAACATTCTCAACACTCTTAAAAATATTTGCCTCAACGAACGGATTTACCTTACTTAGTTCCCGTATAAGCCCTTTTATCTCTTTTCGCTTTGAAAGATTTTCCTTATCTCCACACTCCTCACAATCCTGAGTAAACTTACATGCGCACTGCAGGAATGTAAGTCCATTGTAGTCACGCCACGCCTCAATAGCCTGCTCCCTAATAAGATACATAGGCCTTATAAGCTCCATTCCATCAAAATTCGTGCTGTGAAGCTTAGGCATCATCGTCTGAATCTGCGCCCCGTACAGCATACCCATGAGTATAGTCTCTATAACGTCGTCGTAATGGTGTCCGAGAGCAATCTTATTACAGCCGATTTCCTTTGCATAACTGTACAGATACCCCCTCCTCATGCGTGCACAGATATAGCACGGCGACTTCTCTATATGAAACACTGAATCAAATATATCAGACTCAAATATCTGAATTGGAACTTTTAGAATCTCCGCATTATTTTCGATCGCCTCTCTGTTTTCCCTGTTATAACCGGGGTCCATAACGATAAATCTTAAATCAAACGAGAACTTATTATGCAGTCGCAGTTCCTGAAACAGCTTAGCCATAAGCATTGAATCTTTCCCACCGGAAATGCATACGGCAATACTATCGCCCTCTTTCACAAGCTCATACCTGTTGATTGCTTTTGTGAATTTACACCATATATCTTTGCGGAACTTTCTCCTTATGCTGAGCTCGACAGCCCTGCTAACATCATCTTCCATATCATGCACTGATAATCACCTGCCATTATAGTAATGTCTTTCAATTTTTTCAGTTAATTATATACTAAATTATATCCGTATGCAATTTTTTAGATAATCTTTGCCGGCTGCCGAAGCTAACATAAACCAAAGAGTTCCGCTTTATATGCAGCAACATAAAAGTTGCAGCGGTAACTTCCGTCGGAAAAGTAAAGACCGGGGAAACGGGCAGCTGTACAGTATATATCTTTTCTAATAACGGATGTAAGCGAAAGATTAATATAAAAGTAAGATAATAGAATAGGTGGAAATCAAATACCCCCGCAGCAAGCTGCGGGGGTATTAAAATTAAAATTTCTTATTAATACTTATAATACTTAACTTTATTTTTATCAAAATACTTGGCAAGCGGCGAATTCTTCTTAACCATAAGCTTACACCGCTTACATGATTTGTCAAAAGCATAGATTACATTTAGGACTCCATCGTCGTCATAATAACTCTTATTAAATGTTTTCATGCTCTTAGGAAGGTAAAGTTTTATATTTTTACAGTCATAAAATGACAATCCTTTACCTGACTTCACTCCTTCTGGAATAACTACTTTTTTAAGATATTTGCATCCTAAAAACGATTTTTCTGACAACGGTGAATCTTTCCTGACAGTGTACTTTGTACCTTTTCTTGCGGATGGATATAACAAAAGCGAGCCTTTTGTTTTTTTCTTATACAGCACTCCGTCAATCGCCTCAAATTCTTCGTTTGAGGCATGTACCTTTATGCTTTCAAGCTGACTGCATCCGACAAGGGCGTCTTCCTCCAAATAATCAACGCCTTTAGATAAAGTAATTGACTTAACGCTGCTGCCGTCCAACGCTTTATTATATATTCTGCCTACGCTGTTTGCAGTTACAAGCTCTGTAATCGCAGAGTCCTGAAATGCAAATGAGCATATACTCATGACACCGTACGGAACATTAAACTTGCCGGTTAATTGTGCAGGATATGATACAAGGTCTCTCATATCTGACGAATATAGCGCTCCGTCAATACTCTTCAATTCGCCTCCTTCCGGAACCGATATTGAACTAAGAGAAGTACATCCGGCAAAAGGATTACTCTGTACATATCCAAAAACTATACTCGAAGATTCACATTCCAAAAGCTCCGGTACATCATCTGCGTGAAACAAAATATCGTCGTACAATACTTTTCCAAGCGGTTTGTTAAAATTAACTTCCCTTATATTGGTGCATTTCAAAAACGAAAGCACGCCAATCTTCTGCGCGTTAAGCGAGATATTTCCGCTTAGTCCTGAACAGTGTGCGAAAGCCGCAGCGCCTATCTCGTCGATATTGTCCATGTTAATATTTTTTAACGAACTGCATTTATAAAAACATGCCACAGGAATTTTTGTTATTGACTTTGGAATTGTAATACTTTCCAACGCCGTACATCCAAGAAACATCTCATCTGAAAGCGCCATCATTGTTTCAGGCAGTACAACCTCCTTAAGCGCAGTACAGTAGTAGAAACAAATACTGTTTGGGGAAACGGTTTTATCCGGAAAAACAGCCTTTATGAGACCCTTGCAGTTTTTAAATGCATCGTAGCTCCAAAATATCTTCTTAGTGACATCCGGAAGAGGCAGTGACGCCTGTGATATCATACTCTCTGCAAACGCCTCTTTTCCTATATAATTAATCTCGCCCTCCATAGCCACAGATGTAATTTCTGAACCTGAAAATGCAAATGCGTATATCTTCTTAATATCATTTTTAAGTACTACAGCCTCCGCCTTTTTCGCCGGCCATGCAACGATCGCTTCATCTGATTTTCCATATATAACTCCGTCAACGCATGTATAGTTTCCGTTTTCCTTTGGTATGTTGAATCTAACAATATTTCTGCAGTATGCAAAAGGGTTTGAACTTTTTTGTCCGAGAAGCTGAAGATTATCCATAAAGTTAACCTCTGTTATGCTCTCGCAGCCATAAAACGCCTCGTTATCCACAAGTGTAACACTGTTAAGGTTCAATACACCCGTGATTGATTTATCAGCTTTAAATGCCTGCGTGCCAATCTCCTCCACGTTTTCCAAATTAATGGAAGAAAGCTTCGTGCACTCTTCAAAACATCCCATGCTGATTATTTTAATATTTTTTCCAAGATTTACTTTTTTAAGCTTTTTACATGAAGAGAATACACCTTCCCCAATCTCTTTCACGCTGTCGGGAATTTTTAAATTTGTAAGCCCGGTCTGGTCGAACGCATACTCTTCAATTCTGACCAGATTTTTAGATAATTTTACTTCCTTAAGATTACTGCACTTGTGAAACGCTTCCATTCCTATTGTCTCTACCGTATCAGGAATTATAACTTTCTTAATTTTTTTATTAGATGCAAAAGCGCAGTCGTCAATTCTCAATACCTTTTTTCCCGCTATCTTGTCTGGGATTTTTACATTCTTATCTTTACCAACATATGCCCAAATCTCAACGCCGCCTTTAACTTGCCCATACTTATAGTCCCCACTTGTGGCTGCCTTTGAACTGCTGCCCGTAAAAGAACAGGCCAGCACTGCGAAAAATATAAGACTAATTATTATTTTAATATGCCTTATAATATGTATTCTCTTCATGAATACCCCTCCTTTTAATGTTTATGTTATTTATTTCGATTTTGTAAAAACAATCTTACACGATATTATACTTTATTTTTCATGTTTGCCGCCAATCTCTTTTTTACAATTTCACCAGGGTCAATTATTTAATACTCAATCCGCTTAAGTATAAGCTTATTCATTTTATCTGTCAATCTGATATAATCATCGAAAATGTTGATTCAGGGCTTTGACATGGCTTTAGAGTCAGAGTGAAAGAAAAATAGCAGGCATTAACCTGCTATCAATACACTTTTAATCTTCTCGCTCACCGTCACTGCCGCCGATTAATTTCTTTATGTTGCCAAAATCCACCATGTCGCCGATTGAAGCCTCGTTTTCACTTTTCTGTGTGTTAATTGCATCTATAATATATTTCAATTCTTTCTTAAATTTTTCTTCATCTCTCGACATTATAAACAGAGAAGCCGTATTGCGGGCATCATACAACGCGTCGTGCTGCCTCCCCTGAAACGCCTCACCCGCGTAGTCGATAGCTTTCTCAAGCGCTATCGGCTTTGATAATCCCAGCAGTCTGCTGAATTCCTTTTGAAAATCAACCCATACACCCAAAAGTTTCTTTTCATTTACTCCGGGCTTAAAATTTTTTATATTCATCTCGCTGACTACCTGCATCCTGTCGTTATCACTCCACTGATATAATATAAATTCGTCATTGTATGACGAACACCAGTCCGCAAACGCCCTTATCGCATCCTCAAATACAGGCGCATCCTGCACCATCGCAGTCGTTATCCCGGTCAGGGATGAATATCTAGATTCTATCGTGTCATTCAATTCAGGCTTTACATACGTCATAAACGTGCACATCTCATTGTAATTTTCATCAAGCATAACAGCGCCAATCTCAATAATCTCTTTATGAGTAGAACCCTTCATCTCATGCTCTTTAGCTATGCCGTTCATCTCAAAATCAACTATTATGTGTCTCACAATATTACCCTGCTTTCCTTAGTTTCCAGTGTCTGTATGACAAATCAAACGGTAATGTCCAAAATGATTTGTAATATTTATAGCATCATATCATAAAATTAAAAAATACTCAACGCTAGGTAAATTATGGAAAGCAATTTTATATAAGAATATTCAGAGCAATGAATTGACTTAATCCATTGCTCTGTGAATAAACATTCCCTGTTTTAAATATATGCGCACGGTCGGCGAAATACGCCTAAAATATATTTATTTCTGGGTGACATGCAATATCTTCTGCAAATCAGAAATTAATTCTTTAGAATATTCGTCAACCTCACGGTAATGCTGTTCCGCCTCAATATAAGATCCTTTATTGAGCGCCTGAATGACGGAAGAACCATATTTATGGAAACGTCTGTGCTTCATCTCCAACGCATCCCATATTGGCAAAATCTCCGGAATCCGAGGCTTTACGGAATAGTAAAAATGTCCAAATCCACATTTGGAGGAATCCAGCTGCAATGGTGTGACCTTCCGGGTCTCAACCATTTTTCTTAAATTGCCAAGCCAAGTCTGATGAGCGGATATGGCATCTCGCACATATTTTGAAAATTCAGAATTTTCCATATGGTAAAAGGCATCATCAGATAATTTTCCCATTTGTTTGACAGTGCTGTCCAATGTTTTTTCAATGTCGACAACCGGTTCAACAGCCTTTTTTAAATCAGAACTTACCTGATTCATAAAATTTGTGCTGTTTCTTAACTGGTTTTCCATTTCCGTCATCGAACTGCTGATATTTTCGCTGACTGCAGCAATAGAACGGATGGAATCATTCACCTTGGATACGCATCTCTGGCTCTCTTGGTTCAAATCCCAAACATAGTTAATCTTTTTTGACATAACCCCCAGTGAATCAACAGTATTTGAAGCGCTTTGCATGCTCTTTTCTGACGCTTCTTTGATGGTTTCAACAAATTGCTCCATATTACTTGTCAGGTTTTGCGTCTCTACGGCAAGTTTACGTATTTCCTCTGCTATGACTGCAAACCCTTCCCCAGCTTCCCCAGCCCTTGCCGCCTCGACGGAGGCGTTGAGCGCCAACAGGTTAGTCTGTAAAGAAATTGCGTTAATTCCGGATATGACATCGCTTATGTATGCAACTACTTGCAACAGCTTATCCATATCTTCCTTGAGTTCCAAAGAAACGTCTATTGTCTGGCCGGAAAGGTCCCTTATTACGGTGAGTTCATTCTGTCCGGTCTGAATCTTCTCAAACATGTCATTACTATCAGAAGACACCTCAACGATGGTACTTGTCAGTTCTTCATGCTGATTATTGGCTTTTCCGGTCAAATCGGATGAGGTGCCAAAAATGGTCTCAGTAGCACTTGCTACATTTTGTGAAATTTCTACGATTTTCTCCGTCTGATACTGCATTGTTAAATCAAGAGAACTGATTTGCATAACCGCTTTGATATTTTTTTCAAAAATCTCTCCGAATTGTTTTCTTCCACTCTCTAAGCGTTTGTATATTCTGTTCAGTTCGAAATCTTTTGAGTAATCTGCTTCTTTCATTTCAGAAAGCGCTTTTATAAGTGTTGTTTTCCCCGTCTTAATTGCCATTGGTCATCTCCTTTTTATTTTCTTTACGCAGCCAATCTGGTACAATATATTATTGTGAACTACACCTACTATATACTTTCATAATACGGGATTTCTGAGAATTTGCAAGCTTTTTTTTAAATCCCATTATTAATGTTAATTTCTGTAAATCGACGCCTTGTTTTGCTTTGCAAATAACCCGCCCGCATTCATACAAAATTATAGTAAAACAATTAATTGAAAATGTTCACTTAATTAATAATTATGTATGAGCGCGCGCGGGCGTTAACAATAACTTAAAAAATTATTCCTCTTCCTCCCAGATTATCTCATCCTCCACAAAACCATTCTTTTTCTTGTGGTTTATGATTATCCTGATAAATAAACCGCTGACAAATACGAGAGCCGATACCACCCATCCGGCAGTTATCTCAGCCCAAAACTTATAGTCGGCGTTGTAATGTCCGTTTTTGTTAACAAACAAATCGTACATATTCCATACAAACAGCACTGACAGCGCAATAGGTGAGAGATATTTTACTGACAGATTAAACCACCACAATGGCATCGAAAAATTAGTCGTGTTTCGGTTTATCTGCTTTACAACTTTTTTCGTTTTAAAGCACCAGCCTACGGCTATGCACTCAAGTACTCCGATTAGGATAAGGTTAATCTGGTTCGTCCAATTGTCAACTATATCAAGCCAAGCAAGCCCTGCCCTAGTCGCATAGAGAAGCGATATAACTGAAGCGATTATACATATACCCTGCGTCGTCCTCTTCGGATTCAGTTTGAATTTGTCTGATACGGAAGCCGACACACCCTCAACAATCGAAAAAGCAGAATCTATCGCCAGCGTAACAAGCATAAGATAGAATATTACTCCGAACACCGCATTAAATACTCCCGAACCGGTAAGGTTGACAATCGCCTGTGGATATATGATAAATGCCGTGGCAATACCCGAAGAAGACATATTATCAAGCATCCCGACTCCTCCCATAGTTGAGAACATGACAATACCTGACAATACGCTTATCGCCGCATCCGATACGGCAATTACAACTGCGTCTACCGCAATATTTGTCTTCTCATCTAAATATGAACCGTAAGCAAACATAATCGCCATCATAATTGACAGGCTGAAAAACACCTGACCTATGGCATCAATCCATAGGCTTGGGTCCCGCAGCGCACCGTAGTCAGGGACAAACAATTTCATAAGCCCCTCTCCTGACCCCGGCATTGTACAGCCCTTTACAGCCATGACAATAAGTAACAGCACAGGAATTAAAACCGTATATTTTACTACCTTTCCAACGCTTTTCGCTCCGTTTCGGATGCACCAGTATATAAGAATCCATCCTACAATCAGAGCTGCAAGCACCGGTAAAGGTATTCCAAAACCTTCTATAATTCCAGTAGTCTCCGTGACCTCAAAAAATAAATTGCTCGCAGCCTCAGAGTCACCGGTCATTCTGGAAAATTTAAAAGCGCATAAGGTCATAAGCAGAACCCATCCAAATACCGCCGCATAATAAGTAACTATAACAAACGCGTTGGCAGTCGCCGCCCATCCTACAAACTCCGTCTTTCGGTTAATTCCTCTGAAGCAGTCGCCCGCCCCCTTGTGAAATTTCCTCGCTATCGCAAGCTCCATCATAAGAAGCGGTATACCCATCGCAAAAAGTGCTACAAGATATACCATCAGGAATGTTCCCCCACCATGCTTAGCCGCAAGTCCCGGAAATCTCCACGCGTTGCCAAGTCCGACTGCCGAGCCGATGGCCGCAAGAATAAATGTTCCTCTTGACGCCCAAGAGCCTCTCTTAGATTTTGACATAACTCTTTCCTCCATCCTCCATATATTTTTATAAATACAATTCAGAGTATAGCATAAATGTCGGAATAATACTACCGGAGTTATGTATTATGACGGGAAATGTCATAATAACGCCCCAAATATTTATGCGCGGCGCGCCTTATGTTAGATAAACCATATCTGTGGCATCCTACATCATGTTCACGGTTGTGGTAATCATTTACTTTTCGTACTGAAAAAGTCATCAATACTCTGCTTGACTTCCTCAGACTTTAAATATTTCAACAGATACCCCTCCGGGTTCAGCTCCTTTACCCTTTTAACGCTTTCATAGTCGCTTCTGCCTGTCAGAAAAATAACGGGAGTATTCGCAAATTCTTCATCGGAACGAAGCATTTCAAGCATCTGCCTTCCGTCACAGACCGGCATTTCATAATCTAATAGAACCAGATCAGGCTTGTTCAGAGCCATAATGCGAATTGCTACAACGCTGGATTCCGCAGGAGTAACATCATAATCACCGCTTAATAATTCACATAGATATTGCCGTACCGTCATGGAATCGTCTACCACAAGAATCCTTGGCTTTGAGTTTGAAACCTCCCTCTTTTTGAGATATTCTTTGACCTCATCCATTGCATTTTCGGCTTCAATTGACATTGCGACATCATTTTCAACTATATGCGACGTGCTGGAACAGTAAGCAAAATATCCTGCGCCCGTGTCAAACAGTAGGCTCACCGGAGGATTTTCCTTTTCATAGACTTTTTCAAACTGCTCATAGGTCAAAAGATTTTCCGTCTTAAGCTCATATATATCATCAGTCGGAAATTGTTCCATTACAGACTCGGCAAATCGTCTGGCAGTATATCTTGTGGCATGGAGAAGCATATTATCCAGCTTATTTGTCTGTATACCCATAATTTTTCCTACAGTGTTAATCAGAAGTTTTTCCTCAAAAACTAATATTATCTCCTGTTTCTTTTCATTATTTTTTGTTCCATAAATAAGGCGGTAATATACACCGTTTCCAAACTTATCCCCTTTGTATGAATTACTTATCAGATGTGATTCAAGCTGAAACATGTCAAATATAATCTGAATTATCGCTTTTTT
The DNA here is from genome assembly GCA_948472945.1 of uncultured Clostridia bacterium. Taxonomy (GTDB): domain Bacteria; phylum Bacillota; class Clostridia; order Lachnospirales; family Lachnospiraceae; genus V9D3004. The sequence goes on from CAOKVX010000007.1 coordinate 21,302, forward strand.
TATAATATCAAGCTCTTCGCCCGGTAAAATATTCGTCCATTTCTTCACATGCTCTTTCGTAATGGCTAAGTCTTCCGTCAGCGTGTGACCTATAAGCCACCCCGCGCACACCCCAAGAAAATGTTCGACTGCGTCAGGAGAGTAATCAGCACGTTCAAGTTCCTGTTCCAGTGCGGGCAGCGTATACTCGCGAAATCCCTTATGTAAATACTGATGCTGTTCCAGCCATTCATAATTGATGGACGCCATATATGCTTCCTCATCCGCAAAATGATTTAAAGCATGCTTTTTAAAAAATTTGATTCCCTCCTGACAGGCCCACTGGTTGGTTTGTTCTTCTTCTTTAAAAGTGAAGAGTTTGTTGATTATTTTAAAAAGCCTCTTATGCTCCTTGTCGATAATCTCTACACCGATATTAAAGTTATCTTTCCATTCAAATTGAATACCCATTTTTTAACCCCCCTCGCAGTACTTAGATCAACGGCGCCAATTTGAACCCGCCGAGGACGGTAAATTTTGGCGAACTACTATGTTTTTCGTTCTTGTCTTGCGTCAGCAAGACTGCATCCTCCAGCCTTGTATTTCGCCAAAATTCACCATCCTCGGTCAAAGATTTCGAAACGGGTTCAAATTGGCGCCGTTGAGCTAAGTTATTACCATTATGTTAGTTATTATTATATCACAACATTTTGGCATTGCAATCTTAATTGTAAAATAAATGGAAAATAATTATTAACACTGAATAACAGCAACACATTAAGAATATCTTATTAGCAATCGGTTATACTAAATTCAACAAGTATTTAAGTATAAAAGGAGACAGGCATGGAAAATAAAGAGTTATTTACAAACTGCCACCGCACAAAAGGCGGTACAGTCCAGGCAAATGATATACCCGGGGCTTCCGATAATTCAGACCAGGATTCATCCACATCAAAATACGTAGTAAAAGAAGATAAACGAGAGCGCAGGGACGGACCAGGCGGTGATTGATTCACCGCCTTATTATTTAACCAAAATCACAACTTTTACAGTGCTTTATGCTTACTGTATATAAAACTTACCTAGTTCATTTTGAAGAAATTCTCCGTGCGATTTCTGAAATAACTTTCCGGTCACCCTCCGATTTCAGACAATATTCGGTTCTCGAATACATGTTATCATTTGTATCCCACAAAACAGGAATAAATCCATAGTCAACCGCCATATTCAATAATAAGCTAAGACATGCCGAGGACTCCTTATACTCTGCGTCATATGCCATATGTTCTTTATCATATACAGACGTACATTCGCCTACAAATACCGGTATTCCTTTATCTATAAACGTCTCTTTCAATAATTCGCACTGCTTTCTGCTTTCCTCAAGCCATCCCTGATTACCAATTTTATTCGCCCAATAAACAGCATTATCAATATAGTGTACCGAAACCATCAGCCTGTCGTCAACAACGTCCTTTGGCATGTGAAAACGTGCGTCCGTAGTCTTATCAATATTAGTCCACCAGCCTGATACTACAAGCATTCTATCCGTGTTGTTTCCGGCTGTTTTTCTCACGGCATCTACAAATGTCTGATTCAGTGCATTTACATAATCATATAATTCATCCTCCGTATAATTGTCGTCATTCCTATGAGAACCCAAACTTTCATTAAAGCCCTCGAATATAAGTTTATCTGAATAATCCCTAAAATATCCCGCAATCTGCGTCCATAATTTTTCCGTAATCGCTAGCACCTCGGATTCCGAATAGTTCTTAATTAAGAATTCGTCGTAATGATGAATATTAATTACGGCAAACATACCATCGTTCAGACAGTAGTCAACAATTTCCTTTACACGCTGTATGTATTTATCATTTATGATAAATTGTCCGTCGTCTGCCATCATATTACCCCAGTAAACAGGTACTCTCACTGTAGAAAATCCGGCGTCTCGATAACCGTCTATAACTTTCTGTGTTGTCACCTCGGCGCCCCAGCAGGTTTCATAATCCTCAGGGGTATTCGCTCCTATTGTTTGAACGCCCGCCGTCTTATTCCCATCATCTGTCCAATATGACTCCATTGTATTTCCAAGATTAATACCTATTCCCATTTTTTTAACATAAGCTTTTGAGTCAGGCCTTACGGTTTCACTCGGGGCCGGCGCTGATGTTTCCTCAATCAACGGAGCCGCTGTCGGAGCTTTACCGTCAACAGACTTCGAAATTACAGGCTCAGACTCTCCGGATATCACCCTGATTTTGCAGGTAAGCCTGACATTTTTTCTTTTTTCCCGTCCCGCCTTGTTTACCGTATATTTTAAACGGCAGGTTATCCTTACAGTTCCTTCTTTTTTAGCCTTTACTTTTCCTTTTTTTGAAACAGAGGCTACCGCACTTTTTGACGACGTCCACTTATATCTGACTTTCTTCACAGACTTTGGAATATTCTTTACCTTGAGCAGATAGCCTTTTCCTTTATTCAAAGTCTTAACTTTTCCCGCATTTAAACTTATTTTTTTTCCTGCCGATGTGACGGCGCTATCTTTAAATACCCCTGACACCCCTAATGAAATCAACATCGACAGAACAACAGCAATTGATACAATTCTCCGTTTACAAAATCCTTTCATATACTTTTATCCCCTCCCGAAAAATCTAAATAATATTTACTGCATTTATTATATCATGGCACATCAAACGCTTCAAGCTTCAAGCTATTCTCTTACTGTCACCGTAGATTCCCTTATCTCTTTCCTTAGTTTCAGTATCATTGACGGCGCCACTGACAACTCGTCAACACCCATCCTCAAAAATTCCCCGGTAAGCTCTAAATCTGCGCCCAATTCTCCACAAATACCCGCCCATTTTCCGCATTTATGGGCGTTATCCACAACCATTTTAATCATACGCAAAATCGCCTTATGGTGTGGATTATAGAAATCATCCAATCTCTCGTTCTGCCTGTCAATTGCAAGCGTATATTGAGTCAAATCATTAGTTCCTATACTGAAAAAATCTACAAATTCCGCCAAGTCGTCACTTATCATAACAGCAGCCGGCGTCTCAATCATTATTCCCTGTTCAGGCAATTCATACGGTATTCCGTCACCGTCAAGTTCTTCTTTGACCTCGTCTACAATAGAATATATCTCCTTTATTTCATCAACCGATGTAATCATCGGGTACATTATCGACAAATTGCCAAACACTGAAGCGCGAAGCAAAGCCCTAAGCTGCGTCTTGAAAATCCCTTTTTCTTTCAGACAGATACGGATTGCCCGATAACCCATCGCAGGATTATCCTCTCTTCCCAAATTAAAATAGTCAACCTGTTTATCTGCTCCGATATCTAATGTGCGTATGATAACTTTTTTCCCAGCCATCATCTGTACGACCTGCTTGTATGCCTGAAACTGTTCTTCCTCAGTCGGATATATATTTTTTCCAAGGTAAAGAAATTCACTGCGGAATAACCCAATGCCGCCCGCATCATTTTCTAAAACATATCCGACATCGCCCACACTCCCTATATTGGCATATACATCTATGCTTTTTCCGTCCTTTGTTATATTTTCTTTCCCTTTGAGCGTTTCCAAAAGATTATGTTTTTCCTGTTCTTCTTTTATCCTTTTTCCTGCCTCGTCACATATTTCCTCTGAAGGCTCAAATACAACTTCTCCGTTAAATCCGTCCACTACCGCCTGCATACCGGACTGAATCTCATTTAGATTAACCGGAACTCCAATAAGCGCAGGTATATTCATCATCCTTGCTAGTATGGAAGTATGTGAGTTAGTCGATCCGTGTACTGTCACAAATGCAAGTATTTTATCCTTATCCATCTGAACTGTCTCACTAGGCGTCAAATCATCCGCTACGATTACAGACGGCTCCATAGAATCAAAATCAACCTCTTTTTCCCCTGTAAGATTGCGAATTAACCGATTCGATATATCCTTTATGTCTGCCGCCCTTGCTTTCATGTAATCATCATCCATGTTAGCAAACATATTATAAAAGTTATCGCCTGTCACCGCTACGGCATACTCTGCATTTACCATTTCTGTCTGAATCATATTGTGAATGGCATCAAGGTAATCTTCGTCTTCCAACAGCATTTGGTGTACTTCAAAAATAGCGGCACTGGCCTCTCCGACTTCTTTCAGAGCTTTTTCATATAATTTCTGCAATTGTCCGGCAGATTTTTTTCCTGCCTCTTCTAGTTTTGATAACTCCAAATCTGTATCTGTGATTTTTATTCTTTTTACCTTCTCGTCACTTTTATTTAATACAATCACAGGTCCAAGAGCAATACCCTTATAAACTGATTTTCCTGATAGTTTCTGCATCACAAATCCACCTTTTCAAACTTTTTTCCGGAAATTTTCCCTTTCCGTCACAGATTTGTCTCAAAAAATGTTTTCAGTGCCTCATATGCAGTATCTTCATCCTCGCCCTCAACAGACACCTCCAACAATTGGCCGCACTTAACTCCAAGCCCCATAATTGCCATAAGTTTTGTGGCTTCTACCGATTTTCCATCCTTACAGACCGTTATCCTGCTTTTATATTTTTTTGCTTCTTTTACCAGCTCTCCCGCCGGCCTTGCGTGTAGGCCTACCTCGTCTTTGATTGTGTAACTAAATTTACGCATATACTATCTCCCTTTAATAAGCTTTACATGAAATTCAGAATCGGCAATTCCGGTTAAGAAATTTTCTCCAATACAGATATCGTATTTACGCCTTGTCTTCCTCAAATGCCGCTTTCAGCTTTTCCTCGATCTCTTTAACTGAAACCATATTATTAAGTCCTATTGCTTTTCCCGCCTTTTCAGCGTTTGGCACGAGGTCCGCGCTGCAGACAAAAAGGTCCGCCGCGCCCGGAACAACGTCATCAATCGTTGAATGGTCTACTTTTACACCCTCGATTCCCAAATTTTTCAGCGCTTTCTTTGCATTCATCTCCATAACAAAAGACGTACCCAGTCCGGAACCACAAAAACACATAATTTTTTTTATCATCTTAAATTCTCCTTATCTTTATAATATCACAGCCGGAATTTAGTTTTCAGCCGGTTTATTTTTTCTCATGACAATGTTATATATAATTGGTATAATGAATAACACAATTATAATTCCTAACATAACATTTCCATTCACAAACTTTGTCAAATTACCAAACAAAATACCAACAAGCGTAAAATCCGTGTCCGAATAAGTTGTATTTGCAAATCCCATTGAATTTAGTACCGGATACATTGCGGCAATAAGAAATGTTGCAACCACGCCGTGAACAAACGAGCCTGCAATGCAGCCTTTTAATCCGCCTCGCGCATTACCGCATACTCCCGCCGTCGCACCACAGAAGAAGTGAAGCACCGCACCCGGAAGCACTATTGCCACCGCAAGTCCCGCATTTCCCATAAGTGCAAGAATACCTAAAGCAACAATTCCTCCTATAAATGAACAGAAGAAACCAATCAATACTCCGTTTGGCGCGTACGGAAATACAATCGGACAGTCGAGCGCCGGTTTAGCGTTTGGCACAAGTTTTTCAGAGATTCCCTTGAACGCCGGAACTATCTCATTAATGAGCATACGCACACCTGACAAAACAATGTAAATACCCGCTGAAAACGTAATTGACTGTATTACGGAGTATATTACCCAGTTGTCCTCTCCAATAATTGCAGCCGCTTCCTCGGGAGACGAGAAAACCGCTACTCCCGCAACAATGATATAGCACAGGAACATTGCCAGAGCTATCGAAATCGTATTCTCCCTTAAGAAAGACAGCATCGTAGGGAAATTAATATCTTCCGTCGTCGTAGTATCTTCTTTTTTTCCAAACAGTTTTCCAATCTGAGCGCTCAGCCAGTAACATGCGCTTCCAAAATGTCCGAGCGCCAGCGAATCATCCCCGGTAACCTCTTCAATCGTCGGTTGCATAAGCGCCGGAAATATTGTCATCACTAGTCCGAGTAACAGCGCGCCGGCAATTATCAGTTTTACACCCGTAAGTCCGCTTATTGTCATTATAATAGATATAAGGCATGACATATAAAGCGCATGGTGTCCGGTCAAAAAAATGTATTTTAACCTTGAAAACCTTGCAAGAAAAATGTTGGCGCACATTCCAAGTGCAAATATCGAGGCCGTCTGCACAGCATATTCGTTCAGCGCCAGCGAAGCAATCGCTTCGTTATTTGGCACAACCCCGTCTACATGGAACGCCGCCTGAAACAAATCTCCAAACGGGATAATAGATTTCTGAACAACATCCGCTCCGGCATTTAACACAATAAATCCAAGTATTGTTTTAATTGTCCCCTTAACGCAGGTCTGTACATTCTGACGCTGGAGAACTAATCCCAGCAATGCAATCAATCCGACAAATATTGCCGGTGTGGATAGCACCTGCTGAATAAATTGTAAAACACTATACATAATTTTCACCACGCCTCAAGCAAAAATATGTTTGTATTTTTATTTGAAGCATTTTATCCTTTCTACTATAATTTCTTTCACCCTTTTTACTCCTTACATTATCTATTGTATATTTTAGATAGTTTCAAAATATTTATACAATGTCTGCACATCCGGAGATTCCAATATCTTCCTTACCGTATCTTCATCAGACAAAAGCTCCGATATTTTGGACAGCGCATCCAAATGTTTGTCATTGTCCTTAGCCGCCAATGTCACAAACAGCCTGGCTGCGGCTTCCCTGCCCTCAAATGCAACGTCCTGCCTGAACAACGTAATGCTGATTTGCGTCTCTATCGCTCCCTGTTCGGGTCTTGCATGCGGCAATGCGATATGGTCCGCTATTACAATATATGGCCCTAACTTTTCTACATTTTCAATAATGCCTTCTTTGTAACGGCTTTCCACAAACCCTCCGCGCTCCAACGGTAATACAGATATCCTTACCGCGTCCCGCCAGTCATCCGCCTTCTCACAAATCTGAACATTTTCCTGTTTTAGAAGTTTCATACAGATTATCTCCTATCTGAATTTTTTAAATCGTTTTATTTATTTTTTATATCACCTTATATAGGAATGCTTTCCAATTTTTCATTATTTTATTCTGATAGAAGCTTTGTTCTTTTATGTGGCCGGGGTATATTTTCCATTACCCAAAAAATATAAGGCTGACTGTATGTGTACAATCAACCTTACATAAAAGACTTAAAATCATAAAATCAATATAACTAACTGTTTTCATTTAACATTTTTTGAATTCTATAATCTTTTATATCCATTTCTCTTTTTCTGTAATCATAAAATAACTTTTTATACAAATTTTCTCTTTCCAAAATATATAAATCTCGCTTCAACAATGTCTTTTTAAATTCTTCAAAACTTTCACTTTCATTAAAAACTTTCCAAATCCAATGTGTTAGATTAATGATTCGCTCTTTATATTCTTCTTTCTTATCTCTCAAAATATCACCAATGTTAAAAAGATAGCCCATAAGAATATTAGTTTTTTTCTCACTGCAATGAATCATAAGAATAAGCAACAGTAAAAAATATTCGTTATCATCCGTAGCTTGAATTACTAGATCTAATAAAATTTTTGGCATCGAATAAAAATAAAAAGATTTATTAGCCTCAAAATTATAATTAAAAAAAATACTTAATGCCACTTCTAGCTTATCATAAATAATTAACTCAATCACTGAAACATAAACTTGTGGATAATTCAACGTACTCTCCAGACCATCTCCCAAAAAATACTGAATTAATTTCTCATAATTGTTATCTTTAGACTTTTTACCCCCCTTTTTTCTATATCTACCTCCAATATTTTTTATAACTGTAAATAATTCTGAGATATTTGTTATAAATTCCTTATTCGTTTGAACTACAACTTTATGCTTAAATTCATTATCCAAATAATATAACGCATCAAGAATTTTTCCCAAATTATTATTTGATACAGCTTCAACACAAAACATTTCTGCTAATATACCGCTATCATATTTTACATCTTGTACTTCCTCATCTAATAAATTTCTTCTACGCAAAAAGCTATTAGCATTTTCTACATAACCAGGATAAAACAAAATTGTTTTATTATACCGGGAATGAAACTTAGGTTGTAGCATATTTTGCGAATAAAGGTCTGCAATAATCATAAAAATATCCATTTTATTATTCATTTTGTCGCTAATTTCTTCTACCTGCAAACTATCAAACAAATAATTAATTATAGCCCTATGCTGTTTGGGATCATCCTTTTGTATAATTACCTCTATAATTAACCTAGATAACTCGTCGTTATTTGCATCTCCAATCCACTCCTGCAGCAAGTGAATCAAGTCCCCATTTTCATATTCTTTCGTAAAATACACCGCCAAAAAGTATTCATAAAATGTCTTATGCGCAAAATCTAAAACATCTTCATCTATCTCCCGAATAAGTTCCGTCCTGTCAACCAAATACTCCGAATATTGTTTTACTGCATCTCCCCAATTTATTTTATCTTCAACTTCTATAGCATTAAATACAGACTCTTTTAACTCATCATAACTAAATCTATAACCAATATTTTCTTTAATGTGAGAATATTTATAAAAAGCTATTTTAGGTACAACGGAATCTATTACCAAAATATTTTTTGCTTTTTCGCTTAATATATATGCCCCTTTCCTATCTTCCCTGACTTCCAAAAACGTTTCAATACACTTTTTATAAAATTCTACTCTTCTATTAGGTAAATTTTTTTGTATATCAAAAATAATTAATGCTAAAATTAGAACAATAGGGTTTCTGATAAGATTATCACATCTGGCTCTTTTAACTTCTTTCGAGAACTTATCCCAAAAATCTTTAAAATCTTTCTTGAGATAATTAGAACAAAACCAATTTTGGCTATATTTTTTTATTTGAGCGTCTCCAAAATCGTTAATTTTAATATGAAGAAAGCTATCGTCAAAACTATTTCTTAAATATCCTGCCTCTCGAGATGATATAATAAACTTATTAAGATAGTATATTTCACAAAAATCTGCTATCACATTTCTAACCTTATCTCTTACAGGCTGCGTAGGTATCTCATCAAGCGCATCTAGGATAATTAAACATCTACCACTATCTAAGAACTCGGATAATATTGATTCAATTTCAGAAAAACTTAATTTTGTCCGCTTTATTTTTCTACTAAATTCAGTTGCAATACACCAAAGTAAGTCTTTTTTATTTTCGCCTATTTCTTTTGCATACTCTTTTAAATCAATCTTGATTTTTACAGAATATGAATCATACATTTTTTCGTAATTACAAAATAAATAATTCAACGTGGTAGACTTTCCTAATCCCGCAGCGCCAATTAAAACTATTTTATTGCCAATTTTAAAAAAATCTTTCAATTGAATTAACTCTATACGCTCTAAACCCTCTTTGTATATATCGCGTGATTCTTTTGTAAAATAATATGAAAAGGTATTTTCCACATAAAACTTGTCAATATTTTGTGCTTTTCTATTTTCAGCTCCGGATATTCCTGTAAAACGAATAATTCCATACTCCTTTTTGCATACTTCATGATATGCGTTGATATCTTCATCTATTATCTGCACTTTATTATTGCTTAAAGAGGCAAAATATTTCTTCATATTTTCTTCACTTTCAGATATCTTTGCTATAATAGCCCTATTTGATATTGTCATTAATTGATATAAAACATTTAGTTCTTTTGATTCAATTATCATTTTATGCAGATACTCTTCATATAATTCTTGTAACTTGCGTACAAAATTTCTCACCTCTAAATGATTTATAGCCGGACATTTCTGATATATGTACTCTTCTATATTATTTATATATTCCGTATTGCTAAATCCATCTCTAAGTGAACAAAAATAGTTTTTAATTATTTCAATAAAATTTCTACCCTGAACCAATAAATAAAAATCACTACAATCTAACGAAGTATCTGCAAAAGAGTTAAGATTTTCTATTATTATTGTATTAATTTTATTATTACATTTCTCCCTTTTTCTCTTATCTAACCAATTAATGCATATGGCTTCACCTATTGCTGATACTATTGATAATGTAATATCCTCCCACATCTCTTTTCCTCCCTTGTCTGATATCTCAAATAATTACTGCATACAAATTTACTTATTTCTATATATTACCACATAATCGCTTATTTTTCTACAAGAATTATTCAATATATACAACTGTGTTGCTGCCTTGCACAAAATGTACAATTTCATTTTTTCTGTTTCATAACGGTTTCTGATAATACTTTTGCGCGTGATATTATTTCGCCTACACGCTCTCTACTAAATTTATTTTATAATTTTCTTCTGTGTATATTTTACAACGTCACAATACAACATCAACCGGTTCAACTTCAGTCTTTCCCTTTAAAACATCAAAAAAGAACCCAACTCTGAATACTCCAGAATTAGGTTCTTTTTTCAATCTTGCTTATTAGACACTCCCGAGCAACATTTTCAGTTTCTTATCAAATGTTCTAACCTCATACCCCTTTACACGGTTATAAGCATATAATATACAATCTACAAAATCTAAATTTTGTTTTGCATATGTCTCCAGTCCAAGCCATAATAACCCTGTAATGCAAGCATGGCTGCTTAGGTCTAAACTCCGTTCCGGTCCGTCCTTAACAAGCGTCCCCCGGACGCTTAGGACCGTTGCTCGCGGGAATAAAATAAGCGTACCACTATCTCTAATGATACGCTTATCATAATTCATTCTAATCAAGGTCGATATAAACGGTTAAATTTGTTTCTCTCCATTGATTCTTCCTTACATACTGTCCGTTAGACTTTCGATAAGCTGCCGCCTGCTCGAAATATAGCGGTAATTCAAAGGAAAGAGAACTCCTACCTACTTTGTATAGCCGCCTGCGCAGCAGAAAGCCTTGCAATAGGAACCCTGAACGGTGAACAGGACACATAATCAAGGCCTATGCTGTTGCAGAATTCTATGCTCGAAGGATCGCCTCCGTGCTCGCCGCAGATGCCCATGTGTAGCTTGCCGTTCACAGGTTTTCCTTTTTCGATAGCCATCTCCATAAGCTTTCCTACTCCGTTACGGTCAAGCTTCGCAAACGGGTCGCTCTCAAAAATTTTAGCTTTGTAGTAGGCCTCGAGGAATTTGCCTGAGTCGTCTCTTGAAAATCCGAATGTGAGCTGAGTCAGGTCGTTTGTGCCAAAGCAGAAGAAATCAGCTTCAGCTGCAATCTCATCGGCAGTAATGCACGCACGCGGAATCTCAACCATCGTACCAATCTCATATTTCATGCCGCTTCCAGCCGCCGCAATCTCCTTGTCGGCAGTTTCAGCAACTATCTTTTTGATATATACAAACTCCTTTGCTTCACCTATGAGCGGTATCATAATTTCCGGCACTATATTCCAGTCAGGATGGGATTTGTTAACATTAATTGCCGCCCTTATAACCGCTCTTGTCTGCATCTTAGCAATCTCAGGGTATGTCACCGCAAGACGGCAGCCCCTGTGTCCCATCATAGGGTTGAATTCATGAAGGGAGTCAATAATGGACCTGACCTCCCCGACAGTTTTTCCTTTGGCGTCGGCAAGCTTTCTGATGTCCGCATCCTCTGTAGGAACAAACTCATGCAGAGGCGGGTCAAGGAACCTAATTGTTACAGGGCATCCCTCGAGCGCTTCATACAACTTTTCAAAATCTCCCTGCTGCATAGGAAGAATCTTTTCAAGCGCCGCCTCCCTTTCCTCAACTGTATCTGAACAAATCATCTCGCGGAAAGCGTCGATTCTGTCGCCCTCAAAGAACATGTGCTCCGTACGGCACAAACCGATACCCTCGGCGCCGAGCTCCCTAGCCTTTTTAGCATCGGCGGGAGTGTCCGCATTAGTCCTTACCTTGAGAGTCCTGAACGAATCTGCCCACTGCATAATAGTCTCAAACTCACCGGCTATATCAGCGTCCACCGTAGGAATAATTCCATCGTAAATCTTACCGGTCGAGCCATCAATAGATATCTCGTCGCCCTCAGTATACTCTTTTCCCGAAAGCGTAAATTTTTTAGCAGCCTCATTCATCGCTATATCACCGCAGCCTGACACACAGCATTTGCCCATTCCCCTGGCAACGACAGCGGCATGTGAGGTTCTTCCCCCGCGCACCGTAAGTATTCCCTGAGCGGCTTTCATCCCCTCTATATCCTCGGGAGATGTTTCAAGGCGCACAAGAATTACATTCTCGCCCCTTGAATTCCACTCTATGGCGTCCTCTGCCGTAAATACAACTTTTCCGCATGCGGAACCGGGTGATGCGCCGATGGCATTTCCTATTACCTCCGCGTTATTTAACGCGGCAGAGTCAAACTGAGGATGAAGCAGTGCGTCAAGGTTACGCGGCTCTATCATCGACACGGCTTTCTCTTTTGTAATCATGCCCTCTTCAACAAGGTCGCACGCAATCTTAAGGGCGGCCTGAGGAGTTCTCTTGCCGTTACGTGTCTGGAGCATGTACAACTTTTTGTCCTCAATAGTAAACTCCATATCCTGCATATCCCGGTAATGGTTTTCAAGTATATCGCATATCTCCTTAAACTGCTTAAATACCTCCGGCATAGTATCGGCCATTTCTTCTATCTTCTTAGGAGTACGGACTCCGGCGACTACGTCCTCTCCCTGTGCATTCATCAGAAACTCTCCGTCAAGCTTCTTCTCACCCGTCGAAGGATTGCGCGTAAATGCTACTCCTGTTCCCGAAGTATCACCCATATTTCCAAATGCCATCATCTGAACATTTACTGCGGTTCCCCAAGAGTACGGTATATCATTATCGCGTCTGTATACATTGGCCCGCTCATTGTCCCATGAACGGAATACCGCTTTGATTGCAGCCATAAGCTGCTCCTTAGGGTCGTCAGGAAAATCTTGTCCTATTTTCTTTTTGTATTCAGCCTTAAAGCGTTCAGCAAGCTCCTTTAAGTCGTCCGCAGTAAGCTCAACGTCCTGTGTTATACCTTTCTTACTTTTAAGCTCGTCTATGAGCTCCTCAAAATACTTCTTTCCTACTTCCATTACAACATCAGAAAACATCTGTATGAATCTTCTATAGCAGTCCCACGCCCATCTCGGGTTGCCTGATTTTTTTGCAAGTACCCCGACTACCTCGTCATTCAGACCGAGATTAAGGATTGTATCCATCATTCCCGGCATAGACGCTCTGGCTCCGGAGCGCACGGAGACAAGCAAAGGATTTTCCTTGTCACCAAACTTTTTACCTGTTATATCTTCCATCTTCGCGATGTATTCCATAATCTGTTCCTGAATCTCATCATTTATAGTCTCACCGTCTCTGTAATACTGTGTACACGCCTCCGTCGTAATTGTAAATCCCTGCGGAACCGGAAGCCCGATTTTAGTCATCTCAGCAAGATTAGCCCCTTTTCCACCGAGAAGATTACGCATGCCGGCATCACCTTCAGTAAACAAATAAACCCATTTTGTCATACAATACCTCCTGATTCTACTCTTCTTTTTCTCTGATTTTCTTCATTAATTGCTATTGACACATAACAAAAGCCTGTGTAACAAGCATAACATATATGGTATAATTTAACAACATAAATAACAAGAATAAAGAAATATATTAAGAATATGCAAAGTTTTGTTATATTAAACTTTTATTATATAAGAAAAAGTCACTGCCCTTTTATAAAAGGAATTGCCCGCGCGTGGTTCTTTATAAACACCTCGGAAAACTCGCCCCCGAACTCGCCGTCAACAGTCCACGGCACCGGTTTATCAAATATAATCTTTATGTCTTCAATATGAAAATACCTGAAATACTTACAATTTACGTCGCTGCCAAGAAGTGCGTTAATTATAGACTGCAATTCTACCACATTTCTCGGGGATTTTATAAAAAAAGCCTCAAGTTTCCCGTCATCCAATGCGACATTATCGTCAAACAAAGATAGAAATCCTCCCACTGAAAATGAATTAGTAACCATTCCAAATATAAACTCATCCTCTATATGCATATCTCCAATTTCAATTTTTACTTTGTACTTCCTTATACTCGGCAACCTTTTTACACCCTCAAGAAAATACGCAATCTTTCCCAGAATATTCTTAAAAAACTGCGACGTCTCATATGATACCTCGGTAAATGCTCCAAACGCAGCAATATAGTCAAAATAATCGCCGTTCATCTCACCGACGTCACATAGAAACGGCGAACCAGTCACAGCAACCTCCGCCGCATCAGCCATATTAGACGGAAGATTAAATGATTGAGCAAAGTCATTGACGGTTCCGGCCGGAATATACCCGCAGGGGACCTTATGTTCAAGTTTCATAAGGCCGTCCGTCACGTCATTTAGCGTTCCATCCCCTCCACTGCAGACTATCCTGTCAAAGCGTTCAGCGTTCTCCTCTACAATCCTGGCTCCGTCCCCTTTCTTACCTGTAGGGTAGACTGTCACCTCATATCCATGCCTGCAGAACAGTTCTATTATCACTGACAGATTATTGCATATTACGCCGCGCCCTGCTTTTGGATTGTATATCAGCAGCAATTTATCCATTTATAATCCTCCCCAAATAATAAATAATTAATCAGTTATAAACATCGCGTCGCCAAATGAAAAAAAGCGGTACTCCTCCGATACGGCGGTTTCATACGCCCTCATTATATTTTTCCTGCCTGCGAGCGCCGACACCAGCATTAAAAGTGTGGATTCCGGCAGGTGAAAATTAGTTATAAGAGCGTCCATTGTCTTAAACTTATAACCCGGATATATAAATATATCAGTATTTCCTTCGCCAGGCACCAGCATCCCGTTATCATCAGCGCATGATTCAACCGTACGGCAGCTTGTAGTTCCGACACATATCACCCTTCCGCCGTTTTCTTTCGCACTATTTATTATATGCGCCGCCTCGTCCGTAACACTATAAAATTCATTATGCATATGGTGCTTTGCGACATCGTCCACCTTAACGGGCCTGAATGTTCCGAGTCCCACATGCAGGGTTACCTCCGCGATTTCCACACCCAGCTCTTTAACTTTACCCAGAAGCTCATCTGTGAAATGCAGTCCGGCAGTCGGAGCCGCAGCCGAGCCTTCATATTTTGCATATACGGTCTGGTATCTGTTTTTGTCCTCAAGCTTCTCGGTAATATACGGCGGTAGCGGCATCTCTCCGAGCGCGTCAAGTACCTCCTCAAAAATACCGGTATATTCAAATTTTACAATTCTGTTGCCCTCGTCCGTTACATCCTCGATAACCGCGCTAAGCCTGCCGTCCCCAAACGTGACCGCGGCGCCGGCACGAAGCTTTTTCCCGGGTCTTACAATAGTCTCCCACACGTTACCATCCAAACGCTTAAGTAAAAGTATCTCAGCCTCTCCCCCGCCCGAACGCCGGCCTATAAGCCTTGCAGGTATTACCTTGGTATTATTGAGTACAAGACAATCCCCTTTTCTAAGGTAGTCGGTAACCCGGTCAAAAACAGAATGACTAATCTGTCCAGTTATTTTATTTAATATCATAAGCCTTGAGTCAGACCTCTTTAGCAGTGGATTCTGTGCAATCAGCCTTTCCGGCAGTTCATAGTAAAAATCACTTGTCTTCATTTTTATCCTCCGGTTTTTATTAATATTACCATTATTTTTCCTATGCATTCTAAATATAACATATGTAAGCATAAACACACAATATATATCAAATTAAAGCGCACAGTTTCGTCAAATTTTACTGTGCCGAGGCCGACCGCTTTTAAGGCTGCTGCCAAAGGGTATAAAAGTTCGTGAATATCTTGTTTTTTTTCTTAAAATATTATAAAATAATATTATAGTGGTTACAATATAATCCGAGTGGAGGAATGAGTATGGCAGTCACAACATTTGCAGCTATAGACGTAGGCTCAAATGAAATATGCATAAAGGTATTTGAGTTTGCCAAAAAGAATCAAATTCGTATTCTTACACATGTGCGCCATATCATGGAGCTCGGAAGTGATACCTATGCCAACGGTTACATTTCCGCACACATGATAGATGAACTGTGTGACGTCCTTAAAGGATTTACGATGATAATGAAAGATTATGGAGTCAAGGCGTACAAAGCTTATTGTACAAGCTCTATCAGGGAGGCAACAAACAGACATTTCCTTCTTGACCGGGTGCGTGTCCGAACAGGAATCGACGTGACAATACTCAGCAACTCCGAACAGCGTTTCCTTCTGCTTCAGGCGCTCGCGCTAAACGAGCCTGATTTTAATTCCGTTATAAAAAACGGTTCAATCATAGTCGAGGTCGGCTCCGGAAGTTCACAGGCGACATGTTTTTCTGACGGAAAACTTATCAATTCACAAAATCTGCGTCTCGGTTCAATTAGAATTAATGAAATATTGAGAGACCCCGAGAGGACTGCGGACAGCTACACGGACCTCCTAAAAGAATATATCGCAGCCGACATTTATACATCCTACAGAAAATATTTTAATAAATATAACATAAAAAACATTCTTGCAGTCGGCGAGGGTCTGCGCTCACTAAGACAATACATCAATTACTGTTACCCTGAGAGGGATACGCTCACGGCAAAGGAAATGAACCGTGTCTACGACTCACTTTTTAGTCTCTCAATATCCGAGCTGGCCGGAATCGTTGAAAACTCCGAGGAGCAGGCAAAGCTTATTCTTCCGACCGCTATGATATATGAGCAGATTATGAATATTAACAACGCTGAAAAAATAATTTTTAATATGACAGACTTGTGCGACGGTATCGCATACGAGTATGCCGCGTCAAACAACCGAATCACGCCCGCAAGGAATTTCGAAAGAGATATACTTTCAGCCTGCCGGACAATTGCCGAAAAATACTTATCGAACAGCGACCATACTTCATACGTAGAGAAGATTGCATTAAAAATTTTTGACGGAATAGACAGTATAAGCGGCCTTGGCAGCCGGGACAAACTGCTTCTTCAGGCGGCTGTTAAGATGCATGACATAGGAACATTTGTCAATTTCAACAATATCGAAAAGAACTCCTCTGATATTATACTCTCATCAGAGATAATCGGTCTTTCCGACAAAGAAAAGCACATTATTGCAGGCGTTGTAAAATACCGCACGGACAGCTTTCCGCCGCTAAGCGATATGGAGAACACAGAGACCGAGGAAGACTATATAAAGATTGCAAAGCTTACGGCAATCTACAGGCTTGCAAATGCATTAGACGCGAGCAAACGCCAGAAGCTATCGCACGTAAAGGTTAATTACCACAACGATATGCTTGCAATTACCGCTGAATCTTTCATGGACCTCTCGCTTGAAACAACATTTTTTGAGGAGGAGGCTTCCTTTTTCAAACTAACATACGGTATAGTACCTACGCTGAAGCAAAGGAGGATTGCCCATGTATAAAAACAATTTCAAAAACCATGAATATTATGATAACAGGGAACTTAGCTGGATAGAATTTAACAAGAGGGTCCTCAGCGAGGCATGCGACAATTCATTACCGCTTCTTGAGCGTCTGAAGTTTTTAAGCATCACCTCATCAAACCTCGACGAGTTTGTAATGATAAGAATTGCATCTCTGAAAGATATGGTTCACGCAGGTTATAAAAAAACAGACATATCAGGCATGACAGCCGAGGAACAGCTTGAAAAGATTACGGCGGAATGCCATAATCTTGTAGACAGACAGTACGAGCTGTTCAACGAATCGTTTATTCCGATGCTTAAAGAAAAAAAAATAGAACTGATAACTTCGCACGAGCATCTTACGGCTGAACAAAACGAGTTTATTGACCGATATTTTATACAGGACGTATATCCTGTGCTGACGCCTATGGCTGTTGATTCATCTCGCCCGTTTCCGCTTATACGGAACAAGTCACTCAATATCGCAGCGCTCCTGCACAACGATAAGACTGAGGAAGAGTATGAATTTGCTACGGTTCAGGTCCCTTCCGTCCTGCCAAGACTGATACGTATTCCCTCCGAAAACAAAAAAAATGCGTCTTTCATGATGCTTGAACAGATTATAGAAAAAAATATAAACAAACTGTTTCACAACTATGATGTTATATGCGCGCATCCGTACCGCGTAATGCGCAATGCAGATTTGACAATCGAAGAGGATGAAGCCGCGGACCTTCTAACTGAAATTGAAAAACAGGTTAAAAAAAGGCAGTGGGGCGAGGCCATAAAGCTTGAGGTTGAGGCGGACGTTGACAAAAAGCTGCTGAAATATTTAAAAAAGAATCTCAATATACACGACAATGACATTTTTCATATCAACGGACCGCTCGACCTGACTTTTCTCATGAAAATGTACGGTCTGGAGGGACATGACGAACTGCGCAACAAGCCTTTTAAACCGCAGCCGGTGACTGAACTTCAACCGGAGCGCAATTTATTCTCGCAGATAAGGGAAAAGGATATATTATTATTCCACCCATACCAGACATTCGACCCGGTCGTGGATTTTGTCAGGCAGGCCGCAAAAGACCCTAACGTGCTTGCAATAAAACAGACGCTGTACCGCGTAAGCAGCAACTCCCCGATTATTTCATCACTTGCGCTTGCGGCCGAAAACGGAAAACAGGTTTCGGTGCTGGTTGAATTAAAGGCAAGGTTTGACGAGGAAAACAATATAGTTTGGGCCAGAAAGCTTGAACAGGCCGGATGCCATGTAATATACGGGCTTGTGGGTCTTAAGACGCACAGCAAAATAACGCTTGTTGTCCGCCGTGAAGAGGACGGAATAAGAAGATACGTTCATCTTGGAACAGGCAACTATAACGATTCAACCGCAAAACTATACACTGATACCGGTCTTTTCACATCCTCAAGACCTTTTGGCGAAGATGCAACCGCGGTATTCAATATGCTTTCAGGCTACTCTGAACCCCTTGCCTGGAACAAGCTGGCTGTTGCTCCGCTATGGCTGCGTGGAAAGTTCATGGAGTGTATCGCACGCGAGACCGCTCACGCAAAGGATGGCGGAGAGGCAAGAATCATAGCTAAGATGAATTCGCTCTGCGACGCCAAAATTATAGCCGCACTTTATGAGGCATCCTGCGCAGGCGTTAAAATAGATTTGATTATACGCGGAATATGCTGTCTCAAGGTAGGCATAAAGGGTGTGAGCGAGAACATAACCGTCCGCTCAATTGTCGGCAATTACCTTGAACACGCAAGAATATTTTACTTCTACAATCAGGGACATGAGGATATATTTATGGGAAGCGCCGACTGGATGCCGAGAAACCTTGACAAGCGCGTGGAAATTCTTTTTCCTGTCGAACAGCCCGACCTGAAAGAAAAGGTAAAACATATTCTTGATATCCAGCTGCGTGATAATGTTAAAACCAGGCTCAAAAAAACCGACGGTTCTTACGAGTTTTTGAGAAACTCCGAGGAAGCTATAAATTCACAGGAATATTTCTGTCAAGAAGCTATTGAAAATGTAAAACGGATAAAAAAAGAAAAAAGCCGGCAAAGAACCTTTGAGCCGATGACTAATCTGGAAGGAGGTGAATGATATGGATATTCCAAATATTTCGATTGATTCGTCGCAAAGCAGCCTTATGACGGCTGTTAATACAAAGCTTTTGAGCATGTCCCTCGACACGCTCAAACAAAACGGCGAACAGATGAACGAAATGCTTGAGGAAGCGGGAGCACAGGTTATGAACGCCAGCCATATTGATCTGCTGACATAATTACCTGCTACAGTAGTGACAAAGCCGACTTCGCCAGCGAATCAGCTTCATCATTGTACTTATCGCCTGAGTGACCTGTCACCTTATGGAAAATGACAGTCAGCTCAGGCTTTACGCTTTCATAAAATTGCCTATAGGCTATAGTTCCCTCCTTGTTGGCTTTCCACTCTCCAAGCGGCCATTTTGCTATTCCCTCGTAATCATGATATATATGCAGCGCTGCGCATTTTCTTTCGAGCGCAAGTCTCATAGCGGCCTCTGCCCCTTTAATCTCACCGGCAACATTTCTCATTGAAACTAGATTCCCATCATCAAAAGCCTTACAGTCGCGAATCGTCTCTCCGTCCACAAACGCAATCATGCCGTAGGAAAACTCTTTGGTGGCGTTATTGTAGCTTCCGTCGACGTAAGCAATCATTTCACCCTGCCCCGGAGACGGCACATGTTCTACGCTATTTATTGATTCTCCGCTCTTTAATAAATCCTCATTTTTGGTGGAAACTTCATTTTTTGCGCCGCTTTCTCCCTTTGATATGTAACCCATATACTCATATGCCTCGTCAAGTGATTTAAAACTCTTGTACGCCTGTCCCCTGTATCCTTCAACCTGTTCCCTGCACTCATCCCACGTCTCGTATATTCCCGTATTTCTTCCGGCCTTGACCGCATAAAATTTATTCGCCATAATTCCTCCTGCTACTTATATACTTACAGGTTTTAATTCCCGTTAATAATATTTTAATTATACCTATTTTTAATATTTTTCTTATATCTGTCTTCCTGTTTGAATATTTAACCGATTATCCCAGTCTGCTTATCTCTTTACTTTGACTTTCTTTGAATATTTACCGTATGTTTTAGCAGAGCTGCACTGCGCATATGCCCTAATCTTATAATAATATGTTTTTTTGGCCGAAAACCTGTGATTATATTTCCATTTGGAAGTCACGGCAAGTTTTTTATAACCGCCCGTCTTTCTTTCCGAATAATATATCACATATTTTGATGCGCCACTCATTTTTTTCCACGAAATGCTGTTTTCGTATTTTGACTTATACATATCTTTGTCACACGATAACCCTTTTACCCTGCCGAGACTGACTCCGTAAGCTGCGCCGCTGTAAGGGCTCTCTTTCCCGTCTCTGAAATATGCTTTAATTTTATAATAGTACTTCGTTCCCTTTTTTATTTTCTTATCTCTGTATGAAAGCCTGTCTGACGACTTAACAGATGCAATGCGCTTATACCCTTTACCCGGCTTCTTTGACCTGTAAATGTAATATCCGTCCGCACTCAGCAAATTATCCCATGATATATCTATATAAGAATCTGAAATCTTTATATTAGGCCTTGTCGGCGAAGTCAGCGCTGCAATATTCATTTTCGCGGCGGTATCATTTTTTACTTCAGCCTCTTTTACATTAACCGTGAAAGTTCTGTTTACTGTTTTTTTACACACAATATCCTCTTTACCGCTCATTTTACCCGTTATCTCAAATGTCAGCGTGAAAGTATAAGATTTATTCATCGCCGTATCGAAAGTCAGGCTCACCGCCTCATTTTTATTAACGCCTCCGTCAAATCCAAAATTAAGTTTACTGCATGCGTCCATCTCCCCGATATTTATGTAGCCGCCGTCGACATGAATGCGGGCGTCAGCCGAACTCACTTTCACTCTGACGTCCTTTGCGCTGCTCCACGCATTGTCCACGACAAACCCGCAGTGTATTTCTTTTTTTCCTGCGCCGTCAATTGTATACTCATCCCTGAACACCGCATTTCCCGAGACATCACCAGCATCCTTAAACTGAATATTTCCTATCTCTATATTTATTCCCGGCTCTGTTTCAAGCGCCTCCGCAATATTAAGAGATTTATATCTGATTGTCCTGCCGTCCGCGGTATTTTTTACCGAGTATTGCGTACCGGCCTGAGTCAGCTGACTCACTACATATTTTAACGGTTCCCCAACAACTTTTTCATCAGCCGCCGCATACAAAATAGCCGCCGCCGCTGATACCATCGGCGCCGCCATAGATGTACCGCTCATATAAGCATATTTTTTCCCCGCCGCCGTCGATAATATGTCAAATCCCGGGGCTGACATCTCATATTCAATCATAGAATGCGGCTCCGAGTCATAGTTTGACCAGCTCGTTATATAACCGTCCTTATCCTCAGCCATCACCCCGATAACAAACGGATATGCCGCAGGGTACGCATCCTTTACATTTTCCGCTGTTCCCTCGGTATTTGAAAAAGATTCGTTTCCCGCTGCCGCCACAAGAATACAATCCTTTGACGCCTTTTCCATCAATGCACGTATAACCTCAGAATCCGCATATGTTCCAAATGACATGTTAATTACATCTGCGCCCATCCTGACCGAATAGTTAACAGCTTCAATTACATCCGACATCTTAAACATGCCATCGCTGTCACCGGCCCTGACCGCCATTATTCTGGCTCCGTATGCAATCCCGCAGCCTCCTCCGTTATTCGCAGTCATGGCAATTGTACCTGCAACATGGGTTCCGTGACCGTATACATCGCTGTCTGACGGGTCTCCCGTACCATTTATGACGTCAGCCCCATATATATCGTCAACTATGCCGTTGCCGTCGTCATCATATCCCTGAATCCCATAGTACTCTTTCTCATTAATCCACATATTGTGTTTTATATCAGGGTGCGTATAGTTCACCCCCGTGTCGATGACAGCGACAACAACACCTTTGCCCGGCTCATTTTCAAGCATACCCCATGCTTTTTTTGCACCCGTCTTGTCAATATACCACTGGTCTTTCATATATGTGTCAATGCTTCCGTCTGGAACAGCATCCGCCTGAAACCCACAGTCAGCCTCCACAACACCAAAATCGCCGTCTCCCTTAAGTGTTTCGATTACATCAATCCGGGAATACATAGCGCTGTGAACAGCCTGTGCACTGTAATAAATCTTTCCACTACCCCCGCTTTCATCTTCAAACAGCTCTTTTACACTGTTAAATTCACAAATATCAGAATACCTTGACAGGATTTCATATACGTCCTTATAGCTTTCAACCGAGAAAAGTATATCTGTACGTAAAGTTTCCCGACCGTCGCGCCCTACATTAAGAGGCAGCAAAACCGCCGCGGCAAGACTAAATAATATATATGTTAAAGATAGTAATTTCCCCCGCTTCATTAGTTACACCTTCCATCCTCCGAACTACAAAATATTAACATTGTTAATTCTATTCCAATGATGGGTCACAATTAAGTATATCGCACAGCAAATTTATTGACTCACGAATCATACCGGATTTTATTCCCGAATAGTTGAGAATTATAATATGTTCATTCCGGATGCTGTAATTATAAGAATAATCACTGAGGCATGTTATTCTTATTCCTTTTGACAAAGCCCTTTTTTTCAGCTCCTCATCTTTCATTCCGGTTTCTACCTCAAGCAGAAAATGCAGACCGGCATGTTCCTCATGAATCCTGCATTTTCCGTTCAGCCCGCTTTCTCTTATGGCCTCCAAAATCTCGTCCCTCCTGTTTCTGTAGTACACCCTCATCCTGTTTATGTGCCGTTCAAAATATCCGGCAGACATAAAAGACGCGAGCACATACTGCTCAAGATTGGGGACGGTACATGACATATAGCCAAGCTTTTTTTCAAATATCTGCATAAGGCTTTCAGGAAGCACCATATAGCTTATACGAAACGACGGCGCAAGTGTCTTTGAGAAAGTGTTCATATAGATTACGCGACCATTCAAATCGCTCTCAAACATTGTGCGTATTGGTCTTCCCTGAAGCCTGAATTCACAGTCGTAATCATCCTCTATAATATACCTTCCATTCTGGCAAAACGCCCAGTTAATGAACTCTAACCTTCTCTGAATAGGCATTACAATTCCCGACGGAAAATGATGTGACGGCGTCAAATGGACAACATTAGCCCCTGTCTCATTCAGCCTGTCAATTATCATTCCCTGCTTGTCAATAGGAACATGATAACACCTCACCCTGTTACCCTCAAGTATTTTTGATACCTTTGAATATCCCGGGTCTTCCATAGCATATACCTTGTCATAACCCAGAAGCTGAATAAGTATTCCGTACAGATATTCAGTTCCGGAACCTATTACAATACAATCCTCATTGACCTTTAAGCCCCTGAACTTATACAAATAATCCGCTATCGCCCTCCTCAGCTCAACAACTCCGTTGACAGGCGCCGCCATCAGAAGCTCATCCCTTGCCTCAGACAGAATATTTCTCGTAATCCTCGACCACTGTGAAAAGGGAAATTTGTCTGTGTTGACAGCATTACTGGCAAAATCGACATTTACAGTCGGCTTATCGACTACTTCCGCATCATCCCGATTTTCACAATCGCGTTGCGCGGCGCACTTTTCATAAACATGAAAATCTTTTATGTCGGCTGCAAAATATCCTTTCTTCTCAACAGAATATATAAAGCCTTCAGCCAGCAGCTGCAAATAAGCGTTCTCAATTGTGATAACGCTCACCCCAAGATTTTTTGACAGTGTTCTCTTTGACGGCAGCTTCTCCCCAGATCTGATATTACCTGCAAGTATATCTTTCTTTATACAAGTGTAAATATAGTCGTAAAGACTCATACTGCCTCTCTTGTCCAGCGGGTATGTAAGCATAAAATCCGTCTCCTTTCCGTTTCGGCCGCACCAATCTGATATTATAAGTTTTATATAAAATGGTTATAATATTAAGTCCAGCATGGGATTATAATAGCATATGTGATTTATAATCACAAGGTTATTTATATTATATACAATAGCGATACCGCACATATAATCGGTTATAATTTACATAGCGGCACCCGCACATATAAACGGTTATTATAGTACGGCAGCGCTCTCGCTTAGTTACACACGCAACAGTTCTAAGGCCGCAAAAAACGCAGCCAAAGAACCGGCGTGTGTAAATATCCCGTTACTATAATAACCGTTTATACATGCGGGCTGTACACTAGTATATGATTTATATTATTTTAAAACTATATTACTAAGGGTGTTATCGGATATAATTATAATGTATTTGAGTATTGATTATTAATTTAGCTGCTAAAACTTACAGTTAGATTTTTTAAAGTGCAAAATTTGAATACGATTTATATAGAATTTAAAATATAATATAATACATGATTAAAAAATTACAATAAAATAACTCAATACATAAATTAATTTTGTACGTAATCATTTTATCAATCAGTGTCCCTGCCAAAGTAAAAACATATACATATGACTGCGTACGATAATGGCATGTTAATAGTACAATAACATCAATGAAATGGAATTACACAGTAATAATGACGTAATAATAAAGTAATAACGATGTAACAGTACGTATATAAGAAAGGATTAACTACATTTTATGAAAAGAATAGTAAGCATACAGGACATATCATGTATAGGTAAATGCTCGCAGACAATTGCGCTGCCGGTTTTGTCTGCTATGGGAATAGAAACCTCTATTATCCCGACAGCAATACTATCCGCGCATACGATGTTTCCCGACTTTACTTTCAGGGATTTGTCGGAGGATATACCCCAAATTAAAAAACACTGGCTCTCACAGGGCGTGACTTTCGACGGTATTCTCACCGGTTATCTGGGCTCGGTCAGGCAGATAGAGATGATTTCAGAGATATACAGGGATTTCGGCGCTGACGATACTGTAATAGTTCTCGACCCTGTTTTTGCGGACAAGGGACGCATATATCCGGGTTTTGACATGGAATACGCCGGTGCAATCGCAGGACTTTGCAGTCAGGCCGACTATATAGTTCCAAATATAACCGAGGCGGCATATATAGCCGGCGTTCCTTACAGGGATGTATGCGATATGGACTATATAGAAAACATTTTTGATATACTGACGCAAAAGGGAGTAAAAAACACAATAATAACAAGCGTTCATATAGGCGACGAAAACGGTATAGTGTGCAGGCTTTCGGATAACAGAAGATTTTCCGTATTCAGAAAAAATATCGACGCCCCGTTCCACGGAACCGGTGACCTCTTTGCGAGTACGTTCACGGGCGCGCTACTCAATAATTTTTCCACGAAGGTCGCGGCGGAGCTCGCAGTTGACTATGTAAATGAAACTCTCACCGCAACGCTTAAAAACAACAAACACAACTGGTATGGCGTGGATTTTGAGACAACTCTCCCGTATCTTATCGACAGGCTGAGATAAAAGCCGGGACTACAAATCCCGGCTCTTGATATAAAATTTAATTTGGAAATTTAAATCCGGCAGATAATCAGAACTTAATTTTTTCCTCCAAATATGTCCTGAGGTCCTCAATCTTTATTCTTTCCTGTTCCATAGTATCACGGTCGCGGACTGTAACGCATCCGTCCTCCTCCGAATCAAAATCATATGTCACACAGAAAGGCGTTCCAATCTCATCCTGTCTGCGGTAACGCTTTCCTATATTTCCTCTGTCGTCAAATTCACAGTTAAAATACTTTGACAGCTCGGAGTATACTTTCTGCGCAGGCTCGCTTAGCTTCTTTGATAGAGGAAGCACGCCTACCTTTACAGGTGCAATTGCAGGATGGAAATGAAGAACCGTCCTCACATCTCCTTCCGCAATCTCCTCCTCGTCATATGCGCTGCACAGGAATGCCAGCGTAACACGGTCAGCGCCGAGCGATGGCTCGATTACGTAAGGAATATATTTTTCTTTCTTTTCATCATCAAAGTAACTCATATCTTCTTTCGATACGTTCTGATGCTGTGTAAGGTCATAATCAGTCCTGTCGGCAATTCCCCAGAGTTCTCCCCATCCGAACGGGAACAGGAATTCAATGTCAGTGGTGGCATTACTGTAGAACGAAAGCTCCTCCGCGTCATGGTCGCGGTATCTCATCTCATCCTCTTTTATTCCAAGATTTTTAAGCCAGTCGATACAGAACTGTTTCCAGTACGCAAACCACTCAAGGTCCGTCCCCGGCTCACAGAAGAACTCTAGCTCCATCTGCTCGAATTCCCTTGTCCTGAAAGTAAAGTTACCCGGCGTAATCTCATTTCTGAATGATTTTCCAATCTGTCCGATTCCAAAAGGAATCTTTTTACGGGAAGTCCTCTGCACATTTTTAAAGTTAACAAATATTCCCTGAGCCGTCTCCGGTCTTAAATATACCGTGTTCTTGGCATCCTCGGTAACGCTCTGGAACGTCTTAAACATAAGGTTAAATTCCCTTATATCAGTAAAATTCTTCTTTCCGCACGACGGACATTCAATACCGTTTTCATCTATGTACTTCATCATATCTTCGTGTGACCAAGAATCAACCGAGCCTTCTACAGTGATTCGGTTTTCTTTCATATAATTCTCAATTAGCTGGTCAGCCCTGAATCTCTCGTTACATTCCTTGCAGTCCATTAGCGGATCTGAAAATCCTCCCAAATGTCCTGATGCAACCCAAGTCTGTGGATTCATGAGAATGGCGCAGTCAACTCCGACATTATATGGATTCTCCCTTATGAACTTGTTCCACCAGGCGCTCTTGACATTGTTCTTTAGCTCAACGCCGAGATTTCCGTAGTCCCATGTGTTGGCAAGACCTCCGTATATCTCTGAACCCGGATAGATAAATCCCCTTGATTTTGCAAGCGCAACTATCTTTTCCATTGTTTTTTCCATTTTACATACCATCCTCTCGATTATATTATAATATCTAACCCTACTTACGTCTCTATTTTTGCACGCCGACTACACAGTTTAAGTTTGACTTATAACTATTAATATTCTTATGCATTTTACCATTGGTAAAATATATTTTCAAGACCTTTATCGGCATGCGGCAGATTTCAAACAGCAAATTATGTTAAACCATCCGGTGTGCCGACCGGTTTGTATTTAGTTTAACCGCGAATAGATAATCAGATTTGCTAATTATAAATCAGCAGTGCACTATAGCTTGATATATATAAATACTTAGTTTCACAGTCCAAATTCGCCGTCTATAAACATCTCCGAATTAAATTTAACATTTCTGTCAGCGCTTATATATAACTTTGTCAGTTTCTTAAATTCAGCCATTATATCCTCTTTAACGGTAAACGCAAAAAGCGTCTGCAGCCCGGACGACATTATATAGCGCAGTGTGTATAGCATTCCTACTGAAATTGTAACCGAGTCTCCGACAGAGCTGCTGCAGTTTCCGCACAGGCATCCGTGCCTTTTAGATGAAAAATGTGTGAGGTTTTCACTATCCCCGCACAATATACATTTTGTTACCTCAGGATATTCGCCTCCAATGAGAAACATCCTCCACTCATATATGTACCTGACAAGCTCATTTTTAATAATGTTTTTTTCAAGCGCCCTCAAAGCCTGATACAGAAGTAGAAGTTCATTTTTTGCGTTAAGATTCTCTCTCGTATAATAATCGGCAATCTCGCAAAGGTATGACGCGTAGTAATATTTGTCCAGCTCCTTTATCAAACCCTGAAAGTGATTTTTTACCTCTGCGCCCGTGACAGTATATGAATCGCGCCCCGTATACACAAAAAACTCACCGAAAGTAAATACCTGCGTCGCCGTTACAAGCGGGTTTTTAGGTTTCACAGCCCCCCTTGCGAATGCAGATATCTTTCCCTTTTCCCTGGTGAGTAGTACAATGCGCCTATCTGTTTCTCCAATATTTCCTGACGATAACACGAGTCCCGTCACTGTCTCAGGTGCCATAAATATTTCAACTCCGTTTAATATGTGAACACTATTTTGAAATTAAAACAGCCTTATTCTGTCATAATCATCGCACTCTTTTTCAACATCATTTAGCTCTTCATCAATTATATTCAGCGCATATTCCTCCGTTACCGCCTCCTCAGAAGTACATGCGTATTCAAGGTAGTCTTTTATGCTGCCGCTCTTCTCGAATTTTTTCCAAATCGAATTGTTTTTCATACAATAGCCCTCCTGATATCAAGTTCAATTCCTGATAATAGTCTTGCCATATTCAAATCTATTTATTCGTCATTGCGGTAGCCAAAATTTTTAATAAGGAAGTCGCTGTCACGCCAGCCTTTTTTAACCTTAACCCATAACCTTAAATTGACTTTCATGCCAAGCATGGACTCGATATCTTTTCTTGCCTGTGTTCCTATTTCCTTGAGCATACTTCCCTTTTTCCCTATTATTATACCCTTGTGGGAGTCTCTCTCACATATAATTGTAGCCTCAATGTCTATTATATCTCCGCGGTCGCGCTCACGCATTATATCTATTGCCACGGCAATTCCATGCGGAATTTCATCATCCAGTTTTCTGAGCGCCTTTTCTCTTATAAGCTCGGCCGCAATCTGTCTCTCAGGCTGGTCTGTTATCGTATCTTCGTCATAATACTGCGGGCCCTCGCCAAGATATTTGAATATAAGAGGCACAAGGTTTTCGGTATTCTCGCCTTTAAGCGCTGATACCGGTATAATCTCGGCAAAATCACATATATCCTTATAAGCATCGATAAATAAAAGTATTTCTTCTTTCTTTACCTTGTCAATTTTGTTTATTACAAGTATAACAGGCGTTTCGACTCTGTTTAGGTTTTCTGCTATAACCCTTTCACCCGCACCTATGAAATCAGAGGCTTCGACAATCCATAGTATAACGTCCACATTCCTCAACGTATTGTTTGCAACCGCAACCATATACTCTCCAAGTTTATTTTTCGCCTTGTGTATTCCGGGCGTATCAAGGAAGATTATCTGACCGTCCTCGTCCGTATATACCGTCTGAATTTTATTTCTCGTAGTCTGTGGCTTACTCGACGTTATTGCAATTTTCTGTCCGATAAGCCTGTTCATAAGAGTGGATTTGCCGACATTAGGCCGTCCTATAAGCGCCGCAAAACCTGATTTATAACTATTATTCACTATCATACCGTACCTTTCATTTATCTGACTCAAACTTATATATAAGTAATCAACTTAAATTCTCAATCTTCCCAAACAGCTCCCTGCTGCCCTCAATCACCGCGTCGCTTCCGACGACACATATATTGCCGCAGTCGAGCACTGATTTGACAAGCCCGCCGCACTTTCTTATATCTTCCGCCGTTACCGATAATATCTCGTCGCGCTCTTTCTGCAGATCGTACTCTGAAACACCTGAAATATACGTGTTAAATGCTAATCTTCCTCTGGCTCTCGGAGTGAGCGGTATGTCAACATCGCTCATTGTACCTATAATATATTTTGTCATTTCGCGCTCATTGGCCTCAAATGACGCAAGGTATTCAGGTATTGCCTCGTATACGCTGTTGGTCTCGGCAAGCTTAGGGTCTCTGTATGATGCAAAGTAAGCGTTTCCGCTCCTTGTAAATCCGCTCATAGCGCCGTAGGCTCCGCCAAGTATCCTTACATTCTGCCACAGGTAACCATAATTGAGTATGGTTCTAAGGACTTTCAGGGCTCCGGAATATTCTTCGCCATTCTTTATAAAATTACCGGTCCTTGCCACATACTGTACTTTCCCGGACGTCTTAAATCCTTCATTCAGCACTCCCCTCTCAGGGCTATATATATCTGGCAGCTTAGGAAGTGAATCATCGTTTATCTCATATAGGGATTCAAATACCTCGAAACTCTCGTCCTCAAACACCCTATAACCCTCGTCGTCAGCCGTTATGCTGACAATAAGGTTCTTTTTGTTGAATATTTTATATACGAGGGCCTCAAGTATTTCTATGAGCGCGCCGCACTGATTGTCAAAATCATTGCAGATACCGTCTAGCAGCCGGTAAAACGATACGCCTGTAATCTGGTTCTGATAGTACATTGATTCTGAGTTATACGATAACGCCCTGTCAACAGCCGTAGCATTTCCTGACGCCTCAAGAGACGCCTTAAATTCTGACCTAAGCTCAAAGAGAACCTCCCTCAGTCTTTTCCTGTCACTAAACAGGGAACCCTTTATAATTTCAATGATAAGCTCAAACGCCCTGTTCATAGAAGTGTACAACACTCTTGCAGAAACCTCGAACATTATTTTAAAGTCGTCGCAGTTTCCTTTCATTGCCGATACGGCGGCTGATGTATTTATTCCGCCTGTACTTAGATTTATCTCATTGGACAGCTCAAGGTAGGAGTAATTGACAGTGTCTATGCTTCCAAGCATTACCGAAAGTATGCCGATGTATGATGCATATTCTTTGTACTCCGTTACGTCAAATGCAAGGTCTATATACGCAATACCGTTTGTAAAGAGATTGTGATGTAAAACTGTTAAGTTGTTTATCTCTTTCTTTTCATTGTATATTTTTGGCGTTTTCTTATCAATATCCTCCCTGTTAAGCAGAGGTATGCACGTCAGAGCCTCCGGTGAATCCGGCGTTTCCTGATAATTTTTCAGGTTGGCCGTGTTGTTTACTATCTGTTCAATATCTTTCTCTGACAGCGATTCCTTGTACTCTTTAAGTTTTTTTGCGAGTTCCTCATCTTTTTTTGTGCTCAGTCCTATCTCAGGAAATACATTTACCACCGCCCTATGGCTGTTTTTGAGCAAATACTTCTCTACAAGCTCCTCAAAATAGCCGGTATCTATCCGCTCTTTCAAGGTCTTAAACGTATCATTGAGACAGAGGGCAGAAAACGGCTCATTTTCATCGTAGAGCCATGTCTGCATCATATTGATTCCATACATAAGCCCTTTAGGATATCTTCCAAAGTCCGCTTCGCGGTATTTAAATTCATAATATGATATTGCCGCCTCAAGCGATTTCTTATCTATTCCGCTTTCAATTATCTTACCAAGCGTTTCGGTTATAATATTTATAAAATCTTCTTTTCTTCCGGCATCCGCTTCGCGCGCAAAAATGCTGAATGTCGGCTGTAGAATCTCACCGTCAAACATACAGCTTATCTCCTCACCTATACCTGCGTCTGTCAGAGCTTTTTTAAGAGGCGCTCCCGGAACGGATACGAGGGCATACGATAAAATCTGAAATGCAACCTGTATATCATTGTCAAGTGCATTTCCAACTACACAGTTGTAACTGAAATAAGCTTTGTCCGACGCTGTCTGGGCCGAATATTTTTCATCTACAATCTTTAGTCCCTCAAAAGGTTTCTGTTTACCTATCTTTGAATCTATATCGAGAGCATCAAAACCGGACAGATATTCCCTGTCAATCCACTGCAGTTTTTCTTCAATATCGATGTCTCCATACAGGTAAATATAACTGTTCGACGGATGATAATATTTAGAATATTCCTCCACAAATTTCTCATAAGTAAGTTCAGGTATATAATCGGGGTCCCCGCCCGATTCACACCCATAAGGCGTATCGGGAAACAGCGTTTTCTGAATTAGTCGCTCAAGCTGCTGGTCGGGAGATGAAAAAACACCCCTCATCTCGTTATATACTACACCGTTTATAGTAAGCGGAGAATCCTCCGATTCCATCTCATAGTGCCATCCCTCCTGCTCAAATATCTCTTTTCTTTTTTTCATATCAGGATAAAACACAGCGTCGAGATAAACCCCTATAAGGTTTTCAAAATCTTTATTGTTACAGCTTGCGACCGGGTACATAGTCTTGTCTGCAAACGTCATTGCATTTAAAAATGTG
This sequence comes from uncultured Clostridia bacterium, assembly GCA_948472945.1. Lineage (GTDB taxonomy): Bacteria > Bacillota > Clostridia > Lachnospirales > Lachnospiraceae > V9D3004. Next base: position 53,644 of record CAOKVX010000007.1, read on the forward strand.
TTTAGCGAGCCCTTAGCAAGCTCAACAAATGGGTCCTTAACCGGATATTTTGACGAACCGCAAAGTACGGAATGTTCGATAATATGCGGCGTCCCGGTAGAATCACACGGAGGTGTTCTGAAGTTTACGGAAAACACTTTGTTTTCATCGTCATTTTTTATAACGGCCACTCTGGCGCCGCTCTTTATATGTTTGTACAGTAAGCCAACGCTGTTTATGTCTGAAAGCTCACTCTGCATAATAAGTTGGTATGATTTCATAAATTATTATTATCCTTTCTATTTTTTTGCCGGTTAATTTATCTAAAATACCAAAACCGCTGATTAAAGCGTTTCCCAAACAAAATTCCGGCCGCAAAGCGTCGTATTCCTTTTGCAAATCTGTGTGCATGCTCCGCAGGCAATTAAGGAATCGGTAAGCTAATCTTCCTTTTCTTAGTATTAGTATACCCTTGATTATTCAATATTTCAATTGACTTTTTATAATTTATATGCTAAAGTTTAACTGTTGTTAAGATTTATTATTTTTTAGGAGGCAATTTCAATGAATGGTACAGTAAAATGGTTTAATGCGAAAAAAGGTTTTGGATTCATCTCAGACGAGGAAGGCAACGATGTATTCGTACATTTCTCAGCTTTACAGATGGACGGCTTCAAAGTATTAGACGAAGGCGACAAGGTTGAATTCGAAGTTGTTAACGGAGAAAAAGGACCACAGGCCGCAAACGTAACTAAGTTATAATCATCGCATGAATCATTTTAATTTTTATTCCCGCGAACAATGCAGGTTTCACGCCTGCTACGGGGTATATGACTTATAGATTTATATTTTATAATGCTATCGGGGAAAAGTTAAATGTAATAAATGTAAGAATTGGTTGTAACAAAAAAAGCTGTCATTTAAATGACAGCTTTTTTATTATTTTCAAATCTAATAATGCGTTCAATTTAATTTCTCTTATTTTAAAAAAGTCTATTTTTGTATTCCAATTATAAATTAAAAATTGTACAATGTTTTGTTATCAAGTTTGCAGGAGCCGTATATGTACGTCATGCCACTCCTAAAAATCCCATAATCTTCTTTACATAATTCTGCGTCTCTGTATATGGAGGTATTCCGCCGTATTTTTCAACTGCGCCGCTTCCGGCGTTGTAAGCTGCAAGCGCAAGCTGTACGCTTCCATGCTTTTCAATTTTTTCAGACAGATATCTCGCTCCGCCCCTTATGTTCTGCTCTGGGTCATATGCATCCTTGACGCCGAGATATTTGGCCGTTGCGGGCATGAGCTGCATAATTCCCATAGCGCCGCTTCTAGACGTACTGTTTTTATTAAAATTTGATTCGGCCTTGGCAACCGACACAAGCAGCTCATATGAAATTCCATACTCATCCGCCGCATTCTTAAAAATGTCAACATATTTTTCAGGAACACTTACAGAGCAGTTCGGATAACATAGGGCATCAAGCTGGCTGGCCGTAAAATTAGCCGCCACAGTATTGTCCGACGCTGCACTGTCAGAGCTGTATACCTCTGCTTTCTTTCCGGCCGGAGACGTTATGCCAAGCTTTAAATATAAATCAGTAAGCTCCTTTACGGACAGCTCGCTTGCCTGCACAATCTCATCATCGCCAAACGATATGGCTTCCTCTCCGCTCATAATTCCTTCCAGCATATCCTCAAAACTTGTTATGGATGAACCGCCGTTCTCCGTATCAGCAGCGCTAATCCGGGCAGCGCCTGCAGTCTGTCCAACACTGTTTATATTTTGTTTAGCGCCTGCCGGCTCAAGACTTATTATCATTGCTTTCCCACCTGATATGTAAAATTTATATTTTAATGTTATGCCTTTAAAACGGCATTTATTTAACGAAACACTGATTAAAACAGAGATTTCTTAGTCGATTATATCAGATTAATTTAAAATTAACAAGTATCATATTTTCACATCAACACCAAAACATTCCATGCCAATACTATTGTTCGCCCCCGCCTAACCGTGATAAAATAATAAGATATTTTTAAAGCGTAGAGAAAAGGGGTGGTTTTTTGCTTCATATCGCAATATGTGACGATGAAAGTTATATGCAGGACAAGCTAAAAAATCTGCTTCATGATTTTTTTGCTGAAAACAAAATAGAGATTTCAGTTATAACCTTTACCTGCGGAGAAAATTTATTGGAATACAGCAAAAAGATAGACATTCTTTTTCTCGATATTCAGATGAAAAGTTTAAACGGTATTGATACTGCAAAAATTTTGCGCCAATCCGGCTTTGAGGGTTTTCTGATTTTTGTTACCATTTTAAAAGAAAAGGTCTTTCAGGCATTTGAAGTACAGGCGTTTGATTATCTCATTAAACCTTTCCGTGAAGATTTCTTTTACAAAATTATGAAACGTCTACTTAAACATATGGAAAACGCAAAGGAAAAAAACCTTCTCATCCGTATCGGATATGAAAACATGCTTATCCCTTTCGACGATATTGTGTTTTGTGAAGTGATAGGCAGGAAAATATATCTTCACCTGATGTCGTCAGAAATAATTGAGTATTATGAAAAATTAGAAAATCTAGAAATAAAACTGGGCAAATATTTTTATAAATGCCATAGAAGCTACCTTGTCAATTTAAAATATCTTAGAAGTTTTAAAAACGGAATGGCAGTCATGTCTAACGGAAAAAACATACCTGTGTCACGTCTGCGAAGCAAAGAATTTTCAAGTGTTATATTTAAGTACATGAGAGATTGGAGATAAAATATGACGGTATTCACAAATTTTTTTAATACGTACATTGATGCCATTGCAGAAATGATATTTATGTTTCATTTCTTTACAAAATGCCTCTTAACCAAAATAAAACCGAGTCATTATTTTGTATATACTATTATTAGCATTGTCATACTTTTTTTATTTAAAGACCAACGCCTTTTTCAATATTTATTATGCGCAGCAATACTAACTGCAGCGGGAATCTTCATATACAGGGCAACCTATATGCGGGTCATATTATATTCGGCAGCCGCAATATCAGCCATGCAGCTATGCTACGGGGTTATAGGGTCATTAAGCGGAATAATATTTCCCCTTATTCCGGCAGATGAAACCGGTATTACAAGCCTTGCGTTTGCTGTAGGCGGCAACGCTCTTTCGCTTTCGTTATCAGTACTATGCTATCATATCATATTAAAATATTTTGCACTTGACAAAACTATAAATGAACAGTGCAATATACTTATTCTTTTAATACCGGCTCTGACAATATTGTTTGCCGGCCAATATATAAACTTTGCAGTCTATGGAAACTTTACAATTACATCCGAAAGTAACTTCTTTGAAAAAAAACACTTTTTTATGCTAATTATACAACTTTTGGGCATATGCAGTCTTTTCTGTATTATGTTTGTATATAAAAAAATATTGGGAAACGTACGCATAAACACTAAAATTCTGCTGCTGGAACAGGAGACCGGCTATTTGCGGCAATATGTTTCAGAGGCAAAGGACTGCTATGAAAAAACGTCGTCATTCCGGCATGACATAAAAAATCATATGGAAATAATCCGAAATTTAATTCTAAAAGGCGATACAGAGAAAGCCCTCCTATATATGGCGGATATTGAGGAAATTGAAACGGACATCACTATGACATGCCATACAAACAATCCGGTAACAGACATATTGCTTGAAAACAAATTAAGTCTTGCTAAAAACTTCGGCATCAATTCTTCCTGTTCACTCTCACTGCCGCATCCCTGCAAAATAAGCGATATGGATTTTTGTATAATCCTTTCCAATGCCGTGGATAATGCAATAAACGCCTGCAGATTACTAGGTAAAGATGCTGATACATTTATCAACGTGTCGGGAAATATTCAAGGAGATTTTCTGTTAATTGAAGTGAGAAACAGTTTTCAAAATAATTCCGAAATAAAAGAGGGCATCGGTTTAAAAAATATAAGGACAGTCGCTGAAAAATACAATGGCTGCGCAAATATTGAGATTTTAAATGATGAATTTATTTTAAGCGTACTTCTGGTGTGCTGACATATTTATATCTGACACTGTTCTGAATAATAATTTCTAAAAAACTCATTAATCAGCGGCTCCATAAGCAAATGATGGTTCTACATGCCCTAACCATTCCGGTACGTAAAGAGACCATTTCACTACAAATCCATTGAATATGAGACTAATTTTCATATATAATGTGGTAAATCAGACAGCGTTAAGCAAACATTCCCCCGGATGTACAACGCCGTCAGGTTCATTCAAAATTGAGTTTGGTTCGTTGCATTTACGAAAATGCGGAAATAAAAAATGAAAAGGAGAATGTATTATGTCAATCAGAATCAACAGTAATAATCAAACCTACGAGCAACATTACACGGAACAGTTAGACAGGAATAAGAGAAACTCCAGTGCTCCTGAAAATCATCAGGATGTACACGACAAGTATGCGCAAGATAAAAGTGATCTGTGCGACAGGAATGATGTTTCACAATCAGATGAAAAATCTGAAAAAAACGCTATTTATATTCAGGATGAATATGTAAGAAGCGACGTAGCCGGCATGAAACCGACAGGCGCAGATAATTCCGGCAAAGACAAAAACGCCAAATCCGAAGAAAAAATTATTGGCAGCACAGATAAGGTAGACAGCGAAATCAGACAGTTGAAAAACAAAAAGGCACAACTTGAACAGCAGCTTAATGCAGTATCCGAAGATGCTGAAAAAGCAGCTGAGATAGAAAAAAAAATCGCGGAAGTGGAAAGTGAATTAAGACGTAAAGATAACGATACGTACAGAAAACAACACATGGAGACAATAGACTGTTATGTCTAATCCTTGGGCTTTATGATACCTGACACAATAACCCATCCTATGCACGCCAATGACACGACTGTTCCAATAATGAATGATACATAACTTCCCACTGCAACGCACAAAAGATTAATAAATACAGGAACAATAAATAGTCCCGATATATTAACAACCATATGCAGCCCGACAATCTCAGGCATACATTTCTTATGTTCGGCTGCATAACCTAACAGCAATCCCAAAACAAAAGCATATATGCCCTGTATCATGTTGCCGTGGTATAGGGCAAACAAAAACGCCTGTATGATGTTTGCGGCCACACAGCCAAACCCCTTACGGACACTGCCGTAAATAAGGCCTCTGAATATGTACTCCTCTGCAAATGGCGCAAATATCAATGTATAAAGAAAAATCATCGGATTGGCCCTACCACTCAGTTTATCTGATACTGCCGCATATGATTTCAATAAGGGACTGTCAACGGCAAACAAATAGAACATATTGAGCACACAGTAGGCAAGAAGCTGCATAGCCAGCCCAAACAGCACAAATATAACGATTCTTTTAGAGCATTTTAGTAAATGCTTCCTTTTAAACATTTTGCAGTAAAATGAATCCGGCTTTCCGCGATAATATATATTATAGATAAACAGTGCGGTTAACCCTGCGGTCACTCCATACAATATATGGTAAACGGGCTCATAAACTTTATAATAAAATGACCCCGCCGCTTCATTTTCCGTAATTGACTGCCCGGACAGCGCCCCGATAATCATTCCAAAAACAACCTGCAGTAATATTTGAAAAAAAAGTGTTCCAAACATTACTGCGACTGCTTTGATAAGTGAATTAATTTTTGTTAATCTATCCATACCGTAAGACTGCATTATATTTCTTTTTCCCCTCCGTACTTGTCGCAAAGGTATCTGACATAATATTTTACGTCAAACTCCTCTCCCATAATCTTTTCCAGTATCTCGTTTGTCCTTATAGCTTTTCCATATCTGTAAATGTTCTTTGTAAAGTATTTTTTTAAATCTTTTACTTTTCCACCCTCAAGACATTTTTCAAACTGCATCACAGATTTAATGTGGACGCACAGCTGCGCTGCGGCGGCACTTCCTATTACGTAAGAAGGAAAGTAACCAAACTCCCCTGTCGCCCAGTGAACATCCTGCAGTACGCCTTCCGCATCGTCCTTGGGTTCGATTCCAAGATACTGTTTATATTTCCTGTTCCATTCATCTTTTAATTCGCTTACCTTTATTGTACCTGAAATCAGACTTTTTTCAAGCTCATATCTTATAATTATATGAAAAGGATAAGTAAGTTCATCGGCGTCAATTCTAACTGCCCCGCAAGTTACCCTGTTCATCATTATATTAAAATCATGTTCCGAAATATCCCTCATCTCATCAGGAAACATTTTTCTAAGCCTGCAAATGAGCGGTTTCCAAAATTTAATGTTTTTTCCGACCATATTTTCATAAAATCTCGACTGCGCCTCGTGCATACCCATAGACGTCCCCTCGCCAATAATTGTCATAACCAGACTGTCGTCAATACCCTGTTCGTAAAGCGCATGTCCCGTCTCATGTATCGATGAAAAAACAGGTCCGAAAAAATCACCATTACTATAGTTGTTTGTCATCCTGACGTCATATTTGTGTATATTCATCGTAAATGGATGCTCGCTCTCGGAAATAACTCCGGCGTCCATGTCAAATCCAAGATATTCAGGCAAAAAAATACACAGTTCCCTTATCTTATTTTCATCAAATGCCGTATTTATAAAATTTTCTACAGCTTCAGGGTTGTCGTAAGTTTCATTATGACTGTTCCGGTATATTTTAACGACCGGCAGGACATCCTTTTTTATATCCTCAAAAATAACGTCTAGCTTTTCCATATTAAAATCAGGCTCATAGTCTCCCAATAAAACATCATATTCTCTCTGACCTTTTAATTTTCTATAACCCGCAAACTTCCTCTTCCATCCCACAATCTCTTCAAGCATAGGCGCAAAATCATCAAACGACTTGTTTTTCTTTGCATTTACCCATACTTTTACGGATTTTGAGGTAAGCTCTTTAAATTTCCTGTATTCTTCAGCAGGTATAGGTGAAAGCTCGTTGTGAAGCTTTATATACTGTTTAAAAATAGCGCATTCTACAGCTGTCATCGCACCATTTTCATATTCTTTCATACATTTTTTTATCAGCTTCGCGGCTTTTTTCCCCGTAAACAGGCTGTGATATTCATCCGCAAGAATCCCAATCGCCTTTGAAGTATATTTGTCAGCCTTTGACAGAGAATTAGTCTGTGTATCGTAGTCAAACAGATTCATTGCGGCAGTCAGCGCAGCCGCTTTCTCCTGATATTCATTTAGTTTATCAAAATATTTTCCCATAGTATCACTCTCCGATATCTTATTCCCGCACAATAATCCTAAACATACGGCAGACGACATTCGACCTGATTATTAAAAACAGGACAATAACAGTATACCCATATATAGTATAATTATCTATCTCTAATTTTGCCAAAATTTTAATTCTACCAATAAACCTTTCTTCTTGTCATTAATTAATTACAGATAAATTACAGCAATTCAATCATTTTGTAAAAAGCTTATTTGGATGTAAAGTGATGCGTGATATTTGACATAACAGCTTTATTGAAGTTATAATGTGATGTAAGCAAAACACTTACAATCAAATCTGTTATATAAAATTTTTTTGCCGTGCTGCGGCAGTCAGGAGGCTATATGAAACTTTGGGGCGGACGTTTCACAAAAGAAACAAATAAATTAGTAGATAATTTTAATGCGTCAATTTCTTTTGACCGGAAATTTTTTAAAGAGGATATAGAGGGAAGCATGGCCCACGTTAAAATGCTTTCAAAGCAGGGCATTATCACTTCATCGGAGGAAGACGCAATTCTAAAAGGCCTTGAAAGCATTCTTTCAGATATTAATGAGGGCAGGCTTGAGATTGGCGACGAACATGAGGATATACACAGCTTCGTTGAGTCTAACCTCATAGGGCGAATCGGCGAGCCGGGCAAAAAGCTGCACACGGGCCGCAGCCGCAACGACCAGGTCGCCCTTGACATGAAACTGTATGTGCGAAATGAAATCTCAGAGATGAATTTACTTCTGCTGCATTTTCTGAAAACAATACACAATATAATGAAAGATAATACCGATACATATATGCCGGGATTTACACATCTTCAAAAGGCGCAGCCTGTAACTCTCGCCCATCATCTGGGCGCATATTTTGAGATGTTTAAGCGGGACCGCTCAAGGCTTGCCGATACATATGCGAGAATGAATTACTGTCCGCTCGGCTCCGGCGCACTTGCCGGGACAACCTATCCCCTCGACAGGGAATTTACCTCTTCTCTGCTCGGTTTCAAGGGCGCTACTAACAACAGCATGGACTCGGTGTCAGATAGGGATTACATTGTGGAATTCTTAAGCGACATGTCCCTAATAATGATGCATCTTTCACGTTTCAGCGAAGAAATAATACTTTGGAACTCAAACGAGTATCAGTTTATCGACATAGACGACTCCTACTCTACCGGAAGCAGTATTATGCCGCAGAAGAAGAATCCTGATATAGCTGAGCTTGTACGAGGTAAGACCGGACGTGTATACGGCGCGCTCATGTCCATGCTCACTACTCTTAAAGGCATTCCACTGGCATACAACAAAGATATGCAGGAGGATAAGGAATTTACATTTGACGCCATTGACACCGTAAAGGGCTGTATAAGCCTGTTTGACGGAATGCTTGAGACAATGAAATTTAACAAAGAAAATATGGAGTCAAGCGCTAAAAACGGATTTACAAATGCAACCGACGCTGCAGACTACCTCGTAAACCACGGAGTCGCTTTCAGGGACGCACACGGAATCGTAGGACAGCTCGTACTCCACTGTATTGAGCGCGGCATATCGCTCGACGATATGACTATTGAAGAGTTTAAGTCAATAAGCCCTGTATTTGAGGATGATATATATGAGGCAATTTCCATGAAAACATGTGTGGAAAAGCGCAACACAACCGGCGCTCCGGGAGCGCAGGCAATGATGGAGGTTATTGCGCGCAACGAGGAGTATTTGAATAATTAGGTTTACCAAACTATCGAATATATTTTCAGATGCGCCGTCAGGATGGCACTTACTTTGTCAGGGGACCTACTTTCGTTTAGTTGTCCATGAGCGGTTCTAAAGCTGCAAAAATGAGCTAATCACCGTCGTGTTCAAGTACCCCTGATAGTAAGCGTCCAGCCCCTGACGGATGTCTGTATGTTTTTTGTTCTCAGCTATTCATCAAAAGAAATGTTCACATGTAAGTTGAATGGTTTTTTCGTCCTTTACTGAATATTTACTGAGATATTCATTTTGGTTAACAATAATACTGACGCCTGCATTTACCTCATAATTTTTCGTACATTTACATATAACATACTGAACATTGGGACAATCCTTAAATTTGCCTTTTAGATTGTCTATATCATTTTCGGAAAGCTCTACTACACATTCATAAGTTGAGTCATCGTTTTTCTTTATACTGATTATTGTGCCGCGTCCTAAAGCAATATAGCCTCCGGGCGCACATGTCGGCGACGGTGTTAATATAGGGTGCGGCTCTAAAATATTAGGCGTTGACTGTAATTTTTCTTTTTCATCCGGTAATGGGGCAGCCTTTTTAACTGGTTTATTATTTATTTTATTAACCACTTTCACTTTATATTTAATTATTTTCCTGCCCTTTATCACTTTCACAATACATTTGCCTTTCTTCCTTGCCTTAATCACTGCCTTTTTTGACACGGATGCAATTTGTGGTTTTGAGCTTTTATAAGTACAGCCTCTACCGCTCCTTAATTTATATATTTTTCCTTTTTCAATGGTTATAGTATTAGAATCTTTTAGCTTTGCATGGCTTTCACGGTGTGTAATGTTTATTGCTGGCAATGTACAAAGCAACGCTAAACATAAACTTAATGCCCTCAAATTAATTTTGTTATTCATATATATCCACTCCTTTAGATCTTTGACGCTTAACTAATTTCAGTTAATAATTGAACCTGATTTCCTATTTGTCTTCCTTTAGAATCATAAGCTCTAATCCTAATGGTGTATTTGCCTATTGTATTATTGAAATCAGATTTATTAATAGTTTTTACAGTATAACCTGTACTTGAAGATACAGACATATTATAACTTCTAAGTCCATTTTTCCCGGCTTTCTCTGCGAATACATCATAATATACCTTTGAAGTACCTACAGGTGCATAACAGCTAATATTAATATTACCATTTGAATAACTATTTACATTGGCATTAGTAATTGAAGTTCTCGTCAATAATGTTACCGATACCCCTGTAGTAGAAATGCACTTATTATACTTATCATATGCATATATATGAGTTATATAATTCCCACAACAATTGCCATGATTTGCAACATCAATTGCAATACTTCCTTTTACACCGCTAATATTACCTTGATACCAAATTAAATCATCTTGCCCATTAATTTCTGACCATGTCGGAAATTTTACATACTCTGTTCCTGTCGGCAATTCACAACTGACTGTATAACCATTTATTCTCTTATTAGTAATTTTGCTATTAATAATTGAAGTTTTAACATTATTACAAATCGAACCATAAAACGCCAAAACATTTCCATTAATATCATATGCGTATATATGTGTAATATACGACCCGCTTTCTTTGTTATGTGTATTTAAATCTATTGTACATTCCGCAACAGTCCCATATTTAACACTACCTTGATGCCATATTATATCATCTTGTCCGTTTGCAGCTGTCCATGTTGGAAAGGCAACTGATTTAGTTCCATAAGGCACATAACATTTTACTTTAATCTGATTTCCACTTACATATTCCGTATTAGCTTCTTTTATATTTCTACTTTGTGCATTTTCAAAAAATGTACACTCAAATGGACTAGTAGAATTATTAACACTATTTTCATAATTAAAATATCTCAATGAATATAATGAATACTGCGTATGCACTCCTGAAAAATCGTCATTATATCTATTGGGGTCATCAACACTCTCTAAATACCAATTTCTCCATATCCCTACATATTTTGAATCATTAATTTCATAGCAGCTTAATCCCACAACTGAATGGTCATGATTTCTAATTATTACAGGTGTTGGCTCTCGATTAGTATTTGTAAAACTTTTTTTAAATTCATCAAAAGATGGATTAAATTTATAATTTAACTTTATTCCTGTGTTTAAATCATTAAAATACTTCTTTAAGACATCATGACAATTTGTGCCATTATTACTATTATCCTCTTTTTTTGTGACACCACATCTATCATATATCATATTATATGTATCTATTATATTATTGTTATAAAGATATCCAAGATAATTTAAACATGCTGTTCCAGAAACCACCTCACAAACATAGCCTCGTTCAGGAGAATGTTTAGAAATATATGATTGAGTAATCATTGCAAGACCAAAATCCGGAATACAATAATACTCATTAGATTCTCCTAATATATCAAAAATTCCAGATAAATTCTCATCTCTATAAAATGCAGCATTATTGTTTTTACTCGCATTATACACAGATTTACTATTTAATATTACTCCTACATCATATTTTGTTTCACTTTTATAATCGTTTTTATTCATAAGTTCTACTTTATTTCCATCCTCATCATATGTAACATAATCTAAACCACCCTCGTAAACTATTTCATTAATCAAATTATCCTCATCAACTTCATTATCTAAATCAGCTATTTTCTCCAACTCAATATACATGTTTTCAATGCCTTTACAGAAAACAAATTCCTGAATATTTTTGTTATCAAGACTGTATATTGCATAGCCATAAGGTTCATTTTCCACAAAATATCCCATTGAGTAACCTGTAATTTTACCTTGTGTATCAACTACACTATATATATCACCAATACTAACATCTAAATTATCAACATTTATAGGCTGAATAACTTTTAAGGCTTCAGCAAACTTAGTATCATAATTTAAATCATTTTTTGCATAAACAATACCATTATAACTAAAACAAAAGAAAAATATTAGAATTCCTAAAAAAACTAGTTTGTAAATTTTTCTATCAACTAATGCCTGTCCACCTTTTTTGATATACCTAATGCTCATGTAATATATCCTCCTCTTTAATCTATAAATTTCAAAAAGTTTTAAATCTCTTTTGTATTATATATTATAAAAACTTTACTTAAGTAGACATAATAAAAAATCACATCCTTTCTTTAGAAAAGTTTTTAATCTAGCAATATTGCTTCTCAAACATATAATTATTATACAATATATTCCATAAAAATACAACATTTTTATTATATATAACAAGGTATATGTAAAACAAAATATTTTTACATAAAACAAATAAAAAGCATGCACATAATACAAAATGTATTTTATGCGCATGCTTCTCCAAAACAATTATATATTCAATATTTTACGCTTCTTCCTTTTTAATACAAACGTCCAGCTGGTCAAACGGAATTGAGATTCCCTCCCTGTCAAATTCCTCCTTAATCGTCTCAAGAAGACCCCATTTCACACTCCAGTAGTTTTCCTTTGCCGTCCATACCCTTAGGCCTATATTGACGGAGCTGGAGGCCAGTTCGTCCACAAATATATCTATATTCCTTTCGTTGTCAACATGTTCATTTTCATTGGCGATTCTGAAAAGAACATCCTTTGCTTCTTTTATATTCTGCGAATAATCAATTCCAACAACTATATCTACACGCCTGAAATCTTCCCTCGTGACATTGGTAATTGAACAGTTGCTTAGAACACCGTTAGGAATAACAATACACTTATTATCAGCTGTCTGAAGTTTAGTGTAAAAAATATCTATACCAATTACGTTACCCTCATGTCCGCTGGCAATTATGTAATCTCCAATAATAAACGGCTTTAGGATAAGAATGAGCACGCCTCCCGCAAAGTTTGCAAGGCTGCCCTGCAGCGAAAGGCCGATGGCAAGACCGGCGGAACCTATGACGGCGGCAAGAGAGGTTGTTTCAAGACCCAGAAATCCGGCAATAACTACTACCAAAATTATAGTAAGGGTTATCCTTACAAAAGAGTTTAGAAATTTGCGGACTCCCTCGTCAATACTTGACTTTGCCAGACTTTTCTCCAACAGTCTCACCAGCAGGTTAATAAGTTTTCTGCCGACGATAAACAACAGGAGTGCGGCCGCAACCATCAATATTCCATGAATAAATGATGGAATTCCGTTTTTTATCCACTCAAATGTTTTGTTTACCTCCTGCAAAGTCTCCTCTACGTCCATCCCCGCAATATCACTCTTCAAATCGTTCATAATAATCCTCCTTTAACTGCTCAAGCTCTGCAGATGTTCACAATGTTTACTCATTATACCAATCGTCGACAGGAGCCCCGTCCCCGTCTGTTTCAGCATCACCCTTTTTAGTATATTTTTTTAATACTATCTCCATCATATATGAGTACAGGAGAGAGGCAAGTCCCGGAACAAGTATAGGAATAATAGGCATGTACGGTATCAGCAGAAATACCGAAACAATTGCCGCAGCGCTTACAGCGATAAGCGGTATTGTAAAATATATATGCTTGGCTGCAAGATACAATGACATTCTTACAATCTGCGTATTTTTCATCACAAACCTTGAGAGAACAGGGTACGCGTAACATGAGACCGCAAATACGATTACGCTCATAACAATATATGCGCCAAGCATATAACCCGATGTCTTGCTTGTACCCTCAAGCACGGTCGTTATATTGAACAGCATAATAACTATTATAACGAGCTCTATAATCCACATCTTAGTCGCACTTAGGAAATTAAGCCTAAACGAACGCCAGAATTCCTGAAATACGTAGCCCCTTTCCCTGCGTATAACTTTAACAGTAGTATAGTAAAGAGCAGTAAGCGCGGCGCCGATAGTCACGACTGGTATGCAGAACAAAATAAAAACTATGCTGAGATACCCTATATCGAACAGCTTAGACAGCGCTTTCATTAATCTGTTATCAGTATTAAAAAAATCTCTCATAATATAATTTCCTCTCCAATCCCGCCGTATAAAACACTAGACAGCGCTTTGACTAATCACAGCGCCGCTCAGCTTCTTTTTGCCTTAACGGCCCAATTGCCGCAAAATCAGCCGAGTCTGTGAATAAATAACCCGCTTCTCAATTTCGGCTCAAACCAAGTTGATTTTGGCGGCATAAGCATACCGTTGTCAGCCACTGCAAACAGCTCGGTAATCGCCGTCGGGTACATTGCAAACGATATTTTCATATCCTCATTCGCCCTTCTCTCAAGTTCAGCGAGCCCCCTTATTCCCCCGACAAAATCTATTCTGTTGTCGGTTCTTGGGTCACCAATGCCGAGTACCGGGCCGAGAAGATAGTCCTGAAGCAGCGAGACGTCAAGAGATTCAACAGGGTCATCAATTTTTTTAAGTTCGTCATTTATCTCGCACAGATACCATTTCCTTTCAAGATACATAGAAAATTGTCCCTTTTTCTCAGGCTTAAATGCAGTGTCTCCCGATTTAATTATATCAAAGTTTTCCTCAAGCCTTGACATGAACTCATCGCTTGACAGACCGTTCAAGTCCTTAACCGTGCGGTTATAATCCATAATCATAAGCTCGTCGTGCGGAAACAGCACCGAGAGAAAAGTGTTAAATTCCTCATCCCCGGTATATGATTCCTGCTCATTTCTTCTCTTAACTCCTACCTTGACCGCCGACGCCGCCCTGTGATGACCGTCCGCAATATATATGCTGTCAATATCGCCGAAAGCTTTTTCTACAGCAGTAGTATCTTCCTTGCGGCATATCTTCCACACGGCGTGACTTATACCGTCTTTTGAGACAAAGTCATACAAAGGTTTTTCATTTTTAATACGGTTGACTACCTCGTTTATAATTTCATTTGAACGGTATGCAAGGAAAATAGGTCCTGTCTGCGCATTGCACGCGTCAACGTGCCTTATTCTGTCTACTTCCTTTTCCTCCCTTGTATTCTCATGCTTTTTAATCACCTGATTAAGATAATCGTCCACCGATGAACATGCAACTATTCCCGTCTGTTCCCTGCCGTCCATAGTCTGACGGTATATATAATATGCCTCGTCTTCATCCTGCAGATAAGTACCGTCCGCAATTCTCGCGTCAAGCAGCTCTCTCGCTTTCTCATAAACACAGTCCGCATATGTATCGATATCGTCAGGGAACTGTGTCTCAGCCCTGTCAATATTAAGGAAAGAAAGAGGTTCGTTCATCGCCTCCTCCTTAGCCTCTTTTCTGTCATACACATCATAAGGAAGCGCCGCTACACGAGATACGACTGACGCCTCCGGCCTTATACATCTAAACGGTTTTATTGTAGCCATATTTTCACCATATTTCCTTTCATTTGTGGGTATAATTAGATTTTTACTCAAACTCTGCGCTTGAATTTAGTATATTTTTTATAGAATATAAGCTTTATTAGTTTAAAATATATTTATTTCATATAATTATCTACCCATATTACATTTTACCGCTAAGTTCGAGTTTGCTATATTAATGCTTATTATATATACTTAAAATGGTTTTGACAAGCGATTAACGGTATTATAAAATATTTTTAAGAATATTAGAAAAATGGGAATGTTTTAAAATATGTTAAAAGCAATTGTATTCGACATGGACGGAGTCATTGTTGACAGCGAGCCTATGTATGCACATGCAAATGCCGCCGCGCTAAAAGAGTTCGGCTTGTCGATGCCGGCAGAATACTATCTTGGATTTGCGGGAACAACCAAATATAATATTATGCAGAAGCTTATTGACAGACATGGTATTAATGCATCGGCAGGCGAACTGTGCCGCGCCGCCGACTTTCATTACAACAGGCTGCTTAAGAGGGACGGTTTCACTGAAGTTCCCGGAGCCTGCAGTTTCATACAAAGAATTAAGGGCGCAGGTATGCGTCTTGCCATAGCTTCATCCTCACAGTACTGCAATATATACGGCGTACTTGATTATTTTCATATAAGGAAATATTTTGACGTAATTCTTTCCGGTTCTGATGAAAATGTCAATCCAAAGCCCGCCCCCGATATTTATATAAATGCTGTTGAAGCGCTTAATATACAGCCGTCAGAGGCCGCTGCGATAGAAGATACCGACACAGGGCTGCAGGCTGCGCACTCTGCCGGGCTTTTATGTTATGCATACCGAAACAAAAATTCAGGAAATCAAACACTTTCACTTGCATACAAAGTCATTAACGACTACAATGTAATGTATGGTTTTTAATTTTAAAAAACAGGAGGCGCTTTAAAATGAACGATTCTTCACCGAATAATTCATCTATTAAGAAACAAAAATTTTTTCAGCGTAAATTCATTAACCTATCGCTGACGCTGTTTTTGGGAATAGCCCTGAGTATGATATTCTTTTTTGTAATTTACTACTCTCAGAGCGTCAATCTCAGCATCGGCAAAGTTATTAACGCAATTAAGCCGTTTATATACGGCGCAGTAATAGCATACCTGCTAATTCCAATGTGCAATTACATAGAAAACCTTATCAAAAAACTTTTAAATAAACCTGTTACAGAAGAAAAATCAGAAACCATTATATCAGCCATAAGCATACTTCTGAGTCTGTGCATTGCATTTTTGGTAATATATGTACTCATGTCGCTTATTATCCCGCAGTTTGTAGTAAGCCTCACGCTTATCATAGATAATTTCGACAGTTATTACGAAACCGTTACAAACTGGCTCAACGACTTTTTTAAGGACAACGAGCTGCTTCACGATTACGCCGAGACAATTACGGTTTCAATATCGTCAACAGTTGAAAAATGGCTGCAGACAGAGCTTCTCCCAAACACAAAGACGCTTTTGTCAAATGTTTCATCGGGCGTAATTGGCGCATTCTCAATAATAAAAAACCTGCTTATCGGAATAATTGTATCGATTTATTTCCTAAACAGCCGAAAGAGCTTTGCCGCTCAGGCCAGAATATTTACACATGCGATATTTAAGGAAAAAACAGCCGACAAAATAATTAAAGAGGTACGTTTCACAAATAAAATGTTCATGGGATTTATAAGCGGACGCATACTCGACTCCACTATAATAGGATGCCTATGCTTTATCGGTTTCAGTATTCTTGATATACCGTACCCGCTGCTTATAAGCGTCATCGTAGGCGTTACGAACATAATTCCATTTTTCGGACCGTTTATCGGCGGAATTCCCTCCGCTTTCATAATACTTATGGCAAGTCCAATAAAATGTCTGTGGTTTATTATATTTATCATTATTCTCCAGCAGATAGACGGAAACATAATTGGTCCTAAAATTCTCGGAGATAAAACTAACCTTAACAGTTTTTGGGTGCTTTTTGCAATTATGCTTTTCAGCGGATTGTTCGGTTTTATGGGTATGATTATCGGTGTTCCGGTATTTGCCGTAATATACCATCTTGCACAGGAGCTTATTATGATGGGCCTGAACAGAACAGGCTACACCCCCACCGACGAGGACGCCGAAGTCTCAATGATGAACAGATATCTTGAAAAGAAAGAATCCGAGCACGAAGCTGAAACCGTAGCTGTGACAGTGAAAAAAACTATTAATAAAAAAGATAATAACAGGCACAGTAAGCAAAAAAATGAATCCATACAGAATAAACCGGGTAAAAACGATAACAGCAATAATAATTAACACAATTTAACTATTTTTGCTTTTCTAAAAAACCTGAAAGAAAATAACTATCAAAGGAGATTAACTAATTATGGGAATGCATATTCACAACGAACTGCCAAGGCCCGATTTTCTAAAGTTTGAATATCCGTTATCTGACGATATGAAAAAAATGAAAGCAATGCGGGATGACGAGCTAAAAAAAATATTCAGGGGGGAGTCTGACAAATTTATTTTAATTGTTGGTCCGTGCTCGGCGGACAGGGAAGATTCCGTCTGTGAATATATAGAACGCCTTGCAAAAGTCGCAGATAAGGTAAATGACAGGATTTTTATCATACCGCGTATATACACTAACAAACCGAGAACTACGGGAATCGGCTACAAGGGAATGCTGCATCAGCCCGACCCTACAAAATCTCCTGATCTGTACAGGGGAATCGTCTCTATAAGAAAGCTTCATCTGCACGCTTTCAGCACAACAGGGCTTACATGCGCCGACGAGATGCTTTACCCTGAAAACAGAAGCTATCTTGACGACCTTCTCTCGTATGAGGCTATTGGAGCGCGCTCTGTTGAAAACCAGCAGCACAGGCTTGTGGCAAGCGGAATGGATATTCCCGTGGGCATGAAAAATCCGACAAGCGGGGATTTTGGAGTTATGCTCAACTCAGTTATTGCCGCACAGACTTCACAGGATTTTATTTACAGGGGACAGAGTGTTACAACCGATGGAAACGATTACGCACACTGTATTCTTCGCGGCGGCGTTAACAAGTTCGGACAGAATATTCCAAACTACCATTACGAGGACCTTGAGCGCCTTTACGACGCATACGCCTCAAAATCACTCATTAATCCCGCAGTAATAGTGGACGTCAACCACTCCAACTCAGACAAGCGCTTTAAGGAACAGATACGCATATCAAACGAAGTACTTCACAGCCGAAACTACCACTGCGAAATAAAGAAGATGGTAAAGGGACTTATGATTGAAAGCTATCTGGAAGAGGGCTGTCAGACTATAGACGGAACATATGTATACGGTCAGTCGATTACCGACCCATGTCTTGGATGGGAGGACACCGAAAAACTTATATACGAGATTGCTGAAAAATGTTAGTACAAGATTTATATTAGCCGAATTACTACTTTATTATTAATTTAAGCCAGTATATTTTTTACATCAGCTTATTCGCTGACAAAAAGTATACTGGCTTACTTTTAATTTTGTTTTTACTAATTTTTTTTATTTTGCGGAATCCTATCTTCCATTAACCATATCGCTGACACCGTCAAGAACATCTCCCGCGGCATCTTTCACATCCCTGCCGGCATCTTTCAAATCTCTTCCAACAGAATCCATTGCGCCTCCGACAGTATTTCCTCCTCCGGTCGTACCATTAGCCGTACCATTTGTTGCAGCGCCTCCTGTACCGGATGTGCCGTTACTTGTTCCGTTATTTGTTGTTCCATTTATCGACCTTCCGTTACTTGGCTGTCCTCCAACCGTCCTGTTAGTACCGGTTTTGCCTGAAGTCTCGTCACCCGTAACACCGCTGTTGTCATTGTCCGCATTGTTGTCTGTTCCGTTATTGTCGTCTGTTCCGTTATTGTCTGTTCCCGTATTGTCATCCGCCGCATTATTATCGTCTGTTCCTGTTGTGCCGTCAGTATCATCTGTACCGCCATTGTCATCATTACCTGATACTTCTGACGTCGGAGTTGGGTTTGCTTCGTCTGAGTTTGAGTTTTTGTCTTTGGCGTTACAACCGGTAAGTGAAAGTAACACTACCGTTACAGCTAAAAAAACATATATTTTTTTCATAATATCAATTCCTCTCTGTTTGATTTTGTAAATTATTATCTCATACAACAAGGAATTTTATGCATACATCCCTTTATATTTTAGTATTTCAAAAAATTAACAAAACAAAGAAATTTTAGAAAGGAAATCATATGATGTAAAATGAATTATCACTCTGCAAGACGGAATATGTTAAACCGGCAAAAAAATAAGGAGAGTACTCTTATCAGTACTTTCCTATCTTTTTCTTAAACGGAGAAGGAGGGATTTGAACCCTCGCGCCGCTATTAACGACCTACTCCCTTTCCAGGGGAGCCCCTTCAGCCACTTGGGTACTTCTCCAAATGCCCTAAATATATAATACTTCTATTTTTTTGCATAAAAAAACGGAGAGGGAGGGATTCGAACCCTCGGTGCCTTGCGGCACGCCGGTTTTCAAGACCGGTGCACTAAACCAGCTATGCGACCTCTCCTTAACTGCTTGACTATTATAACACCCGTCAATATGAAATGTCAAGCTTTTTTTTAAATTTTAGTCACATTTTTTGTCATAATTTTTACGGGTGATTTTTACGAAACATTAATAAAAATAAAATCTTTTAATCGTAACATTCCCCTGTATATACATCCACCAGCATATTACTATCCTTAATATATCCTGTATCTTCTGTTTCCTCTGTTCTCTCCTTGAAATATACCTCATATACCGGAACATAGTGCTGCCCGTCATCGCCTGACAGCGGAAGATACCTAATACCTATCTTTGATACATCTTCAGCTGAACCATACCTCAAATTACTGTCGACAATATATAAAAGCCTTTCAATACTAATAAAATCTTTTTTATAACACATTTTATCCGACTCTTTAACCACAGGTACATTGTCTATCGAAAAGCTGTACAGAGAACCTTTTTCAAGTCCGCACTCGATAAATGCCGTTTTAAGGCTTGGGGAATCCATATCGTTTTTGTCAGTGGCAATCGTTCTGTTGCCAAGTATAGGCGTCCCGTCATACATAAAACTGTATGACAGCCATATGGCATCGCCGCCATCATCAACTTCATAATAGCTGTCGACATCACAGGATAAACCGCATGCGTCAATTATCTTCCTGGCAATTCTGTCGGCTTCGGCAGCGTCAATATCTCCTGACCCCGACGGCCCATCTGCATAATAAGAAAAAGAAGTATCGCCTCCAGTACTCCAATGACAGGATTTTGTCTCTGTATCGTAAGCAAAAGACGTAAAATCTCCGTTTTCTTCAACTACAACGACTTTGCTTTTATCTATTTCCTCCCCGATAAGAACCGAAATAATTTTATCAACATCAATTTTATCAAATGAAATATCAAGTTCCGGATATTCCTCTTTTACATTTTCCTCTATTTCAAGGCTTTCATACCTCTGTTTATCCTCGCTGCTAATCTCGCGGCTTTTGTTTTTCAGTGAACACCCCGCCGCCTCAACCGCGATCCCCATACAAATAAGAACACAAATAATATTAATATATTTTTTTTTACTAATCATGCAGTTATCTCCTCTATATGTCCGTAATCTATCTCATATACCCTGTCGCACAAGATATCAATATCTGCCTGACTGTGGCTTGCCAAAAGTATTGTCTTTCCTGATTCTTTAAGTTTCAGCAGAATATCGCGCACCTCATCGACGCCTTTTTTATCAAGTCCGTTCATCGGCTCGTCAAGTATGATTAAATGCTGGTCCTCCATGATGGCCTGTGCAATTCCAAGCCTTTGGCGCATCCCGAGCGAATATTTTGAAACCCATTTTTTTTCATCAGGATTCAGCCCGACAAGCTCCATATAGCGCCTGATTTTTTCATTGTCTTTCATCCCCTTGATTGAGGCAAGGCTTTTAAGATTTGAAAAACCCGACATGTAGGGCATGAAACCCGGGTGTTCTATAATTACCCCGACATCCTCCGGAAAATCTATATCCTTACCTATATATTTTCCCTGAACGAACACACTTCCGCTGTCAGGTATAAGAAATCCGCATATCACTTTCATAAGCAGGGTCTTTCCCGACCCGTTGAGTCCGACAAGCCCGCATATACTTCCCTTTTCAACGTACATGCTGACGTCGTCAAGCACCTTTACACCTTTGAAGCTCTTTGATACTCCCGACACTTCAATAACATTTTCCATAACGCTCCCCTCTCTCACTCATCTTTTACAAAATCTATATCAGCGGCAGAACGCCTTATCAATAATATAAGGACTGTTAAAATCACTGTTATGTATATCATGGAATATATAATTGAAACCTTTCCGTTGTTGAGCGAACTAAAATTAACCCTGTACATTCTGAATGGAACCGCATAGCTCCATATCTTTCCCACTATTGTATTTGAACTTATCTCATTAATTGCCAGCATGTCAAGAAACTGTCCGCCAAATATAACCGCCACCGCGTACACGTTCTTTCTCTTCATCGTTAGCCAAATCATTAAAAGACCCGCCGAGGCGCCTTCAATCGTCAGCAGAAAAAACGAGACTATTCCTATAAAATTTGGATTATATGTCAACAGGCCGGGAGTAAGCATAGATATCACATCCACAATATTAATCTGTATAGCACCGCCGCTGCAGCCCACAAAAGCCGCCTTGCTCCATGAGCCGTCAAATGTAATCTTTCCGCCGCACGCGATAACAAACATTACGATTAAAGCAATATTGTATATTACCGTCATAACAAACATATAAATAATCTGGCTGTTAACCCAAGTGCGCTTATCCATCCTTATCAGGTAATACGCAGAGCCCGAGTTAAAAAAGAAGATTCCGCATGATACGAACATTATCCCCGTAAGATATATGGTGTTAGTAAAAAAATCGCACCCAAAAAAAGTATAAAACTCAAAAAGGTTAAGGCTGTCATGATTTTCTGTAAGCCACGACGTAACCCCCGAAAAAGAGCTCCATATGAACAAAAATAAAATTATAAAAACTGCATAGATTATTGGACTTGTAAATTCCGCCATCAGTGAAAGTTTCAGGTAATTAAGCGCTTTTTTAAATCTTTCCATTGCGAAACCTCCTCATCGAACCGACGTAGTATATAACAGACAGCGTAATCAACAGAAACGCCTGATAACCGAACGCATATACAAGCCCTCCCAAAGTTTTATACATAGTTGCTGCGGACAAATCCGTATATATCCCCCAATCGACATACTCCTGCCTTGTGATTGTTGCGATGAGCTGAAACAGCCTTAATGCGATAAAAGGAACCGCCATAATAATATACCTGTTCTTTATAAACAGCGAAGCCACTATTGCAAACAGGACGCCTGGCACTATGCTTAATATGTAGGACACGCATGTAATGCAGTATAATATAACTACATTGTTGTTTTTGATAAGACCGCCAAAAACCGTCGAGACATACAAGTCATAACTGTTTTTTGATACACTAAAGTCAGCTCCAAACATACAACATAAGACCGTAAATATAACTATGGAAATGAGGCACATCAAAAAAACAGATACCACCGCCGAAAAAATATGGCCGGCAAAATATGAACGCCTGCCGCATCTAATTAAACGGTAATACACCATTTTATTGTTAATCTCCTCGCTAAAGTAAAATAAAAATGGTAATGAATACAAAATGTATGCGCTGACATGCCCAATTCCAAAACTTGCTGAAAACTTAAATATGTCCAAAACCGACATATTTAATTCCGCCGCGTTTAATATCTCATAATTATCACCTATAAAAAACAGAACTACGTTAATTATTACTCCAACCACAAAAAACTGGCTTCGCAATATCCTCCTCATATAAAGTCCAAACATCCGCATCCCCCTGCACAATAACAGGCAGCCCGCCACAGCAGCTGCCTTAATTATTAACCACCAAAAACTATGGCCTCCACTGCCCTCTCACGGTTGCACCCTGCTTAGCCATAGTATTAGTCTGCATTCTCAGATAGTACGAGCCGCCGACACTCCCGTAACCCGACAGATAATCCATATTAAACATAAAGTTTACATGTTCCTTGCTAAATGAACGTGATTCAGTAGCTTTACCGTCATTCCTTGCCCGCGTTCTCATGGTAAAAAGCAGATTTGGGGACGCAGACGTGGCTATATATTTTATATATGCGCTGGCATACCTTTCAGACGCCTCCTTTTTGCATGAGTTGGTAGAGTCGATTCCCCCATTTCCCTCCATATAAAAATCAAAATCCCTGAACGGCGCCGCCGCCCTTACCTGTCCCACTGTCGTGAACGTAAACATTAGAGCCGCAGCCATAGCGCCTACCTTTTTTAAAATTCCTCTTTTACTCATATGTCCTTACCTCCATAATATTATTTAAATTCATTACAATAAATTTAATTATATAGTTATTCTAATACTATGTCAATAAATACTTTATATTATAAGTGTCTATGTTTATTAAAAAGATTTCACTAAAAAATTTTTATCCTATAACACAAAAAAGCTGCATAATTATCAATTCAACGATAATAATGCAGCTTTATTTACCTTGCTCAACGGCGCCAATTGGCTTTACACAGACTCAAGCAGCCCCTGCGCCAACGCCATATCCTCTGGCGTTGTTATTTTTATATTACTGTAATCGCCCTCAACTATCTTCAAAGGCTGCTTTGTAACAAGCTCCCATATCATGGCGTCGTCAGTCACAGCCGGATATTCGGACACATTTGACATGTAAGTATCAAACGCCCTCTTAAATCTTGTATACTCAAATGTCTGCGGCGTCTGTATACTCCACACATTTGCGCGTTTCGGCGTCATAACGGCAAATCCTTTATCATCCGAAATCCTTACAGTGTCCTTACTCACCACAGCCGGTATGCAGGCCCCGTTCTTCACGACGCAGCTCTTGAGCCTGTCAATGACCTCATGGCTTATAAACGGTCTAGCGCCGTCATGTATCATCACATAGTCAGGACAGTCAAGGGCGCGCATCCCGTTGTATACCGACTCATACCGCTCATTTCCGCCAGCCACAACATGCGTAATCTTACTGTAACCGTACCTTCCTAAAATCTCCTTTTTTACCATATCAATATCAGACTCTGCGGCAACTATCACAATCTCGGATACGTCCTCATCCTCCTCAAACGTATCAAGCGAATAGTTTATTACCATTCTGTCCCCAAGCTTCATGTACTGCTTCGGAATATCACTTTTCATCCTGCTGCCGCTGCCCGCAGATAAAATAATGACAGCATAATTACCGCACGCTTTCCTGCAGATACCGGAACCATCAACACTATTTTCATTTTGCTTTGTAACCGACATACGGTTTGTGTTATCGTCCATTTATCTATTCTTCCTATTCAGATCATAAAATTATAAAATTTATACTCAATCAAATTTAAGTCCCGGAACAGCGTTTAGCGTATAATCATGCCTTACACCGTTCATATACTCATAATATCCCGCCGCCCCAATCATAGCAGCGTTATCGGTACATAGAACAGGCGGCGGACAGTACAACTTCATACCGTTTTTATCACACATGTCCTGCATTGCTCCCCTAAGCGCGCTGTTGCACGCAACGCCTCCGGCCATGACAATAGTTTTGTAGCCGTATTCGCACGCCGCTTTTTCAGTTTTTGATACGAGAACGTCCACAACTGCCTCCTGAAACGACGCCGCAACGTCAGCCTGATTATACCCGGTATTTTTCATATTGCACCCGTTCACGTAATTGAGGACCGAGGATTTGATTCCGCTAAAGCTGAAATCATAAGGGGCTCCGTCGATATGGCCGCGCGGAAACACAACAGCGTCCTTATTTCCTTTTGCTGACAACCTGTCTATCTTCGGACCTCCCGGATAACCGAGCCCTATTGTCCTCGCCACCTTGTCAAACGCCTCGCCGGCCGCGTCGTCACGGGTTCTTCCTATTATGTTGTATACCCCGTAATCCCTGACCTCTACAATATTAGTGTGTCCCCCCGAAACGACAAGACACATAAACGGAGGCTTTAAATCCTTGTACTCAATATAATTTGCCGAAATATGGCCTGCAATATGGTGGACACCGACAAGCGGAATATCCATCGCATACGCGATCGCCTTGGCCGCTCCGACTCCCACAAGCAGCGAGCCCACAAGTCCCGGGCCGTAAGTCACACATATTGCATCTATATCCTTTAACGAAGCTTCAGCTGATTTCAGAGCCTCTCCTATTACCGGAGTAATACATTTTATATGCTTTCTCGACGCAATCTCAGGAACTACGCCGCCATATATCTTATGTACATCGATCTGTGATGCGACTACGTTTGAGAGCACCTCGCGCCCGTTGCATACAACCGCCGCCGCAGTCTCATCACACGAGCTTTCTATTGCAAGAACATATACGTCGCCTGACTCTTTCTTTTTATGAGCGCCGTCAGACGCGTCGTAAAATTTTATTCCATCCTCTACCATAAATCGAATACCTTTCAACCGAAACAGATTCATTCAAGCTGTACGCATCCCTAATCTGCATCCGATACTCTCACTGTGCACAACAAAAAAAGCTTAAATTCGTTCTGTTAATCTGTTAATTTTACAATTATACATAGCAATATCGCACTGGCTACTGGCTAATTTTATTACCGGACTCATCAGTCAACTCATAGTAAAGTATCTTCCACTTACCATCCTCTTTCAGAAAATAGAACATCATATACGCCTTTGACGTTTTCTTTTTCTGGGTATAAAGGTATGAAGACATAAGCGCACATCCCTCGCCGCTATCCTTTGTCGTAAACCTTCTTATAGTAGCGCTGTCGCTGACAGTATAATTGGACATTACCCTATTATCGCTTCTGAATTCTTCTATCTCTTTTTTCATGTTAGCAATGTGGGCCGTCCTCTCGTTAAGGTCAAGCCATTCTTTGCTCCACATGCTGCGAATGCAGTCTACAAGTTTCTCAATCTCCTCATCTGACGATTCCGAATTATAAATGTATTTCAAATACTTGTTATATAATTTCAGAACTTCATACGGAGTAGCCGGGTATAATTTCTCAAAATCTTTGGAGGCAAGTATCTCATATGTCGTCTTTGGATAATCCTCCTCCATCGCCTCGTCCGACTTATTGTTGATTACGGTATAGTAAAGACCAATAACACCAACCGCAATAACAACAATCAAAAGCACACATTTAACTATAAAGTTATTCCTTACACCTTTCATGACAGCCACCTCTTCATAAAAAATTCCAACAGGGCGGACAGCTTATCAATCTTTTTCAAAATCAAGCGTGACGCTTTTTCTGTCCTTTCCTGCGACAACACGTGGAAATATCTTTCTTACCTCATCCATATAAATATCGGGCCTTGTAACCGACGGGCTGAAATGCGTCAGCCACTCCTCCTTCACCCCGGCTCTCTTGCCAAGCATTGCCGCCTCAAGGAAAGTCATATGCCTGTTCTGCACAGCCTTATCCTGCTTATCGTCCTCGCCGTACATTCCTTCACATATAAATAAATCAGCATCCTTGGCCATATCTGCTATTATGTCCGCAGGTCTGGTATCAGTACAATAGGTAAGTTTAATTCCTTTTCTGCTTTCGCCTAACACCATATCGGGGGTGTAAACCTTTCCCTCATATTCTACATTCTTCCCCCTTTGGAGCGGATTCCAAAATGTCACCGGAAGTCCCAGCTCCCGTGCCCTGTCCACAGAAAACTTTCCGCATCTCGGTATTAATATATTATATCCGTAGCACGTTATACTGTGATTTACTTTGAAAGCCTCTATATTATATCCATTCACAACCATACTCTGAACCTGTTCTCCAAGCTCGATATATTCAATTTCAAACGGCAGTCCCGGCGCTATTATACATAGCGAACTGACAACCTTTGACAGCCCCTTAGGCCCAATCATTGTAAGTGGTTTCTTCCTATCGGCATTGCCCATCGACAATAGAAGTCCGGGCAGACCGCTTATATGGTCACCGTGATAATGCGTAAAGCATATCGTATCTATCGGATTAACACTCCATCCCTTTTCACGTATACTGACCTGTGTGCCTTCTCCACAGTCTATCAAAAGACTGCTTCCGTTAAATCTAGTCATTAGTGCGGTAAGAGCCCGTCTTGGAAGCGGCATCATCCCGCTTGTTCCAAGCAAACATACATCTAACATTCTTACACCTCACAAAAAATATGGCAGTATCATCTTTATAAGATAAATACTACCACATTTCTTAATATTTAACAACTATAAGGCTAATTTTACTTACTCATCCTTACCTTAAGGACCTTACTCCATTTTCCGTACAGCTTTTTGCCGCCCGATTTCCTATATGCCTGAACCCTTACATAAAGAGTCTTACCCGACGGCAGTTTCTTTGCTACGTACTTAGTCTTTTTACCGGATTTCACGGTGTATGTTTTCTTCCCTTTATTAAACTTTTTATTAGCCGCAACATTTATTCTGTAGCCGTCGCAGGACGTCTTTTTCCATGTTACTTTCAAAGCCTTTTTGCCTGATTTCTTCACTTTTTTAATCTTTACTTTCGCAGGTTTTTTAACTTTGCTATCATTTGCTGCGAGTGTGTTTACGTTGTTTCCGGCGCCGTTGTTAATATTTGTACCGCCGTTATTTTGGTTTACTCCGTTATTATCAGGCTGCTGTGCGTCAGGCAATAGTTCGCCTTCCTCTAGAGATTCGTTCCAGTCCGGCGTATAACCCGCCGGTGAAACTTTCCTCTCATTCCATATAGGACTCTCGCCGTAAGCGTTAACAGCCTTTACCGCAAAGTAATATGTCTGTCCCGCGTTAAGCCCTGATATAGTATAATCAGTTTCTTTAACGCCATTTATTCTACGAGTGTAGACGCCCGGCTGTTTTCCATAATAAATATTATACGAATCGGCCCCTGCGCTTGCCTTGTACCAAATCGTAACCCTGCCGTCCCCGTCTGCCGGCTGTTCCGCATACAGCAGCGGTGATGCCGGCGTCTGCGCCGTTGTAAATGACATGACATTTCTTGAATTAGTGGCAAGCTTCTTGTCTTTCGTGTAGGCCGTTACCTGCCAGTAATAAGTTTTGCCCGGCTCAAGCTCATTCTGTGAAACCCTGTATTTGTTATAAATCATGTACTCCCTGTCTATAACAGGATTATTCATAGCCTCGTTGTCGGCAACCTCAAGGTGATAGAAGAATGCGTTTGTCGATTCCTCCCATATAAGCTCGGTACGCTCGTCTACGCCTGCCGATTTATCCTGAGGATAAACCAGACTGAATTCTACCGGATAATCACCCTCCGCTTCCGTAGTAAAGTAATGAAGCACACCGTTCATAGGCCTCTCGCCCTCTGAATTGACCGCATATACTTTCCAGTAATATTTTGTATTGTACTGTAAATCTTCAGTTATCTTATAATAGCCCTGTGAATTATTGCCAAAATGCCCTGTGCTCCTAACCGTCTTTATCCCGGACTTATCAATCACCGGATTGGAGAAATCCTCATTTTCGGAAACAACGACATGATACGCATCTGCATTATATGCCGCTTTCCACTTCAGCTCGGCATGAATGTCCTCATTTTTAGCGCCAACTGACGGCATATAAGGACCGAACTGACCTGGCACACCTACATTATCAGATGCAATAAAAGAATATTTTACACTGTTTGCAACAGGTGTTGTTCCACTGTTATTGGCAGCAACAACAGTCCAGTAATATCTTGTTCCTTCCTCAAGGGTCTCATTCAGGGTGCAGCCAGTCTCTGTAATTCCCTCTTTTGTCACTACAGGACTGCTCATATCGCTGTTCTTTGAAAGAATAAACGTATATGAATCCGCGCCCTGTGCCACAGACCATGTAAAATGAGGACTGCGTGAAGCGACCTCCCCGTCGTCAGGCGTCATAGGGTTGAAAAATCCGGGTTTTGCATTATCGCATTTAATGACAGCCATTACGCTCTGTTCCGCCTTTATGTCGTTTATCATAAGATTTACGTTGTTTCCAGATACAGACACGCTTTCAGACTTGACATATTTCAGCCCGTCCGCCTCGTCGTCCGTAATCACATATATATCGGCAGTTTTACATTCGGATGCAAAAGGAACGTCATTCAATACTACGTTTACTGCGCCGTCATTACCGTTTTTTGCAACTATTACATTTACTTTCTTCTCATTATCATCAATCGAAACCGCACCTGTAAACGCCTCGTCGCCGGACGTCTCAACCTCCGTATATTCGCCCGACATACGTCCGAACATATAGTAAACCCACCATATGCTTCTGCGCGCCGCAGAATTTTCAGCCTTGACATTTGTCGTGAGCAAATCGCTCATTCCGTTCCAGTTCATACTTTCCATGCAGCCCTTTATATTCCTGTCAACGCCGGTACGCACTACATTTGACATGCTTCTCGTCCAGTCGGTCGGATTCTTGCTGCCTGAATTGTTTTCTTCCCATATGATATACTTGCCGTTAGCTTTTGGGTATTTCTGCTGAATAGAAAGAATGTTGTCATACCATTTCTTAAGCTGGCTGTACGGCGCGTATGTATCGCTCGTCCAAAATGCATGCCACGAAGGGCCCTCAACAGTTATATCATTTTCAGTTGCATACGGAATATAATAATCAGGTATTCCGTCATAGCCTACCGCACCGGGACCTACTGCCGGAATGTCGTCCGGATATACTTCCCTCAGCGCCTCCCATGCTGCCTGATATATCTCCTCAGTTCCCGTCCAGTACTCATTTGTCAAATCCGCATAATCCGGCTTCGCGCCATTGTCCCTCATGTACTGGAGGAAATCCTTTATATACTGCTTGAAATCAGCGACCTGTTTATCAGTCTTTAATCTTTTATTTTCCGTGGTGTCCATCGGTCCGCCGCTCGCCGTCGCCCACGACGGATTCATTCCCATAACCATGTACCACTCATATCCTGCGGCCTTTGCCCTCTTATACGCCTCAAGATGTCTTTCTTTCACACTGCCCTCATACTCATAATAGCTGCCGTCCAAATCTCCTATTGACTGAAACGTCTGCACGGGAAGAGTCTCCCTGTTGAGAAGCCTGCCAAGAAGCGTAAGCCTGCTGTCAGGTATATCGTAATTCGGAGTCAGTATATAACCGAATCTGCAGTCTTCAACTTTCCTTGTCCTGTCACCGCAGTAGGCTGTTATTGTAGGACATTCCATTACGTTAACTTTCGTCTCTCCGACGCACTGACCTGATGCAATCGTGACTGTCACACTGCCCGCTTTTTTACCTATTGCGTTTTTTCCGCTTTCATCAACCAAGAGTACCGAATCATCAGACGATGACAGCTTATAATCAGTACACTCCCCGACATCAATACCGTTTGAGTTTACGCTATAAGCCTTAAAAACTAATTTAGCTCCTACGCTTATGCTGTACTCTTTTTCATCAAACCTGACCGCGTCGGTGACGGGCTGACTGCTATATTTCCACACCGATATCCTGTCAAGGTTGATACAGTCTGAATTATCATTAGACGTAATGCAGTACAGGGAAATACTGTTGCTGCCCTCTTTCAGCGTCCTTTTAACAATAAGTTCTTCCCATGTATTCCAAGTACTGTCCGTGCCGGTGAATGTAACATTTTCCGACGCATCGTTTACGTCAAGTCCAAGCGTCCTGTCTTTCGGCCATCCTCCTACGTCCCCGGCCGAATACCTGAACGATATATAGTACTCTCCCGCACTGTCCGCATTTACATCAAACGTCGTTCTGGCAGTTCCGCTGTTATCATAACCTCCTACAAAGCCCGTGCCAAAATAACCGGTGTGGTCAGACGCCTTGACTGCGCCGCCTGTCAACACAGCATTTTCAGCTTCATACACCGACGCTGCCGGATGAGCCGTCACAGGCTCGCTGTCGGCGCGTACCGAGCTCCTATTTCCCGCCATGAAACATGACGCCAAAGCCAAAACAGTCACGGCAAACACGCCGGCAATTCTTTTTGCTTTCTTTTTCTTAAACATAATGTCCCCTCCTTGTCACAATTACCGCTAATACGCCTTACTATTATTTAAATGTCTTGCAAATAATAATGTAATAATTTAATATATATGCATATGCGCACTCGCACAAAGATGCCTCAAAGCGGCCGTGTTCGTCACATCTGGCAATAATTAATCAACAACTACATGTACGGTAACTGAAAGCTTAAACAAATACTTCTGCAACATCGCTGTATTTCCTCGCAAATGCAATAAATTTGTCGATAGAAGCGCTACATTCCATCCACTGTCTGCCGTAGCATGTCTCTTTACTGTTGACGTCGAGCCATTCACCATCCGGAAGATAAACCTTTCGCTCCGTAACCCCCTGTTTAGTTATAGGGGCAAACAGTATGTCCTCTCCAAACATATACTGGTCTTCAAGCGTATAGCATACCTCGTCGTCATAATTATCAAAGAACATCGGACGCATTATAGGCTCGCCCGTATTGTGGGTTATTTCCATGTACCTGCATATATACGGCTTTAGTTTCTCCCTTAGATTTACAAGATTCTTTAAAATCTCATAGTTTTCCTCCCCAAAGCTCCATATTTCGTTGTCTCCCCCGCTTCTTTCCTTTACACCCGGATGCCTGTCAACCTGACCTTTTACCCTGAGCCGTGAACCGTGCAGACGCATTACAGGTGAAAATAAACCAAACTGGGCCCATCTTACAACGAGCTCCTTAAAATAATCGCTCTCTATATCGCCGCAAAGGAACCCTCCTATGTCGCTGTTCCACCAAGGTATTCCGCTCATAGCCATTGAAAGTCCGGTCTTTACGCTCATCTCAAGCGCCTCAAATGTGGACATTATATCTCCGTTCCACACAAGAGAGCCAAATTTCTGCGTTCCCGGATATGCGGCCCTTGTAAGAAGAATTATCTCGTCTTCGCCGGCCTCTTTCAGTCCGTCGTGAAACATTTTGCTATAATAATACGGATAGAGCATTGCCGTCTGAGCGCCGTTTCCGGCATAAAACTTGAGATTCCAGAACTGCTGCGGGTGAACCTCAGGCTCGGCCTCGTCAAGCCAGAAATTCCTTATTCCGTAATCATAATAATTTTTCTTAATAATATCCCATACAAACGGTCCCGTTTTAGGGTGAGTAGGGTCAATAAACGTCTGCTGTCCGTAAAAATCAAACGTGCCGTACTGTCCGTTTTCAGTCCGCACAAGCATGTTAGCCTCGCTCATCTCAAAATAATTCTCACTCGCCGGATTGATTGTCGGCCACACGGAAACGACAGGCTCAACGCCCATCTCTTTTAATTCGTCGCACATAGCTTTCGGGTCAGGCCAGTATTCCGGATCAAATTTCCATTCACCCTGTTCGGTCCAGTGAAAATAATCTATTACTATAGCCGCAATAGGCACCCCGCGCCTCTTATATTCACGCGCAGTCTCAAGCAAATCTTCCTGACTCTCATAGCGCAGCTTACTCTGCCAGAAACCCGCAGCCCAAGCCGGAAACTCAGGAGCGTACCCAGTAAGGTCGCAATATTTTCTAAGTACAGCCGCCGGAGTCTCGTCTGCGTATACGAGATAATCTGCCTGATAAGCGCTGTCCGCCACCCACATAGTATGGTTGTTGGTCGTCTCACACCTTCCAGGGGCCGGATTGTTCCAGAAAAATCCGTAACCAAACGACGAATATAATACAGGCACTGCCGACTTTGTGTTGTAATGAAGAAGATTTACCGTACTTCCTTTCCTGTCAAACTGGTTCTCCTGTTCCTGCCCAAGACCATAAAAATGCTCCCCCTCGTTAGCGTCAAATATAACCTTAATCTGGTAATTATCCCCCTCTACATGGACGTTCCTTCCGGTATATTCTCCCTCAAATTTGGTGTGAAGTATCTGCCTGCCATCCCTGTAATATGTAATAATTCCTCCATACCACGGCTGACCTGCCTCAATCTTTGCCGACATCATTCCGTTGCGTATCGTGGCATTCTTCTCATCGCCCTCAATCACACACTCGGCGTCGTCAGTCGGAGGCAGCAGCGTCCAGTCCTCGTCGAGTATTTTTCCGTTTCTGGTCGAACGGCATCTCAAACAGTTGCGGCCGTATGGCTCGATTACAGTCAGCTCCTCCCTTCTTTCGTACACAATCTTATCTTTGTAGAGTGTTATTTTTCCCATTGAATCATTCCTTTCCTTTCAAAAAATTATTTTTACTTTGTCTATATGGTTTCACACGTACATACTTCTCACATACGCATACATATCGGAGCGTACGAGGCAGCCGGATAATATCATAATATTGAGTTTTAAGCGCAAAATCTAGCACTATACATTCATTTTCTGACACTATATTGATATCACGATTTATTTGTGATATTATAGTCACATAATTACACTATTACACGGAGACGCCGTATATGAAAGCTCAAAATAACAGACTACCCAACAATGCGCTCACCGAAAAGATTGAGCACCGCACAGCCGGAAGGCCTTTCGCCATACACCACACCGACGTGTCGGCAAACAGCAGTTCCGCGCTGTATATCCACTGCCACTCAGAGCTTGAATTTTTTTACCTGTCTGACGGCGAGCTATATTTTTATATTGAAGACAACGCATGCCACATGCATGCGGGAGATGTTGTTATGATTCCGGGAGGGCTAATACACTATGCGACGCGCGTGAAAAACGACGGACGAAATTGCTCGTATGACGCTGTCGTTTTTTCATCAAAAATGCTCGTTGATACGCTTCCATCCTACTGTGAGCATTATTTTAACTCCTCAATATGCAACTCCATAGCAGGGATAATCCACCTTACTCCCGATACGGAATGGCAGAAAAACGTAATTGATTACGTAACCGGAATTTTTGATTTTATTTCTGCCGACGCTAGGAAGTGCGAGCTTATAATACGCGGCAGGCTTCTTAGCGCATGGCAGCTTCTTTACAATAACGTATATTCCGACCTGATTTCCGGTCAACATGAGCGTCCCACATATCCTCTGTTAAATAAATGTATCGAAATTATAAACACCAATTATATGTATGACTTTTCCCTAAATGAGCTGGCGTCTGCAGCCGGACTCAGCGAAGGACATTTTTGCAGGGTATTTAAGGATATCACAGGATTCACGCCGTTTAACTATATTAACAGGGTCCGCATTACAAAAGCATGCGGCATGCTTACATGTACCGATAAAAAAATAGCCGATATATCGGCCGGGTGCGGCTTCAATAATATCAGCTATTTTAATCGAACGTTTAAACAGATTATGAAGGAAAGCCCCTCCGTGTACAGAAAAAACTTCCACAATATCACATAGCTTCTTTTTTATCTGATTTACTTACGGGTATGGCAAATCCCCTGACCATCCTGTCATAACATTCCTCACAAATTACAAATTTGTGTACTTCAAGGTCTTTTTTTGAAAAATATCCCCATTCCTTTACAGCCTCAAATGCGTCTTCCTTTAAAATTCCATTTTCGTTTTTGAGTTCTCTGCCACATGCATTGCACATTATCTTCATAATAATCATCCATCCGTTCGTATCTTAATATATTTATCTCTCCGCTACTGATTATAATGTGTTTTTCGACATAAGTACATATGAAATTGCTGGCAACACAAAAATACCGCAATTAATCAATTGCGCCATATCTTTTCCACATTACATACGCATCCTCGACAGGATTTTTATAGTAAGATTTCCTGCATGACTCCGTGACGAACCCATTCTTTTTATATAAAGCTATTGCCGGAACATTACCCACCCTTACCTCAAGCGCAAAGTTCCGGAGTCCTTTCGACAATCCGTGCTCCGTGAGCTTTTCAAGAAGTCTGTCTGCAATCCCGCGCCGCCTAAACATGCACGACACAGCTATATCTTCTATATCGGCTGTGTCAACAGATATCGAGAGTATTGCAAACCCTGCGGCAATTCCGCCGATATCATACACTATACAATATTCATTTTCATTTTTCACGGCAGATAACAGCAGCGCCCTGCTCCACGCATCAGCAAACGATTCGCATGCAATCTCATAAACCCTGTCGACATCCTGTTCATTCATTAGTCTAATCATTTGCCAGACCCTTTCTCCATCCTCTCTCTCTCGGCCTGCGACAGTCTTAAATATATCGGTTCAAAATCCGCGCCGTCCACATATTTTCCTGCTTCATACATCTGCGCCGCAAGCATCGCCACTGACGCCGCGCTCTGAAATCTCTGGTGTGAAAGGGCGATATATGCCCTGTCTCTCATTACCTCGCGTATACGGTTTTCATGTACCAAAACCCCGTCACCTAAAAATATAACCCTCTCATCCGGATGATTATCACACAATGTGTCAAGTACTTCATCCAAAGCAAGCGCCCGCGGCCCGTATATCTCATTTATGATGTCGCCGCAGTCACCTGAAAATGAATATACGGCCGAATACACCTGTCCGCGCCTCGCATCCATTACCGGGCATATTATCCCGCCCATACCGGCAAAATTATAAGCGAGCGCTGCAAGAGTAGACACCGGTACTACCGGAACACCTGCGGCAAACGATAGTCCCTTTACGGTTGAAGCGCCTATTCTCAGACCTGTAAATG
Organism: uncultured Clostridia bacterium; assembly: GCA_948472945.1. Lineage (GTDB taxonomy): Bacteria > Bacillota > Clostridia > Lachnospirales > Lachnospiraceae > V9D3004. Next base: position 89,611 of record CAOKVX010000007.1, read on the forward strand.
AACCGGGTCCTTCTGCCGCCGCAACCGCATTAAGCTCCAAAACATCAATACCCGCCTGTTTCATTGCGTGCTCTATCATTGGAAGCAGTGTCTGCGAGTGCGTCTTATTATTATTCACTGAGTTAAGCGCCGTAATCACTCCGTCAATGTACACTGCAACCGACGCCGTATTTCCGGAACTGTCAACAGCTAAAATCTTCATACGTCCATGCCCTCTTTAACAGTAATCAATCTGTAGTCAAATCCTTTTTCAGTATTCTTCTCTATCTTAATTCTAGCGGCGTCCTCCGGTATTATATCCTCAATCATCTCAGGCCACTCCACCAGCGTCACGCCGTCCCCGTAAAAATACTCTTCATAGCCCAGCTCCTCCATCTCGGAGCTGTCCGCAATTCTATATACGTCAAAATGATACAGCGGCATTCTACCGTTGTCGTATATGTTCATAATCGTAAATGTCGGGCTGTTTACTATGTCGTCCACGCCAAGCCCGTCAGCAAAGCCCTGAGCAAACACGGTCTTCCCTGTTCCAAGGTCTCCCGAAAGAAGAATCACAGTCCCCGGCAAAACCTGTTCTCCAAGCCTTTTTGCAAACTCATATGTATCTTCCCTTGAAAATGATTCAACCTCGCGCGGCCGCGCCGCGCCGTTTAAATTATTCATATATATTCCAAACCTTTACCGCTTAAGCGCCTCTCTCACAATATTTGAAAATTCACCGGCGTCACCGACCGCGTCCTTTGGAAATATAAACGCCCTGACAGGAGACGTATACAAAAAGAATGCTTTTCGTGTCTCGACAAATTTGCTTATATCGTCCCACATAATACTGACTTTCTGTTCATCCTGCCTTACTACAATCCCATCCCTGCATAGATTGTATATAATAGGTGTTTTAAATGTTTCCTGTGAAAGCACCTGCCTTTTTGCTTTCATCAAAAGCTGTACGGGCTGCACTACGGTAAATAAAAGCGACAGCACAATAAGCGCAATCTTCTCCATATTACCGTAGACATTCCATCCCATAACCAGCATAACTAACGCCGCGGCGCTTATGATTAATCCAAACCATCCGGTAAAACTTCTGTACATATGCCTTATGACGAAATGCCGCATATCCCTTACACCAATCAAAACCTCATATTCCCTGCTGCCCTCGATGTCAATCTCCGGCATATCCTGATTGTCACCCTGTCCTGATGAACTCTCATCTTCCTGCGTTTCAACGCCGTATATATCCCTTTCATCCGACGCTTCGCCGCCGTTATCGTCACTGCCGACAATCAATTCTTCATCATTATCTGCTTCGGCCATTTTCTTTAACTTCTCATAATATTCATTTTTCTTCATATTAGCGCCAATCCTCCCAATGCTGGCATTAATCTGCCGGCATTTTAATATTAACAAAGCTTAACGAAGCGCTGATTAAATCACCGCTTCGTTAGCGTTTCCCTAATTATTATAAAGAATTATGAATATTATATCAACCTTAATTTTAACGGTTCTCATACTCCATGCCGTAATACGCGCTCATATACATTTTCTTTATATCTTCTACCATAGGATACCTTGGGTTTGCCCCGGTACACTGGTCGTCAAACGCTTTCCAAGCGAGGTCGTCAAGACCATTTTTAAACTCTTTTTCATCAACGCCATAATCTTTTATGCTTTTCCTGATTCCTGTCTTTTCCTTTAAATCATTGATAGCGGCTATAAGATTTTCGAGCTTTTCAGAATCATTACTTCCTCCAAGCCCGAGTATATCTGCTATCTGGGCGTATCTCTCTCGAGTTTGCGGATACTCGTACTGTGGAAATGTTCCCATTTTTGCGCGGCTATCATCAGAATTATACCTTATTACCCACTCTATCATAAGAGCATTTGCAACGCCGTGTGGAAGACTGAACGCTGCGCCAAGCTTATGCGCCATAGAGTGGCACACTCCTAAAAATGAATTTGCAAATGCGATTCCGGCCATCGCCGCCGCATTTGCCATCTTCTCCCTTGCCCTTACGTCGGTCTGTCCATTTTCATAAGCCCGCGGAAAATAATCAAATATAAGCTTAATCGCCTTAATCGCAAGTCCGTCCGTATAATCAGTCGCAAGTATTGAAACATATGCCTCAAGCGCATGTATAAGCGCGTCGATTCCAGATGCGGCGGTAAGTCCCTTAGGAGCGGACATGTGCAGGTCAACATCTATTATCGCCATATCAGGCATTAACTCATAGTCTGCCAGCGGATATTTTATTCCCGTACCCTCATCTGTAATTACGGCAAACGGCGTAACTTCAGAACCTGTACCGGCAGACGTTGGTATTGCTATAAAATATGCTTTCTTTCCCATTTCGGGGAACTTATAAACTCTCTTCCTGATATCCATAAACCTCATCGCCATGTCCATGAAGTCGGCCTCCGGATGCTCGTACATTACCCACATAATTTTAGCCGCATCCATAGCTGAACCCCCTCCTACGGTTATAATACAGTCCGGCTCAAACGCCTTCATCTGAGATGCACCGCTTAGAGCACATGACAATGTCGGGTCAGGCTCAACATCAAAAAATGTCGTATGAATTATTCCCATTTCATCAAGTTTATCGGTAATACATTTTGTGTAGCCGTTACTGTAAAGGAAGTTATCGGTTACAATAAACACCCTTTTTCTGTTTTGCACGCTTTTTATCTCGTCGAGCGCAACCGGCAGACACCCTTTCTTAAAATATACTTTTTCGGGCAGTCTTAACCACAACATATTCTCTCTCCTTGAAGCAACTGTTTTAATATTTAAAAGATGCTTAACACCGACATTTTCTGACACGCTGTTTCCTCCCCACGAGCCGCAGCCAAGCGTGAGCGAAGGAGTCATTCCGAAGTTATACAGGTCTCCGATACCGCCGTGTGTAGACGGCGCGTTTACAATTATACGTCCGGTCTTCATGCGCTCCGAAAATTCGCAAAGATTACTTTTATTTGTCATCTCATCAATATATATAGAAGATGTGTGGCCGTACCCTCCCTCGGTTATAAGCTTTTCAGCCTTTGAGAAAGCTTCGTCCATATCTTTTACTTTGTACATTGCAAGTACGGGCGACAGCTTTTCACGGGCGAATTCCTCGCTAACCTCAACGCTCTCAACCTCACCTATCAATATTTTTGTCTCAGGCGCCACTTTAAAGCCGGACATATCGGCAATTTTAAATGCGGACTGTCCGACTATTGCCGCATTAAGCCTTCCGTCCACTATTATTGTCTTTCTAACCTTGTCAAGTTCGTCACCCTCAAGGAAATAACATCCCTTATCGGCAAATTCTTTTTTGACGGCCGTATACACATTTTCATGTACGAGTACAGATTGCTCCGAAGCGCATACAACCCCGTTGTCAAATGTTTTAGAGTGTATTATTGAATTCACGGCCATAAGTATGTCGGCGCTCTCATCTATAATTGCCGGAACATTTCCTGAACCCACGCCGATTGCCGGTTTTCCCGATGAATACGCCGCATTTACCAGCGCCGGTCCTCCCGTTGCAAGCGTCACGTCGGCCTCTTTCATAACAAGTCCTGACAACTCAAGGCTTGGCTCGTCTACCCATTCAATAATGTTTTCAGGCGCGCCGGCCCTAACCGCAGCGTCCAGCATAATTTTTGCCGCCTCTATTGTAGACTCTTTCGCGCGTGGATGAGGCGATATTACTATTGCGTTCCGTGTTTTAAGGCATAAAAGGCACTTAAAAATAACCGTAGAGGTTGGATTGGTTGTCGGTATGACTGCAGCGACGACTCCGACCGGCTCGGCGTATTTTTTAATTCCGTACGCCTCATCTTCATACACCAACCCGCATGTTTTCGTATCCCTGTATGCATTGTAGATATACTCGGCTGCATAATGGTTCTTTATAACCTTATCCTCAATTATTCCCATTCCGGTCTCCGAAACGGCATTCCTTGCCAGCGTTATTCTAGCCTTGTTCGCTGCGGACGCTGCGGCGAGGAATATTTCATCAACCTGTTCCTGCGTATATTTAGCGTATTCTGACTGGGCGCGGTGCGCCCTTGAAACCGCCTCCTTAAGACTTACGTCATCATCAACCTTTTTTCTGTTATACATGTGACATTCTCCTTTTTTTACTATTTTATATTCTAATAACATGATGTCTTTTTATATGGGTTTGTATTCACAATCACTAATCTTTTTAAATAAAGCCGGTTTAAATAAAGCTTTATAAATAAATTTTGGACAGGATTGCACCATACCAAAACAAATGTTATAATATAGCCAATTGAGCATTTAACACTCATTACTTGAAAGGACAAATCCATTATTATGAAAACCGGTCTTTTATCGGTTGTTATGCCGATATATAACGAAACTAACATAGCTGTCGGAGTTGAGCGTGTTATGTCAGTCCTCAAGGGCGCTGATATTCCCTATGAGATTATTCTTGTAGACGATGGTTCAAGGAACGACAGTTGGAATCAGATTACCGACCTTGCAATGAAATATAAAAATATTGTCGCCATAGCACTAAGCAGAAACTTTGGCAAGGAATACGCTCTTTGCGCAGGACTTGACAACGTCAACGGAGACTGCTGTATTTGTATGGATTCGGATATGCAGCATCCTCCTGAGTATATTCCTGAAATGTACCGGCTATGGAAAGAAGAAAATTATGAAGTTGTCGAGGGAGTCAAAAAAGCTAGAATAAAAGAAAAGCTTTTGTATCGTATTTGTGCAAAAAATTTCTACAGAATGCTTAACAAAATGTCCGGCATAGATTTGCAGAACGCATCCGACTTCAGACTTTTAGACAGGGAAGCCCTTGAGGCATGGAAATCCCTTCCTGAAAAAGTTCCGTTTTTCAGAGGAATGTCATCATGGATTGGTTTCAGACGTACACAAATATATTTTGAGGTGTCAGAGAGGGAATTCGGCGAAACAAAATGGTCGATGCGCGGACTTATACGCCTTGCAATTGACGCAATAACGTCTTATTCATCCGTTCCTCTTTATCTGTCAACGATGTTCGGCGCAATACTCATGATATTTTTTCTTGTAATGTTCGCCCAGACGCTTTACATGAAAATAAACGGACATGCCCAGGGCGGATTCACAACCGTTATTATCCTGCAGCTTATAATAGGCGCTATAACTATGATTAACATGGGTATAATCGGACTTTATATTAAAAAAATATATGAAGAAACCAAAGGGCGTCCAAGATACATCATTCGTAAAATTGTAAAAAAGGAGACCTCCGGTAAAAATGAAATCAATTAATATATTAAACAACTGCTTTTTGATAATTGGCATGCTGATAATTGCCGTATCACTGTATATATGGATAAAAAATTATAAAAAGAATCCGCCTCTCAATAATTCGTCGGTCTTAACGGCGAAAATTACACGAAACGAATGGATTGTATTCTCCGTCATTTTGCTTGCCGCACTTATCATACGTCTTTGGCAATACGGCTCTGTTCCGGGCGGAATGAATCAGGACGGCGCTATGGCTGCTGTCGACGCAAAAGCGCTTGCCGAATATGGCACAGACCGTTACGGGATGCACATGCCGGTACATTTCACGGCATGGGGATACGGACAGATGAGTACTTTTCTCTCATATTGTATGGTGCCTTTTATTAAAATATTCGGACTATCAGCAATAACGGCAAGATTGCCGATACTTATTGCAAGTATGTTTGCACTGGCCGCCCTTTACTTTATAATAAGAAAGCTGTTCGGAATAAGGGGCGCTCAAATAGTTCTAATACTTGCATCGTGTAATCCGTGGCACTTTATGCAGAGCAGATGGGCCCTTGACTGCAACATGTTCCCACACATGTTTGTAATCGGACTTATGTTTCTTCTTATGGGTATAGAAAAGAAAAGAAGATACGTATATATATCAATGGTATTTTTCGCATTTTGTATGTACAGTTATGGAATAGCTTTTTACACAGTACCGTTATTTCTTCTCATAGTATGTATATATATACTCGTTAAAAAAACGCTTAAATTGTCAGAAGTAATAATAAGCGCCGGCGTTTACTTTTTAATCTCATGGCCTATATACCTCACTATGATGATTAATACCTTTAAATGGAACACAATTGAAACCCCGTTTTTTACAATGCCGTTCTTTCCGGACAGCGTTCGATCACAGGATATCCTGTTCTTCTCCGACGACAAGCTTGACCAGCTGCAGAAAAATATCCGTGCTCTTGTCCGTATATTTACCGAGGGAGACCACCTTTTATGGAATAATATTGACGGTTTTGGAGTTATAAACATATGTTTTGTTCCATTTATCTTTCTTGGAATATATTTTGTAATCCATATGCTTAGAAAAGAAAAAAATTTGCTCAAAAAAACCGGTTTATTAAGTATACTATGTTTCTTTGGAATCGGTATATTTGCTGGAATAATAACATCTGAGGTTAATGTCAACAGAATTAACATAATTATATATCCATTTATTATACTCGCGGGACTGGGGATATATTTTGTATATGTAAACCACAAAAAATTATCTTATGTTTTTGCACCTGTATACCTTATTCTCAGCGTAATGTTTATAGGTAAATATTTTACCTCTTACGCAGACGAAATAAAATCACAGTTTTTCAAAGGGTTCATAGAGGCAGTACAATATATCGAGGACGAGTCTGAATGCGCGTTTTATGTGATAACTCCTGATTCTCAATTCGAGGGCGCCTATAATGTAAGCGAGATACTCACACTGTTTGCGCAGGATATCGATTCCGAGTATTATCAAAACAAATATAAGGATGAAAACGGTCTTCTATATAAAGAGAAATACTACTATGTCAATGCGTCAAGAACCGAGATTAATCCACAGCTGCCCGTGGCCTATGTTGTCACTGAGGCGGAAGTCGGCCTGTTCTCCGAGGAGGACTACATTATTGTCTCGTTCGACAATTTCTACGCCGTTATTCCAAATGAAATGGCTTTTTGAACTAATTAATTAAATTTCACTTTGATTTATTATTTTAATATATACAATAATGCCCGGACATCAGCTGTTCGGGCATTTTATTTTAAACATTGCTTCGCACGCTCGGTGTAGAAGGTCAGACATTTCGTTCTCCGAGATTTTGTAGTATACCTCTTTTCCATCCCTGCGGCTTACCAAGAGTCCGCTTTTTTTCAGCACCTTTAAATGATGCGATACAGCCGGCTCGGTCATCTTCATTGCGGCCGCAATGTTTGTAACGCACTCCTCGCAGTGGCAGAGCAGCCAGAATATCCTAAGCCGTGATGCGTCGCATACCTGCTTAAACATATCCGCAACTTCGGCACACTCCCCTATATCAGGCATACGCCCCAAAACATTACCGATATTACGGTCATGCTCGTGGGGAAGGTTTATATTAGTTTTGTTATCCATATTATCATTCCCTATCTGTATTTTATTCCCACGCCAGACAAAAAAGAAACTAGCTCAATCAGCTCTGCTGCCGCGTATTGGTCTTGCCGTTGTACAGCGCGCGCGTTGCATTGAGTACCGCGATTACCATTACGCCGACATCCGCAAAAATTGCCCACCACATATTGACAAAACCGATAGCACCGAGAGCAAGGCATATAAGCTTTACCGCAAGTGCAAAAGCTATATTCTGTCTGACTATACGTATCGTCTTAACAGATATTTTCATCGCGTCTGCTATTTTTGCCGGATTATCATCCATAAGCACAATATCCGCAGCCTCTATAGCGGCGTCTGAGCCAAGGGCTCCCATAGCGATACCGATATCGGCCCTAGACAAAACCGGCGCGTCGTTGATTCCATCGCCCACAAACGCAAGCCTTTCATTATCGCCTTTAATTTCAAGCAAACTCTCAACCTCTTTTACTTTATCCTCCGGTAGCAGCTCGCTCTTTACCACATCCACACCTATCTCCCCAGCCACGCTTTCGGCCGCTTTCTTTGCATCTCCAGTCAGCATTACGACCTGTTTTACACCCGCTGCTTTAAGATCTGCCACAGCCTCATGCGCATTCTCTTTTATTACGTCGGATATTATAATATACCCCGCATATCTTCCGTCGACAGCAACATGTACCTCTGTGCCGACTCTATCAGGAACTTTGTATTCTACTCCAATCCGCCTCATCAGCCTTGCGTTTCCCGCCGCCACTTTCACACCGTCCACCAGCGCCTCCACACCGTGTCCGCCAATTTCGTCGACGCCGCTTACGATGGCATTGTCAATTTCATCGCCGCAGGCCGACTTAATACTTTTGCTTATAGGATGGTTTGAATAACTCTCGGCATGAGCTGCGTACCTGACGAGCTCTCTTTCCGTAATCCACTCCTCAGGCTCGACATGCGTAACCTCAAAGACTCCTTTTGTCAGTGTTCCGGTCTTGTCACATACAACATATTTTACCTTTGAGAGCGCCTCGAGGTAATTAGATCCTTTGACGAGTATTCCCTGTGCCGAAGCTCCTCCTATTCCGCCAAAAAAGCTAAGCGGAATTGATATTACAAGCGCACACGGACAGCTTATTACAAGTATTGTGAGCGCACGTATGAGCCATTTTGTCCATTCGGCATTCCCTCCTGTCATTACAGCGAACAGAGGCGGCACCACAGCCAGAACAAAAGCCCCTATACATACGGCAGGTGTATAGTATCTGGCGAATCTGGTAATAAAATTTTCTGACTTTGATTTTTTCATACTCGAATTCTCTACAAGCTCAATAATTTTAGAAACTGTAGATTCGTCAAATTCCCTTGTCGCCTCAATACGCAATACACCGGATATATTCACACATCCGCTTATTACCTCGTCGCCTTCATGTACGCTTCTTGGAACACTCTCGCCTGTAAGGGCGCTTGTGTTTATCGTTGACGAGCCTTGCCTGACAATCCCGTCAATCGGTATCTTCTCACCCGGTCTTACGACTATGACTGTTCCCGTCTCCACTTCATCAGGGTCGACCTGAATTATCTCACCATTTTCCTCTATGTTTGCATAATCCGGTCTTATGTCCATAAGTTCCGTTATATTTTTTCTGCTCTTTCCAACCGCATAACTTTGAAACAGTTCCCCTATCTGGTAAAAAAGCATTACCGCCGTTCCCTCGACATAATCCCCAAGCAAAAGCGCACCGACCGTCGCTATTGCCATAAGAAAATTCTCGTCAAAAACCTCACCGTGCACGATTCCCAGCGCTGCTTTTCTTAGTATGTCATACCCTATAATGAGGTATGGTATCATAAAAAGTGCAAATTTGGCCGCCCCTGTCACCGGAATGAATAAAAATCCAACTGTCATTACAAAAGAGGCAATTATTCTTATCAACACTTTCTTCTGCTTTTTATTCATAGCGTTTCCCCCCGCTTATCTCAGACATCTGATATTCAAAACAATCTACAGGAACACTTCGCAGTCAGGCTCGACCTTTTTGCACGCCTTAACCGCCTGCTGCATGACTGCGTCAACGTCTGCGCCCTCCTCAAACTCTACGCTCATTTTTTGTGTCATAAATCCAACCGCGGCATCCTTTACCCCGCTAATCTTTTTTACGGCCTCTTCCATTTTTAATGCGCACGCCGCACAATCAACTTCAATTTTGTATTTCTTTTTCATAGATAATCATCCTCCAATCAAAAATGTTCATATAAAGATAAGTAGTTATCATTATCTTCTATGAACATTTAAACATATATTTAATTGTTTTGTCAAGTATTTATTTCTTTCAATTTTAAATACAGACGCAATTCGAGTAAGTGACTATAATTAACCATAATCACTTACTCTCACAACTCCAACCTTTTTAAGCAAATCTATTTACCTTTTTGTCTTAAATGCCTTAATCCCTGGAAACGCCGCGCTTACACCCAGCTCTTCCTCTATCCTTATAAGCCTGTTATACTTTGATACCCTCTCGCTGCGGCACGGGGCTCCGGTTTTAATCTGTCCGGTGTTGAGCGCCACTGCAAGGTCAGCTATAGTAGTGTCCTCGGTCTCGCCCGAACGGTGCGACACTATTGCGGTATATCCTGCTGTTTTTGCAAGTCTTATAGCGTCCATCGTCTCTGACAGGGTTCCTATCTGATTGAGCTTTATAAGAATGGAATTGGCGCATCCCATCTCTATTCCTTTCTTCAGTCTCTCGCAGTTCGTGACAAACAAATCATCTCCGACAAGTTGAATCCTGTCTCCAAGCTTGTCAGTAATTTTCTTCCATCCATCCCAGTCTTCCTCGTCAAGCGGGTCTTCTATAGAAATAATAGGATATTCGTTTACCAGCTCCGTGTAATACGCTATCATTTCATCTGTCGAACGTGTAATTTGCGTACATATGGTGTCAGGCTGGTGCGCTGCAACCTCCTGCGTGTTACATCCGCATCCCTCCCCATCTTTCTTACCGCCACTTTCAAGCGACTCACACTTTGCCTTGCTCTCACCCGGAAAATAATACATTCCACTGTCAGCCTGATGCAATTCTGACGCCGCCGCGTCCATCGCAAAGTAAATGTCTTTTCCCGGCGTATATCCGGCTTCTTTTATCGCTGCCACAAGAATGTCGAGTGCTTCCTTTGCGTCTTTTACGTCAGGCGCAAATCCTCCCTCATCTCCGACCGCTGTCGACAACCCCTTTTTTGCAAGCACGCCCTTGAGATGCTGGTAAACTTCCGTTCCCATCCTCAAAGACTCCCGAAAACAGCAGTGGTAATCCGGCTCGTGCGGAATCGGTATAATCATAAATTCCTGAAAATCAAGATTATTTTTTGCGTGAACGCCTCCATTTATAATATTCATCATTGGTACAGGCATTGTAGACGCAGATATTCCTCCAATGTACTTGTACAAAGGCATTTTCTTAACTTTTGCACCGGCTCTGGCCGCGGCAAGTGAAACAGACAGTATTGCATTTGCTCCGAGCTTTCCCTTGTTATCCGTTCCGTCTAACTTTATCATCATATTGTCAAGCTCGCCATGTTCGAGCACGCAATGTCCCACAAGCGACCTTCTTATATCAACATTTACATTATCAACAGCCTGAAGCACACCGTTACCGTTATATCTGTCTTTCCAGAACTCACGCTCGCATTGTTCGAATGTACATTTGCCGTCCCGAAGTTCAACCGCTTCATATTTACCTGTCGACGCTCCGCTTGGACACGCGGCAACACCCTGTATTCTGTCGTCAACCGTCACAACTGCCTCGACTGTAGGATTACCTCTTGAATCAATAATTTCTCTGGCCCTCACGTCAGTTATCTCACACTTTGCCATAATATTGCCTCCTATAAAAAAAATAATTCTATTTTATTTTTCCATTAAAAAGTCAATATTATTCATAGTGATAAACCGGTCAGATATACTTTTACTGCCAGATATATTTTTACTATAATATATTATAAGAATAAAACTGAAAAATATTTTAAATGTTTTATTATTTATGTGTATATTTTCTTTTTAACCGGACATAATACTATTAACATCACGTAAGATATCCCCCTCTTTCTTACGTAGTGTTAACACCAAGGACGAAGTTTTAATACTTAATCCTCCCCTATAAAAAAGTTCCCGGCATACTCAGATGCAGGGGACTTTTTTAACTTGAAGATATCAGACATTCCTGCATGGCTGCATGAGTCTACACTTCATTTCGGTCGGTCCTGAACGAGTGTCCACCAGACGCTTATAATCATTGCCCGCGGGACTAAAAAACAATATAATTATAAAAAAAAGATAAAAAACAACACAAATTTCAATTTACAAAATGCATGTTCCTATGATATTATAGCGATATTAATTTTATTTTTAGGAGGAAAATATGCAGAGCTATAGTGAAAAGTTCAAAAAAGAAATTATTAAATCTTTACGCATTGTAATCATTACCATTTTAACCCTGGCTCTCATATGGGTAGCCTGGCTTGAAATTTCATCTTTCAAAGATGAAAACACTATTCTCAAAACACAGAGTAAATATAATGTTGAGTCTTGGTTTCGCGAGCAGATTTCACTTCTTGATTCTTTTCTGTGCTATATTAATTATGACACAGATATGTTAAAAGACTATGACACTACACAGAAATACCTTGAAACTGTTGCCGGTGAAAATGACTCTATTTTAGCGGCTTACTTGGGTTCGCCGACACTTGAAACAAAAATGATATGCAGTGACAACTGGATTCCAGAGGACGGCTATTTAGTAGAGGAACGCGACTGGTATTCCGGTGCAAGTGAAAGCAACAGCCTGTTCATATCAGAACCTTATGTCGACGCTACATACGGATGTCTCTGTATATCTCTCTCAAAATCTATAAAGGGAACTGACGCTGTTATGGCGATTGATATAGATATCACCACACTTCAGTCCGCAATCAATTCATTTTGCACTGATTTGCAGAACGTAACTTTAGTATCTTCCGAGGGTATTATCGTATCATGCCCTATTGAGGAATATGCATTGACAGAGGACAAATCGACCGATTTTGCCGACACTCCGTTTGGCAACGCATCTGATGAAAACGGAACCCTTATCCGCACTTCAGGAGTAAGTCTGTCTGCGGCGTCACTGCAGCCGCTCAAAGACATATCCTATAAACTATATGTAGGTATAGGTCTGCGCCACCTGATTGTAAAGCTTATCATATTAATCATTATTTATATTTTAATTTTAACGATTACGATAGTGGCAATGAAAAAGAGAATTATTACTGTTATATCAAATGGTTTTATTCCGTTTGAAACTATCAAACAAAAAATATTAACCTTGTCGAACTGTGATTTAAATGTTGTATTTCATAACAAAACTAACATTACCGATATTCAGGAATTACAGGACTCTTTAGATACTATGGTCCGGAGCTTAAGAAGTTATATACAGGATATTGATTCAGTTTTGTCGGAAATATCAAATGATAACCTCAATGTAAAAAGCGAGATTGAGTACCGCGGTGATTTTATAGCCATCCAAAACTCAATCAACGAAATTGTTTCAAAGGTACGAAGCATACTTACTGAGATTAACGACGTTTCAAACAATCTTAACATATCGTCTGAGGATATCGCAGCCACCGCAAGCGATATGGCTGAAAACAGTTCTAAACAGACTGCTTCGATGAATGAACTGCAAAGTGAATTTAAACAGTTCCGCAACGATATGAGGCATATACATGAGCAGATAACTTCTACAAGTCAGGCTGTCAACGACAACAGCGCAGCGCTTAACAGGATTGGCGCGCAGGATATGCAGGCTCTCACTGAAAGTATGCAGAAAATCGGCGAAAGTTCCGCCCAGATATCAAATTTTGTGTCTATGATTCACGAAATTTCATCACAGACTCAGCTATTATCTCTAAATGCATCCATTGAGGCCGCACGCGCAGGTGAATCCGGAAAAGGATTTGCAGTTGTAGCGGGTGAAATTAGTAAGCTGAGCGAGGACACTTTAAAAGTTAATCTTGAGATTGAGGATATAATCAATAATAATAATGAATTTGTAAACAACGGAATTAAAATAGTTGACTCTACGCGCAGCACACTGCTCCGGTCTTTAGACGACAACAGTAGAATGACAGGGCAGATTAACGACATTACCAGAATTTTAAATACACTGTTTGATAAACTTAATGAGATTGAGTCGACGCTGAAAGATTCCGTTCGCCGAGGCGAAGAGAATATGTCTATGACGCAAGACTGTTATGCGCACACCAAGGAACTTCTGGTAAGTTCAGACACCCTCAAAGGAAATGTTGAAAAATATATGCTTTAATTTCTTCTTCACTACAAAATAAATTGTTTTTAATAAACTGGAGCCTGAGGCAAATCAGGCTCCAGTTTCTATATGTAATATAAAACAATGTAATAAAAAATATATTAATCCACATTATCTAAGAAGTTATTATAGAACTTAAAAAAATCTTTATATTCGTCATCGGCAGACGGTACGTCAAAATCATAATACTCTGCTTTTTCTTCATCCGTAGTATAATCTAATACAGTTATATTTGCACTGCCTCCAATCACCATTTCATTAATAATTTTATCATTTTTACAGAGCTTTACATAAAATACATATCCTATCTTGTCTTCAACTACATACCGTCTTTTCAATTTTTTTGTCTGTATCATATTTATAAAATCTTCAATTTTATCTTTTTCCGTTATTAAAGAACATGTATTATTCTGCCACATTTCTATCTTATCATAATCTTCCGCTTTAAAAGTTTCAATCAGATAGCCTTTATTATTCATTCTTAACACAAAATACGTAGTTATAACAGCAGTTATTATTAATAGAGCCAATACAATCAATAATATTTTTTTTTTCATCCGAGAACCACCTTTCATTATATAACAATATTAATAAATTGAATGCGGCTGTTATAACTATTATTACTATCAAATATCTTATCATACATAATATAACTTGTCAAATTTTGTAATAAGGGTTTGAGCTATATATAAGAAAATACAGAATTTAAAAGATATTAGAGTCAGGTGTTTCTATAAGAAACACCTGAAAAATTATTTATCTAAAACAGCCCCGTGGTCAAGCGGCCCACTGCCTTTGCCAAGATTAAGCATGGCTGCCAGTGATTGCGATATATACTCCTTTGCGCGCCTCACAGCCCTGTCAATGCTGTAGCCTTTTGCCAGACCCGATGCGATTGCGCTTGAGAGCGTACAGCCTGTTCCATGAGTGTTTGGGTTATTAATTCTTTTGCCCTCGTACCATTTAAATGAATTATTTTCGTACAGCAAATCATTTGCGCTGTTTATATTATGACCGCCCTTACAGAGAACCGCGCAGTCAAACCTGTCACCAATAAGCTTCGCCGCCTTTTCCATATCTTTTTCATCGTGTATTCCAAAACCGCACAATACTTCTGCCTCCGGAATGTTAGGCGTTATGAGCGCGGCAATCGGAAATAGTTTTTCTTTCATATATTCCACTGCGTCATCACTTATGAGCTTAGTTCCGCTTGTGGACACCATTACAGTGTCAACTACAATATTCCGGGCGCTATATTCCCGAAGTTTTTTCGACGTGACTTTAATTAGCCCTGACGAGGACATCATTCCGATTTTCACGGCGTCAGGAAAAATGTCAGTAAATATACAGTCGAGCTGAGCCTCCAAAAAATCTTCTGAGACATCCTCAATCCGTGCAACACCGATTGTATTCTGTGCCGTAAGTGAAGTTATGGCGCTCATTGCGTATACCCCGTTTGCAAGCATTGTTTTAATATCTGCCTGAATCCCCGCTCCGCCGCTGCAGTCACTTCCAGCTATTGTTAGCGCTGTTTTTCTCATGAAAAATCCCCCACTTAATTATATTAATCAAAATTTATATACTGCCTGCACTCTTAATCATCAATACCGAACACATCCTCTAAACGGTCTTCCGCATCATCAAGCATGTCCTCAAGAATTTCTATTTCATTTTCAATTTCATCAAACTCATTTTTTGTAATAGATTGATTCCTGTATTTATTTTCAATCTCATCCTCGTAAATGTCAAGGAAATTATCAATCTGTTCTTCCTCGTTCTTCAGCGATAAAAACTGCTCTCTGTCTTTTGTATTTGTTTTATCAGTCGTCAGGTTGTCAATTTTTTGTACAAAATTATTAACCATACTGCGAAGCTCATCAACTGTATGTGTTGTACCATCCTGCCCTGTCGTGTCTTTCCGACTTGTTGTTACGCCCTGACCTGATGACTGACCCTGTCCGGATGTGTTTGATGTCTGACCCTGTCCGGCAGATCCATCCGGCTCTGTAGATTCAACCTGTCCGTTATTTTGATTTATATCCGAATTTTGTTCAACTTCTGCAGTCTGCTGTTTTATCTCCCCATTATCAGCGCTGTCTGAATCTGATTTGCAGCCGGAAAGCAAAAATGCCGCCGCAAGTCCTATAATCAGTATATTAGATTTCTTCATTTAACATCCTCACTTTCAATTTTATTATATTTCCTTTTTCATTCCGGCATGATACATATGAATCCTTATGCCTGTATACTATAATTATATCCATCTTTCTTAAAAATACATGCGGTTTTACTGTATATATTTGCATCTATATTTTCATAAATTTATTACTACAGATTGCAGTTCATAAGTCGTATGTGATAAAATATAGAATATTCATTTACTTATACTTGGCGGTTAAATATTCAAAGCCCCGTATACTTTTATTATGGAGGGAACCAACCGCTGTTCCTGTTATCGGAACCTCCGGCACAAGTCCTACAGTTACTCCTGTAATAACTCCGGAACCAACGCCGGTTCCTACTCCAATACCAACCCCTTCAGTAGTGTCTGAAAACGGAACATGGGCTTATATTCCATTTGCTGACGACTCACTTTTAAATGAATATGAAAAATTAGCAGTGTATGCCGCAGCTCAGACATGGCTTGAATTACAATGACGCCGCCTATTTATCTGATAAAGAACAATCCGGCGGTATGTACTATGAATGCAATAATCCACGCTATAGCACACTGGCCTAAAACAGTTGCTATAGCCGCGCTTTTACCGCCAATCTCACGTCTTACTGTTGCAATTGCTGCAATACACGGAGTATATAACAGGGTAAATACCAAAAATACAAACGCAGTAAACGGAGTGAACAGTGTATTCAGCCCTGATATGTCTCCGCCGAGCAGGACAGTGAGGGTTGACACAACACTCTCCTTTGCCGTCAATCCGGTGATAAGTGCCGTTGAAACACGCCAGTCCCCAAATCCAAGAGGTTTAAAAATAGGAGCGATAAATCCGCCTATATGTGCAAGTATACTTGAGTCAGGACTGTCCGCAATATTAAATTTTAAATCAAAGGTCTGAAGAAACCATATTATTATTGCCGCCAAAAGTATTATCGTAAAGGCTTTCTGTATAAATCCTTTTGCCTTATCCCAAATAAGGAACGCCACACTTTTTGCAGATGGAATTCTGTAGTTCGGAAGCTCCATCACAAAAGGCACCGGCTCGCCGTTATATTTTCTTTTCTTTAATACCAGCGCATATATTACTCCGCATGCAATACCAAATAAATATAACAGAATCATAACAGGGGCTCTCATATTTTTCGGAAAAAATGCAGTGGTAAACAGTGCATATATAGGCAGTTTTGCACTGCAGCTCATAAACGGAGTTAGAAAAATAGTCATACGCCTGTCACGCTCGCTTGACAAAGTCCTCGTTGCCATAATTGCAGGAACGGAACATCCAAACCCTATGAGCATCGGAACAAAGCTTCTTCCGGACAATCCTATTTTTCTGAGCAGTTTATCCATTATAAACGCAACTCTTGCCATATATCCCGTATCTTCCAGTATTGACAGAAACAAAAACAAAGTAACGATAACAGGCAAAAAACTTAACACACTTCCCACGCCGTTACATATTCCGTCCACTACAAGAGAATGTACTACTGCGTTAATATCCATTGCCGTCAGCCGTCCGTCTATCAACCCTATAATATAATCAACACATGTAGACATAACGTCCGACAGAAATGTTCCAATAAAATTAAATGTCATTACGAACACAAGAGCCATGATTCCAATAAAACACGGTATACCCGTATATTTTCCGGTCAAAATTTTATCTATTGCCACACTTCTTTTATGCTCCCTGCTCTCACGCGGCTTTACAACTGTCTTTGCACAGAGCTTCTCTATAAATGAAAATCTCATATTCGCAAGGGCGGCTTCTCTTCCAAGTCCGCTCTCCCTCTCCATTACATCGATAATCCTGCCAAGAACCTCCTTTTCATCCTCCGGGATATTTAATGACTCTTCTATAATCCTGTCATGCTCTACCATTTTGGTTGACGCAAATCTTACCGGAATTCCCGATGCAATCGCATATGGTTCAAGCAAATGCTCGGCCGCATGAATACACCTGTGTACAGCCCCTACCTTGTCACCGGTTCTTCCGCTGTCCTCGCAGAAATCAATTCTTCCGGGCGCCTCCCTGTACCTCGCTATGTGCATTGCATGGTCTATCAGCTCGTCAATCCCCTCGTTTTTTACCGCTGAAATCGGAACCACAGGAATACCTAAAATTTCTTCCAACTCATTTATGCGTATACTGCCTCCATTGGCGCGGACCTCATCCATCATATTAAGCGCAAGCACCATAGGAATACCAAGCTCCATAAGCTGTATCGTGAGATACAGATTGCGCTCAATATTTGACGCGTCAACTATATTTATAATTCCCATAGGACTGTCTTTCATCAGGAAATCTCTTGTAACAATCTCATCATTTGAATACGGAGATAACGAGTAGATGCCCGGAAGGTCAGTAACGGCCGCCTCAGGATAATTTCTTATAATGCCGTCTTTCCTGTCAACAGTAACACCCGGAAAGTTTCCAACACGCTGATTAGAGCCTGTCAACTGGTTGAACAGCGTAGTTTTTCCGCAGTTCTGGTTGCCAATAAGCGCAAACGAGACAGGCATCCCCTTTGGAATTTTATTTCCTATCTTTCTGTCACGGTAGCTCTGAGCCTTGCCAAGTTCACCTACACGCGGATGCTCTATCGGCTTGTACCGGTCTGATTTTTTGACCACGCTTTCAACCGACTCTATAAGCTCTACTTCAATATTATCAGCTTCTGCAAGCCTGAGAGTAAGTTCATATCCTCTAATTTCTATTTCAATAGGGTCTCCCATAGGAGCTTTTTTTCTAAGACTTGCAACAGTACCCGGAGTAAGGCCCATGTCAAGCAAATGATTATGTAATTCTCCTTTACCTTTTATATTAATTATCTTGGCACTCTGTCCAATTGCCAGCTCACCGAGCTTCATACACACACCTCCAATATTTTAATTTCATGTTATTTTCACTTCATATTGCCTATATTTACGCTCACGCAGCAGTCCTAAGTGTCCGGTGGACGCTCGTTTGACGGACCAAATCGAAGTAAATAACCAAATACAGGCCAGCCCGCACTCGTCGGCGCCAAGCCTTTTTATAGTATAAATATTTGTTGCTTATCATTTCAGTTACCCTACGCTAACCATAATGATAACATACGGCTGTGCATATTACAATATGGAAATAGTACCCTAATATACTTACATTCTATCTTTATCCTGACACGCTATTAATTTATACACGCTTCAGCGATTTTAAATATTCTTTCCTTTCGTCTGAAACACGGTAACTCTCTCTGGCTTTTTGTATCGCTTTATTATGCAGACCTACAGAAAACCTCTTATTTTCCAGATAAGTTACTGCATCATCATACTGCTTCGCAAGCGCTGTAGCGAGATACCATGCAATTCCCATCTGTACATAATAGTCGTCGGAATCTACGCCGGCAAGCCACCCAATATGCTCTTTCCTGAAATCCCCGTCAAGAAAAAAGGTCATCAGCATATTACTGCCAAAACGTACGGTAAAGGGATGGTCAGATTTAAGCCATCGTTCTATCGAATTTATAATTTTTTCCTTATGTTTGTTAAACACCTTAGGTTTAATTGAGTCGCAGGTAGACCAGTTATCAATATAGGGCAGAAATTTCTCTATCTCGCTAATACACTCATCATAATCATTTATCCGCTCAATGATAAACGCATGTATATTATTTTCTTCATAATAAAAGTGCGGCAGGCTGTTAAGGAATTTTTCAATATCCGGATTACCGGCAATCTGAACCGCATATTTTCTTGCATGTGGAAAACGTACACCTATAATTCTATCTTTATCTATATTAGGTATAAGTCTGCTCTGAAAATCCCTGTACCCCTTATCCTGCATAGAAAATAGTTCGTTTTTTATAATTTCACATATATTAACGCTCATTTGATTTCCCTCTCTTTAATGTAGCTCAACGGCGCCAAAATTCACCATCCTCGGTCAAAAGATTTCGAAAACGGTTATTTTGTGAATGTAAAAGGCAGTTGAATGAGTCGCAGCGGTGGCTACGGCGATTGAAACTAACACACGCATTCGCAAAATAGCAGTTTTCGAAACGGGTTCAAATTGGCGACGTTGAGCTTTGATTTTAATTATTTCACAAACACTTTAAACAGTCAATCAAATATACTTTTCATTTTCATAATTTTTGTTTAAAACTCATAACATATACTTTATTGTGATAAGGTTACTCAAAATTAATATATAATATGTTAAATTATATAATTAAATGAATAATCAAAATAATTTGTAAAACATCGTTCTTGTAAATCTGTATTTTTAATTTTTTATTGAAATATGGATTTATTTATGTTGATAATGCTTTGATATAATTGTTTTTGATGCTAAACTTATTTTAAAAGAATTATATGTATTACATCACTGTGGCGCTAAACAGTCAGCGCTCGGGATTTTTTGTTATAAAGAAATATTTTTATAACAGTAACATGCTTCTGATTATTTTACTATATCGTTTTTTGAAATCGTTCCACACAGTATCGGAGATAATGGGTCATATACAGCGCAATTTTTCATAACGCTGTCATAACTGTAGTTTGCATAACAATATTTACAATCGTTTCTGCACGTATTATAAGCGCCGATATCTACGCTCTCAACGCATCCGCACTCTTTTCTCTGATTCCTGTCCTTTTTTACCTTTAATGTACGACCTGTAATATCTTCGATGAGCTTTTTATCTATACAGCAGTTGTGCTCAATACCGAATTCGGACAGGTCTTTAACCTCAGCGCAGCTGCAAATTGTTATTCCATTCCTCGCTGCAGTATCAGATAAAGCCAAGGCAAACTCCTGCATCATATATTCGTCAAGCGCATAGGCCCCGAGCGAGCGCAGGTTTTTCTTATTTTTAGCATATTCATCTACAAAACTTATTACACATTTTTCAGTATAACCCTCAAGTGAATCCGCAATGTGTCCAAATGCCTTCAAATGATACTCCGGTGTATATACACCGTTAAACATAATCGGGTCATACCTCCAAACTACCTTACGTTTTCCTATCTTATCAGACAGCTTCTTAAACACCGGTATCATTTTCTCCTTTTTATGCGGCACATTACACTCCACATCCTTTCCATATCCGGTCAGTGTAAATTGAAAATAAAAATTATAATCTGAAAGTGCGTCCAGTCCGTCTATCATCGGCTCAGGATTCTTGCTCCAAAATACAATACAGTCGACAACATCCGGCGACAAATCTATCTTCCTTACCTGATGTGTATTCATTGGATTGCGTACATATACATATCCGTCTCTTATTCTATTGTAAAACCATTCTGAGTAATAATTTGGAATATCAGTCCTGCGGCTTACGCTAATAATCAAATCTGCACCAGCCTTTCGTAGCGTCGATGTGCATATACATCCTCCCGTCTTTCAGCTAACGGAACTCAGATCGTCAAATTGTCAGAAGCTATTTTTTTCTTCAAAATGCGTATATTCCATAGCAATGGCGTCCGTACAAAATACACCTGCTCCCCTGAAAGAATACCCGCTATATTTTCTATAAATCTCTAGAATAATGCAATATTTTAATAAATTAAATTACAGTTTTCTTCTTTTGCATCAAGTATATTTCTAAATTGTTTAAGTCTTAAATGCAGCGCACCTATATCTCTCTTCTTTTTGACAATCTTCTTTTGCGCTTCAAATTCAATAATGTCTATTTGCTTATTCATAAACATTTCTTTGTTAAATGTTCCGTTAGAATCTTTTGACGTAACACAATTGTGTGTATATTGCTCTGAAACATATGAAAACCACTCTAAATCCACAGTTTTTTTATAGGCTTGCTTAACATTCAATACGTACGCATGGTCATTTGTTGTAAATGTTCCTCTTTCAATATATAATGCTTTCCCTGCCTGTCCATTCCTTGAAATAATGATGGCAGGAGCGTCAAAACATTTTATTTTTTTACTATTTAATAATGCATTTTTTGAAACGACTCCCATATTGGTAGACTCATTCGTCGATGACGAAAATACCACGACAGTTTCTCTTTCAGATGACGGTTGATTGTTATATATAAATTCTTCAGTCAATCCAGAATTTCCACCTGCAATTTCAAAAATTGCCCCGGCTTTCAACTTACAAATCACATCGCCGCTTATAACAAAGCTGTTTAGTTTTTTTAACCGTTCAATATAAAAATTTGTGTTATCTTTCAATTTGCTAATCTTTTTATATATGTTAACTATTTCATCCTGCTCTTTCATTGACGGATATTCAAATTCCAAGTCTAAAAATTGTTCTTTTGAAAATGTTCCATTCGTTCCCTTAGATGTTATACAACAGTCTGCATTATATTGAATTACTTTTTCAATCCATCGAATATTTATTTCATCGGCATATCTTTGTTTAATGGTAATTGCATAAGCATCATCATTAATTGTAAATTTCCCGTTTTCTATAAATTTGGTTTTTCCAGCTAATCCTTTTCGTACAATAATAATCGCTGGAGCTTTAAATATTTTTATCTTTCTGTCATTTATCATAGTATCTTTGTCAACAACTCCAAGCATATTTGTATCAATGGTAGACCCAGAATAAACTGTAACAGCTCTATTACTATTCTTAGGCGGATTCCAATATATTACGCTTTCTGTAAGCCCGGAATTCCCGCCTAAAATATCAAGACATTCACGAATTACCACTTCATCACATCCTTAAATATATTATTTAACTCCCTTTTTATTTTAGCCACCTCTTTTGATAAAGATTCTGATGAAATTTCCTCTGATACACCGCATCTAAAATATTTTTCAGGAAGTATATTAACCTGATGTACTTTGATTGGATTTCTCAAATCATAGAAACAGTCTTCCTCAGCATCATATAATACTCCCATAATTTTAAATATATCCACAAACTCCTCTTTTATCGCTCCGTCCTTGATACAATCAGACTTTTTAGATATTTTCTTAAGTAAATCCTCTTGCTCATCATTCAATTCAATATTTGTTCTTGACATATCACTAAATACACTTTTTAACTTATCAATCTTTTTGTAATTCACCGTATACTCGCCCAGCACATCGCTTATTAAAATAAAACCGTATTTTTTCCCTGTAATCTCTTTTCCCCATTCATTATAGTACTTTTCATCAGTATTCTGCTCTTTTCCATCAACTCCATACTTTTCTTCAATTAATGATTTATGAGCTCGGCCTTTGTCGTCATACCAAATAGACAATTCATTATGCAGCCATTTACCACTTGCGTCCAATCTTCCAGTCATAAATCTTTTATCAGAATTTGCATATCCGTCATTATCAATAATATATGCCCAAAACTTTTCATCATATATTTCCTGTTCCTCTACAGAATGAAACGCATTATTTCTTTTTGTAAAAGAAATCGCATATGTTTTCTCCTTCGTGTATGGTGCAAACGCAAACTTAGGTAAAGAGATAACAAAATCAATCTTACAGTTTTTAATAAGCCACTGCCTGATTGAAGAAAGGGACGGCGATTCCAAAATCCCGTCAGGAACAATAACAAGCGCCTTTCCCGAAGGTTTTAATATTGACACCACCTTAATCAAAGCGTTTATTTCCATACGTTTATTATTGGTAACTGTAGAATCAACTACCCATTTACCCTTTCCGTATGGTACATTTGTTATGACATAATCAAATTTTTCAGGTCTTTCAGGCGTATCCAAAGCCTTAATAACATCCGAATCATTTAACGCGAGACTATCTCTTTTTTCCACATCAGATACTCCGTCCCCCGCCAAATACATATTTATTTTTGTTCTTGTAGAATTACTTGGATTAATATCATATCCATAAAAGGATTCATTAGCCAGCTGCGCCGCATTTATTTCTAATCCGGCGTCAATTCTTTCGCCTAACAATTTGTAAAACTCAGTCAAAAAACCACCTGTTCCACAGAATGGGTCAACTATTTTAACATGATTTTTCGTACCGTACCTGTCTACAATATTTCTTATATCCATATCATTTATAAAAATACTAAGTAACGGTCTTATAATATGTCTTCTTGTAAAAAATTCCCCCAAATCCTTTTTAGTTTTTTTACTTGCCAGCACTTCATACACTTCTCCAAACAAATCAATTGGCAATGCATGCATGACAGGTATTTTACTTATCTCTTCATGTATTTTCTTTACAGTATTAACATCAATTTCCGCAATAGTTTCCATAAAATCAAACGAGACTTTATTAGTTTTCTTATTATAGACAATCGTAAATATATCCTTATATTTATCATATCTGTCACTATTTTTTATTGCATTTACAGCCGCATTAATCTTTGCAGGCTTATCAAAATCCTCCCATCCATATGAACTTCCTTGATATTCTATTTTTTCTTTCTCAGTAATCATTTTTAATGCAACAAATGCTATTGTAAAATCAATACGCGCATTTTCATTATCCGCAAGCAAACCTGAAATATTTCGATAGATAATCCTCAGGCTTTCAAGAATTTTATGAAACTCTTTCTGCGTAAAATTAGAAATATCAAATTCAAAAACATTGTAATCAGGATATCTATATATGAGATTTAATATTTCAGGCCCTATAAATGCATTTATTTTCTTACCGTTTATATATAAATCTTGCCAGCTGTCCCTTACCCTGACTTTTAATATTGCATCATTTCCATTATACCCAATTACAACTCTGGACTTATACTTATCTTTCTTTCCATCTGCATATATTATTGCCTCTAACAGAGCGGCATTAGATGAAATATCCGTTATCTTATTCTCTATAACAATATCTATATTTTGATTTCCAAAATAATTGAAAACCATGACGTCTATTTCGCCTGTTCCCGTTAAACTGTCTTTTGAAGGAACAGAAGAATCAATATCTTTAATTCCTGTCTTTTTCTGATATATAATGTCGCTTTTATATAATCTGCCTAATAAATCTTTTTCTACAAATGCATCTATCTGTGCCTCCGACCATCTTGCATTAGGAATTTTTTCAAATAGGTAATTCTCACTTATTTTATCCACAATCAGAGGTTCTGATTTTATAATTATCTTTTCCATAGTAAATTCCTCCACAATGTAACTTATTTGTTTTGCCACAAGATAGATTACTTCTCTAGTATAGAACATTAGTTCTAATTTTGCAAGTCTTATTTATCATTTTATAAATTTTTTTTAACTCCGGCGATTTACAAAACTGAATTCCACCCCTCTTTCTTCTAACCGTGGATATTATCAAAATGAATGGATGGATTTTATCTTTACAACTTTTGTTGTATGATCTCCTTGTGCTGCTGGTACACAGGAGGATACCATTATGAATAAAAATAAACATCTATCTTTAGCTGAACGTATTACCATCATTAGTCCGGCTGCAATTATTAATATATCAGGAAATTCGCTGTTTGGCAGTCCTATTGATGTAAGAATTTTGTGTTGTCTAAAATTGTGCGAAGCAATTTTAAATCCTCTCTAGCGGAAGTTTTGCGATTTTTCCTGCTCATTGTGAGTATAACTCATCATGCATCAAAAAACCCACAAACAAAAATGTGTCTGTGGGTTTCGATATATTTTCTGCTCGCTAATAATAAATTATCTCTTCGAGAACTTCAAACCGTATAAAATAAGGCTTTACAGGCTATTTGTGTGCTACAAGTGTGTTACGAAAAACCATTTTTACCTATTTTTGAACACTTACAGACACTTTCTTTTTCTCTGCTCAAGCATAATTTCTACCTGTCTTTTATGCTTTTCATACTCTGCCTGTAATTCTG